>CAYFKR010000001.1:0-86144 GCA_964343835.1 uncultured Fibrobacteraceae bacterium
CGCATGGCACTCCATGATGACCTCGCTTACGTAACGCCGGTCACCAATATCTATGATACGACAGCGGATTCAGGGATGGAGATCTACGATGTGAGCGACATGTATGCTCCGGCCCTCGTTGCCAGGATAGCGTCGACTCCAGGGCTGATCGCCGGGATCGCCGGCGACCACCTTATCACGTACGATAAATCGGGAATCTACTCTTATCCGCTACAAGATAGCCAACTCGTTGGAAACGAATTGGAAGAGGGATCGGAGCCGATTAGGCGATTGCCGCTTTCTATGTCACCGCCTTGTCCCAACCCCTTCAATCCTGCCACATCCATCAGCTTCACTTTGCCTGCCCCGGGTCAGATCGATGTCTCCGTCTATGACCAGATGGGGAGACGCGTCAGGACTCTACACGATGGGTCTGCCTCGTCAGGCGAGTCCGAATTGACATGGGATGGCTGTGACGATGCGGGCAGTACGGTCGCTGCAGGCGTATACCACGTGCGACTCGTCTACGAGGGTCGTGCGGTCTCCGAGAGAGTGACGCTGATCAAGTGACGGAGCTGAACATCCCCTCCACCACAATCCGCGACCAATCCTCGAACGTGCCTCCATCCGGCCCGTCCCCCTCGCACGTCATCCCCTTGAGGTACGCCGCCGGCACCCACCGCGCCTGATGCGGCTCGGCCTGCGCAGTGACCGTCGCCAGCACCTCGTCGTCCGTTCCCGCCACGCCGTCCAGCGCGATCCTGAACACCGCCCCGAAGTGCACGCTCGACACGTCCTCGCGGTCCGAGTTGATGAATCCGGCGGCCACCAGCGCGTCGGCGCCCACGGTCATGCCCGTCTCCTCCGACAGCTCGCGCAGGGCCGAGGCCTTCATCAGGCCGTGCTCGGCCACCTCGGGGGCGTCGCGGTCGATGGGCTCGATGTGTCCGCCGAAGCCCACGGACCACAGGCCGCCCAGGCGCTGCTCGGTGTGCTTGGCGCGGCGCTGGTAGCAGAGCACGCGGGCGTCGTCGCCGGTGCCGCGGGTCAGCACCAGGTAGGGGATGATCTGCTTGTAGTGGGAGCACTGCTCCATGTAGTCGCGCTCGGCGAAGAACAGGTGGGGGCCGAGGGCGTCCACGTCGACCGCGTCGCCGGGCAGGAAACCCTGGGGACTGAGGCCGGGGAACAGGTGGGTGCGGGCGATGACGAGGATGGAACGCAAGGGGATCTCCTAGGGCCGCAACGACGCGGTCCGGTTCAGGTAGCGGTCGGTGAAGCGGTTGCGGGGGTGGCCGTTCATGTCGTAGGCGTCGATGGCCACGGCCGCGCGGTCGATGCGCTCCCCGGTGTCCGGGTGGGTGCTCAGCCAGCCGGCCACGCCGCCGGGGCCGGCGCCGTGGAGCTGGATGAGCTTGTCGAAGAAGCGGATCATGCCGTCGGGGTCGTAGCCGGCCATCACGGCGTGCTTCACGCCGAAGCGGTCGGCTTCGAACTCGTGGTCGCGGCTGTTCTTCATCATGAACAGGCCCGCGCCCAGGCCGGCCACCTGGCCCCAGGCCTCGTTGTCCTCGCCCAGCAGGAGCTGGGCGGCCATCTGCAGGCCCATGGCGTTCTGGATGCCGCGCACCGAGTGGCGACCGATCACGTGGCCCACCTCATGGGAGAGCACGCAGGCCACCTCGGCCTCGTCGCCGGCCATGGCCAGCAGGCCGGTGGTCACGTAGATGAATCCGCCCGGCGCGGCGAAGGCGTTCACCACGTCGCTGTCGAGCACCGTGAACGTGTACTCCACGTCGGTGCGGGAGCTGTGCGCCGCCACGGAGGCGCCGATCTCGGCCACGTAGGCACCGATCGCCTGATCCTGCAGCACCGGGTACTCCTCGCGGATGCCGCGGTCCGATTCCAGGCCCATGCGGATCTCCGTGGGCGTGTCGATGAGGATCAGGCTGCGCTCGCCGTCGGGGCCGGTGGTGGCGCAGCCGACGACGACGGCGATCAGGGCGACGACCATGACGAGGCGCGCGGTTCTCATCTCATCCTCCTAGGGCAGGAACGCCTTCACGTCCGACAGTTTACGGGGCAGGTACTCATCGATCACGTAGTTCAGGCCGTGCTTGGCCAGGGCCTGCTGCTCGGCGCGGACCCCCATCTTGACCATCTTGAGCAGGGCGAGCTGCCACGGCTTGTGATGCAGGATGAACGGGTCGTTCTTCAGGGCGTCCTTGGCCCGCTTGATGTCTACGTCCTTCAGGGGGTGGGTGGGCAGGTCGTAGTCCACGATGTCCTGGGGCGTGATGCCCAGGAAGCTGGCCTGCGGCACGCAGAAGAACTCGTTGAGGTGGGCGGCGCTGCCGCTGCCCACCTTCAGGGTGCGGTAGATGTTGGTGAAGCCGTAGGGGTCGCCGTCCACGAACACGTGGACGGGGATGCGCATCTCGTCGCTGAGCCGGCGCACGAAGCGGCGGCAGGCGCGGGTGGGTACGCCACCCAACGACACCAGGATGCAGTCGGCGGTCTTCCAGTAGTTGTGCTTCACCAGGCGCTGGAACATACCGGCGGTCTCGATGCAGAGGATGAACTTGGCGTCCGTCTCGAACTTCAGGTCCTCCACCGAGATGGGCACCGAGTAGGCGCCGCTGCCGAACTTGGTGCAGTCGATGCGCAGCTCCTCGCCGGTGTCGCGGTCGTGGTCGATCACCACGAGCCGGCCGGCCACGTCGCCGCCCTTCTCCTCGGGCACGAAGCCCAGCTGCTCGCGGTTCACGGCGAAGAACGCCTCGACGTCCTCCATCACCGCGTCGGATTCGGGCTGTTCCTTGAACCGGGCCTCGGCCCAGTTCTTGGACACGTAGTACGCCTCTCGCTTGGTGGCGATGTCGTCGGTCTCCACCAGTTCCTTGGACAAGGACATCATCTTCAGGGTCTGGGCGAAGGTCTTGACGGTGCTGACGGTCAGCGTCCGCTCCTTCTTCTTACCCTTCAGCTCGAAGTAGCCGACCTTGGGCTGGTACTTCACGTTCTGCAGCGAGCGCACCGGGAACTTCATGGAGGGCTTGGCGCCCTTCAGGATGCTGCCGCGGATGCCCTCCGCCTCGCCGTCGATGCGGCCGATCAGCGTGCGCGCCGTGGCGCTGGTGCGGGCGGGGCTCTCCGTCTTCGCCTTCGCGACGGTCGACCTCGGAGCGGTCTTCTTCTTCGGGGCGACCTTCTTCGGGGCGGCCTTCGCCTTCTTCGCGGGCGTCGACGGGGCGTTGAAGTCCAGCTCCTGCTGTTCCTTCTCGGGTGTGGGCTTCTTGGGCAAGGGGTCCTCCCGTCAGGACGCGTAGAGCGTCCCGAACTTGGCGTTCATGGCGTCGAGGAAATCGGTGCAGGTCAGGCCGGTGCCCGTGGCGCGACGGCAGAGCTCGGACGCGGTCCAGCGGCGGCCGTGCACGTGGACGTTCTCGCGCATCCACCCCAGCAGGGGCTTCAGGTCGCCGGCGGCGATGCGGTCGTCCATGTCGGGCATGTCGCGGCGGGCGGCGGCGAAGAGGGTGGCCGAGTACAGGTTCCCCAGGGTGTAGGTGGGGAAGTAGCCCAGGGCGCCGAAGCTCCAGTGGATGTCCTGGAGCACGCCGCGGGCGTCGTCGGGCGGGGTCACGCCCAGGTCGGCGGTCATGCGCTCGTTCCACAGGGCGGGCAGGTCGGCCACGGCCACGTCGCCGCGGAACAGGGCCCGCTCCAGCTCGAAGCGCAGCAGGATGTGCAGGTTGTAGGTGACCTCGTCGGCCTCGATGCGGATGAGCGACGGCCGCACCACGTTGAAGGCGCGGTACAGGGCGTCGGCGTCCAGGTCGACCACCCGGTCCGGGAAGATCTCCGCCAGCCGCTCCATGAGCCAGGTCATGAACGGCCGTGACCGTCCCACCTGGTTCTCCCACAGCCGTGACTGCGACTCGTGGATGCCCAGGCTGCAGGCCTCGCCCAGGGGCGTGCCGGCGTGCTCCTCGGGCAGGCCCTGCTCATAGAGTCCGTGGCCGCCCTCGTGGATGGTGGAGTACAGCGACGTGGCCAGGTCCAGGGCGTCGTACTTGGTGGTCAGGCGCACGTCCGCAGGGGAGGTGCCGCTGGTGAACGGGTGGGTCGATTCGTCCAGGCGCCCGGCCTGGAAGTCGAAGCCCATGGCGTCCAGCACCATGCGGCCCAGGCGGTCCTGGCCCTCCACGGGCCATTCGCGGCGCAGGAGCTCGTCGTCGTCGCGGGGACCGGCGGCGTTGATGCGGCCCATGAGGTCCACCAGGCCGTCGCGCAGCTCGGCGAACACGGGCTCCAGGTCGGCGGCGACGGCGCCGGGCTCGTACTCGCCCAGCAGGGCGTCGTAGGGTTCGCCTTCGTAGCCCACGGCCTCCGCCTCGCGGCGGCGCAGGTCCACGACCTTCTCCAGCAGCGGCGCGAACTTCGACCAGTCGCTCTCCGCGCGGGCCTCGGTCCAGGCCTGCTGGGCCATGGTGGTGGTCTCGGCCAGCTCGGTCACCAGATCGCGGGGCACCTTCACGGCGCGGTCGCGGTCGCGGCGCGTCTCGCGCACCGACGCGGCCTGCACCTCGGGCAGCTCCATGCCGGTGAGATCGTCGATCAACGCGCCCAGGTCGGCGCCCACGATCCGGTCGTGGACCAGGCCCGACAGGTGCGATCGCGCCGCGGCCCGCTGGCCCAGGCCGCGGGGCGGCATGTAAGTCTCCTGGTCCCAGCCCAGCAGCCCGAGGGCCGTGTTCAGGGCGTGGATGCCGCGGAGGTGGTCCAGGTACGCGTCGTACTTCGCCTTCATGGCTACATCTTCCGGCTGCGTTCGAGGGTGTCGGTCAGCGTCACGATGATGTCCTCGCGCGCCGCCTCGTCCAGCTCGAGCATGTCCCGCAGGGCGTCTCCGATGTGGGGGATGTACTTCTGGATGTACGACTGCTTCTTCAGCGCCTCCTTCTCCCGCACCCGTCGACGGATGTGGCGATGGAGCTGCCGGCCGGCCTCCTGCAGGGCCAGCTTGATCTCCTTGACGATCTCCGGGTAGTGGGCCACGGCCTCTTTGGATTCCGACGTGAACGGAACCCAGACCGAGGACATGTGCACGAAGATCACCAGCGGCCCGGTGGGCAGCGCCCCCCGCGATTGCTGCAGCCCGTAGCTGCGCCAGTTGTTGGTCAGCACGGCCTTGTGCACGGCGCACGCCGAGGCCTGGTAGAGCAGGGGCACGCGGTTGGCGAAGCGCAGTACCGTGGCCAGGCTGTCGCCCTCCAGCTTGCCGCCGTAGGCCAGGCCCACCTCGATCTGGAAGGGGTTGCCGCGGTACACCGCCGGCGGGCGCGACACGGCCGTGTAGAACTCGGCGTCGTAGCCCTGGTCCAGACCCGCCAGCACCAGCTCAGACCCGATGGGCGAGAGGCAGTCGGTGGGCGGGTTGGGGATCTTCGTCTCGTTGATGACGTCCAGCAGGGTCTGCACGTCGTCCTGGTTCATGTGCTTGGGCGACTTGCGGGCCGTGAAGCCGCAGGCGTCCAGGATCTGGCCGCAGGTCTTGGGCCCCACGCGGCAGAACTCGTTCTTCAGGAATCCCGTCATGTTGCGCTGCTTGGTCTCCTTGAGCATGCGCAGCATCATGCCCAGCTCCACGCCGTAGGGGTGGGGCTGGATCTCGCGGGCTTCCACCGGCAGCTCCTCGGCAGCCCGGGGGTAGACGTGCTGTTCGCCCTTGGGGGAGCGGTACACCAGCCTCACGTGGGGGTTGGCCACCACGGTCTGGGCCAGGTAGGTGTCCACGGAGTGCTGGCCGCGCTTGTAGGAGCCGGTGAGCTCGATCTCCACGCGGGTGCCGTGGTCCTTGTGCCACTCGATCTCCTCGTCCACCTGCACCACCGGCTCGTTCTTCTTCATGTCCAGCACGAGCTCGAAGCGGTGGGCCTCGACGGTGGGCCCGGTGCGGCTGACGATGGTCACGGGCTTGCCCGTGGTGAGCTGCCCGTACATGCCGGCGGCGGAGATGCCGATGCCCTGCTGCCCGCGGCTCTGGCGCAGGCTGTGGAACTTGGAGCCGTAGAGGAGCTTACCGAAGATGCGCGGCACCTGGGCGCGCACGATGCCCGGGCCGTTGTCCTCGATGATGACCCGGTACCGCTCCTCCTTGGTGGGAGCCACGGCGCCCTTCTTCCTGGCGGCCTTCTCGGACTCCATCTCCAGCGACGCGCCGTTCCCGTTGGACCGGCCGTTGCCGTTGACGGCCACAGGCCGGATCTCCACCAGGATGTCGGGCAGGATCCCGGCTTCCTCGCAGGCGTCCAGGGAGTTGTCGACGGCTTCCTTGATGGTGGTCAGCAGGGCCTTGGCGGGCGAATCGAACCCCAGCAGATGGCGGTTCTTGGTGAAGAACTCGCTGATGGAGATCTCGCGCTGCTTCTTGGCCATGGACTGGGCCGTGGCGGTGGTGCGGGTCTTGGTCTTGGCGGTGGCGGGCATCGGCTCCATCCCTTCCAGCCCGGGTCTCAGGTGCGGAATCTCGGCAGCCCAGAGTAAGCGCCGGGGGGGGCGTTGATCAAGGTCCGAGGCGCGATCGGGGTTGTCGAAGGATCAACGATCAGCGGAACAACGACTTGAGCCCGCCCGCGGAGACCCGCTCCGCGGCCACGGGCACCGTGCAGGAGACCTCCAGGTCGAAGAGGCCCTCCAGGGGGTCGTCGCCGGTGTCGGTGCCGATGGGGGAGATGGAATCCACGCCCAGGTAGACGGTGGTCTCCCCGCCGGTGTCGTTGACCCACTCCCAGAGCTCGGAGATGCCGGACAGGCCCGAATCGGCATAGCCGATGCACACGGGATCGGGCCCGCAACCCTCGAAGACCCACACGGCCACGTCGAACGTACAGTTGCCGGCGGTCACCGACACCTCGGCGCTGTCGGGCAGGGTCAGGGCGAACCAGTCCTCGCCGCCGAAGGCCGAGTAGGAGCCGCAGTCGGCCAGGGTCACGAGGTTGGGGGCGTCGAAGACGGTGCCCTGGAACGAGGTGGTGTCGCAGGCCACGTCCAGGGCGCCGTCGCAGGCGTCCTGGGAGAGCAGGGCGGGGGCGGCCGACAGGGCCAGCTCGAAGGGGCCTTCGGCGCCGTCGTATCCGTCCACGACCAGGAACCAGGGCTCGGCTCGGGCGTTCAGCTCCACCGTGAAGGCGGCGGAATGGGCGGCCACGCAGGAGTCGCTGTCGCAGTCGGACAGGAGGAAGAGGTCCAGGTCGTCGCCACCGGGGCCGGCGATGGCGGCGCTGAGCAGCACGTCCTGCTCCACCTGGAGGGCGAAGACGGCCTCGGGTCCGGACTCGTCCCAGTGGGTGCAGGCGTAGGCGCCCACCTGGGAGGTGCCGCCGGTGGTGTCGCCGCTGAGGACCGTGTCCAGGGAGGCGGAGACGGCCAGGGAGACGGCGCCGGCGCAGTCGGGGGACTCGCCGCGGGAGGCGGCGGTGGCCGTGCGGCCCGAAACGTCTTGGGAATCCTTGGGATACGCCACCAGACGAGGGCTAAAGTCGGCGGCCGCGACGGTCGAAAGGAGACCGCAGGCCAGCGCCGCGGCCCCCATCAGGGTCCGGCGCCGCTTCATCGTGGATTCATGCGAGAGAGAAGGTCGTTTCATTGCGCGAAATCCCGGAATTGGTTAGGATGTCCCGACTCCCGAGGCATTCCCCGTTCTTCCGAACTGGACGACGTTCATGCTGAGCCGGTCGTTGTACATCTTCGCGTCCAAGATGCTCGGACTCACGTTCCGGTTCATGGTGCCGTACGCCCTCACCCGGATGCTGACACAAGCGGATTTCGGAGCGTACCGCCAGTTTTTTCTGATCGAGGTGATGTTCGCCATCGTCTTCCAGCTGGGGATCAACCAGGGACTCTACTACTTCATTCCCAGGGACGAGAAGAACGCCGGCGCCTATTTCGTGAACAGCCTGATGCTGAACGTCGTGATCTTCGGCACGGCCTTCGCCGTGGCGGCCTTCTTCCTGGACGAGCTCAGCGCCTTCCTCCAGATGGATCTCCTGAAGACGTTCTATCCGGAGCTCGTCGCCTACACCATGATCATGATGCTCTGCGTCGCGGGGGACTGTTACGTCCTGGCGCGGAAAAAGGTCCGCCAGGCTGCGGCCATCGACATCATGGGGCAGGTGCTGACCAGCGTCGGAACCGTGCTCGTGGCGTGGCAGACCCGCGACCTGGAGGTGATCCTGCGCTTCCTGGTGGCCGCCAGGCTCTTCCAGCTCGTGGTGGTCGTGAGCTACATCCACTTCGGCATGAGGGGTTTCCGCTCCGAGACCTACTTCATGGGCCTGCGCGAGCAGATCCGGTACGGCGTGCTGCTGGGACTCGGCGGCACCGTCTGGACCATCCTGATGAGGATGCACAACTTCGTCTTCAACCGCTACTACGGCACCGAGGCCTTCGCCGTCTACTCGGCGGGCTGCACCCAGGTGCCGGTGGTGGAGATCTACATGCAGTCCATCGCCGTGGTGGCCCTCGGGCAGTTCGCGGCCATGGACCAGCAGGGGGACCATCAGGGGATCCGCGATCTCTGGCGCCGCATCCAGACGAGCATCTACGGCGTGGCCGTGCCGTCGGTGGTGGCGTTGATCCTGGCGTCGGAGCTGATCATCGGATTCCTGTTCCCGCCGGAGTACGGCGGCGCCGTGGACATCTTCCGCCTCAACTCCCTGGCCTACCTCAACGTCCTGTTCAACGCGACGCTGATCCTGCGGGCCATGGACCGCGTCGACATCGTGCTGCGCTGGCACCTGGTGCTGCTGGCGGTGGCGCCGTTCGCCCAGTGGGGCGGCATGAAGCTCGCAGGGCCCATGGGCATCATCGCGGCCCACGTGGTGATCATCGTGTTCGGGCGCCTGGTGCTCCTGCACCTGCTCAACCGCACCGTGGGCGGGGGGCTGATCTACGTGGCGCGACCGGCCGAAGTCTGGACCTTCTACCTGCAGAGCCTGGCCAAGGTGCGGTCCTGGGTGACCGCACGGCTGCCGGTCTCCGCCGGAGGGTCGTGATGTCGACCCGCACCGCAGGACCCCGCCACGTGGCCCACGTCATCGGTACGCTCCGCACGGGAGGGGCGGAACGCCAGCTCGTGAACTACCTGCTGGCCGCCGACCGCGAGGAGTTCCGGCACACCGTCGTGTGCCTGACCCAGCGCGGCGAACTGGCCGATCTGGTGGAGAGCCACGGCATTCCCGTGGTGGTCATGCCGGTGCGCTGGCGGACGTTCGCGTCGAGCCTGTCGCGATTCTCCGGCTGGATGCGGGACGAGGGCGTTTCCGTGGTGCACACCCACATGCACGGGGCCGCCCTGTGGGGCCGTCTCGCGGGCCGGAAGGCGGGCGTGCCGGCGCTGGTCACTACGGAGCACGGCAAGGAGCTGTGGAAGTCGTGGTGGCGGGTGGCCGTCGACCGGTATTTGAGCCGCTGGACCAGCATGCACATCTGCGTGGCGGAAGACGGGCGCGATATCCGGCTGGCCCGGGAGAAGGTGGCGCCGGAGCGGATCACGGTCGTGCCCAACGGCGTGGCGGTGCCCGACGACCCGGTCAACGCGGCGGGAAGGGCGCGGATCCGCGAGGAGTTCGGCATCGCTGCGGACCGCCCGGTGATCGGGACGGTGGGGCGCGTGGTCGAGGCCAAGGGCTACCCGTTCCTGATCGAGGCGCTCGGCCGGTTGGCCGACACCCACCCCGGACTGTGCTGGCTGATGGTGGGGGACGGCCCTCTGCGCGGGGAGACCGCCGACGCCGTCCGCGCCGCCGGACTGGAGGACCGGGTCTTCATGGCCGGCCGCCGCAACGACATCCCGGACCTGCTGTCGGCCATGGACGTGTGGGTCATGAGCAGCCTGCGCGAAGGCCTCTCGGTGGCGTTGTTGGAGGCCATGGCCGCGGCGCGGCCCATCGTGGCCACGAATGTCGGCGGCATGCCCGACGCCGTCGACGACGGCGAGAGCGGCCTGCTGGTCCCGGCTGCGGACCCGGCCGCGCTGGCCGACGGCATCGACGCCCTGCTGCGCGACCCGGACCGGGCCGCCGCCCTGGGCGCCGCCGCGCGGGCCCGCGTGCAGCGGGACTACGCCATCGAGGCCGTTGCGGGCCGCATCGAGGACATCTACCGGACCGCCCTGGCGGCACGAGCGCGATAAGAGGACGACCGATGCTCTTCAATTCCCTCCACTACATCCTCTTCTTCCCCGCGGCGGTGGTGCTCTTCTTCACGTTGCCGCGCCGGTGGAGAAACCTCTTCCTGCTCGCGGCCAGCTACTACTTCTACATGTGCTGGAAGATGGAGTACATCCTGCTGATCGTGGCGTCGACGCTCATCGACTACACGGCCGGCCTCAGGATGTCCGCCCTGACGGAGAAGGGTCCGCGGAAGAAGTGGCTCGTGCTGAGCCTGATGAGCAATCTGGGCCTGCTCTTCGCCTTCAAGTACTTCAACTTCTTCAACGATTCGGCGCGGGCGGTCTTCGAGCGGTTCGACATCACCTACGGGGTGGCGGCCTTCGACGTGCTCCTGCCGGTGGGCATCTCGTTCTACACGTTCCAGACCCTGAGCTACACCATCGAGGTCTACCGCGGACGCCAGGAGCCGGAGCGAAACCTGACGACTTTCGCCCTCTACGTGTCGTTCTTCCCCCAGCTCGTGGCCGGCCCCATCGAGCGCTCCATGAACCTGCTGCCCCAGTTCCACCGCAACGTGTCGTTCGATGCGGAGCGGGTGCGCCGGGGGCTCCAGCTCATCATGTGGGGCATGTTCAAGAAGGTCGTGATCGCGGACCGGGCGGCGGTGATCGTCAACACCATCTACAACGATCCAGGGGCCCACGGCGGCATCGAGTACCTGATCGCCACGTTCTTCTTCGCCTACCAGATCTACTGCGACTTCTCGGGCTACTCGGACATCGCCATCGGCTCGGCCCAGGTGCTGGGCTTCGACCTGATGCGCAACTTCGACCGGCCGTACTACAGCAAGTCCATCTCCGAGTTCTGGAAGCGGTGGCACATCTCGCTGTCGTCCTGGTTCCGCGACTACCTCTACGTTCCGCTGGGCGGCAATCGCGTGGGGAAGTCGCGCTGGTACTTCAACCTCTTCGCCACCTTCCTGGTCAGCGGGCTGTGGCATGGCGCCAACTGGACCTTCGTGATCTGGGGCGGGCTCAACGGCCTGTACCTGATCGGTGAGGTGCTGACGGCGGGTCTCAAAGCCCGCAGCCTGGCCGCCTTCCGCCTCGACGAGAGCAGCTGGTGGTACAAGGTCCCCGCCGCGGCCTGGACCTTCGCCCTGACCTGCCTGGCGTGGGTCTTCTTCCGCGCCAACTCGGTGGGCGACGCCTTCCACATCGTGGGGCACCTGGGCGACGGCCTGGGCGAGTCCCTCGGACGGGTCCTGTCCCTGGACACGACGTACGTGTACGGTCTCATGCGCGGCCTGGGCCTCGGGCGCGAGGACCTGGTGGTCCTGCTGCTGGCCATCGTGGCCCTCGAGACCGTCCAGTGGCAGCAGCGGGGCGGGAGCGGGCGCGACATCCTGGCGTCCAAGCCCGTGGCTTTGCGGTGGGCATTCTACTACGCGCTGCTCGGGGCCGTGGTCTTCCTCGGCGCCTACAACCAGGCCCAGCAGTTCATCTACTTCCAGTTCTAGGAGCGTGAGCAGACCATGACGACGCGAGGGTTCCTGGGCAGGATGGCGATCTTCGCCGTGCCGGTCGCGATCTACGTCGCGCTGGTGGCGGCCGTGGACCCGTACGGGTACTTCGGCGACGGCGCGGTGTCCGTGGAGGCCCGGCGCAACGTTGCCTACGAACTCAACTACGCCATGTGGAAGATCCTCGAGTACCGCGCCGACCCCGCGCCCCGCATCATGCTGGGGGATTCGCGGATGATGTCGCTGGACGAGGACGTCGTGAGCGATGCCTCGGGGGAGCGCTGGGACAACCTCGCCTACGGCGGCGGGTCCATGCGCGAGGCCGTCGAGACCTACCGCATCGCGGCGCGGCTGACGGACCTCGAGGAGGTCGCCATCGGCGTGAACCTCAACCTGTGGAACGGGGCCGACGCCAAGAACCGCGTGGCCGAGGTGCGGGGCGCCATCGCCAATCCGGGGCTCTACCTGGTGAACCGCAACGTCCTGAAGTCCACGGTCAAGCTCCTGCCGGCCCTCTTCGGATCGATGCCGGAGCGCGTGGGGCGTCCCCCCATGGATCGCGACGCCTTCTGGGACCATCAGCTCTCGGTGACGGCGGAGGCCACGTTCGGGTCGTGGCGCGACCCCGTCGAGTACCGTCGGGAGATCTCGGAGATCGCCGCCGAGTGCCGTGCGCGGGGGACCCGACTCTTCTTCGTGGTCTTCCCCAGCCACTCCGACCTGCAGGCCGTGGTCCGCGACCACGACCTCCAGGACGAGCACGCCCGCATGCTGGAGGACCTGTCGGCCCTCGGTGAGGTCTACGACTTCGAGCTGGAGAACGACCTGACCGCGGACCGCGACCGCTACCGCGATCCGTACCATTTCGACGAGCCCACCATGCGCCTGATCGTCGACCGCATCTGGGGCGACGGCGAGGGCTACGTGATCCGCCGCGGGGCTTCGTCGTGAGCGCCCAGCCCGGCATCTGCTTCGTCAGCATGGAGGTCTACGCCACCCTCCGACCCGGCGTGGCCGAGGAGGCCGGCGGCGCCGGCTTCCAGGTGGTGCAGATCGCCCGCGGGCTGCGCGATCGGGGCCATCCCGTCAGCTTCGTCGTGGGCGACTACGGCCAGCCTTTCCACGAGGAGATCGACGGCTTCCAGGTCTATCGGGCCAACCGCGTGGCGTACGACAAGAGCAAGACCCGGGCGCTCAAGAACCTCTGGCGCCTGTTCCGCGCCATGCGCGCCGCCGGCGCCCGCCACTACGTGCTGCGCTCGACCCGTTTTCTGGCCTTCTTCGTCATGCTCTACGCCCGTCTGCTCGGCGCCCGCTACACCTTCATGGTGGCCAACCTGCCCCACTGCGTGCGCGAGGAGCTGGAGGGGCTGTCGCCCACGTTCAAGCGCCTCTACGAGTGGAGCCTGCGCGGCGCCCACCGGGTGACGACCCAGTCGGAGGAGCAGCAGGCGCTCATGCGGAAGAACTTCGGGGTGGAGACGCCGGTGGTGCCCAACGGCATCGAGGTGCCGCCCTTCGCCGGGCCGAAGACGGAGGCCGAGGTCGACATCGCCTGGGTCGCGTCGGTCAAGACGGCGAAACGCCCCGACAGGCTGCTGGAAGTGGCTGCCGCTTTGCCCCACCGTACGTTCCGCGTTGCCGGCGGACCGGGCGCGGACCTGGAGTACTACGAGGACATGAAGGCCCGCTTCGAGGCCGCCCCCAACATCGACTTCGTGGGGTTCATGCCGCCGGACCGCGTGGGGGAGATCTACGAGTCGGCCCGGATCTTCCTGAACACGTCCGCATGGGAAGGCTTTCCCAACACCTTCCTCTACTCGTGGACCCGGGGCATCCCCGCCTGCTCCAACGAGATCGACCCCGACGGCATCCTGTCGGAGGGCGGGCTCGGCATCGTGGACATCGATCCGGCCTCCCTGGCCCGCCGCATGGACGAACTGCTCGACGACCCCGACCGCTATGCCGACATGTGCCGTCGCTGCCACGAGCACGTGAGCGCCACCCATTCCCTGGACCACACCGTCGACGTGTTCGAGACGGTGCTGCCGGAGTGAGCGTCATGCAGAAGCCCCGCATCCCCGTGGTCATGTACCACTCGATCAACCGGACGCGGAAGGACTGGCTCTGGAACGAGCTGATCTGCGACGTGGACCTGTTCCACGCCCAGATCGCGGGGCTGAAGGCCAGGGGGTTCCGGCCCACCGACCTGGACGAGGTCCGCGACGTTCAGGAGCGCGGCGCCGAGCCGGACGGCCGGCCCGTGGTGATCACCCTGGACGACGGCTACCTGGACAACTGGGTCTACGCCTATCCGCTGCTCAAGCGTCAGGGCTGGAAGGGCGTGGTCTACGTGAACCCCGACTTCATCGACCCCGGCGAGGAGCCGCGTCCCAACCTGGAGGACGTATGGGAGGGGCGCGTCGCGGAGTCGGACCTGCAGTCGTGGGGATTCCTGAATCGTGCCGAACTGCGCCGGATGGATGCGGAGGGCGTGATCACCGTGGCGTCCCATTCCCGGACCCACACCTGGTATCCCACGGGTCGGAACGTCGAGGACTTCCACCGGCCCGGCCTGGCGACGCCCTGGCTGGCCTGGAACGCACGCCCCGACCGCAAGCACGCCTACCTGTCGGAAGACCAGTCGGGATTCGTGCCCTGGGGCGAGCCGATCCACGTGAGCGGCCGGTCCCTGGGCATCCGGCGCTGGTTCCCGGACCCGGACGTGGCGCCGGCCTGCCGAGAGGCCGTGGCGTCCGGCGGCGGCGAAGCGTTCTTCGCAGAGCACGGTTGGCGCGACACCCTGCAGGCCGTCGTCGCAGAGGCCGACACGGGACGGGGCAGGCCCGAGACCGACGACGAGATGCTCGACCGTTTCCGCGACGAGATCGTCGGCGCCCGCCGCGACCTCTCCGAGCTCCTGGGCCGCGACGTTCCCCACTTCTGCTGGCCCGGCGGCATGTACTGCGACGCCAGCTGGGACGTGGCCGCTGCCCAGGACTTTCGCACCCTCACCGTCAAGAGCCGCGACCTGGCCCGCTGGAACGCCGACGTTCCGGCGCACCTGCGGCGCGTCTCAGCCCACGACACCATCACGGTGGCGGGCCGTCGCTACCCCATGACGCACCCGGGCCCGCTGATCGCCGCCTGCCGCAAGGAGCTGGGCGGGACCGCCGCGGGCCTCGAGCTGAAGGTTTGGAAGGCGTTGAGGATGGCGGGCGTGATCCGCTAGCCGCCCGGACGCTCCAGATGGGAGATGGCGAAGCGGTACTTGCCCGAGGCCGTCTTCGGGATCTCGTCCACCAGTTCGATCTCCACGTTCACATCTCCCACCAGACCCCTGAGATGCACCTGCAGTTCGGCGGAGCGTTCGTCGTTCCAGAGGGCGTCGGGCACGAGCTTGACCCGCAACGCGTCGCGCTTCTCCTGGATGACCTGCATCTGGGCGATCCCGTCGATGCCGCCGGAGTACAGGCGGGGGCCGGGGCACGAGATGTACCGGCCGTCGACGGTCTGGAGCACGTCGGACATGCGCCCTTCGATGCGTGAGAGCACCGGGAGGCCGCGTCCGCAGTCGCATGACCCTCCCACCACGGCCAGGTCGCCGGTGCGGTAGCGGATGAAGGGCATGGCCCGGTTCTCCAGGTCGGTGACCACGATCTCGCCCTGCTCGCCGTCGGCGCAGGGGCGCCCGTCCGGGCCCAGGACCTCCACCACCAGGCGCTCGGCGTTCACGTGGAACCCGCCGTCGGGCTTGCACTGCTGGGCAACCACGCCCATCTCGCGTGAGCCGTACCGGTTCAGCAGGGGAGCGGTGCACCAGGACTCGACGGTGGCGCGCTGCTCGTCGGTGAGGGTCTCGGCGGAGCTGATGATCCCCTTCAGGGCGGGAGGCGCAAGGCCCTCCCGGCCCAGCGATCCGGCCATGAACGCCAGGGCGGACGCGTAGCCGATCAGGATGGAGGGGCCGTATCCGTCGATCCGGTCCCGGTACTCCCGGATGGCCGCCTCGCTCATGGTGTAGGCGTTGAGGGTGAGGATCCGGTTCAGCAGGGCGTTCTTCAGGCGGGCCGTCAGGCTCTTGCGGCCCTTCACGTCGCCCAGGTGGCCCCACAGCATGGCCGTGCGGTCGCCCAGTTCCCAGCCCGCCCAGTTGCGGCAGCGCATGTCGATGGCGTGGCGGCCCTCCACGTCGCGCCGGTCCAGGAAGAAGCGGAACGGGGTGCCCGTCGAGCCCCCAGTGTGGTTGGGGATGCGGTCGGCGGCGGTGCAGTCGTCGGCCAGGAAGTCGTCGAGGCGGTCGCGCATCTCGGACTTGTCGACGGCGGGGAGGGCGCCCAGGTCCGCGGCGGTGATGGAGTCCGGGTCCAGCCCGGCCGCGCCGGCGGCGTCGCGCCAGAAGGGCACGTGACGGCAGGCGTGCCGGAGGGCGACGGTCAGCCGCTCGTCGCGATCGGCCAGGAGGCGCTCCGTGGACCACCACTGGGATTCGCGATACGCGTTGTAGAAGGCCAGGCGGCGCGGGCGCATGAGGCGCAGCACGGTGGTGGCGGTGAGTCTCTTCATGGGCTCCGTTCTCCGTGACGGCGTTCGACGATTCCGGACCATGATGATCGAGATCGCCGGGGAGTCAACGTCGGATCGGTCGGGATCGCGCCCGACAGGACCAAATGAACGGGATCCTCACTTGGCTTTGCCGACGTTGGGGCTTTATCCTTCGGTGTTCCTGCCGAAACCTTGATTTCGAGCGGAATCACGACCTATCGGAGGCAAGACCTTGAAGATCCTCGCCCAGACCCTCAAGAACGGCGAAGTCCGCGTGGTGGAGGCGCCCGCGCCCATGCTGGCCCCCGGCTGCGTCCGCGTACGCACCGTCTGTTCGGCCATCAGCCCCGGCACCGAGGGCGGCAAGATCGTGACCGGCCGCAAGTCCCTGATCGGCAAGGCCCGCGCCAAGCCCGACCAGGTCAAGCAGGTCATCGACATGGTGGGGCAGCTGGGCCTGAAGGCCACCATCCAGAAGGTCCGCGACAAGCTCGAAGGCGCTCTGCCTCTGGGCTACAGCCTGGCGGGCGTCGTGGTCGAGGCCGCGGCGGACGTCCACGAGTTCGCCCCGGGCGACCTGGTGGCCTGCGCCGGCGGCGGCTACGCGAACCACGCCGACGAGGTCGTGGTGCCCCGCAACCTCGTGGTCAAGGTGCCCGACGGC
Source organism: uncultured Fibrobacteraceae bacterium (assembly GCA_964343835.1). GTDB lineage: Bacteria > Krumholzibacteriota > Krumholzibacteriia > LZORAL124-64-63 > LZORAL124-64-63 > CALEMW01. The sequence continues at coordinate 16,886 of CAYFKR010000001.1, forward strand.
GTGAGCGCCGAGGCCGCGTCCATGACCACCCTGGCGTCCATCGCCCTGCAGGGCGTGCGCCTCGCGTCGCCGACCCTGGGCGAGAACGCCGTGGTGATCGGCCTGGGCGCCATCGGCCTGATGGCCTGCCAGCTCCTGAAGGCCAACGGCTGCCGCGTGTTCGCCACCGACATCGCCGCCGACGCCGTGGCCCGCGCCAGCGAGCACGGCAACGCCGACGCCGTGGCCCGCCTCGGTGTCGATGCCGTGGAGGAACGCATCCAGGAGTTCAGCCGCGGCGAGGGTGTGGACATGGTGCTGATCTGCGCCGCCACCGCCAGCAGCGAGCCGGTCCAGATGGCCGGCCGCATCGCACGGCAGCGCGGTCGCGTGATCGTGGTGGGGGCCGTGGGCATGGACCTGCCCCGCGCCGACTACTACGAGAAGGAAATCCAGTTCTCCGTCTCGTGCAGCTACGGCCCGGGCCGCTACGACCCCTCCTACGAGGAGGGCGGTCTCGATTACCCCTACGGCTTCGTGCGATGGACCGAGGGCCGCAACATGGAGGCGGTGCTGGACCTGATGGCCGCCGGCACCTTCGACCCCATGCCCCTGGTAACCCACCGCTACGCCTTCGACGAGGCCCCGACGGCCTACGGCCTGATCGCCGACCGGAGCGAGCCCTACTGCGGCATCCTGCTGGACTACCCGGAAGTGGACGCAGGTCGCCCCGCCGGCGTGGAACTGGCCCCGGGCAAGGCCGTCGACGGCGACGTCCGCATCGGGTTCGTGGGCGCCGGCTCCTTCGCCCAGACGTTCCTGCTGCCGCCCCTGAAGGGGCAGAAGAACGTGGGCTTCTCGAGCATCTTCACCCGGACGGGCCTGACCGCCACCGACGTGGGCGACCGCTACGGCTTCGCCCGGGCGGTGGAGTCGCCCGAGGCCGTGGTCGCGGACGCCGACACCGACGCCGTGATCGTGGCCACGCGCCACGACCAGCACGGCCCCCTGGTGCTGGAGTCCCTGCGCGCCGGCAAGCACGTGTTCGTGGAGAAGCCCCTCTGCCTGGACCGCGAGCAGCTCGCGACCATCCGCGACGAGGCCGCAACCCTGGCGTCGGACGGGAAGCTGCCCGTGGTGCTCACGGGATTCAATCGCCGGTTCTCCGGGGCGGCCGCCGCGGCCAAGGCCCACTTCGGCGCCGACCCCGGCCCCCTGTGCATGAACTACCGCGTGGCCGCCGGGCGCATCCCCCGTGACCACTGGATCCAGGACCCGGTCGAGGGCGGCGGCCGGATCGTCGGTGAGGTCTGCCACTTCATCGACCTCATGCAGTTCCTCTGCGGCGCCGACCCGGTGAAGGTGTCGGCCCACTGCATCGACACCGCCAACACGGCGGTGACGGCGGCGGACAACGTGGTGATCAGCCTGGCCTTCGCCGACGGCTCGGTGGGCACCATCGGCTACTTCGCCGAGGCGGCCAAGAGCCTGCCCAAGGAGGTCCTCGAGGTCCACGGCGCGGGCCGGTCGGCCGTCATCGAGAACTTCGGCGCCGTGACCCTCCACACCGCCAAGGGCAAGTCCCGGAAGAAGTTCACGGGCAAGGGACACGCCGAGGAGATGGCGGCGTTCGTGAAGGGTGTGAGGGAGGGCAAGTCGCCCATCGCCCTCGAGTCGCAGATCGCCACCACCCTGGCCACCCTGCTGGCCCTGGACAGCCTGGCCGGCGCCGGAACCCTGGATGTCGATTCGATTACTTTGGGGAGCGGGTCGTGATTCCGGATCTGACCCCCGACCCCGATCTGCAGCGCATCGCGCGCCGGGTCTGGGACTGGGCCCGGGAGCGCGACTTCCGTGGCCCCGACCCCTACGACGGCCTCAACAGCCGTCTGCTGGCGCCGCTTCTCTCCCGGTCGCGTTTCCTGCGCCTCGCGGTGATCCAGGGCGTCAAGCGGTCGCCCGTGGACCTGCGGCCCCTGCTGGGCGTGCCTCCCGGACTCAATCCCAAGGGATTGGCTCTGCTGTTGCAGGGCGCTTGCGAGTGGCCCGCCCTGGAGGCGGACGCTGCCGACCTGTCGCGCCTTGGCGACGCCCTGGTGAGCCTCGCCTCGCGACCCGACGGCACGCCCCTGGGCGACGACCGCTCGGTCCGGCCCGGTGCCGCCGAGGCCTGGGCAGCCGGGTACGCCGGCGAGGCGGCCGGCTGGGGCTACGACTTCCCCTGGCAGTCCAAGGCCTTCCTGCAGCCCGCCTTCCACCCGACGGTGGTCTGCACCAGCTTCGTGCTCGACGCCCTCGAGCAGTCTGGCTCGCCGGCGGCCGGTGCGGCCCTGGAGGCCGCGGCCCGCTTCACGGCCGAGCACCTGCAGCGCTTCGTGCACGTGGACGGCGTGTGCTTCAGCTACTCGCCCGACGACGACACCCGCGTCTACAACGCATCCCTCTTCGGCGCCCGCATGCTGGCCCAGGCCGTGGCCGCGGGCATCGGCCCGGTGGACATGTGGCGCGACCTCGCGATCAAGGCCGTGGACTTCGTGGTGGCCCGCCAGCGCGACGACGGCGCCTGGGAATACGGCGAAGCCGACCACTGGCACTGGATCGACAACCTCCACACGGGCTTCAACCTGGAGACCATCGACCGCACCGCCCGCCTCCTGGGCGACGACCGCTGGGACGAGTCCATGGACCTGGGCCTGCGGTTCTACCGCGACGCCCTGTTCGAGGACGACGGCACGCCCCGCTACTACACCCACGACCTCTACCCCCTCGATCCCCACAGCTTCGCCCAGGGCGCCCTGACCTTCGTGCGCCTGCGCCGCTTCCGCGACGACGCCGTGGAATTCGCGGACCGGATCCTGGCCCGCGGCGTGGAGGAATTGTGGGACGAGAGGCAGGGCGGGTTCCGGTTCCAGAAGCACCGCGGGTTCTCCCAGCCCGTCATCCACCTCCGCTGGTCCCAGGCCTGGATGTTCCGCGCCCTCTGCGCGCGGCTGGCCCTCGCGGACGGGAAGGACACGCCGTGAAGATCTGGTTCGACGCCGACAACGGCCCCCACGTGCTGATCATGAAGCCCCTGTACGCCCGTCTGACCGAGCGCGGCCACGACGTCGTGTTCACGGCGCGAGACCGCACCTCAACCTGCGAGCTCCTGGACCTCTACGGCATGCCCTACCGCCAGGTGGGCGGCATGTACGCCGACGGCATCGTGGGCAAGGTCATGGGCACCCTGGGGCGGGCCATGCAGCTGGTCGGTGACATGAAGGGTGCCGGCGCCGACGTGTCGTTCGGCCACGGGTCGCGGGCCCTGCCCATCGCCTCGCGGCTTCTGGGCGTGCCCACGGTCACCATGTATGACTACGAGTGGGTCGATCCGCGCCTGTTCAACCTGTTCTGCCGCACCATCCTGATGCCCGGCGCCGTGGGGGAGGCGCGCTGCGCGGAGGCGGGGGTCTCCGTCCAGAAGGTCCACCTCTACGGCGGACTGAAGGAGGAGCTCTACCTGGCCGACCGCGAAGAGGGCGAGGATGTGGCTGCGGCCCTGGGCCTGAAGCCCGACGCCGTGAAGGTGCTCCTGCGCCCGCCGGCCACCACGGCCCACTACCACAACCCCGAATCGGAGAAGCTGCTGGCCGCGGTGCTGGACCTGCTCTCCGGGCGCGAGGACCTGCAACTCGTGCTGCTACCCCGCACCCCCGACCAGCTCGAACTGGTGCCGGACGGATTCAGGGGCGAGGTCATCGTGCCGGACCGCGTGTTCGACGGCCCGACCCTGATCGACGCCATGGACATGGTCTTCAGCGGCGGCGGCACCATGACCCGCGAGGCCGCCGTGCTGGGCGTGCCGTCCTACAGCTTCTTCCGGGGACGGGAGGGCAACGTGGACGCGTGGCTTGTGAAGGAGGGGTTCCTGACCCTGCTGACCGACGCCGCCGAGGTGCCCGACCGCGTGGAGATCCGGCATCGTTCCGAGGCGAAGGCCTACTCGCTGAACGCAGGGCTCGTGGATGAGATCTGCGACGTGATCGAGGCGGCGGCGGGCTAGCCCGCGAGGGCTTTCAGGAAACGGTCGATGGCTTCCTTCCGCTCGTCGTCGATGACGATGCGCAGTTCACCCCTCGGTTCCCCCGACAACCCTTCCGTGAAGGCCGCCAGTCCGGCGGCCGCCGTCGTCTCGTCCGCGATGTCCAGCAGGGTCACATCCTCGGGGCGGTAGACCACGTCGCTGGCGAGGACCGGGACGCCCAGGGCCATGGCCTCGCGCACGGCCACGCTATCGCCGTCCTCGCGCGAGGGGCGCAGGAAGGCGTCGCTGGCGGCGAGGACCGGCACCATGGGCTCGCCGTAGTGCAGGTTGAGGCGTACGTGGGGGAGGGCGTCGGCGGCGGCGCGGACGGCGGCTTCGGCGCGGCGTTGCTCGTCGTTGCCCGGGGCGTTGGAGACCATCACCGACAGCTCGACGTCGCGGTCGGGGCCCCCGTTGGCGGGGTCGAGGGCGGCCAGCAGGAGTTCGACGCCGTAGATGTCGTCGTGGCCGTAGCCGGGACCCAGGTAGTAGGCGGCGCAGCACAGGCGCAGGCGCCGGTCCGCTTCGGCGCGGGCCAGGGCTTCGGCGAGCCCGGCCGGCAGACGCCCGCGGTCGGTCTCCGCGACGGCGGGCGGCAGGAAGGCGGGCATGACCACCATCTCGGGACGGCTCAGGCCGCCGGCCCGGAGCTCCTCGCCGATCCCGTCGCGGACGGGCACCAGCAGGTCGAAACGGTCGATGAGCGCGAGGACCCCCCGGCGCAGGAAACCCGGCAGTTTCTCCACGTCCTGCAGCACGCGGACGGAATGAAGGGTGAGGGCCGTCCTGGACCCGGACATCAGGATGAAGGGCGCCACCGCCAGGAAATAGCCCAACCCGGCGTAGTGCAGGTGGACGACATCCGACCGCCCGGCGGCCAGGGCTTTCCAGGCCCCCATGACCATGCCCAGGGCGTCGCGGATCTTGCCGACCTTGGTCTGGGCGACGGAACCCGTGTAGGGACAAAGGGTTGCATTCCACCCACGCTCATCCACCAGGGCCATGAACCGGACGATGTGGGTGGACACCCCACCGAAGGGTGGTGGGGCGGGTCCCAGGACGAGGATGCTGCGGTTCAAGGGTTCGGACCTCCGGGATGGACGATGCGCCGGAAACCATACATCGACAACCACTTTCAGGCCAAGATGTTCTGTCGGGGCAGCGTTGCAGGGGTTTGACAGAGGTAAAAGCGTCTTGTATCCTGTCCCATGGACGAGACGACACCTCGAGACTCTGCATTTGCCATACCGGGAGGGACTTGGACGGCTTCTTGCTAAAGCTCTCGGAGAACGGACCGATGGCTTTCAGGGGGCCGGGACAAGCCCTAAACCCCTAAAGCGAAACGACCATGGGGACCAGACGGACGCGGCGGCGCCCCGCTCGACCGCGATGTCTCGTACCGACGGATGGCAGCATGAGCACGATCCAGCGCGCATTCCAGAAACGGTTCTCGGGCCGGCCCGACTTCGAGTCGGAGCTGTCGACGCTCGATCACGTGAACCTGTTTCCCGTCCCCGAGGGCCGGCAGTACGAGGAGTTCGTGCAGCTGGCCAACATGCTCATGGAGCTCAAGTCCCCCGACCACGGAGCGGTGATCTGCATCGCCGGATCGGTGAAGGGGGAGGGTTCGAGCTTCGTGTCCTACAACGTGGCGCGTCAGCTGGCCTTCGTCATGAACCGCCGCGTGCTCTGGGTCGACGCCAACCACAAGAGCCCCCAGCGCAAGCTCCTGTCCCAGGAAGGCCAGACCTTCGCCGAGCTCCTGGCCGATCCCGACAGCTATGTCGGATCGCCCGGAGGGACGAAGCTCCAGGTCCTGCCGGCCGGCGCCGAGATCGCCAGCTGCACCCGCTACCTGGCCAGCGACGGCTACCCCTCGCTGCTCGCCGCCTTCTCGGGAATCTACGACTTTACGATCATGGACTGCCCTCCTATCCTCGAATGCGTGGAGACGGGCCTGCTGGCCGCCCCCACCAACGGCCTCATCGCCGTGGTCGAGCGGCAGCGCCTGAAGTGGGAGATCATCCGGGCCGGTCTCGAGATGATGACGTCGAAGCGCGTGAACGTGCTGGGAACCGTCTTCAATCGGCGCCGTTACGAGCTGCCGAAGTTCATCTATGATCGCATCTAGCCTCGACACGGTTTGGAAGGATCCGGCCATGCGTCGCGCCAGCACCACCACCATCATCCTGACGACGGTCCTGATCACCGCCTTCGCGACGCTGTCCGGTTGTGCGTCCGGGGGCGGCGTGGTGAAGCGAGAGGCGATGGTGGAGTTTTCGGACGAGGATCGCGAAGCTGTGGCCAGGAGTACGGCTGCCCCGTACACACTCCAACCCGGCGATGTCTTCAACGTGGAATCGCTGACGGGCGAGGAACTCGATCAGGCGAATGTGCTCGTCCTGCCTGACGGTACCGCCAGCTTCGCCGGGCTCGGAAATCGCCCCGTGTCGGGCCGCTCGCTCGCAGATGTCGAGGCCGAGCTCGTGCGCGACTACGGCCGTATGTTCCGTGACGTGGACATCAACGTGATCGTGACCAAGATCGAAGGCATGAAGATCTTCGTCCTTGGTGAAGTGACTCGACCTGGACTCTATCCCGTAACATCGGCCAGGGCCGGTATCCTGGGCCTGGTTGCCGAGGCCGGTGGATTCGGGGACTGGGCCCAGCAGGGATCGATCGTCCTGCTGCGCCTGACCGATTCGGGCTACGTAAGCAGGGAAATCGACCTCAGGGCGATCAGGGAAGGTACGGCCTTCGATCCGGAGGCCTTCGATCTCCAAGCATACGACATCCTCTGGGTCTCGAGATCCGCCATCGGAGATTTCGCATCCTTCACGACAAACGTTGTCGGCTCGTTGACCGAATACACCAGGATGATCCTGGACGTACGTCAGATCGAGAATCCGACACTGCTCAGGAGGTGATGGCGTGAGCGACTATCTTCCTCAATCACAAGGTTTGAACGGTCGTGAAGGTGGTGCCATCACCCTGCGCGACATCGCGTTCATCATGTTCCGCCGTCGCTGGATCGTACTTGCAGTGGCCCTGCCCATCATCGCGGTCGCATCACTCGGTCTTTTCCAGAACGTTGGGTCATTCGTGGCATCGACAGAGATCCTATTGGATCTCCAGGCTCCCGAAGTCCCCAGGTGGAACACGAAAGCCTACGTCGACTACGAGCGCTCACTGAGTACTTACCAGCATATGGCTACGAGCGTACCCGTGGCGCGCCTCGCAGCCACGGCGTTGGAGGACTCCGTCGAGGTCATCGTGAGTCTGGATGAGGGTGCATATGAGAGCTTGTCGAATCCCGGTGAATTGGCCGGATTCCTCCAGTCGGGACTGGATATCTCCCCCGTCGGGGAGTCCTCGATCCTCAGCATGCGTTTCGGTTCCCCGAATGCCCGCCTTTCCCTGATGGCTGTCGAGGCATGCCGTGATGCGTTCCTGAATTACAGTATCCGCGCCACCAAGAACGATCAGGCCATCGAATACTATTCCGAGCAGGTTCGTCACGTACGCAACGAGATCGATTCGTTGCTCGTGATGCGGGCCGAGATCATCTCCTCGGCCGGCTACACTTCGATCAAGGAGAACCTCAGGCTCGAGGCCGCGACCATGGCCGATCTGAGGTCCCAGTGGTTCTCGGAAATGGCCGATGTCCAGTACCTCGAATCCAAGGCCGCATCGATCCGACGGGCACGGAAAGAGAATCCCGATTACTTCCCCAACCCCGACAAGGACCATTCGGGATCCATCCTCATCGAGGCCAAGAGCGAGGTGGAGCAGTACAGGCTCGATCTTACTGAGCTGAGAGCGAAATTCACCGACGACCACATCGAAGTAAAGAGGCTTATTGAGCAGCTCCTCGCCGCTGAGCGGCTTCTGGATCGTGAGATCGAAGCCTATATCCAGGGGTTCGAAGTCGACGCGGATGCCCATGCGGCCAAGGCAGCAATGATTCAGGACCAAATCGATTCGATGCACACGGTTTTGGTGCTGGCACCGGAGATCGAGCGTCGTGTCGGACTGCTGGACACGGAGACCAACGCCATGAAGGAGCTCCTCGAGGATCTGCAGATCAAGAGGGGCGAGGTCCAGATGATCCAGCAGGCCGATGAGCGGATCAACATGATCATCAAGCTCAACGAGCCAGGGATCGAAGCCTTCGTCTCCGGCTCCAGGAGGATCGCCTACTTTGCGATCATCTCCCTGTTCGGGATCGTGTTTGCGGTGATCGTCGCATTCATCATCGACTATCAGGACCATAGGGTCTACTCCCCCGAGAAGCTCGAGTCGGAGCTCGGTGTGCCGGTGCTCGGTTCGGTGTCCCACGTGTCGGGCGGGGACAGGGGATCATGAGTCCGCTCCCGGGGCTGGACCGTTTGGAAGGTGGCCCGGGTGTACTGCGCAGGATCCTGACCTCCACTTGGGGAATCGCCACACTTGCCCTGCTCATGGCACTCGTGTCCCTGGCTGTCTCCAGTGTCATGGGAGCAGCCGGTCTCCTGATCCTGATGATCGTTTTCGTGGGCACCACCCTCTACGGCGCCGTGTCGTTCCGATACATCCAGATCCCGGTGATCGTCTGGCTTATCACGTTGATGGGCTTCCGTCTCATCGTCTTCATCCCTACTCCCGGTTTGCCCGACCTGACGCTCGATCGGATCGCGGTCCTTTGGGTGATCGCGATCTTCCTGCTCAAGATGGTGATCGAGCGCTGGCGTCTGAAGGGACCGTTCCTGCTCGATATGCTTCTGTTGGTCCATATGACGTACCTGTTGGGATCCGTCCTCCTTCGGAACCCTCTGGGCATGAACTCCTGGACCAAGGCGTATCTCATGAGTTATCTGGCCTACTTCCTGGGCAAGAACCTCATGTCGGACATACGCTGGTTGCGGAGAGCATTCTGGGTCCTCGTTGTCGTGAGCCTGTACCATTCGGTCACTTCAATCGCCGAGCACTACAAGATCTACCAGCTCGTCTGGCCCAAGTGGATCCTCAACAAGGAATTCGGTTGGTATGTGGAGGGCCGTTCCCGTGGCGTGTTCCTGCAGCCGGGAGTGCTCGGCATGTGTATCGGCATGCTCATGGGTGCCCAGATCTACCTGTTCCGCAATACCAGGCACAACCTGTTGAGGGTGTTGCTGTTCGTCAGCATGCTCGTCAGCATGCTTGGCGTGTTCTACACGTATACGCGAGGCGCCTGGCTCGTTGCCTTCGTCGTCATCCTGGTCATGGGTGTCGTGGGTGTGAAGCGGTACTCCATGATCCTTGTGGGCATCGTCCTGGCCGCGGTCCTGGCCACCAGTTCGGGACTGATCAACCTGAAGCAGGACCGCTTCTTCCAGGAGCGTATCGGAACCGAGGATACCGTCGCGGGTCGTGTCGGAACGTTGGCCGCCGCCGTCAGGATCTTCTCGGACAGTCCGGTCTTCGGCGTGGGCTTCTTCCGTTACAACGAGGTCAAATCGGAATACAAGGAAACGATCCAGGTGCCGTTCTTCGGGGTGATCAAGCGGGGGGACTACATCAACGCATCCCTGCATGACATCTACATCGGCGTCCTGGCCGAGGACGGACTCGTCGGCGCCACGCTCCAGGCGTGGATCTACGCCATGATCCTGCTGATCCTCTACAGGCTGATGAGATCCGAAACCGTGGACCAGCATTTCAAGCAGAACATCGTGCCCATGATCACAGGAATCGTTCTCGGTTATTTCGTCGGAGGTGCAACGTTCGACTTCCGGTATTTCACGACGCTGATGGGCCTGTTCTATTTCTTCGCCGGGGTTGCATCGGGATTCTACGGTGATTCTTTGAAGAGGAAACCCTCAGGTGATGTCATGGTGACCCCACGCGTGGTCCCCGAACTCCACCGCCCCGCCTTCCTGGACCATCGCCGTCCCTGATTCCGTTTGCCCATCGCCATCCCATCGGGTAATTTCGTGTCCGATCAAGGTGTTCCGCCGATGGGCGGGGCGCCGGCGCCTTCGTGCGCGGTTCCACGAGCGCTCTCGTCAGGGGCAGCATGTACCAGGACCATTTCGGGCTCTATACGGCGCCGTTCGCCCTGAGTCCCAGGCTCCAGTTCCTGTTCAAGTCCTCGTCCTTCGAGGAGACCATGGCCCATCTGGTCTACGGTCTCCACGGCGGCGAGGATTTCGTGCTGATCACCGGCGAAATCGGCATCGGCAAGACCTTGGCGCTGCAGCACCTGGTCCAGCACGTCTCCACGTCGTACAAGGTCGCCCTGGTGAACGTGACCCAGGTGGACTTCCGCGAGCTGCTCAAGCTCGTGCTCGCGGAGCTGGACGTGGCCGTGCCCACCAGCGCCGACCGCGCCGACCTGTTGACGGCCCTGAAGACTCGGCTGGTGGACATCAACCGCGACGGCATGCGCCTGCTGCTGATCGTGGACGAGGCCCAGAACCTCTCGGTGGAGACCCTGGAGGGCGTGCGCCTGCTGTCCAACCTGGCGCCCCGGCAGCAGCAGAGCCTGCAGATCGTGATCTCGGGGCAGCCCGGCCTGCGCGCTCATATCGACAAGCCCGAGCTCGCCCAGCTCCGCCAGCGCATCCGGGTGCACTACCATCTGGAGCCCCTGACCGCCGCCGAGCTGCAGGCCTATGTGGACCACCGCACGACGGTGGCCGGGGCCGAGCGCTCGCTGTTCACCCGCGATGCCGTGGCGCGGATCCACGAACTGAGCGGCGGGGTGCCCCGCCTCGTGAACATCCTGGCCGACCGGGCCCTGCTGGCGGCCTACGTGGAGGGCGCCTCGGCCGTGAGCGGCGCGCACGTGGAGGACGACGAGTCCATCGTGCGCAGCCCGGAATCCGAGGTCGAGACCGCCGCCCGCGCCGCCGAGAGCAGCGAGCTGGTGGCGACGCCTCCGCCTCCGCCCCTGCCTCCGCTGCCGGCCCCCGAGCCGGAGCCGACGCCGGAACCGGAGCCGACGCCGGAGCCCGAGGTCGACGAGGACGACGACGCGGGCGCCGAGGTGGTGGAGTTCCCGGTGACCGCTGAGGAGCCCGACGAGGAAGGGCTCCTGGAGCCCGATCCCCATGTCCTGACCGATCGCCCCGAGGGCGGGCGGGGAGGCCGGGTCGTCTTCGTGGCGCTCCTGGTGCTCGTGGCCGCGGTGGCGGTCTGGTGGTTCGGTCCCTGGCGGCAGGGCGAGGCGCCGGACGCCGGCGAGCCCGCGGTGCCCGTCGTGACGGCCGTCGCGGATTCCGCCGAGGTCGTTCCCGTCGAAGCCGCCGCCGACTCCATGATCGTAGACGAGGAACCCGTCCAGGATGACACCCACACCGCGACCGGCGACGAAGCGCCCGATGCCGACGTCCAGGACCCCGCGCCGGAGGCGGTCGACGAGGAGCCCGGTGCGGAGGAACCCGCCGCCGAGGATCCCGGGACCGGCACCTTCCACGCCCCCGACCTGACCGGCCTCTGCGTCCATGTGGGCTCGTTCCGCGACGAGCTGCTGGCCGCGTCCCTGGCCCGTGACCTCGACGCCCACGGTCTTCCCGCCGTGTTCAAGGGCGCCGACGTGGACGGCGCCACCTGGTTCCGCGTGTACGTGGGCCCCTGGGAGACCCTCGAAGAGGCCCAGGACGCCCAGGCCCGCGTGACCGACGCCGGACTCGCCTCCTGGACCATGATCACCCGGGTGCGCTGACGTGACGCCGGCGGGTTCCGGACCCAGGCGCGTCGCCCAGCTCATCGAGGCCCTGGGCGTGGGCGGCGCCGAGCGCCTGGCCGTCCAGATCGCCACGGCCCGTCACCAGGCCGGCGACGTCTCCCACCTCTACGTGATGGGCGGTCCGGGTCCGCTCTCAGCCACGATCCCCGACGGCGTCCGCGTCCGCTACTTCGAGTACGAGCGGGCCGGCGTGTCCAACCCCTTCGCCTTCCTGGCGTCGGGACGGCGGGGTTTCCGGATGCTGACCGACGCCCTCGAGGCGGACGGCGTGGATCTGATCCAGTCGCACCTGCCGGGGGCCAACTTCTGGGGCCTGCTGCTCCAGATCGCCGGTCGCGTGTCGGCCGTGCCCACCATCCACAACAACCGCGAGTTCGACTACGGCGACACCGACCACCCCCTGCGGGCCCGCCTGCGCCGGATGGCCTACCGCGAGATGATGCGGCGCTGCCCGGCGGCGGTGGCCGTGTCGCAGCTGGTGAAGGACTCCATGGTGGAGCAACTGGGGCTGGGCGGGACGCTGGCCTCGACCATGGTCGTGGTGCCCAACGGGGTGCCGGTGCCCGGGCCGATCTCCCGGGAAAAGCGCGCGGAGGTCCGTGAGCGCTACGGTTGCACCGGCGACGAACCCCTGGTGCTGGCCGCCGGCCGGCACTCCGAGCAGAAGAACTTCGGGACCCTGGTGGAGGCCGCGGCCAAGCTCCGCGACCGGGGCGCGGCGTGCCGCATCGTGATCGGGGGAGACGGCCCCCTGCGCACCACCCACCAGCAGCACGCCGCCCGGCTGGACCTGGCCGAAAGCGTGGTCTTCCCGGGAAACATCCCCGACCTGTCCGACGTGATGCAGGCGGCGGACTTGTTCGTATTGTCGTCGCTGTGGGAAGGACTGCCCCTGGTGCTGCTGGAGGCCATGGCGGCGGGCTGCGCCGTGGCGGCCACGCGGATCGCCGGCGTGGTGGAGGTGATCGAGGACGGCACGACCGGCCTGATGGCCGAACCCGGCGACGCCGCCTCGCTGGCCGACACCGTCGCCGACCTGATCGCCGACCCCGACCGTCGCACCGCCCTGGGCGTCGCCGCCCGCGCCGAGGTGGAGCGGGTCCATTCGTTCGACCGGGTCGCCGCCGACCTGGACGCCCTCTACCGGCGGATCCCCCGTCGTTGACTCCGGAGCCCATCTTGACCTACCGCATCGCCACCGTCTCCTTCCTCAACGCCTGGCCCCTGGTCGACTCCCTGTCCTCCCGCGACGACGTGGAGCTCGTGGCCGACGTGCCCAGCCAGCTCCCCGAACTGCTCCACGAGGATCGGGCCGACGTCGCCCTGATCCCCGTGGTGGAGTGGTTCCGCGGGGCCGGCGCGGCCATCGTGCCGGGGGTGAGCATCGCCACCGGCGGACCCGTGGACAGCGTGAAGGTCTTCGCGAAGGTGCCCCCGCCGGAGATCCGCCACGTGGCGGTGGACCGGGGCTCACGCACGTCGGTGGCCCTGCTGCGCGTGCTCTTCGCCGAGCTCTGGAACGTGGAGCCCGACTTCAAGGTGGCGGTGCCCGACGTGGCGACGCTGCTTGACGACGAGGACGCCGCCCTCGTGATCGGCGACCGCTGCTTCGCGGCTGAAAAGCGGTTCCGCGACGAAGGTCGCACGGACGTCCACGAGATCGACCTGGGCGAGGCCTGGAAGCAGATGACCGGCCTGCCCTTCGTGTTCGCCGTGTGGGCGGTGGGGCGCGGATTCGACGAGCGGGAAAGGGAGGCCGGCCGTGCCGTCGTCTCCGCCCTGTTGCAGGAGGCCCGCGACGACGGCCTGGCCCGCGCGGAAGACCTGGCGGCCCGTGCCGCCGCGGAAGGCCGCCTGGGCCCCGGCGGTGCCGCCGACCGCGACGCCGTCCTCCACTACTTCCGCACGTCCCTGAACTACGGCCTGGGCTTCGCCGAACTGGCGGGGCTGGAACGCTTCCATAGACTGTGCGTCAGGCACCGCATCGTCCCCGACGGCCGCGGCATCGACACCGCGGCCCTGACCGCCGAGGAGGACCCGTCCTCATGAGCGCCCCGACGCCCGAACCCCGTCCCGTCCTGGACGAGAACCACGCCGTCCCGAAGACCACGTCGGACATGGCCCTGGAGATCCTGGACCAGGCCCTCGAGCGCCGCCTGACCGGCGGCGAGCTGCTGCTGCTCTTCGAGGAGGCCTCGCTCCACGACCTGGGCCGCACGGCCACGGCCCTGCGCCTCCAGCGCAGCGACCCGGACGTGGTGACGTACGTGGTGGACCGCAACGTCACCTACACCAACGTCTGTTACGTGGACTGCGAGTTCTGCGCCTTCAACCGCCACAAGGGCGACGGCGACGAGTACTGGCTCTCCATCGACGAGATCAAGGCCAAGGTGCAGAGCGTATTCGACGCCGGGGGCCGGCAGATCCTGCTCCAGGGCGGCCACCACCCCAACGAGCGCATCGAGGCCTACGAGGCCATGCTCACGGAGCTCAAGGCCGAGTTCCCGGAGCTGTGGGTCCACGGCTTCTCGCCCAACGAGATCCAGCACTTCGCCAAGGTCTCCAAGGTCGACACCCTCGAGGTGCTCAAGCGCCTGCAGGCCGCGGGCCTGGACTCGATCCCGGGCGGCGGCGCCGAGATCCTCACCGAGCGCGTCAGGCGCATCCTCGCGCCGAAGAAGACCACGGCCGAGGAGTGGATCTCCATCAGCGAGGAGGCCCACTACCTGGGCATCCCCACCACCGCCACCATGATGTTCGCCCACGTGGAGACCTACCCCGAGCGCGTGGAACACCTGCTGCGCGTGCGCGACAGCCAGGACCGCACAAACGGCTACACGGCGTTCATCCCCTGGACCTTCCAGCCCGGCAACACGCCCCTGGCGCAGATCCCCGAGCTCATGGAGCAGGTGGAGTGCCGCGGTTATCTGGGCGCGTCGGACTACCTGCGCACCCTGGCCATCTCGCGCATCGCCCTGGACAACGTGCCCAACATCCAGGCCAGCTGGGTGACCCAGGGCAAGAGCGTGGGCCAGCTCACCATGAGCTACGGCGCCAACGACCTCGGCTCCACCATGATGGAGGAGAGCGTGGTGTCGGCCGCCGGCACGACCCACCCGCTCACCCAGGACGACCTGAACGAGATGATCCGCGGAGCGGGCTTCACGCCGGCGCAGCGGGACAACGGGTACAACGTGTTGAAGGTGATGGACTAGATCGTCCGGCGCCCTGATACTCGGATCCATGACAACATGGCCGGTCGGGTTCCTCCGGCCGCTGCATCACGATTCCATTCGACTCCACGAGGAGGCATGTCCATGCTGGTCGTCCTGATCCTGCTGTGCGCGTCCATCGCCTTCGCCGCTCCCGACGATGCTCCCGTCCTCAGCCCCCTCGCCCGGTCATGCCTCGCTGAATTCCCGCCCATCCACCCCGAGGGCTGCGTGGGAGCCTCCATGGCCATCAGCCCGTTCCACGGCATCATCAGCGCCCTCGCCGCGAGCGACGACACGACCGGGATGGCCCACGTGTTCCACGAGATGGAGATCTATGTGGACCAGACCCCGACCGAGGCGCGGCCGTACCTGGCTTCCGTGCTCGTCGGTTGTGCAGGCGTCGATCTCCGGATGGGACGCCTGGACGACTGCCATCGTCGCCTCGTGAAGTCCCATGGGCTCCTCATGGGGATCCATGAGCGGGTCGTGGCCTTCGTCGACGAGGGGATCGAGCGACTCGTGGAAGGCGTGTATCCGGAGGACGGCTGCATCATGGGAGTGGGAGGCGGCACGTGCACCTTGATGGTTCCCGAGTGGATCGAGGCGGCGGAGGGCCTGAAGGAACGGGGCGTGTCGGATGCCCGGCTCGCCGACCTCGATGCGGGCCTGAAGGACATCGAGCCCCTGGTGTCGTACTACGCGGATCTGAACGAGGTCATCGCGGCGATGGCCGGGAGCGAATAGCCGACCGGAAACACCATGCACCGATAAGAAGACCGCCGGCCCCACGGGACCGGCGGTCTTCTCATTTCCGGCCGGATGACGGATCTACGGGTAGATGTCGATGACGAACCCCGAAGGCCCGTCCTCTCCGTCCGTCCCCGTCCCGGCGCCGGCACCGCCGCTGCCGCCGTTGCCCGGCGTGCCGGACACGAAGGCCGGGTTGGTCAGCAGGGGAGTGCCGCTGGGCATGATGATGCCGAAGCAGGGACCGCCGGGGCCGCCGGCGCCGCCGCCGCCCGCACCGCCGTCGCCTCCGGCTCCGCCGTTGCCGCCGCGACCGACCTCGCCCAGGCACGCCGTGCCGCCGAGGCCGCCGTTGCCGCCGAGGCCGCCCGAGCCGCCGTCGCCGCCCGCACCGCCGTGGCCGCCGTTGCCGGTGACGAAGGTGCAGTCGATGAAGGTCGGCGAGCTGCCCACGATGACCACCGCGATGGACGCTCCACCGCCCTGGCCGCCGCCGCCGCCGTCGCCGGCGAATCCGCCGTGGCCCGTGCCCTCGGTCGCGTCGACGCCGCCGATGCCGCCGCCGCCGCCGCCACCGCTGCCGCCCTCGCCCGGATCGCCGGGGATGCCGCTGCCGGACGTGTTGGGAGACCAGACGGAGATGCTCAGGAACCCGTCGGGGGATGCGGCCGAGCCGCCGGAGCCGTCGCCGCCGTCGGGGCCGTTGAATCCGTTGCCTCCGGCCTGCCCGGGATCGCCCCAGAGGCCGCCGCTGCCGCCGGCGGACGCGGAGCCGGGCCAGCCGTCCTCGCCGTTGGTTTCACCCTGGCCGCCCATGCCGCCGGGGCCGCCGGCCCAGCCGCCGCCGCCTTCCAGGCCGCCGGGAGCGGAGATCAGGGCGTCGCAGGCACCGGGGGAGCCGTTGGCGCCGGACTGGCCGTTATCGCCGTCGAGGCCGTGGGTGCCGGCATCGCCGTTCGCGCCGTCGCCACCCTGGAACAGGCAATCCTGGAAGACGAGGTCGGCGGAGCAGGAGAAGAGCGACATGGCCTGCGATGGCGAGCCGGGGGACGTCGCATCGGCAGCCACGAACTCCATGCCTTCGACGAGGGTGGTCGAGTTGACACCGATCGCCCCGGCGGCGATGGACTCGCCCGTCACGCGGCTGTACTGGAGAGGGTCGCGATCCCAGGTCGGGGGGACGCGTCCGCCGTGGAGGCTGATCCCGTCGAGGAGGGTGAGGAACTCCGTGTAGACGCCGGTCTCGACCCAGATGTCGGTGATCCCCTGGCTCGATGCCGCCGAGTAGGCGGCCGTGAGGGTCAGCATCGGCGAGTCGTGGGTTCCGGGGTTGGCGTCGTCGCCGGTGGGCGAGACGAAGATGCCCTCATAGGACACGACGGGCACCTCGAACGACACGGCGCCCAGGCCAATGGCGCCGTCGTCGTCGGTGACCCGCAGCTTGGCCGTGACCGGGCCCACGCCCGTGTAGACGAAGCTCGTGTCGCCGGTGGCGGCCGAGTCGTTGTCCCAGGTGCCGTCGTCCTGGAAGTCCCACTCCCAGCGCACGACCGAACCGTCCGCGTCGTGGGCGGCAGCCGTGAAGGAGGTGGCCTGGCCGGCGGCCAGGGGCGTCACGGTGATCTGGTCGACCACCGGCGGGATGTTGGACTCCAGGGGCAGGAAGAGGTCGGCGAGCAGGGTGCTGTCGCCGGCGGCCGCCAGGGCGCCCGTCGTGGCGTCGTCCAGATAGCCGGCGTGGAAGGCGCGCACGTTCCAGGAGCCGACGGGGACGCCCGTCATGGCGTAGGCGCCGGCGCCGTCGGTGACCGCGAGGTACGACGTGCCCTCCACGTACACGACGGTGCCGTCGTGGAGGCTCGCGTTCTCCAGGGTGGCCAGCCCGTGCAGCGTTCCGGTGGGCGTGAGCTGGATGTCCACGAAGGTCGTTCCCGCCGCGGCGGCGATCTCGATCTGCCGGCTGTCGCCGAGGTGATTGCGCAGGGTGGTGGACAGGAGCCAGCGCCCGGCGTCCAGGCCGTCGAGGACGAACCGGCCGTCGTCGTCGCTCACCGTGGAGGCCACGGCGTTCTTGGCCGCGACGTCCGCCTCGCCGGTCAGGCGGGCGGCCACCGATCCGGCCAGGCCGTCGGTGACGGGCTCCGCGGACACGACGGCCCCGGCCGCGATGTCGCCGGCGGTGTCGAACACGGTCCCGGCCACCACGACGTCCGTCGGGACGGTGGGCCCGAGGGGCTCGACGGGCGTGGACCGGGAGCATCCCCAGACGACGAGGGCCGTCGCCAGCAGGGAGAGCGTCAGGAGTCGGGCACGGGTGTTCATGGGTCGTCCTTTCGGAGGATCAGCGGACCAGCATCACCTTGCGGGTGACGACGTCGCCGCCGGCGCGGGCACGGATCAGGTAGATGCCTTCGGTGACGGCCCGGCCGGCGTGGTCGCGGCCGTTCCAGTCGTGGACGAGTTCGCCCGGCGAGGCGCCGGTCGCCGTCCATCGCCGGACGATGCGGCCGCGGGCGTCGTGCACCGTCAGTTCCAGGTCGGTCGTCCGGTTCACGGTGAGGCGGAGCTTGGTGGACCCTGCGGCCGGGTTGGGCCACGGCGCGGCCAGGGTCACGGCCGGCAGGGGGATGGGCATGTCGATGTTCGTGGACGTATCGGTCACGACGATGCCGTCGAGCCAGCCGTCCACGTGGTCGTCCACGCGGACCTGGAGGCTGTAGGTGCCGGCGGGCAGGTCGAGGAAGAACAGGCCGTCGATGTCGGTGGAAGCGTGGTCGCCGGTCCAGATCCCGCTCTGGTGGACGAAGACGCCCGCCTGGTGGATGGGCTGACCGCTGACCTCGTCGGTGACATGACCGCAGAGCGTACCGGCGAAGACGGTCGGGGTCGCCAGCAGGAGCAGTGCCGGAATCAGGATGCGTCGCATGGATCCTCCGGTGCGTGGACGGCGTTCCGCTGAATACCGGAGTCTATCAGTCCTGAATGAGCGAGTCAACCGACGCGCCTGTCACGCGCCTACTCCAGCAGGGAGACCGGAAGGGTGCGCTCCGTATCCGGAGCTTGCAGGCGCAGCAGATAGGTCCCGGACGGCAGGCTCGTGCCGGAATCCGCTCGCCCGTCCCACTCGATCCGGACGATGCCGGCGGGGCGGGTGTCGTCCAGGAGCGTCGCGACCTTCCGTCCCCGGAGGTCGAAGGCCTCGACCCGCACCGGACCGTCGGCGGTATTGAGGAAGGACACCGTCGTCCGCGGATTGAAGGGGTTGGGATGGGCGACCAGGGTGGCGGCTCGGGCAGGCAGCGGGTCGTCGACGGCCACCACGCCGTCCCGCACCTCCTGCAGGAACCACGGCGCCGACTCCGCCGTCACCGCGATGTGGTCCTGGTTCTCCGCCGGCACGTACAACGCGTGGAACGACGTCCGGCTCATGAGGTCCGGGTCCGCCGATACGCCGTGGAACGGGTCGGTCACGTCCAGGTCGAGGGAGCTGATGGTGGGGATGAAGCAGTGGTTGTCGGCCAGGGCCTCGATGTCGCCGTAGGGCACGCTGGTGGTGTCCATCTGGGCCATGGAAGCGCGACGGCCGCCCGGGGCGCCGTCCCAGGGCAGCGTGCCGCCCACGTTGACGTCCAGGTAGGTGTCGGGCAGGGGCCAGATCAGGTTCTGCTCCCCCTCGAAGATGCGGATGGTCGGGCCGTCGGGCAGGGCCCACACGTTGCCGGTGATGTCCACCAGCAGGGACCGGTACTCGTAGCGGATGAGCTGGGCGCCGGGACCGAAGCCCTGGCTCACGGCCGTGCCCGAACCGTTGGCCACCGCCACGCGGCGGCAGTCGGGCAGGGGGCGGGCGGCGAGGTCGGCGAAGAAGGTCCCGAAGGCCGGGTCGGGGGCGGCGCTCGTGCCGCTGGTGGAGCCGTGGTGGTGGAGCAACATCTGGCGAGCGGCGGGGGTGTCGAGGCGCGACAGCAGGTAGGCGGCGTCCTCGGACTCGCCCTGGAAGAACTCGAGCCAGTGCTGCAGGCCCAGGGGGATCACGGCGCCGCGCTGGGGGGAGTCGAAGGCGACCCAGGTGCGCACGCGGTGATCGATGCCCTGCTCCTGCATCCAGCCCAGGGCCCAGCGCGTGACCAGGCCGCCCATGCTGGCGCCGATCAGGGTGGTGGTGCGGTGGGCGGGCAGCATGGCGTTGACCTGCTGCACGAGCTCCGCCACCAGCAGGCCGTTGCGCTGGATGGGGGCGGTGGCCGTGTCGAAATCCAGGACCACGGCGTCGAAGCCGTCGGCGCGCAGGTCCTCGATCAGGTTCTCCGTGTTGAGCACCTCGTAGAGCACGTCCCAGTCCATGGTGTCGTCCAGGTCGAAGCCTTCCACCACGATCACGGGGTTCTGCAGGGCCGTGCGGCCGGGGGCCAGGTAGACGTAGGCGTCGCCGGTGGCGGCGGCGCCGTCCCAGGTCTCGGTGGCCGTGACGTGCAGGGTGTCGTGGGGGGCGGGGGCGGCGAGGGCGGCGATCTCCAGGGGGAAGGCGGCGTGCAGGCCGTCGTCGGTGCGCAGGCGGATCGTCACGGTGCCCGTGGCGGCGTAGGAGGCGTCGAGGCGGCCGTCGGGGGTGACGGTGCGCCAGCCGAGCCCGTCGGCGGCGTCCAGTTCCAGGCGCGAGGGGAACGTGCCGAGGGTCCAGGACGGCGACACCTCGAAGGTGATCCGTCCGCCCCGGTGGACGGCGGGGCGCAGGGCGCAGGCGGCGAACGCGCGGGCAGGAGTGCCGTCGCGAGTGGAGGGATCGTCCAGCAGGGCGCCTTCGGACAGCAGGTCGTAGTCGGCGTGGAGCAGACCCACCGGAACCACGTCGGCGCCGACGGAGGCCAGGGCGCGGTGCTGGAGGTCGCGGGGAGCGGGCCAGCCGGGGTCGATGGCGGCGTCGCGGCGCAGCTCGAAGGCGAGCTGGCGCCAGAGCCCGGTGGTGGTCGGGGGAGCGGACACCGAGCCGTCGAAGCGGTCCAGGCCGGCGAGGGTGTGGGCGGGGTCGTGGCGCAGGTCGGCGGCGGCAGCCGAGGCGAGGGCCAGGGCGAGAATGACGGGAACGAGGCGCATGACGACCCTCCGGGACGGGAAACAGGGACTGCTGGTCATCATAGCACAGGATGGGGAGAGTCGATGGTCAGGGCCCGAACCGGGGCGTCAGCTCCCGCGCCAGAGCGGCGCCGATGGCCTGGTGGGCCTCGTGATTCCAGTGTCCGTACCGGCCGGTGACCTGCCAGACGTAGGGGTCGACGCCGGAGGCCTCCAGCGCATCGAGAGCGGGGCCG
Source organism: uncultured Fibrobacteraceae bacterium (assembly GCA_964343835.1). GTDB lineage: Bacteria > Krumholzibacteriota > Krumholzibacteriia > LZORAL124-64-63 > LZORAL124-64-63 > CALEMW01. The sequence continues at coordinate 37,907 of CAYFKR010000001.1, forward strand.
AGCTCCATGACCTCCAGCCCGTGGGCGGCGACGGCGTGCTCCAGATCCTGGTCCATCGACTCCTTCAGCACCATCACCACCCGGCCATCGACGGCCAGCTCGTCCAGCACGGCGTGGACCAGGGGGCTCATCTCGCCCTCGGGGGCCCGCTTCCAGGTGCCGTCGTCGGTCTCGAACAGCAGCGGGTGGAGCTTGTCCAGGACCATGGCGGGCAGCTTGCCGTCCGCGGCCACCTTGCGGGCGTTGTAGGCCAGCCTGAAGAGGGACGAGTTGCGGCTGAGGGGCTCGATCCGGCTGTAGGTGCGGTAGAGCCCGCTGTCGCGGAATCCATGGGAGATCTCGATGCGCCCGTCCACCAGTTCACAGGCCGGATAGAGGCCCCGGTCGCGCTGGAACGAGATCAGCAGGTCGTTGCGGTCGGCGAAGACCAGCGCCAGGTCGTGGTCCCACTTCGAGGCGAAGTTCCTGTAGTAGGCGTAGACGTTCGGCAGCGCGAAGTCGGCCTTGCCGAAGTTGAGGACGGCGACGTTGCGGCCCAGAGCGGTCGAGAGGTCGTGTTCCAGCCGCGTCTTGAAATGATGCCGCTCGAAGACCGTGTTCCCGACGACGTAGGAATCGCCCAGCAGCAGGATCCTCAGCTCGTCGCCCTCGCGACGGGGGGGGCGGCTCTCGCCGTAGAAGCCGTATTCGTTGGTGCGACCGATGTGGAAGCCCTCGTTGAACCGCGTGACGTTCATGTCCGGCATGTACGTGGGGCCGATCTCGTGGTCGATCCGGGTCTCCATCGGGGTCTGGATCTCGGCGGCGCGCAGGTAGACGTCCAGCACCAGCAGCATCGCCGCGGCGGCCGCCGCGAAGATCGCCATGTGTCGGAACAGCCTCACGTCACGCTCCTCCTAGAACTGGAAGTAGACGAACGGCATGGGCGTGGCCGTCGCCATGTACATCAGCACGACCGCGGCGATGGCCGCGCACACCCCGCCGGCCAGAGCCTTCGACCGGGGCCTGAGCAGCCAGGTGTGGTCGCGGAACCCGTATTCCAGCAGATCCGTCACGACGACCGCCGCCATGAACGAGGCGACGATGCCGAGCATCCGCGGCGCCAGTTCGTCGACCTGCCACCGCGCGATGTTCTCCAGGAAATAGCGTGCGGTCGCGAAGTCGTCGGCGCGGAAGAACAGCCAGGTGAACAGCACCAGCACGTTGGTGGCGATCACCGATCCGGCGTAACGCACCGCCGGCGCGATCCCGCTCCAGGCGAACCGGTCCGACGGCCTTCGCTCCCCGAGCACGGCCTTGTGCACCGCCAGGTAGAGCCCGTGCAGCCCGCCCCACACCACGAAGTTCCAGCTCGCGCCGTGCCACAGGCCGCCCAGCAACATCGTGAGCATGAGGTTGCGGTAGGTCCGCAGGGTGCCGCCGCGGTTGCCGCCCAGCGTGATGTACAGGTAGTCCCGCAACCACGACGACAGCGAGATATGCCAGCGGCGCCAGAATTCGGTGATGTTGGCCGACAGGTACGGCTGCTCGAAATTGATCATCAGCTCCACGCCCAGCAGCTTCGCCACGCCGCGCGCGATGCTCGAGTAGCCGGAGAAATCGGCGTAGATCTGGATCGAGAACAGGATCAGGCCGCCCAGCAGCTCCGCCGACGTGTACAGGTCGGGCCGCGTGAAGATCTGGTCCACGATCCGTCCGGCGGTGTCGCCGATCAGCACCTTCCGGCCGAGGCCCGTGACCATCAGCACGAGGCCCTCGGAGACCTGGGTGCGGGACGGGTTGGCGAGCCTGGCGATCTGCGGCAGCAGGTTCCGGGCCCGCTCGATGGGGCCGGCCACGAGCTGCGGGAAGAACGACACGAACAGCGCGAAGTCGGCGAAGGACCGCGTCGGCTCGAGCCGCCCGCGGTAGATGTCGATGGTGTAGGACATCGTCTGGAACGTGTAGAACGAGATCCCCACCGGCAGCACGATGTTCAGGTGCAGGTGATCCAGTTCCATCCCCAGCGGCGCCAATCCCGCCTGGACGCTGTCCACGAAGAAGTTGAAGTACTTGAAGAAGGCCAGGAAACCCAGGTTGGCCACGATGCTGACCATCAGCAGGGCCTTGCGTCGCGCCGGTTCCGTCCCCCGGTGGAGACGGGCTCCCACCAGGAAGTCGATGACCGTGGACGCCGCCAGCAGCGAGCAGAAGCGCCAGTCCCAGTAGCCGTAGAACACGTAGCTGGCGATCAGCAGGTGGATCACCTTGCCGCGCCGGGGCAGCAGGTAGAAGACCGGAAGGACCACCACGAGGAAGAGGAAGAAGATGAACGAGTTGAAGAACATCAGCCCTCGGCCCCGTTCCCCGTCAGCCCCCCCAGGTTCAGCCAATCCTCGCCGTAGATCGCCCGCGGGAACACGATGGGCACCAGCCCGTGCAGGAACTGCCGCAGCTTCATGGCCAGGTGGCTGGCGTCGTGGTCGCCGTGGACGGTGCGCAGGAAGCCCTCGAGGGTGTAGACCTGCACCTCGACCTGGAAGCGGTAGGGCGGGCGCTCGGGATCGGGGTCGGGGTAGAGCAGGTCCAGGTCGCCCTTGAACACCCGGTAGCCCGACCCGGAGTGGGGGTTGAGGTCCACGCCGTCGGACTGCTCGCCCAGGGTGTCGGTCACGTTGCGCCAGCCGATGGGATTGCCGATCACCGAGTCCAGCAGGGCCAGCAGGTCGTTCATGGCGTCCTCGTCGTGGACGATGAACATGGCGCCCAGGATGTCGGAGATGCCCTCGGGGCTGTTGATGCCCTTGCGGATCATCTTCGAGAGGATCGAGCCGCTGCTCTGGCGTCGCATGGCGTCCCAGCGGCGGCGCTCCACCACGTGGTGGCTGCCGTCCACGATCTCGTAGCTGATGGGCGTGACCGTGCGCTTGAAGCGGCAGTTGTAGTAGAGCACGTCCAGCGGGATCTTGCGGTCGCCGATCTCCCGGCACACGAAGATGCTGTTGAACTCCCACCGCTGCTGACCGGGCCGCGGGTCCAGGTTGTAGCGGATGGTCTGGCCGTCGGCGTCCATCTCGAAGCCGATGTCCACGCGGTTGGTGTCGCGGGCGTGCTCCCACAGGCCCTCGCGCAGCAGGCGCTCGAAGTAGCGCTTGTGGGCGGGGCCGTCCTGCACGTGGCGGCAGCGGTCGATGTCCATGAGCAGCTTGGCGAGGTACAGCTTGCGCTGGGCCTCGAAGCGGACGCGGGCGTCCTCGCGGCTGAACAGCAGCGACAGCAGGGTGCGGAAGTCGTTGCAGGCGGTGATCAACGGCCGGGGCCTGGCGTGGTCGCGGGAGGCCTCGGGCAGCAGGGAGATGAGGTCGGCCACGTAGGCGTCGGCCTCGGACAGGAACGGCACCAGGTCCTCGGGGCCGTGGCGGCCGGCGCGGTCGCCCACGGCGGGGTCGAGCATGCGGCTGATCTCGGCGCGATACACGTCGTCGTCGTGGCGGATGCGCTGGTACATCAGGCGGAAGAAGCGCCCCACGCGGGTGGGGCGCTGGGCGAAGGTCGGGTCCAGCAGCGGGTGGCCGGCGTAGTCCACGGCCCAGGCATCGCCGCCGTCGCCGCGATGCGCCAGGTTGCTGGCTTCCACCCACTGCCGGTACATGGTCCTCCCTCGGTCCGGATCAGATCAAGCCGAGCACGTGATCGAGCTCCGCGATCAGGTCCGCGGCGTCCTCGCAGCCCACGGCCAGGCGCACCAGATCGTCGGAGATGCCCGCGGCGATCTTGTCCTCGGCGGGGATGCCCGCATGGGTCATGGACGCCGGGTGCTCGATGAGGGTCTCGATGCCGCCCAGGCTCACGGCCAGGGTCATGAGCTTGACGTTGTCGATGACCGTCTTGCCGGCCTCCAGTCCGCCCTTCACGCCGAACGACATCACCGCGCCGGGGCCGTCCATCTGCCGCTCCGCCAGCTCGTGCTGGGGATGGCTGGGCAGGCCGGGGAAGCGGATCCAGTCCACCTTGGGGTGCTTCTCCAGGTGCTCGGCGATGACCATGGCGTTGGCCTGGGCCTTCTCCACCCGCAGCTTCAGGGTGCGCAGCCCGCGATGCACGAGCCAGGACTGGTGCGGATCCATGGTGCCGCCCAGGTTGCGGTGCACCTTGCGCATGCGGCCGAGCAGCTCCTCGCCCTTCACCACGACCATGCCGGCCACCACGTCGGTGTGGCCGTTGATGTACTTGGTCATGCTGTGGACCACGATGTCGGCTCCCAGCTCGAACGGGCGCTGCAGCAGCGGCGTGGCGAAGGTGTTGTCCACGGCCACCAGGGCGCCGCCCTCGCGGGCGATGTCGGCGCAGGCCTTCAGGTCGGTGAGCTTGAGGGTCGGGTTGGCCGGCGTCTCCAGGTACACGAGCTTCGTGTTGGGCTTCATGGCGGCGCGCACGTTCTCAGGATCGGCGGAGTCCACGAAGGTGGCCTCCACGCCGAATCGCGAGTAGTCGGTCTCCAGGAAGGTGCGCGAGGGGCCGTAGAGGGCGTCGGTGGCCACGATGTGATCGCCCGCGCCGAGGATGGAGAAGTACAGGGTGTTGACCGCCGCCATGCCCGTGGCGCAGGCCATGCCGCCGGCGCCGCCCTCGAGGTGGGCCACGGCTTCCTCGAGCGCCGCAGTGGTGGGGTTGCCGATCCTCGTGTAGATGGGACCCCCGTCGCGGCCGGCGAACCGGTCGGCGCCCTCGTCGGCGTTGCGGAAGCGGAACGTCGAGGACTGGTAGATGGGCACGGTGACGGCGCCCGTCTCGGGGTCGCCGTGCTGTCCGGCGTGGACGACGCGCGTGTCGACGCCCTTGTCGTGGAGGTCGGCCATGGGGTGGGGTCCTTTCGGTTGATCCGGGATGTGGTGGGGGCTGTGCGCCCCGACACTCCATGATAGGTGACGGAGGCCCCCTTTGCCAAACCCGCTAATTCGCCGAGAAACCCGCTAGGATGCCTTCGAGGGTGTCCATGTGGGCGCCGCGGGCGTGGTGCGACTCGGCTCGGGTCCGGGCAGCGGTCCGGGCATCGGGGCCGAGGGCGTCGGCCCGCTCCAGGGCGCCGGCGAGCCCGTCGACGTTCCCGGGCTCGAAGAGCACGCCTTCGACACCGTCGTCCAGGCACTCGGGGATGCCCGCGATGTCGGCGCCCACCACCGGAACGCCCGCCGCCAGGGACTCCAGCAGCGACAGCGGTCCGTTCTCGTACCACTCCGACGGCAGCACCGTGAAACGGGCTCGGGGGAGGCGCTCGCGGAGGGCGTCGGGGGTGAGGGGGCCCAGGAAGACGTCGTCGCCGAGACCGAGTTCGGTCGCCTGGGTCTTCAGGGACTCCAGCTCAGGGCCGCTGCCGGCGATGCGGAGGGCCGGGGGAGGATTCGCGCCCTCGTCCTCGCGGACGCGGCGCCATACGGCGTGGGCCCGCAGCAGGGTCGCCAGGCCCTTCTCCCTGCTGATACGTCCGAAGTAGAGGTACTCGTCCGCGGGCGCTTCGTCCACCGGCCGCCACCCCTCCAGGTCCACGAAGTTGGCCATGTGCGACAGCTTCTCCGTCGGGTAGCCCCACTCGGCGTAGGTCCGGGCGTAGAAAGCGCTCGGGCAGAGGAATCGCGACACGGTCGACTCGTAGAGCCTTCGTGACCGATGGTTCCAAGTCTCGACCGCCGCCAGCAGCGACGCCGCCCGTGACCCCTTCACGCATCCCCCCGCCACCGCTTCCCACAGCCGTCCGCCCTTGCAGCGTTGGCAGGGCTCGCCGTCGCGCAGCATGTGGATGGCGGGGCAGAGCAGGCGCAGGTCGTGGAGGGTCATCACCACGGGGATGCCGTGGCGCCTCAGGACCGGCAGGATGGACGGGCTGAGGTGGTGGTACGCGTTGTGGATGTGGGCCACGTCGGGGCGCACCTCGTGCAGGAGGGCGTCCAGGTTGCGGGCGGCCTCGCGGTTCCAGATCAGCGACAGGGCCGCGCCGGGGTCGAAGCGGGGGGAGGAGTAGTCGTGGGCGCGCACGAAGAAGCGGTCCCACTCCGAGGGGTGCGCGTCGGCGTCGGCCATGGCGAAGGGCACCACCGTCCAGCCGCGGGCCGCGAGGTCCTCCTCCTCCTGGAGCAAGTAGCGTCCCACGCCGCCGGCGGGTCCCACGTCGTGGTAGAACTTGTTGATCAGCAGGACGGTGCGGCCGGCCACTCCTAGGCCTCCGGCACGATCAGGGGGAGGGTCGCGTCGGCACTGCCGGGGATCATGTGGTCGACCCAGGCGCTCACTCCGCCCTCTTCCAGGTTGAATTCGAGGACCGTGGCGCCGGACTCCTTGGCCGTCCGGGCCAGCCCGGAGGCGGGGTACACGAGACCGGAGGTGCCGATCACCAGGAAGAGGTCGCAGTCGGTGGCGGCCTCCACCGAGGCCTGCATGACCATGGGGTCGATGGCCTCGCCGAACCACACCACGCCGGGTCGCATCAGACCGTTGCACACGCCGCAGGAGGGCAGCGGCGGCAGGGGCACCACGTTGTTGTTCGACTCGTGGCCGCAGCGGGTGCAGCGCAGGGTCCAGATGGAGCCGTGGAACTCGTGGACGACGCGGCTGCCGGCCCGCTGGTGCAGCCCGTCCACGTTCTGGGTGATGACGGTCATGCCGTCGCACACGGCTTCCAAGCTGACCAGGGCGCGGTGGGCGTCGTTGGGTTCGCAGTCGGCGATCACCGAACGGCGCCAGTCGTACCAGCGCCACACCTTCTCGGCGTCGCGCTGGAAGGCGTGGGGGGTGGCCAGGTCCTCGGGTCGGTCGTTCTCCCAGAGGCTCTCCTCGCCGCCGCGGAAGGTGGGCACGCCGCTGGCCGCCGAGATGCCGGCGCCGGTCAGGGCGGCGATGCGGGTGCGGGGGCCGATGTCGGCGCGGATGGCGGCCAGCACGTCCTGGGTGGTCAAAAGCGCTCCTCGCTCGTTCGTTGCGTCGGTGGTCCGGATGCCCCATCATCGGATCCTGCGGCCCGGGCGTCAACGCCGATCGCCCGCCGTCCGAAGGAGTGCCGTGTTCCGCCGATTCGTCTGCATCATGTTCCTGCTGCTCGCCGCGCTCGACGCCGGTGCCGCCGACCCGCCCCCCGTGGCGTGGTCGGCCGACGGCGTGCCGCCCGAGATCCTGGAGCAGGCCGTGGAGATCTGGGAGACGGGCTCCGGCGACGTGATGGACCTGCTCTGGCCCTACGCCCTGCCGCCCCGCGAGATCACCGTGGAGCTGCACCGCAACGCCGGGTTCCGGGAGCGCACGTCGGGCCGGATCGCCGACTGGGGCGTGGGGGTGGCCACCGACGCCTGGATCGCCATCGACGTGGACCGCGTGGACGCCGTGGGCCACACCCTGCGCCACGTGCTGCTCCACGAGCTGGCCCACTGCCTGATCACCCAGGGGACGGCCGGCGCCCGCGACGTCCCCTCCTGGTTCCACGAGGGCGCCGCCCAGTACGCCGCCGCCGAGTGGCAGGTGCGCGACGCCGTCTCCCTGGTCCTCGAAGGCCAGGTGCCGGACTTGAGGACCCTGGAGGACCGCTTCCCCGGCCCCGCCGCCTGGGCCGACCGCGCCTACCGCACCAGCCTGCTGGCAGCCATGCGCCTGGCCGAGTGGCACGGCGAGGACGTGATGTCGGAGCTGGTGACCGCCACCCGGCTACGTGGCAGCTTCGAGGCCGCGTTCCCGGTCGTGACCGGCGAGACCACTGCCGGCTTCGCCGAGCGCTTCGCCCACGAGGTGCGCATGCGCTACGGCTGGCTCTTCGTGATCACGCGCTGGCCCACGCTCTTCGTGATCATGGCCCTGGTGTTTTTGCTGGGAGCCGTGATCAAGCGTCGCAGGACGCTGGCGCGGATGGAGGCCATGCCGGACGAGGGTGGGCCGGAGGCGCCACCCGATCCCACGCCGCCCGCGGAACCGGAGACCTTCACACGGATGCGACCGCGCACCCGGCGTGGCATTCCGCCACCCGACGACGACGGTCGGCCAACCCTGCATTGATCCCGCTGACCGTCTCGCATTCTGCGAAACGGCGCCGGAGGGCCGTTCCGGCCCCGTTCCTCCCCGTCGTGCCGGGTCGGGGCGTCCCCGGAGGGCTCTCGAGGGGGAGGAATCCCGCTCCACGACGAGGAACGTCCGGATATCCTGCACCATTGCAGGATCTTGCAGGAAACCCCGAATCCGGCTATTGACACCGGCGCCAGGATGTCCATGATTGCCCCTAGCGAGGAGCGCGACGGTCGCCGATTCCCAGGCCGGCCGGTGGGCAGGAGGCCTACCCCCGGGAGTCGACCCCACACCGAGACGATCACCAACCCCTTGCCCGAGCGCAGGTTGCGCCGACGGATGTGCAGGGGTCCAGGGTGATGGCACCGGAGTTGCTCCACTCCACTCGGAACACGACTCGACACCTTGCTTCGCAACGTTCCAATCTTCGGGGTGAGTCTTTGACCAGGATCCGTCTGTTCACCGCACTGCTGACCGCGAGCCTCCTGCTCGCGGCCCTGCCCGTTGCGGCCCAGGACGTCCCGGTCACCCTCCGCTGGACCGCCCCCGCCGACGGCGCTCCCGTCGAGCACTACCGCCTCTACTATTCCACCGACGGCGCCGAATTCCGCCTCCACGGCACGGTCGACGACACCGTCACGGTGGTGGACGTGGAGCCGGGCGTCGAGTACCGCTTCCGCGTGAGCGGCGTGTCGCCCTTCGGCCTCGAGGGCGTGGTCAGCGAGATGTCGGACGTGGTCTACGTCCCCGAGCAGCAGCAGGACGACGGCGGCCCCCCCGCCGGCCCGGACCTGCGCCCCAACTACCCCAACCCGTTCAACCCCGAGACGAAGATCCGCTACGGTCTGCCCGAGTCCCACACGGCCGGCTCCCGCGTGGCCCTGGAGATCTTCGACGTGCGCGGCCAGCGCGTGCGGTCGCTGCCCACCGCGGATGCTCCCGGGTGGCACGAGGTGACCTGGGACGGGCGTGGGGATGACGGGACGATCCGGCCGTCCGGGCACTATGTCGTCAGGCTTGTGGCGGATGGGAAAGTCACCACCTGGAAAATGACGATGGTGAAGTGAGAAAACAGGGCCGCCACGGACGAAACTTCTCCACATCGTCCGTGGCGGCCCTGTTTCCTCACTTCGCGTGGGGGTGGTTGACGTAGGCCCCGGGCCCATGCCCGGGGCCTCGTCATTTCGGAAATCGTTTGGCGAGCGTCTCGATTCTGCTATTTTGTCCCTGAAACAAAGCATCTTTCGGCCACCACCAGAGGGGCGGTGGCTTCGTCGTGTGTGAGGGTATGCCATGAACCTGCTCAAGCTGAAGAAACTCGCCAACGCCGGACAGTTCGACGAGCTCGCGGAGCTGTGGCCCGAGGCCGTGGCCGATCCGGAGTCGAGCCGGGACGACCTGCTGCGGATCGCCGCGCAGGTGCGTCGGCTGGGGGCCGAGAAGCCCGCGGACGACCTGCTGGCCGCGGTGCTGCACGCCCGTGAGGAGAAGGGCGGCAAGGAGGACCGTCTGGAGACGGCGTGCATGGCGTCGGAGATCATGCCGGCGTCGGAGCTGCTCCGGCGCGAGCTGCGCAACCTCTACAACGAAGTCCACCACGACTACGACCAGACCGCCGCGCTGACCGGCCGACTGATCGGCGACCACCATGCCCTGGACAAGGCCGTCATCCGGCTCGAGCGCTTCCTGGCCCTGCGGCCCGGCGCCTTCCTCAGCGACCGCTCCCACCTGGAGCCGGGCATGGTGGAGGACGTGGACGGGGAGAAGGCCGAGCTCTACGTGACCTTCGCCGGCCGCAGCGCCACCCTGGACCTGGACGCCGTGGACGAGGTCATCGTGCTGCCGCCGGACCACTTCCCGTCCATGCTGCGCTACCGGCCCGACGAGCTGCGTGCCCTCGCCGCCGACGACCCCGAGGCCTTCGTCATCCAGGCCCTCAAGTCCACCCGCGACCGCTCCTGCAGCTACAAGGACCTGCGCCTGCACGTGACCACGCTCGTGGGTGAGAAGGGCTGGGCCGGCTGGTGGAAGAAGGCCCGCCCGATCCTGCGCACGTCCGACCGTCTGGAGCTGAAGGGGGTGTCGCAGCCGACGTTCCGCCTCCTGCGCAACGTCCGCTCGTACGAGGATCGCATCCGCCAGGGGTTCAAGGCCCTCAAGGAGCCCCGCGGTCGCATGGAGTTCATCCTCGACTACCTGGACGAGACGGCCAAGACCCGCGAGCCCGACCCCACGCTCCTGGCGGAGCTGGGCAACGCCGCCGCCCGCGAGGCCGGCCCGCTGCTGGAGACCGACCCGGGCATGACCCTGGCCTGCCTGGCCGTCCACGCCCGTGTGGCCGCCAAGGGCGCCGACGTGGCCAAGATGAACCCCAAGGCCGCCCTGGGCGTGCGGGCCCGCATCAAGGATCCCGCCCAGCTCCCCGCTCACCTGGGCGATCGGCTGCTGAACGTGGTCCTGGACTTCGTCCGCACCGGCGCGCCCGACGACTGGGCCGGGTTCTGGGCCGACGTCATGCCCCGCTGCGGCCGCATGATGAGCGACTCCATCGCCCGCGAACTCATCGCCGCCGACCGGACCGACGAGCTCTCCCGCGCCCTGGACCGCGTCCTGGACCACCCCACCGCCTCGCCGGCGGTGACCTGCTGGCTGTGGCGGGCCCGTCACTCCGACTCCAAGCAGGCCGAGGTCCTGCGCGGCCTGTCCGGCGTGGACACCGCCCGCTGCCTCGACGCCATGCTCGGCCTGATCGACGCCACCGGCCGCATGGCCGCCGTATCCGACGACAAGCGGCTGCGCACCGTCCTGGAGCAGGCCCTGGAGACCCTGGCCCTGTTCGACGGCAAGCCCGTCCAGGACCTGGTGGACGACATGGACGTGGACACCGCCCGCGCCCTCAAGAACAAGCTCGACAACAGCGGCGGCCTGCGCGCCAGCCTCAAGGCCACCATGTCGGCCATGCTGCGCAACAAGTACCCGGAGATCTACGTGGAGGCGGCCCGTCCCTGGGAGGAGGACGTCTACTACACCACCGAGGCCGGGCTGCAGCGCCGCCAGAACGAGCTGGACGAGCTGGTCAACGTGGAGCTGCCGGCGGTGGCCAAGCAGATCGGCGAGGCGGCGTCCCACGGCGACCTCTCCGAGAACGCCGAGTACACCGCGGCCCTGGAGAAGCGCGACCAGATCACCAGCAACGCCACGCGCATCGAGGGCGAGGTGGCCCGGGCCAAGGTCATCGAGACCGAGATGACCACCACCGACTTCGTCAACGTGGGTACCAAGGTCCGCCTGAAGGATCTGGAGAACGGGGAGGAGGAGACCTACTCCTTCCTGGGCGCCTGGGACTCCAACCCCGAGAAGCACATCCTCTCCTACAAGGCTCCGCTGGCCATGGCGTTCATGGGGTCGAAGGTCGGGGACCAGGTGGAGTACGGCTCCGAGGGGGACAAGCGTCGATGGGAGATCCTGGAGATCGGGCCGGCGATCTAGACACGCTGTCGATGAGGAATGCCCCCTGTCAGGGGGACGGCGGCCCCGCACCTCGTGTGCGGGGCCGCCTGCGCGCTACAGGGCTCCGGACATCCCTGTCCTCCCGCCCCTTCGCGAGCCCCCCTGACAGGGGGCATTCCTCATCGACAGCGAGCCCAGGTCGCGGTGATCTCCAGGATCTTGCATTGTCGTTTGTCGGGTTCGGGGTAGGTTGTGGGGCGGAGGTGTAGCATGAAGACGATCGTGATGGTTGTGGTCGCCGTGGTTGTTGCGGTGGGTGGATACGGGTTTTTAAAGGTGAGGGCGGCGATGGCGGGGGAGATGCAGACGCCGAGTGCGGAGAGCGACGGGGTGCTGTGGGATCTCTCGGCGACGACGCTCGAGGGGGAGGACGTGTCGCTCGGGGACTGGGCGGGGCGCGTGGTGCTGGTGGTCAATGTGGCCAGCAAGTGCGGGCTGACGCCGCAGTACGAGGGGCTCGAAGCGCTCTACAAGAGCAAGAGCGACGACGGGCTGGTGATCCTGGGCTTCCCGTCCAACGACTTCCTGAAGCAGGAGCCCGGCACCGCCGAGGAGATCCGGGCCTTCTGCACCAGCGAATACGGGGTGACGTTCCCGCTCTTCGCCAAGGGGCCGGTCACCGGAGACGACATGGGGAAGGTCCACCGCTTCCTGACCGCCGGGGGGCTGGAGGAGCCCACGTGGAACTTCACCAAGTACCTGGTGGGGCGCGACGGCAGGGTGATCGCGCGGTTCTCGCCGAAGACGGCGCCGGATGACGCGGAGATGCTGGCGGCGATCGACGACGCGTTGAAGGCGGAGTAGGAAACACCCGGGTAACGATGAAGGGCCGCGGCGTAGCCTCGGCCCTTTCTCATGCCGTCTCCTCAGACCCCGCGCGGATGCGAGATCGTCACCGTCTTCTGGTCGGTGGGCCAGAGGATGATCTCGCCGACGTTGACGTGGGGCGGGCGCGAGGCGCTCCAGAGCACGGCGTCGGCCACGTCGTCGGGGGTTAGGGGCGGGAAGTTCTGATAGACGCCGTCGGCGCGCTCGGCGTCGCCGTGGAAGCGCACCAGGCTGAACTCCGTCTCCACCATGCCCGGGTCCACGGTGGTGCAGCGCACGCGGGTGCCCTTGAGGTCGATGCGCAGGCCGGTGGTGATGGCGTGGACGGCGAACTTGGTGCCGCAGTACACGGCGCCGCCGGGGTACACGTCGTGGCCCGACACCGAACCGATGTTGATCACGTGGCCCCGATCGCGCTCCACCATGCCGGGCAGCACCGCCCGGGTGACCCACAGCAGGCCCTTCACGTTGGTGTCGATCATCTCGTCCCAGTCCGTGTGCAGCCCCTCGTGGACGGGCTCCAGGCCGCGGCTCAGGCCGGCGTTGTTCACCAGCACGTCGATGGCGCGCCAGTCGTCGGGCAGGGCGGCCACGGCCGACTCCACGGCCTCGCGGTTGCGCACGTCCAGCTCGATCAGGTGGGTCGGCACGTCCAGCTCCGCGGCGAGGTCGGCCAGGCGGTCGGCGCGGCGGGCGGCGAGGATCAGGCGGGCGCCCTCGCGGGCGAAGGCGTGGGCGCAGGAGCGGCCGATGCCGGAGCTGGCGCCGGTGATCAGGACGGTGGTGTCGCGGAGCATGGCGGGGGACCTTTCGGGGTTCGGGTTCAACCGTAGGGATACAGAACGAAGAACAACAACGCCAGCCCCCCCAGCACCCACATCCCCACCGGCACCTCCCGCGCCCGCCCGCCGGCCAGCTTGGCCAGGGGCCAGCACAGCAGTCCGGTGGCGAGGCCCAGGGCGAGGTTGAAGCTCAGGCCCGTGAACAGAACCGGGGCGGCGGCGGGGAGCAGCTCGGTGAGGTCGTCGGCGTCCAGGCGGCGCAGGGGCGCCAGCATGGTCATGCCCACCAGCACCAGGGCGGGGCCGTAGGCGTAGCCGGGCACGGCGCCGAAGGCCGGGGCGAAGAACAGGCACGACAGGAAGAGCAGGGCGGTGACAACGCTGGTCAGGCCGGTGCGGCCGCCGGCCTCCACGCCCGCGGCCGACTCCAGGTAGGTGCCGCTGGTGGTGGTGCCCAGCACGGCGCCGGCGGTGGTGGCGGCGGCGTCGCAGAGCATGGGCTTGCCGATGTCGGGCAGCTCGCCCTTCTCGTCCAGCAGCCCGGCCCGCATCGACACCCCCAGCAGGGTGCCCATGGTGTCCACGAAGTCCATCAGGAACATGGTGGCCACCACCGGCAGGAAGCTCAGGGACAGGGCACCGCGGATGTCGAGGGCGCCGAGGACCGGCAGGACCGAAGGGGGCGCCGCGACCCAGCGCGCCGGGCGGTCGGAGACCCCGAAGGCCATGCCGGCCGCCGTGGTCGCGAGGATCGCGATCAGGATGGCCCCGGGCACGCGCCGGATCATCAGTCCGCCCATCAACAGCATGCCGCCCACCGCCAGCAGCGACGGCCCCGAGCCCAGGTCCCCCGGCAGCACGGGCGCCCCCGGCACTCCGGGCACCACGAGCCCCGCGCTGGAAAGCCCGATGAACGCCAGGAACACGCCGATGCCCGCCGCGAAGCCGATCTTCAGGCTGTCGGGGATGGCCCGCGCCAGGTGCGAGCGCACGCCGCTGAGCGTGAGCAGGATGAACAGCACGCCCGCCAGGAACACGCCGCCCAGGGCCTGCTGCCACGAGAAGCCCAGGGCCGCCACCACGCTGGTGGCCACGAACACGTTCTGGCCCATGTACGGGGCCACGGCGAAGGGGCGTCGGGCGTACAGGCCCATCAACGCGGTGCCCAGGAAGGCCGTGAGGATGGTGGCGGTCATGGCGGGACCGAAGGGCATGCCCGCCGACTCCAGGATCTTGGGGTTCACCACCACGACGTAGGCCATGGTGGCGAACGTGGTGGCGCCGGCGAGCAGTTCGCGGCGCGGGGTGGTGCGGTGGGCCTGCAGGTCGAAGATCCGGTCGAGCATGGCGTCCTCCTCGGGCCGAGGGTAGCGCGCGGGGGGATCACGGGCAAGGCGGGGCATTGCGCCGGGCCGCGCCGCTCCCTAGAATGATTCCGGAGATGACGAAAGGCGGATCATGAAACGTATCATCATCGCAGTGCTGGCTGCCCTCGCCATGCTGGGCGGCTGCAGCGAGGACGAGGAGTACGGCATCGTCAGGCCGCCTCCCACCAACAACCCCATCAGCTCGGTCTGGGCCGGGCGCTACTACGGTACGGCGCGCCTCCAGACCGCCGACGGCCAGAACAGGCTCGAGGACGTGGAACTCCGCGTCACGGATCTGGGCGAGGACTGGGTCAAGGTCCGCATCTACTTCGAGCCGTCGTTCGTGCAGAGCGAACGCGGCTTCCACGAGGGCCAGGTCCTGAGCGTGACGCGGTTCTACCTGGTCGATCTGCCCATCGACGGCATGCTCTACTCGGCCTCCCTCGACAAGTCGGGGCCCCGGATCACCGGCAGCATGCTGGCGGAGACGCAGGGGCAGGTCGTGGAGTGGAGGATCACCGCCATCGACGTGGAGATGGGCGACTAGCACGCCCCGTCAGGGACAAGGGAAAGCCCCCCGGGTGACCGGGGGGCTTCGTCGTGTACGCCGTGGCGGGTCGATCAGCGGTACAGGGACTTCACTCCGCTCCAGCTCATCTCCTCGGCCGGCGTGGGCACGTCCAGATCGAGCTGGAAGGCCAGGTCGCCGAATTCGGATCCGATGGCCACCCAGGGACCGGCGTTGCCGCCCTCGCTCAGGTAGCGCAAGCCGCCGGCGTAATGGTCCTCGCCCTGCCAGTAGGCCAGGCGTCCCTGGCCGGTGCCCGCGGGGGCGCAGGTGACCAGGTAGTCGCCGGCCGCCAGGTCGATGCCCTGGGCCGTGAAGTCGAAGCTCACCCATTCGGCGCCCGTCTCGAACCCGATGGTGGTCATGGCCGTGCCCAGGGTCACGCCGATGCCGGGCATGCGCACGCTCGCGATCAGGATGTCGCCGGTACGCAGGGGAGGCGCCGAGTTGTAGGTCTGCCCATCGAGGACGAGCAGGAACTTCACCGTCTGCAGCACGCCGTCGCAGTCCAGGTGGACGGTCTGCCCCTCGCCGGCCACGAACCCGCCGGCGTTGATGCCGAGCCAGGCCTTGCCTCCGTTGTCGAGCACCTCGTGGTGCGACGGGCAGGACTGGGCGAGGGCCCCGGCGGCTCCCAGGGCCAGCATGGCGATGACGATGACGACGCGCTTCATGATCGTTCCCCTCCGCGGGATGGCATTCCGACCGTCCCCGGGCCTCGGAGACGGTCATCCTGCACGATTCGGCGCGGAATCCGCGCCTCGGGGCCGAACCCTGCAACTTCCACGCCGGAAAGGAAGGCGCCCCGGCCGCGGGGGCCGGGGCGCTCATCGGGGGGCGGACCGGGGCCGGTTCAGTCGATCCAGCGGGTCAGCCAGTCCATGACCTCGTCGTGCCACTGGATGGAGTTGTGGGGCTTCAGGACCCAGTGGTTCTCGTCGGGGAAGTAGAGCAGACGGGCCGGCACGCCCAGGCGGCGCAGGGCCGTGAAGGTGCTCATGCCCTGGGTGTCGACCACGCGGTAGTCCAGGGCGCCGTGCACCACCAGGGTGGGCACGTGCCAGTTCTGGACGTACTCCACGGGATTGTGCTTGCCGAAGCCGGAGTCCTGCTCCCAGGGGCGTCCGCCGTGCTCCCACTCGGGGAACCAGAGCTCCTCGGTGTCATAGTAGGCCATGCGCTCGTCCAGGTTGCCGTCGTGGCAGACGAAGGCCTTGAACAGCTTGCCGAAGGGCTGGCCGTGCATCCAGTTGATCATGTAGCCGCCGTAGCTGGCGCCGGCGGCCACCACGCGGTCGCCGTCCATCCAACCGTAGCGCTGCAGGGCCGCCGCCAGGCCCTTCTCCAGGTCCTCCAGGGGACGGTCGCCCCAGTGGTTGGTGATGGAGTCGGTGAAGTCCTGGCCGTAGCCGGTGGAGCCGTGGAAGTCGACGGCCACGGTGGCGAAGCCGGCGCCCACGTAGGCCTGGGGGTTCCAGCGGTAGTGGAAGTCGTTGCCGAAGCTGCCCTGGGGGCCGCCGTGGACCAGGAAGGCCACGGGCCAGGTGTGGCCGGCCTGGGCCTTGTCGTAGGTCCAGTCGTGGGGCTTCACGACGTACGCGTACACGGTCTCGCCGTTCCAGCCCTGGAAGCTGAACTGCTCGGGCTCGCCCATGAGGGTGGCCGCGAGCTTGTCGTCGTTGAAGCTGGTGAGGCGCTTCTCGCCCTTGCCGTTGGTCCCGACGGAGTAGAGCTCGTTGGGGCTGCGCAGGTGGTTCTTCATGTACCAGATGCGTTTGCCGTGGACCTGGAGGGAGCCGTTGTTGCCGTCGCGCACCAGCATCCTGACCTTCCCGTCCTTCACGCGGATGGAGAAGATGGAGTTCTGGCCCAGGTAGTCGGCGTTGCAGATGATCTCCTTGCCGTCGGCGGACCAGTGCAGGCCGCGGGGGCTGAGCTTCAGGCCGTCGTGGACCAGGTCCAGGGTGCGGGTCTCGCCGTCGGGCCAGCCGCGGAGCTTCACGGCGAAGCGGTCGGCCTCGAAGCCGGCGCGGGCCATGGCCATCCAGGCCAGGGTCTTGCCGTCGGGGGAAAAGGCCGGGGCGGTGTCCCAGGCCGGGTTGTCCTCGGTCAGGCAGGACCAGGCGCCGGAGCCGTCGGCGGACACGGCGTAGATGTCGTAGTCGGTGCTCCAGGCGGGCTCGCTGCCCGGCAGGATCTTGGCGGTGAACAGGATCTGTGCGCCGTCGGGGGAGACGGCCACCTCCTCCATGCCGCCCCAGGGATGGGTGGGGGCGTCGGCGTCGAGGTCGGGCATCAGGTCCACCGGGTCGCCGTCGGGGTTGCGGCCGTCGAGCAGGAACAGGTGGGTGCGCTTGCCGTCCTCCCAGTGGTCCCAGTGACGGAACATGAGCTCGTCGTAGACCATGCCGGTGGTCGGGTCGTCGGCCTTCTCGTCGTCGCGCTCGACGGTCTCCGCCGGCGTGGTGCCCGGATACACGTCCATGGTGAACAGGAACGAGTGCAGGTCGGGCACGATCTCCAGGTTGGAGACGTCCAGGGGCAGGTCGGTGACCTGGCTGGCCTCGCCGCCGCGGGGGTCGATGGTCCAGATCTGCGACGAACCGCTGCGGGTCGACAGGAAGAACAGGTTGCCGTTCAGGCACCAGCGGGGATTCCAGTCGCCGGCGGGGTCGGCGGTCAGGCGACGGGGTTCGCCGCCGTCGGAGCCGATGATCCAGATGTCGGTGCGGCCGCGGTTGGCGTCGAGGTCGGTGGTGCGGACCGTGAAGGCCACGGTCTTGCCGTCGGGAGAGACCTGGGGATCGCCCAAGCGGTCCATGGCCAGCATGTCGTGGACGGAGAAGGGGTGCGGGTCCTCGGCGAGGGCAGCACCGGCGGCCAGGGCGAGAAGGGCGCAGATCAGCAGCGGTCGACGCACGTCGGAGCCTCCAGGGAGGGGAGTCGGCGGTTCGGCGGACCCACGGAATATAGCCGAAGGCGGGCCCGGAGGCTAGGGCTGGGGTTCCGTGCTATGGTGCGGCGGTCGGTCCTTGCGGTTGGCGGGGGCCGGGACGATATTGGTCCGGTAATCATTACTCTGCGGTAATGAATTGATGATTCCAGGAGGACCCATGGCCCGGACCGCCCTCGCTCCCGACATGACCCTGCTCGCCGTGGCCGACGCCCACCCCGAGACGATCCCCGTCTTCGTGGACGCCGGTTTCCCCCACATGGCCGACGCCGCCCAGCGTGAGCGCCTGGGCGGCCGCGTGACGGTGGCCCAGGCCGCCGCCGCCAAGGGGCTCGACACCGACGCCCTGCTGGCCGACCTCCGTGCCGCCGTGGAAGCCGAAGCCGGCGGCGTGGACCTGACCCTCGCCGTGGACGAGGAGAGCCGCATGTTCCCCGATGAGGGGGACGTGAAGGTGGCCGGCCTGCTGCCCTGCCCCGTCCGCATCCCCCTGCTCGAGGCCTTCGACGCCGCCGCGAAACGCGTGGAAGCCGCCCACGGCGTGAGCGTGGGCTACCGCATGGCCGCCGCCAGCGTGGGCATGGATGTGGTGGAGCGCGAGATGGCCCGCCTGAAGACCGAGGACGACCTGCCGGACGTGTTTCTGTCCGCCGGTTTCGAGGCCTTCTTCGACCACGAGAACCTGGGGCGCTTCAAGGACCGGGGCGTGTTCGTCGACCGCTCCTGGGATACGGTGAACACCGACTTCGACGGCCTCCAGCTCAAGGATCCCGACGGCCACTTCACCATGATCGGCGTGGTGCCCGCCGTGTTCCTGGTGGACCTGCAGCGCCTCGACGAGGGCGAGCCCGTGCCCCGCTCCTGGGCCGACCTGCTGGACCCGCGCATGGAGCGCCGCGTGGCCTTGCCGGTGGGCGATTTCGACCTGTTCAACGGCATCCTGCTGACCATCTGGAAGCACTTCGGCGACGACGGTATCCGCGCCCTCTCGCGCAACCTCATGAAGTCGCTCCATCCGAGCCAGGCGGCGGGCCGCTTCAAGTCCAACGCCGATGACGCGCCCACCGTGTCGGTGATCCCCTACTTCTTCTCGCGGATGGCCAAGCTCAACCCGAAGGTGGAGATCGTGTGGCCGTCCGACGGCGCCGTGATCAGCCCCATCTTCATGCTGGAGCGCAGCGTGAACGGACCGGCGGCGCGGGAACTGGCCGACGTGTTCCTGTCGCGGGATGCAGGGGAGATCCTGAGCCACAAGGGACTGTTCCCGTCGCTGCATCCGGATGTGGTGAACGAGCTGCCGGACCCGGCGCCGTGGCTGTGGCTGGGCTGGGACTTCGTGCGGGAACACGACCTGGGCGTCATGATTCCCCGGATGCTGGAGATCTTCAACGAAGGCGTGGACCAGTGAAGTTCGTCACAGTGAGCGGCCCCCCGTCGTCGGGCAAGACGTCGGTGATCCTCAAGACCCTCGAGCACGTGCGCGGCGAGGGGCGCAAGGTGGGCGTCGTGAAGTTCGACTGCCTGTCCACCTTCGACGACGACCTCTACCGCGCCCGGGGCATTCCCGTGCGCAAGGGCCTGTCGGGCGCGCTGTGTCCCGACCACTACTTCGTGAGCAACGTGGAGGAATGCGTGCAGTGGGGCCTGGGCGAGGGCCTGGACGTGCTGGTGAGCGAGAGCGCCGGGCTGTGCAACCGTTGCTCGCCCTACGTGCGCGACGTGCTGGCGGTGTGCGTGATCGACAACCTCTCGGGCATCGACACGCCGAAGAAGATCGGGCCCATGCTCAAATCGGCGGACATCGTGATCATCACCAAGGGCGACGTGGTGAGCCAGGCCGAGCGCGAGGTCTTCGCGGCGCGGGTGCACGGCGTGAACCCCAAGGCCCGCGTGATGCACGTGAACGGCATCACCGGCCAGGGCAGCTTCGAGTTCTCGACCCTGTGGAACGTGGGCGACGACGTGGACACCGTCGAGGGCCGCCGCCTGCGCTTCAGCATGCCCGCGGCCCTGTGCAGCTACTGCCTGGGCGAGACGCGCATCGGGGAGGCCTACCAGATGGGCAACGTGCGCAAGATGGACCTGGGCGAGGGCCTCGAGGTGGACGCCGACCGCCAGCAGGGCGCGCCCCTGACCGACGGGGAGGACGCGCGATGATCGCTCCCGACCTGCTGTGCACCATGACCATTGGCGCGCTTCTGGAGCGCTGGCCTTACGCAGACGGCTTCTTCGCGGACCGCGGCCTGGACCTGCCCGAGGACCGCGGCGCCGCGGTGGCCGACGTGGCCGGCTCCGCCCTGGACGACCTGGCCGCCTTCCTGACCGAGATGGAGACGTTCCTGTCCGGCGACGAGGCGACGGTGGGCGCCGTCACGGTGCTCGGCGGGCGCGACAAGGCCGGCGCCGACGAGCCCGTGCGCGAACTGTCGGTGGCGGTGGGCGAGGTGGTCTGCATCGTCGGACCCACGGGCTCGGGCAAGAGCCGCCTGCTGGCCGACATCGAGTGGGTAGCCCGGGGCGACACGCCCACCGGCCGCCGCGTGCTGATCGACGACGCCGAGGGCGACGACCGCTGGCGCACCTCCGGCGACCGCAAGCTGGTGGCCCAGCTCAGCCAGAACATGAACTTCGTCATGGACATGGGCGTGGGGGACTTCCTGGCCCTCCACGCCGAGAGCCGCCGCGCCGACGACGTGGACGCCAAGGTCCGCCGCATCCACGCCGAGGCCAACGCCCTGGCCGGGGAGCCGTTCGCCCTGGACACGCCGGTCACGTCGTTGTCGGGGGGGCAGTCGCGGGCGCTGATGATCGCCGATACGGCGGTGCTGTCCAGTTCGCCGGTGGTGCTCATCGACGAGATCGAGAACGCGGGCATCGACCGTCAGCGGGCCCTGGACGTGCTGGTGGGGCAGGACAAGATCGTGCTCATGGCCACCCACGACCCCATCCTGGCTCTGATGGGCGACCGCCGCGTGGTGATCAACAACGGCGCCATGGTCGGCGTGGTGGAACCCAGCGATGCCGAGCGCGCCAACCTGGACGAGCTGCGCGCCCTGGACGCCCGCCTCATGGGCCTGCGTCACCGCCTGCGCATGGGGGAGCGGCTGGACGAGATCTGAGCCGTCGGCTCAGCGTTCGAACACCGCCTTGTCGTCGGTGAAGACCCAGTCCGCCGGGTCGGGATGCGAGCCGGGCAGGGCCTCGATCCACAGCGTGTCCTCGTCGGGCAGCGCGATGAACACCGTCATCTCCGGCCAGTCGATCAGGTAGCCGTGCACCGATCCGTCGCCGTTCACCGAGTCGAACGGGTGTCCGGTGGCGCCGGTGTCCGACGGCGTGAAGAAGTAGACGCCCGGCCCGATGGTGGGCACCTCGGTGCCGACGCAGATGGCCAGCTTGGTCGGGTCGTGGTGCGACCAGACCAGGGCCAGGTGCGGGTCCTCGGGATAGGTGGGGTCGCCGGGGTGGAACCAGGCGCCGTGGGCCGTGCCGGCCACGTCCTGCATGGCGACGCCGCCGGGGTGCGGGTCGTTCGGGATCACGACCCGGTCCACCTTGGCCCAGAGCTCGTCGCGCACCGAGCCTTCCTCGTACAGGTCGCCGAAGAAGCGGGCGTGCAGGTAATCGCCATCACCCCAGCGCGACGGGTTGGCGGACGACGCGCCCGCGACGCGGCGGTCGATCACGCCGAAGTCCAGGCCGCCCTGGTTGGGGTTGCCGCCCACGGTGCCCAGGCGGGCGCCGCCTCCGACGTCCATGTTCAGGCTCTTGTGCCAGCGCTTGTAGTGCTCGCCACCCGTCCAGTAGTCGTCGGTGAGGGTCCAGGTGGTGTAGTCGGCCGTATCCCCGAACAGGTCCCCATCCAGGCTCGTGACGTGACCCATCCAGATGAAGAGATCGTCGCACACCCTGAACTCCAGCACGAAATCCGTGAGCCCCGCCGTGAGGTTCTCCGACGCTCCCATGCTCGTGATGGTCAGGTCGCCCGGAGCGTAGAGCTGGACGTTGTACGTAGTCTTCGCACCGGGCTCGGCCAGGACGTAGTACCCCCCGTGGTCGGACGGGAACACGTGGCCCGGCGGGTTCAGGTTGCCCAGCGGCTCCACGGTGGCCACCGAGTCGGGATGGATGGCGTGGTGGGTGAAGACGGGCCCCGAGGGGCAGGGCGTGTCGTCCGGGCCGCAGCCGGCGAGGGCGAGGAGGAGCGCGGACAGCATGAGGACGGCGATGGCGGGGCGGATGGGCATCGGGGACATGGTGACCTCCCTGTGCCGTCGAGACTAGCGGGGATCGCCGCGGCGTCAACAGCCGATACGGGGTGTTCATCCTGGCGAGTTGCCGTGAACGGGTGCATCATCAGGGAAGGAACCCGCCCCCTCATCATCAGGAGCCCACGTGACGGCACCCGCGATCCACGGCCGCGACATGACCAGCGGACCCATGACCCGTCACCTGTTGGCGGTGGCGTGGCCCGTGAGCGTGTCGTTCCTGGCCCAGACCCTCTACAACCTCGCCGACGCCTTCTGGCTGGGGAAGCTGGGCAAGACCGCCCTGGTGGCTCCGACGGTCACCATGAACATCGTGTTCATCGGCATCGCCCTGGCCATGGGGTTGGGGCAGGCGGGCACCACGCTGGTGAGCCAGTACCGGGGCGCCGGCCGCGAGGACGAGATGACCCGGGCCGCCGGCCAGACCCTGGTGATCCAGGTGCTGGCGGGCAGCCTGGTGGCGGCCCTCGGCCTGATGTTCACCGCCCCGCTGCTGCGCCTGCTGGACACCCCGGCCGACGCCTTCGCGAGTTCCCTGGTCTACATGCGGTGGATCCTCATGGGGCTGCCCATGATGTTCATCTTCCACTCCTACCAGGGCGTGTATTCGGGGCTGGGCGACACCATGGGTCCCATGCGCATCAACCTGGCGTCGGTGCTGCTGAACGTGCTGCTGGACCCGCTGCTGATCTTCGGCTGGGGGCCGGTGCCGGCCATGGGCGTGGCCGGCGCGGCCCTGGCCACGGTGATCGCCCGGAGCGTGGCGGCGCTGCTGGCGGTGCGCGCCCTCACCGGTGCCGGCGGGTTCCGGCTGCGGGGCCGCGACCTGCGTCCGGACGGCACGCTGATCCGCCGGCTGGTGCGGGTGGGCATGCCGCTGTCGCTGGGGCAGACCATGACGTCGCTGGGCTTCACCCTGCTCATCGGCATCGTCAACGGGTTCGGTTCGGCCGTCACCGCGGCCTTCGGCGTGGGGCACCGCCTGGTCATGACCGTGTCGGTGCCCGCGTGGGCCCTGGCCCAGGCCAACGCCACCGCCGTGGGGCAGAACCTCGGGGCGGGACTGGCGGACCGGGCCTCGCTGTCGGTCAGGCGCTCGGCCCTGCTCATCTCCCTGGCCCTGCTGCCGGCCCTGGCGGCCACGTTCATCTGGGCCGCACCCCTGATCCGTGTGTTCGTGGACGATCCGGAGGTGGTGCGCCACGGCCGTGACCTGCTGCGCATCACGGCGCCGTCGGTGTTCCTGTTCAGCCTGATCCTGGTGATGTTCGGGGCCTACCAGGGCTCCGGCCACACGGTGCCGGTGATGGTGATGAACGTGGCGCGGCTGTGGCTGATCCGGATCCCGGCGTCGTGGCTGCTGGCGGTGAAGCTGGATCACGGCCCGGCCGGTCTGTGGTGGGCCATGAACCTGTCCAACGTGCTGACCGGCGCGGCGGGGCTGGTGTGGTTCCTGCGGGGGGACTGGAAACGGGCGGTGATCACGGACGCGGGGGAGGGGACCCCGGACGACGGCCCGGGATCCCCTGATGACGACTAGTCCCCGATCAACTCGTCCAACGGCATGATCATGTACAGCTGGGCCGTACTCCAGCGCCAGTCCCCGTTGTCCTCGACGGTGTAGGACGACTCCTTCACCGGCCCGATGCCCGGCGCCAGGTAGAGGGTGTCGGTCCCCGTCTCGAAGGGGGCCTGGCCCGACTCGGCGACGGTGTGCGTGATGATCACGCGCCGGCAGCCGACCCAGTCCATGTCGGGGCCGTCGTCGTCGCCCGGGCCGCCCAGGGTCGGGGTCTTGTCCCAGCCCGGATCGAACGGCACGTCGTGGAGGCCGGCCTGGACCTCGACGGAGTAGGTCAGGTCGCCCGTCCCGTCGGGGAACGTCATGGTGCCGGCGCCGCTCCAGCTGCCGGTGGCCACGGGCAGGCGCAGGTACTCCGGCGGGGGCGAGAACGTGACGTCCCAGCCCTCCTCCTGGTACCAGTCGTACTCGCGGAATCCCCGGAAGAGGATGGCGCTCGACGTCTTCGACATGTTGTCCCATTCCTGCCAATCCGCCGGATCGGAGGAGTGGATCCGGTAGCGGCGGAAGTCGGTGCCGTTCTCCCACTCGTGCACGTAGCCGTACTCCTCGTAGCCGTCCTTGTCCGTGCCCTCGGAATACTGTCCCGCGAACACGGGCACGACGTCCTCCTCCACCGGGAAGTGGTCGGGGTCGCCCGCGACGGTGGCCGACCAGGTGAAGCCGGTGTCGTTGACGTTACCGTTGAGGTCCATGAACGAGTCGAACTCCACGGCGAGGGTCATGCCGGCGGGCAGGGGCGAGACCAGGGGCACCGTGATGACGGTGCCGCCCTCGCTCCAGAGGGGCTCCTGTCCCAGCATGGACATCATGAGCTGGGCGCTCACCCACACCGGCTCGAAGGACGGATCGATGGGTTCGTCGAAGGTCAGGCGCAGGAACCCGATGTCCGGGTCCATGACCGAGCCGTCGGCGGGCTCCAGGGACAGCAGCTGCGGCGGGGTGGTGTCCAGGTCCTCGCCGGTGGTGAAGTCCACGGTGTGGGCCTGGTCGATGGCGGCGCCGTACGAACTCTCCACGGTCGGGGAGATGTCCACGCGGATCGCCGTCGTGGCCGGCAGGGGGTCGTCGGGATCCAGGCGGACCAGGCCGTCGCCCAGGTCGGTGAAGGTCACGGGGTAGACGGTGGCCATGGGCCCGGGGCTCACCGACACGCCGTTCTCCACGGTGGTCATGTCCACGTCGCGGGAGAACTGGAGCATGATCATGGAGGTGCGGACCACGTCGGTGGCGCCGTCCTCGGGGGAGCTCCACAGCAGCGTGAAGACGGAGGTCTCGGTCCAGAACGACGACGTCACGGCCGCGGCCAGGGCGTTGCCCGCCACGTCGGTCAGGCCGACGCCGATGGTCACGGTGATCTCCGTACCCTCGGGCAGGCCGGAGTGCTCGATCTCCAGCACGCGGTCGTCCAGCCAGGTCAGGTCGGTGATGGTGCCGTGGCTGAGGGTGACGGCCCCGGTCACGCTGGCGGGATCCATGGCCTCGCTGAAGCCCACGTGGATCTCCTCGTCGGTCGACACGCCGGAATCCCCGTCGGCGGGGTCCATGGAGACCACGAGGGGCGCCGTCGTGTCCTCCTCGGGAACGGTGGGATCGTCCGTCTCGTCGCAGGAGGCGAGCAGGAGCGCGGTGGTCGCGATCAGCAGCGGGATCGCGAAGGTCGGCAGTCTGCGCATGGCGGTTCCTCCGGTTGAAAGCGTGTGTTCATCCACATCGCCCAGTGTGCCGTTCCGTGATTCTGAAATCAATGGTTCATCCGGTTGTCGTCCCGGGGCCGGATCTGTGGTATTCCTTACGTTCCTGCTGCAACTCGCCCAAAGCACCGGGGGGCACCATGGCCACGACACCATCCGGAGAGCATCCGGTCGCCACGACATCCGTCCAGGGACGCGACGAGAACCTCAGCCGTTTCTTCGAGTACGTGAGCGACTTCCTGTTCGTGCTGGACGGGCAGGGCGCCATCATGCGCGTCAACTCGTCGGTACTGGAGCGCCTGGGCTACACCCTGGAGGAGCTGGTCGGCCAGCCGGTGCTCGTGGTCCATCCGCCCGAGCGGCGCGAGGAGGCCGGCCGCATCGTCCAGGAGATGGTGGCGGGCGGGCGCGAGACCTGCGACGTACCGCTGCAGACCAAGGACGGCGAATTGATTCCCGTGGAGACGCGGGTCACCGTGGGGACCTGGGACGGCGAGCCCGCCTTCTACGGCGTGAGCCGCGACATCTCGGACCGGGTCCGGGCCGAGACCGAGCGTCTGGCCCTGGAGCGCCAGATCCTCCAGTCCCAGAAGCTCGAGAGCCTGGGCGTGCTGGCCGGCGGCATCGCCCACGACTTCAACAACATCCTCATGTCGGTCATGGGCAACGCCAGCATGGCCCTGGACGAACTGCCCGCCACGTCTCCCGCCCGCAAGAGCATCCAGGACATCGAGGTGGCGTCGCGCCGGGCCGCCGAGCTCTGCCGCCAGATGCTGGCCTACTCGGGCAAGGGCAACTTCGTGATCGAGACCATCGACGTGGGCGGCCTGGTGGAGGAGATGGCCCATCTGCTCCAGACGTCGGTGTCCAAGAAGGCCCTGCTGCGCATCCGTCCCGAACCGTCGCTGCCGACCATCCGTGGCGACGCCTCCCAGATCCGACAGATCGCCATGAACCTGGTGATGAACGCGTCGGAGGCGGTGGAGGAGCGCAGCGGCATCATCACCCTGAGCACGGGCCTGGCCCGGTACACCAGGGACGAACTGGGCGAGATGGTGCTGGGCGAAGACCTGCAGGGCGGCGAGTACGTCTTCCTGGAGGTGGTCGACACCGGCTGCGGCATGGACGAGGTCACTCTGGACCGGCTGTTCGAACCGTTCTTCACCACCAAGTTCACGGGCCGGGGACTGGGCATGTCGGCGGTACTCGGCATCGTGCGCGGTCACGGGGGAGCCGTGAGCGTCCAGAGCACCGTGGGCATGGGCACCACGTTCCGGGTCCTGTTCCCCCTGGCGGCGGACGCCGTCGAGGATCCCATGGAGCAGAGCGTCGACGCCGCCGTCTGGCGGGGCCAGGGTCACGTGCTGCTGGTGGACGACGAGGAGACGGTGCGCACCCTCGCCCGCCGTATGCTCGAACGCATCGGCTACACGGTCTCCACGGCGGAGGATGGCCGGGAGGCGCTGGAAGTCTACCGGGAGCGCATGGACGAGATCGATTTCGTGCTGCTGGACCTCACCATGCCCCGCATGGACGGCCGGGAGGCCTTCGAGGCGCTGCGCGAGATGGACCCGTCGGTCACGGTGATCGTGTCGAGCGGCTACACCGAGCACGAGATCCAGAGCCGCTTCCAGGCCAGCCGTCCCGACGGCTTCGTGCAGAAGCCGTACTCCTTGACGACGTTGAGGGAGTTCCTGCACCGCTTCCACGACGACGGCGCCAGTTCGGGCCTCTGATCAGAACCCCGGGTCCGTCGTGACCAGGACCAGGGATCCCCACCAGTAGGGATGGGCCGTCGTGTCCGTCCCCTTCATCAGCGGCTCGCGCGCCCTGCGCAGGGCCCGGGCCAGGTTCCACACGCCGGCGTCGTCGGCAACGTCCTCCACGAACGCTTCCATCACCGGCACGATGGCCTCGTCGTCCACCCGCCACAGGGTCTGCACGGTGCTGCGGGCGCCCGCGTCCAGGAACACGTCGCCGAAGGCCGGGGCGGTCCTGGCGCCGGTCACGTAGGGCGTGCCGCTGGAGCAGCCCGACAGGACCACCAGCTCGCAGCCGGAGAGGTCGAGGGCGAGGATGTCGCTCATCTCCAGGATCGAGTCCTCGAACCTGCCGCGGCCGGACGAGCTGACCAGGGGGATGCACTTCAGGAACGGCGATTCGGCGCGGCTCACGACATGGCTGGCGAAGTACAGGCGCGAGGCGTCTTCCGCCCCGCGGAGCACGCGCGCCTTGTCGGCCGCACGGCCGGCCAGCAGGTGCGATCCGGGCCAGGCGTTCACGACCGTCCGTCCCTCGGCCTCGGCTCCGGGCAGGTCGGACAGGCCGGAGAGGTGCCGACGCACGTCCATGTCGATGGTGGGGTTGGCCACCACCAGGGGGGAGGCGGGGGCGGTGGCGGTGCCGCAGCCGTCGTAGCGCAGCTTGACCAGGTCGGTCGACTCGCCCAGGCGGCGCCCGTCGGTCAGGGGCAGGATGCCGAAGGGGAGGGACTCGAGCACGTCGTCGGCCATCACCACGAGGCGCTCGGGCGGGTCGTCCAGGACCGAGGCCGGCAGCAGGGCCCGGGCCAGGGCGCCGGCCACGAGTTCGGTGTTCGACGGCAGGAGCGCCTCAGGGTCGCCGGGGTGGCGGGAGGCGGTGGACAGCAGGTCGGCGGTGAGGGTGCGGAGGTCGGCGGAACCCGTCGCCACGGGGCCGCGCTCGACGGCGCCGTCGGCCACGCTCCAGCGGACGGCCCCGTCATCGGTGACCAGGTAGGCGAGCAGCACCGTTCCGCTGCCGGCGTCCCGTGAGGCGGCCAGCGCCCGGTCCTCGAACCCGGCGTGCTCGTCGCCCCGGACCCAGGAGCGGATCCAGGAGACGGGGTCGGTGTCTGCGACGGGGGGAGGCGGCGCATCACCGGGGGCCACGTGCCGCGCGATCAGGGCTCGCCACCGGTTCTCGAAGGCGACACCGAGGGCGGGGTCGTGGGCGATGATGCCGTGGATGGTCCAGCGCAGGGCGTCGAAGCGGTCCAGGGCCAGGTAGGTGGTCACAGTGTGGTCGCTGCAGCGCAGGGCGTGGTCCAGGGTCGCGAAGGCGTCGGCCAGGGCGGCCGTCGCCCGGCCGTCGTGCGGTCGCGCCAGGGCGATGCGGAGGCGCAGGTCCGCGGCTTCGGCGGACTTGGCGATGTCTCCCGGCCGGATCCCGGCCTCGGCGTCGTCCAGGGCCGCCAGGTGGCGTTCCGCCTCGTCGTAGCGACCGGCCGTCACGGCGATGCGGGCCAGCAGCAGTTCGAACCGGGCCGCCATGAACGGCAGGTTGTTGTCCCGGGAATGGGCCAGCCCGGCCGAGGCCCGATCCAGCGCCTCCTCGTGCCGTCCGCTCTCCAGGAGCATGCCTGCGTATTCGTGATGCACCGACGCGTAGTTCTCGTGGATCGGCCTGGGTTGCACGCTGCCGGCGAGGCGTTCCATGACGCGGAGGGCGTCGCCGCGGCTTCCCGACGCGAACAGCGAACGCCCCTTGGCCAGCTGCAGCTTCCACTGCAGGTAGTCGCGCTGGAAGGGCTCCAGGTGATAGGGGGGGCGATCGCCCAGGATCTCGCCCTCGGCCACCAGGTCCTCGATCATGGTCCAGCAACCCATCCGGTCCAGGAAGTCGATCTCGGCCAGCAGCCAGCGCAGCTCCAGTCCTCCGCCCTTCAGGCGGCGGCATTCGTCGCGGGCCTCGCGGAGCATCAGGTAGGCGGCCCCGATGCGGCCCGACTGCGACAGGTACGCCGAGCGGAACGCCCGGATCCTTGCGGCCTGGTAGGCCAGCCGCGCCCGGTCCGCGATGCCCTGGGCCATGTCCAGGCAGATGGCGGTGGAGTCGGGCCGGCCCGAGCGGTCGTGGAATTCGGCCAGGGCGCCGAGGATCTGGCAGGACGTCCAGGCGTCGCCGGTGCGGCGTGCGTCGGCCAGGGCCGTCTCCAGGCGGGCGCGGGTCATGCCCGGCAGGCCCTGGTTCGTGTGGATGCGGGCCAGCATCTCGTTGAGGGCGGTGGCGTACCAGTCATGCTCCATCCGCTCGACGGTTTCGAAGGCGGCTGTCAGTTCGGCCACCTTGACCGAGTCGGGGACGGCGGCGTCGGCGTACACGGATCTCAGGCGCTGCCATTCCACGGCCCAGGCCGCCAGGTCGGCGGGCGTGTTGCGGGACAGGACGTCCACGATGTGACGTCGGAACGGCGTGCCGAGGATCCGCTCCGTCGCGTCGGCCAGGCGGTCGATGTGGGGACGGACCGCCTCCAGGGCGCCGGGCACACCGTTGGTCGCCGAGATCGTGAGCTGGTGCCAGCCCGCCGTCAGACGGGGCTCGCCCATGTGCTCGGCCATCTCGAGGAAGCGCTCGTCGTCGTCGGTGCGCAGCAGGGTTCGGATGTCGTCGTCGAGGTCGGGGGCGTAGCGGTCGAGGTCGTCGCCGCGGAAGCAACCCGGCGATACGAGCAGGGCCCCCGCGAGCAGGAGGATGGGGATTGCGATGCGGACGTTCATGCTCGGCCGTCGTGTCGAGATGGATGGATGGGCGATGCCGATGATCCTACGGCACCGCGCCCATCGGCGCAAACGCCATCACCGTCCGCTCATGCCGACCAGGGGCGTCACGACCAGCGAGGTCATCATGCCCAGGGTGCCCGCTTCGGGAGACGGGCGGCCTGCGGCGTAGAGCCCCAGGCACACCGCCAGCCCCAGCACCGAGCCGGCTACGGCGCCGGTTCGACCGACGCGCCGGGTGAACAGGCCCCACAGGAACGGCCCCAGGAACACCGAGCCGATGGCCCCCCAGGAGATGCCCAGGATGGCCACGATGGTCGACGGCCGCATCCACGCCAGCACCACCGAGATCAGCACGAACAGGGCGCTGCCCAGGCGCATCAGGGCGGTGAGGCGGGCGTCGTCGGCGTCGCGGGACACGAAGCCCGCGTACAGGTCCTTCACCACCGAGGAACTGGCGATCAGCACCAGCGCCGCCAGGGTCGACATGCTGGCCGAGAGGATCAGCAGCAGCATGACCACCGACAGCGATTCCGGCACGACCCGTGCCAGGAGCTCGGGCATGAGGGCGTCGAAGACCGGTCGGCCGTCGGCGAAGGCGGCCGGCGCCGATTCCGGCGACAGGAACAGCCGCGCCGTCGAGCCCACGAAGTAGGCCACGCCGCCGATGAGCAGGGCGAAGCACGTGGACGCCACCATGCCGATCCGCACCGCCCGTCGGTCCTTGATGGCGTAGAACTTCTGCACGAGCTGGGGCATGCCCAGGGGCGCGATGCTGGTCAGGAACACCAAGCAGAACAGGGACCACGCTCCCGGCGGCCCCACCGGCGCCGTGAGGCGCGGGTCGATGGCGCGCAGCGATTCCGTGATGGCCGCCGCACCGCCGCTGGCGTCGAGGGTGAAGAACAGCAGGATCGTCACGCCCACCAGCATGATCATGCCGAAGACCACATCGATCATGGCCATGGAACGGTAGCCGCCCAGCACCAGGTACAGGGCCGTGAAGCCGCCCATGAGCACCAGGGCGAGGGTGTAGTCGATGCCGAAGTTGGAGCGGAACAGGTACGACAGCCCCATGAACACGGCCGACGTGTAGGGGATGAAGAACACGAAGATGCTCACGGCCGCGAAGAGCTTCAGGAAGCGGCTGCCGTAGCGCACCTCGAAGAACTCGGCCATGGTGGACACGCCGTACTCGGTGGACATGCTCTTGATGCGCCAGCCCAGCACGCCCCACACCAGCAGCACGCCCACCAGGGCGTTGCCCAGGGCGATCCACAGGCCCGAGTACCCGAATCCCCAGCCGATCTTGCCGGCGAACCCGATGAACAGCACGGCCGAGAAGTAGGCCGTGGCGTAGGTGAAGGCCGTCATCCACGGGCCCACCTGGCCGCCGCCCAGGAAGAAATCCTTGAAGGAGGTGGTGCGGCGCAGTCCGGCCACGCCGACGCCCACGATCATCAGGGCGTACAGGGCGATCACCACGGTCTTGACGATCATCTCGGGTCCTCCGGTCGGATCAGGAGTCCAGGGCCGATCAGAAATCCAGGTCGATCAGAAATCCAGGTCGATCTCCCAGAAGAGTTCGGTGACGGGGTCCGCGTCCGGGCCGTAGGCGGCGCCGGGAGTCAGTCGGGCCGCATAGACAGCGAACGAGAGCTCGCGGCTCCAGCGCCACTTGGCCGAGAACTGGAGCAGGTCGCCGATGTCGTCGGAGTCGGCGGCCGTGCGGTGGGTGCGCAGGAGGGACCACCAGGCCCTGAGGTTCAGGGCGTCGAATGGCGCCAGGGCGAAACCCGCCGAGGGCATCACCAGGTTGCCGTAGACGACCTCGCCCATCTGGCTGCTGCCGTCGGCGTAGCCGGGATCGTAGCCGCTCACGGCGTTGCCTGCGCCCAGGTTGAGGTTGGTCCAGGCCAGCAGGTCGCCGTAGCGGGGCCAGCCGCCGTGGATCACGTCCCAGCGCTCGTTCGTGTCGAGGGTGGCGGGGTCGTCGCCGCTCAGGGCGGTCAGGCCGCCGAAGATCCGCAGGCCGGCGGGGGAGCCGGGAGCGTCGAATCCGAATTCGGAGGTGAATCCCCAGGCCTCGAGGTCCTGGCACGGGCAGGCGTCGCCGCGTTGCAGGGCGCCTTCCACGCTCCAGTCCAGGACGCCGAGGTCGCCGGCCAGGCGGGAGCCGTACACGAACACGTCGCGGTCCAGGTTCTGGTCGGTGCGGCGCAGGGCGTAGAGGTCGCGGAGGAAGGGGGCGTCGCCGGCCGTGTAGTAGAGGCCCTGGAGGGTCACGTCGTCACCGGAGGCGTCGTCGCGGCGGTTCTCCTGGTCCTTGAAGTGGAGCAGGTCGACGGTTCCAGCGCCGCCCAGGTCCCAGCTCGCCCGCACGCCGTCCAGGTAGGCGGAGGTGGAAGCCGTCTGGGACTGGCCGTCGAAGAGCACGAAGCCCGTGCCGTACATCACGTCCTGGCGGCCGGCCTGCAGGGTCATGGGCAGGCCGAAGAGGCCGGGGACCCGCACCCAGGCCGCGTCCACGAACACCTTGTCGCTCTTGTTGTCGGCTTCCCATCCATCGGGGTAGGTCACGCCCTCGCCGAAGTGCTGGTTGGCGAAGCGAATGTAGGCGGTCACGTCGCGGTCGAGGGCGGCGGTGCACCACAGGCGGGTGCGCTGGCGGAGGACCGACCAGCGGTCGCCGTCGACATCGGAGTCGACATCCCACATGTTCTCCAGGGCGTAGCCCCGCACGCGGACCTCGCCGCCCCACTCGAGGTCGGTGGCGGACGCGGGCAGCGCGGCGGCGAGGATCAGCACGGTCAGCAGGAGGGAACGCACGGCGGACTCCCGTCGTTGAGGTCGGTCGCGGCGACGTCATGAAACATGGAATTCATCCCACGGAAAACCAAGGTCACGTTTTTCCGGTTCGCGCGTAGAGGATGACGAACCGACCACCCGATCATGGAGCGGACATTGGAACTCAGGACGCTGTTCAGGGACCGACGCCACGCGCGACTGCTGCAGAAGGCCGCGCGCGGTGACGAGAAGGCCTTCCGGGCCCTGTTCGACGACCTCCACGATCCCGTGTTCGCCTACCTGGATCGGCGGCTCCCCGACGTCCACGACACGGAGGACCTGACGGCCACCGTGTTCCATCGGCTGGTGGAGCACATGGAGCGTCACGATCCGCGTCGCGGCAGCGTGACGGCGTGGGTGATGGCCATGGCGCGCAACGCCCTGGTCGACCATCTGCGCCGCCGTCGCGACACCGTGGACGTGGACGTCCTGGGCGACGCCCTGGCCGGCCCCTGCATCGACCCCCTGGAGGGGGTGCTCCGCACCGAACGGGCGGAGCTGGTGCGGGCCGGGCTCGCGGCGCTGGCCCCGGACGTGCGGGAGCTGCTGGCCCTCCGCTTCGGCGAGGGACTCCGCTGGCGGGAGATCGCGGCCATGACGGGCCTCCGCGAGGAAACCGTCCGCAAGCGATGCTCCCGCGCCGTGGGGGACCTGCGCCGACGGCTGGTCGGTCGTCACGAACGAGGAGGAGAGGTGGACTATGCGATCCGATGACCTGAAGACGATCCTGCGCGGACTCACCCGCCGGCCCGTCCGGCCTGCGACCCGGCGCCGGGACCTCGAGTCGGACCTGCTCGCCCTCCACGCGACCAAGACCCGACCCGGAAGGACCATGACCATGACGACCCTGTACCGGCGACCCGCCCTCGTCGCCCTGCTCATCGCCGTGCTCGGCATCGCCGCCTGTACCGTCCCCACCGAGACCGAGGTGGAGATGGGCCAGCGGCTCACCTACACGGCGACCCCCGGCGACGCCTCCTACGGCGAGGCCGTGAAGATGCTGGACGACATGCGCGACGCCCTATCCTACGTCGAGAACTACCCCGGCGTGGAGAGCGTGGGCGTGAACGTCCAGGAGGTGGACGGCGGCGAGGCCACCGTGGACATGATGATCTGGGGCCGCGGCATCGCCGTCGACGCCCTGACCCGCGACCTCGCGGAGCGCTTCCCGGCCATGTCGGCGGCGAAGCTGGAGTCCGCTCCCCTGACCACGTCGGTCAAGACCACCCTGGCGGAGAACGTGGGACACCACTTCTTCGACATCGAGGTGACCGACGGCACGCCCGAGGAGATCCGGGCCGAAATCCTGCGGCAGATCCTCGAGAGCGGCTTCGACGGCGACGCCGACGTGACGGTCGACCAGGACGGCGAGGTCACGACCATCGGCGTGACCATGACCGAGGAGACCGACGGCATGGCCACCGAGGACGAGATCGTGCTGGAGATCAAGGAAGAGCAGTAGGGGCGAGATCCCGGACGAACGAAGGGGCGGCCTCGGGCCGCCCCTTTCGCGTATCCGTCAGGGTCGTATCAGAGCGATTCGACGATGGAGAAGACGGCGTTCAGGCCGTGGGGCTCGAGGTCGGTGGTCCACTCGATCCTGCCGGCGGCGAGGTCATAGCACGCGATGCGGGTGGGCAGGCAGCCCATGTCCTCCCGTTTGCCCATCTTGAACTTGAGCCAGTGCAGGTTCTCCTTGAACTTGCTGGGACGCAGGCGTGAAAAGCCGACGATGATGCGGTCCTCGGAGAGGACGTGTAGGCCACGACACCAACCCAGGAGCTTGTCGGTGTCGTTCCAGTCGTTCAGGTCGTAGCTCCGGACCACTTCGAGACGGTCCAGATCCACCACGGCGACCTGGCCGTCCACGGCGGTGAACCAGGCCCTGTTTCCCATGACGTTTCCGTCATGGATCCGGACGACGTCCAGTTCCACCCTCTTCCCGGGGTCGGTGAGGCAGACGATGTCGCTCTGATGGAAGCGCGTGACCCAGATCCCGTCCCCGTAGCGGAACACGTAGTTGGGGTGGGTCTGGTGGGGCTTGGTGGTCAGGACGCGGCGGTAGTCGGTGTCGCGGTCGAAGCGGTCCCAGGTATCCTGCTCGCCCCAGGCGTTCCACTCGCGGACGACGGTGCCGGCGTCGTCGAGCTCCAGGACCTGGTCCAGGCCCGTATTGGCGACGAGGAAGGTGCCGTCCGGAGTCGGCAGCACGTGATGGACGTCGTTGAGCCAGGGGTGGGAGATGTGGGACACGAGCTCGAACCCGGGCAGGTCGTAGATCAGGATCTCGGTCTGGGTGCAGACGGCCAGCCGGTCGCCGAAACGGGAGCCGGCCTTGAACACGATGTTGGACTTGGTGTCCTCGGGTCGGAGATGGTCGGGAGTCACGTATTCCGCGGCGGGTCGGACCTCGGATCCGTCCGCTGAAACGCCCACGATCGTGGCGCATTCGTAGCTGAACCACTCGATGTGGCCCTTGGCGCCCGGCCGCTGACGGCCCCCGGTCACGTAGAATCCGTTCACTCGTTCCACCTTCTCTTCCCTGCTCCGTCGGTACCGGTCGCACGGCGGGTGCGGCCCTCCATTCCAGATCGGTCGATCATGACGGTTCTTGAGCGGAGCGTCAGTCGTCGCCGCCCTCATATGCCAGCAACTCGAACCCCTCCTCCAGCATCAGCTCCCTGTTCCAGTAGAGCCTCACCAGATAGTCGCCCGGCTCCCGCTCACGATCGGGCGAGACCCGGAATCGCGATGAGAGGGTGACGTCGGGGCGGTCCCCGGTCACGGGGTCCTCGGCTTTCACCTTGTGCAGGTCCTCGGCGTCGAGCCAGGCCACGTCGGCCGTGAAACCCGTGTCGGCGGCGGTCACGCGGACGGTGCCGAAACGCCGGAACATCTCGCGGCCGTCGGGACGGATCCAGGACAGGTGCACCTGGTGGTCGCGACCGGCCGGCACGTTGCGCAGGTCGACCATGGCCATCACGTAGCGGAACTTCTTGCCGTCCTTGATGCGGAAGCGCGAGCCGGTGCCGATGCGCTTGCCGGTCTTCGAGCCGAGGCGTCGGCAGAACGTGATCTCCGCCGCGAAGAGGTCGTCGGGCAGGGAGGCGCCGTCCCCCAGGGCGGCCGAAGCCTCGCGGAAGGCGGCCACATCCGATTGGCCGCACCCGGAGAGGACGACGACGGCGAGCAGGGCGAGCATCAGGAGGGGGACGATCCTCTGGATCATGGTCGGCTCCGTGACGAGGGTCTGCGGGTCGGGGCGATGGGGGACCGCGCGGCCGGAGCCGCGCGGTCCCTCGGGCGGGATTATTTGATCAGGGTCATCTTCCGCGTCAAGACCTCACCGGCGGCCTCGAGGCGGTAGAAGTAGGTGCCGGAGGCGGTCCGGGCGCCTCGGTCGTCGTCGCCGTGCCAGGTGACGGCGTGGCCGCCGGCGTCCAGGCGACCCGAGACCAGGGTCCGCACCAGGCGGCCGGAGAGGTCGTAGACCTTCAGGCTCACCTTGCCGTCCCGGGGCACCGTGAAGCGGATCTCGGTGGCCGGGTTGAACGGGTTGGGGGCGTTGCGGCCCAGGATCACGGTCCGGGGCAGGTCGTCCTCCACGCCGGTGTTGACCTGGAGCTGGAAGTCACCGTCGGAGGCGTCCAGCGCCGCGTTCAGCTCGGCGTCGAAGACCACGACCTTCACCCGGCACTCGAGGCCGTTGAAGGACGGCCAGTTCGGCTCGAGGGGGCTGGTGAGGGCGCCGTCGGCCAGCGTGTCGGGCCAGGAGACGCCGCCGTCGCGGGACATGAGCAGGACCGTGCGGGTCACGCCCGTGTCGTCGGACGACGTCCACTCCACCTCGGCGTCGGCGAGGCCGACCGTGGCGGGCATGATGATCTCGCCGCCGTTCGGGTAGATCAGCGTGGCCGTGGGAGCCGCGGTGTCGAGCACCGAGGTGCGGCCGTTCAGGGTGAAGTCGTCCACGCCGCACTCCACCACCGAGCCGCCGCCGTCGTCGTCGGCGAGGAAGCGGAACTGGACGGTGGAGGTCAGGGAGATCAGGCCCTGCAGGTCGAACTCCATGTACATCCACTCGCGCAGGCTGGCCTGGGTGCGTTCCAGGTCCACCCAGCCGGAGCCGTCGTTCACCTGGACGACCCACCAGTCGCTGCCGGGGTTGTAGCCGGTGTCGTTGGTATACCAGCGCCAGTAGCCGACGGTGGCCACGGCGTAGCCGCTCAGGTCGAAGACGGGGCTGGTGAGGGTCGTCAGGCCGCCGTCCACGTCGTTGCCGCCCTGGTTGCCGCCGACGGCGTCCTGGCCGGTGATCCAGCACATGGTGCCGGTGGTGGTGTGGTCGTCCTCGGGCACGACCTGCACGCTGCCGTTGACGATGCCGTTGGGGTCGACCCGGGTCCAGATGCCCGCGGTGGCGGTGTCGCCGGCGTCGCCCGCGACCCAGCCGTCGTCGGCTTCCATCTCGTGGGCCGTGATGGCCGTGTCCTCCACCCGGAAATCGTAGGCGTCGGCGGGAGCGTCGGGGGAGGAGGACGACGCGTTGCCCGCCGTATCCTCGCCCGTCAGCCAGTAGACCACGCGGCTGCCGTCGGGCTGGCCGGGGATCTCGGCGCGGTGCAGACCCGTGCCGGCGTCGATCACGGTCAGGGGAAGCTCCACGGGGCCGCCCACGGCCGTGCTCATGTACCAGAAGTGCTGCTCGGCCACGCCGGTGAAGTCGGAGATGGTCACGTCCACCACGTAGGGACCGACCGTGTCGTCGGTGTCGGGCAGGATCGTGACGCCGGAGAACGCCGGGCCGGCGATGTCGGTGAGCTGGAAGTCGGCCACGGTCGTCTGGTCCACCACGATGGTCACGCCGTAGGTGGTGTCCGCGGCGAACGACGGATGGCTGGCCACCACGTCGTAGGTGCCGCCGGGCACGTTGCCCAGGTAGGTGCCGTCGGCGGCCGTGCCGAAGGCCCGACCGGCGCCCAGCACCGAGATCATGACACCCTCGGCGGGCGCGCCGCCGCCCGTCAGGTTGGTGACGGTGCCCTGGAGCGTGCCGGTGGGCACCGACTCGTAGGCCAGGTAGCGTACGGCCCTGCCGGCGACCAGGTCGGCGGCGCCGGCGGCGGGGGTGTTCCAGTACTCGTAGGTCAGGCCGTCGGTGTGATCCAGGTTCATGAGTCCGGCGGTGGCGTAGCCGTTGGTCGAGTCGCCGTTGTTCACGGTCTGGTACATCACGTCGATCATGCCGTCGCCGGTGGGCGTGGGATGATGGGCGGGATCGTACAGGATGATCGCGAAGGTCTGCTGCGGGCCGGTGCTGCCCTCGCTCCACATGGCCGTCATGCGGCTCCACTCGATGACCAGGCGGTTCTGGGCCGCGTCGTACCACTGGAAGACGCCGCCGGTGGCGCCGTTCTGGAAGAGGTTGTCCCAAAAACCGGCGATCATGCCGTCGGCCGCGCCGGCGGTGGGCAGGGCCCAGTTGCGGTACTGGCGGCTCTGGGTCGGACCCATGGAGACCCAGCCGTTGGAACAGATGGAGATCTGCGAGAAGGTCTCGCCGTAGAACGTGAAGTCGAAGGGCAGGTCGAACAGGACGGTGTCGTCCTCCTCCCAGCCGCCGTCGGTCAGGCCGACGCTCGTGCCGGCGCCGCCCAGGGTCGGGTCGATCTCGGTCCACGCGTAGATCGGGGCCTCGTCGTAGCCGGTGTCGGTGTCGTCGTAGGCGTAGTAGCCGTAGCCGTCCGGGCCGACCGGGTCGGTGGAGACGGCGCTGCCCACGGTCATGGTGAACTCGATCACGTCGGTGGCGCCGTCGGCGGTGGTGGTCAGGGCGCGGAAGGCGGCCAGGTGGCCGGGGTAGCAGTCGGTGCCCACGCTGATGGCGAAGGTGTCGCCGGCGTTGTCGCCGGTCAGGTCCACGCCGATGCTCGCGAACGAGCCGGCGGGGTCGGTGATCGACACCCAGGGGCTGTCGGTCTCGAGGGTCGCCGAGACGGTGCCCGAGGCGGCGTTGCCGCGGTTCGCGAGGCTGAGGGTCACGGTGCCGGTCTCGCCCGGGTCGGGGGTGCCGCCGGCGCCGCCGTAGGACGCGCTCACGTAGTCCAGGTCCGGACCCTGGACGGTCACCTCGACGATGGACGTGTAGGTCTTGGTCCCGGTCGTCACCACCAGGTCGAGCTGGGTGGCGTGGCCGCCCGGGGTGGACGGATCCACGGTGATCTCGAACATGGGGGAGCCCCAGACGTCGGCGCCGGGGGCCACGTCCGCGAAGGTCGCGGCGGCGGAGTTCACGGTGACGTAGGGATCATGGCTGGACAGCACGCCGCTCACGCCCGTGGCGGTGGTGGTGCCGAAGTTGTGGACCTGGACCGCGAGCTGCACGTGCTCGCCGGCCTCCAGAGCGCCGTCGCTGTCGCCCCAGTCGGTGTCGTCCACGTTGACGGTCTGCAGGGCCAGCAGGTCGGAGGCGGTGCCGAGCACCACCGTGCGCTCCTGGGGCAGGTAGTTGTGCATCTGGACGGTCAGGTCGAGATCGCCGGCGGTGTAGCCGTCGATGGGCAGGACCACGCGGCCGGAGGCGTCGGCCTCGGCGCTGAAGCGGATCTCGCCGGCCTTGTACACCGACACCAGGGCGCCCGGCATGGGCAGGCCCGTGGTGCGGTCGGTGACGGTCACGTCCACGGCGTTGGCGCCCATGGCCAGTTCCGCGGGGTGGTCCACCAGGATCTCACCGGGCAGGGCGGTCCAGATGGGGGTCGCGGGGTCGCCCATCAGGTTGTTCCACACCGACCAGATCTCCACCTTGGACGGCTCGCCCACGTTGTAGTTGTTGTACATGGCGAGCTTGCCGTTGCTCAGGGCCGGGCCCACGCGGTAGTCGCCCGAGTTCCAGGCGTGGTCCACCACGCCGGTGAACACGCAGTTGTTGTAGCGGGTGTGGGTGCCGATGGTGGCGGTGCCGATGCCGGCCACGCCGCCGCCGTTGGGGGCGCGCAGGAAGGCTTCGCTGCGGCAGTTGCCGTCGGAGGCGAAGGAGCCCGTGTCGCAGGTGATGACCACCGCGAAGCCCAGCTCGCCGCCGTTGGTCAGGTTCATGATGTTGCTGGATCCGAAGCCGCTCATGCCCAGCCAGCCGCGGTAGGTGAACAGGGTGCCGCCGTTGGAGTAGCGCGTCTGCATCTCGGTGGCGAAGTTGCCGCCCCAGACCGTGTCGATCTGGGTGTAGTTGTGCTGCAGGAGCTGCGCCTTGGCCCACTGGTTCACGAAGATGCAGGTGATGCCGGAAGTGCCGGGGTCGCCCACGAGGGTCGCACGGGTGAACCAGCCGGGGGCGGCGGAGGTGGGCGGGGCCGTCTCGTAGTCCACGATCTTGTTCACCACGGTGTTCAGCTCGGTGGTGCTGGAGACCGAGAGGCGGCCGATGTGGATGTCGGCCAGCACGTCGCCGCCGGCGAGGTTGGTGTAGTAGTGGTCGCCGCCGCCGCCGTAGCCGCTCAGGCCCTCGGTCCAGGCGGGGATGGACACGGTGCCCGAGGCGTCGCCCACCAGCGTCACGTACTCCAGGGCCGGCTTCCAGGTGTCGTAGGCCGTCTGGATGTAGTTCTTGATGGACGTGTTGGTGGTGCCGGTCTCGGAGGTGGTGGCGAGCACCACGTTGTAGCCCTGGCGCCGACGCCAGTCCAGCAGGGGCTCGAGGTACGAGATGACCGTGGCGTCGTTGGGGCAGATCACCAGGTAGGTGCCCTGTTCCACGTGCAGCGACTTGGCGGCCGGGTCGTAGTTCAGGACGTGGGCTCGGTAGAAGTCGTCGAACGAGTGGGGGACGGAGGCGTGGCGCACGGGCACGTCGTTGCGCTTGTCCACGCCCTCGAAGGACACGCGGACGCGCATGGAGGTCGCCACCCGCACGCGGCCGGTCAGGGGATCGTAGTCCAGGGGCCGGAAGGTGACCGGAGCCACGCGCAGGTCGCGCAGCACGGCCGGGTCGCCCACGTCGCAGCCCGGGGCCAGGTCGGTCTTCGGGGCCGCGTACCAGGCGTCGTCCACGACCGTGGTCTCGGTCTCGGGAGCCTCGGCCGGGGCGATGCGCCAGCCCTCCAGGTCCACCGTCTTCATCTCCAGGATCTCCGTCCGGAGCCCGACGCCGTCGGGAATGTCCAGCAGCGATCCGAACACGGGCAGGGCCGCGCGGCCGTCGCTGCCGACGAGGGCGCCGCCGGGGATGCTCAGGCGCCGCCAGTCGCGACCGTCGAGGGTCACGTCCTCCACGTCCAGGGACGGCAGGGTGAACAGCAGCTCGAGTCCGCGATCGTCGGCGGACAGGACCCGCACGTCGGCGTCGCCGCCGCCGTCGATCAGGTCCAGGGTTCCGGCAGCGGGGGCGAGGCTCGCAAGGGCGAGCAGTGTCGACAGGGCGACTCCTAGGCGCAGGCGTATGACGTCCTCCCGGGCGCGTCGTGGGCGGAGATGGGGCGGGGGGTCCATTCCGAGGCCGAGCGAGTGAGGTGATTGACGGGGTTGCCGCCGCATTATACCTGATTTTTACCTTTCCTGACACCGGACTTTTATCATGTGGTAGAGATAGAGGTCCCGTGTGTGGTATCATGCGCGGGACTTCCCCGCCGGACAGACGATCCCAACCACCGAGAGGACCCTCCATGAAGAGGTTCGCCTGCTTCTCGTTGCTCGCGCTGTGCCTGACGGCGGCGACCGCCTCGTTCGCCACCGTTATCCACGTGCCGGCCGACTACGTCCAGATCCACGACGCCGTCCAGGCCGCCGCGGCCGGCGACACGGTGCTCGTGGCCTCCGGCACCTACTACGATTGCAGCCACGAGACCGAGGGACCGGGCAGCACGCCCGCCTGCGTGATCATGAAGCACGGCGTGACCCTGCGCGGATCCGGCGTGAACAACACGATCATCGACGCCCAGAGCCTCGGCCGCGGCATCTTCGTGGAGAACGTGGCCAACTGCCGCATCGAGAACCTGCAGGTCCGCGGCGCCTATGCGGCGGCCTACGGCGCGGGCATCCTGATCCGCCAGGTCAACGGATCGGTGGAGGTCAAGGACGTGAGGGTCACCGCCTGCACCGACGGCGGCGTGATCTGCATCAACAACGCCAGCCCCACCCTCAGGCGCCTCGAGTGCACGAACAACGTGGCCAAGCAGGGCGGCGGCCTGTCCATCGAGGAGGGGAGCTCGCCCCTGGTGCTCGACTGCACCGTCACCTTCAACTCCGCGCCCAGCGGCGCCGGCGTCTTCATCCGGGCCAACAGCAACCCGGTGGTGAGCGGCTGCACGATCTCGAACAACACCATCGAAGCCCCCTTCGGTCAGGGCGCGGGCCTGTTCGTGGGCGAGTCGTCGCCGCGGATCAGCGACTGCGTGATCACCGACAACGCCTCGCGGGGCAACGGCGGTGGCGTGAGCTACCAGCTGGGATCGGCCGGCGTCATCGAGAACTGCGTGATCACGGGCAACAGCGTGATCGACAATTACGCGTACGGCGCGGGCATGGCCATCGACTCGTCGTCGCCGCTGGTGCAGGGCTGCGTAATCGCGTCGAACATCTGTTCGGGCGTCGGGTCCGACGCCGCGGGCGTGTACACGCTGTTCAGCGCCGAGCCGACCATCTCCTACTGCACCATCGCCTACAACACCACCAGCGGCGCCGGCACCTGCGGCGGCCTGATGGCCCACTGGGGCGCGGCGCCCACGGTGGACCGCAGCATCATCGCCTTCGCCAAGAGCGGCGCGGGCGTGGTGTGCGACGGCGGCACGCCCAAGGTCACCTGCAGCGACGTGTACGGGAACCCGGGCGGCGACGCCCTCTGCGGCCCCGGCTCGGGCAACATCAGCGCCGACCCGCTGTTCTGCGGCGGCTCGTCGGACATGAGCCTGGGCGCGGGCAGCCCCTGCCTGTCGGTGTGCGGCGGCCCCATCGGCGCCCGGCCCCACGGCTGCACCGGCACCGGCGTGGACGGCCCTCCGACCGCCCTGGAGCTCCTGGGCAACCATCCGAACCCGTTCAATCCTTCGACCACCATCGTCTTCCGTCTTGACGCTCCGGGGCGGACTGACGTAAGGGTCAAGGACCTCACGGGCAGGGTCGTGGCGACCCTCACCCTGGGCGATCTCCCCGCCGGTCGCCACGAAGCGGTCTGGAACGGCCGCGACGATTCCGGCCGCTCGGTCGCGAGCGGCGTCTACGTGTACGAAGTCGCGTCGGGAACGGCGCGCCAATCGAGGCGGATGATCCTGATCAAATGATGAAGCGCGTGTCCCGGCTCGCTCTCGGACTCGGCGTGATCGCGGTGGCGGCCTGCACGGTCGCCACCGCCGCCGAACAGCGGGCCCTGCTCGACGTCCAGGCCGTGGTGAAGGAGCAGGAGACCGTCCTGCGCAACCGCAGCGTCGTTCCCCTTCCGGACGGCGAAGACCGGCCGGACATCGGCCTCCGCACGGCGGTCCTGCCCGCCGACGCCCGTTCCTGGTCGGTGACCGTGGACGGGGCGCCGGCCGACGGCGTCCGCCTCCTGGGCCATATGCGTGGCCTGCCGGTGATCGGCTGGACCGCCGTTCCCGAGTCACGCGAGGCCGTCGTCACCCACGACGGCGACTGGTCCGAGTCGTCCAAGGCCCGGACCGGCTCCCGCGGTTTCGACACCTCCATGGCCCAGGTCGTGCCCGGCCTTCCCGCCGCCGCCGGCTGGGAGTGGGGCTCGTACGTGGTGATCTCCGCGCCCGAGTTCGTGGACGCCGCCGAGGTGCTCCTGGAATGGAAGCGCGAGAAGGGCTTCCGTACCCGGCTGGCCACCACCGCCGAGACCGGCGTCACCCGCGAAGAGATCCAGGCCTGGCTCCGCAACGCCTATGAGACCTGGGAGCATGCCCCCGAGTACGTGCTGCTGCTGGGCGACACCGGCGCCATCCCCACCTGGTTCTTCAGCGAGAACGTGTCGGACATGCCCTACGCCCTGATGGACGGCGACGACTGGCTGCCCGACCTGATGCTGGGCCGCATGGCCGTCGAGACGGTCCAGGAGGCCGAGACGGTGGTGGCCAAGACCATCGCCTGGCAGAAGGACCCCGACCGCACCGACGAGGGCTGGTTCACCCGGCAGCTCATGGTGGGCGGCAACTTCGGATCGCTGACCCCGACCCACACGGTCCACTGGGTGGGCGAGCAGATGGAGACCCTGGGCTACGAGCCCGCCACCGAGGTTCTCTACCCTCCCTTCTGGAACGGCGTGTACCCCGTGACCCAGACCCTGGAAGAGGGCGTGTCGCTCTGCGTGTACCGCGGCTGGGCCTACGGCACCTCCGGCTGGGAGCCGCCCCACTTCACCAACAGCGACGTGCCCGCCGTGGACAACGGCCCCATGACCCCGGTGGTCATGAGCTTCGTGTGCCTCAACGGCGACTTCTCGGCCCCGGACCCGTGCTTCGGCGAGGTCTTCCTGCGCCAAGGCACGC
Source organism: uncultured Fibrobacteraceae bacterium (assembly GCA_964343835.1). Taxonomy (GTDB): domain Bacteria; phylum Krumholzibacteriota; class Krumholzibacteriia; order LZORAL124-64-63; family LZORAL124-64-63; genus CALEMW01. Next base: position 82,325 of record CAYFKR010000001.1, read on the forward strand.
CGACGGAGCCCAAGGGCGCCGTGGCCTTCATCGGCAACGGCGAGCACTGGAGCCACACGCGCTACAACGACGCCATGGCCATCTCGTTCTTCGAGGCCGTGGGCCAGGGCGGCCCCGCCGACCTGGGCGGCCTGCTCAACGCGGCCAAGATGCGCTTCATGCAGTACTTTCCCCACGAGATGTCCGCCGACGAGTTCGGCGAGGAGTCCGTGGAGTTCTACTTCCACATCTACAACCTGCTGGGCGACCCCGAACTGCGCCTGTGGACCGGCGCGCCCACGGATCTGGTGCTGGACGTTCCGGCGTCCCTGCCTTCCTTCGCCGACCGTCTGGACCTGACGGTCTACGAGGCCGACGGTTCGACCCCCGCCGGCGGCATTCGCATCGGCGTGGTGTCCGACGGCGAGTTCGTGGCCACCGGCTACTCCCTGTTCGACGGCACCATCGCCCTGGACATCTCCGCCTGGGACGGCGAGGGCGACCTGCTGATCACGGCCACCGGCGCCGACCGCTTCGCCGTGCAGTCCACCGTGGCCGCCGGCACCGCCGACAGCTGGGTCCGCGTGTCGGACCTGCCCTGGACCGACGACGGCGGCAACGGCGATGGCGCCGTGAACCCCGGCGAGACCCTGCTGCTGCGTCCCGAGTTGACCAACGACGGCGGCTCTGCGGCCTCGAGCGTCGCGCTGACCCTGACCGCCGACATGCCCCTGACCATCGAGGACGGCGAGCTGTCGGTGGCCTCCATCGCCGGCGGCGCCGTGCACCAGACGTCGGTGGGCGACGCCCTGCGCGTGTCCCTGCCGGACGACGTGAGCGACGGCTTCCCCCTGGTCCTCGACTTCACCGCCGCCCACGACGGCGCCGAGGACCGCTCCCTGGTGGAGTGGTTCGTCTCGGCTCCGAAGTGGGAACTCGCGTCGGCCGTGGTGGAAGGCGACGGGGTGCTGGACCCGGGCGAGACCGCCCAGGTCACGCTCATGCTGCGCAACGCCGGTTCGGCCCCATCCACCGGCGGTTCCCTCATGGCGGAGGTGGGCAACGACGAGCTGGGCGAGGTGTCGCCCGGCGCCGTGACCTTCGGCCCGGCGGCCCCCGGCGAGACCGTCGCCGTCGCACCCCTGACCTTCACGGTCGGCTCCGGCACTCCCGACGGTTCGGCCCTGGGCATGATGCTGAGCATCACCAGCGACGAGGGCTGGCGCGACACCGCCTTCGGCGCCGTCGAAGTGGGCCTGGCCGACGCCGGCGCTCCCGTCGGCCCGGACCAGTGGGGCTACTGGGCCCTGGACAGCGCCGACCTGGACTACCCGGCCCTGGTTCCCGAGTACCGCTGGACCGACCTGGACACGGCCTTCGGCGGTGCCGCGACGCCGGTGCCCTTCACCGTCGACAACGAGGTCGTGCTGGTGGACCTGCCGTTCCCCTTCACCTTCTACGGCACCACCTACGACGGCCAGATCCGCCTGTCGGAGAACGGCTGGATCAGCTTCGACACGTCCGACGAGTACGAGTTCTACAACTGGCCCCTGCCCGGTCCCCACGGCAACCACTCCATGGTGGCGCCCTTTTGGGACAACTTCGATCCCGAGCTGCCCGGCGCCGGCGAGGTCTTCACCCTCTACGACGCCGATGCGGGCACCTTCACCATCCAGTGGACGGGCATGCTCCACTACCGTCCGTCGGTGACCGACGCCCAGACCTTCCAGCTCGTGCTGAAGGACCCGGCGATGCACCCCACCGCCACCGGCGACGGCGAGATGCTGTTCCTCTACCGGCAGATCACCAACACCGACACCGAGCGCCAGTACGCCACCGTCGGCTGGGAGAACGCCGAGGAGGACGACGGCCTCCAGCTCAGCTATGCCAACGTGGACGCCGCGGGCATGGCCCCCCTCGGGCCCGGTCTGGCGGTGCTGGTGACCACCGAGACCCCGGTGCGCGTGCCCTACGCCCTGGCCTCGTTCACCGCGTCGGCCGTGCCCGGCGGCGTGACCCTGGCCTGGGAGACCGACGACCCGCGCCCGGTGCTGGGCTGGCGCCTGCTGCGGGTGACCGCCGACGGCGCCGACCCGGTCCACGCCGGCGTGCTGCCGGCCTCGACCCGCGTGTTCACGGACCCCGACGCCCCCGAGGGCGTGGCCGTGACCTACCAGCTCGAGTCCGTGCATCCGTACGGCCACCGCAACGTGGCCGGCCGCTTGCCCCTGGACGAGGCCACGGGTGCGACGGCCCCGGTCTTCGCCCTGCGCGCCGCCTGGCCCAACCCGGCCCCCGGCGGTGCCAACCTGGCCTTCGCCCTGCCCCGATCGGGTCGGGCGAGCCTGCGCCTCTACGACGTGGCGGGTCGCCTGGTGCGCACCCTCCACGACGGCGAGGCCCCGGCCGGCGACACCGTCCGCGTGTGGAACGGCCGTCGCGACGACGGACGCACCGCCGCCGCGGGCGTGTACTTCGCCCGCCTGGAGGCCGACGACCGCGTGCTGACCCGCAAGGTCCTGCTGGTGAGGTAGGAGGAGCCGTGAAGCTGATCCTGCTGCTGCTGGCGCTCCTGACGGCCGCGGGCCTGTGGGAGACGATGCGCCACCGCCTGGTGCGGCGGCGCATCCCCGTGCGCGTGCACGTCAACGGCAGCAGGGGGAAGTCGTCGGTCACGCGGTTGGTGGCGGCGGGGCTGCAGGCCGGCGGCGTGCGCACCTGCGCCAAGACCACGGGGTCGGCGGCGCGATTCCTCCACGTGGACGGCTCCGAGTCGCCCGTGCGGCGCCTCGGGCCCCCGAACATCCGCGAGCAGCTCAGGATCTTCCGCCAGGCGGCGTCGGAGGGCGCCGAGGCCCTGGTGCTCGAGTGCATGGCCGTGCGGCCCGACCTGCAGCGCGTGTGCGAGCACGACATCGTCAAGGCCACCCACGGCGTGATCACCAACGTGCGGCCGGACCACCTCGAAGTCATGGGCCCGCGCATCGAGGACGTGGCCGAGAGCCTGTCGGGCACCGTGCCGCGCCGCGCGTCGCTGCTCCACGCCGAACCCCGATTCGCCCACGTGCTGGATCGTCGCGCTCGCCGTCGTGGGAGTTCCAGCGTTCAGTGCGACCCCGCCGCGGTGACCGATGCCGACCTGGCCGGCTTCCGCTACGTGGAGTTCGCCGACAACGTGGCCCTCGCCCTGGACGTGTGCGAGGCCGTGGGGGTGGATCGCGACGCCGCCCTGCGCGGCATGTGGGACGTGACCCCCGACGTGGGCGCCCTGACCCGCGCCCCCCTGCCCGCCGCGGATAAGGACCTGACCTTCGTCAACGCCTTCGCCGCAAACGATCCCGAGAGCTCCCTGGCCGTGTGGCGCCGCCTGGGCCTGGACGAGAAGCCCGACGAGGCCGTGGTGCTGTTCAACAACCGCGCCGACCGCCTGCGACGCGCCAGGGACCTGGCGCCGCTGTTTGGCGGTGACGTTCAGGCCGGCCGCATCGTGGTGTGCGGCCAGGCCACCGCCCAGTTCATGGACCTGATCCGCAAGCGCGTGCCCGAGGGCACGGTGGTCGACGCCGGCGGCCGCACCGCCGCCGCGGTGGTGGAACTGCTGGTCGACGTCTGTCCGGAGCGGGCGACGGTGGTGGGCCTGGGCAACATCGGCGGCGTGGGGCTCGAGCTGGTGAACCTCCTCGAGGAGGGCCGCGCATGATCTACGAGGCCATCGGACTGGGGTTGGTGATCAGCCTGGTGTTCACCGAGCTGCTTGGGGTGGCGGCCGGCGGGCTCATCGTGCCCGGCTACATCGCCCTGTACCTGGACCAGCCCCTGCGCGTCGGCGGCACGGTTCTGG
>CAYFKR010000001.1:86154-155280 GCA_964343835.1 uncultured Fibrobacteraceae bacterium
CCCTGGCCACCTTCGGCACGGTCAAGGGCCTGGGGCGGTTCGTGCTGCTGTACGGGCGCCGCACCATGGTCTTCAGCGTGCTGGTGGGGTTCGTGTTCGGCTACCTCACGCGGTACGTGCTGGTGTTCAACGCCATGCTGGACACGGGGATCGACGCCTCGGTGATCCAGTCCATCGGGTACATCATCCCGGGGCTGATCGCCTACTGGATGAGCCGCCAGGGCGTGCTGGCGACCCTGAGCACCATGATCGTGGCGGCGTTCCTGGTCCGGCTGGCCCTGGTGCTGGCCCACGGGGGGAGGTTGATCGATGTGGCGGTCGGGTAGATCCAAGACCCTGGTCACGATCCTCCTGGCGCTGGTGGCGGTGGGCCTCCAGGCCGTGCTCGAGGCCACCCGTACGCCCCAGCGTCAGCGCGACTACGAGCTCAAGCTGGCGGCGGCCACCACCGCCCACGACGCCTTCACCACCCTGCGGCGCCACCGGCGCATGGAGGGCGCGTCGGTTGACCTGGTGAATGATCCCGCCGGCACCGGCCTCATCGGCCCCGAGTTCAGCGCCGTCACCAACGCCCGCGGCGATCTGGACGCCAAGCTCACGAGCCTCAACCCCAACTTCGCGGCGGTCATGGTGGAGTACTTCCGCCGGGCGGGCCTGAAGCCGGGCGACCCGGTGGCCGTGTCCATCTCGGGCTCGTTCCCGGGCATCAACATCGCCGTGTTCGCCGCGCTGGAGGCCATGGAGCTGGCGCCCACGGTGATCACGTCGGTGGGCGCGTCCATGTGGGGCGCCAACGATCCCGACTTCACGTGGCTGGACATGGAGGCGCTGCTCGTCGAGGAGCGCGTGCTCCACGTGCGCTCCGACGCCGCCACCCTCGGCGGCGGCGACGACATGGGCCGCGGCCTCAGCCCCCGCGGCCGCGATCTGCTGCTGGCGGCCGTCGAGCGCAACGGCGTGGCCCTGCTGGATTCCGACAACATCGACCACGCCATCACCCGCCGCATGGCCTTCTACGAGGAGGCCGCCCGCGGCCGCCCGTACCGCTGTTTCGTGAACGTGGGCGGCGGCGTGGCCAGCCTGGGCAGCAACCGCGGCCGCCTGCTGGTGCCGCCCGGACTGTCCATGGCACCCACGGCGGAGAACTGGCCCCGCAAGGGCGTGATCGCCCTGATGCAGGACCGCGGCGTACCCGTGGTGCACGTGCTGGAGATCGAAAGGCTGGCCCGCGAGTTCGGCCTGCCCGTCACGCCCGACTACCTGCCGGGACCGGGGGAGGGCGACATCTTCGTGCGCGACGCCTACCGCCTGGACCTGGCCGCCGTGATCTTCGCGGCCTACGGCCTGCTCTGCGCCGTGGTGCTCGCGCCCCAGGTCCGCTACGAGCTGGTGAACGTGTGGCGGTTCCGCCGCCGCAGGGAGGTGCGGTCGTGAGACTCTTCGCCTCGATCGTCCTGCTGACCGCCTTGCTGTCGGCCGACGCCGTGGCCGCCGACTCCTGGCGACGCCTGGAACCCGCGTCGTCGCCGGGCGAGGCCTGCCTGGACAACGGCGGCACTCGCATGACCTGGCTCCGCCTAGACGCCGACGGCGCCGCCGTGTTCCGCGTCAAGGGACCGCGCCGCCTCAAGCTCGTGACCCGGCACCTCTTCGCGGCCGATGCCCCGGACACCACCTCCTACGCCCTGACCGTCCGCTTCGGCGAGACGTCGTCGGTGGTCCGGGGCCACGACACGCGCCCCCGCCGCGGCCTGGCACACTGCGACGCCGACGGCCGCGTGGGCGTGCTGCGCCGTTCCTACGTGACGGTACCGTCGGGCACCCACGACGTGCGCGTGTCCGCCGCCTGTGCCGACGGCGGCGCCGTGGCCCTGCGCGCCTTCCGCGAACTGCGTCGCCGCGACCGCCGCTGGGTGTCGTTCGCGCCCGAGCGCTACCGGACCGTGCGCCACCTGCAGTTCGACAGCGGCAGTCGCACGTCCTACTACGTCTTCGACCCCGACCGTTCCCTGGTGTGGAGCGTGACGGGTCCGACCACCCTGGAGATCTGGACCCGCCTGGACTTCGACCACACCATGTCCGGCGCCCAGCCCTACGCGGTGGAGGTGCTGATGGATGGCGCCGTCCACGACACCTACCAGTTCGACACCGAGAAGCTCGACGCCGCCGTGTGGGTCGAGCGCAACGACATCCTGCCCGGGGAGAGGCGGACCGTCCGTGTGAAGGTCCCCCGCGGCGAACACCGCGTGGAACTGCGGTGCCTGCGGCCGGCCGGCTGCGCCCTCGCGGGCCGGGCCCGCATCCCCGAAGACGACGTGCGCTAGGAGGACGATGAACGCCCCGAAACGATGTGCCCGGATCCTCGCCCTCGTGGCCGCCCTGTGCGCGACGGCGTCGGCCCAGCTCGCCCCGCCCGAGGGCGGCGTGCTGGCGCCCGTGGGGTCCGGATCGAACACCAGCGACTACCTCGTTGTCGGCCCCGAAGGCGTGGAGATCCCGATCTACGGCCCCGGCGACCTGTCGGGCTGGGTTCGGGCCCACTACGAGCCCGGTGCCGAGGCCGTGGTCACCATGCGCCTGCTCCTGGAGGGCGTGCCCGGCATCGCCGTGGCGGACACGTTCACCTTCAAACCGTCGTCCAAGTGGCGCTACGAGGACGACCGCCCCGGTTCCCCGAGCGGCGGCCGCAAGCTCACGCCCCGCCGCCTGCCCGAGGGCGCGTGGACCCTGCGCCTGGTCGCGCCGGACGGCCCGCTGCTGGCCAAGCTGGACTGGGAGTCCGAGGCGCCCGTCCGCGGCATGCGCCCCGCCGTCGCCGACGCGAAGCCGGCAAAGAAGAAGAAACCTTGGAAGACCGGCGGCTCGGTGGGCCTGGAGACCATCTACGACGACAACTTCCTGCGCTACAGCGACGACTACCTGGACCTCTTCTACTCCGGCGAGTCGCCCTACAAGTTCAAGATCGAGCAGGAGGACTCCCACATCTTCGCGCCGAGCGTGAACGTGTGGGCCCGCCGCAAGCTCATCGACGCCGGCGACACCAAGTTCGACTTCCGCTACAAGATCTGGAGGTACGCCCAGGGGGACATCAAGACCAACATGTCCTTCGACTACGGCATCCGGCAGTACATGAAGGGCGGCAAGAGCCTCGAAGTCGGCTACTCGTACGCGCCCGAGCAGTACATCCGCCAGCTCTCGGACCGGCCGCCCGGAACGCCGCCGAGCGAGGACATCGTGTGGGAGGAGTTCCGCTACACGCGCAACGTCTTCGACGCGATCTGGCGGCAGAAGCTGCACAAGAAGGTGAACCTGAAGCTCTGGCTCACCAGTTCGCTGCGCTACTACAACCGGCCCTTCATGGAGAACGACATCAAGGACCTGGGTCTGCGCGGCACCATCTACTGGCGAGCCCACCGCAACGTACGCGTGACCCTCGACTACGGCTTCACGTTGGCCGCGGCCCGCGGATCCGACGAGGTGGGGGAGACCGTCGAGAACAGCGACAACTCGGACCCGTCGTACGAGCGCGACCTCTACCAGATCGATGTCGCCTGGAGTCCGAAGTGGCTGAAGCCCGTGGCGAAGAACGTGTCGCTGCGGGGCGGCTACCAGGTCTACTGGTTCACGTCGACCAAGCCGCTGGACGACGATCCATATCACCGCGGCCGCATCGACCGGGTCTACATGGCCCAGTTCCGGATGCAGCGCGATCTGCCCGGCGGCATCGGCGGCGAGATCGGCATCCGCTACACGCAACGCACGGTGGAATCGCCCTGGGACGGCGACATCGCCGAGGACAAGGACTACGACCAGCGCCGGTACTGGATCGGCCTCACGTACAAGCTCTAGGAGCCTTCATGAACGCGCGTACCGTCATCATCACCACCCTGGCCCTGTCCCTGCTCGCGGCCTGCGCCGTGTCCCTGTCCGGCTGCGGCGCCGCCGACCCCTACGAGGTGCCCGTGGCGCCGTTCCGCGTGGTCGGCAGCGTGGGCCTGCCCAGCGACAACGATGGCGTCGCCTACCTGGACGGTCACGCCTACGTGGCAGGCGGCGAGGCCGGCCTGCACGTGATCTCCCTGGCGGACCCGACCGCTCCGGAGCTGCTGGCCACGGTCAACACCAACAAGTACGCCGAGAGCGTGCAGACGGCGCGCATCCTGGACGGCGGCCGCACGTGGGACGTGGCCATCGTGGTGGAGGCCACCGAGGGGCTGTCGACCTACGACGTGACCGACCCCATGGCGCCGGTGTCGTTCGAGCAGGGCGGCGGCGCCTACGACGCCCAGAAGATCCACGTGGAGCCCGGCGCGGACCCCGACGACCCGTACATGGTGCTCATGGCCGACTCCTGGCGCGGCCTGCGGCTGTTCACGTCGGTGCCCGGCACTCCCGGCGCCCACACCCAGATCGGCAACGCCGTCTACTCCCGCGGCTACACCAAGGACGTGGACGTGGTGGGCGGCTGGGCCTACGTGGCCGACGACGAGCTGGGCATCGCCGTGTTCGACGTGAGCAACCCCGACTTCCCCGAGCTCGTGACCGCCGCCGACGCCGAGGGCAACGCCCTGGGCATCGAGATCGTGGACGGCCACGCCTACCTGGCCTGCGGCACCGAGGGCCTGACGGTGTTCGCCATCGACGGCGGGGAGACCCCCGTGAAGGTCTCCGAGCTGGACCTCACCGCCTACAGCCGCGGCCTCGTGGTGCGCAACGGCTGGTGCCTGCTGGCGGCGGCCGACGGCGGCGTGCACGTGGTGGACGTGAGCGACCCGGCGGACCCGGTCTACACGGGCTCGGTCCACACCGGCTACGCCACGGACGTGGCGATCACCGACGACGGCCGCGTGATCGTGAGCGACCGCGAGGACGGGCTGGTCGTGCTCGGCGGTCCGGACATGTCCCTGGACACCACGCCGCCCGCTCGCGTCACCACCCTGACGGCCACCCCCCTCGACTTCACCCGCGTCCGCCTCGACTGGCTCGCCCCCGGCGACGACTCCCTGCTGGGCCGCGCCGTCTCCTACGAGATCCGCAGCGCCGCCGCCCCCATCGCCGACGCCGCCGCCTGGGATGCCGCGACCCCCGTGGCCGGCGCCCCGACCCCGGCCGACCCCGGCACCGCCGAGTCGTTCGTCGTGGACGGTTTCACCGCCGGCGAGACGGTCCACTTCGCCCTGCGCGCCGTGGACGACGAGGGCCTCGCCGCCCCCGTCTCCGACTCCGCCGCCGCCGAGCTCTTCGACGGCCTCGTGCTCAACGCCCCCGGCGTGGACACCTACCAGGCCGTGGGCTCCCACGTGTTCCGATTCGAGGTCACGTACCTGAACGCCGAGGATCGCGCCCCCGCCGTCCACGACGTGGAGATCGACGGCACGCCGTACGCCATGTCCCTGGTCGAGGGTACGCCCCTGACCGGCGCCCTCTACCGCCACGAGACGACCCTCGCCCTGGCGGGCCACACGTTCCGCTTCGTGTTCGACGACGGCCAGGGCCTGTCCGCCGCCACCGAGCTGGACGACGGCATCTTCGTCACGCCCCTGATCACCTTCGAGATGGGCAGCCCCGCCGACGAACCCGGCCGCGACGACGACGAGCTGCTCCACACCGTCGGCCTGCGCGACAGCGTGGTCGCCGCAACCCACGAGGTCACCCAGTCGGAGTGGGAAGCCATGGGCATGCTCAACGAGTCGCGCTTCGCCGGCGCCGACCGCCCCGTTGAGAACGTCACCTGGTTCCAGGCCGTGCAGTACTGCAATGCCCTGTCCGACGACGCCGGCCTGACCCCCTGCTACCAGGTCGACGGCCTGAACGTGACCTGGGACCGCGACGCCGACGGCTGGCGCCTCCCCACCGAGGCCGAGTGGGAGTGGCTCGCCCGCGGCGGCAACGCCATGCCCCTGTCCAACATGGACGCCGGCGACGAGGTGACCGACGGCGACTACGCCCCCTACCTGGACCCCGTCGGCTGGTACGAGGACAACGCCCCTGCCGGCACCGCCGACGTGGCCCAGAAGACCGCCAACCCCCGCGGCCTCTACGACGTGCACGGCAACGTCTGGGAGTGGTGCTGGGACTGGTACGGCGAGTACGAGGCCGGCTCGGTCAACGACCCCACGGGCCCCGATTCCGGCGACCGCCGCGTGATCCGCGGCGGCAGCTGGCACTACCGCGCCGACGACTGCCGCAGCGCCTCCCGCGGCGCCTACTATCCCACCAGCGCCGACGACTTCGTGGGCCTGCGCCCCGTGCGCACGGTGGTGGAGGAGGCCCGGTGAGCGGCGCGCCCCGCTTCGAGTTCATCGACCGCTTCCGCGGTCTGGTAGGCGTGATGATGGCCCTGGGCCACGCCCAGTACTACGCCAACGCCGCCTGGCTGAGCTTCGACCCCCTGGATCCGTTCTTCGACTCGGTGGGCCAGTTCGGCATCCGCTACATGGGCTACCTGTGCGCCCCCGGCTTCCTGATGATGAACGGCGCCATGGTCTGGTGGGCCTGGCAGCGCCGTGTCCGCAAGGGCGTGAGCGCCGGCCGTGCCTCCTGGGAGATCGCCCAGCGAGCCCTCTTCCTGATGGCCGTGCAGCTCGTGTGGGTCAACTCGAGCTGGGGCGGGTTCACCAGGTTGCGACTGGACCACTTCGGGATCATCGCCACCATCGGCGCTTCGATGCTGCTCATGCTGCCGCTGATGCGAGTCGGCTGGAAGGCGCGCCTCGGCGTGGCCGCCGCCGTCTCTCTGGTCCACCCGCTGCTGCTGCGCATCCCCTACGACCTCGACTCGTGGACCCACTACCCGATGCAGCTCTTCGTGGACGCCGGCGACTTCAACAAGTACCCCATCCTCCCGTGGTTCGCCCTGGCCTGCACCGGCAGCGTGATGGCCCACTGGTGGTTCGAGCGCTGGTCCACCGATCGTGAACGCGCCTTCCGCAGCATGGCCCTGGGCTTCGGTCTGGTGGCCGGCGCCATGGCCCTGCGCGTCCTCGGCTCCGACTACGCCAACATCTGGCCCTCCGGCGAGCCCTTCAGCTGGAGCTTCTTCCTGGTCCAGAAGTACCCCCCGAGCCTGGTGCACCAGGTGTGGTTCTCGGGCGCCGTGATCTTCATGGTGGGCCTGATCGCCTGGGTGGGGCAGTGGCTGAAGCCGCTGTCGGTGCTGGGCGTGGTGGGGAAGGTGCCGCTGTTCTTCTATGCGGTGCACATTCCATTGCTGGCCGTGGTGATGCGGCGGTTCGGGGTGTACGACCAGCAGGGCGGCGTGCCGGAGTCGTTCGTGACGTGGGGGTTGCTGCTGGTGGTGATGATGCCGTTGGCGGTTTGGTTTGGGGGCGTCAAGAAACGCAATCGGTCGTGGTTGGTGAGGATGATCTAGCGAATCTGCTGGAACAGGGATTTGCAGAACACGTGGTTCTGAGCTAACCAATTGCAATAGCTAGTGATGCGGGTCCGGTATGTGCAACATGCCGGCCCGCTTGCAAGGGAGCATGGTCCTAGCGAAACCGTCCCTTGAGCTCTCCCCAACTCACCCGTTCCACCCCAACGAACCCACACCCCTCATCCTCCCAACTCACCACGCCGCCCCCTCCAACCAGCGACCGATCCGTCCCGGTACACCGCATCACCGCCGTGCACCCGGCCCCCACCAGCCCGATTTTCCACGAAGCAGCCACGTTCTCCTCGAACGCCCCACCGTCGACCAGCACGTGCCCCCCGAGCGCCAGGTAGAACGCCCCGCCGCCATCATCCGCGGCGTTCCTCCGAAACGTCGGCTCCTCCACCGTGACCGAAGCTCCGTTCACCGCCACAGCGCCCCCCAGGTGCGACGTGTTCGACTCGAAGTCGCACTTCCGCAACTCGGGCATCGCCCCGTCCCCGGACAGGTACACCGCCCCGCCCCAGCCGTGGGCGTCGTTCCCCCGGAACACGCACCGCTCGACCACCGCGTCGGCCCGGCGCACCACCAATGCGCCCCCGCTGCCGCCGCTGGCGAAGTTCGCCGTGAACCGGCAGTCCTCCACCCGCGAGGCGCTCTCCTCGAGCACCAGCGCCCCGCCGTCGTACCCGCTCACATTCTCGCGGAAGTCGCAGTGGCGGATGGTGACCGGGGCGTCCACGCAGACCAGGGCGCCGCCGCCCGACGCCAGGCCGCGCACGAAGGTCAGGCCCTCGATCACGCCGGGGGAGGCGTGGGCGGAGGCCAGCAGGATGCGGCCGGTGAAGGCGGCGTCGATCTCGACGGTGGAGGGGTCGTCGGGGTCGCCGACGAGCGACACGCCGTCGGGCAGGATCAGGTCGGACTCGTGGTAGACGCCGGGGGAGACCCGCACCGTGTCGCCGGGCTGGGCCAGGTCGAGGCCCGACTCGATGGTGCCGGCGTCGGCGGGCACGCGCAGCACCCGCGCCGTCGCCGGGGCGACGAGCGCGAGGACTGCCGTGATCAGAAGGAATGCGCTGCGGGGTGAACCCATGTGATGAGCATACGGAGGGGCGGGGCGGGGGACAAGGCCGGTGTTGCGGGGCCGGCGCGGCACCGGTAACGTGGGCGGATCCCACACACAGACCGGAGGCCCGACGATGTCCGCCAAGCCCATGATCCCCGGCTCCCTCTTCGATTTCCTCATGGACCTGGAGCGCAACAACAGCCGCGACTGGTTCCAGCGCAACAAGCAGCGCCACGAGGACGACCTGCGCGGGCCGGCCCTGGCCTTCATCGAGGGCTTCGCGCCGCACCTGAAGAAGATCAGCCCCCACTTCCTGGCCGACGCCCGCAAGGTGGGCGGCTCCCTCTTCCGCATCCATCGCGACACCCGCTTCAGCCACGACAAGCGGCCCTACAAGACCCACACCGGCATCCAGTTCCGGCATGAGCGCGGCAAGGACGTGCACTGCCCCGGCTACTACCTGCACCTGTCGCCGACGGAGTGCTTCGTGGGGATCGGGATCTGGCATCCGGAGAAGGACGCCCTGGCCGCCATCCGCAGCCACATCGACCGCGACCCGCAGGGCTGGAAGAAAGCCGCCAAGGGCAAGCGCTTCACCGACGTCTACCGTCTGTCGGGCGACAGCCTCAAGCGTGCGCCGAAGGGGTGGCCCGTGGACCACCCCCAGATCGAGGATCTGCGTCGGAAGGACTTCATCGCCGTCCGGGAGCTGGATCCCATGGACGTCGTGGCGCCGGGCTTCGCCGGGGAGCTGGCGAAGATGTTCAAGGCGGGCACGCCCTTCATGCGTTGGCTGTGCGAGGCGACGGGCGTGCCCTTCTAGGACTCCGGTCTAGAATCCGAACCCGACCGAGGCCGTGAAGTAGCTGTAGCTCACGTCCACCTCTTCGAGGGTCTCGGGGTCGTCGGCGTCCGTGTCCCACTTCACCACGTGGTACATCACGTTCAGGTCGAAGACCGTCATGTCCATGCCGGCTCCGATGGCGCCGCAGAGGTGCGTCTCGCTCTCGTAGTCGAAGTCGTCGCTGGACACGCTGTAGCGGTTGAAGCCCAGTCCCGCCTTCACGTACAGGCCGGTGATCGGCACGCTCAGCTTGGCGATGCCCAGCACCTCGCCCGTGTACCAGTCGGCGGCGACGTCGTTGCCCTTCCAGGCGTTGTAGCTGATGGAGCCCTGACCGCCCACCGACAGCAGCGACGGGATGATGGGCACGGTCATCTCCAGGCCGCCGTGGAGGCCGTTGTCGGCGACGTCCTTGAAGTCCTCCTGGGGCAGGGTGGCGCCCGCGAAGAGCGAGACGCCGGCCAGGGCCGGGGTCGCTCCCAGCACCGCCAGGATCAGGGTCGCCGTCAGGGCGCGCTTCATGCTGGTCATGTCGTCCTCCGTGATGAAAAGAGTGTTTCGTCGCCGGGACCTTAGCAGGATCCCGGCTCCGGCGTCATCGACTACTTCAACAGCGTCACGCGGGTCGTCGCGACCCCGCCGTCGGCCCCGCGCACCCGCACCAGGTAGGTGCCGGTGGGCAGGGTGCGGCCGGCGTCGTCGCGGCCGTCCCAGGTCACGAGGTTCACGCCGGCGTTGGCCCGGCCGTCGAAGAGGCGGCGCACGGCGCGGCCGCGGGCGTCGTGGACCGTCACCACGGCCTGGCCGTCGCGCGGGGCGCTCCAGCTCACCGTCGTGGACGGGTTGAACGGGTTGGGATGGGCCTTCACGGCGAGGCCGGGGCCGGGCAGGTCGTCCACGCCCACGATGGTGTCGCCGGTGTCGAAGGTCACGTCGTCCAGGAAGAAGCCCACGTCGTTCACGTAGTCGTCCGAGCCGAACAGGAAGCTCAGCTCGAAGGGCTGGCCGATCCAGGCGGTCATGTCCACCACCGAACCCACCCAGCCGCCGCTGTTGCCGGACCAGCCGGGAGCGTTGTTCAGGCCCGGCAGGGCCAGGTGCGAGTAGCCGTTCATGGGGGTCAGGAGCTCCCAGTCCACGTCGTGGCGCATGCGCAGGTTCACGCCGTCCCAGCCGTCCTCGAGCTGGCTCCAGGTGTGGAAGCTGAGGTGGAGCTGGTCGCCGGTCCAGAAGGTGAGGCTGGGGGACTGGAGGCTGCCGCCCTCGGCGTCGTTGTAGTTGGCGTCCATGCCCACGCCCCAGCAGCCGCCGGGGCTCCAGGAGGCCGACGGGCCGGTGGTGGGGGTGCCCCATGCCCACGACGGGCCGACGGCGGTCCAGCCGCCGGCGGAGGCGAAGCTCTGGGTGGTGAAGCGCAGTTCGGGGTAGACGGGATACACGCCGCCGCCGGGGTCGAAGGGCGTGACGCTCAGGTAGTCGGCGCCGAAGTAGGGCACGCCGTCCACCAGCAGCTCCACGGTCTTGCCCACCGGCACGCCGGGGATGGAGAAGGAGCCGTCGCCGCCGGCGACGGCGGCGGTCAGGGGCACGTCCAGGGGCGTGACCCGCGCACCCGCCACGCTGATGGGCACCGTGCCCACCACCTTGCCCTGCAGGGCGACGGTCGGCAAGGCGGTCATCACGGCGTCGCCGTTCACGGTGCCGCCGGCGGTGACGGTCAGGCCCACCGTGGCGTCTTCGTGGTAGTACTCGCTGAACTCCAGGGTGACCGCGCCCACGGGCATGCCCAGGGTGTAGGCGCCCGTTGCGTCGGTCTTCGTGGAGCGGCTGCTGCCCTGGACCTGCACCAGCACGCCCTCGATGGGCAGGCCGCTGCCGAGCGCCGTCACGGTGCCGCTGACCACGCCGATGCCCGCCTGCACCGTCGTCCACGCGGCGTCGATGTTCGGGCGCGGGCCGATCAGCCACGGATCAGGCAGCTGCGGGGTGCCGGTGTCGTGGAGCATGTCGCGCATGAGGCCGGCGTCCAGCACCGTGGCGAGCTGGTCCTTGACCATGCCCTGCACGCTCACCACCGCTCCCACCACGATGGGCGAGGCGCTCGAGGTGCCGCCGAAGGTGGCCGTGTACCACTCCTCCTCGGGGAAGCCGCCCGCCGAGCCCTGGAGCCCGCCGTAGCCGCAGGTCACCACGTTGCTGCCCCAGCCGTTCAGGTCCACGCGCACGCCGTGATTGGTGAACCACTCGGGGTCCGAGGTCGCATCGCCGGCGCCCACCATGATGGCCCCGGAGTGGCGGTAGGCGGGATCGAAGAGGGAGCCGTAGACGGGGTCGTCGTAGTCCTGCTGGCCATTGCCGGCGGCCTCCACCACGATGCGCCCGGCGGCCGTGGCCACCTGGATCGCGTCGAAGTTGTCCTGCCAGTACTCCATGGCCACGTAGCCGTACTGGCCGCTGCCGTTGGCGTTGGGGCCGGGGGCGTGGAGCTCGATGAGGATCACGTCGCCCGCCGAGGTGGCCGCCGTGGCCGTGCTCAGGGCGCTGGGGACCGACTGGCCGGCGATGGACGCGGCGCCCACCTCGCAGGCCGGGGCGATGCCGGTCACGCCGTACCCGTTGTCCGAACCGCGGATCTCACCCAGCACGGCGGTGCCGTGATCGCGCCAGCCCTGGTCGGCGTACTGGCCGCCGCTCTCGTGGAAGGGGGCGGGCAGGTCCTCGTGGTCCCACAGCCAGGCGCCCTCGATGTCCACCACCTTCACGCCCGCGCCGTCGGCGCCCGGCAGGCCCTGCACCGCCAGGGCGTGCACGCCCTGCACGTTGTCCAGGTAGCCCTGCTGGGCGGTGAAGTCGGGGGTGACCTTGTCGGGCGAGGCTGCCACCTCGGGGAACTCCTGGGGCGTGTACGTGCCGGTGAAGGCGTCGAAGCCCAGGGCCGCGGGCACGGCCTTCGGCTCCAGGAACGCCGTCTCCACGGCGGGGTCGGCCATCAGCTCGCGCACGATGCGGCGCAGCCCCTGGAGGTCGCCGGCGGACAGGCCGGGGTCGAACTCCGCATAGGCGGACAGGCGCGGCAGCGCGTGGCCCGACTTGACCGCGGCGTCGGCGCGCTCGGCGTCGAGCTCGGCCACGGGACGGTCGAAGCGTCGTTCCCAGCGGGCGCCGGGGGCCACGCGGGCCAGCAGGTCGTTCAGGCGACCGCGGTCCTTGGAGGCGGCTTCGAGGCGACCGCCGTCGTGGACGGTCACGCCGCCGTCGTCGTGGAATTTCACTACCACGATGCCGGTGGGGGCGGGGGTCGCGGCCACGGCTGCGGGGCCGCGCAAGACCTCGCGCGCGAGGGGTGCGGACAGGGCGGCGCCGGCGGCGCAGAGGACCGCGGCGATCGTCAGGATGCGTCGGAGCATGAGGCTCTCCCGGGTTGGCGACGGGAAACATGGGTTCCACGAGGCGGGAAACCCATTATACTGTCGATCCGTCGGTCCGGGCAACAGCGCGCGGACCCATCCCGGAGGTTCCACGTGACCCGCACGATCATCACGATCGCCCTGCTGCTGGCGGCGGTCTGCGCCTTCGCGGCCGACGAGGCCGCTCCCGAGTTCCCCGTCGACGTGCTCGAAGGGGAGAAGGGCCCCTACCTGATGGGTCCCATGACCCGCGATGCCTGGCTCGATTTCGCCCCCGAGCTGGACGCCGAATACCAGGACTACCTGCCCGCCGACGACCAGGTCCGCGCCCTCTCCTACCTGGAGCACGACGTGACCATCACCTGCGTGCTCGGCACCTGGTGCCACGACTCCCAGCGCGAGGTGCCCCGCTTCTGGAAGCTCCTCGACGAGATCGCCCTGCCCGGCCTCGAGCTGGTGATGGTGGGCGTGGGCCGCACCGACGCCCCCGAGGCCCTGGCCTGGCAGGCCGACCACGGCGTGACCCCCGGCTACCGCGAGCGTTTCGGCATCGAGTACGTTCCCACGTTCATCGTGTCGGTGGACGGGGAGGAGCTGGGCCGCATCATCGAGACCCCGACCGTCTCCCTCGAAGCCGACCTGGCCGAGATCCTGGGCGTGCGCCCCACGCCCGCCTGGCACTGAACCGAACCTTCACCCGAACCCGGCGAGGAACCGACGTGACCACCCGCGAGAAGCTCCAGGCCCTGCGCAAGCTGATGTCCCAGAACAAGATCGACGCCTACTACGTGCCGAGCGTCGACCCCCACCAGAGCGAGTACGTGCCCGCCTGCTGGCAGCGCCGTGCCTGGCTCAGCGGCTTCACCGGCTCCATGGGCGACGTGCTGGTCACGGCGAAGAAGGCCGGCCTGTGGGTCGACTCGCGGTACTGGCTCCAGGCTGATGAGCAGACCGGCGGCAGCGGCATGGACGTGTTCCACCTGGGTGCGCCCGGCGTGCCGTCGCTGATGGAATGGGCGGGCAAGACGCTGAAGAAGGGGCAGACCCTGGGCGTGGACCCGCAGATCATGTCGCTGGCCGCGGCCGACGATTTCGAGGCCGCCCTGGGCGCCGTGGGCGTGAAGGTGAAGTACGTGGCGAAGAACCTGATCGACCCGCTGTGGACCGACCGCCCCGCGCCGTCGGACGCGCCGGTCGTCGCCCACGGGCCGAAGTACGCCGGCGAGAACACGGCGTCCAAGCTGTCCCGTGTGCGCGCCGCCATGAAGGACCAGGGCGCCAAGGCCCACGTGATCGGCGCCCTCGACGTGATCGCCTGGCTGTTCAACATCCGCAGCCGCGACATCGACTACACGCCGGTGACCATCGCCTATGCCGTGGTCACCGACCGCGGTGCCGCCATCCACTGCGACCTGGCCAAGGTGGGCAAGGGCGTGCGCTCGGCGCTCAAGGGCAAGGCCGTCTTCAAGCCTTACGAGGCCATGGGCGACACCCTCGACGCGCTCAGGAAAAAGAAGCAGCCGGTGCTGGTGGACCCCGCCACCACCAACCGTTGGGTGGCCGATCGCCTCAAGGGCTGCGAGCTGATCGAGGCCGAGGCCCCGGCCGTGTTCATGAAGTCCATCAAGAACGACGTGCAGATCAGGGGCATCAAGGCCGCCCACGTCCGCGACGGCGCGGCCATGGTGAAGTTCCTGAAGTGGCTCGGGACGGCGGTGCCCGAGGGTGGCGTGGACGAGATTTCCGCGTCTGATCGTCTGCGCGCCTTCCGCGCCGAGCAGGACCTGTTCCGCGACGAGAGCTTCGGCCCCATCAGCGGTTATGCGGGCCACGGCGCCATCGTGCACTACTCGGCCACGCCCGAGAGCGCGTCGAAGCTGAAGCCGAAGGGCGTGTACCTGATCGATTCGGGCGGCCAGTACCTGGACGGCACCACCGACATCACCCGTACCGTGGCCCTCGGCCCCGTGCCCAAGCGCGCCCGCACCATGTTCACCCGCGTGCTCCAGGGCGTGATCGCCCTGACCACCACGCCCTTCCCCGCCGGCATGAGCGGCCTGCGCCTGGAGATCCTCGCGCACCGCGCCCTGCTGGAGGAGGGCGTGACCTACGGCCACGGCACCGGTCACGGCGTGGGCCACTACCTGGGCGTGCACGAGGGGCCCATGGGCGTTTCGCCGAGGCCGGCCGCCAACGCGGTGCTCCACGCCGGGCAGTTCCTGTCCATCGAGCCGGGTCACTACGAGGCCGGCAAGTTCGGCATCCGCATCGAGAATCTGGCCTTCGTGGCCCGCGACGAGAAGCGCTCCACGCCCGAGCAGGAGTGGCTGCGCTGGGACACGGTGACGCTGTGCCCCATCGACCGCTCCATGATCGATACGGCCCTGATGAGCGCCGACGAGATCGCCTGGGTCGACGCCTACCACAAGCGCGTGATGCGTGAGGTGGGGCCGTTGCTGGACAAGTCGCACAAGGCTTGGTTGCGGGAGGCGACGCGGCCTCTGTAGGCAGCGTCGATCGGCGTGACGTCCCACCTGGGTGAGATCCTAGCAATCGCCACCGCCCTGACCTGGGCCTTCGGCGCCACCCTCTTCGGCATGGCCGGCCGGCGCAGCAGCGCCGTGCTGGTCAATGCCGTGAGGCTGCCGGCCGGGGCGATCCTGCTTTGGCTGGCGTGGGTGGCCACCACCCGCTCGCTGTGGCCCGAGGGTTTCACCGCCGAGCAGCACCTGTGGCTGGGCATCAGCGGCTCGCTGGGCCTCACCGTCGGCGACTCCTTCTACTACAAGGGCATCATGCTGGCCGGACCGCGGCGGGCGTCGCTCATGCTGGCGGCCACGCCGGTGGTGGCGGCGTTGGTGGCGTGGCCGGTGCTGGGGGAGGCGCTGGACGCGCAGGCCATCGTGGGCATCGGCATCGTGCTCGGGGGCATCCTGCTGGCGGTCCTGGGGCGCGACCCCGGCGCCGGCGAGCACCGCGACCTGCCCCGCCGCGACATCCTGCTGGGGCTCGGAGCGGCGCTGGTGTGCGCGGTGGCGTCGGCGGTGGGCAACGTGCTGGCCAAGCTCGGCATGCCGGGCGACACGTCGCCCCTCGGCGCCTCGCTGGTGCGGGGCTGGTGGGCGGTGTTCGCCATGGCGCTGTTCCTGACGACGAGGCGATCGGCCCTGACGAACGTCGGCGCGCTGCGCCGGCCGGATGTCTGGCGCCCCATGTCCGTGGCCGTGGTCATCGGGCCGTTCCTGGGCATGTGGATGGCCGTCACGTCCCTCAAGCTCACCGAGGTGGGGGTGGCGTCGGTGCTCATGAACACCGTGCCCCTGACGGTGATGCTGCCGGCGTGGATCTTCCACCGGGACCGGCCGTCGGCGTCGTCGCTCGTCGGGGTGGCGGTGGCGTTGGTGGGTGGGGCGGTGCTGATGCTGCGCTGATTTGCGGGTTTCGTGGTTTTCTGCGATCATAGTCCGGTTCCAGCCATCGATCCGGTCCACATCCCAGACAGGCATGACCGACCCCCTGCCGTCCCGGAGGCCCTTGTTGACCCGCACCCGTCGCACCCGCCTGGCGATCATCGCCGGCGCCATCCTGGTGACTCCCGCGGTCCTGCTGGCCCTCAAGGTGATCGTCACCGACCATGCCGGCCTGTGGTTCCCCGCCCAGGTCCGCGACGAGCTCTCCGGCCGCCACCGCGACGGCGATGCCACCGAGCACATGATCGTGCTGCTGGCCGACCACTGGGAGCCCGGCAACGGCGAGGGGGCCGAGGCCGCCGCCAGGGCCTGGATCGACGGCTTCCGCGAGATCTCGGCCCGCAACGTCGACTCGCGCGGCCGCCCGTTCCGCTACTCCTGGTTCTACCCCATCGACCACGGCAGCCCGGCCGTCATGGACCGGCTGACCGACGCCGTCCGCGAGGGGCTGGGCGAGGTGGAGGTGCACTGGCACCACCACCACGACGACTCCGCCGCCTTCGAGCGCGACCTCGTCGCCGGCCTGGCCGACTTCCGCGCCGCCGGCCTGCTGCCCGAGACCCCCGACGGCCTCCGCTGGGCCTTCGTCCACGGCAACTGGGCCCTGGACAACAGCATCGAGGGGCAGTGCGGGGTGGACGACGAGATCGCCATCCTGCAGCGCCACGGCTGCTACATGGACATGACCTTCCCGGCGCTGCTCATGCCGTCCAACCCGCGGATCATCAACCGGCTGCTACGCTTCGACGCGAGCCCCGGTCCCCGTTCCTACGACGTCGCCCGCGAGGTCCACGTGGGCGGCGACGACGACGGCTTCCTCCTGTTTCAGGGCCCCCTGGGCATCGACCCCGCCGGCGGTCCCGTCTTCGTGGAATACGCCGCCCTGGACGACGCCGTCGGTACCGGCCTGGCCGGCCGCGTGGCTCGCCCCGGTTCGCCCCGGGAGTACTTCCTGGAGAACCGCGTGAGGTTCTGGCACCGGGCGGGGATCGGCGTGGCGGGACGGCCCGAATGGACCTTCGTGAAGCTGCACGCCCACGGCATGGAGCATGCGGACCTGATGCTCGGGGGGTTGCTGGACGCGGCCCTGGAGGAGCTGAAGCGCTACGCCGTGGAGCAGGACATCGTGCTGCACTACGTGACCGCCCGCGAGGCCTACAACCTGGTCCGGGCGGCCGAACGGGGTCTCCTGGGAGACCCCGCCGACTTCTACGATCTGGAGATTCCCCCGGCGCCGGCGGCGCAGGGGGTTGCGATCAACGCAGGAGCATGATCCTGCGGGCGTCCGCTTCCTTCCCCGTCTCCAGCCTCACCACATAGCTTCCCGACGCCACCGCGCGGCCCCGGCCGTCGCGGCCGTGCCACGTGACCTCGTGGGCGCCGGCCTGCAGCGACTCGTCGCGCAGGCGCGTGACCAGGCGGCCGTCCAGGGCGTACACCGAGACCTTCGCCCGGCCGGGCTCGGCCAGGGTGAAGCGGATGGTGGTGGCCGGGTTGAAGGGGTTGGGCACGTTGGCCTGGAGGGCCGTGCGCAGCACCGGGATCGTGACCGGCGAGCTGGTGAAGAGCTCCACGTCCACGCCGTCGGACTCCAGGATCACCCGGTAGTCGTAGGTGCGGCCGGGCACGGCGCCGGCGTCGGTCCAGGTCCAGGCGTTGCCGTCGGGGACGGGCGCGCCGGAAACGGGCGCGAACCAGCCCTGGAGGGCGTCGCGGCGCTCCACGCGGAACGCGTCGCCGGACACGGGGTCGTGGAGGCGCCAGTGCAGCTCGACCCGGCCGCCGTGGACGGCGATGGACTGGTCGGCCACCAGGGTGGGCACGATGTCGCTCTCGCTGACCAGCAGGGTCCGGTCCACGGGCAGGTCGTAGGAACGACCCACGCGGCCCGAGGGCCAGCGCACCTCGAGGGTGTCCACCACCGTGGCGGTGCCGATGCCGAAGTCGATCACGTGGGGCGCCCGGGACGGGCCGCCGGAGCCGTCGGTCATCTCGCGCATGATCCAGTTGCCGCCGGCGTGGATGCGGACGCGGGCGCCCAGGCCGTGCTCGTTGGACTCGTCGCCGTAGAGACGGATGCGCAGGCGGTGCATGGAACGCCAGTTATCGTTGTCGACCATGCGGACGTCCGCGGCGGCGGAGGTCACCACGTATTCGGGATCGCCGTCGATGTCCCAGTCGGCGGGCACCAGGCCCGTGGGGCTGTTGGTGCCGGTGATCATGGGGCAGGACTCGGAGTTGAAGTCGCCGGCGCCGTTGTTGAGCAGCACCAGGGGCTCCTGCAGGTCGTTGGCCAGGACCAGGTCCAGGTCGCCGTCCAGTTCCACGTCGAGCCAGCGGACGTCGCGGGTGTCGTCGTTGCCGGCCAGGGGGCCGCGGTTGTCGTCCACCAGCGTGCCTTCCTCGTTGCGGAAGAAGCGGTTGACGCCGCCGGCGTTGCCCAGGTAGAGGTCCAGGTCGCCGTCGCGGTCGGCGTCGCCCCAGGCGGCGGACGTGCCGTCGCCGGGGTCGGCCAGGGCGGTGGTGGAGACGTCGGTGAACGAGCCGCCGTCGTTGCGCAGCATGCGGTTGAGGTCGGCGTTGACCACGTAGAGGTCCTGGTCGCCGTCGTCGTCGTAGTCGCCGATGGCCACGGCGCGGCCGTCGCCCGCGTCGGCGGCCACGGGGTCGCCGGCCTCGGCGAACACGCCGCCGCCCTGGTTCATGAACAGGCGGTTGGCGCCGCCGGCGTTGACCAGGTAGAGGTCGGCCAGGCCGTCCAGGTCGGCGTCGAACCAGGCCGCGGCGCGGCCGTCGCCGGCGTCGTCGAGGGGCGGTGTCGTCACGTCCACGAACGAGCCGTCACCCTGGATCTCGTACAGGCGGTTGGCGCCGCCGGAGGCGACGGCGTACACGTGGACCGGGCCGTCCGGGGCGATGGGGGAGGCGCACATGGAACGCACGTCCAGCGCGCCCACGTCCACGGAGCCGTCCTGCGTGAGCACGCCGCCGGGACCGTTCATGTAGAGCGGCGCCGTGCCGTTGCCGTAGCCGACCAGGTCGGGGCGGCCGTCGTCGTCCACCCAGGTGGAGACGCCGCCCTGCAGGTCCTGGGCCGTGAGGTCGCCGTAGCTCCAGCTGCAGCCGGGGTCGCCGGAGTTGCACACGTTCTGCGCGATGCGCAGCTCGCCGTCGGCCTCGGGGAAGATGATCACGTCGTCGCGGATCATGACGCTGATGGCCTCGTCCACCGGCGACACGAAGCCCACCTTGACCGGGTTGTTCAGGTCGGTCACGTCGTGGATCTCGCAGCCGGACCACTGGGTGGAGATGAACACGTTGGGGCGGTCCACGGCGATGGCCGAGGGGAAGCTCCGCAGCGTGATCTCCGAGGCCACGAAGGTCGACGGCACCTGGGTGACGTCCAGCACCAGGACCGTCTGCATGTCGGTGCGGAAGCCCACGCCCCCGTCCACCTCGAAGAATTCGTCGACGGGCACGTTGATCTGGCCCAGCGAGGTGAGGGCGTCGGCGTCGATGCGGAAGACGCGCACGCCGTTGATGTTCTCGTTGCGCAGGTAGATCCGCCCCTCGTCGTAGCGGATCCAGGTGTAGCCCAGGCCGACGAATCCCATGTCCTGCTCCACGGGCGAGACGGGGTCGGTGTAGTCCACGCGCTTGACCCGGTTCTCGGTGAGGAACCACACGGTGCTGCCCTCGGCCGTGAAGTGGAAGGTGGTCCAGGGCATGATCACGTCCGAGACCACGCTCGGGCTCATGGGATCGCTCACGTCGTAGCAGAGCAACCGGCTGCCGCTGCGCACCACGAGCAGGTCGCCGTCGAGCATCGCCACGTCGCGCACGCTGAACCACACGTTGTCGGGGGGACGGAACGTCACGCCCATGCGCGGGTCCGACGGGTCGCTCGTGTCGATCAGGATGAGGTCGCGGGACTTCACGATGCAGGTGACGTCGCGGCTGGCCACCGCATGGTCGGGGCGGACCTCGAAGTCCAGCAGCGACGCCAGGGGAGGCTCGGCCGCGGAGTCGTAGTAGTGCACGTCGTAGCCGTCGCCCACCAGGAACCCGTTCTCCGCCACGATCACCTCGGGCATGAAGAAGTGCTCGAAATAGGCGGGCCCGGACCACACGTCGCCGTCGTTGAACTCCACATGGAAGACGCCGCGGGTCATGGACATGACCCACAGCTCGCCCAGCCGCGACGTGAAGTCGATCATGATGCTCGGCAGGTCGTACACGGAGATGGTGTTGGGCCCCTCGACCGACAGGTTCTCCACCGCCAGCACCTGGGGGCTGAACGTCTTCATGAGGAAGGTGCCGTCGTGGACCATGATGTCGGTGGCGGCGCGGGGGATGGTCAGCGAACCGGCCGGGATGGGCACGCGGGCGCTGGGCACGTTGGTGTCCAGGATGCGGATTTTGTCGGTGCCGGTGGCCAGGCCCACGACACCCTCGTACGCGGCCACGGCGGTGACCGAATCGATCAGGGCCAGGCGCGAGATCACGTCCAGGTTGAGGGGGTCGGTGGCGTCGATCTGCGCGAAGCCGGCGGTGCCGCAGGCCGCGTAGATGCGGTTGCCTTCCCAGAACAGGTCGCGCACGCCGATCAGGTCGGTGCGGGTGGCCAGGAACGGGTGCAGCGGGTCCGACACGTCGAGCACGCCGATCTCGTGTCCGTGCAGCGGCACCACGGCGTAGTCGCCCTTGGGTACGAGCTGGCCCGCCACGCTCACGCCCTCGATGACCTCGGTCCGGCGGAGCCGGGTGCCGGTCACCTCGAAGACATGGAGGCGGTCGTTGGCCGTGGCCACGTAGGCGGTCGAGCCGATCACCTGGATCTCCTCGACGGCGGAACCGAGGTTCACCGTGTGGAGGGGGACGGGTCCGGAGACGTAGTCGCGGCAGGGGATCTCGGCGAAGGCCGTGGCGGCGAGGGCCAGGGACAGCATCAGGACAAGGCGAAGGGAACGGCCGGTCATGGGTGTTCCTCCGTGCGGATGGAAACGTCGACTGCGAATGGCGCTGCGGATCGTGGGGGTGGCATCGTCGCCGATCCTAACACGATCAGTACGGATCCGGGTTTCAAATCCTAACGGGCCAGCATGATGCGGCGGGAGTCCACGCGCCCGTCGGCCTCGAGCCGCAGCACGTAGCAGCCCGACGGAACGGGTCGCCCCGCCCCGTCGCGGCCGCGCCAGACGGCCCGATGGGCACCGCTCTCAAGGTACTGATCCACCAGCACCGCTGTCGAACGGCCGTCCAGGGCGTGGACGGTCAACCGCGCCGGACCGGCGCGTCGGAGGGAGAAATCGATGGATACGGCGGGGTTGAAGGGGTTCGGCGCCACCGACGTGAGCCTCGCCGGAAGGGGAACCGGGCCGACGGCCACGGCCTCGTCCTGCCACAGCCCGGCGTGCTCGGAAGGCGCGCCGCCGGCGAACAGGAACGATCCCCCCGCCGCCACCTCGGTGTCGGCGGCCGACACAGCCCGGACCTGGCCGTTCACGCCGCCGCCCATGTCGCGCCATACGGCGCCGTCCAGGTAGCCCACGTTCCACAGCGACGACCCGCCCCCGCCGGTGAGGGAGCCGCCCACCACCAGCCGCACGCCCCAGCCGTCCAGGGCGATCACCGACGTGCCGGTGAGCGCCGGCCAGTCGGCCGTCCAGCCGCCGCCGTTCCAACGCGCCAGCAACGGCGACGGCGACGTGAACACGCCGCCCGCGTAGAGCAGGCCGTTCCAGACCTCGAGCGCGTAGACGGTGCCGGGCAGCCCCGAACCCATGGCGTTCCAGGTCCCGGTCCAGGCGGCGATGTTGTCGGCGGGCACGGGCGTGCCCGCCGGATCCGTGACGGAGGCGAACGCACCGGCCGCCACCACCGCGGTGTCCAGCGATGCCAGGGCGAACACGTCGCCGGAGAACGAGGCGTGAGTCACGGCTTCCCAGGCCGATCCCGTCCAGCGCACCACGAAGCCGCTGCCGGCGGCCCAGGGAGTGCCGTCGTGGATCGTCAGGGCCAGGACGCCGCTCCAGCCCCAGGCCGCGGGGGAGCCCACAGGATGCCAGGCGAGTCCGTCGAACACCGCCACGCGGTTCACGGCCACGCCGCCGGCGGTGGTGAATCGTCCCCCGGCCAGCAGGCTGTCGCCCCACGACACCAGGGCGTCCACGCGGTTGTCCATGTCGCTCAGGGAGACCCAGGCGCGGGTGCCGTCGGGTTCGGATTCGAGGCGGGCGATGAACCAGGCCGTCTGGTCGCCGGCCTGGCTGAAGGAGCCGCCGCAGTAGAGGTCGCCGTCGGTGTGGTGGAGCAGGGCGCGCGGGTCGCCGTCCAGGCCGAGGCCGTGGGGCGGCGCGCCGAATCCGGGGTGCCACTGGGCCGCGACGGCGCCCGTCGCCCACAACAGCAGGGCGGCGGTCAGTCGGGCGGCGCGGCCGGATCCCACGATGCGTCTCCGTTCGGTCAGTCGGCCTCGGCCTCTCGGACCAGGTGCACGGTGCGGGTGGGGAAGGCGATGGACAGGCCCATGTCTTCCACGATCTCCATGATGCCCAGGTTCACTTCCTGGCGCACCTGCAGGTGCTCGGTCCAGTCCGTGGTCACGCTGAAGTAGTAGATGAACAGGTCCAGGCTCGAGGCGCCGAACTCCGTGAACTTCACCAGCTTGAACTCCTGGTGCACGGCGGGATGGGCGTCCAGGTAGGTCTCGATGCGGCCCACCAGGGTCTGCATCTGCTCGGTCGAGGTGGAATAGGTCACGCCCACGGTCATCTTCACGCGGCGCTTGGGCATGAGGGAGTGGTTCTCGATGGTGGCGTTGGCCACCGACTGGTTCGGCACCGACGTGAGGGTCTTGGCGAAGGTCCGCACCCGCGTGCTGCGCAGGCCGATCTCCTCCACCACGCCGTCCACGTCGCCGAAGGTCACCCAGTCGCCCACCTTGAAGGGCCGATCGATGAGGATGGTCACGCCGCCGAAGAGGTTGGCGATGGTGTCCTTGGCCGCCAGCGCGAAGGCGAAGCCGCCCAGCCCCAGGCCCGCCAGCAGGCCGGACACCGAGTAGCCCAGGTTCTGGGCCGACAGCAGGAACGCCAGGATGAACACGAGCACCTTGGCGGTCTTGCGCAGCAGGGGGACGAGGTGGTCGTCGAAGGTGCTGTCGGTACGTGACGCCAGATCGCTCATGATGATGGCGCCGGCATCCACCAACCGGAACACGCCCCAGGCCACGATCACCGTCAGCAGCACCTTGAAGATCTTCTCCGACCACTCCAGCACGTCCTCCACCCCGGGGGCGAGGGTGCGGAAGGCGAAGTACACGCCGAAGACCATCACCAGCGAGCCGATGGGGCCCATCAGGGCCTGGAGGGCCACGTCGTCGGCGTCGGTCTCGGTGCGGGCGGCCAGGGCCTCCAGGCGCTTGCCCACCACCGACACCACGACGGTGCGCACGACGAACGCCCCGAGCAGCACGCCGAAGGCCAGCAGGATGCGGCCCACGTCCCAGGGGCCGACGGTCTTGTCCAGGAAGGTCGTAAGGGTCTCCAAGGCGGTCCTCCGGAGGAAGGCGGTCGTTGGTTCGGGGGCATCATAGCCCACGGCCGTCCCGGGCGGAAGCGGGGGAATCAGTCGGCGGCGGGAAGAGCGCCGGCCATGCGCAGGATCTGCTCGGCGGCGTCCACCAGGGCGGCGGCGTCGGCGGTGTCGGGCGAGGCGGCCCGGGCGGCGTTCAGGAAAGCCGGCGCCCCGGCGCGGATGCGGGCGATGGGCACGGTCATCAGGTTCTCGTCGAAGAACATGGGCACGGTCTCGTCGGCGGCCACGAGGGTGCGGAGCATCAGATCCACGGCTTCGTCGGGGCGCCCCTGGCCCACGCGGGTGAGCACGAGGTGCAGGCGGGCCTGGATGGACGGGCCCCACCAGCGCATGCGGATGTCGTCGTCGGCGAGGACCACGGTCTCGCGGGGGACGCCCGTGAGGGTCGTGGCCCAGCGTACGCGGGGGCCGTCGGGAAGGCCCAGGGCCGGTCCGAGGTCGCCGGCGAGGGCGCCGTAGAGCCGCGTGGCCACCGGCAGGCCGGCGGGGCCGGACTGGGGCTGGAGCAGGATCACCTCGTCCGGGTCGCCGGGCAATTCGCGCAGCACCTGCAGGCCGTGATGCGACAGGGCCGTGGCCATGGACGTGGGGTCGGTCAGCAGGCCGTCCTCGCCGCGGTGCTTGAGGCGCAGGGAGGTGCCGGTCCACGCCAGGGCGGCCGCCAGCAGGGCCGAACCCAGCAGGACCGTCGGCTTCAGGGGGGCCTCGATGCGGGCCGTCGCCACTCCCGCGATGGCCAGCGCCGCCGCCGCCCACGCCAGGTAGGCCAGATAGGGGAACACGTGGGTGGCCAGGGGCAGGGCCGGCGCCAGGCTCAGCACCGCCGCGGCCAGCAGCGCCGCCGGGCGGCGGTCGTCGTCGCGCCACAGGCGCCAGGCGTAGGCGCCCCACAGGCTCCACAGGGCCAGGCCGCCGGCGCCGATCAGCGGCGTCCACCTTGCGGACGGAACCGGTGCGATCATCCACCAGCCGTACTGGGTGAGGTTCGGCAGGAAGGCGCGCAGCGACGTCTCGTACGCGCGGCCGGCGCCGCGGGGGAAGCGCTCGAGCACCAGGATGGCCTCGGCCATGGCGGCCATGGCCAGCACGGTGGCGACCCAGAGGCGCGTGTTGCGGCTCTCCCGGTCGCCCAGCAGCGCGACTCCCGCCACCAGCACCGGCAGCAGCAGCGCGCTCTCCTTGCTGGCGATGGCGCCCACGCCCGCCACCGTCGCCAGCGCCGCGTTCCGCGCCCCGCCCGCCAGCAGCCGTTCCAGGCAGGCCAGCGCCAGCACGGCTCCGAGCAGCTCCTGCACGCCCGCGGCCCAGACCGTCGGTGTGTACGCCAGGGGCGTGATCACCACGAGCAAACCGGCGACCCAGGCCCCGGCCGATCCCAGGTCCAGCCGGTGTGCCAGCCGCACCACCAGCGCCGCTACCGCACCGTGCAGCAGCAGACGCGTCCAGGTCCACGGATCGGGATCCAGGCCGAACACCGGGAGCAGGACGTCCCAGTAGGCCACCTGGCTCAGCCAGCGGACCGCGGGCGCATCGCCTTCGATCAGCCCCGACGCCCGAGCCAGCAGCCCCCAGTCGTCCCGGTTCCACCACGCGCCCAGCGCCGGCAGGCGGCCCAGGAAGGCCGCCAGGAACACCAGGAACGCGTCGCGGTTCACGGTGTGCTTCGTGTGGTCGTGTGCTATCATGTCCGGCCGCAAGATAAGTCATCGGAGGGGGCTCCGTCCACCGCGACCCCCGGCCACCGTTTCGATCCGGAGTTCCGACCCATGACCGTCGCTTCCCGAACGCTGCTGCTGTCCGCCCTGTTCGCCATGATCGCACTCGCCGGTTGCGGCGGTGCGACCAAGGACGCCCCCGGCCCCATGTCCATGACTCCGGAGGACCAGGAGGCCTGGGAGATCCGCCTGGTGGAGATGCGCATCGACAAGAACGACCAGTACATGGACCCCCAGCAGTCGCCCCTGATGCTGGAGGACATCCCCGGTTTCGAGGGCCTCAACTACTACTGGCCCGTGCCCGAGCTGCGTTTCCGCGTGCCCTTCGAGGCCGCCGCGAGCGCCGACACCGTCATGATGACCAAGCGCAAGGGCAGCGAGGTGCCGTACCTGCGCAAGGGCACCGTCTCGTTCAAGCACGCCGACGAGGTCCACACCCTCGCGGTCTTCGGCCCCGTCGACACGACCCGCTACGGCGACTACCTCTGGCTCCCCTTCCACGACGAGACCTCTGGCACCGAGACCTACGGCGGCGGCCGCTACATCGACCTGGAGCTGGACGCCGAGGGCTACGTGGACCTGGACTTCAACTTCGCCTACAACCCCCTCTGCGACTACAACCACGAGAAGTACAACTGCACCCTGCCGCCCGCGGAGAACCGCCTCGGCTTCCCCGTGATCGCGGGCGAGAAGCTGTTCCGGCTCGAGGAGTAGCGTCGTGGACGGCGTGATGCAGTTCCTGCAAGGGCTCGGCGCGTGGTCGCTGTACACGCTTTGGGCCCTCGTTCTCGTGGCGGCCTCGCTGCTGACGTGGCTGGGGCTGGGGGGGAACGTCGCGATCTGTGCGCTGGCTCTGATCTGGGGGCTGGCCACGGGGTTCTCCGAGATCACCTGGCCGTTCCTGCTGCTGCTGGCCGGTATGACCGCCCTGGGCGAGGTCATCGAGGCGTTGCTGGGTCTGGTCTACGTGGCCAAGCGCGGCGCCACCAAACACGGCGTGACCGGCGCCTTCGTGGGCGGCCTGGTGGGCGCGGTGGGCGGCAACGGCACGGTGCCGGTGGTGGGCGCGCTGATCGGGAGCTTCATCGGGGCGTTCGCGGGGGCCGTAATCGGGGAATATATCCGAGAGCGGAACCTGGAGCCGAGCATGAGGATCGGGTGGCATGCCTTCGCGGGGAAGATGCTGGCGATCGTGGTGAAGTATGCCATCGGCGTTGCGATGGTGTGGTTGATCTTGAAGAGGACTTGGCCGGGGGAGGGGTGAGTTCGCGAGTGACTGCCCTGTGGTCCGGTCCGACATGATTTGCCGTTATCACCGATTCCATGATACGATTCTCTCATACGTGATCCCTATCCATGGAGAATCTTTATGCCTACGACCCCTTCGCGGATTTCCGCCCTGCTGATCGTCACTTCGGCTCTTATCGTCCTGACGGCGACTCCTTCCCTGGCCAACGGCTGGGACACCTCTTTCCATCTCAACGGTACGGATCAATCTGCCACGACGGCGGAGATCTTCGACGGCGACCTCGTCATCGCCGGCGAGTTCACCACGGTCGGTCCGGTCCTCGCCGATCACGTCGCGATGTTCGACGGCACGCAGTGGTCGGCCATGGGCGATGGTCTCCAGGGCGACGTGTTCGACCTCGTCGTCTTCGAGTCTTCACTGATCGCCTGCGGAGATTTCGAGTTGCCGGGCGGACAGTGCGGCCACATCGCCAGGTGGGACGGCGAGGTCTGGCAACCCCTCGGCAACGGGCTCGAGACGTCGGTGCGGTCCCTGGAGATCTACCGGGGCGAACTCTGGTGCGAGGGGGCGCGCTGGACCGGCACGGAGTGGGTCGAGGAGCTGGAGATCGACGGCACCGTGAACGGGATGGCGGTCTTCGACGATGCACTGGTCTTCGTCGGTGATATTACCGCTGTCGATGGTCAGGACGCGGGCCATGTGTTCGCCTGGCGTGACGGGGTGGTGGATACGACCTACGCGTACCGGGATCACGAGATCCTGGAGGTTGTGGACTGGGACGGGACGCTCGTGATCCTGGGGCGGGACATCGAACATTACACGATCGACCACACGCCGATCATGCGGCACGTCGAGGGTCGGTGGGAAGAGGTGGGGGATCTGACGGCGGAGATGGGTTGGAGCCCATACGATGTCGCCTGGCATGGTTTCAAGGGTCTGCTCGTCCATGAGGGTGATTTGCTCGCTTCCGAATTCGACTCGAGCGGAACGACACGGCTCATCCGCTTCGACGGCGACGATTGGGTCCCGTTCATGCAGGAACTGGGTTCCGCATACGTCGACGTGCTGGCTTACCACGATGAAGCATTCATTCTCGGCGGTTACTTCTTCGATCTGCACGGCTCATCCACCGATCGGCTCGCCAGGTTCGACGGACTGACCGTATCCTCCCTCACGCCGACTGGCAGAGGAACTGATCGTTCGAACCTGAGCATGGCGGGGACGAACGAAGACCTCATCGTCGGTCCTGCCTCCTACGATGTCAGCCCATATCGATCGCTGCGCGACGACATGTGGGACGTCGTGGATTTCCCGGCGTCGCTCGTAAGGCCGCGCTGCACACCACTCTCTTCCTGGGGCCACGACGCCGCCAGGATCTGCTCCTACCGATGGACCTACGAACACTGGCACGAACCGGACGAGGTCGGCACCGCCATCGCCATCCAGGACGGCGACGACCTGATCCCCCTCGACGTCGGCGTCGCCGAGGTTCTCGACTACCTCGACATGTCGCCCGACGTCTACCTGGCGACGGAAGACGGCGTCCTGCGGCTCGTGAACTCGGCCCATGTCGATACGCTGGCCCTGGCGACGGGCGGCGGGGTCAAGGCCCTCGCCCGCGACGGGCATCTCGTGCTGGCGGCAGGCGACTTCACCGAACTCGACGGCGACCCCGTCCACACCGTCGCCGCTTACGACGGCACGTCCTGGACGGCGTACGGCGACCACTTGGCCGGCGATGTCGAGCACCTGGTCGAGTGGAAGGGAACGGTCGTGGCGATCGGAAATCTGAAGGCCGGCGGCGCCGGGCGAATCACGGCTGCTGCGATCCTCGAAAACGGTTCATGGCGAGCCATGGGCCCGAGGATCTGGGGCGCCATCACCGACGCCATCCATTACAACGGCTCGCTGATCATCAGCGGCTGGTCGAGCATGGGCATCGACGGCAAGTCCCTGCGCGGGATCGCCCGCTGGGACGGCGACGGCTGGAGGACCCTCGGCGGAGGAGTCGACGGGGACGTCAAGGACCTGCACGTGGCGGACGACCGGCTGTGGCTGGTCGGCGACTTCGAGCGGGCCGGAGGCCACCCGGCCTTCAACATCGTCTCCTGGCGCGACGACATCATCGCCATCGAAACCGACCCCGACG
Source organism: uncultured Fibrobacteraceae bacterium (assembly GCA_964343835.1). GTDB lineage: Bacteria > Krumholzibacteriota > Krumholzibacteriia > LZORAL124-64-63 > LZORAL124-64-63 > CALEMW01. Next base: position 115,029 of record CAYFKR010000001.1, read on the forward strand.
ACGATCCCGATATGCCGGAGGAGCCGACACCCGGCGCGCCTCTCATCGCCGGCGCCCACCCCAATCCGTTCAACCCGACCGTCAGCATCGAGCTCGGTGCGGTCCACGGCCGCAGCCTGACCGTCGAGATCCTGGATGTGCAGGGCAGGGTTGTGCGTTCCCTCTACGCGCGCACGGGTGGTGGTCATCCGCTGGTGCATGTCTGGAATGGTCGCGACGGTCATGGCCGGGCGGCTGCGAGCGGCGTGTACCTGGTGCGGGTCCGGACTGATGAACGCGTCGAGTCGGTCAAGATCCTGATGTACAAGTGATCGATGTTCCCTCAGGAACGCAGTGTTGAGCATTGATGCGCCCCACAGCCGGACGCCCGTCCGCAGAGCGCACTATCCCGCAAACACTCCCTACCGGTACCGCACCTTCACCATCCCCCAGCTCGCCCCTTCCGACGCCACCGCCGGATCATCCAGGTGCACCGTCACCGAACCGCGGTTGTCGCCGCAGGGCGTGTCGAGGAAGTGGAAGCTCATGGTGGCGTCCTCGGCCAGCGTGAACGGGAACACCACGCCCGCGGCCATGGCCTGGGCGGCCGTGGCGGTGGCCTGGCGGCCGCCGGGGGCCGAGAAACTGGTCTGTTCGCCGGTGGTGAGGTTCGTCATCACGACCCAGGTCAGCCAGGAGAGGCCGCCGTTGGCGGCGTCGTAGTTCCAGTTGGACATGGCGCCGGTCAGGGTGAGGGCGTGGTCGCCGGCGGACAGGGTGCGGACCACGCCGACGCCGGAGCCGCTGCAGTTGTTCACGGAATGGACGACGAACGAGTCCTGGGCGAAGGCGGGCAGGGCGACCGCGAGGATCAGGCAGACGATGACGAGCTTCATGGGAATCCCTCCGGATGGACGGGTGGCGCCGCAAGGCGATTCGAACACCCGGAGAGCATAGATGCGGCCCCCGCGGAGGGACCATCCGCCACATGGCGTATTCGGTCAGGAGCTAGTCGGCGGCCACTCCGTAGGCCATCTGGGTGTTTGCCGCCACCCCCCAGCCGTCACGCCCCACCGCGATCACGCCCACCGTCCACTCGGGCGGAAAATCCGCGATGCCCACACGGCACGCCTCGCGAGCCGTCATCCCGTCCTCCATCAGCTCGTAGACCTCACGCGCCAACGCCTGCCGAATGATCTCCTCCCCATGCCCCGTACAAGCCACCGCACCCGCCGGCCCGGCATACGTCCCACAGCCATAGATCGGCACGTCCCCCACACGCCCGTCCAGGGTGATGGAGGTGCCGCCCGTCGACAGCGTGGCCGCGAACGACCTGTCCGCATGGCGCACCACGGTGCCGACCGTGTCGCCCACGTCCGGATCATCTACGAGGGTGTCAGCGGGGGCCGGGATCGGTGCCTCGAAGTTCCAGGCCGAGCGCCAGTCGAACGTGTCGTACCCACCGCCGCCGCCGCCCCGCAGCAGACGCGCCAGGCGACGCCGCCACTTGGCCTCGGCCTCGGGGCAGGTGGGGACCACGTCGTCGAAGCCCATGGCATGGGCGAAGCGCGTGGCGCCTTCCCCGGCCAGCATCCGATGGGGCGTGTCGAGCACGGCTCGCGCCACGCGCACGGGGTTGCTCACCCGTTCGATCACGGCCACCGCCGCGAACTCGCCGGCCGACGTCATGACCGCGGCGTCCATCTGGATGGTCTCGCCGTCCAGGCGGATGTTGGCGCCGGTGCCGGCGTTGAAGATGGGCACGTTCTCCAGGGCCACCGTTCCGGTCACCGCCGCGTCCAGGGCCGAGGCGCCGCCGCGCAGCGCGGCCATGGCGGCGTCGGAGCCGAGGGTGGCTTCCGGGGTCCACGAGGACGGCGATCCCGCCCCGCCGTGGGTCAGCGCGATCGCGCCGGCAGCGGGGCTGCCGGCCAGCGTCTCGGGGATGGGCATATCGGCACTGCGGTCGGAGCCGCATCCGGCCATCAAGAGGGCGAGGACGAGAGCGCAGACGAGGCGGGGCATCATGGACCTCCAAAACGGATAGGGGACGGCTTCGCCGCCCCATGCTACCAGACCCGCCCACGGGAATCGACTGGCGCCCCCCGCCCCCCGGTGCGATCATCCCTCCCATGAACGCAACCCTCTGGAACCGCGTCTTCTTCGCCGGCACGACCCCCGACCCCGTGGAGGACACCACCCTCCGCCGCTACCTGCTGGGCATGATCGCCCAGGGCGTGTGGTGGGCGGGCTACCTGCTGTTCCCCTTCGTGTTGGCCAAATCCCTGGGCGCCGGCGGCGGACTGGTGACCGCGGCGGTCACCATGGAGACCGCGGGCATGCTCCTGGCGCTCTACTGGGGCCACCTGCTGGCCAGGGGCGGTCGCAGACGGTGGCTGTTCTGGGGCGGCCTGGGCGGCCGCGCCGTGCTGCTGGTCATGCCCTTCGTGTCCACGGCTCCGGTGTTCGTGGGCCTGCTGGCGGTGGTCTACGGCTTCGCGGCCCTGGTCTATCCCGCCCAGAACGGCATCTTCCAGGAAAACTTCTCCAAGGAACGCAGGGGCGGTTTCTTCGGCTACGGCGCCCTGGTGCAGCACGTGTTCGCGGCCGCCACGAGCCTGGTCCTCGGGCGCATCCTGGACATGGATCCTGCCAACTACCGCTGGATCTACCCTGTGGTGGGTTGCATCGGTTTCCTGTACCCGCTGACGTTGGCGACCCTGCCGCGGCCGGCCCATTCGGCAACGGCGGGAGCGGACACCGGCATCTTCACCGTCCCCCGCATGCCCCTCGGACCCATCCGGATCGGACGCCTCGCCCGCGCCCTCGTGATCCCCTTCCGCGAGGCCGTCGCCACCTTCCGGGCCGACCGCTCGTTCCTGTGGTACGAGGGCAACTTCATGATCTACGGCATGGCGTTCATGATGCTCAACCCGGTGGTCCCGCTGTTCTTCACCGAGGAACTGGACCTGAGCTACGAGCAGATCTCGTCGGCGCGGGTGCTGATCGCATCGGCCGGCGTGGCGTTCCTGGGGCCGCTCATGGGACGGTTCATGGACCGCTTCCACCCGGTTCGGCTGTGCGTGGGATCGTTCGCGCTGCTGGCCCTGTACCCCGGCGTGCTGGCGCTGACAGGGAACCTGGGGGGCATCGGCGCCGCCGGTACCGCGTACCTCGCCTTCGCCATGTATGCGCTGGCCATGAGCGGCGTGAACATCACCTGGCACGTGGGGTCCATCGCCTTCGCTCCGGAGGGGGAGGGCAGCCACTACCAGGGCGTGCACGTGGCCATGGTGGGGGCGCGGGGCGTGGTGGGGCCGCTGCTGGGGTATACGGTGATGAAGCTGTTGGGGTATCGTGAGGTCTTCGTGACGGCGGCGTTGCTGTTCCTGCTGTCGTCCGTGTCGTCGCTGATGCTGTGGCGGTGGTTGAGCCGTCGCGGCGCGGCCGAATCCTGAGCCAGGGGAGTGCGCCCGTGTCCGATCGCCTGAAGCAGTTCCGCGAGTACCGCGAGAAGATGAACGAGCGGATCCTCGATTCCGCCACCCTCACCACCAAGCGCTTCTTCAACCTCGACACCCGCTGCTACGAGGACGGCGCCCTGGACGCCCGCACCAAGGAGATGCTCGGCCTGAGCGCCTCGCTGGTGCTGCGCTGCGACGACTGCATCGCCTACCACACCATCCGCTGCGTGGAGCTCGGCGTCACGCGGGAGCAGATCCTGGAGATCTTCGACGTGGGGCTGATCGTGGGGGGGAGCATCGTGATTCCGCACCTGCGGCGGGCTCATGAGCTGATGGACGAGCTGCTGGAAGACGGGTAGCGGGCTGCGCATCCGGTACGACGAGAGAGGCCGCCGGCGATCGCCGGCGGCCTCTTCCGTCATACCCGGGTCCGGGTCGTCACTTGATGAGCGTCATGTGCCGCGTGAACGTGCCTTCCGGAGTGACCAGCCGGTACAAGTAGAGACCGCTGGACAGGTTCCGCGGCGTGAAGCTGCGCACGTATTCCCCCGCCTCGAGCACGCCGTCGACCAGCCGGGCGACCTCGCGTCCGCGCGTGTCGAACACCACCAGGCGGACCGGGCCCGTCCGCTCGAGCCGGAAGGCGATCTCGGTCGACGGGTTGAACGGGTTCGGCGTGTTCTGCCACAGCGCGGAACCGATCCCGGCCACCGGAACGTCCACCGTCGGATCGGTGCAACCCTCGCCCCAGGCTCCGATGGTCGTGCCGCAGGGATTGTTGGCGGGCAGACACGGCGAGTCGGAGCGGAGCGTGAGGTCTCCGGTGCCCGGGTCGCAATGGATGGGATCGGCCGAGACGTTGCAGCCGGTTCCCTGCATGCCGGCCAGATCGCCCACGTAGTCTCCGGCCCCGTTGTTCCAGACGTCGCAGTTCGTGAGCGTCAGCAGGTTGCCGCCGCCGCTCAACAGGACGGGCACGCCGACGATCCCGTCCGTCATCAGCATCGAGTCCATGGTGATGACGTTGTCGTAGCCGAACCACATCTGGCTCGCCGTGGCCGGGTCCGGGTCGTAGGTCACGTTGGCGTACAGGGTGGATTCGTTCAGCGCGAACGTCACCTCCTCGTACACCCACGAGACCGATCCGGCCTGGCCGGCGCGGTTGTCCGCGAAGGTCGAACCCGTGATCTGGATGTCGAGGTCCAGGACGCTCGGGAACGCGTAGAGGGCGCCGCCGTCGTCGATGGCGTAGTTGGAGTGGAACCCGCATCCCTGGAAGGTGAGGTCGGCGTTGAAGTCGTAGATCGCCCCGCCGAGCTGGGCCTCGTTCCCGGAGAACTCGCAGAGCCCGAAGTCGGGCGAACCGCCTAGCGCCCTCACGGCGCCGCCGTGCTGACTGGCCGTATTGTCGATGAACTCGCAACCGTTGACGTCGACGTTGGACGGGTCGAGGGCGAGGGCTCCGCCGTTGGTCGCCGTGTTGTCCTGGAACAGCGACACGTTGCACTGGCCGTTCCAGTAGCTGCCGTGGACGGCCCCCCCGTCGGCGGCCTGGTTGCCGACGAAATCGGTGTACGCGATGGTGACGTCGGTGGATGTCGTGCCGTTGCCGTAGATCCGGATCGCCCCGCCGTAGGTTCCGCTCGTGTTGTTCTCGAAGATGCACCGCGCGAACAGGACGTCCCCGCCCGCGTACACGTTCGCCCCGCCGCCCTGGGTGCTCATGTAGCCGTTGCGCACCGTCAGATCGGTGATGTCGACCCTGCCGGCGGGCGTGGCGACGACGAAGAAGCCCGCGACCTCGGTCGCGGGCGGCGATCCCTGGCAGTCGATGATGCAGTTCTCCTCGACGCCTGACCGCGACGTCACCTTCAGCACCTTCGAGATTCCCAGGTGCGTGTTGCCGGCCCCGGTGTAGACGCCGTCCTCCAGCTTGACGGTCGCGCCTTCGGGAGCGGCGTCGATGGCGTCCTGGACCGTCGGGAACATGCCGCCGCCGTCGGCGGCCACACCGTACACCGGCGTGGTCCACCCCGGATCCGCCGCAAAGGCGCCCATGAGGCCGCAGCCCGCGGCGTTCGCCACGGGGGAGGAGGCGCACAGCGCCAGGTTCATGGGGTCGGCCATCGGATCGCAGAACAGGGGGTCGACGCTCACGTTACCGTTCACGCCGTTCATTCCCTGCAGGCTCCAGGTCCAGTTCCCGGCCTCGTTGCCGTACACGTCCGTGCAGGTGGCGGTGTAGTTGGCGCTGTAGTAGTCGGCGCAGGGCTCGGCGTCGCGGTTGAATGCGATGATCGACGTGTCCAGGTCCATGCTGGAATCCGTGATCAGGAAGGTGGCGCTGCCCCAGTTCCCCGCCGAGTTCATGACCAGCGTCGAGCCGACGATGTTGCCGTAGGATTCCGTTTCCAGGTAGATGGCGCCTCCGTCGGTACCGGCGTGGTTGCCAGTGAAGACGGTTCCCGAGGCGTGGACCTCGCTCACCAGCTCGGCATGGATCGCACCGCCTTCACCTGTGGACTCGTTGTCGATCAACCAACACGATTCCAGGTTCAGGACCGATTCGTCGTTGAGCCAGAAGGCTCCGCCGTTGGTGGCGGATCCGCCGCGGACGGTCAGGTTCTGCAGGGTGACCAGGCTGTTCTCGATGTAGGCGGCCCGTGCCGCTCCCTGGCAGTCGATGGTCGCGCCGCCCGGCGCGGTGAAGAGCAGGTTGCGGGAGATGTCCAGGTCGCGATTGCCGGCGCCCGTGTAGGTCCCCGGCGCCAGCTGGATCGTGTCCCCGTTGCTGGCGGCCCAGACGGCGGCCGCGAGGTCCGGATAGGTCCCGCCGCCGTCGGCCTGGACGTTCAGGATCGCGGCCTGAACGCTCGATCCGGTGCCGATGAGCAGAAGGGTGAGGATGCACAGGGTGATTCGTCCGAACATGGTCCACTCCCGGATCGTATGCGCTGATTGATCATGCGTATTCGGGAAATATAGCACATTTGGTAAAATAGAACGCCCCGCATGATGTGGTAGGCATCAAGCAAGCGTCAGCCTGGCAGCCTGTTAGTCCACCGTATCCTCGTACCGCTCCAGCATCACCCTGTAGACCTCGCGCCGGCGCAGGATCGACTCGGCGTAGTCCACCGACATGTCTCCCCTGTAGTAGCCGTGCCGTGAGCGGGTGTGGTGCGCCCGGTCGCGCTTGCGGGCCAGGCCGATGGCCACGTTGCCGTGCCAGCGGTTGGGGTCGAGGCCGGCGTCCATGGCGATGCGGCGGGCGTCGGCCATGTGGCCGTAGCCGGCGTGGTAGGTGGCCAGGGTGAACAGCTCGCGGTCGACGTCGGGCAGGTAGTCGTAGAAGTCGCGGATCTCGGCCAGGTAGCGCACGCCCTCGGCGATGTTGATCTCGGGCTCCAGCAGCCCCGCGCTGTCGGCTCGCGAGAACCGGGGCAGCACCTGCATCAGGCCCACCGCGCCGGCCGAACTCACCACCGACGGGTCGAAGGTCGATTCCTCGTACATCAGGGCCGCGGCGGTGAGCCAGTCCACGCCGTGGCGGTCGCATTCGCGGCGCAGCAGATGATCCCAGGGTGTGAGCACGCCCGAGCGGTCGGGGCGGAAGCGGTCCTGGCTGTAGTAGCGCACCTGCTTGGGGTCGCCGATGTAGCGCTCGCGGATGATGCCGTAGGTGCGGCTGCGGCGGGAACCGGCGGGGCCGCGGCCGTAGTTGCGCGAGAGGAACCGGTCGAGCACCCGCTGCAGCTCGGGCGCGTTGGACCGGACCACCCAGGTGCGATGGCTCGGCGGCGCCACGGCGGGCCCCACGTGGAGGTTCCTGTAGCGGGCCATGGCGGCCTCGATGGTGCTGGCCGGCGCCACCGTGGCCTCGATCTCGCCGGTGGCGACCATGCGCATCAGGTCGAACTCGTTGAGGCGGGGCCGGGCGCGCAGGATCTTCGGCTCGAAACCCAGCTCGTGGGCGAAGCGTCGCAGGTGGGGCGCCGCACGGGACGAGGCGGTCAGGGTCGCCGTGAGGGCGTCCGGCACGGTGTCGGCGGTCGCCTCGCCCGGCAGGGCCAGGTGCAGGCGCGTCTGCTCGAACGACTGGGTCAGCCGGCCGCGGAGCTTCAGCTCATTGTCCGCCACCAGGCCGGTGCAGACCACGTCCACCAGGCCCTCGTCCAGCAGCCGGAACGGGCCTTCGCCGGGAGCCAGCAGCACCGGGTCCAGCCGCAGGTTCCACTCCCGGCAGAACTGATCCATCAGCTCGAACTCGAATCCCGCCTCGTCGCCGCGGAACACCATGTAGGTCAGCGGCCCCGGAGTGACGGCGACGCGCAGCACGCCCTCGGTCTGGACCTCCTTCAGGTCCCGCTCGACCGGGGGGTGGGAGTGGTCCGCGGGATCGGCGAACCCGGGCAGCTGCAGGGTCTTGGGAGTGTCGTGACGCTGGTCGCAACCTGCCGCGGCGCAGACCAGCAGCAGCGGGAGCAGCACCCGGAGACGGGCAGGTCGGGATGTCGGTCTGGTGCGTGCCATGGCGCGATGGTGACGGCCGGGACCGGCGGTGTCAATACGTCACGTGACGGGTGGCCGGGAGGTTTCCGGGGGCGTCGTGAGGCTTTCGTGACGGGTTTCGTGATATAATTCCCTGTTCGGAACGATGTCGGGACCGGACCGGCGGCCGGGGGTGGTTGCCGGCGTGTCCTCGTTCCGATTCCAGCCGATCCCCTGAGTCTCCCCGGGAGGGCCCATGATGCGCAGGTTCCTGCTCACGCTCGTCTGTCTCACGATGCTGTCCGCCGCCGCGTTCGCCGGCGCCGGCCACGACCACGGCAACCCCTTCCTCCAGCGCCTCGACGCCGCCGTCGCCGACGGCGAACTGACCGCGGAGCAGTCGCTGCTCTACCGGCTGCAGTACGTCTTCGACGCCGACGCCCTGCCCGAGGCCTGGCGTCCCGTCGACGTCGCGCCCCTGAAGTGCGTGACCGAGATGATCCACGAGTACACGGAGCTGCGCCCGAGCCTGGGTGTCGAGACCGTCAAGACCATCGACGCCTACCTGGCGCCGGACGACTCGCCGGACAAGGCCACCTACCTCAGTCCCCTCGGCCACTTCAACCTGACCTACCTGACCACCGGCGGCAACGCCGTGCCGGCGACCGACACCGACCCCGCCAACGGCATTCCCGACTACGTGGAGCGCTGCGCCGAGTACCTGGACACCTCCTGGGAGACCGAGATCGTGTCCATGGGCTTCACCGCGCCGCCCACGCACCCGTACCCCATCAGTTTCGAGAGCATGAGCGCGTACGGCTACACCACCGTGACCGGCGGCACCGCCTCCCGCATCGTGCTGCACAACACCTTCCAGGGCTTCCCGCCCAACGACGACCCCGACGGCGACGTGCTGGGCGCCGCCAAGGTCACCGCCGCCCACGAGTTCAAGCACGCCTCGCAGCTACCCCAGTCCGGCTGGAGCGAGGGCGGATGGGTGGAGCTGGACGCCACCTGGATGGAGGACGTCGTCTTCGACCAGGTGAACGACTACTACAACTACATGCCCAGCGGCAGCGGCATCAGCAGCCCGGGCACGTCCCTGGACGGCGGCTCCACCGGCACCGGGTCCTACGACGACGCCATCTGGCAGCACTGGATGAGCGAGACGTGGGGCGAGCAGATCGTCATCGACTTCTGGGACTGGCGTTCGACCCACACCACCCAGGGCGTGCTGCTGTCCTACGACAGCATCCTGGGCCAGAACGGCTCGTCCCTGGCCGACGGCTTCCCCATGTACGCGGCGTGGAACTTCGCCACCGGCACCCGCTCCCTGACCGGGATCGGATACGAGGAGGCATCCCAGTACCCCAGCAGCAGCGTGACCGTGGTTAACAGCTACCCGCGCGTGCTCTCGGGCTCCACCGAGCACCTGGCCGCCGCCAACTACTACTGCTACGGCTTCGGCGGCCTGACCGGCACCCTGGACGTGACCTTCAACGGCCAGGACGGCACGGACATGGCCCTGATGGCCGTCATCCGCCGCACCAACGGCACCGGCGTGCTGGAGCAGATCCCCCTGGACGCCGCCAACGACTGCGACGCCTCCCTGAGCGTGCCCCTGGAGGAAATGGCCTGGGCCGGCGTGATCGTGGTGAACTCCAAGTACTACGGCACGGCCGCCACCTGGGACCTGACCATCGACGCCGTCGAGGTCGTGGCCCAGCCCATGGCCCAGCTCTCGACCACCGTGGTGAACGCCTCGGTGGAGGTGGACGCCAACGACAACATCCCGGTGACCCTGAGCAACGTGGGCGACGTCGGTTCGAGCCTGGACTACACGGCCAGCATCATGGACATCGATCCCACCGTCGTGCTGGCCCGCCGTCCCGCCCCGACGCCGCGGACGGCCCCGGCCGAGCGCGCCATGCCCGAGCTGATCCGCACCGACCTGCCCGCCCCGGTGGTGGACCGCTACGCCGGCGACTGCGTGTTCGGCAACGACGACACCGCCAACATCCAGGGCTACTACGGCTCCTGGTGGTACGGCAACGAGACCTACGCCGTGGCCATCGACCCGCCGGCGGAGGCCTGCTCCTGCGCCGCGGGCTTCAACGTGCGGGCCGTGCACATGGTGCTGTACCTGGAGGCCGCATCCACGCCCCAGGTCCGCGCCCTGCTGGCCACCGACGCCGGCGCCTGCACCGGCCCGGGCACCATCATCGACACCTCGGATCCCCTCACCGTCGCCGCCCAGGGCGCCGCGGGGTACTACGACATCGAGATCCCCTGCGACTTCGTCTGCACCGACATGGACGGCGGGCCGTACTTCGTGCTCTTCGAGTTCATGGACGCCAGCGGTCCGGTGGGCATCCCCGTGGATTCGTCGCCCACGAGCTGCTACGACTTCAACGACTGGGGCTCGGGCTGGGAGGAGCTGGTGGGCGGCTATTCGTTCGCCGGCGACCTGCTGCTCTGGGCCGACGTGGACTGCTGCGGCGCCGCCGCCCCCGAGGTCGGCGTGATCGCCCCGAACGGCGGCGAGTTCCTGGCCAAGGGCACGTCGGCCGACCTGGAGTGGACGGCCACCGTGGTGACCGACGTCATGGTGGAGCTGAGCCGCGACGGCGGCGGCAGCTGGGAGACGCTGTTCGCCTCCACGCCCAACGACGGCATCGAGAGCTGGACCGTGGCGGGCGCGTCGTCCACCGACTGCCTGCTCCGCGTCAGCACCCTCGACGGCCTCTACTCCGACGTGAGCGACGCCCCCTTCGCCATCCACGACACCCTGCCGTGGCTCTTCGCCGTTCCCGAGACCGGCTCGGTGCCCGAGGGCTCGTCCGTGGACGTGTACGTGGGCGTCTCGGGTGCGGGCATGGCGGCCGGCAACTACACCGGCTACGTGGTGCTGGCGAGCAACGATCCCGCCGGCCCCGCCGTGATCACCGTGAACCTCGAGGTCACCGACCCAGGCACCGGCGTGGGCGATGCTCCCGCCGTGTTCATGGTCGAGGGCAACCACCCCAACCCGTTCAACCCGTCGACCCGCGTGGTCTTCTCCCTGGCCCAGGCCGGGCCGGCCACCGTGGACGTGCTGGATCTCCAGGGGCGCGTGGTGCGGACCCTGCTTCAGGGCGACATGCCCGCCGGGCGTTCGAGCCTGACGTGGGACGGGCGTGACGAACTGGGTCGGGGGCTGGCGAGCGGCACGTACATCGCCCGGCTCAGGTCGGGGGGGATGGTGGCGACGCACAAGCTCACCCTCACCAAGTAGGGCGGATCCGGGGAGGGGCCGCCCCGGACGAAACTTCTCCACATCGTCCGGGTCGGCCCCTCCCCGGATCCTGATCGGTGTGACGGAACATTGGCCCCGGGCGAAGCCCGGGGCCTCGTTCCAGGGGTGACGGTTGGGGAGACTCGGGGTAGGGTGCTCGACATGATCATATCCAAGGACACGCAGGAGTTCTCTGGGAGTCGGGGCATTGGGACCGTGGTGTTCCTTGCCTCCCTTACCTTCTTGGCCCATGAGGTCAGCTGGCATCGGATGTTGTCGGTGGCGGTGGGGGCTACCGTTACGGCGTCGACGGCGGTGTTGGCGGCGTTCATGGTGGGGTTCGGAGCGGGGGCCTGGGTTTGGGGGCGGAAGGGCGAGACGAGCTCGGAGCCGGGGCGGCTGCTGGGGCGGCTGCTGGCGGGGCTCGCTGTCTCGGCGCTGGTGGCCTACCGCATGTTCACCGCGGGGGTTCCCGCCCTGTACGGGGCGCTCGGGGACGGGGGCGACGTCGTCGTCTTCCTGGTGGCGCTCCTGGTCATGGCGGTTCCCTCGTTCCTGATGGGGGGCGTGTACCCTCTGGCGAGCCGGCTTGCCGTGACGTCCGACGCCTCGGTGGGAGGGGTGCTCGGGCGACTCTACGCCCTGGAAACCCTGGGGAGCGCCGTGGGGGGGCTCGTGACCGGGTTCGTGCTGCTGGGCACCCTCGGTCAGCGGGGGACCGTCGGTGCGGCGGTGGCCCTCGATTTCGGGTTGGCGGCATGGCTGCTCACGCGGTTTCGGCATGAGAACGCCGGGACGTCGGTCGAGGTGCCGCCGATCGCTGTGCCGAGGAAGGGCAAGAAGAAGGGGAAGGCCGAGCCGGCCGCTCCGCGCCGCTCGGTGATGATCGCCACCTTCGCCTGCGGCTTCGCCGCCATCGGGCTGCAGGTCCTGTGGATGCGGATGCTGCGCATCTACCTCACCAACACGAGCTACGGGTTCGCGCTGATCTCGTCGCTGGCGGTGACGGGCATCTTCCTGGGCAGTTCCCTGTATGCACGCCGCAGCCGTTCCGGAAACGTTCCGGGCATGGCCGACCTGCGCAACGCCGTCGCCCTGATGGGGGTGCTGTCGGCCCTGGGACTGCTGGTGTTCGCGCGCCTGCCCCAGGTGCTCATGTTCCCCTTCCAGTCGCTGCTGTCGGATCCTGCGACGCGGGTGTTCGGGCTGCCGGCGGTGGCGGGGGTGCTGCTCGTGGTGCCGGTGCTGGCCTGCTCGGGATTCGCGTTCCCCCTGGCTTGCCGGCTCTACGCCGCGGGCCGGTCGCGGCTGGGCGGCGACGTGGGGGAGGTGCTGTCGGTCAATACCCTGGGGTCGGCGGTGGGGCCGGTGGTCGCGGCGTTCGTGCTGTTGCCGTGGCTGGGAGCTGGCAAGGCCGTCCTGCTGATCGCGACCCTGCTGCTCGCCGCGGCGTGGGCCGCATCCGTCACTGGCGCCGGCCGGTACGTGCTGGCCACGGGCGCCCTCGTGTCGGCGATCCTGACCGCCGCCGGACCGGAGATGCGCATCCTGCCCCCGTCGTTCCACCGCTTCGACCGCGACGTGCTCTTCTACCGCGAGACCGTCGAGGGCACCATCTCCGTCGGCCGTGACCGCGGCACCCGCACCGAGTCCAAGTACACCTTCGTCAACAACAGTGCGGTGATCGGCTCGACCTACGACGCCGTGAAGGTCGTCAAGATGGTGGGGCACTACCCGTTCCTCATCGGCCGCGACATCCGCGACGCCCTGGTGATCGGGTTCGGGATCGGCGTGACCACGTCCGCCATCGCGTCGCATCCGGAAGTGGAGACCATCCGCGTGGTCGAGCTGGTGGAAGGGCTGCGCGACGCCGCCGTCCATTACCGCGACATGAACCACGGCGTCTACGACGACCCCCGCCTGGCCATGGTCCAGGGCGACGGCCGCCACTGGCTCCAGCGCACCGACGAGACCTACGACCTGATCTCCTGCGATCCCACCCACCCCATCCTGGGCTCGGGCAGCCTGTACACGCGCGACTACTTCGAGCTCTGCCGCTCGCGACTCAACCCGGGCGGCGTGGTGTCCCAGTACCTGCCGCTGCACAAGCTGGGCACGGCCGAGGCCATGGGCATCATCCGCACCTTCGGCAGCGCGTTCCCCCATTGCAGCGTGTGGCTGGGCCAGTTCCACGCCGTGCTGCTGGGCTCCACCGATCCCGTCGACGTGGATTTCATGACCTGGGCCGTGGAGACGCAGGCCCTGGGGCAGGACCCGCACTTCTACGTCGACCCGCACCACCTGGCCGCCACCCTGGTCCTGGACGGCGAGGCCGTGGCCCGCCTCGGCGCCGACCTGCCCGACAACACCGACGACCTGTCCTACACCGAATTCTTCGACCCCGCCTGCCTCGACGAGGCCAACCTGGCCCGCAACGTGGCCTGGCTCCACGCCAACCGCGTGGAGGTGGGCACGGTGTTCTCCAACCTGGACGACCCGTTGCGCATGGAGCGCTTCGTCCAGGGCAACCGCCTGATGACCGAGGCCCTGATCCATCGGCTCGAGGGCGATCCCGACGCCGGGCTCGAGTCCCTGCGCCGGGCCTGCGCCGCCAACCCCGAGGACGGGGAGTACCCGTTCCTGATCCGGCTGTATTACTGACCAGCGTTGGTGTAGTCTGGCGCCCATGGACGACGTGAGGGTGCATACCGCCACGCTCATCGCCGACCTGCGGCTCCCCCTGGCGGGCAGCCTCAAGGAGCGGCGCAAGGAGCTGCACGGGCTCGTGGAGCGGCTCAAACGCGACGGGTTCGCCGTGGCCCGCGTGGGGCCGCCGGACCTGCACCAGCGCGTGTTCCTGGCCGTGACCGACGTGTCGGGCAGCCCCGCCCGTCTTGCGGATCGGCTCGACGAAGCCGAACGTATGCTCTTCGCTTCCGAATTCGAGGTGGCCTCGCTGCAGCGCGACGAGTCCACCTGGACCGACTCGTCCCTTCGCTGACCCGACCCCGGACGGAGCCGTCATGTCCCTGCGCACCATCGACCTGAGCCACGCCGTGACCACCGGCATGGCGGTCTATCCCGGCGATCCCACGGTCCCGGCCATCGACCGTCTGAGCGAGCACGGCGAGTCGACCCACCAGGCGTCGGCCTTCCGCATGGGCTGCCACGCGGGCACCCACATCGACCTGCCGCTGCACTTCAAGGCGGGGGAGGAGCCCCTCGAGAGCTTTCCACTGGATCGGTGTATGGGGCGGGCCGTGGTCGTGGATGCGCCGGAAGGAGAGATCCCGGCATCGTCGCTGGACGGCCTGGACCTCGACGCCCTCGACTTCGTGGTCTTCCGCACCGGCTGGGAGCGCCGGTGGGGCGGCGACCGCTACTACGACGTCTGGCCCTTCCTGGGCGTGGACGTTGCGCGCCGCCTGGCCGAAGCCGGTCTCAAGGGCGTGGGGCTGGACACCCCCAGCCTCGATCCCATGAACGTGTCGGTGGCCCACGACCTGCTGGCTGCCGCGGGCCTGATCAACATCGAGAACATGGCCAACCTGGACGCCCTGCCCGCCGACCCCTTCCTGCTGCTGGTGCTGCCCCTGCGCCTGGCCGGGGCCGAGGCCTCGCCCGTGCGGGCCTGCGCCCTGGTCGGGGAGCCGACGCCGTGAATCCCCTGGATCTCCTGATCTTCGCCGCCGGCGTCGCCCTCCTGCTGGGTGGCGCCTGGGCTACCGTGAGCGGCGGTACGCGCCTGGCGGCGGCCCTGGGCGTGCCGCCCGTGCTGGTGGGCCTGACGGTGGTGGCCTGGGGCACCTCGGCTCCGGAGCTGGTGGTCTCGCTGGTTGCGGCCCTCCGGGGCAACCAGGACCTCATGCTGGGCAACGTGATGGGCTCCAACGTGGCCAACGTGGGGCTGATCCTGGGTTCGGCGGCCCTGGTCATGTCGCCTCCAGGGGACCGGTCCCTGTGGAAGCTGGAGATGCCGGTCCTGGCCGTGGGCACCGCCCTGTTCTGGTTCTTCTGCGCCGACGGCGATCTGGGACGCCTGGAAGGCGTGGCCCTGATGATGCTCTTCGCCGCCGTCACGGTGCGCTCCATCCGCGCCGGCCTGGCCAACGGCTCGTCCGACCACTCGCCCGCGGAGCGCGAACGTGGTATACTCAGGGGCGGCCTGACGGCCCTGGGCGGTTGCATCGGCCTGGTGGCCGGCGGCCAGGTGATCGTGATCTCCGCGACCCGCATCGCCGAGGCCCTGGGGGCTCCCCAGGTGCTCATCGGCCTCACGCTGGTGGCGGTGGGCACGAGCCTGCCCGAACTGGCGGCCACGCTGGTGGCGGCCGCACGCCGCGAGAGCGGCCTGGCCCTGGGCAACGTGGTGGGTTCGAACCTGTTCAACCTGCTGGCGGTGACCGGCCCGGTGGCCCTGATCGAGCCGGTGCCGGTGGACGGCGGCATCCTCGGGCGCGAGCTTCCGAGCCTGGCCGTCTCGACCCTGCTGCTGGCCCTGGTGCTGACCATCCGCGACCGGATCCCCAGGATCCTCGGCGCAGCCCTGCTCGTCCTCTACGCCGCCACGGTGGCCTGGTGGATACTCTGACCCCTCCCCTGACCCGGGACGGACGACCATGACCGACGACAAGCGCAAACCCCGCCCCGAGGATCTGCTGATCCCGGAGGATTACCTGGACCATCTGGACGATGGTCCGGTCCCCCTGGATCCCGACGCCGACACCTCCCACCTCATGGGATTGGCCCGGACCATCGCCAAGGCCGGCTACGCCACGCGCCGCCAGGCCGAGGAACTGGTGCGTGCCGGACGCGTGCAGGTGGACGGCCGCCGGGTGCTCGACCCGGGCCAGGGTGTGGGCGACGACAACGAGGTGCGCATCGACGACCGCAAGCTCGTGGAGGTCATCCGCACCTACCTGGCGTTCCACAAGCCCCTGAACGTGGCCACCGGCTCCACGGTGACCCACCGCACCCAGCTCATCACCGAGTTCCTGCCGCGGGACATCCGTGGCCTGGCTCCCGCCGGCCGCCTCGATCCGGCCACCTCCGGCCTGCTGCTCGTCTCGAACGACGCCTCCTGGAACGCCCTGGCCGCCAGCGGCCACGGCTTCGACAAGGAGTTCATCGTGGAGATCGAGGGCGAGGTCACCGAAATCCAGCTCAGCCTGATCGCCGCCGGCGTCCAGGTCCCCAAGACGGGCATGGTCAAGCCCAGGTCCATCACCCTGATGCGCGTCGAGGAGGAGATCAGCACCGTCAAGCTCGTGCTCCGCGAGGGCAAGGTGCGCTCCATCCGCAACCTCTTCCTGGCCCTGCGCCTGTCCGTCCGCTCCATCCACCGCCAGCGCATCGGCCCGGTGAGCGTGGAGGGTGTCTCGGCGGGACGCTGGCGCGTGCTGTCGTCCCAGGAGGTGGAGGCCATCCGTAACGGGTCCCACAAGTCGTTCGAGACGATCCTGAAGGGGAAGAAGTCGTGACCTGCGTCCTCTGCGGAGGCTCACGACGACGACCGTTGCCCTACCGCTACCGCTGGCGCGACCGCGTGTACGGGCTGTCCCGCTGTGCATCCTGCTCCCTGATCGCCGTGGATCCCGTACCGGGCCCCGACGAGATCGCCTCCTTCTACGACGACGCCTATTTCGAGGACGGCTTCCACGGCATGGGGGAGTCGGACGCCGGTTACGACGAGGTCATGATCGCGCGGGCCGACCAGACGCGGCGTTACGTGGAGAACGACCTGCTGGTCCACCGCCCCGGCGCCGGGTCGTTCTTCGAGATCGGCGCGGCGTCCGGGCACGTGCTCGCCGCGGCCCGCGACGCCGGCGTGGCGCGCGTGTCCGGCCTGGAGATCTCGCCCGAGGCGGCGGCGAAGGCGGGGGAGCTGCACGGCATCGACGTGGCCGTGGGAGACGTGGCGGGCTTCGACCCCGGCGAGGCCGCCGGGACCTGGGACATGGTCTATGCCGGAGACGTGCTCGAACACCTGGCAGACCCTGACGCCCTGCTGGAGACCGCCGCCCGGCTCCTGCACCCAGACGGCGCGCTGGTGGTGCGGATCCCCACGACCTTCGACCTCTGGTCCTCGCGGCTGGCCACGCTGATGCTGAGGGTCTCGGGCCGGACCTTCGACCTGCCCGACGCCCCGTACCATCTCCACGAGTTCACCCGCGGCACTGCGACACGGTTGTTCGCGCGGCGTTTCGGCGACGTGCGGCTGCTGCCGGGCATCGTGCCGGTGGGCGATCTGAACGTGAAGGGCGGGCGGCTGGTCTACAGGATCAAGCAGGCGGTCCACGTCGTGAACGTGCCGTGGACCCGCCTCACGGGGCGGCACGGAGACCGCCTGACCATCGTGGCGAGGAGGCCGCTCAAGCCGTCCCCGCCATCTCGTTGAACGCCGAGATCGCCTCGTCCCACGCCTCCGCCTCCGCGTACATCTCCGGCCAGAAGTCCCGGTCCCAGAGGCGGCGCAGGTCGTCCACGTCGCGCTGCTGCTGCTCCACCCAGGTGAAGTACTTGAAGTTGTGGAGCTGCTTGCGGTCCTGGTAGGACAGCTCGCGCATGTGGTCAGGGGTGCAGCCGTGGAGCCAGCGGGCCAGGTGGCGCTGGGCGGCGTCGCGGTCGTAGGCGCCGTGCTCCTCCGTCAGCTCCTGCAGACGGGAGCCGTAGAGCTCGAGGGAGTCGGTCAGGGGGAGATAGAGGACGTCGCGCTCGTCCATGTCGTACCAGTGGGCGGTCTTGATGGCCGAGACCAGGTTGCAGATGCCGGAGATGCCGATCAGGTCCAGCTGCGACAGCAGGTCGTCGGTCACGCCCTGCTCGCGCAGCACCTCGTGCCCGACGGGCTCGTTGAACAGGCGCAGCAGGTCCATGGTCTGCTGGTCGTCCACGGCCACCACGGCGTCGGTGTTGCGCACGTTGTGGATCCAGGGCACGTGCTTGTCGCCGATGCCCTCGATGCGGTGGGCGCCGAAGCCGCAGCGCAGCAGGGTGGGGCACTGCAGGGCCTCGTTGGCGGCGATCAGGGCGCCGGGGAAGCGCTCCTTGAGGTAGTCGCCGGCGGCCAGGGTGCCGGCCGAGCCGGTGGCGGAGATCCAGGCGGCCAGGCGCTGGCCGGGCTGGGCGATGCGGTTGTGGATCTCTTCGACGATGGAGCCCGTCAGGTGGTAGTGCCACCGCGCGTTGCCCCACTCCTCGAACTGGTTGAAGATCACGCACTCGGGCCGGGTGCGGCGGATCTCCCAGCAGGCGTCGTAGATCTCCTTCACGTTCGATTCGCAGCCGGGGGTGGCGATGGTCTCGGTGGCGACCTCGGCCAGCCACTCGAACCGCTCGCGGCTCATCTCCTCGGGCAGGATGGCCACGGAGTCGCAGCCCAGCAGGCGCGAGTCGAAGGCGCCGCCGCGGCAGTAGTTGCCGGTGCTGGGCCAGACGGCCTTCTGGGCCACGGGGTCGAAGGCGCCGGTCACCAGGCGGGGCACCAGGCAGCCGAAGGCCGCGCCCACCTTGTGAGCGCCGGTGGGGAACCACTTGCCCACCAGGCCCACGATCCGGGCGTCCACGCCGGTGATCTCGCGGGGGAATTCGATCCAGTTGCCCTCGTTGTACAGGCCGGTCTCCGGGTCGTTCTTCCAGGTGATGCGGAAAAGGTTCACGGGGTCGATATCCCAGAGCCCCACCTCCGCCAGGCGCTCCCGCACGCGGGCGGGGACCAGGTCGGGGTGCTTCATCTCCTGCAGGGTGGGAATCACGATGCCGCGTTCGCGGCAGCGCTCGGCCGCCTTGCGCAGCACATCGTGGTCGACGATCTCGAGGGTCCGTCTCATGGAGTCCGCCTTTTCCGGCAACTCGGACTTTGTTCCGGGCTGCGCAACTGATAAATTGGGCTCAACGCATCGGTTCAACAATGAGAGACGGACCGGCCGCGGTCAACAGCGGCGGTGGACGTCTCCGTGCGCACGATAACGGCGAGTGGAGGCTATCATGGCGATCGAGACCACCCAGGAGATGGTGCAGGACGTCTACGCGCGGTCCCGCGAACGGCTGCAGGTGGTGCGCGCCCGGCTCGGGCGCCCCCTGACCCTGGCCGAGAAGGTGCTCTTCGGGCATCTCGACGACCCGGCGAACCAGACGTTCGAGCGCGGCGAGGCCACCCTGGCCCTGCGTCCCGACCGCGTGGCCATGCAGGACGCCACCGCCCAGATGGCCATCCTCCAGTTCATGCAGGCCGGCCGCGACGAGGCCGCCGTGCCCACCACCGTGCACTGCGACCATCTGCTGCTGGCCCACAAGGGCGCCGAGCACGACAAGGCCCACGCCCTGGACGTGAACAAGGAGGTCTACGACTTCCTGAGCTCCGCGGCGGCCCGCTACAACATGGGCTTCTGGAAGCCGGGCAGCGGCATCATCCACCAGATCGTGCTGGAGAACTACGCCTTCCCCGGCGGCCTGATCATCGGCACCGACAGCCACACGCCCAACGGCGGCGGGCTGGGCATGGTGGCCTGCGGCGTCGGCGGCGCGGACGCCGTGGACGTGATGGTGGGCATGCCCTGGGAGGTCAAGCACCCCAAGCTGATCGGCGTGAAGCTGACCGGCGCCCCGGACGGCTGGACCGCGCCCAAGGACGTCATCCTCAAGCTCTGCGGCATCCTGACCGTGAAGGGCGGCACCAACGCCATCGTCGAGTACTTCGGGCCCGGCACCAAGGCACTGAGTTGTACGGGCAAGGCCACCATCACCAACATGGGCGCCGAGCTGGGGGCCACCACCAGCATCTTCCCCTACGACGGCCTCATGGGCGACTACCTGCGCGCCACCGGCCGTACGGATCTGGCGACCCTGGCCGACGCCAACACCGACCTGCTGACGGCCGACCCCGAGGTGGCGGAGAACCCCGAGGAGTTCTACGACCGCATCATCGAGATCGACCTCTCGACCCTCGAGCCGCACCTGGTCGGGCCCCACTCGCCGGACATCGCCCACCCCGTGGGCTCCATGGCCGCCGACGTGGACGCCGAGGGCTACCCCGAGACCCTGACCGCCGCTCTCATCGGCAGCTGCACCAACTCGTCCTACGAGGACATCTGCCGCGCCGCCGACGTCGCCCAGCAGGCGAAGGACAAGGGCCTGGAGGTAAGGACCACCCTGTGGATCTCCCCGGGGTCGGACCAGATCTACGAGACCATCAAGCGCGACGGCCAGCTCGCCCTGCTCGAGAGCGTGGGGGCCACGGTGCTGACCAACGCCTGCGGCCCCTGCATCGGCCAGTGGCAGCGCGACGACATCCAGGAGGGCACCCGCAACTCCATCGTGACGTCGTTCAACCGCAACTTCCGCAAGCGGGCCGACGGCAATCCCGAGACCCACGCCTTCATCGGCAGTCCCGAGGTCGTGATGGCCTACGCCCTGTCCGGCACCCTGAAGTTCGACCCGCGCAACGACGCGCTGACGAACACCGCCGGCGAGCAGGTCACGCTGGATCCCCCGGCCCGGGCCGACGCCCTGCCGGCCGACGGCTTCGTGACCTCCGGCGACGGCTACCAGGGCCCGCCGGACGATGCCGCCGGCGTGGAGGTCATCGTGAGCCCCACCAGCGAGCGCCTGGCCCTGCTGGAGCCCTTCTCCGCCTGGCACGGCTCCGACTACGAGGACCTGCCCCTGCTCATCAAGGCCCTGGGCAAGTGCACCACCGACCACATCTCCATGGCCGGTCCCTGGTTGAAGTTCCGCGGGCACCTGGACAACATCAGCAACAACATGCTGATCGGCGCCGTGAACGCGTACACCGAGGCAGTCAACGCCGTGAAGAGCCAGCTCGACGGCACCACCGGCGAGGTACCGGCGGTGGCCCGGGCCTACAAGGCCGCCGGCCTGCGCTGGGTCGTGGTGGGAGACGAGAACTACGGCGAGGGATCGTCGCGTGAGCACGCGGCCATGGAGCCCCGGCACCTTGGCTGCGCCGCGGTGATCGTGCGCAGCTTCGCCCGCATCCACGAGACGAACCTGAAGAAGCAGGGCATCCTGCCCCTGACCTTCGCCGACCCCGCCGACTACGACCGGGTGGCGGAGGACGACCGCTTCAGCATCCGCGGCCTCGCGGACCTGGCCCCGGGCAAGCCCCTGACGGTGGAGCTGAAGAAGGCGGACGGCGCGACGGAGTCGTTCACCGTGAACCACACCATGACGGCGGAGCAGATCGACTGGTTCCGCCACGGTTCGGCCCTGAACAAGATCAAGGCCGGCGCCTGATCCTGCGCGGATCCGCCGGTCCAGGACGCGATAAGGCCCGCCGACCTTCCGGTCGGCGGGCCTTGTCGCGCCTCCATGCGCGTCCCTGAAAGGGTGTGGCTCCGTCCCTGCTGCACCAAAGCGATCTCACTGATCGTGCAAATATGATCGGCCGCCGTCGCGAAACCTTGAGCGTTTTCTTCCCCTCTTTCCTGAGGCTCAAGCCCGGCCGCCCCGGGACGATCATGACCGGAACCCTGGACACGGACTCCCGGACCGGAGATGATCCCCGCATGGCGCGTCGATTCCTGCCGCTCCTCCTCGCCGTGACCGTCGGCTGCGCCGGCGGCGCCGCCGATGTCGTCCCCGTTGACGACGCGGGTGCGGATGCGTCCATCGTCCCCGACTGCATCCCCCGCCCTGCCGGCTGGCTCGAACACTCCCTGGAGGACTGGTCCCCGGACGAGGCCGAGAGCTGCTTGGTGCTGGCCGGCGCCCTGTCCGACGAGAGCGGCAGCTGGCTGTGGGTCCACGTGGACCTGGCCGAGGGCGCCGTGGTGCGGGTGGACGGCCCCGGCTGCCTGGAAGCGACCCTCCGCGACGGCGACCGCACCTGGACCGTCCGGGACCTGGGCCTCCACGTGCCCCTCCACCGCGACGGCAACGCCTACCTCAACTCCCAGGGCGGCCCCATCACCATCCGCGCCCATCACGGCCTGGCCGCCGACCGGCGCGGTGTGCGCTTCCTGGCCCGCCTGCCCCGCGTGGACGCGGACCGGGTGGAGGTCGTCGGCCTGACGCCCGTCGCCGGTTCGTGGTGCTTGCGCCCTTGAACCTCCGGCCGGCGCGGCTCATGATCACCGCTCCCGCCGCGCCCCTGTCCCCGGAGGACCCATGGCCCGAAAGAAACCGACCCCGACCCGCGCACCGGTGACCGGCGCCCGCCTGTGGACGCTGCGCATCGCCACGGCCCTGCTGGCGCCGTTGGTCGTGCTCGCGCTGTTGGAAGGCGGGTTGCGCCTGGGCGGCTACGGCTACGATCCCGGCTTCGCCCTGGAGGTGCCCGACCGCGGCACCCTGGGCACCAACCTGCGCTTCGGCTGGCGGTTCTTCCCCCGGGCCACGGCCCGCGTGCCCCTGCTCTTCGAGTTCGCGGAGGAGAAGCCGGCCGACACGGTCCGCGTGTTCGTGCTGGGCGCCTCGGCGGCCCAGGGCTACCCCACCGGTTCGTTCAGCTTCGCCCGCATCCTCGAGGTCATGCTCGAGCGCGCCTGGCCGGCCGCCGACTTCGAGGTGATCAACACCTCCATCGCCGCCACCAACTCCCACGTGGTGCTACCCATCGCCCGTGAGGTGGTGGAGTACGACCCGGACCTGCTGATCGTCTACCTGGGCAACAACGAGGTCATCGGCCCCTACGGCATCGGGTCGGGTCGGAGCGACGGGGGAGGGATCGACCTGATCCGCACCGGCATCGCCCTGCGCGAGTGGCGCGTGGGGCAGGCCGTGGACGCCATCGCCGGCTCGCCCCATGCGGCCGACGGCGACGCGGAGTCGTGGCGCGGCATGGAGCAGTACGCGCAGCGGCACGTGCCCCTGGGCGACGAGCGTCTGGCCCGCGTGTACGCCGGGTTCGAGCGCAACCTGGAGGACATCTGCGCCGCGGCGGAGGCTGCGGGCGTGCCGGTGCTGCTGAGCACCTTGGCGGTGAACGACTGGGACTGCGCGCCCTTCGCCTCGGCCCGGAACGATGATCTGTCCGCTGAGGATCGCGAGGCATGGGACCGCGCCTTCCGAGCCGGATCTCGCGCCCAGGATCACGGCGATCACGGTGCCGCAGCCGGATCCTTCGACGAGGCGCTCGCCCTGGACGACGGCCACGCCGAACTCCGCTACCGCCTGGGCCGCTCCCTGCTGGCGGTCGGCGACACCGCGGCAGCGGCCGTCGAGGTGCGCGCCGCCCGCGAGCTGGACGTGCTGCGCTTCCGCGCCGACGACGGCATCACGGCCGTCACCCGGTCGGTGGCGGGGCGGATGGAGAACACGGATCTGGTCGACGTCCGGTCCGTCTTCGAGTCGCTTCCTCCGGAGTTCCAGCTGCCCCGGCGCGACCGCCTGTTCTACGAGCACGTCCACCTGACCCTGGCCGGCAATCATCGCATCGCGGCGGAGCTCTTCGGTCCCGTGTCGGCGCACCTGCCCGAGCGCCTGAAGACCGGAGGCACCTCCGTGCCCGCCGCCCTCGACGACTGCGCCGCCGACCTGGTCCACACCGTCTGGGACGAGTACCGCTCCATCCAGACCATCGGTGTGCTGCTGGGGCAGGCCCCGTTCCCGGGACGCTACGACCACGACGAGCTCCTGCGCGACTGGGCCGCCGAACTGGACGTGATCCGCGCGGACGTCACGCGGGAGGCGTTGGAGGGCATCATCCGCGCCAAGGCCGAGGCCGTGGAGGCGAGGCCGGACGATCTGCTGCTGCGGGTGGACTACATCGACCTGCTCAAGGAGATCGGCCGACGCGACGAGGCCCGGCGGCACTGGGCGGAGATCGCGAGGCGGCAGCCGCCGCCTGACTAGTCGTCCATGGAAGGCTTGGAGGCGCGGCGCCGCTTGACGGCGCCGCGCTTCTTCTTGTCGTCCACGCGACGGCGGCGCGAGGCGGCGGTGGGCCTGGTGGGGCGGCGCTTGCGGGGGCGGACGGCGGCCTTGCGGATGAGCTCCAGGAGGCGTTCCACGGCGTCGTTGCGGTTGCGGTCCTGGGTGCGGTGGCGGCGGGCGTCGATCACGATCACGCCGTCGTCGGTGGCGCGGCTGCCGGCGAGGCGCAGCAGACGCTCCTTCACGTCGCCGGGCAGGGAGGGGGAGCCCGCGGCGTCGAAGCGGAGCTGGACGGCGGTGGCCACCTTGTTGACGTTCTGGCCGCCGGGCCCGGACGCGCGTACGAACTCGAAGGAGAGCTCGGAGTCGTCGAGGACGATGGCATCGGTCACGCGGATCATGGGCGGCTCCCGGAAACGAGGACGCGGCCGGAATGAGTCCCGACCGCGTCCAGTGTAGCGCGGAGCGCCGTCGCGGGCTATGCCGAGAAGGCCACGTACTTCTCCGGCGGCACGTTGCAGATCGGGCACCGCTCCTCGGGCATGCCGAAGTGGGTGTGGCCGCACACGGGGCAGACGTAGACCTGGGTCACGTCGATGTCGTTGCCAGCCTTCACGGCCTCGAGGGCGTCGCGGTACATGTCCTCGTGGATCTTCTCGGCTTCCAGGGCGAAGTGGATGCTCCGGCCCGCGCCCTTCTCCTGCTGCAGCTCGGCCACGACCTGGTAGGCCGGGTACATCTCCTCCACCTCGAAGTTCTCGCCGCCCATGGCGGCCTCGAGGTTGGCGGCGGTGTCGCCCACGCCGGACAGCTCCTTGAGGTGGTTGTGGGCGTGGACCTGCTCGGCGTAGCTGATGGCGCGGAAAAGGAGGGCCACCTTCGCGTACCCCTCCTTCTCCGCCTTGTCGGCAAAGGCCAGGTACTTCATGTGGGCCTGGCTCTCGCCGGCGAACGCATCCTTCAGGTTGGTCTCGGTCATGGCGCGCATGGGAGCTCCTTTCGCCACCTCGTCGGCGTCAGTAGGTACCCGGCCAACATGCAACATGGAGGCCGGGTGTTCAACGAACTGAATCGGTCGGGATTCAGGGGCGGGCGACGGCGACCAGCTCGTCGACGGTCACGTCGTTCCAGTCTCCGAACGTGTGGGGTTCCCGGGTCGCGATGTCCTCCGGCACGGCCTCCACGAGCCTGTTCCAGGCCTCGTCGTTCAGCCCGTCGATGAAGCCGGCGAAGGCCGCCGCCTCGTCCCGCGGCGGCAGGTAGGCCCGGGACATTTCCGCCATCTTGCGCAGCATGGGCAGGTAGGGCTGCAGGTCGGTGGTGGTGCTGGCGGCCTCGCTGTCGATCCACGCCACCGGCACCTTGGTGATGGCGCCCGCCCGGCGCAGTTCGGTCTTGAGCAGCAGCTCGATGTCGAAGGCGAACTGCTTCTCCAGCATCTCGCCCGCCACCGTCCGCACCGTGTCGGCGGTGAAGGCCTTGAAGCCGCACTGGGTGTCCACCAGGGCGCCCAGCTCGGGGAAGAGGCGCTTCCACAGGTAGATGAAGAGCTTGCCACGGGTGTTGCGGGTGCCCGTCTTGACGACCACGGAGGTGGGCTCGCGGCGCGAACCGATGGCGGCATCGGCGCCGTCGACCAGCAGCGGGGCCATGAGCAGGCCGCACTGGCCGAGGTGGGTGGAGAGGTCGGCGTCGGTGAACAGCACCACGTGGTTCGGTCGCTGCTCGGCCGCGGCCTCCCACATGCCCAGCACCACGGAGCCGCCCTTGCGGCTCTCGTCGGGGGAAGCGAGGGGGCGGGTGACGGGTTCGTCGGCGGCGATGGCGTCGGCCAGACGGCGCACGCGAACGCGGTCGCCCAGGCCGTCGGCCGCGATGATCGACTCGGCGATGCCGCCGCTGTCGCTGGGGCAGCCGTCGTCCACCACGGTCATGTCCCAGGTGTGGGGCGTGCCGTCGAAGAGGCGGTCGAGCTGGCGGACCTTGCGGCGCAGGAAGTCCTCGCCGTGGGGGTGCTCGTCGCGGGTCAGGATGCGGGTGTGCTCGTTGAAGACGGCGAAGATCACCGAGAGGTGAGCCGGTTCGGGGAGGGCCTGCACGGCGGCCCGGGAGCGGGCCAGCTTCACGGCCAGGTGGGCGGTCAGGGGGACGGCGTCGGTGTCGGCGCACCACTCGGATTCGAGGGCGTCGAGCGCGCCGGGGGCCAGGGCGGCCAACTCGATTGCCAGGTCCATGGCCCGCTCTTCCTGGGCCGGGTCGCAGAGGTCCAGGCCGGCGGGCAGGTCGGCGATCAGGGCGTCGATGTTCGTGTTCACGACGACAGGCTCCTCTGGCGCACGGCCTCGTAGGCCATCACGGCCGCCGCTACGCTCACGTTGAGGGAATCGGCCGACCCCAGCATGGGGATGCGGCAGCGGGCGTCGGCGGCGGCCAGGAGTTCGGGACCCAGGCCCGTGTCCTCGGCGCCCAGCAGCACAGCCGTGGGGCCGCCGAGGTCGGTGTCGGTGTGCAGGGTTTCGGTGTCGGGGGTGGTCGCGACCATCGTCACGCCCCCGGAGCGGAGCCGCTCGACGATGGCGTCGCGTTCCGCGGCGACCGTCGGCACCGTGAATACGGCCCCGGTGGACGCCCGCAGGCAGTTGGGATTCCAGGGGTCGGCGCCCACGCCGCACGCCAGCACCGCGTCCACGCCCGCGCCGCTGGCGGTGCGCACCACGGCGCCCAGGTTGCCGGGCTTCTCCACGTTCTCGAGCACGAGGACGAGGGGGACGTCGGGCAGGTCGAGGTCGTCCAGGTCGCGGGCCGGGATGGCGGCCGTGGCCACGATCCCCTCGGGATTCTGCCGGTAGGCCGCCTTCTCCATCACGGGACGCGTGGTCTCCGCCACCTCGATCCCTTCTTCCTCCAGCCGCGCCATCACCCTGCGTGCCGCATCGTGCCGTTCCAGAAGCTCCGGGCACGCGAAGACCTCTTCCACCCGCACACCCGCGGCCAGGGCCCGCTCCACCAGGCGCAGCTCGTCCAGGACCATCAGGCCGGACCGCTCGCGGTGCTTGCGCTCGCGAAGCTTCACCAGGGCCTTGATGCGGGGGTTCTGCAGGCTCGTGACGGGATCCATCAGGGGGTCTCCAGGGTCGAGCGGACGGTGTCGGGCACCGCCACCGGACGGCGGGCCTCGTAGTCGAAACACACCATGCCCGTCTCGGCCAGGGCCACGTCGGCGCCGTCGGCTGGGCGGGTGATGCGGTGGAAGAGTCGGATGCCGAGGCGGCCGAACTCGCCGGCCGCGGTCTCGATGAGCAGCTCGTCGCCGGCGAAGGCCTCGCCTTTGTAGGAAATGGCGGCGTCGGCCATGATCAGCGACACGCCTCCGCAGGCCAGCTCCGTGAACCCGTGGGAGCCCAGGAACGCGACCCGGGCTTCGTGGACCAGGGAGAGAAGCCGGTCGTTGCCCAGGTGGCCGCCGTAGTTGAGGTCGGTGGTGCGCACGGACACCGGGAAGCGGTGGGCGTAGGCGTCGAGGGGCTGGAGCTGGATGCGGGGCATGGCGGTCTCCGGGTCGGCGGTGAACGGCTCCGGGGAATCTATCACACGTGGACATGGCCGCAAACGGTTCCACGTGCTACCTTGCGGGCGCACCGCAACGGAGGAGACCCCTTGGCCCACAGGATCCTGGACACCGGCTACGAAGCCGTCATCGCCCTGCTCGCCGCCAACTTCCTGGCGCAGTACTACAAGTACATCCGCCACCGTCTGCTCCACGGCGTGTGGGACGTGGGCGTGCTGTTCTCCACCGGCGGCATGCCGTCGAGCCACAGCTCGACGGTGACGGCCCTGTCCACGTCCATCGGCCTGATCGCCGGCTGGGATTCCCCGGTGTTCGCCGTGTCCGCCTGCTTCACGTTCATCACCATGTACGACGCCGCCGGCCTGCGCCGCGCCGCCGGCCTCCAGGCCCAGGCCCTCAACGAGATCATCAAGGAGCTGCTGGCTCCGGACCACCGGCTGAACCACGCCAAGCTGAAGGAGCTGCTCGGGCACACGCCGCGCGAGGTGATCGGCGGGGCGCTGCTGGGGATCGTGGTGAGCCTGGCGTTGCGGGGGCTGTTGCTGATCTGATGCCGGGTCCAGGTACGAAGAAGGGAGCGGCCGTGGCCGCTCCCTTTCGTGTGTCCGGACGTTGCGGCTAGTACATCATGTACGTGACGTTCTCGTCGAACTCGTAGGTCTCGCCGGTGTCCTCCGTCTCGAACGAATCCCTCTTCACCAGGCCGACGGAAGCGGCGTACCAGCTGTTACCGCTGCCGGAGAACACGGTCTCGCCGCCGGCGGTACCGGTGTAGGACCACGTGGCCTTCCAGCAGTCGATCCAGACGGTGTCGATGTCGCTCTCCAGTTCCGCCTCCACGTCCTCGCGCCCCACCAGGGTGATGGTGTAGGCGAGCGTCACGTTGCCGTCCGGGGTCGCCAGGGTCGACGTCCCGTTCCAGGTGCCGGCGGCCATGGGCAGGCGGGCCCACTCGATGGCGGGGCTGAAGGTGCCGGTCTCGACCTCGCCGTCCTCGTCGAAGTGGAAGCCGATCTGCTCCAGGGCGGTGGGCGTGAGGCGGTAGTGGTCGTAGCCCCAGTGCTCCGTGTAGAAAGGGTCGCCGTAGAGGGCCCAGTGGAAGGTGCCGTCGTTCTGCTCCTCCACGCGGTAGTAGTCGGTGAACTCGTTCGGGGTGGGGGAGCCGCCGTCGGGAGTCCAGATCTCGTCGATGGAGAACGTGAAGCGGGAGTCGTCGACCAGGGGCCAGTACGAGGGGTCGCCTGCCACGTCCACGCGGTAGTCGACGATTTCAGGGTTCACGTTGCCGGACACGTCTGCATAGCCGTCGAAGCTGGCGACGATGGGCAGGCCGGCGGGCATGTCGCCGGGCAGGGGCACCGTCAGCACCGTGCCGTCGGGGGACCAGGTGGGCGTCAGGCCGTGCTGCTGCATCAGGGCCTCGAACTGGGCCGAAATCATGGTGGGGCCGAAGTCCTGGTCGATGGCCTCGTCGAAGGTGAACACGATGGACGACGTGTTCGCGGGGATCACCGATCCGCCCGCGGGCTCGATGGACAGCAGGGTCGGGGCCGTAGTGTCGGTCTCGGTGCCGGTGGTGAAGCCGAACGTCGCGGCCGCGTCGAGCAGGTAACCGTCGATGCTCATGGCGGCGGTGGTGATCTCGACGGTCATGGCGGTGGAGGCGGGCAGCACGTCGTCGAAGGTCACGACCACCCAGTCGTCGCCGCCGTCGGCGAGGGTGAAGGAGTGCTCGGTCTTGGTCGGATCCGGGCTGCTGACGGTCAGGGCGTCGTCCAGGGAGAACAGATCCATGGGGCGCGAGAAGTGCAGCCGCAGGGGCGCGTTGCGGATCACGTCCGCGGCGCCGTCGGCCGGGGTGCTCTCCAGCAGGACAGGCACCGGATCGACGGTACGGAACGACAGGGTGAAGGGCGCGGCCAGGGCGTTGCCGGCCTCGTCGGTGAGGCCGGTTTCGGCGGTCACGGTGATGTCGGTGTCGCCGGGCCAGGTGCCGGCATCGAAGACGAGGGTGCGGTCGTCGGTCCAATAGGGCTGGGCCCAGCCCTCGTTGGATGTCACGTTGCCGTCCGAGGACGCATGGTCCATGGCTTCGGAGAAGACGAACGTCACGATCTGCTCCAGGGGCACTCCCATGACCCCGTTGGACGGGGTGGTGGAGACCACCGTGGGAGGTGTGGTGTCGTCGTTGCCGCCGCCGGGATCGGTGGGGTCGTCGGTGCTGCTGCACGAGGCGAGCAGGGCGATGGGCAGGACGAACAGTGTGAGGCGGGCGATCCTGGACATGGCGTCTCCTGGGCAGGGGTGGCCGAATGTGCGAAGGGATCATCCTAAGGGAAAAGTCCGACAAAATCACTCGGAGATAAGAATGCGAGTAAGACCGCAGGGTGTTCGGCGTATCTCTTCCATGCTCCGCGTGAACCCGAAAGGAGATGCGATGAAACGCACGACGAACGTCCCGATGCTGGCGATCCTCGTTCTGCTC
This sequence comes from uncultured Fibrobacteraceae bacterium, assembly GCA_964343835.1. Classification (GTDB taxonomy): domain Bacteria; phylum Krumholzibacteriota; class Krumholzibacteriia; order LZORAL124-64-63; family LZORAL124-64-63; genus CALEMW01. The sequence continues at coordinate 145,121 of CAYFKR010000001.1, forward strand.
GCGGCCACGGCGTCCGCGGAGTTCCACCCGGACAGGAGCCCCGCCGATCCTCAGACCCGGCCGACCGGCGACTGCGTGGCCGGCAGCCACGACTTCGACACCTACCAGGGCTGGTATTCCGACTTCTGGGGCGCGGAGGACGCCTACGCCGCCCTCATGGAGGTGGGCGACTGCGGCTGCGCCGAGGGTGTGACCGTCCTGTCCATGCACATGAACCTGCGGGTGAACTTTTCGGCCTCGCTGCTCGTGCAGGCGGAGCTGTGGTCGGCCGACCTCTCCGGCGGTTGTCCCGTGCCCCTGGCCCCGGTGGCCGTGTCGGCGGCCTACCAGTTCTCCGGCTTCACGTCGGAGGGCAACGTGGATCTGGAGATCCCCTTCGACAGCATCTGCGTGGGCACCGACGAGCCCTGGTTCGCCGTGATCCGCTTCCTGCCCGGCAGCGCAGGGGCCTTTCTCGGCGTGCCCGTGGACGCCACGCCCACGGCCTGCACCACGTGGGTGAACCGGACCGGCCTCGCGGGCTGGCACGACGTGGTGGGGGAGTACGGCTGGCTCGGCAATTTTTACGTGTACGCGGATCTGGACTGCTGCTCGGATCCCGTCGCCGGCGAGGAGACGAGCTGGGGAGAGGTCAAGACGCTCTTCCGATAGCACCCATGGGAACGCGAAGAGGGCGGAGCTGCGGCTCCGCCCTCCGTCGTCCGTTCGTGTCGGATCAGGCCGTCAGGATCCCCGCGATCGTCGCCGTCAGCCAGCTCGCAAGCGCCCCGCCGAACATGGCCCGCAGTCCCAGCCGAGCCACATCCGACCGTCGCTCGGGCGCGATGCCCCCGATGCCGCCGATCTGGATGGCGATGCTGGAGAAGTTGGCGAATCCGCAAAGCGCGTAGGTGGCGATCACGATGCTCCGCGGCGAAAGCGATCCCGCCGTAATGGCGTTCTGAAGCTCGATGTATCCCAGGAATTCGTTCACGGCGATCTTGGTGCCCAGCAGGTTGCCGAAGGTCGACGCCTCGCCCCAGGGCACGCCCATGACCCACGCCACCGGCGCGAACACGAACCCGAAGACCTCCTGCAGCGACGTGCCGGCGAGACCCAGCCCGGCGTTGATCATGGCCACCAGGGCCACGAAGGCCAGCAGCATGGCGCCGATGTTGGCAGCCAGCTTCAGGCCCACGCCCGCGCCCCCCGCAGCGGCGTCGATGAGGTTGGCGTACTCCTTGGGCACGTCCAGCTTCACGGAGCCGGCGGTGTCGGAGGTCTCCGTCTCAGGCAGCATGATCTTGGCGATCACCAGGGCCGCCGGCGCCGACATCACCGACGCCGCCAGCAGGTGCCCCGCGTCCACCCCGAACCGCACGTAGGCGGCCATCACGCCGCCGGCCACCGTGGAGAACCCGCCGCACATCACGGCCATGAGCTCCGAGTTGGTCATGGTCTTGATGTAGGGGCGGATCACCAGGGGCGCCTCGGTCTGTCCCACGAACACGTTGGCTGCGCACGACAGCGACTCCGACCCGCTCGTGCCCATGGTCCGCTGCATGACCCTGGCCATGCCCCGGATCAGCATCTGCATCACGCCCAGGTGGTAGAGGATGGCCATGAGGCTCGAGAAGAAGATCACCGTGGGCAGGATGTGGATGGCGAAGATGGTGCCCAGCGGCATCAGTTCCCCGGTGGCCGAGTTCATGATCTGCACGTAGCCGCCCTCGGGCCCCGGCTGGACGTACTGCACCAGGCCCTCGTTGCCCCGGAACAGGTTGCCGAACAGGAACGACGTGCCGGCGTCGGTGAAGCCGAGCACCCGCGCCACCGCCACCCGCGCTCCCGCGAAGAACGCGTTGCCCCAGGGGGTGCGCAGCAGGAGCAGGGCGAAGATCAGCTGCAGGCCGAGGCCCCAGCCTGCCACCCGCCAGGGGAAGCGGCGACGGCCGCCGCCGGCCAGCCAGGCGAGGGCGAGGATCACGGCGATGCCGAAGACGGACACGAGGTTGTGGACGGACATGGATGGCTCCGATGGTGGTGGGCGGCGTTCGTCGATGGGCCGAGCATAGGGCGAGTCGGGGGGTCTGCCAAGCCGAACGGAGCCACCAGGAGTGGGTTGCATGATGTAAAAGAATATGATATGATCTATGGAGTGCCTGTGTGTGGGGACACAGCCGCCCGCCCGTGCCTGAGATCCTAGACCACTCGATTCGACCCTCGGCCCGCCGGAATCCGTCCGTGCGCGCCGGATTCCGGGGATGCCGACGTCCGTCGTCGGCGCCAGCCAGCCTGGAGGCTTCCATGTCCCGACGCATCCTGACCGCGTTCCTGCTGACCACGGTCCTCGTGACGACGGCGTTCGCCGCCGACGTGCCGACCCGTCCCTACGCTCCGGTCCAGCAGGGCTATGTCCCGACAGCGCCCGACGTGCCCGTGCACGCCCCCGGCCGCGTGATGGTCCAGTTCACCGAGGACGCCTACCGGCGCTCGGCCCTGGTCTTCGTCACGCAGAAGAACGCCGAGGCGCCGTCCGGCGAGACCGGGCTGCCGACCGTGGACGCCGAGCTGGCCCGGGCCGGCGCCAAGGCCGTCGCCAAGGCCTACCGCGGGCCCGCCGCCAAGGCGGACCGGGACGAGCTGGGCGTGGACCGCTGGTTCCGCGTGGACGTCCCGAACGGCACCGACGTGCCCGCTCTCGCCGCCACCCTCGCGGCCCTGCCCGAGGTGGAGCACGCCAACCCCGATTGGGTCGCCTTCCCCGCCGCGACCCCGAACGACCCCATGTATGCCAACAACTGGGGCCACGACAACACCGTCCAGCTCCCCGGCTTCGACTGGGGCGGCACCTGGGACCACACCCTGGCCGGCGTGGGCACCGCGGGCTTCGACGCCAACGCCGACCTGGCCTGGGACTTCAGCCAGGCCTACGGCGACCCGTCGGTGGTCATCGCCATCCTGGACAGCGGTGTCGACTCCGCCCACCTCGACCTGAACCAGGTGGCGGGCTACGACTACGGCGACAACGACTCCAATCCCCACGACGACAGCGCCCAGGCGGGGCACGGCACCGCCTGCGCCGGCGTCGCGGCCGGCGTGGCCGACAACTCCCTGGGCGTGGCCGGCGTGGCCGGCGGTTGCTCCATCATGCCCCTGAAGATCGCCAACAGCGCCGGCACCATGTACTTCTCGTACATCATCGACGCCATCTACCACGCCGCCGACAACGGTGCCGACGTGATCAGCATGAGCTTCGGGGCCGCCATCTCCAGCGACCCCGCCACCAACGCCGCCCTCCAGTACGCCTGGAACGCCGGCTGCGTGAACCTGGCGGCCACGGGCAACGAGAACGACTCGACCATCAGCTATCCCGCTATCAACTCCAACGTGATCGCCGTGGGCGCCGCCTCGCCCTGCGGCGACCGCAAGCGTTCCAGCAGCGACAGCGGCGAGGTGAACCCGGGCATCAACACCGACCCCAACGGCTACACCTGCGACGGCGAGCGCTGGTGGGGCTCCAACTACGGTTCGACCAGCCAGAACGCCGCCTCGGCCGTGGACATCATCGCCCCGACCATCCTGCCCACCACCGACATCAGCGGCGGCGCGGGCTACTCCAACAACGACTACTCCTCCTTCTTCAACGGCACGTCCTGCGCCACGCCCTACGCGGCGGGCGTGGCGGCGCTGATCCGCTCGGCCGAGCCGGCGCTGACGCCTTCCGAGATCCGCACGCGCCTGCGCGACACCGCCCTGGACGTGGTGAACGTGGAGTCCGGCGCCGGGTGGGACCGCTACTCGGGCTACGGCATGATCGACGCCCAGGCGGCCATCGCCGCCGGCGGCACCGGCCCCGCGGCACCCTCGGCGTCGTTCACCGGCGACCCCCTGACGGGCTGCGCGCCGCTGGCCGTCGACTTCACCGACGCCACGGCGGGCGACGTCACCTCCTGGGCGTGGGACTTCGGCGACGGCTCCACCTCGACCCAGCAGAACCCGACCCACACCTACACTACGGCGGGCACGTACACCGTCACCCTGACGGCCACCGGCCCCGGCGGCTCCGACACCCTGGTCCGCACGAACTACGTGACCGCGGACCCGCGCCCGGGCGCCGACTTCACCGCCGGCACCACCACGGGCACCGCGCCGCTGAGCGTGTTCTTCGTGGATTCGTCCACCGAGTCGCCCACGAGCTGGCACTGGGACTTCGGCGACGGCGGCACCAGCACGGCCCAGTTCCCCCTGCACACCTTCACCGCTCCCGGCAGCTACGACGTCACCCTGATCGCCACCAATGCGTGCGGTCCGGACACCATCGTGAAGCCGGGCTTCATCACCGTCACGGCGCCGGCCCCGACGGCCGCCTTCTCCGCCGACGCCACCGACGTCTGCGTGGGGGCCTCCGTTGGGTTCACGGACGACTCGACGGGCTCGGTGACGTCCTGGGCCTGGGACTTCGGCGACGGCGCAACGTCCACAGACCAGAACCCGTCCCACGCCTACGCCCTGCCGGGCACCTACACCGTGGCCCTGACGGTCACCGGCCCGGGCGGTTCCGACACCGCGACCCAGACCGACCTGATCGCCGTCTCGGCGGGCCCCACGGCCGACTTCACGGCGTCGACGACCACCGGCCTGGCTCCCCTGGACGTGGACTTCACCGACCTCTCGACGGGCGCTCCGGCCTCTTGGGCCTGGGACTTCGGCGACGGCGGCACGTCCACCCAGCAGAATCCGACCCACACCTACGCCGCGGCCGGCACGTACACCGTCAAGCTGACGGTGACCGGCACCTGCGGCGTCGATTCGCTGGTGGGCACGGGCATGATCGAGGTCACCGCGCCGACGGCCCCGTCGGCGGCCTTCTCCGTGTCGCCCGTGGAGCTGTGCGCGCCCGGCGACGCCACGTTCACCGACGCCTCCACCGGCGACGTCACGGACTGGGCGTGGGACTTCGGCGACGGCGGCACCTCGACCCTCCAGAACCCCGTGCACACCTACGCGGCCCCCGGCGCCTACGACGTGACCCTGATCGTCACCGGCCCCGCCGGCGCCGACACCCTGTCCCAGGCCGGCCTGATCCAGGCGGGCGCGCCTCTCGCGGCGGGCTTCAGCTCCGACGTGGCGACGGGCTTCGTCCCCTTGACGGTAGCCTTCACCGACACCACTACCGGCGGACCCACCGCCTGGGAGTGGAACTTCGGCGACGGTTCGCCCCTGTCGTTCGACCAGAACCCGGTTCACACGTACACCCTGGCCGGAACCTTCACGGTGACCCTCACCGCGTCCAACGGCTGCGGCGACGACGTGGTCCAGAGCCAGGTGATCGTGACCGAGCCCGTGGCTCCGGTGGCGGCCTTCACCGCCGCGGACACGGCGGGCTGCACGCCCTTCCTGGCCGAGTTCGCGGATGCCAGCCTTGGCGACGTGGACGCATGGCACTGGGACTTCGGTGACGGTGCCATCGACACCATCCCGAACCCGACCCACGAATACGTGGCCGCCGGCGACTACGACGTGACCCTGATCGTCACCGGTCCGGCCGGCGCGGACACGCTGACCCGGGCGGGCTACATCCACGTGGAGGATGCGGTCTCGGCGTCCGTCGCGGCCTCGGTCCTGACGGGCCCGGCGCCCCTGACGGTGGACTTCACGAGCAGCGTCTCCGGTGCCGTCACGGGCTGGCTGTGGGACTTCGGCGACGCCACCACCGACACCGTCCCGAACCCGACCCACACCTACGCGGCCGACGGCACCTACAACGTGTCGCTGACGGTGCAGACCCTCTGCGGTCCGGTCACGGCCGTGCTGGCCGAGCAGATCGTGGTGGACTCCACCACCGACATCGCGCCGCGGGCCTTCGCCCTCGAACGCAACGTCCCCAACCCGTTCAACCCGGCCACGGTCATCGCCTTCAGCCTGGAGCGCGAAGACAGGGCCAGGCTGGAGGTCTTCGACGCCGCCGGCCGCAGCGTCGAGACCCTCGTGGACGGCGTCATGCCCGCCGGGCGTCATGAGGTGCTGTGGCAGCCGACCCGTCGACCGTCGGGGGTGTACTTCGCCCGTCTGACCGCCAACGGCCGCACGGCGACCCAGCGGATGGTCCTTGTCAAGTAGCTGTGAACAAAGGAAGTACGACGGTGACGGCGGCCCTCCCATGGAGGGCCGCCGTGTTGTAGGGGGCACGTGAAGGAAGGGAGGGATAAAGTCCTATATATTGTAGGAATATGCCGAAATCCACATCCGATTCGTGCTATCGTCACTCAAGAGAAAATGACATGTCAGAGTCGAGCGACTCGGCAAACGGGATGATTCGTCCGCGGGGATCGAGCCCGCACCCGCGGCGCGACGAACCACCCAGACCGGTCGGAGGACGTTCCCATGAATCGCTGCAAGCCCGCCGCCATCCTCGTGTCTCTCGCCGCCACCACCCTTCTTCTCCTCTCCGTCGCCGTCGTCGCGCAGCCCGTACGGTTCGATCCCGATTCCCCGCGGGGGGCCGGGCTCGATCACGACACGAAGCTGCCCTACGCCACCGACCACATCATGGTCGGCTTCACGTTCGACGCCTACGCCCGTTCCCGGCTCGAGTCCCTGACCGAGAGGAACCAGGCCGCTCCCGACGCCGCCACCGGGCTGGCGTCGGTCGACGCACTGGCGCGCCAGGTGGGTGTCACGCGTGTCGCACGGGTCTACGGGGCGTTCGAGGACAAGGCCCTCGCCCGTGAGCTGGGGCTGGACCGGGTGTTCCGGTTCGACCTGCCCGAGGGAGCCGACATCCACGCCATCAAGGCCCTGCTGGAATCCGACCCCGGCGTCGAGTTCGCCGTCCCCGACCGGCGCGCCGAACTGACCTACGTTCCCAACGACTTCTCGTACCCCGCCAACTGGGGCCACGACAACACCATGCAGTTCCCGGCCTACAACCCGGTCAGCTGGACCCACGACGGTCCCGTGGTCGGCCTGCCGGGCTTCGACGCCGATGCCGACATGGCCTGGGACCAGCCGACCATGTTCGGCTCCCCGAGCACGATCATCGCCATCCTCGATACGGGCGTCGATCCCGCCCACGCGGACCTGCTCCAGGTTCCCGGTTTCGACTTCGGCGACAACGACTGGAACCCCGCCGACGACATCCCGGGCGTCGCCGGTCACGGCACCTGCTGCGCCGGCGTGGCGGCCGCCATCCCCGACAACAACTACATCGCCGCGGGCGTCGCCGGCGGCTGCTCCATCATGCCCCTGAAGGTGGGCGACACCGCCGGCAACCTGTGGAATTCGTATGTGGCCGGCGCCCTGCAGTTCGCCGCCGACAACGGCGCGGACATCGCCAGCATGAGCATCGGCTTCGGCACCATCACCTCCGACCCGATCCTGGATCCGATGCTGCAGTACGCCTACAACCAGGGCGTGGTGCTGCTGGCCGCCGCCGGCAACAGCGACGTCGCCCCCCTCGAGTACCCCGCCAACAGCCAGTACGTCATCAGCGTGGGCGCGGCCTCGCCCTGCGGCGAGCGGAAGCGGAGCAGCCTCGACCCCAACGGCGTGACCTGCGACAACGAGACCTGGTGGGGGTCCAACTTCGGCAACGGGATCCAGGACAGCCCCGGCGCCCTGGACGTGCTGGCGCCCACGATGCTGCCGACCACCGACATCACCGGCCCGGCCGGCTACTGGCCCGGCGACTTCGAGCCCTGGTTCAATGGCACCTCGTGCTCCACGCCCTACGCCGCCGGCGTTTGCGGGCTGATCCTCTCGGCGAACCCCATGCTCACCCCGCAGGAAGTCCGCGACATCCTCGTGAACTCCTGCACCGACGTGATGGGCATCGAGTCAGCGCCCGGCTGGGACATGTATGCGGGCTACGGCCTGGTCAACGCCATGACGGCGGTGCAGATGGCCATGGCGCCTGCGGCCGGCTTCTCCGCGTCGCCCACCAACGGCTGCCTGCCCCTGATGGTCAACTTCACCGACATGTCCGGCGGCCTGGTCACGAACTGGCAGTGGAGCTTCGGCGACGGCGGGGTGGACTTCGTGCCGAACCCCTCCTACGTCTACAACATGCCGGGCACCTACACGGTCAGCCTGACGGTCTCCGGACCGGGCGGCTCCGACACCATGACCGTGACGAACCTGATCACCGTCGATCCCCCCAGCACCTCCGACTTCAGCGCCTCGGTCACCAGCGGCTACGCTCCGCTGACCACCACCTTCGTGGACGCCAGCACCGGCTCGCCCGCGGCCTGGCACTGGGACTTCGGCGACGGCTTCACCTCCACCGCCCAGTTTCCCAGCCACACCTACAACGCGCCGGGGTTCTACACGGTGATCCTCACCACCAGCAACGGCTGCGGCGGCGACACGATGACGAAGACGGACTACATCGAGGTCTGCGACGTCGTCACGGCGGCCTTCACCGCCGACAACACCGTGGGCGCCGACACCCTCACCGTCTCCTTCACCGAGCAGTGCGGCGGCCTGCCCTACGGCTTCAGCTGGGACTTCGGCGACGGCGGCTCCTCCAACGTGCCGAACCCGGTCCACTTCTACGCGGCCCCGGGCCGCTACACCGTCCGGCTCATCGCGTCGAACGGCTGCGAGGCCGACACCATGATCGCCACGCAAATGATCACCGTGGCCACCACCACGGGCGTGGACGCGCCCCCGGCCGCCTTCGCCCTCGAGGGCAACCACCCCAACCCGTTCAATCCGGCCACCACCGTGGTCTTCTCGCTGGAGCGGGAGGGAAGGGCGCGGCTGGAGGTCTTCGATGCGGTCGGGCGCCTGGTGGCGATCTTGGCTGACGGCACCCACGCCGCAGGGCGCCACGAGGTCCCCTGGCGGCCCGAGCGGGCGTCTTCGGGGCTGTACTTCGCCCGGCTGACGGCGGACGGCCGCACGGCGGTGCACCGGATGATGCTGGTGCGGTAAATGGGTTCGATCAGGGCCGCCGTCCTGTGATAGACTCACGGGGCGGCGGCTGCCGGTATGTTGCATGGGCTGTCGAGTTATCCTGTTTATTCGCTGAGTTTTACAAGTAATACACGTGGTGCGGGATCCGCGCCGCCAACCGGAACGGGACTCCATGACCACATCGATGCAGAAGGTCGGCGTGTACGTCGACAGCGTGAACATCGCCATGAACGGCGGACGGGGAATGCGCTACGACGTGCTGCGCGAGTTCGCCGCCCGCGGCGGCGCCGAGGTCATGCGCCTCAACGCCTATATCGCTCACGACGAGGAACGCGCCGCCACCGATCTCGACTACCGCGACCGCCAGGCCGCCTTCACCACCGCCCTGCGCAGCTACGGCTACAAAGTGATCCAGAAGAAGGTGGTCTGGTACACCGACGAGTCCGGCGGCCGGGTCGGCAAGGCCAACGCCGACCTGGACCTGGCCGTGGACGCCCTGCTCCAGTCCGACAACCTGGATCGCGTGGTCCTGGCCACCGGCGACGGCGATTTCGCTCGCGTCGTCCAGGCCCTCCAGAACCGCGGTCGCCGTGTGGAGGTCGTGGCCTTCCGCAACGTCTCCCGCGCCCTCCGCGCCGAGGCCGACATGTTCACCTCCGGCCATCTGATCCCCGGTCTGCTGCCCATCGACAACGCCGAGGCGCCCTGGGGCGAGGAGGGCTCCCGCGTGCGCGGCGTGTGCTACAAGTTCCTCCCCGAAGGCTACGGGTTCCTACGCGTGCTGAAGAATGTGACCGACGACCTCTGGGTCACCGACACCCGCCAGCCGAACAGCCCCTACATGAGCGCCTTCATCCTGGGCTCCCACTTGCCCGACGGTGTGCGCTGGGAGGACCTGCCCAGCCCCAACCTGATGTTCGAGTTCGACCTGGTGCGGGACGAGGGGAAGGAGGGGCTGAGGGCGGAGAATGTGGAGTTGGTGGCGCGACTATGACGCCCCCCCCTCTTAATGGCCAACGGACCCTGATCGGTTACACTCCTGCCATCTCGGCCAGCTCTCTCTGGGTGTTGTGAATGGCCAACGGACCCTGATCGGTTACACTACGGACTTGTCACGGCGCCCGCCTGACAAGTTGTGAATGGCCAACGGACCCTGATCGGTTACACTCGGAGGCCGTGGACACTGCACCGAAGAAGGGTTGTGAATGGCCAACGGACCCTGATCGGTTACACTGTGGACAGCTCCTGGCCTCGATCCTGTC
>CAYFKR010000001.1:155414-214468 GCA_964343835.1 uncultured Fibrobacteraceae bacterium
CACTTGGCGGCGGCGTCGATCATGTCGCACGGGTGTTGTGAATGGCCAACGGACCCTGATCGGTTACACTTCGAGGAAGAGATTCCAGAGGCGGTCGATGGTTGTGAATGGCCAACGGACCCTGATCGGTTACACTCAGTTCATCAACTTCGGGGACCTTTCGGAAGTTGTGAATGGCCAACGGACCCTGATCGGTTACACTGCGCGGGAAGCTCGCGGAGCCGCTGTTCGAGTTGTGAATGGCCAACGGACCCTGATCGGTTACACTACATCATCTCTAATGCCCTGCTGGGCAGGGCATTAGAGCGATCAGAGCCCTCAAAACATCTCGATCTGGCCAGGCTGAGTCTCGAATGAGCTGGATTCTGCGCTGAGGAAACACTCCATCCTGCCGTATTGCTTGTCCGTGAATCGGAGGATACGCACTTCTCCGTCGGGGGGAAGTGCGTTCTTCACGCGCTGGACATGGACAGTGGCGTTTTCCTCGGTCGGGCATGGCCTGGAGTAGACGGAATACTGGATCATATTGAATCCGTCCTGCAGGAGATCCTTTCGGAACCCCGTGGCGGCTTTGCGTTGCCGCTTGGATGTGACGGGAAGATCGAACATCACGAGAACCCACATGGCCCTGTACCCACTCATGCTCATGTTGGGCGCTTGGTGATCATCGCCGGGAGGAGGATCCGCTCGGCGGCCTCGGGTGCTCCGACACCATCCTTGACTGACGCAATGAACGCTGCGGCGACGCTGGACGCCGTCTTTTCAACAGCCAACTCCACCGACACGGATTGATTCTCCATTCGGACTTGCTCTTGGACGACGAACAGGAGGCGTCCCTTGGTCTCCTTGTGGACGGTGAGCGAGCCAGATCGGATGATGTCGCGAACGAGATGATCGACGACCGGACGGTACGGTTCCATCAGGTCGTCGCACAGGCTGAAGCCGTTATAACGATTCGAATGATGGATCCCGAGTCCCGGATGGAGGCCGGCTGCACAGACGGCCCGAGCGACCAGGGCTCTGAGGATGGCGTAGCCGAAATTGAGGAGACCGTTGGGCGCCTCCCCGTCGCGATGACGCTTGAATGGCACCGGCACGCGGTCAAGCCCTTGAAAGACAAGTGGCCAGTATGCTTTAGCCGCTTGTGCTTCGCAGCCTCCCGAGTCCCCACTGCGAACGCCCTCTGCAAGCCTGACAAGCCCTTGGGACATCGGGCTGGACAGAAGCGCGGCCTGATTCAGGATCTTTCGCTTGACGACCCGGGCCCAGAGGTTCTTGCGCAGCGGAAGGCTGGCGTCGGCCTGACAGCGAATCCGCTCGCCGTGCAAGGTGTTGCCGACCAAGGGTAGGAACAGGCCGTTGGGGTGATGAGTGTCGTCACAGGCCAGAAGCGTACAGCCGTGATCGGCCAAGGCCTTGAGGGCTCCTGAGGAAATGCTGATGCCGGTGGAGTCGAAGACGACGACACCGAGGTCATCGAGAGGGATCTTGGCGAGGTCCTTGTCGTCACGGTGAACGACCAGCCTCTTGTCCTTCAGGAACAGGCGCGTGCCGCTCGTAGAGATTTCAATTGTTCTTTTCATGAGGCCCCCGGTAATGCGGGCGAGGGCCTCAAGATGATCGGTAGTATGTTACCGCCCTTTAGGCTTTCCCTGAATACCGTCCCAAAGGATCGACGAAAACCTTTCTGGTATGTAAATCCCTCCAAGCCTTGAATGATTGCAGACGCAAGAAGGGCGTCTGGTTACCTTCGGATGCCGGTCGTGAGTCTCTCGTGTCGCGAAGGTATAGGTCGATAGTCGAACTGAACTCGCTGTTGCCCGCAAGCTTTTGGACGACACAAGAGACGTCACGGCCGGTAATCGGATGCTTGACCAACACCGTTTCCTTCCTCGCCAGCGACATGAGAAACCGCTTCCCGTCCTCATACTCGGTCTGAACAATCGGTCGCCTGGATTCCCCCGGCCGCGGCCGAGCCCGAGAGGCCGCCTCCATCATCGGGATGACGGCTGCCACGATTTTGCCGCGCTCACCTCCCGGCTTCGGCGCAGTCTCGGCGATCTCCATGTGGTGGTTGTTGCCTGAGATCGCGACTCTGTGACCGAGGTCGACGGCCGCCGTGATGGTCGTCTCCACCCGGACCCGCCGGATTGGCGTCCCGTCGGGCATCACGGGGGGATCCTGGTGCCAGTCCTTGGGCAATCCGTTGGATGAGCCGTCCCAGCCCTTCGCGATGAGGCTGGACGTGATGATGTCGCGAACAACGTCATCACGGATATTCTTAACGGCTTTCCCGGTCAAACCGTCGAGTGTCTTCCTAGTCACGAACCGGTCCGGCAGAACTTCTCCATCACGCCCCTTGGCCTGACCGTAGAAGGTCTCTTCGTGCAGCGATCCCCGGAGCTTGGTGTCGGCACGGTGGGATACGGTGATCCTGCGGGTCAGCTCACGCATGTCCTCCCTGAACGTATTCCAGGGGAGAGGAACGGACGGCATGGCCGACGAATCGCCGCCGAGAACCTTGTAGTAGTCCTGGAATCGCTTGAGCATGGCCCTTGTCGAAAGCGCCACCACGACTGCATCGATGGCGTGATGGCGGTGGTCAGCTCTGCTCTTGACCGCCTCCCCGCTTCTGCTCTCCGTCATGACTGGTTCGCCGTTCTTGTCCAGGATATCGTCCAGGATGTCACGGTTGAGGGCCCAGTTGTATCGGAGGTGAGCCGTCAGTCCTCCACGACAGGACTGTACGGCTTTCTCGCCCTTGCGCAGCTCGGGCGGATAGAGGAGCTGCAGGTAGCTGACGACGGCCTTGCTGATGTACCGCGTATCGTTCAGTTGCCTGGAAGCGAACTGGTCCGATTCGACCTCCGGCTGGATCAGCCGCTTGAACTTCGGATAGGGGTACCGTCGACTGGGGTCGTCGACCATGCGGGCGATTTTTACGGCGATCTTCCTGAATTCGTCGCTTTCCTCACCGAGCCATTGGATGAGAGTCCGATCACCCTTTTCGGCGTTGGCGCTTCGGTGAACGAGGACCTTGTTCATGTAGGAGTCGTCGAGGCTCTGCCAGTGGGGGAGGATGTGGTCGATATCCCACTCGGCGCCGTTGAACAGTTCGGAAGGGGGAATCGGTCGATGAGTGTAGACGCACTCTCCCTGCTGCTCGTCCCACAGCAGCCATCTCATCAGATCGCTTCGGCTGTTCGGGTTGCCGCCGTACTCCTCGACCCGGGCTCTGGCTTCATTGCGCTCGGTCTGGCGATCACGCTGCATCTTCGACGTGCGCTTCCTGCCCTCGGGCCCCTCGTGCATGTTGCGCGCTAGCTCGATCATGACCTTCACCGGCCGGCCGTGCTCCCGCACGAGTGCGTTCACGACCTTCCGCGTTTCCACAAGCGCCCGCCTGACGACGGGATTCGTGACACCGGACAATTCCATGGGGACATCGCTGGAATCCAGGACCGGCAGCTTGTCCATGGCGTCCGAAGACTGCCGGTTCGGGTATGCCTCAGTGATCGCTTCATGCTCGTTCAGCCCCTTGTCGAGAAGGGGAACGATACGTTCGAGCGCCAGCTTCGAGTATCCGATGTATCCGTCGGGCGGGTTCCAGGATGTGAGCCTCTCGGCCTTGTCGGGATCAGCGCCGTACCGGATGAAGAGCTCGGTCAGTTCTTCAGGACTCTCCTCGTGAAGAAGACCGTCCCTCAGCTCGATTCTGGCCGAATCCGGCATGTCGCGCCATGCCTTCCGCCCGAACATGACGGCGAGCTTGTGCTCCACGATATTGCCGTTGAGTGCGGCGCGATGACCTCTCTCAAGGTTGAACCGGGGATCGTTGACTTCTCCGAGCTTGACGACTTCTTTCCGCAGGGCATCGAACTTGACCCGATCATTGGCTTCGAGCTTCGCAAGAACAGTTGCCCTCTCGCTCTCACACAAGGGGCGCTCCCGGCTCCTTCCATCCGCGATCCTGAGGTTGTTGACTTCTTTCAGGATCCTGAACCTCTGGGCGATCCATTCACCCTTGGGACAGCACAATTGGCCGGGCTCCAATGGACACGCTTTGACTGACGGGGCCCGGTGGAGGTTGGCTCTGGATGGAGCTCGTTCCCTTCGCTCATCCGTCAACTCGAACGGGTGCTGATAGAAGATGAAGTGGCGGATCCTGGTGACCGATTCTTCGCTGATAGATCCTGAAGCGAACCGTCGCTGGGCCTCGATGATCGAATCGAACTCCTTCGCGTACATGTCTCGACGCGTGTGAATCGCCCTGACCCTGTCATGTCGGGATTCGAGCCTCGTCTTGTGGAAGAATTCTCCGAGAGTCCTGCACCCCTTCTCTTCGATGGCTCTGGCAAGTTCCCCGATTTCCTTGAGGATGCCCTGGTCTTCCTTCGCTTGGCCGCTTTTCCTGTTGGACCGGAAACCACGACGCTGGGCGAGGTGATAGAGCGCTCTGCCGAGCTCGAAGGGCTCCAGTTTCCTGTCCAGGGCTTCGGCCCTAAGTTCGTATGCGTCCAAAGCGAAGATGCCTGTCCGCTCATCGAGGTTCGACGGCAATAGGCCGGCAGCGACGAGTTCGCGCATCACGGAGCGGCGCCGTGAATTTCTGCGGGCATGATTCCGTCGCATCGAGCGTGCCGTGCGCCGTTTCTGGTTCAGGGACTCTTCTTTGGCGGTGTCGAAGTTGTGGAGCCCGGCCTCGAAGATGCGAACGCCCAGCGGGGGGTGTCCGGCATGTTCGGAGTCATAGAACCCTTCCGTCGGATTCCCGTCCGAGTCGCAGTTCAGCATGGCCCAACCGATGGAATTCGGCCCGAGATCGAGGCCGAGGACGTACTGGCTCATGGATCCTCCATGGTCGTCGAATGGACGATTATGATGTTGACGTGGGCGATATCGTCGGATACTCTGGCATCAGTGTAACCGATCAGGGTCTGTTTGTCTGTTCATACCAAGGACTTCAGATCCGCAGGCTCTGCGGCCCGCCCTAGGCGGGCCGCAACCGTTTTAAGCCGGTTTTCCCTCCCCCCGTTGACTCCCGCCCCCCCATGTGTCATCTTCCCCCCCCATGAACGCTCACGAACCGCTCCCTCCCGTCATCATCGGCATCGCCGGCGGCACTGGCTCCGGCAAGACGACGGTTGCCTTGAAGGTGCAGGAGGCGGCCCCCGGCAAGACGGTGCAGATCATCCATCACGATTCCTACTATCGTGACAACTCGCACCTCGCCCTGCCGGACCGGGCCAAGATCAACTACGACCACCCCAACGCCTTCGAGACCGAGCTCCTCATCGAGCACCTCGCCTGCCTGAAGCGTGGCGAGACCGTGGACATGCCCATCTACGACTACGCCACCCATTCGCGCACGGAGCATACGAGGCGGGTGGAGCCGGCGGACATCATGTTCGTGGAGGGCATCCTGGTGCTGGAGTCCAAGCCCCTGCGGGAGCTCATGGACATCCGGCTGTACGTGGGGGTCGACGCCGACGAACGGTTCATCCGCCGCCTGCGACGCGACATCCGCGACCGCGGCCGGACCCTGGAATCGGTCATCCACCAGTACCGCGACGTGGTGCGGCCCATGCACCAGCAGTTCGTGAACCCGTCGAAGCGGTACGCCCATCTGATCATCCCCGAGGGGGGACACAACGCCGTGGCCATCGACATGATCGCGTCGAAGATCCACGGCATCATCCGCGAGCGGCAGGGCCTCGGGGCCTGAACCCGGACAAGGGACGACGCCATGACCTACGACGACCACGAGATCGTGAGCAAGGACCCCCTGATCGACCACGTGCTGATCGGGTCGGAGGAACTCGGCCGCCGCGTGAAGCAGCTCGGCGGCGAGATCAGCCGGGACTACCAGGACCGCACGCCCATCCTGGTGAACATCCTCAAGGGCGGGTTCATCTTCCTGGCCGACCTCTCGCGCTGCATCTCCACCCATCACGAGGTGGACTTCATGGCCATCAGCAGCTACCACGGCGGCACCGAGAGCACCGGCGTGGTGAAGATCGAGAAGGACCTGAAGGCCAACATCACGGACCGCGACGTGCTGATCGTCGAGGATATCGTGGACACGGGGCTGACCCTGAACCACCTGCTCGACGTGCTGCAGACCCGCAACCCGCGTTCGATCCGCATCTGCACGCTGCTCGACAAGTCCTGCCGGCGCCTCAAGGAGGTGCCCATCGACTACCGGGGGTTCGAGATCCCCGACGAATTCGTCATCGGCTACGGGCTGGACTACGACGAGAAGTACCGCAACCTGCCCTTCATCGGGGTGATGAAACCCTGACGGGCTCCGGGCCCCGGCGAGAGCCGGGGCCTTTTTCGAATCACGACCGACCGACCGCGAGTCCGAGGAGACGACATGTCCGACCGATTCCCCGAGGCGCTGACCTTCGACGACATCCTGCTGGTGCCCAACCACTCCGAGGTCACGCCCGACAAGATCGACGTCCGTACGCGCCTGAGCCGGGGCCTGGAGCTCAACGTGCCCATGCTCTCGGCGGCCATGGACACCGTCACCGAGGCCGAGATGGCCATGGCCATGGCCCGTCAGGGCGGCATCGGCGTGATCCACAAGAACCTCACGCCCAAGGAACAGGCGGAGCACGTGCTGCGGGTGAAGCGCAGCGAGTCGGGCATGATCACCGACCCCATCACCCTCGGCCCCGACAAGCCCATCCACGCGGCCCTGGACCTCATGGCCGAATACCGCATCAGCGGCGTGCCCATCACCGAGGGCGGCAAGCTGGTGGGCATCCTCACCAACCGCGACCTGCGGTTCGTGCGCGATACCTCCATGCAGGTGCGCGAGGTCATGACCAGCGAGGGCCTGGTGACCGTGCCCGTGGGCACCACCCTGGACGACGCCGCGGAGAAGCTCCATGAGCACCGCATCGAGAAGCTGCTGGTGGTGGACGACGAGGGCAACCTGCGCGGCCTGATCACGGTCAAGGACATCCAGAAGCGCATCGACTACCCCAACGCCAGCAAGGACGACAAGGGCCGCCTGATCTGCGGCGCCGCCGTGGGCGTGGGGGCCGGCAGCATGGACCGGGCCGAGGCCCTGGTGGGCGCCGGCGCCGACCTGCTGGTGGTGGACACCGCCCACGGCCACTCGGCCAACGTGATCGCCATGGTGCGCCGGGTGAAGGATGCCTGGCCGGACCAGCAGGTGATGGCGGGGAACATCGCCACCGCCGACGCCGCCGAGGCGCTCATCGAGGCCGGGGCCGACGCCCTGAAGGTGGGCATCGGACCGGGATCCATCTGCACCACGCGCATCGTGGCGGGCATCGGCGTGCCGCAGATCACCGCGGTGATGGACGTGGCCGGCGTGGCTCGTCCCGCCGGCGTGCCGGTGGTGTCGGACGGCGGCATCAAGTACTCGGGCGACGTGGTCAAGGCCATCGCCGTGGGCGCGGACACCGTGATGCTCGGCTCGCTGTTCGCGGGCACCGAGGAGGCGCCGGGCGAGAAGATCCTGTACGAGGGCCGCGTCTACAAGAGCTACCGCGGCATGGGCTCGGTGGCCGCCATGGCCCAGGGCTCCAAGGACCGCTATTTCCAGGACGATGTCACCGACTCCGAGAAGTTCGTGCCCGAGGGCATCGAGGGACGCGTGGCCTACAAGGGCATGCTGCGCGACATCCTCTTCCAGATCGTGGGCGGTCTGCGCAGCGGCATGGGCTACTGCGGAACCCCGACCATCCCCGAACTGCAGGAGCGGGCGCGGTTCGTGCGCATCACCGGCGCGGGGCTGCGCGAGAGCCATCCCCACGACGTGCACATCACCAAGGAAGCCCCCAACTACGGGACGAGGTCGTAATGAAGGTGCCGACGCGCAGCGACTGGACGCGCATCGGCCCCGACTTCCGGCACATGCTGCTGGCCACCCTCTTCTTCGGGGCGGCCAGCGGCATCTTCATGGCGACCCTCAACAACTACCTCTCCGACGTCCACGCCCTCGGCGCCGGCGCCCGCGGCTGGATCGAGCTGCCGCGCGAGCTGCCCGGCTTCCTGATCATCGGCGTGTCGGCCCTGCTGCTGTCGTTCATGCGTGAGACGCGGATGGCGGCCCTGGCCATGCTGCTCACGGGGCTCGGCGCCCTCGGCCTGGGCGTGATGGCCCGCGAGACCGTGCTGCTGGTGGTCTTCATCGTGGTGTGGAGCATGGGCGACCACATCATCTTTGCGGTTGAGGGCCCCATCGGGCTCCACCTGGCGAAGCGCGGCAACGAGGGCCGGCGACTCGGTCAGCTGGGCGGCGCCCGCAACCTGGGCGTGATCGTGGGCGTGGCGGGGATCTGGGGCCTGGCCAAGCTGGCCGGCGACCGCTACGACCTGTTCTACGGACTGGCCGCCTTCTGCGCCCTGCTGGCCGGCTGGCACTACCTGCGATTGAAGGTGGGGGCCACGGCGGTACGGTCCCGCCGGCTGGTCTTCAAGCGGCGCTACAACGTGTTCTACGCCATCAGCGCCCTGTTCGGCGTGCGCAAGCAGATCTTCCTGGCCTTCGGCGGCTGGGTGCTGGTGAGCCTGCACGGCGTGCCGGTCACGACCATCGCCCTGCTCTACTTCATCGCCGCGGGCCTGGGCGTGCTGTTCCGGCCCCTGCTGGGAGACGTGATCGACTGGCTGGGGGAGCGGGTGGTGCTGGCAGCCGACTCGCTGCTGCTGCTGGGCATCTGCATGGTCTACGCCTTCGTGGACGACGTGCGCCTGCTCTACGCCTGCTACATCCTCGACAGCGTGCTCTTCGCCCTACGCATCGCGCGCACCACCTACCTCAAGAAGATCGCCGACGACCCGTCGGACATCACCTCGACCATCAGCGTCGGCATCACCATCGACCACGTGGTGGCCATGAGCCTGCCCATCCTCTCGGGCTGGCTGTGGGAGACGTACGGGCACGAGTGGGTCTTCCTGCTGGCGGGCGCCATCGCCCTGGCGGGGTTCTTCGTCTGCCTGCAGATCCGCGTTCCGCCGCCGGACCGCACCATGGCCGCGGAGGCGGGCTCGTGATCCGGCTGCTGGCCATCGCCGGGGCCGGAGCCCTGGGCGCCCTGGCCCGATGGGGCCTGTCCGGCGCGGCGCAGCGATGGTTCCCCGCGGGATTCCCCGGCGGCACCCTCGTGGTCAACGTGCTGGGCTGCTTCCTGCTCGGGTTGCTGGCCACCGTCGGCCTGGAGCGCCTGACCCTGAGCCCCACCACCCGCACGGCCGTGCTGGTAGGTTTCCTGGGGTCGTTCACCACCTTCTCCACCTTCGGGTACGAGACCCTGGTGCTGCTGCGCGAGGGGGATCCGGTGCGGGCGGGGTTGAATGTGGGGGTGTCGGTGGTGGTGGGCATCGCGGCGTGCTGGGGCGGGGTGATGGTGGGGATGAGGGTTTAGTTGTGCCCTGGAAAATGTCCCCCGGCCCCCCGGGGCCAATATCAGCTATTGCTAGTGTTGAAATCAAACGAGATACGGCACACCGTGAGCTTTGTCCTGGTCCAGAGACATTTTCCGAGGCACAACCATATGGCCACAAGGGGCCATGTTGATAAATATGGCCATTGATAGCCAATGAACGCTTGACTACCCCAATAATATGGCCGATCATAGCCACTATGAATAATATGCCCACAAAAAGCCAAGCCATCCACGCTGCCGTCCTGTTCGACCAGGTCGGGTCGAGGAACAGCTCGGACCGGGACGCAGAACTGTCGGCCATCCGGCAGCAGATCAGGGTCATCAACGATGAGTTGAGCGACATCCTGATCGTTCCGATCTCCATGTCCCGGGGTGACGAGCTCCAGGCTCTCGTGAGGGACCCGGTGGCCGCCTGGAGGATCGTCGAGACGTTCGACACGGAATCGAGGGGCCGTGCCTTCCGGTTCACGATCGGGGTCGGAGAGGTGACCACGCGATACACGGATTCCACATGGGAGATGGATGGTCCGTGCTTCCATCGCGCCAGGGATGCCATGCAGCATGCCAGGAAGAGCAAACGCTGGGTGACGTTCCGGGGGTTCGACGGCCGGAGGGACGGGATCCTCGACGGTGCGGCCCGGATGTTGCAGCTCATCCGCTCGGGATGGACAGAAAGGCAGCGCGAAGCCTACTCGTGTCGTCGCCGCTCGAATCTCCAGATCACCGCCGCGAAATCCATGGGGCTGGACCAGTCGACGCTGAGCAAGATCCTGAAAGCGGCGCATTACAAGGAGTACATCGAAATGGAGTCGGCGATGATGGATCTTCTGGACCTGTTCTGGGGAGAACTCGTCTTCGGATCCGGACTCGTGGATCGGGGAAGGCCCTAGCATGGAGTGGTTCGGGGGCGTAGCGACGGTCGTGATCGGGTTGCTGAACGTATGGCCCGGCCGGTCCTTCGTCGGCTGGTCGATCCGGGGCATGGAGGGGGGAGCCGTCAACGACGCGGGGCCGGGTGCCGGCGCTCGTGTGGGGATCCTCGAACGCCTTCTCGTCTTCACGCTGATCCAGGTGGGGCAGTGGAGCGTGATCGGGTTCGTCGTGGCGGCGAAATCCATCGCGCGGTTCAGGGAGCTCGAGGACAAGGCCTTTACCGACTACTATCTCGCCGGGACCTTCACCAGTCTCCTGGTGGCGATCGCCTCGGGACTGTTGGCGGTCTGGGTTAGATCGTGAGTGGGTGACCATGCTTTCTGCCATCCTGCTCGCAGTCATCGCACCGCTGGCTGTCGTTATCACCCTGCCCGATGTCCGAACGACCTTCCTGATCTACCAGCTCGGAATCTGTCTCGTAATGCCGGCGGTCCACTCGTTGTCGACCCGCAGCAGCCACCTGGACGCCCTGGGCCTGCGGCCCCGGTCCCGGGCTTCCGTGATCGAGGGCCTGGCCACGGGCGCCATCCTGGGCGGCGCCGCCTTCGGTGCGCTGTCCCTCGCCGACGGCACCCTCCTCGATGCGGAAGCGGCGAAGGCGGCCCTCATGGGCTGGGGCATCGACCCGGAGCACGGCATGGGCCTGCTCGCCTTCATGGTCCTGGTCAGCGGTCCAGCCGAGGAGCTGTTCTGGCGGGGCTGGATCCACGGGAAGCTGGGGAGTCTGAAGCCAAGGGCGGCGGTCCTGGCCCTCACCACCGCCGGCTACGCGAGCTACCACCTGGTCACCCTCGACGCCCTGTTGCCCTCGGCCGGCGCCGTGGCGGTCGCGTTCGCCGGCGTGACGACGGCGGGCGGCTGGTGGGCCTGGCGCCGGGAGCGTCGGGGAGATGTGTGGGCGCCGCTGCTGGGCCATGCGGGGGCCGTGGCGGGGTACATGGCGGCGTGGTGGGTCAACGTGCGCTGAAACGTCCCGCCCTTGTCTACCATCCCGCCCCCCGCTACCTTGGACGTCTCACCGCCACCCCGGGAGGCCCCATGGACGCCGCCGTCGAACGCCTGCTCGAGACCATCCGCACCGGAGTGATCGGACGCGACCGCGCCGTGGAGGGGCCGTACGGTCCGCGCCGCCTCATCTACGCCGACTACACCGCGTCGGGACGCTCCCTGGACTTCATCGAGGCGTTCATCAACGACGAGGTCCGCCCCCTCTACGCCAACACCCACACCGAGAGCTCCATCACGGGGTTGCAGACCACGCGCTTCCGCGAGGACGCACGGCGCATCATCCGCGACGCCTGCGGCGGCGACGACCAGGACGTGGTGATCTTCTGCGGGTCGGGGGCCACCGGCGCCATCAACAAGATGGTCGACGTGCTCAACATGCGGATCCCGGCGGACCTGGACGCGCGGTACGGGCTGTCGGGGGCGATTCCCGTGCACGAGCGGCCCGTGGTGTTCATCGGGCCCTACGAGCACCACTCCAACGAGCTGCCCTGGCGGGAGTCGCTGGCGGACGTGGTGACCATCGCCGAGGACGCCAACGGACGTATCGACCGTGACATGCTCGAGCGCGAGCTGAACCGCTATGCCGAGCGGCCCCTGAAGATCGGCAGCTTCTCCGCGGCCAGCAACGTGACGGGCATCGTGTCGGACACCTGGGGCATCTCCACGCTGCTGCACGAGCACGGGGCGTTGGCCTTCTGGGACTTCGCGGCCGCGGCGCCCTACGTGCGCATCGAGATGAACCCGGACGAGGGCGGCGACCCGCTGTCGTACAAGGACGCCGTGTTCATCTCGCCCCACAAGTTCATCGGCGGACCGGGCACGCCCGGCGTGCTGGTGGTCAAGCGGAAGCTGCTGACCAACCGGGTGCCGACGGTTCCCGGCGGCGGCACCGTGAGCTACGTGAACGCCCTGGAGCACGACTACCTCACCGACCCCGCCCACCGCGAGGAGGGGGGCACGCCCGCCATCATCGAGGCCATCCGGGCAGGGCTGGTGTTCGGCCTGAAGCGCGAGGTGGGGGAGGACGTGATCGAGGACCTGGAGCACGACTTCGTGACCCGCGCCATCGACGCCTGGTCGTCGGATCCGCGGATCCACGTGCTCGGGAACCTGGAATCCAAGCGGCTGTCCATCGTGTCGTTCGTGATCCGCCACGGCAAGAAGGTGCTGCATCACAACTATGTGGTGGCCCTGCTCAACGACCTCTTCGGCATCCAGGCGCGGGGCGGCTGTTCCTGCGCGGGGCCGTATGGCCACCGGCTGCTGGGCATCGACCTGACCGAATCCATGAAGTTCCACGACGCCATCAGCCACGGCAGCGAGGGCATCAAGCCCGGCTGGGTGCGCGTGAACTTCAACTACTTCATCAGCGAGGCCACGTTCGAGTTCATCATCGCGGCCGTGACGTGGATCGCGGAGCACGGCTGGAAGCTGCTGACCCACTACCGCTTCGAGCCCGACACCGGACTGTGGCGTCACCGCGACTACCGGGCCGACGCCGGGCTGGGCCTGAGCGACGTGACCTACACCAACGGCCGGCTCGAGTACCGGTCTCGCCATCTCTGCGAACCGGAGACCGCCGCGACGTCCTACCTCGCCGAGGCGGACCGGATCGCGGCCGAGGCCCTGGACGAACCCGCAGGCGAGGCCTGCCCCGCCCTGGCCGTCGACGCCGAGGCGCTGCGGTGGTTTCCGCTGCCCGGCGAAGGGGCGCCCGCCTCCTGATCGAACGGAGATGAAGCGAAGAGGGGCGGCCCGCCGGGCCGCCCCTCGCGTATCCGGGGATGCGGTCACTCGTCGGACCAGCCGTCCCCGTCGTCGGTCTCTCCCTCCTCGAATTCACCGTGCCAGCCCGCGTCGGGCAGCGTGATCTCGTAGATGCGGTTGGCGATGTCGGACGTCACGTAGGCCGTGTTGCCGGCCCCTTTCGTCACGCCGTTGAACTGCCAGGTCGTGGGCATGCCGGGGGGCGCCTCCAGACCCACGTCCAGGTCAGCGGCCACCACTCCGATCGTGCCGCGCATGGTGTCCACGCGGATCAGGCGGTCGGCGCCGGTCTCCACCACCAGCAGGTGACGGGGGGCGATCCAGGCCATGCCCTCGGGGGCGTCGAGGCCGTCGATCACCAGGCGCGGGGCGGCCAGGGCGTCTCCGTCGCGGGCCACGTGCCACACCGAGCCGGTAGCGCGGTCGGCGACCCAGAGGTCGCGGCCGTCGGTGGCCAGGCCGGCCGGCACCGACAGGCCGTCGGCGTAGACCGTCCTGGAGTCCAGGCTGAACACGCTGCCGTTCGTGAGGCTCGTGGCCACCAGCACGTCGCCGTAGCGGATGGCGTTCAGGGGCGTCTCGGCGGTCAGGTCATGGGTCTCGACCACCTCGCATTCCACCGGGTCGAGGACCTGGACCTTGCCCATCCACGACGACACCACCACCTCGCCATCGGAGCGGTGGGCCGTCATGGGCGCGGTGAATCCGTTCACGGCCATCATGCAGCGGTGCAGGCCGCAGGCGTCGCCTGTGGTCAGGTCGAAGGCACGCAGGGACCAGGCGTCGGCGATCCAGATGGCGCCGCCTCGCAGGCCGTCGTCGGCCACCGCCACGCCTCCGGGCAGGATCAGTCCGCCGGGGCACACGGTCCGCCGGTACCCCCAGGAGTAGAGCTTGGTGACGGTGCCGTCCTGGCTGTTGGCCACGAAGAGGTGGCCGCGGGGATCGGGCTCCACGTAGGCGAGGCCGGGCTCGAGGCTCGCGATGCGCTCGCGGTGGTCCACGTACTGGACCTTCAGGGCGAGGTCGTCGGTCTCGTCAGGCGGGTTGAACGGGTCGTCGGGGTCGATGTCGGGTTCGTCGACGGTGCGCAGGACCAGCTTCCAGACGTCGCCGGTCATGTGCTCCACGACCACCAGGGCGCCCTTGGCGTCGAAGGCGATGCCGGCGGGGACCTGGAAGTCGCGGGCCACGGTCGCGACCAGGGGCCACGAGGCGTCGGTCCGCATACGCACGATCGTGCCGTCGTTCCAGAGGGAAGCGTAGAGCCACCCGCGACCGTCCAGGGCCAGGCCGCCCACGTTGCCGGGGTCGGCCAGCAGGCGGGGAGGTACGGCGGGATCGGGGTCGATCACGTGGATGCCCGTGCCCAGGAAGCGGCGGGCCACGTAGGCGCGGCCGTCGGCGTCCACGGCCAGGGGACCGGCGCCGGGGCCGATGTCCACGACCCGCAGGGAGCGGTCGGCGCCCATGCGCACCACCTCGCCGGTCCAGAAGTTGGACCACCAGAGGGAGCCGTCGGGGCCGCGGGCCAGGTCGTCCACGCCCTCCACGCCATCGGTGGCGTCGAGCCTGCCGAGCAGGGAGCCGTCGGCGGTGGCCACCTCGGCGATCTCGCGGCCGAAGAGGCTGCCCACGTGCAGGCGTCCGTCGTCGGTCAGGGCCAGACCGTTGGCCCCGTGCAGGGCGGCGCCGTCCAGGTGGCCGCCGGCGCCGCGGGAGCCGAGGGCGAGGGTCTTGACGATGGCGGAAGGATGATCGGGGGAGTGTGCGGTGGGGGAGAGGGGCGTGGTGTCGTCCTGGCAGCCGAGGATCAGAGCGGATCCGGCCAGGAGCAGGACGAGCAGCGTCGTGCGTGCCATGATCGTTGCCTCCGGGTTGAGGTGGAGATGCGCCGGGGTGTCGAACGGTGCTGATCGTCGAGGCGCGGTGCGCGGGGACGGGACGTCATGCGGGTCTCCTTTCCAGGGTGTGGCGGGGCCGGACGGGTCCGGCGATGCGGACGGTGCGCACGGGACTCCGGGGCGAAGGCGGGCGATGTCAGGGACGGGAACCGGGTGCCGGCGGCCGGAAGGGACCGGAGCCGGCAGTGGAGAGGCCGGCGCGTCCGGGACCATATCACGAATGAAAGTCAAAATTCAACTATTTCGGATCCGGGCTTCCCCCATGGTATGATGGAACGGGGAGAGGAGGCCGTCATGAGAACCGAAGACGAGGGCAAACTGCTGAGGATCTACGTGGACGAAGGCGCCCGCAGAGGCGGGCGCCTTCTCTACGAGGCCATCGTGGAGCGCTGCCTGGCCGAGGGATTGGCCGGGGCCACGGTCCTCAGGGGAATCCAGGGCTACGGGGCCCACCAGCGCATCCATTCGGCCGGTGTGCTGCGCCTGAGCGCCGACCTCCCGGTGGTGATCGAGGTGGCCGATTCGCCGGAGCGGATCGAGCACATCCTGGGGATCGTCGAGCCCATGATCCGCAACGGGTTGATCACCGTGGAGAAGGTGCGGATGATCCGGGTGACGCCGGATCGGGACTGACCAGGGACTGACCAGGGACTGACCTGGGGCTGCCCCGGGACTGAAGGCTGGCGCCTGCCGTGCGATGCGCTATCCTCCCACCATCCTCGATGGAAGGGAGCGACCATGGATCCCCGCTGGCCCGACAACCGCATCTGCAACCTGTTCGGCATCGACCACCCCGTCGTCCAGGGCGGCATGGTGTACAACAGCGGCGCCCGCCTGGCCGCGGCCGTCTCGGCCGCCGGCGGTCTGGGCCTGATCGGCGCCGGCAGCATGCGCCCCGACCTCTTCCGCGACCAGCTCCACAAGGCCCGCGACCTCACCGACCGCCCCGTGGGCGTGAACCTGCCCCTGCTCTACGGCCACGCCGCCGAATGCCTGGACATCGCGCTGGACGAGGGCGTGCCCGTGGTGGTCACGTCGGCAGGCTCGCCGAAGCGTGTGGTCGGTCGGGTGAAATCGGCGGGAGCGGTGTCGGTACACGTGGCGGCCTCGCCGGCGCTGGCCGTCAAGTGCGAGGAGGCCGGCTGCGACGCCGTGGTGGTGGAGGGTTTCGAGGCCGGCGGCCACAACGGTCGCGAGGAACTCACGTCCCTGGTGCTCACGCCCCTCTGCGTGGAGGCCGTCTCGATTCCGGTGATCGCCGCCGGGGGGGTCGCGACAGGAGCCCAGATGGCGGCGGTCCTGGCCCTCGGGGCCGAAGGCGTGCAGATCGGGTCGCGCTTCGCCGTCACCACGGAGTCGTCGGGACACGACGCCTTCAAGAACGCCGTCGTCGACGGCGACGACACTCGCCTGGTCCTGAAGAAGCACGTCCCGGTGCGCCTGCTCCGCAACACCTTCCGCGAGGCGGTGGAAGAGGCCGAGGCCCGCGGCGCGGATCGTGATGAGCTGGCCGAACTGCTCGGCACGGGAAGGGCCCGGAGCGGCATGCTGGAAGGCGACCTGGTCGAGGGTGAGCTGGAGATCGGTCAGGTGGCCGCCCTGATCCGCGACGTGCCGACGGTGGCCGAGGTCTTCGAACGGTTGCTGTCCGGGTACGATGAAGCCGTCGCCCGCCTCGGCGGCCGCCTGTGAGCGCGCCGCCGCGCATCACCGCCCTGACTCTGCGCGGCATCCTCGGCCCCCTGTGCGCCGGCGAATCCATCGACCTCTGCGGCGTGGTGCGCCTGCCCCGCCGCCTGCCCCACACCGCCGACTGGATCAACTGGCTGCTGGAGAACCGGCACGGCGACCTGGAATATCTCCTGCGCGATCCCCACGGCCGCGCCGACCCCACGCGCGCCCACCCCTGGGCGACGACGCTGCTGGTCTTCGGCCAGCGCTATTCCGACGGCTGGACTCCCGACGACGCCTCCGCCGCGACCGGCTGCAGCGACGACCGTCCCTGGACCGACGGCGTCTCGCGCTACGCCCGCGGCCTCGACTACCACGACGTGCTGCGCAAGGGCATCCGGAACATCACCAGCGCCCTGCGTCGCGAACTCCACGCCCGCGGCGTGATCGCCGCCGAACAGGACATGCAGGCCGCCGACGCCGTCGACGCCGGGCCGTACCTCGAGCGTGAGTACGCCTGGCTGGCCGGCCTGGGCTTCTACGGCAAGAACACCATGCTCATCCACCCCCGCCTGGGGTCGGCCCTCTTCCTGGGCGTGGCGTTGCTGGAACTGGAGGTCACGGGCCTGGCCGACGCGCCGCGCCCCCTGGTGGGCCCGCCCGCCCAGCGCGTACCCGACGAGGACGGCATGGCCCACCTCTGCGGCAAGTGCACCCGCTGCGCCGATGCCTGCCCCACCGGCGCCCTGAACGACCCCTTCCGCCTGGACGCCCACGACTGCCTCAGCACCTGGACCATCGAATGGAAGGGGTCCGCCCCGGCCAATCGCCGTGGCGAGCAGGGCGGCCTGCTCTTCGGCTGCGACGTGTGCCAGGCCGTGTGCCCCTGGAATCACAAGGCGGCCCGCCGCCTGCTCGGCGGCATCCGGGAGGAGTACGGCACGCGACCGGAACACGACGACCTCGATCTGGCCGACCTCATCACCTGCGACGCCGACACGTTCCGCGATCGTTTCCGCCGCACGCCCCTCTGGCGCTGCCACCCCGAGGGACTGCGCCGCAACGCCCTGGTCGTGGCCGCCAATACCGGTCGTGCGGACCTGTTGCCCGCGATCCGCCGGGTAGCCGCCGACGACTCCGACCCCGACGTGCGCGAAGCCGCGCAGTGGGCCCTCGGCGTCCTGGAAGGAGGCCGGACGTGATGGTGGAAGCCGCCTGGTGGCGCCCCGAACCCAAGGGCCACGTGGTCTGCGAGCTGTGCCCCCTGCGCTGCCGCCTGCGCCCCGGCCGCGACGGCCCCTGCGGCACCCGCGCCAACCGCGACGGCCGCATGGTCCCGCTCCAGTACGGCCGCGTGGCCGCCTGCGCCATGGACCCCATGGAGAAGAAGCCCCTCTACCACTTCCGCCCCGGCGCGCCGATCCTCTCGGTGGCGGCCCGCGGCTGCAACCTCCACTGCGCCTTCTGCCAGAACTGGGGGTTGAGTCAGGAGGGGAGAGGCGCGGACACGGAGATGACGCCGGCCGAGGTCGTGGCCCTGGCCCGACGCGAGGGTTCCACCGGCATCGCCTACACCTACAGCGAACCCCTGGTGTGGTTCGAGTTCGTGCGCGACACGGCCCGCCTGGCCCGCGAGGCCGGCCTGGCCAACGTGGTGGTCACCAACGGCTTCCTGGAGCACGGCCCGCTCGATGAACTCGCCCCCCTGCTCGACGCCGCCAACGTGGACCTCAAGAGCATGGACGACCGCTTCTACCGCCGCGTCTGCAAGGCGCGGCTGGAGCCTGTGCTGGCGGCCATCCGGCGGCTCCATGCCACCGGCGTTCACGTGGAGGTCACCAATCTGGTGATCCCCGGCCACAACGATGCGCCGGAGGCCGTGGACGAACTGGCGGCCTTCGTGGCCTCGGTGGACCGCTCGATCCCGCTGCACCTGTCGGCTTATCGCCCAGCCTGGAAGTTCGACGCGCCGCCCACGCCGCCGGCGGTCCTGGACCGTGCGGCGGAGGTCGCCGCAGGGCACCTCGACTACGTGTACCGGGGGAACGTGGCCACGCCCGGCGCCGCCGATACCCGATGCCCCGGCTGCGGCGCCACCGTGATCGCGAGGGGGCCGGGCGGCGTGCGTGTCCGGCTCGACGATGCGATCCGTTGCCCCGACTGCGCCCGGGACATCGACATCCGTGACCCCCGCCGGGGGCTGTGATAAGCTTCCCCGCTCCGACGACCGAACCTCCGACTCTCGACCAGGGACCGTCCATGCGCCGCTGGATCGCCATCGTCTGCTTCTTCCTGTCGGGGGCCGCCGGGCTCATCGACGAGATCGTCTGGATCAAGCGGTCCTCGCTGGTCTTCGGTTCCACCACCTTCGCCCTCAGCACCGTGCTGGCCGTGTTCTTCGGCGGCCTGGCCCTGGGCAGCGAGATCTTCGGGCGCATCGGCCGCCGCATCGCCCGCCCCATCCGCGTGTACGCCCTGCTGGAGCTGGCCCTCGGCGTCATGGCGCTGCTGAGCCTGAAGGCGTTCGACCTGCTCGAGGCGCCCTACGGGGCGGTCTACCGTGCTCTCGGTGAGGGAGAGGCGGCATCGCCGGTGCTGCTGACGATCCGCGTGGGGTTCGTGGCGCTCGTGCTGCTGCCTCCGACGGTGGCCATGGGCGGCACCCTGCCGCTGTTCGTCCGGCAGTTCGCCGTGAGTCGACACCGGTTGGCGGGCGAGGTGGGTTTCCTGTATGGCGTGAACACCCTGGGCGCGGCGGCCGGCGCGGCGGCGGCGGGGTTCGTGCTGTTGCCGGCCCTCGGGCAACAGGGGTCGATCCTCGTGGCGGCGGTCCTGAACGCCGCGGCGGGTGGCCTGGCCCTCGCGTTCCGTCCCGACGGCGACGGCTTGCCCGTCGACGAGGCGCCTCCCGCGGACTCGGCCGACACCCGCCGCCTGCGCCTGGTGGCGTCCCTCTTCCTGCTGACCGGACTCGCGGCCTTGGCCGCCGAGGTGGTCTGGACGCGCTTCCTCTCCCTGCTGGTCCGCAACTCGGTGACCACGTACACCCTGGCTCTGTCGGTGGTGCTGGTGGGGATCGTGGCGGGCAGCTGGCTCGCTGCGCGCCTATGGGATCGCCGGGTGCCCCTGGCACCGGCCTTCGCGGCCCTGCAGGCCGGGGCCGGCCTGGTGCTGCTCGTCCTGACGGGCCTCTCGACGGACGTTTGGCTGGGCCTCGGCGAGGGCGTGGCGCCCTTCGCCCTGCTCATGCTGCCGCCGGCGATCCTCTCCGGCGCGTCGTTCCCGCTGGCGGTGAAGCTGGCAGCGGGCGCAGGCGGCGACGCGGTGCGCGCCGTGGGGCGATTGACGGCGCTGAACACGCTGGGCGGTATCGTCGGCTCGATGGTGGCGGGGTTCTGGCTGCTGCCGGCGCTGGGGTTGCAGGCGTCGCTGCT
This sequence comes from uncultured Fibrobacteraceae bacterium, assembly GCA_964343835.1. Classification (GTDB taxonomy): domain Bacteria; phylum Krumholzibacteriota; class Krumholzibacteriia; order LZORAL124-64-63; family LZORAL124-64-63; genus CALEMW01. The sequence goes on from CAYFKR010000001.1 coordinate 175,560, forward strand.
GATCGTGACGGGGCTGTCGACGGCCGCGGCCGTGCTGGCCCTGCTGCTGTTGGACCGGCCGGCGGGTCGCGGGGGACTGGTCCGGGCGGGGGCGGCGGCGGCCGTCGTGGTCGCCTGGGTGCTGATTCCCGCCTTCACCCCTGCCGACCTTCCCGACGACTACCTCGCCCTGGGCGGCAAGGTCGTGGACTCCGCCGAGGGTTACGGCTCCACCCTGTCGGTCGTGTCCCGCGACGGCGACCGCCACCTGCTCATCGACCGTCTCTGGCAGGGCCGCGAGTCCAAGGGCCACCAGATCATGGCCGCCCACGTGCCCGCCATGCTGCACCCGGCGCCCCGGTCGGTGCTGGTGATCGGCCTGGGCGTGGGCCAGACCGCCAGCCGGTTCCTGATGCACGGCGCCGAGCGGCTGGACTGCGTGGACATCGAGCCCGCCGTGTTCCCGGTGGTGCGCCGCAACTTCGACAGCGCCTGGATGGACGACCCGCGCGTGTCCGCCATCCCCGACGACGGTCGCACCTTCGCCACCCACACCGCCCGCACCTACGACATCGTGTCCATCGAGGTGGGGCAGGTGTTCCGCCCCGGCGTCGACGCCTTCTACACCCGCGAGTTCTACGCCCATGCCCGCGAGCGCCTGGAGCCCGGAGGACTGGTGGCCCAGTTCGTGCCGCTGCCCTTCCTGGGCGAGACGGAGCTGCGCCGCATCCTCGCCACCTTCCTGGAGGCGTTCCCCGAGGCGGTACTCTGGTCCAACGCCAACGAGCTGCTGCTGATCGGATCGGCGGACGGACCGGTGATCCTCGGGTCCGCCGCCCTGGAGCGCCTCTCCTCGACGCCTGCCCTGAAGGCCGACCTGGCCTGGAGCCACTGGGGTGGGTCCCGCGAGCATCTGGATCGGCCCACGGCGCTACTCGGAGGGTTCCTGTGCGGGACGGAGGATCTGATACGCCTCGCCGCCGATGCCGAGCCCCTGGTGGATGACCGTCCCGACCTGGCCTACGCCACCATGAAGGCCGATGCGGAGGTGGATGCCGAGACGGCCCTGGTACCGTTGATCGCGGACCATCTTTCGCCCTTCGCGACCGTGCTCGGCGACGGCGCCGCCCTGGATGCCGACGGCCTCGCCTATGCCCGTGAGATCCGTCAGGGCAACCTGCGCGACATCATGGTGGGGGCCCGCCTGCGCCTGGAGCGCGAACGCCTGGGGCGCGACGGGGCCGCAGCGGTGCTGGCGTCGGTGGACGCCCTGGCCCGGTCCTATCCCGAGAACCGCCACCCGGCCCGCATGGCAGGTGAGCTGCGCAACCTGCTGGAACGGTTCGGCGAGGCGGCCACGCTCCTGGAGCCCGTGGTGGAGCGCGCCCCGTCCGACCCCGACGCCCGCCGCGCCCTGGCCCTGGCCCTGACCCGTTCGGGACGCCTGGACGCCGCCATCGGCCACCTGCGCACCCTGCTCGGCGCAGCCCCCCGAGACGCCGGCGCCCACACCATGCTCGGTGCCTGTTATGCAGAGCAGGGCCGGTACCGTGAGGCGGCGGAGCATTTCCGCCGCGCCCTGGCCCTGGACCCCACCGACACCGCCGCGCACGGCATGCTCGGGCGGGTCGAAGCCGCCCTCGCACGCTCGCCGCGCTAATCGATCAGGAAGAAAGCCTACCAGGCATCGCCGGGTCGGGGATCCTCCCCGGTCCACCCGCCGTCGCGATGCGTCGCCTTCACGTAGGTGGTGATGCCGCCGCGCACGTACCACTTGGCGTCGATCTCCAGGAAGCGCGGGGACATGAGGGAGACGAGGTCGTCCAGGATCTCGTTGGTGACGGCCTCGTGGAAGGCGCCCTTGTCGCGGAACGTCCACAGGTAGAGCTTCAGGGACTTCAGCTCCACGCACAGGTCGCCCGGCATGTAGCGGATGCGGAAGTGGGCGAAGTCCGGCTGCCCGGTGAGGGGGCAGAGGCAGGTGAACTCGGGGCAGTCGAAGAGGATCTCGTAGTCCCGCTCCGTCTGGGGGTTCGGGAACGACTGCAGGTCCTTGGACGGCTGGCTGGGCATGGGGACGACCTCCGTTGATGACCCCGCAACAGTAGACGGGGCCCCGCCCGCAGGCAAGGCCCCGTCGTGATCGGGTCCGGAGGCGGTCGCTACTTCACGAGCGCCATGCGGTCCACGAAGCGGTGACCCGGGGCGGTCACCTTGTAGAAGTACACGCCCGACGGGAGCGGGCGACCGCGGTCGTCGTCGCCGGACCAGGTCACGGTGTGGACGGCGGCCGTCATGGCCTCGTCCACCAGCACGCGCACCAGGCGGCCCGAGACGTCGTAGATCCGCACGTCCACCTGGCCGGGCTCGGGCAGGGCGAAGCGGATGGTCGTGACCGGGTTGAACGGGTTGGGGAAGTTGGGCTCCACGCGGAAGGCCGTCGGCACGGCGTCGCCCGGGCCGTCCTCCACGCCGGTGCCCTGGGTGCAGCCCTGGCCGAGGGCGCCGATCTGGCCGCAGGCGCCGGCGTTGTCCACGTGGCAGGGGGAGTCGTCGCGCAGGGTGTAGTCGCCGGCGACCGCATCGCAGAAGATGGGGTCGACGGAGATGTTGCCGTCGCTGCCGGTGGGGTCGGTGACGCCGCCGTACTGGGTGCCGTCGTTGCCGTACACGTCGTTGCACGAAAACGTCGGGGTGGCGCTGACCACGTTGATGCCGTTGGGCTGGCCGGCGCCGCCGGTGTTGAAGGCCACGAGGTTGTTGCTCACCGGCAGGCTGGACCCGAACAGGTACACGCCGCCGGAGGCGCTGCCGCCGCTGTTGGCGGTGAAGGTGTTGCCGTCGACGGAGCCGCTCGCCGCATCCTGCGAGTAGAGGCCGCCTGCGAAGAACACCGCCGAGTTGCGGGCCACCACCGACGCCGTCAGGTCCAGGCTGCCGGCCAGCTGGTGGATGCCGCCGCCGGAGTGGGCCGCGTTGTCCTCGGCCACCAGGCTGTCGATCACGACCGTGGCGTTCTCCGTGGCCACGCCGCCGCCGCTCATGAAGGTGGCGTCGCCGGTGTAGCCGTTGGCGCTGACGACGTCGCCCAGCATGGTCAGGGCGCCGCCGCCCACGTACAGGCCGCCGCCCTTCACCTTGGCGTTGTTGTTCGTGATGGTCGTGTGGTCGGTGACCAGGCTCAGCGAACCGGTGCCCGGCACGGCGTACACGCCGCCGCCGGTGTTCACGCCGTCGTGGCCGCTGATGGTCACGTTCTCCAGCGTCAGGTCCGTGGCGTGGGCGAAGATGCCGCCGCCCAGGGGAGCCGTGAGGCTCACGGTGGAGGTGTTGTCCTCGATCACGCAGTCGCGCAGGGTCGGTGCGCCGCCGCTGACGTACAGCCCGGCGCCGTGCACGGCGCTGTTGCCGTGGACGTGCACGTTTTCCAGCAGGGCGGAGGAGTTGTACAGCAGCACGCCGCCGCCGCCGCCGAAGTTCGAGGCGTCGCCCACGTCGTTGCCCGTCACGTCGATGTTGCGCAGGGTCGGCGAGGTGCCGTTGAGCACCACGCCGCCGCCGAAGTCTCCCGAGTCGGGAATGCCGTTGTAGTTCTTGCCGCCGCCGCCGGTGCAGCGGAAGCCGTCGATCACGAGGGCCGTCGTCGCGCCGCCGGAGACCTGGAGGGCCGTGTTGGAGACGTTGGCGGTGATCACCGTGGGCGTGCCCACGGGATCACGGGTCGACCAGGTGTCGTCCCAGCCGCCGAGCACGTGGAACTCGGTGGCGGGCACCACGATGGGGCCGGTCATGGGCGTGGACGCCTTGATGGCGATGGTGTCGCCGGGCGAGGCCATGTTGAAGGCGTCGGTGATGTACTCGAACTCCTCGGGCACCTTCTGGAACGAGTCGCCCAGGGCCCGCAGCAGGTTGATGCGGCCGGCGCCGAGCTGACCCTCGTAGCCGGGGTTCAGGCCGTCGATGTCGTCGCAGGTGTTCAGCAGGAGGTTGCTGACCTGGGTGCGGCTCCAGCCCGGGTTGGCGGACCAGATCAGGGCCAGGGCGCCGCAGGTGATGGGCGAGGAGAACGACGTGCCCTGCACCGTGCCGTAGGTCAGGGTGTCGCTGGCGTGGTCGTACCACGTGGAGGTGATGTTCACGCCGGGAGCCGAGCACTCCACCCAGGTGCCGTAGCTGCTGAAGGTGGCCTTGGTGTCCGCGCTGGTGGTGGCGGCCACGCCCAGCACGTCGGGGTGGGTGTTGAGGTAGCTGGCCACGGTGTCGTCGTCGTTGCCGGCGGCGGTCACCACGATGGCGCCCTCGTCCACGCAGTGGGTCACCGCGAAGCTCAGGTAGCTGCTGCTGCCCCAGCTGCAGTTGATCACGTGGGCGCCGTTGCTGGCGGCGTAGATCATGCCGGCCGACGCGTAGCTCATGACCACCACGCCCAGGGTCTCGCCGGCGGGCAGGTAGCCCACGCGGACGGGCATGATCTTGCAGCCGCGGGCCACGCCGGCCACGCCCACGCCGTTGTCAGTGATGGCGGCGGCCACACCGGCGCAGGCGGTGCCGTGGCTCTCGAAGTCGTAGGGGTCGTTGTCCACGAACTGCATGTCTTCGCCGGGCCAGCCGGCACTGGGGCTCAGGTTCACGAAGTCCCAGCCGCGGATGTCGTCGATCTTGCCGTTGTTGTCGTCGTCCACGCCGGGCGAACCGTAGTACTCGGTCCAGTTGGTCCAGATGGCGCCGCCCACGCTGTCGGGGTGGGGGCCGCCCAGATCGGGGTGATCCCACGCCACGCCCGAGTCCACGATGGCGATCACGATGTTGGTGTCGCCGTACGTCTCGGCCCAGCCGCCCACGGCGCGGATGTCCTTGCCGCCGGGCACGGTGTTGCGCAGGAACCACTGGTTGTTGAGCTGGGGGTCGTTGGGCACGTTGGTCATGTAGTGCATCTCGTCCTTCCAGACCTCGGCCACCTCGGGCAGGTCCAGGAAGTCGTCGCGCACGCGGTCCAGGTCCAGGTGCTCGGGGAAGGACGCGGCCCAGTGCAGCCGCAGGTCCGGGAGTCCGGACTTGGACGGGGCGCCCTGGGCGGGGTACAGTTGCTCGAGATCCCGCACGCCGTGGCGCTTGGCCAGGGCGTCGAGGCCTTCGAGGTCCACGCCGACCACGTCGCCGGACTTGTCCACGACGGGGAAGGTGTCGTCCTCGAGCACGAGGATCAGGCGGCCGGGCACGTAGCCGGCGAAGGTGTCGGCGAGGGCCGGAGCGGCCGCCATGACGACGCCGATCAGCAGCAGTGGTAGGGCGAACCTCTTCATCGTCGCGTCCTTTCGCGTGGAGCGCGGGGGTCTCGGCGGGGAAAACAGGGTTTCATCTCATGATACGACACATCATCCGATTCTTCAACGGGGCGGCTCCAAGTTGAACGTAGCCTTCCTCGAACCCTACGACGGCGGCTCCCATCGGGCCTTCCGGGAGGGCCTCGCCGCCCACTCCCGTCACGCGATCACGTCGCTGACCATGCCCGCCCGCTTCTGGAAATGGCGGATGCGAGCCGCTTCGGTGGTGTTCGCCGACCGCCTGGCCGCCGCCGGCGACGACTACGACCTGCTGTTCTGCACCGACATGCTCAACACGGCCGACCTGCGCGGCCTGTTGACGCCGCCCCTGGATCGCCGGCCCCTGCTGCTCTACATGCACGAGAACCAGCTCACCTACCCGCTGTCGCCGGACGAGGAGTTCGACTTCCACTTCGGCTTCACCAACATCCTGAGCTGCCTCGCGGCCGACCGCGTGGTCTTCAACTCCGCCTTCCACCGCGACCTGTTCCTGGACAACATCTCGGGCTACATCGGCCGCATGCCCGACGGCGTGCCTCCCGGCCTGCGGGAACGCCTGGCGGCCCGCTGCACGGTGCTGCCGGTGGGCATCGCCCGCCCGCCCCGCCCCGACGACGACTTCGCCCCCTACCTGGGCGCTCCCTGCGACCCCGATACAGGCCCCGGCTGGCCCCGCTCCGCCGACGCCCCCGTGCTGCTCTGGAACCACCGCTGGGAGTTCGACAAGCGCCCCGAGTGGCTGATCGCGGCCCTCACGACCCTGGCGGCCGAGGGCATGGACTTCCGCCTGCACTTGCTGGGCGAGACCCGCCGGCGCGACGGGGTCTTCGAGCCCTTGCGCGACGCCCTGGGCGACCGCATCCTGGGCTGGGGCCACGAACCGGACCGAGGCGCCTACGGCAGCGTCCTGGAGACCAGCGACATCGTGGTGAGCTGCGCCGCCCAGGAGTACTTCGGCATCTCGGTGGCCGAGGCCGTGCAGGCCGGCTGCTACCCCGTGCTGCCCCGGGAACAGGTGTACCCCTCCCTCTACGGCACTCGCTGCAAGGGGCGCCACCTGTACGACGGCCCCGAAGGGCTGACCGATCTGCTGCGCGACGTGATTGCCGGCCGCTGCGGCCACGTCTGCTCCCTGCCCCTGGACTGCGACGCCTACCGCTGGCCGCGGCTCGCGCCGCTCTACGACGACCTGTTCGACGAGGTGGTGGCCGACCATGCCGCGACGTCCTGACCCCCGCGCCTGCCTGATCGACGTGGAAGGCGTGCTGGTGCGCGACAAGAGCTACAGGCCCGTGGACGGCTCTCCCGAGTGGTTCGCGGACCTCGCGGACCGGGGCCTGGCGCGGGTGCTGGTGAGCAACAACACGACCTTTGCACCGGAGGAGCTGGCCGAGGCCCTGCGCGGCGCCGGGTTCGAGGTGACGGTGGACGACATCGTGGGCGCCCTGGGCACCGGGGCCCGTCTCCTGGCCGGCTGGGGTCGCACCCGTATCCTCTGGCTGGGCGCGCCCCGCCTGGCCGACTGGTGGCGGGAGCAGGGGTTCGAACTGGTGGATGGGGGTCCGTGCGACGCCGTCGTCCTGGGCGTGAACCCCGACCTGACGGTGGAGGAACTGGACGCCGCCATCCCCACCCTGGCCGACCACGGGGCCGAGCTCGTGGCCCTGCACCGCAACATCTTCTGGCTCGACGCCGACGGGAAACGTCGCTGCGGGCCCGGGATGGTCGCCTCCGCCCTGGAGCATCTGGCGTCGCGGGAGACCGTCGTGATCGGCAAGCCGAAGGAGCGGATCTACCGGGAAGCCCTGAAAAGGGTTGGCGTCGAGGCCTCCGACGCCCTATTCATATCGGACGACCCGGTGGCCGATCTCGTGACCGCGAAACGCATGGGCATGGCCACCGCCTTCGTCCTCTCCGGCAAGTACAGGGACCACGGCGTCCTGTCGGAGATGGACCAGGACGACTGGCCCGACGTCATCGCCGTCCGACCGTCCGACCTCCGCGACGCGGAGTCCTGACCCTCCGAGGAGAACCACGTGTCCGACGCCTCCAACAACCAGCTCGATCCCCAGCGCCTCGAGCAGCTCGCCATGACCGCCTGGGAGCTCGAGACCTTGCGCGGGGAGGACGCGCCGGACGCCGAGGGCCGCCACGTCTTGATGAGGAGCCAGGAGCGCCTGGTCGCCGAGATGGAGAAGTGGCAGGACATCGACCCCGACAAGCGGTCCCAGCTCCGCCTCCGCCCCGAGGCCGACGCCGCTGTCCTGCTGATCCACGGCTCCACCGGCAACCCCTCGGACCTGCGCGGCCTCACCGACCACCTCTTCGAGCGCGGCTTCACGGTGGCCAACGTGCTGCTGCCCGGCCACGGCGTGGCCACCGCCGGCCTGCCCGACGTGAAGTGGAAGGCCTGCTACAACGAGGTCAAGCTGCGCTACGACATCCTGGAACGGATCTACGGCACGGTCCACGTGGTGGGCTTCAGCTTCGGCGGCGCCCTGGCCATGCACCTGGCCAAGGCCGAGCAGCCGGCGTCCCTGGTGCTGCTGGCGGCCGCCCTGAATCCCAAGGTGGATTTCTGGACCCGGGTGAAGATCGCCCTTGGCCTGCATCACATCCCCTTCGTGCGCCGGCGCCTGGGCTGGAATCTCGAGGTCTTCGAGTGCATGGAGAAGGCCAAGTCGCTGGCCGGGAAGCTCCGCCTGCCGGTCTACGCCGCCCACTGCGAGGACGACGACCGCATCGACAGCTCGTCCCTGCGCTTCCTGCAGCGCAAGATCCGACATCGCAACGCGCGCTTTCGGCTCTACCCGGACGGCGGCCACATGATCCTCGATTCCCACGGCCGCGACTCCCTCCACGCCGAGGTGGGGGAGTTCCTCAAGCGCCGCTGATCGCACCGGGACCGATTGCGGATTGCAACGGTCCCTGCGTTCCCGCCGCGTCCCGCCGCCCGTCAGGACGCCTCCGGATCCCCTCCCGTTCCCCGTTCTTCCCCATTTGGGGCCGTCCTGCCCGGAAACGACCGTTTTTTAGTCAGGGGCACGGTAGTTGCTGTTCCGTGCTCCAGGGCAATGTCCCTGATGCACCAACCTGTCCCGAGGAGCACGACAGCATGAGCACCGCAACCAAGGACTACGGGAAGATCTACATCGGCGCCGAGGACACCTCCAACCAGGTCATGACCTCGGTGGAGGCCGCCGACTACCTCAAGATGCACGTCAAGACCGTCTGCCGTCTGGCCAAGGAGGGGAAGATCCCCGCCAAGAAGGTCGGCAGCGAGTGGCGGTTCCTGCGTCGCGTCCTCGACGGCTGGCTGGCCAAGGAACTCGTCTGAGGCGGATCCCGTGAACCTCGTCATCGACATCCTGGAGACCGGACGATCCCGGACGGCCGCTGCGCGGCTGACGGGCACGTGCGGTCGCGCCGACCGGGCACCGGTGGAGGCGTTCGCGGAGGAGTGCCTGTCCGGCGACTGCGACCTCGCGGTGCTGGACCTCTCCGGCCTGGGCGGAATCAGCGAGGACGTGGCGGACGCCGTGGCCGCCTTCGCACGGCGACTCGAGGACCGGGGCGGGAGGCTGGTTCTCGTGGATCCCAACGTGGTGGTGGGCTGGGTCCTGGATCGGCATGCGGGCGAAGGGGGGCTGGCCACGTCGCCGGACCTCGCCACGGCCCTGGGCCAGGACGAAGACGCCGAACCGGAGGCCCCCGCTGCCGCCGACGTCGTGCCGGCCCCTCGCCGAGGTCGGCCCGACCGCACCATCCTGTCCACCCTGACGGCCGCCCTGGACCGCAAGCCCTCGCCGGCGCTGTGGTCCGACGTCGTGGGCGCGGCCCTGAGCCGGGCCGGCCTCGCCGCCGAGTGCCGCCTGTGCCTGGCCGACGGCGCCGACCTGCACCTGCCCGGGGCCGACGACCGCACCATCCCCGCGGACGGCTGGATGGGATCCCACCTGGCCGCCGCCGCCGTCCCCCTGGAAACCGGGGAACTGGACGGGGGCGGGCTCACGGCCGAGGAGCGGGCCTACCTCAAGTGGTCGGGCGCCGACGTCCACCTCCCCATCGTCGACGACGGCAGGCTCCTGGGCCTGCTCTCGGTGACCTCGGGTCGCGACCGCGGCCTCGCGGGCTACCGCGCCGGCGAGGTCCTGGCCCTGGACCTGGTGGCCCACGTCCTGGCCGTTCGCCTCATGGCGGCCAGGAACGCCGTCGATGGCGCCGACGAGCCCGGCGTCTCCCTCCTGGAACCCGCCGTCTGATCGTCGCCGGAGTCGCTCCGGACCCCCTTGCCCAGCACTGCAACTCCTTGCCGAATCGTGTGATCGGGTGTCGGATCGTCGTGATCGTCGGTGTCCGGTTCCAGGCGTGCGACAGCGACCAGGCTCGACGGTCAGGTCCGGCCCGCCGGTCTCGACGTCGCCAACGGATTGCCGGGGAACGAATTACGGACGCCTTGCCGGGGAACCGGACCCGCTGGCCGCCCCCTTGCAGAAGGAGGGACCGTGCGGCGAGGCGGGGAACGGGAGGTCCCGTCGGACCGCACGGGGATCACCGGCCGGCGGCGAAGGCGCCAGACCCGCCGGCCGGTGACCCGACACCCCGACCCGGAGCACGCCATGACGATCCACCGCGACTTTCCGGCACGCCCCGTCCTCCGTCGGCTCCGACGGCTGCTGGACGGCGGCATCGAGATCAGGGACGGCGGCCTCCGCAGGCGGGGCCCGGGACTGGAACTCTGGCTGGACTACGCCTGGACCGGCGACGGGGGGTGTCCGGCGCTATCCCCCCGCGCCGACGCTCCCCGGAACCGTGTCCGCATCCCCGTGACGACGCGCAGGGACCCCCGCGCGCTGCTCCTGGCCGCGGCCTGCGCCGTGGCGGAGATGGCCGCAGGCACGGGCCTGGGGCTGCGGGTGCTGGATGCGGGGAACGGGGTCAGTCGGCGGGAGCGGCGTCGGGCGTGATGTCGCTGTTGCGGGCCGGCGCGGCCACGATGCGGTTGATCTCGGCCGTCAGGTCGTCCAGCGACAACCCCCGCTTGATCTCGCCGCGATAGGCCAGGGAGATGGCCCGCGTCTCTTCCGACACCACGATCACCAGCGCGTCCGACACTTCGCTCAGGCCGATGGCGGCCCGGTGCCGCGTACCGAACACGTAGCCGAACTCGGTGCGCTCGGTATTGGGCAGGATGCAGGCGGCGGAGGTGACCTTGTCGCCGGTGATGATCACGGCCCCATCGTGCAACGGCCCCGGCACCGTGAAGATGGACTCGATGAGCTCCGACGAGACGTCGGCGTTGATCAGCGTCCCCGACCGGGCCCAGCGTCCCAGGCTGATCTCCCGCTCCAGCACGATCAGCGCTCCCAGCCCGCGCCGCGACAGCCGCTCCACGGCCTTCACGACCTCCTGCTCGGCGGGGATCTCGTCCTGGGCGGTGAAGAAGGCCAGGCCGCGCCTCCGGCCGAGGTAGGTCAGGGCCGTGCGCAGCTCCGGCTGGAAGATGATGATGAACGCCACCACCCACACCGTCTGCAGCGACGAGATGATCTGCTTCACCACGATCATCCCGAGGCGGTCCGCCAGCCACGACAGCACCACCAGCAGACCCAGGCCGATGAACATCTGCACCGCCCTGGTGCCGCGCACCAGCAACAGCAGGCGATACAGCAGGAACGCCACGATCACGATGTCGAGGATGTCGATGATCAGGGAGTTGGAGATGGCTTCCCACATGCGGGCCGTGCGCCTCCGTGCCGGGTCGGGGTTCGTCGGGGGGGACCATAGCACCGGGCCGGGCGGCGCTCAACGTCGGATCGCGTCAGATCGACGCGCCGTCCACGGCGGCCAGCACCTCGAGCATCTGGCGGGTGGGGGCGGGGTCGTGGACCCGGACCACGGCTGCGCCGGCGCGGTGAGCCGCGGCGACGGCGGCCAGGCTGCCGCCCAGACGATCGTCGGCATCGGCGCCGGTGAGCATGCCGATGAACGACTTCCGCGACGCCCCCAGCAGCACGCCGAACCCACCGCCGATGCGGTCCAGGGCGGCGAGCAGGGCCAGGTTGTGCTCCAGGGTCTTGCCGAAGCCGATGCCCGGGTCCACGAGCACCCGGTCGGCGTCCAGGCCGGCGGTCGTGGCGGCGGCGGCTCGCGATGCGAGCAGGGCCGCCACCTCGGTCACGACATCGTGGTACGACGGCTCGTCCTGCATGGTCCGGGGCTCGCCCTTCATGTGCATCAGCACCAGTCCGGCGCGGGCCTCGACCGCGACGCCGAGCATCTCCGGATCTCCACACGCGGAGATGTCGTTGATCCCGTCGGCCCCCGACGCCAGGGCCAGCCTCGCGGTCCTGGGCCGGTACGTGTCGACGGTCAGCGGCACGTCCACCGCGGCCCGGACGGCCTCCAGGGCCGGTAGCAGGCGCTCCTGCTCCTCGGCGGCGGACACGGGGTCGGCGCCCGGCCGCGAGGACTCCGCGCCCAGGTCCAGGATCTCGGCTCCTTCGGCGACCATGTCGGCGGCCGCCTCGGCGGCGCGGTCGCCGGCCACGCGGGATCCCTCGTGGAAGCTGTCGGGGGTGAGGTTGAGGATGCCCATCACGGCGGGCCGGTCGGCGCAGGCGACGCTGCGTTCGCCCAGCCTCCAGACCGGGACGGCACCGCTGCGCGGTGCCGTCCTGGAGTCGTCGCGGATGGGGGAGGTCATGCTCCGGGCTCCGGCTCCGGATCGCCCAGGCCCTGGGTACCGTCCGGTTCGTCGGCGGGAGGTTCGGCCTCCGCCTCCGGCTCCGGTGCGGGCTCCGGCAGGTCGATCTCGATCTCAGGCAGGGCCGCCCCCTGCATGATCAGCTCGACCTCCTCGCGACCGATGGTCTCGCGCTCCAGGAGCGCCTCGGCCATGGCGTGGGCCTTGTCCGAGTGCTCCTTCAGGAGGGCGCGGGCCCGCTCGAGCTGCTCGTCCACGATACGGCGGATCTCGTCGTCGATGGACTGCAGGGTGCGCTCGCTCACCGCGCGGCGGCGGCCGTAGTCGCGACCCAGGAACACCTGCTCCTCGCTGTCCTCGTACGAGATGGGGCCGATGGAATCGCTCATGCCCAGACGGGTGACCATGGCCCGGGCCATGGCGGTGACCTGGCGGATGTCCTGGGCCGCCCCGGTTCCGATGGTGCCGATGAAGATCTCCTCGGCCACGCGGCCGCCCAGGGCCATGCAGATCCGGTCGAGGAACTTCTCGAGGCTCGTGGAGACCTCGTCGCGCTCGGGCAGGGTCCAGGTCACGCCCAGGGCCATGCCGCGGGGGATGATCGTGACCTTCTCGGTCTTGTCGGTGTTCTCGCAGAGCTCGGCGATGATGGCGTGGCCGGCCTCGTGGTAGGCCGTCATCTTCTTCTCGTCGTCCGAGATCACACGGCTGCGACGCTCGGGCCCCAGCATGATCTTCTCGCGGGCGTCCCACATGTCGTCCATCGTGACCTCGAGATGGTCCTTCCGGGCGGCCAGCAGGGCGGCCTCGTTCACCAGGTTCGCCAGGTCGGCGCCGGCCAGGCCGGGCGTGCCCGCGGCGATCTTGTTGGGCGAGACGTCCTCGGAGAACTTGATCTTCTTCATGTGGACCTTGAGGATCGCCTCGCGGCCCTGCAGGTCGGGCATGTCGACCACGATCTGGCGGTCGAAGCGACCCGGACGCATCAGGGCCGGGTCCAGCACGTCGGGGCGGTTGGTGGCGGCCACCAGGATCACGCCCTCGTTGCTCTCGAACCCGTCCATCTCCACCAGGAGCTGGTTGAGGGTCTGCTCGCGCTCGTCGTGGCCGCCGCCCAGGCCGGCGCCGCGATGGCGGCCCACCGCGTCGATCTCGTCGATGAAGATGATGCACGGGGCGCTCTTCTTGCCCTGCTCGAACAGGTCGCGCACGCGCGAGGCGCCCACGCCCACGAACATCTCCACGAAGTCCGAACCGCTCATGCTGAAGAAGGGCACGCCCGCCTCGCCGGCCACGGCGCGGGCCAGCAGCGTCTTGCCGGTGCCCGGCGAGCCGACCAGCAGGGCGCCCTTGGGGATGCGGCCGCCCAGGCGCTGGAACTTCTTGGGGTTGCGCAGGAAGTCGATGATCTCCTGCAGCTCCAGCTTGGCCTCGTCGCAACCCGCCACGTCGGCAAAGGTCACCGTGGGCTTGTCCATGTTGATGAGCTTGGCCTTGCTCTTGCCGAAGCTGAACGCCTTGTTGCTGCCCCCCTGCATCTGGCGGATGAAGAAGAGCCAGAGCACCAGGATCAGGATGAACGGCAGGTAGTAGGTGACGATGATCGTCAGCCAGCTCGTCTTGGCCGTCTCGCCGCGGATCCAGGCCTCGGGGTTGGACTCGCGCACCCACTCTGGGAAGGCGGGGTCCTCGGCCAGCAGCACCAGTTCGAAGCGGCGCACCGTGGCGGTGGTGCCGTTCGAAAGCAGGATCTCCGCCGGCTCCACCAGCTCGCCCTCGACCTCCAGGTTGGTCTTGGTGAGCGAACGGATGTTGCCCAGCTCCACCTGGGTCTTGAATGCCGGCCAGCTGATCTCGTGGATGGCCTCGCGGTCCACCGACATCATCTGGAAGGTCATGAAGACCAGCAGCAGCAGCAGCAGCCAGAACCCGGCGGTGCGGCCGGGCAGGCCGCCGCGACGGCTCGGGCCGGTGCCGCGGGAATTGCGGGAGTTGTTTCCGTTCGCCATGAAGCTCCTCGACGGTTCGTTGGCCGGTTCCGGGACCGGCGGACGCGGACACGGGCGGCGGCGCCGTCAGGCGTCGTCGCGGCGTTCCTCGCGTGGATGAGAATCCACGAGCAGTGTAATTCCCCGGGGCGTCGTCGGCAACAGCCGCGTCCGCTCGTCGCGGCACAATCCGACCACCCAGAAGGGGCCTTCGTCGTCTTCGACGACCAGCACGGCTCCCCGTACGGACGCCCCGATACGGTGTTCCCTGAGCACGTCGCTCACCTTCTTGGTGCCGCCCAGGCCCAGGGGCCGCAGGCGGTCGCCGTCGCGCCAGGGGCGCAGGCGGGGATCGCCGGACAGGGCTCCCTCGGGACAGGTCAGACGCAGCAGGCCGGTGACGGGATCCGTGACGGGCTCCGGGGAGGTGTCGCGGAGCTCGGTCGGGGTCGCCTCGCGGACGGTCAGATGCGGCTCGTCCGATCCCGCCGGGGGCCCGACCACCAGCTCGAGCCGGTCGAATTCCAGCTGTGCCCGTACGCCGCCGGGCAGCTCCAGGCGCGATCCCGATCGGGCCGCAGGCAGCCAGTCCAGGACGGCGTCCAGGTGGCGCAGTTCCAGGGGCGTCGGGCCGTCATCGGGCGTGGGCGCCGCCCGGCGCACGAGCCTGGCCGCCAGGGGGCGGGGCAGGTCGGCGAGGTCGGCCGCCGGCAGTCCCGGGGCGCCGCCGTCGCGGCGGGCCCAGGCGTCGGCCAGGGCGACGGCCTGCCGTTCCAACTCGTCGGAGTCGTCGGCCAGCAGACGCGCCAGCCGCACGGGGCCGTTCACGGCGGCCGGACCGAAGAGGTCGTCCAGTACGGGGCGCAGGTCTCGGCGGATACGGGCTCGGAGGTTGCCGCCGTCGGCGTTCGAGGCGTCCTCGCGCCAGTCCTGGCCCAGCTCGCGCAGCCAACCCCGGAGCTCGTCGCGGCCGACGTCGAGCAGGGGATGGGCGAACAGCCCGTCCCGGCGCCGCATCCCGGCCAGACCCTCGGGGCCCGTGCCCCGGAACAGCCGCATGATCACGGTTTCGGCCTGGTCGTCGCGGTGGTGGCCGGTGATCACGAGGGCCAGGCGGGGATCCTGCTCCAGGGTGTCGAGCAGGAAGCGCCGACGGTCCCGACGGAGCGAGGCCTCGTCGGCGGATCCGCCGGAATCACGGGATCCGAGGTGGAAGGGGACGTCCAGGCGGTCGCAGAGGTCGCGGCAGAAGTCGGCGTCGGCGTCGGATTCGGGGCCGCGCAGGCCGTGGTCGAAATGGGCCGCAGCCACCGGTCCACCCCTCGCATCGCGCCAGGCCGCACAGGCCAGCAGCAGGGCCGTGGAGTCGGCGCCGCCGGACAGGGCCACCAGCAGTCCCGGACGCGACGAGGCGCTACCGTCTGCCCGGGGCACCAGACGGTCCAGTTCCCTGTGGATGCGAGCGAGGAGATCGTCGGCAGGAGGCATGGTCCCGTTCCCGACCGGAGGGCATAAAAAAAATTGGTAGCGGCTCAGGGACTCGAACCCCGGACACTCGGATTATGATTCCGATGCTCTAACCAGCTGAGCTAAGCCGCCACCAATTTGAATGTCCGTCCAGCACGCTGGACACCGCAGAATCTAGGCGAGGAGTCCCGTCTTGTCAAGGAACCGGAGGATGGGTATCGTCCGGGGAAAGGCCGGGCCCCGCCGGGGGTCCGGGACGATCCGGCCGCTCTCGGTCGGCCCTACCGACGAGATGGAGCGATTCCGATGAACGAGACGGTTTTCACACGGTTCTGGGCGATCCTGACGGCTCCAGAGGCCGTGATGGAGGCGGTGCGGCACGACCCGCGCTGGACGGCGGCGGCGCTGGTGACCCTGCTGCTGGTGGGTTTCACCACAGGGGCGACCCTGCACATCACCGGGCCCGAGCAGATGGAGATGATGGAGAACTCCCGGCTGATGGAGATCATGCCCCCCGAGGACATCGACGAGATGTGGGCCGAGTACGATGAGATCTCCATGAGCCAGCGCCTCACCACCGGTCTGCAGGGCGGGTTCGGCACCCTCTTCGCCGTGTTCATCATGTGCCTGGTGTACGGCCTGTTCGGCAAGCTGGCGGCGGGCACCGGCACGTTCCGGCAGGTCATGGGCGTGTGCTTCTGGGCCTCGTACGTGGGGCTGGGGCTGTCGAGCCTGCTCAAGCTGCCCATCGTGCTGTCCAAGGGGTCGTCCCTGGACGTCTCCATCGGGCCGGCCATCCTGTTCGCGGGCAACGGCCCCACCGACGCCGTCTTCCAGTTCCTGTCCATCTTCGAGTTCTTCACCCTGTGGGCCGTCTGGCTGATGATCGTCGGCTTCGAGCGGATCCACGGCTTCAGCCGGGGCAAGGCAGCCGCCGTGGTGGTGCCCGCCTGGCTGCTCATGAGCCTGGTGATGTTCGGCCTGACCAGGGCCTTCATGTAGGAGGCGCAGCCTCCGGGAGGACGATCATGAAGAAGTGGATGATCATCGCCCTCGTCGTCGTGGTGGTCGGACTGATCGCGGCGAACCTCATGGGTGGTCGCGACAAGGCCGTCGAGGTGGAGACCGAGGACATCGAACGGCGCGACCTGGTGGAGATCGTCTCGGCCTCGGGCACCCTCACGCCGCGGACCCGCGTGGACGTCAGCGCCAACGCCATGGGCCGCATCACGCAGGTGGCGGTGGCCGAGGGCGATACCGTCACCGAGGGCGACCTGCTGCTGGAGATCGACGCCATCGAGTACGCGTCGGCGGTGCGCAGCTTCGAGGCCGCGGTGCAGACCGCCCGCGCCGACGTGCGCCTGGCCGAGGCGAACCTGGCCAAGGCCCGCACCGACCTCGAGCGCGCGGAATCGCTCCACGACACCGGACTGTCGTCCGACGAGCAGCTCCAGGCCGCCGTGACGGCCCGCGACGTGCAGGCCGCCTCCCTCGAGGCCGCCCGCGCCCGCCTGCGCCAGTCGGAGGCCAACCTGGCCAAGGCCCGGCACGACCTCTCCAAGGTCACCATCACCGCGCCCATGACCGGCGTCGTGACCCGCCTCAACGTGGAGGAGGGGGAGAACGCGGTGATGGGCACCCTGAACGTGGCCGGTACGGTGCTGCTGGAGATCGCGGACCTCTCGACCATGGAGGCCGAGGTGGATGTGGACGAGACCGAGGTGGTGCGCGTGGCCCTCGGCCAGGCGGTGGAGGTGTCGGTGGACGCCTTCCCGGACACCACCTTCGCCGGCGTCGTCACCGAGATCGGCAACAGCCCCATCTACACCAGCACGGGCCAGAACCGCCAGGCGGTGGACTTCAAGGTGACCGTCACCCTCACCGACCGCATCGAAGGCGTGCGGCCCGGGCTCTCGGCCAAGGCCGACATCCGGGTGGCCGAGGCGGAGCAGGCCCTGTCGGCGCCCATCGGCGCCGTGACCATCCGCGAGTGGCCGCCCCGCGAGGACGGCGAGCGTCGCCGCGGCCGTCGGAGCCGCCGCAGTGCCGAGGCCGACACCTCCGGCGTGGAGCGGGAGGAGCTCGAGGGGGTCTTCGTGCTGGAAGAGGGGAAGGTGCGGTTCGTTCCGGTCGCTCTGGGCATCACCGGCGAGGACCACTTCGAGGTGCTCGACGGGGTGGAGGAAGGCTGGACCATCGTCACCGGCCCGTTCCGTGAACTGCGCGACATGGCCCACGGCGACGCCGTGAAGAAGGCCGACGGCGGGGACGGGAAGCGGTGAATCTCCTGGAGGGCGTGCGCATCGCCCTGGCGAGCCTCCGCACCCATAAGCTGAGGACGTTCCTCACCCTGCTGGGCAACATCGTGGGCACCATGAGCGTGATCGCGGTGGTGTCGCTGATCAACGGCGTGGACATCTACGCCCGGCAGAAGGTGCTGGACGAGGGCTCCAGCGTCTTCACCGTGTCGCGGGTGAACTTCTACGAGATCCTCACGGACATGGACGCCTTCCTGGAGTCCCTGTCGAACCCCGACCTCACCATGGACGACCGTGACTTCCTGCGCGAGCGCATGACCACCGCCGACGTGGTGGGCGCCCAGGTGGAGCGGTCCGCCGACCTGCGCGCCGGAGCCCGGGAGTCCCGCGGCGTCACGGTGCGCGGCCAGACCGAGGACTATCCTCTGCTCACCGAACTGCCCCTCGTATCGGGACGCCACCTCACGGCGCAGGACGTGCTGGCGAGCCGTCCCGTGACCGTCCTGGGGTGGGAGGTGGCCCGCGACCTGGTTCCCGACGGCGACGCCGTGGGCAGGACCATCAAGCTGGCCGGCCGCCACGTGCGCGTGGTGGGGGTGGTGGAGGACCGCGGCACGGTGCTGGGCAACAGCCGCAACCGCTTCGCGGTGATCCCGGTGACGACCTTCATGAAGACCTTCGGTTCGCGCTCGTCCATCGACATCAAGATCGCGGCCGCCGACGTGACCATGATGGACGACTGCCGCGAGGAGGCCCGCTGGCTCATGCGGCTGCGCCACAGGCTGCGGCCGGCGGAGGACGACGACTTCGGCATCGTGACCCGCGACGAGCTGCTGAACATGTGGTCGGGCATCTCCGACAGCATCTACAAGGCGCTCACGCCGCTGGTGGGCATCAGCCTGGTGGTGGGCGGCATCGTGCTCATGAACATCATGCTGGTGGCGGTCACCGAGCGCACGCGGGAGGTGGGCATCCGCAAGGCCGTCGGCGCGCGGAGGGTGGCCATCATGTGGCAGTTCCTGGTGGAGTCCATCACGCTGTCGCTGACCGGCGGCGTGCTGGGCATCGGCATCGGACTGGCCCTGGCGCTGATCATCGCCGCCGTGTCGCCGCTGCCCTTCGCCTTCGCGGCGTGGGCGCCGGCGCTGGGGCTCGTCGTCACGTTCGTGATCGGCCTGGGGTTCGGCACCTATCCTGCCTGGAAGGCGGCCGGACTCGATCCCGTGGAGGCGCTGCGCCGTGAGTGACCGCATGCCCGTTCGCGAGGGAGTGCTGATGGCCCTGGGCATCGTCCGGGCCAATCCGCTGCGCAGCGGATTGCTGATCCTGGGCGTGGCCATCGGCGTGGCCACGCTGCTGGCCATCTCCACCATCGTGGGCGGACTGAGCGGAAAGATCCGCAGCGACATCGTGTCGTCGGCGAGGCCGTACCTCTACGTCGCGCGGTACCACGGCCTGGGCGGCGAGGACATGGACGCCAAGATGCGGCGCGACCAGATCATGCCCGAGTGCATCGAGGCCATGGACGGCGTGCTGGGCGTGGCGGGCATCGACTACATGGTCAGCAACAACGAGGGCACCATCCTCCGCCACGGCGACAACCGCACCAACATCGTGCAGGTCTTCGGGGCGTCGGAGCAGTTCGCGTCGCTCTACTCCTTCACCATCGGGGAGGGCCGCTTCTTCACGGCCGGGGAGACGGCCGCGCGCAGGTCGGTGTGCGTGATCGGCGACGGGCCGCGACAGACCCTCTTCCCGAACATCGATCCGGTGGGCAAGAAGCTCCGCCTCTACGGGAAGGAGTACGAGGTGGTCGGCGCCATCGAGAGCCGCCGCCACGTCTTCGGGCAGATGGGCGACAACTTCGTGGTGGTGCCCTGGACCTCCTTCGAGCGCGACTTCCTGAACCGGGGAGTGGAGGACCGTACCCTCGCGGTCACCGTGCGCGACGGCTGGGACATGGACGAGGTCCGCGCCTCCGTGATCGGCGAGCTGCGCAAGGTGCGCGGCCTGCGGCCGGGCCAGGAGAACGACTTCGACGTGGTGGCGTCGGAGACCTACGGCGAGCTGGTGGACAAGATCACCCAGGGCGTGGCGCTGGTGCTGGTGGTGCTGTCGTCCATCGGACTGATGGTGGGCGGCATCGGCGTGATGAACATCATGCTGATCTCGGTCACGGAGCGTACGCGGGAGATCGGCGTGCGCATGGCGGTGGGTGCGCGGCGCTCCAACGTGCTGCTGCAGATCCTGGTGGAGGCGGCCACGCTCACGGGACTCGGCGGCGTGGTGGGAGTGGGGCTGGGCTACGGCGCGGCCTGGGCGGCCACCACGGCCCTGGACTTCCCGTTCGCGGTGGAGCCCGGGACGGTGGTCCTGGCCGTCGCGTTCTCGGCAGCCATCGGCATCTTCTTCGGCCTCTATCCCGCCAACCGGGCCGCGCGCATGGACCCGGTGGAGGCGCTCCGGCAGGAGTGAATCAGACGAGGGCGGGTTCGTCGGCGTACTTGGGCACCAGGACGCAGACGGGTTCCTCCACGCCGATGCTGTTGTCGGCGTACTGCTTCAGGCGCTCCAGCACGGCCCGCGTGACGGGCTGCCCCTTGGTCACCAGCAGCATGCCGTTGCAGGCCTTCACGTCGTCGTTGACGATCATGTCCAGCTTCATGTCGCGCACCATGACTTCCTTGATGTTCATGGCGGCGAACTGGTCGTCGATGTCGCGCAGGGCGCTCACGACGTCCTGGTTGTAGAGCTTCTTCTTGAGGCTCATGGCGGCCATGGCCTGCTCGGCCGTGGAGCCGCCGGTGGTGAGGCGGTCGAAGTTCACGGCCACGTTCAGGATCTGGGCGCCCAGGTCCTCGCACGTCATCTCGCCGATGGGCGTCGGTTCCCCGAAGTCCGCATAGCGCATCGACTGCTTCTCCACCATGCCCGCCACGGCCTCCAGGCGCGGGATGTGCTCGATGAGCTGGCGCCCGATCCCCGGATGCCTGTCGACCATCGCCTGCTCGTCCTCGTCCAGCTCGCGACCCGCGTAGATCTTCTCCAGGGTGGACTGGTCCAGGGTGATGCAGCCGATCTGGGAGAGCATGGCCGCGATCTCGTACTGCCACACGTCGTCCAGCTTCAGCTTGGCCGCCAGGTGCAGCACGATCTCCTCCACCCGCTGGGCCCGGCCGAACGTCGCGGGGTTCACGAGGCTAAGGATCTCGGTGAGCACCTTGATGCTGCCGTTGAGGGTGTCCTCGAGCAGCTCGCGCTCGGCGGCGATCTCGTCGGCGGGGCAGGGCTTGGTCAGGAAACGGAAGATCTTGCCGGAGTTGACGGCTTCCACGGCCGTCTGCAGCTCGGCGAAGCCGGTGAGCATCATGCGCACGGTGTCCGGGGCGATGTCGGCGGCCCTGGAGAGGACCTCGATGCCGTCCATGCCGGGCATCTTCATGTCCGAGACGATCACAGCGAAGGGGCCCTCGGCCTCGAGCTTCTCGAGACCCTCCGGACCGCTGTTGGCCGTGACCACCTTGAACTTCTTGCGCAACGACAGCTTGTAGGCGTGGAGGATGTTCTCCTCGTCGTCGACGAACAGGATCTTATCGTCCTTCACGGGATGACCTCGCCGGGTTGCCGTGGATGGATATCGACTCCATCAAACTCATCGGCAGGCGGGGCGGAAACCCAAGGAAAAACAGGAGGAAGGGCTACATCTCCACCCGGAACACGCCCTTGACGGCGAGACCGGCTGCGACGGAGAGGGCGCAGAACCACCAGAACCAGCCCTGGACGAACCAGTCGGCCTCGGGATGGGAACGGTGGACGGTGATGGACGCCAGGGGGGAGGCGTCGGGCAGGGGAGGTTCGGCGGGGCGGGAGAGGGCGGTCAGCAGTCCGCCGCGCTCGCGCACCAGTCCGTGGGGGGCGGCGCCGGGGACGGCCTTCACGGCCTTGGTCCAGCGCTCGCCGTCGGCGTCGACCACGGCGAATTCGTGCAGCCCTTCGGCTTCCACGCTCAGCCGCCACCAGATCGTGCCGGTGGACCGGTCGCGCACGGCGGGGGCGTCCAGGGCCAGGCCGTCGCCGGTGTCGAGGGAGAGGGCGTCCAGATCGGCGCCGCGGCCGTCGGCGGCCACGGCTTCCACGACGATCACGTCGCCGGCCTCGAGGGCGTCGTACTGCAGCCGCGCTTCGAGCTGCACGAGCACCAGGGCCACGATGGGGATCAGCAGCAGCAGCGACGGCAGCGTCAGCGACAGGTACCGCAGGTTGGCCAGGGCCAGGTCCTTCTGCACGCGGAACAGCACTCCCAGATCGTCCTGGTACAGGCCCAGCTCGTACAGGTGGCCGGTGAGCTTCCCGCGCGCCGCCGAGAGCCTGGCCTGGGGCGTGGCGACCTTGAACAGCAGCAGCAGCGCCACGCCGGCCAGGGCCGACACCACGCCGAGCACGATCCGCCCGTCGCCCCCGAACGGGGCGCAGAGCAGGTCGAAGAAGCCGTTGATCAGGTCCGCGACGAACATGGCGCTCCTAGGAGATGTACCCGAGGCCCTGCATGCGCTTGCGGATCTCGTCCTCGGAGTCGCCGCCTTCCTCGAACTTGGCGATCTCCTTCTCCAGCACGTGCTTCACGAACTCCTCGGGGGAGCTGTAGCCGGCCATGCCGGCGTACTTGCGGATCTTCTCCATCAGGTCCTTGTCGACCTTGATCTTCGGTCCGAACATCATTCGTCCTCCGCGTAGATGGATCGCCCGCGCATCTCCGGCAGCGGGTCGAGTCCGTACAGGTCCAGGAACGAGGGCGCCATGTCGAGGAGCTCGGGGTCGCTCTTGTGCACCGGCAGGGTGCTGATGATGATGCCCGGCACCTCGTCGAAGGCCATGCAGTGGTCGCCGCTCCACTTCATCATGTTGTCGGTCAGCACGTGGGGCGGCACCTCGCCCATGGCCGACTCGTTGGAGCCCCGGTACCCCCGATAGTAACCCACCAGGATGTCCGGCGCGTCCTTCGCATGGGGGCCGTGGTAGATCTCGTCGCTGCGGTAGGCCTTCTTGATCACGCGCTCGCCGCTCTCGGGGTCGACGTAGCCCTCCAGCGCCGTCACCAGTTCCTCGATCATGAGCTCGCGGTCCTCGCCCGAGTTCACGATGCCGCGGCGTTCGCGCCCGCGCTGGTTCAGGTACAGGCCGTTGATCCCGATGGCGTAGGCCTCGGTGTTCCGCCAGTCCACCCCGCTAAGGTACGACACGTCCTCCGGCTGCACGCCGGGCTGCAGGGCCAGGTAGCCGTTGTCGTAGAGCCAGCGGTTCAGGTGGAAGGAGCGGTAGTAGGGGGCGAACCCGTGGTCGCTCAGCACCACGATCTCGGTCCGGTCGTCCAGCCGGTCCAGGGCCTCGCCCAGGGCGCGGTCGCATTCGGTGTAGATGCGCTCGATGCGGCCCTCGAAGGTCTCGTCCTCGGGCTGGTGGTTCGGGTGGTCGTGGTCCATGGTGCGCCAGAAGGTGTGGCACGTCTGGTCGGGGCTGTTGAAGTAGAAGAAGAGGAAGCCGTCGTCCTGCGCGGCGAACCGGTCCAGCTCGTGCTCGAACTGGGAGAGGCGCTCCTCGAAGACCAGGGTGGACTGGGACACGTAGTCGACGTCCCGGAACACGCCCTCCTCCAGGGCCTTGGTGTCGTCGGGCATGCCCTGGGTGTAGTAGGGGCCCAGCTCCCCGGCCAGCTCCGCCGACCAGCCGGACGGCGTGCTGATGGGCATCTCCGGACGGGCGGGGTCGATGTTCACCGGCGTCACGTAGAGCCGGAATGCGGGCTCGGTCTCCATCAGGTAGAAACGACACACCCCCGACACGCTCTTCACGCCGGGCACGATGGGGAACTCCAGGGTCACCCAGTCGCTCCACTCGCCCTCGTTCAGCAGGAAGCTGCGGTCCGAAACCTCCAGCACCGCCGCCCGGTTGTCCCGGTCCACGACCATGCGGAAGGGAACTTCGCTCTCCGGATCGCCCACCTTGTACGAGTTCACGGGGCCGTGGATCTCGCCTTCCAGCACTCCGTCCCGCAGGAAGACGGGCACCAGCCGGCCTCCGGTGAGCTCGGTCACGTTGGGCGGGTCGTCGGTGAAGTAGGTGAAGATGCCGTAGGTGCCCAGGATGTCCGGCGTGCCCATGCCGCTCAGGCTGTGCACGTCGGCCTCCACCGGCGGGAAGTTGGACGGCACCTTGAAGATGGTCACGTCCACGCCCGCCTCCGCGAGCATCTCCCAGAAGGACACGCCGTCGCGCAGGTTGCGCACGTCGCCGCCGTCGCGGGGGAGCTTCCAGCCGCCCACGGTCCACCAGCGCTGGGGGGCCATGGCCTGGGCCGCCGAGAGGTAGGGGGTCATGGCGGCGGGGTCGCGATGGATGAAGTCGAAGATGCCGTGGCCGCCCGGATCCATGCCCGTGATGAAGTTGGACCACGCCACCGGCGACTGGGGCGGCATGGCCGTGCCCAGCTCGCGAAGTTCCGCCCGCTCCAGCAGCTCGGCGAAATGCGGCATCTTGCCCTCGTCCACCAGGCCCTGCAGGAGCTGCGGGTCCATGCCGTCGAAGCCGATGCACAGCACCTTGGGCGCATCGGTGGCGCCGGCGCAGGACCAGAGCGCGAGGGTCGTCAGCAGGATCGCCGTGAACCGTCTCATGAGCCGTCTCCGGGGGGCAGGAAGCTGCGGCCCGTCATCCACGCGGGCTTGGCGATGCCGAACAGGTCCAGGATGGTGGGCGCCAGGTCGATGAGTTCCGGGCGCGTCTCGGTGAACGGCTCCGACGAGAACAGGATGCCCGGCACCAGCCGCGGGTCCACGCAGTGGTCGCCGGACCAGCTGCGGGTGTTGTCCTCGAACACGTCGGCGGTCACGCGGCCCACCGCGGCGTCCCAGCCGGTGCGGTAGCCGATCTTGAAGCCCAGCACCAGGTCAGGGCCGTCGTGGGCGTAGGGCCCGGCGTAGACCTCGCGGGGCGTCCACACGGCGTTCATGCAGTCCACGCCGCGTTCGTCGTCGCGCAGCAGGCGCAGCCTCGCGGCCAGCTCGTCGCGCAAGGCGTCGGCGTCGGCGGGATCCACGATGCCCAGGGCCTCGCGTCCCTTCACGTTCAGGTAGAAGCCGCCCAGGCCGCTGGCGTAGGCGCGGGTCCGCGACCAGTCGATGTCCACGGGCTCCGCCTTGAATCCCTCGGGCAGGGCGGGGGGCGGTCCGTCGGCGGGGTCGCTGGTCAGGAACAGGTAGCCGTTCTCGCGCAGCCAGGCGTTGAGGTTCACGCCGCGCTGGAACGTCTTGAAGCCGTGGTCGGAGATCACGAAGAGCACGTCGCCGTCGCGCAGCTTCTCCATGGTCTCGCCCACCAGCTCGTCGGCGCGGTCGTAGAGGTCGCGGATGGCGTCCTTGTGGCGCTCGACGTCCTTGCCCGCGTTGGCCGGGTGGTCCGTGTCCAGGTAGCGGAAGAACATGTGCTGGATGCGGTCGGTGGCGTCGAACACCACGGAGATCGAACCGCTGCGCTGCCGCTCGAGGGTGTGGAAGAACTGGATCTTCCGCTCCTCGTGGATCTGGTAGGCCTGGTCCAGGAAGGCCTGCTCGTCGATGACCCGCTCGTTCAGCGCCCATGTGTCCTCGGCCAGACCCAGGGTGGCGTAGGAACCCTGCAGCTTGGCCATGGCGATGGCGTAGTGGGGCGGGTGCGAGATGGACATGGCCGGCGACTCGGGGTCGATGTGCACCGGGGTCACGTAGAACGCGAACGGAGCGTCGAAGCTGGTCACGCGGAACTTGCAGATGCCCCTGGCCGTCACGCCCGGGCCGCCCTTGAAGGCGAGGCGGATCCAGTCGGAGTTCTCGTCGGGGCCGATGGTGAATTCGTTGCCGTCCACCTTGAAGGCGGCCAGCTTCTTCTCCGCGTCCACGATGGCCTCGATCTCCAGGCTCATGAGCCCGCCGTCGGGATGCTCGGGCCCGGCCAGGCGGCCGACGAAGCCGGCGCCGCGGCGGGTGAGCTTGTTGCGGACGCCGCCGATCGTCTCCTCGTCACTGGTCGGCGCCACGCCCGCGGCTGCGGCATCCGTCTCGCCGAGCTCATCAGCCGCCGTGAAGTAAGAGAACGTCCCCTGCGTCCCCCGCAGGTCCGGCACGCACATGGCCGACAGCATCTGGCCGTCCACCTTCTCCGGCGGGAAGGTGATGGGCACCCGCAGCACCGTGGCCTTCACGCCGTTCTCGCCCAGCACCTGCCAGAACGCCTTGCTGCGGCGCAGCAGCTCGATGGACGGCTTCCCGAGGGGCAGCCGGAACGGACCGAGCTTCAGGGTGCGGCCGCCCGGCGTGATACGCGTGGACGACAGGATGGGCAGGTAGGAGCGCAGGTCGCGGTTCAGGAAGTCGAAGATGTTGTGCTTGCCGGCGTCCACGCCCGTGGCGAAACCGCTCCAGGCCACCGGCGACATGGCGGGCCACACGGTGCCCAGGGGGCGGAAGCCGCCGCGCTCCCGGAGGCGCCGGAAGTTGGGCAGGCGCCCCTCGCGCAGGCCTTCCTTCACCAGCCCGGGGTCGAGTCCGTCCAGACCCAGTACGATCACGCGCTTCGCCCGGGCCCGGCCCATGCGGCGACGGCTGCGCAGGGTGCGGATCACGGTCCGGATGGGCCAGAGCAGCAGGGCCCCGAAGGCCACCATCACGCCCGCCAGGCCGAACAGCAGCGAACCGCCCAGGGCGAACCCGGCCCCGGGGCCGATGTAGGCCAGGGCGGGCGCGGGCAGGCTCACCGCGACGGCGGCGATCAGGGCGAAGAGGATGGGACGACGGGGATGGGTCATGGAACGGGACCGGCAAGCTCCGGACAGGTTGCGGACATCGGAACGGCCCTCGCGCGGAGGGCCGGACGGATCATCAATGATAACGCATTTCAACGCGGATGGCATCCCCCCAGTGTCCATCGGCTCAGTGCCCCGGGGTTCCGAAGGCCATCAGCACGCTGGCCAGGTAGCCCGGCTGCTCCAGCATGACGAAATGGCCCACACCGGGCATCGTCTTGAAGCTGACGGCCCGGGCCTTGCCGTACCCCAGCAGATCCATCTGTTCCTGGGCGAAGGCCGGGTCGGGGAAGAGCATGGAGCTGCCCACCACCAGGATGGGGATGGATTGCAGGGCGAGCTGGTCGGTCAGGTCGAAATCGAAGCCCGACATCATGAGCTGCTGGAAGGTAATGGGGTCGGTGCGCAGGGCCTGGTCCAGGACCAGCTGGTTGACCTCTTCGCTGGGGCTCATGTTCAGGAAGGTGTTGGCCACGAACCGGTCGTAGTTGACGGCCAGCTGCTCGGCCACGGCGGCCTTCTGCTCGTCGGTGGCGAGCTGCACCGGGGCGGCGTCGATCAGGGCCAGGCGGTCCAGGTCGGCCGGATGGTCGAAGGCCCAGGTCATGGCGACCATGCCGCCCAGGCCGTGGCCCACCACCAGAGGGTTGCGGATGTCGTGGGCGGCGATGTAGGCCCCCAGGCTGTCGGCGAAGGAGGCGATGGTGGCGTTGGCGGCCCGGGGCGTGCGGCCGTGGCCCGGCATCTCGAAGGTCCACACGTTGAAGCCCAGCTCCAGGGCCGGCACCACTTCATGCCACACGTCGGCGCTGGAGCCGATGCCGTGGACCAGCACCACGTCGTAGCCGCTGCGGCGCTCCGCCGCGGCCGTGGCGCCGGCGATCAGGATGATGAGAAGGGCGGCCGCGAGGGCCGTCGTCGGGCGGCGGATCATGCCGGGTCCTTTCCTGATGTGGGATCGGGGAGCTCCAGGAGCATCCCGTCGGCTGCGCGAACAACATCGCCGTCCCAATGTTCCCGCACCAGCGATTCCACGTCGAGGGCGTCGACGGCGGGATCCAGGTGGGTCAGCACGACGCGGCCGGGGAGGGCGTCGCGGCACAGTCGGCCCACCATCGACGGGGTCATGTGGCCCTCGAGCGGGGCGTCGTCGGGGGTGGAGCATTCGGCCAGCAGCAGGTCGCAGCCGGCGGCGGCCGCGGGCAGGTCCGCGCCGGGGCCGGAATCTCCGGTGTGCACGAGCGTTGAACCGTGACGGTCGCGGATCGCCAGGCCCAGGTTGCAGCGGCTGAAGCGCCGCTCGCCGTGGTCGGCGGCGAAGAAACGGACCGCACCGTCGCCCAGGGGGAACTCCTCCCCGGGGCGAAATTCCCGGATCTCGAGGGGTCTGTGCGCAGGGGTCATCCAGTCGCCCCAGAGGCCGTGCAGGGCCTCCAGATGGTCCGACAGGCCCTCGGGGCCGGCCAGAACCAGGGGCGCCTCGGACCGCAGGAGCGGCGCGTGGAGGGCGAAGAGCAGGGCCGGGAGGTCGCAGCAGTGGTCGAGGTGGAAATGGGTGAACAGCACCGTATCGACGTCGTCCAGGGACGATGGCCCGTGGGGCGACTTCAGCAGGCGCACCAGGGCGCCGGGACCCGGGTCCAGCAGCGCGGA
This sequence comes from uncultured Fibrobacteraceae bacterium, assembly GCA_964343835.1. Lineage (GTDB taxonomy): Bacteria > Krumholzibacteriota > Krumholzibacteriia > LZORAL124-64-63 > LZORAL124-64-63 > CALEMW01. Next base: position 203,768 of record CAYFKR010000001.1, read on the forward strand.
CCGGCCGTCGACGGTGAGCCAGTAGGCGGAGGGGGAGCGGTCGGGCGTCGGCACGGCCCCGCCGGATCCCAGCACGAGCATGGTGATCATAGGTGACAAGGAACACGGATACGGGGCCGGGTCAAGCTCTGGACACCCGGGGACGGGCTCACTATCATGACGCGTTCGAACCCCAGAAGGACCGGGAGGACTCCATGAACCAGCGAATCGACATCCACCGCCACGGCCGATGGGCCGCCGCCCTGCTCGCGGCGCTCCTGTGCCTGACGCCCCTCGCGGGCGCCCAGGAGGCGGAAGAGGAGTCCGCGCCCCTGTCGCCGGAGGAGATCCTCTCGAGCGACCTGTCCTTCGACGAGAAGGTCGCGGCCCTCAACGAGTACCTGGTCCTCAATCCCCGCAACGCGGACATCTACAACAACCTCGGCGTGCTGTACGCCGAGCGCGAGATGTGGGAGCAGGCGCGCGAGGCCTTCCTGGCCGCCGTCCAGAGCTCGCCCATGACCGCCGCCCATCACAAGAACCTGGGACGGGTGCTGCTGGAGCAGGGCCAGACCGGCATGGCCGTGGCCGAATTCCAGGCCTACGACCGCTTCACCCCGGGCGGCGCCCAGGACGCCCCCCTGCTCATCGGCGACGCATGGAAGCGCGCCGGCGATCCCGGCCAGGCCCTGGCCGTGTACGACGAGGCCCTGGCCGCCCGTGAGGGCGTGTACGACGGCAACGTGGCCCAGATGGTCATGCGCAAGGCCATGCTCCTGGACGACGCCGGCAGGCAGGGCGACCTGGAGGCCCTGCTGGAGTCCCGCGTGGAGGACGCCCGCAGCCACCTGGCCATGGTCGGTGTCGCCGACCCCGGCGGTCGGGCCAGCGAGGCCGTCCTGAAGCGCCTGCAGGCCCTGCGGGTGGACAACGCCCGGCTGCTGTCCGAGTCGGGGCTGCACGCCCAGGCCGCCGAGGCCTACGAGGCCGCCATGGCCCTGGACGAGTCCCGCACCGACCTGCTGCCCCTGATCGCCGACGCCTGGCTCGAGGCCGGCGAGTCCATGAAGGCCAAGGTCATCGCCCAGCGTGCGGTTAACGAGAATCCCGACAGTCCCGCCGGCTGGAAGGCCAAGGGCGCCATCGCCGAGAAGGAGAAGCGCACCCGCGACGCCCTGGCCGCCTACGAGAAGGCCTACGCCCTGTCCCCGGACGTGGACGTGGCCGCCCGCATCGGTCAGCTCTACCTGTTCCTGGGCGACAACCTGCAGGCCCGGAAGTTCATGGGCAGCGTGGTGACCGACCCCGACACGCCCCCCGAGGTCATCTACAACTACGCCCTGAGTCTCCAGCGCGGCGGCGACCACGCCGTGGCCGTGACGCCCCTGCGCAAGGTCGTGGCCCGCGCTCCGGAGATGACCGCCGCCTGGCGCGCCCTGGGCATGTCGCTGCGGAAGACCGGCGAGTTCGGCGAGGCCGCCCAGGCCTATGCCCGGGCTCACGAGCTGCAGCCGGACCCGAAGATCGCCTTCCAGGTGGGCTACTGCGCCAGCAAGGCCGGCCGTCATTCCACGAGCATCGACGCCTATCGCGACGCCGTGACCGCCGACCCCACCTACGAGAAGGCCTGGTACAACATGGCCCTGGTGGAGATCCGCGCCGAGCGCTGGGAAGACGCCCTGGCCGACCTGCAGGTGCTCGAAGCCATGGAAGGCCCCACCTACCGGATCCACTTCAACAAGGGGATCTGCTACGATGCCCTGGATCGGGCCGACGAGGCCATCGAATCCTACGAGTCCGCCCTGGACGTGGAGGAGACCTCCGCCGCCTGGAACAACCTGGGGCTCGTGTTCGATCGCATCGGGGACAAGAAGGAGGCCGCCGAGTGCTTCAAGATCGGCAAGGAACTGGCAGGCGAGGGAAAGTGATGACGCGCACGATCATCGCTCTGCTGCTGCTCGCGACCGGCGCCCTGGCCGGGGGCATGGCCGAACCGGAAGGCCACCCCTTCCTGCTGCCGTACGCGACGCCGGCCGCCGACTTCCCGCTCTACTCCGACGATGACCTGGCCCTCCACGGCTACCCGGACCACCAGCATGTCTACTTCTGGCCCGGCTGGACGCCGCCCCTGGACGTCGACGGCGAACCGTACGGCTTCGGCTCCTTCTGCCGCGGCCTGCACTCGGTCGAGCGCCCCGGATTCACGACGGCCCCCGGCCGCATCGCCTTCGCCCCCTTCGTGCTGGCCTTCAAGCAGGACGCCGAGCCCTGCCTGGTGGCCCCGTTCCTGGGCTTCTGCGAGATGTCCCTGCTGGACGTGCGCGACAGGCTGGGCCTGGAACCGGAAGGCGAGCTGATCATCGTCAGCCCCGACGATACCGACGCCTATACCTCGGCCACGGGCTTCGGCACCTGGCGCATGTACGACTACGACGCCGGCGTGGCCACCGTCCAGCCCGTGGGCATCCTGGCCCGCCGCACCCTCATCGCCCACGCGGCCACGGACATGGTGGTGCGCTGGGCCCTGGACACCAACGGCGGTGCTGTGCTGCCAACGTGGTTCCGCGAGGGGCTCGCCGCCTGGACCTCGGAGATGGGCGTCCATCTGTGCAACTACATGGCGGCCTTCCGCCTGGAGGGGGAGGTGCTGATGGCTCCCGAGGCCATCGAGTCCTATCTGTCCGGCGAACCCCACAAGGACCTCGAGGCCGACCGCAAGCTCTACCGCATGGCCCGCTACGGCGCCTTCCTGATGGTGTGGCGCCTGGTGGAGCACCACGGCGGCCTGGCGAACGTGCAGGACCTGCTGGCCGCCGTCCGCGACGGCCGCGACCCGTCCGACGCCGCCCGCGACATCTACGGCCTGGACTTCCAGGCCCTGGCCGAGACCCTGGACCCCCGTGCCCATCCCGAGCCGATCGGCGCCGCCGTCCAGCCCCGCAACCCCTCCCGTCCCCCCCGGACGGGCCCCTGACACCCCGGAGTGACCCGACCATGAGCGACCCCCAGATCCGCGTCCGTTTCGCGCCCAGCCCCACCGGTTTCCTGCACGTGGGCGGCGCCCGCACCGCCCTGTTCAACTGGCTCTACGCCCGCAAGACCGGCGGTTCCTTCGTGCTCCGCGTGGAGGACACCGACCGCGAGCGCAGCACCGAGGCCTCCTACGAGGCCATCCTGCGCGGCATGGAGTGGCTGGGCCTGGACTGGGACGAGGGCCCCGGCGCCGGCGGCGACCGTGGCCCGTACCTGCAGTCGGAGCGCCTGGACATCTACAAGGAGCAGATCGAGCGTCTGAAGGACGAGGGGAAGGCCTACCCCTGCTACTGCACGAGCGAGGAGATCGAGGCCCGCAACGTGGCGCGGGGCGAGGAGGCCAACGCGGGTTACGACGGCCACTGCCGAGAGCTCACCGCCGAGCAGAAGAACGCCTTCGAGACCGAGGGCCGCACGCCCAGCCTGCGCCTGCGCACCCCGGACGAGGGCTCGACCGTCTGGTACGACATCGTCTACGACAAGCGCGAGTTCCCCAACGACACCCTCATCGACCGCGTCATCCAGAAGACCGACGGCTTCCCCACCTACAACTTCGCGGTGGTGGTGGACGACCACCTGATGGGCATCAGCCACTGCCTGCGCGGCGACGACCATGTCAGCAACACGCCGTTCCAGCTCGCCGTCTACGAGGCCCTGGGCTGGAAGCCTCCCAAGTTCGGCCACATGCCCATGATCCTGGGCCAGGACCGCAAGCGCCTCAGCAAGCGCCACGGCGCCACCAGCGTGGAGGAGTTCGCCAAGGACGGCTACCTGCCCGACGCCATGGTCAACTACCTGGCCCTGCTGGGCTGGTCCGCCGGCGGCTCGGGAGACGAGGTCTTCGCCCGCACGGAGCTCATCAAGAAGTTCAGCCTGAAGAAGGTGAACTCGTCGCCCGCGGCCTTCGACTACGACAAGCTCAACCACATCAACGCCCAGCACCTGAAGCGCCTGGAGCCCGCCGACCGCCTGCGCCTGACCCGCCCCATGCTCGACGAGCGTGGCTGGGCCTTCGACGCCGGTTGGCTCGTTCCCGCCTCCGACGCCGACGCCTTCCTGGCCCGCGTGCTCAAGCTCCTGGGCGGCCGCTTCAGCGACCTGCGCCGCGTGCCCGAGCAGATCGGCTTCTTCTACACCGACGACTTCGCCCGCGACGACGAGGCCGTGGCCGAGCACCTGTCCGGCGACCAGGCCGCGACATGGCTCGCCGGCCTGGCCGACCGCATCGAGGCAGCCGCGCCCGCCGACACCCCGGCGGCCCAGGACGTCTACGAGGAGGCGATCCGCGCCTACGCCGAGGAGCTGGGCGTGAAGGCCGGCGACCTGATCCATCCCTGCCGCGTGGCCCTCACGGGTCAGACGCGCAGCGCGGGCATCTTCGAGGTCATGGAACTGGTGGGGGCGCCGCGCACGGTGGCGCGCCTGAGGGGCGCCGCGGCGGGATAGCCGCGGCCGGCACGGGAGGTCGGCGCTGATCCCCAGGATCCTGGTCCGCTACCTGCTCGTGTGGGTCGTGAACGCGGCCTCCCTGGTGCTCGCCACGGCGTTGCTGCCTGGCGTGTGGTTCGACACCGCCGTGCCGGGCTGGTGGCGGGCGGCGGTGCTGCTCCCCATCGAGTTCTCCCTGCTGATCCTTTTCGTGCGGCCCCTGCTGGTGCTGGCCACGCTCCCGCTGAACGCCGTCACCCTGGGCCTGCCGACCCTGCTGTTCAACGGCCTACTGCTGCACCTGTCGGCCACCTTCGAGCCCGCTTTTCACATCGACGGCCTGGACGACGCCTTCGGGGGCATGCTGCTGTTCACCGTGGCCAACACGGTCATGACGTCGCGGCTGGGCATCGACGAGGTCTATCCCTTCTTCCAGACGCTCCTGCGCCGGGTCGGCACCCGCTACGGCCCCGAACGGCGCCCCGACGTGCGCCGCGGCCTCATCCTGCTGCAGATCGACGGACTGGCCTGGCGCAGCCTCATGCGTGCGGTGCGCCGCGGCCGCATGCCGGCGCTGTCGGCCCTCATGGGTCTGGGCACCCACCGGCTCGTGCGTTGGCAGGCCGGCGTGCCCTCCAACACCCCGGCGGTGCAGGGCGCCCTCTTCCACGGCACCCGCAGCGGCGTGCCGGGCTACCGCTGGTACGACCGCGAAGTCGACCGCGTGCGCGTTTCGAGTCGTCCGGAGGATCTGCGCGAAGCGGAGAAGGCGGTGGCGGGCGAGGGCGGCGGCCTGCTGTCGGGCGGCTCCTGCATCAACAGCATGTTCCACGGCGGTGCCGACAAGCGTCTGATGACCCTGAGCGCCATGCGCGACCCCGACGGCGAGCGCCGCGCCGGCGAACGCGCCGACTTCAACCTGTTCTGGCTCAGTCCCTGGGCCTACACCACGGCCGTGTTGGTGACGGCCTGGGATTTCCTGACGGCCCTGGGCTGGCACGTGCAGTCGCGCTTCGACCGCCGCAAGCGCGTGATCCGGCGCACATTGCGTGACGCCGCCGGCCGGGCCGTGGCCAACGCCTTCCTGCGCGAGACCGCCTTCTTCTGGCTGGAGCAGGACGTTGCCCGGGGCGTGCCGGTGATCTACTCCAACTTCGTGGGCTACGACGAGGTGGCCCACCACGCCGGTCCCGACTCCAACGAAGCGTTGTCGACCCTCACGTCGTTCGATCGCAAGCTCCAGCGCCTGCGACGCCGCCTCCAGAAGGCCCCCATCGCCTACGACCTGGTGCTGCTGGCGGACCACGGCCAGAGCCCGTGCGTGCCGTTCCGAACGGTGGCGGGGGAGGGCCTGGAGGAGCTGGTGTCGCGGCTGGCGGGGCGTGCGGTGCCCGTCCGTCAGCTCGGCGATTCGGACGCCGCCTACGTGGACGGTCTGCTGGCCGAGCTCGCGGACCAGGGCGACGCCGACGGAGACCGCCGCCCCGGCTGGTTTGCCGCCCGGAGCCGCCGCACCATCGAGCGCATGGGGGCGTCGCGACCCGATCCCGAGACGGAGGCTCCCTTGGAGACCCAGCTCGTGGTCTGCGTGTCCGGGGGGCTGGCCCACCTGTATCGGCGCGGTACCGGTCGTCCGCTGCACCTGGAGGAGGTGCGGTCCCTGTATCCGGGGCTCGTGGAGGGGCTGGCCAGCGCGCCCGGCATCGCCTGCGTGGCGGCCCGCGATCGCGACGGCACTCCGGTGGTGATCGGACGCGAAGGCGTACGGAACCTGGCTACGGGCCAGCACGTGGGCGACGGCGATCCGCTGGCCACGTTCTGGGACACCGAACTGTGGAACCGTGAGATGCGCCGTCTGGTGGCCGAGCCGGCCTCCGGTGACCTCGTGGTGCTGGCCGACCGGGTGGACCGGCGACGGGTGCTGACCTTCGAGGAGCAGGTGGGGACCCACGGAGGCGTGGGGGGAGCCCAGAACGAGCCGTTCATCCTGGTGCCGTCGTCGTGGCGGACGGTCCGGTCCGACTTCGCCAGCCCCGAGGCCCTCCACAGGCTGCTCATGTCGCACCGCCCATCGGCCTGAATCCACCCTTCAGGGGCCGGATCCGGGGCCGAAAGAAAACGGGGCGGGAACTTGCATTCCTCCGGAACGTGATCTATATTCCTGCCCCGAATGCCCGGTCGTCCAACGGCAGGACAGCTGACTCTGGATCAGTCGATGAGGGTTCGAATCCTTCCCGGGCAACCATGGACATGCGCGCGGCCTGCGGATATACTGCGGGCTACGCGAACAGAACGTGCCCCGTTCGTCTAGTGGCCTAGGACGCTGGCCTCTCACGCCGGTAACACGGGTTCGAGTCCCGTACGGGGTACCATTCGAAGCGGGCCGTCTCCTTGGAGGCGGCCCGCTTTCGTTTACTCTGCCAAGGCCGGTCGCTTCTTGCTGCCATGCTCCCACCAGACGCCTCACGGCGACCTGAGACGGTCGGGACGCCACCGGTTGCTTGCTTTGACATAGTGAATGGATTGTATCAATAGGCTTGATGAAAGGTCGGAAATCGTGTAGAGTCGCCACTCGCCCATGTCGAAACGTGATCGATGTGTGTTGATGGGCTCATGCCCACCGAAAGAGAGGTATCCTCATGAGATCGATGCTCCTGATCGTCGCTATCCTGGGTCTGTCCGTCCCGGCCATGTCTCTCGAGTATGGTCAGAACGTGACGCCCGAGGTGATCTTCGGTGCCGGCAACGTCAATGGAAGCTTCACCGTGGGAACGGTGGACATGCCGCTGTACTCGGCCGAGATCGGCCTGCGCGCCAAGGTCCGTTTCAACGAGAGCGGCTTGCCCGAGAACACGTTCAACAACTTCGAGGAGAACCGGTACTTCTTCCTGGCCGGAGTCGGTACGGGCCAGTCGTTCCCGACGCCGACCTGGGGTTTCGAGTGGACCGTGAACGTCGACGTGAACGGATCCGGCAACGTGACCCTGGACGACTTCGAGTACGAGCTGGGCCTGGACTACGATCCTCTTCCCGCGGGGACGAACTTCGTGGCCTTCGATCCGATCGCCGTGAGTCCGGAAGCGCCCTTCTGGGACCATGCCATGGGCGACAACTCGACGGCCAACGGTGGCGGCGTCACGGCGACGAACGCTACCGAGTATCTGAACTACCTGGCGCAGTACAACGTGGCCCAGCAGTCCTGGCGCTACAGCTGGTTCGACGCCTTCGGCACCTTCGATCCCAACGAGATCGGGGTCTACGACATCTACCTCAAGCTGATTTCCAGTGGGACCGTCGTGGCCGAGACGAGCATCCAGGTCTTCGTGGGTGACACCATCGGCAACGAGGATGCGAGCTGGGGTGAGATCAAGTCGCTCTATCGCTAAGTCATCCATGGATCCATACGGTGACGAGGGTCGATCCAGGATCGGCCCTCGTCGCTTCTGGCGAACGGATGTGTCGGATCCGGCCTACTCGACGGCATCCAACGGCTCGTAGAACTCCCGCCGAGTCGCGTCGGTGAACCGCTCGATCGTCGGCACCGGAATCTGCAGATGCAGCAGCGCCTGCCGCGTGACCTCGAGCCCGGCCTCCATCTGGGGCAGCACCACCTCGTGCACGCCCATCTCCCTCAACTCCTCCAGCATCTCCTTCGACTCGGCCCGGGCGACGATGTGCAGCTCGGGCCGCTGCTGCATGGCGTGCTGGGCGATGGTCTTGGTGATCATGGGCGAGGGCGTGGTGATCAGCAGCAGGCAGGCCTTCTCCAGGCCGGCCGCCTCCAGGATCAGGGGATGGCTGGCGTCGCCGTAGATGGACGGCACGCCGTGGTCGCGGCAGCTCTCGACCCGGTGTTGGTCCATCTCGATGGCCACGAACGGCTGGTTCAGCCGGGTCAGCACGCCGGCCACGGCGCGGCCCATGTGCCCCGCTCCGGCGATCACCACGTGGTCGTGCAGCTCTTCCGACTCGATGTTGATGGTCAGGACGGGGTCCTTCCGGAGGTGCCTGCCGATGAAACCGTAGATGGGGGCCGTTGCCCGGGAGACGAAGGGCGTCATGAACATCGTGATCAGGGCCACCGACAGGATCATGGCGTAGAGCCCGGCATCGATGCTGCCGGTGTCCACGCCCACCCGCCCGATGACGAAGGCGAACTCGCCGCCCTGGAACATGGTCAGCCCTAGGGCCAGGGGGATCACGTTGCGGTAGCCGAACGCCCAGCCGATGCCGGAGCAGATCAGGCCCTTGACCACGGACACGGCCGCCGCCAGCCCCAGCACCATCAGCAGGTTGTCCCGCACGAACTGCGGTTCCAGCAGCATGCCCACGGACGCGAAGAACAGCAGTCCGAAGATGTCTCGCAGGGGCGTGATGTCGCTCAGGGCCTGGTGGGCGTGGTCCGATTCGCTGAGCACGATGCCCGCCACGAACGCGCCGAAGGCGAAGCTGAGCCCCACCTTGTAGGTGGCGTAGCCGATCCCCAGGCCCAGTCCGGTGACCGTCAGCAGGAACAGCTCCCGCGAGTTCCAGCGGCTGATCCGGCGCAGCAGGCTGGGGATCACCCGCGTGCCGATCACGATCATCACCGACAGGAAGACCGCCGAGCGCACCAGTGCCCACCCCAGGTCCGGCAGTCCCGTCTTCAGGTCCATCATCTTGGGCAGCAGGGTCAGCAAGGGCACGACGGCCAGGTCCTGGACCAGCAGGATGCCGATCATCACGCGACTGGACAGGGTGCCCAACCGCCCCTGGCTCTGCAGGGTCTTCAGGATGACCATGGTGCTGGACAGGGACATGCAGCCGCCGAACCACACGGCGTCGGTCCACGACCAGCCCAGCCACAGACCCATGCCAGCGGCGGCGCCGACGGTCAGTACGATCTGGATGGAGCCGCCCACCAGCGCTACGCTGCGTACCGGCCGGAGCTCCTTGAGGGAGAACTCGATGCCCAGAGCGAAGAGCAGCAGGGCGATGCCGATCTCCGCGAGCAGCTCGATGTCGTGGGGGTCGGAGATGAGGGCGCCGCCGGTCACCGGCCCGAGCAGCACGCCCGCCGCGATGTAGCCCAGGATCAGCGGCTGCTTCAGCTGCTGGGCGACGAGTCCCCCCAGGAACCCCGCGCTCACGATGATGGCGATGTCTGCGGCGATTCCCACGTGTCCCGCCTCGCTGGCCGGGCCTCGGAGCCCGGCGGCCCTTCGTTCCACCTCGATTCCGACGGATACTGGCAGATGGCCGGGTCAATGTCCCTCCTATTCGACTCTGCCACCATCCTGGACGCCGCCCATCGGGACGACGGTCGGCACTGCCGGAAGCGCGATGCGCGTCTCCGGACGTGGCCGGGTTGTCTAAAACGAGACGTATGCTATCCTGTATCGTCCCCGACACGATCCCGAACACGAGGTCCGCCCACCATGAGCAACGAACTCTCGAGCGGCGCGCCGTCCCGCGGCGTCGCCGGTTTCCTCGGCGCCGTCGAGCGACTGGGCAACGCCCTGCCCCATCCGGCCACCCTGTTCGCGGGGCTGGCGACGCTGGTCGTCATCCTGTCGGGGGTGTTCGCTTCCCTCGGCATCGAGGCCGTGCATCCCGGCACCGGCGAGTCCATCAAGCCGGTGAGCCTGCTGAGCATCCACGGGCTGCACCGCATCATCACCGAGCTGATCACCAACTTCACGGGATTCGCGCCCCTGGGCACGGTGCTGGTGTCCATGCTGGGCATCGGGATCGCCGAGCGCACGGGCCTGATCGGCGCCGCGCTGCGGCTCGTGGTGCTGTCGGCACCGCGGGGGCTGCTGACGTTCCTGCTGGTGTTCTCGGGCATCCTGAGCAACACGGCCAGCGAGGTGGGCTACGTGCTGCTGGTGCCGCTGGGGGCCATCATCTTCCAGACGGTTGGCAGACATCCCCTGGCCGGCATGGCGGCGGCCTTCGCGGGCGTGTCGGGCGGCTACAGCGCCAACCTGCTGCTGGGCACGGTGGATCCGCTGCTGAGCGGGCTGTCGGAAGAGGCGGCGCGGATCATCGATCCTGCGTACATCGTGAACCCCGCGTGCAACTGGTACTTCATGATCGTGTCGACGTTCTTCATCTCGGCGGCCGGCACCTGGGTGACCGAGAAGATCGTCGTGCCGCGGCTCGGGGAGTACGAGGGCGGGGAAGATCCGGGGGAGCTGGGCAAGCTGAACGCCGACGAGAAGCGCGGCCTGGTGTACGCCCTGATCGCGGGGCTGGTCTTCATCGGGGTCCTGCTCTGGG
>CAYFKR010000001.1:214478-343943 GCA_964343835.1 uncultured Fibrobacteraceae bacterium
CACGGTGCCCGCCGACGGTTTCCTGCGCGACCCGTCCACCGGCGATCTGCTGCGCTCGCCCTTCACCAAGGGGATCGTGGCGTTCATCTTCCTCGGCGCGGTGATCGCGGGCGTGGCCTACGGCATCGGCGCCCGGACCATCCGCAACGACAGCGACGCCATCGACGGCATGGGCAAGAGCATGGAGACCCTGGGCATGTACATCGTGCTCTGCTTCTTCGCGGCCCAGTTCGTGGCGTTCTTCAAGTGGACGAACATCGGGCTGATCTTCGCCATCAAGGGCGCGGCGGCATTGGAGGCGGCCGGTCTGGGCGACATCCCGCTGGTGGTGACCTTCGTGCTTCTTTCGGCGGTCATCAACCTGGCCATGGGCTCGGCGTCGGCCAAGTGGGCCATCATGGCGCCGGTGTTCATCCCCATGTTCATGCTGCTGGGCTACTCGCCGGAGCTGGTGCAGGCCACCTACCGCGTGGGGGACAGCGTGACCAACGTCATCTCGCCCCTCATGTCCTACTTCCCGCTCATCGTGGCCTTCATGAAGAAGTACGTGGACGACGCCGGCATCGGCACCGTCGTGGCCACCATGCTGCCCTACTCGTTCACGTTCTTCATCGTGTGGACGATCCTGCTGGTCGCCTGGCTGCTGCTGGGGCTGCCGGTGGGGCCGGGGGCGGCCCTGAATCTGGGCTGACGGTGATCGTCTAGCGCTTCACGACCGTCAGCTCCTCCACCACGTACTCGGGGTCGCCGAACAGGCTGGTGCCCTGGGTCACGATCCTGGCGTAGACGCCGGGCAGGGCGTCGATCATCCACAGGCGCACCTTCGCGTCGTCCTCGACGCCGTCGACCACCGTGCACGCGAACGTGCCGGCGGGGACGGTGACGGTGGCCTTGGCGGTCACGGCGTACATCTCGGGGACGTCGCGGGGGAAGAAGCCGTTGTCCGCCTCCTGCATCATGCCCCGGTAGTCCTCGGCGAACTGCTCCCGCCTGCGGGACGTGACCTCGAAGTGGGTGAAACGGACGCTCGGCACGGAGGGGTCGACCTGGATCTCGACGTCGCGGGCCGCACTGTACTGCAGCACGCCCATCTCCTCGATCATCTCGCCGCGCCGGTACGACAGGCCGACGACGCCCTCCAGGGCGACGGCCGACGCTTCGGCGTCGGGCCAGGGCAGGGGGGCGTCCATGGAGTAGAGGTCGTAGGGGAGCTCGTCCTCGTCGAAGTCGAGGCGGTCGGCTGCATCGGGCATGCGGCGCCGGGCGTCGAGGGGGCTAGCCGCGGTCTCGAGCCGGAGGGCGTCGGCGGTGAGGGCGCCGATGGTGCTCCGGCCCGCGAAGACCTCGCGCAGCTCCATGACGGTGAGGGCATCGCCCGAGCCGGTGATCAACCAGCGGCCCTCGCCGCGATCAGTGACGCCGTCCTCGTCGCGCACGTAGGCGACCCGGTCCGGCAGCGAGAACTCCGCCAGCAGGCTGACGTGGTCGCCCACCTCGAACTCCCAGCAGCCCGCGAGTCCCGACGCCTCGTTCCGCTCATGGGCGGCGTCGAGGTCGATCCGCTCGAACACGAAGCGGTTCGCGCCGCTGCGGAGCTCGAGTCCACCATCATCGTGGATGACGGCGACGTGAACGCCGTTCAGGGGGTCGCCGTCTCCCGACGTGATCTCCAGTCGTCCCTCGCCGCGGGTCGCCCACTTCGCATACTCCCAATCCCCGATCGTGACCCTGCCGTCCTCGCCGAACGTCATGAGGACGGGCAAGCTGTGGTTCTCACCGTCGATCTCGATGACGGCGAGCAGCCAGTCGCCGGCGACCGGTGCGTCGACCGCGAAGGCGGCAGTGGAAACCAGGAGAAGGGAGAGGGTCAGGAGCTTCGTCATGGTCGACCTCGGAGACGGTTCGGGGCACGGATGGTCATGGGAAAGATGCCAATATAGGCGGTGAGCGGGGGCGCGAAAATTCAAGCTGACGGCTCGGAGTTCGGCGGCCCGTCCCGTGCCCCATGAAGAAAGGCCCGCTCCGTAGGGAGCGGGCCCTCGTCGACCTCGGGATGTGCCGGGCTAGGGAACGTATTCCAGCGGCGCCCCCGGCCCCAGCGGCCACCCCAGCAACATCCAGATCACCAGCATGATGATCCGCGCCACGGCGAAGACGATGGCGAAGGGCAGCATCAGCGAGATGATGGTGCCGATGCCCAGGTTCTTCTGGTATTTCTGCGCGAACACGATGATCAGCGGGAAGTAGGGCAGCAGCGGCGTCAGGATGTTGCTGTACGAATCGCCGATGCGGTACGCGGCCTGCGTCAGCTCGGGCGAGTAGCCCATCAGCATGAGCATGGGCACGAAGATGGGCGCCATGATGGCCCACTTGGCCGACGCCGATCCGATCATCAGGTTGATGAACGACGCCACCAGCACGAAGGTCACGATGAGCGGGATGCCCGTGAAGCCGATGTTCTTGAGCACGTCCGCCCCGGTGATGGCGAAGATCACGCCCAGGTTGGACCAGTTGAAGAAGGCCACGAACTGCGCCGCCACGAAGGCCAGCACGATGTAGCCGCCCATGTCGGACATGGCGCCGCCGGTCATCCTGGCCACGTCCTTGTCGCTCTTCACCGTGCCGGTGATGCGGCCGTAGATCAGGCCGGGGATGAAGAACAGCACCATCATCACGGGCACGATGGCCGTGAACAGCGGGCTGAAGCTCCCCTCGGCGTCCCGGAACACGCCCACCGAGCTGAGCGATCCGACGACCACCAGGGCCAGGATCACGGCGCCGGCGAGGTTGGCCAGCAGCAGGCCCTTGCGCTCGGTCGCGTTCAGGTCGCGGGTGGCTTCGTCGTCGTCCTGCTCGCTGGGAAGCTCCGTGCCCTCATCCGGCGACCACTGGCCCAGCCGCGGCTCCAGGATGCGCTCGGTCACGAAGGTGCCGCACGCCGCCACCACCGGCACCGACGCCGCCAGCAGGAACCAGTTGGCCATGGCGTCGACCGTGTATCCGGCGTCAATCATGCGCGCCGCCGGCTCGGTGAAGCCGGCCATGAGAGGATCGAGTCCCGTGAGGAAGAAGTTGGCGCCGAAGCCGCCCGACACGCCGGCGAAGGCCGCCGCCAGGCCCGCCAGCGGGTGGCGTCCCATGCTGCAGAAAATCACCGCGCCCAGGGGGATGAGCACCACGTAGCCCGCATCGGCGGCGATGCTCGAGAGCATGCCCGCGGTGACGATGGACACCGTCACCAGGGCCCGGGGCACGAGCTGCACGAACCCCTTCAGGCTCGCCGCGATCAGTCCCGACCGTTCGGCCACGCCGATGCCCAGCATCACCACCAGCACCAGGCCCAGGGGCGGGAAGGCGGCGAAGACCGTCACCATCTGGGTGAAGATGCGCTGCAGGCCCTCGGCGTTCAGCAGGTTCACGACGTGGATGGTCTCGCCGGTGCCCGGATGCACGGCCGACGTGCCCAAGGCGGAGAAGAGCCACGAGGCCAGCAGCACCAGGCCGATCATGGCGGCGAAAAGGGTCACGGGCTGGGGCAACTTGTTGCCCGCGCGCTCGACCCAGTCGAGGAAGCGCTGGGCCGGGCCGGGGCGTGCGGCGGCGGGGGCGGTGTTGGCGTCGCTCATGGGACCTGCCTCGGGTTGGAGGGCGTCGGGGAGTCGGTCCCGGAGAGGATGCCGGATGATATTGGTCTTGTCCAGAGCGCGGGGCGGGCGCCTCAGCGACGCTCTTCCAGCTCGAGCATCCGCGCGGGTTCGACCAGGTCCGTCGTCAGGTCGCCGAACACGACCCGATACAGCTCGCCTTCCCGCCACCGCATGAGGACCCGATCCGCGTCGCCAGGACGCACGGTGGCGCCGTGGTACGTCACGCCCCGCTCCTCACGGATCAGGCGTCCGTAGTACTCGCTGGCCAGCCGGATGCGGAACATCTGCACGACCATCCGGCCCACCGATCGCTCGCGCGCACCTGGGCTGCGCCACAACTCGGTCTTCAGGGGCTCGTAGGACAGGCTGGCGGGATAGCGGCCCACGACGTCGGCGAAGAGGTCCAGCCCCTCGAGGAAGCGCTGCTCGTCGATGGCCAGGTGGCCGCCGTCGACCACGTCGAAATCAGACGGGATCCGGGGGCGGAACTCGTCGTCCGGCAGGGAGGCGTTCCAGACGAAATCGTAGAACCGGACGTGCTTCGGGCGGCCCCGGCCTGGTGAGTCGCCGGTCACGTCGAAGCGCAGGGGCAACCGGGTCTCGGGATCGACCCAGAGTTCCAGTTCGGCGTTCTCCATGCGCTGGGCCAGGAACCGGGCGTCGGTGACGCGGATCCCCGCCGCCCGACGGCCCCTGATGCGCCGACTGCCCAGGTCCTCGTGCTCGTACTCGCTGAGGAAGTCGAAGGTGTTGGCCGGGTCGTGCTCCCGGTAGGAGTCGGCCATGGCCTCGTCCATGGTCATGCGCGCGGCGAGCTTCAGGGGATAGGCCATGTACACCATCTCCAGACCCTCGAAATCCACGAAGAGGGCCTCCACGAGCTCTCCCTTCTCGTAGGTGCGATGGGCCGTTCCCCGGGGGGAGTAGGTCTGGCGGGCCTCGACGTCGGAGCCGCCCATGTCCCGCAGGCGGAAGCTGGACGACGTCGCCCTGCGCACCGTCTCCACCACGTCGGCCCAGGCCTGGAACGAAGCGTCCGGCCCCTGGAGGAAGACCACCAGGAAGACGCCGACGGCCAGGGCGGCCGCAATCGGCGTGCTGCGCAGCCACCGGCGGAAACGGGCGGAGCGGCGGACCGGCGGGTCGGGGAGGGCGGCCAGGGTGCGGGTGCGGAGCGTATCGATGCGGTCGGCGTGCGCCGCGCCGAAGGCGGCGAGCAGGTGGTCGTCGGCCCGCAGGCCCTTCAGGTACGCACGGCACTCGCCGCACTGCTCGAGGTGGCTACGGGCCTCCGCGACATCGGGTCCGATGGCGTCGGCGGGGATCGAGGCGGCCATCACGTCGCGCGTCCGGTCGCAGGTGGTGCGGTCGTCAGTCATGGCCAACCTCCAGGATCTCCCGCAGCGCACGGCGGGCCCGGCACAGCCGCGCACCCGCGCCCGATCGGCTGATGCCCAGGGCCTCGCCCACGCGGGCGGTGTCGAGGCCGTCGAAGTAATAGAGAAGAAGGGGGAGGCGGTGGTTCTCGGGCAGGCGTGACAAGGCGTTCAGGACATCGGGGTCGGCATCGCCGTCGGGGCCCTCCGGGACGGCGATGGGTTCGGCCATTCCGGGAACCGCTTCCACCGCCGCCACGTGGCCGGCCTCCGCCTCGAGGAGCTCGCGGCGCCTCCGGGCGGTCTTCCAGTGATCGCGGCAGTGATTGCGGGCGATGGACACGAGCCAGGCCCGGAAGGTCGATGGATCGCGCAGCGTGCCGAGGCGCTCCATGCCCTTGAGCAAGGTGTCCTGGGCGGCGTCCTGGGCCAGGTCGGGATCCCCGAGCAGTCCGAGGCAGACGGCGTAGACGGCAGCGGCCTGCCGCTCGATGAGGTCGGCTGCAGCCTGGCGGTTGCCGTCGACGGCTGCGGTCACCAACTCCAGGTCCGTCCTCACGATCCGTTCCTCCGGTCGCTGGGGCCGAGATCATCCTCCGTAGTGTAGACGACCGGGAGCCGGAATGATTGCAGGAACGGTGGGCGGTCTCCTCAGGGGGTGTCGTCTCCCGCTTCGTCCTCGTCCCAGTCCGGCCGCAATTCCATGCGCAATCCCCGCATGAGGTACCTCAGCACCTGGTCGTTCATCACGCGGTAGTGCTTGTGGCCGGGTTTGCGGAAGAACGCGCTGAGCTCATGCTCGCTCAGGGTGAAGCCGGCGCGCTTCACGGCGGCCATCAGGTCGTCGCCCTGGAGATTCAGGGCGATGCGCAGCTTCTTGGCCACGAGGTTGTTGTCGAGGACCTTCTCGGGCTCTGGCAGGGGGCCGGGGCGGCGGCCGCGTTTCGCGACGATGAGGCCGTTGAGGAAGAGGGCCAGGTCCCGGTCGGGGATCACGTCGAAGTGGGGAGCGTCCTCCCAGGCCCGCCAGGCCTTCACCTGCTCGATCGTCACGGTGTGCTCGACCTCGGCGAACACGGCGATCACCGCGGCATCGTCGAGGGAGAGCATGGAACGGACGCGGCGGAAGACGTCGTTGTGGGTCATCGGGATTTCCTCGTTGGAGGGCCTGGACAGGACGATATGTGTTCTTTCCCCCCAATTCTAGGTCCCGGAGGAGACTTTCGACAGCTTCCAGCCGCGTTTTTCCGGGTGCCCCTTGCGACCCCACGACATTGCCGTTAGGTTCTGTCCCGAATCGGGCCGCTGAACGGCCCCGATCAACGGCATTCCGCGGGATTCTCCCCGCTGCATACAGAGGTGGAACCAACCCCCCAAGAGGAGGACGAGAACCATGTCCCAGTTCATCGGACAGCAGGCCCCCGACTTCACCGCCACCGCCGTCATGGCCGACGGCTCGTTCAACGAGGAATTCAAGCTGAGCGACTTCCGCGGCAAGTACGTGGTGCTGTTCTTCTACCCGCTGGACTTCACCTTCGTGTGCCCGAGCGAGATCATCGAGTTCAGCAAGAAGGTCGAGGAGTTCAAGAGCCGCGGCGCCGAGGTCATCGGCGTGTCCGTGGACAGCCAGTTCAGCCACTGGGCCTGGCGGAACACCGCGGTCAACGACGGCGGCATCGGCGAGGTGCAGTACCCCCTGGTCGCCGACCTGAACAAGACCATCAGCCGCGACTACGGCGTGCTGCTGAACGACAGCGTCGCCCTGCGCGGCACCTTCCTGATCGACAAGGAAGGCGTGATCCAGCACATGGTCGTCAACAACCTGCCCCTGGGCCGGAACATCGACGAGGCCATCCGCATGGTCGACGCCCTGCAGCACGTCGAGCAGCACGGCGAGGTCTGCCCCGCCGGCTGGAACAAGGGTGACGACGCCATGACCCCGACCGCCGAGGGCGTGGCCAAGTACCTGGGCGACCACGCCTAGCCGTGGTCGACCGACGTTCCGACGTCACGCGGGCCGGGAGTACGTCTCCCGGCCCGTTTCCGTCTCCGGCACGGGTGGTCCTGATCTTCGTGGACGGCCTCGGCATCGGCGACGGCGGTCCGGACGACCCCACCCGCACCTACGGCGGCACCCTCTTCGACTGGAGCCGCACCCCGGCGACCTGGAAGCCCGTCGACGCCGCCCTCGGCGTGCCGGGCATCCCCCAGAGCGCCACCGGCCAGACCTCCCTGCTGACCGGCGTCAACGCCCAGCGCGTGCTCGGCGCCCACGCCACCGGTTTCCCGGGGCCGACCCTGCGCGACGTCCTTCGCGAACACTCCCTGCTGAAGACCCTGACCGACCGCGGCCTGCGGGCGACCTTCCTCAATGCCTTCCGCCCCCTGTTCTGGGAGCTGAGCGAGGAGCAGCGCTGGCACATGTCCGCCACCACGGTGGCCAACCTGGCGGCCGGCCTTCCTTTCTCCACCCTGGACGACCTCCGGGCCGAGCGCTCCGTCTATCAGGACTTCACCAACCGCGATCTTCGGGAGCGCGGGTTCGACGTGCCGGAGTGGACGCCGAACCACGCCGGCCGCGTCCTGGCCAGCAACGTGGGACGCTTCGACTTCACCCTGTACGAGTACTTCCTCACCGATAAGGCGGGCCATACGCAGGATCGGAAGCGGTGCGAGAGCGAACTGGCCGGCCTCGACGCCTTCGTGACGGCGTACCTCGACGAGGCTCCGGAGGGGACGCTCACGTTGCTGACGTCCGACCACGGCAACATCGAGGATCTCTCGACCCGGTCCCACACGCGGAATCCCATCCCTTTGATGACCTGGGGCGGGGAGCTGCCGGAGATCGAGGCGCTGGACGGTGTGACGCCCTGGATCGTGGATCGGCTCTGCGCCGGGTAGGGTACACGGGTCATCCGGGTGGACTTGTTGAAAACGGGAACTCCTGCTAAGGTCCTGGGATATAAATCCGATCCGTCTGGAGCGTTGCCGACCGACTATTTCCATCCAACTGGAGCGACATGGCCCTCAAGTCGTCGAAGATCACGAGAATCCTCTGTGCCGTGCTGGTCGCGGGCGGAGTCCTCGTCCTGCAATCGACGTCACTCCCGTCCGCTCCCGCTCCCGTCGAATCATCGGCCTGCTGCTGTGACCAGCCCGGGCACTGCGGCTGCGGCAACGAAGACTCCTGCTGTGCGGCGGCTGCCTGCACCACCCCGCCGCCCTCGCCGGCGCCGGTCGTCTGCATCGCACCGCGAGGCATCCAGCCGGATGCCTTGATCGTGAGCGGGCTCGTCCTCCAGGACGACCCCACGCCATCCGGTCCGACAGTGACACCGCCCAGCCCGCCTCCCCGCACTTCGGTTCCTGCCTGACGAATCCGGGACGCCGATCCACGGCGTGCCCGTACCCTGACACCTGTCTGAAAGGAACCGTCATGAAGACGATGATTCGAATCATGCTCCCGATCCTGGCCCTGGTGTTCGCCCTGAACGCGGTGGCCGCCGTCCCTTCGACCGCCGACGAGGCGAAGGCCTGCAAGTGCGAGAGCTGCAAGTGCGAGTCCTGCGACTGCGGTGACTGCTCGAAGGGTTGCAGCTGCGAGTCCTGCGACTGCTCGAACTGCGAGGACGGCAAGACCTGCACCGCCGCCAAGTCCGGTTGTGCCGCCAAGGCCGCGAAGAAGGGTTGTGGTTCTGCCAAGAGCGGCTGCGGATCCGACGAGCCCGCCCGGAAGGGTTGCGGCTCCAAGGCCCAGTCCAAGGGCTGCGGCTCCCAGAAGAGCGGTTGCGGTTCCAAGAAGGGCTGCTGAGCCCCGCAACGAGCCGCTGAAGACCCGTGCATGAACGGGAGAGGGCCCGCCGATTCGATCGGCGGGCCCTCGTCGTCGTGGCGGCGGGCTATCGGAACAGCGTCTTCACGTCGCCCCAACTCGCTTCCTCGGCGGCCACGGCGTCGATGCGCGGCTCCTGGCGGATCGTGAAGTTCGTCACCCAGTCGGGGATGTCCACGCTGAAGGCGAAGTTCATGAACGCGCCTGGGGGCACGGTGGCGCTCACGGCGTTGATGGTGGCGTCGTCGAAGGCGCCGAGGGTGAAGGGCGGAAAGCTCATGGGGGAGTCGAAGTCCGGGGCGTCGAAGTCCAGGCCCGTGCCCAGTCCCACGCTCACGAATCCGGCGCCGGTCCCGAAGCCCAGCTTGATCTGGTAGCCGATCCAGGGGTCCGGCGTGCCGTTGAACACGCCCTCGTAGAACACGTACTCCGTGGTCGGCGCGCCGTCGTCCACCACCGTGAACTCCATGTCGATGACCTGGGACGACGAGAACGCCTTCTGGTTGATCCACACGATGTTGCTGGAAGGCCCCACGACGTTGTCGTTCCCCATCGTGATGTTGTCGATGCTGTTGAACGACATGCTGTCGAGTCCGGGCCCCGAGGCCCCGTCGAACGAGACGAGCATCCCCGCGGCGGCGGGCAGAGCGGCGATCAGGGCGAAAGCGGCGGCGGCGATGGTGCGGCGGGTCTTCATCGGAAACCTCCAGGGGCTGGACCTTATCAATCAAGACGATAACGCTCATGTTTGATGAGGGCCGGAGGTCTTACAGGGGACGCCCACGAAAACGCCCCCCGCTTCCGCGGGGGGCGCGCAGACACCGGGACGGCGGCTAGCGGTACTGGGACTTCAGCGTGCTGAAGCTCGAGGACTCGTCGGCGGCGCCGGCCTTGTCGCCGGTGGGGTTGTTGGGGGTCAGGCCGTAGTCCTTGCCGATGTGGTGGCGCTCGATCAGGAACAGCGAGCAGCTGATCTTGCGGTCCATCCGGGCCACGGGGATCCAGCGGCCGTACTCGTCCTGGGTCACGAGCTGGGCGTAGGAAGGGCAGTACGGCACGGTCGCACGGGCATTGTACATGCCGTCCTCGTTCGTCACGGTGGTCACGACGGTCATGGGGAAACCATGGTGGAGTCCATAGAACCCGACGTTCACTTCATAGCCGACGGCGGGCATGGCGAGCTCGCCGCGAACGACGAATCCCTCGGCACGCGTGAAATCGGCGTAGGCACTGGCAGCGGACAGGGCAACGAGCAACAGGGCGAGCACGGGCAGCATCTTCTTCATGGTCATTCCTCCGATAAGGATTGTGGAAATATCACGTCGGCCGATCGCCGACACCGGATGAACGCCCCACCCCGACCGATGAAAGAAATATTTATCGAGCGTGCTTCTTCCTGGAGGGCGGAACCGCCCAGGGAGGCACCGAGACGACAAACGGCCCTCTCCCGACGACTTGGAGCGAAGCGACGTCGATCGGGAGAGGGCCGTTTGTCGTCTCGGTGCCGGCCTACGGTTTCCCGCCCTCCAGGAAGAACACCTCGAACACTTTTTCGTGGAAGATGGGCCCGTGCCCGAAGTACCCGTCCTCCCCGAAGAGTTCACCGTGATCCGACATGATCATGAAGTAGGTGTTGTCGGGGCAGCGCTCGAGGAACTTTCCGACCTCCCGGTCCAGGTGTTCCACGCAGACCACCTGCTTGTCGTAGAAGGCCCGGAACTGCTCGGGGGTGAAGAACTCGTCGTTCTTCTTGTCCTCCATGAACTCCGACGGGTTCTTCAGGAAGTCGTCGAGGTGCTTGAACACGCCGTGCACGCCCGAGATGTGGGGCAGGTCGTCGGCGGTTTCGCCGGGCAGGATGTACGGGTAGTGGGTCTCGCCCGTGTTGATGAAGAAGAACGACGGCTGGTCGTCGCGGAAGGTCAGGTTCTCAAAGATCTTCGTGATGTCGTTGTGGCTCGGCGCCAGCTCGTAGCGGTCGAAGTGCTGCGACATGCTGGTCATGGGGTTCAGCACCGGCAGGCTGACCCAGCCCTCGGTGTGGTACCCGGCCGCCTTCAGGAAGTGGGGCAGGGAGAGCTGGGGCACGAACTTGCCGAACTCCACCTCGGGCAGGTTGAGCCGGGTGCTCCACTGGGCGAACTCGTCGCGGTACACGTTGCTCGCGAACACTCCCTTGGGGCTGGTGTGGGGTACCATGCCCATCAGGAAGGTGTAGTGGCTGGGGCTGGTCCAGCTGGCGTAGCTGAAGCGCTGCTCCGCGAGGCCGATGCGGTCCAGGTTGGGAGTGCGGGCGGCCTGGTAGGCGTCCCAGCGGCAGCTGTCGAAGACGATGAACACGACGTTGTTCAGCTTGTCGCCGCCGCCGAACATGCCCTTCATCTTGTCGATCAATCCGGCCATCACGGTCCTTCCGGGTGGGAGTGCGCGGGAATCGCAACCTGTCCATTATGAGGGTTCCGGGCTCGGGCCGCAAGACGTCGCGGCCGGACATGAAGAACCCCCGGAGTGCCACTCCCCGGGGGTTCTTCGCTCCTCACCACCGTCGAGGATTCTAGATGGCGTCGTCCAACGCCTTCGCCAGCTGCTCCTTGGGCTGCAGGCCCACCATGGTGCTCACGGCCTCGCCGCCCTTGAACACCATCACCGTGGGGATGCCGCGGATGCCGAACTGGGCCGCGAGCTGCTGGTTGTCGTCCACGTTCACCTTCACGACCTTGGCCTTGCCGGCATACTCGTCGGCGAGGGCCTCCACCGTGGGGGTCAGCATCTTGCAGGGGCCGCACCAGGGGGCCCAGAAGTCCACCAGCACGGGAACGTCGCTGTCGAGGACCTGGGTCTTGAAGTCGGCGCTTTCGACCTTCATCGCTTCACTCATGGTGCTTGCTCCGTTGTATGGGGAAATCTCAGGGGACTCGTTCTCGTTGCGGCCTGTATTGCAGGGGGCGTGCCAGTGTGCATCAGTGCACGGTCGATTTTTAACTCGTTTCATTTCAATGGTATTTGGCACGCTGGAGCAGGTTGTGTTGCTTGACTCTCCATGTTGTGCAACAATAGTGATGCAACGATTATGTTGTAAGCAACATATCGGGAGGCGTCATGTTCAAGCCCGGCGACATCTGCACCTTCGATCGGCCGAGCATCCAGGGCATCCTGGATGCGCTGCGGGAAGCCATCGTGGTCGTGGACGACGAGCTGAAGATCGTGTCCATGAACCATGCGGCCGTCGATCTCTTCGGCGATGCGGCGCAGGAGCTCGCTGAGCGGCCCGTGTGCCGGCTGTTCGGGGAGGGGTCGTGCCCCCTGGACGTCCTGGAGGAGACCCTGCGGACGGGGCGGCCCGTCGTGGACTACCAGACCACCGCCGTGCTGGCCGACGGCCGTCCGGGGGAGGTCGAGCTGCGGACGGTGCCGCTGGCCGCAGCCCTCGGGGCCAGGGGAGGCGTGGCCCTGATCGTCCGCGACGTCACCGAGGTCACCCGCCTGCGCAAGGACGCCGCGGTCCGGACCGGGTTCGCGGGGATGGTCGGAAGGGACCGCCGCATGGCCGAGCTGTACCGTCTGGTGGAGGACGTGGCGCCGACCACGGCCACCGTCCTGATCCGCGGCGAGAGCGGCACCGGCAAGGAGCTGGTGGCCCGCGCCCTCCACGACCGCAGCGGTCGGGCCGACGGACCCTTCGTCACCGTGAACTGCTCGGCCCTGACCGAGACCCTCCTGGAGAGCGAGCTCTTCGGCCATGTGCGTGGCGCGTTCACCGGTGCCACCGCCGATCGCCGGGGTCGGTTCGAGGAAGCCAACGGCGGCACCATCTTCCTGGACGAGATCGGGGACGTGAGCCCGGTGGTCCAGGTGAAGCTGCTCCGGGTCCTGCAGGAGCGGATGGTGGAGCGGGTGGGGGACAACGAACCTCTGCCGGTGGACGTGCGCGTGGTCACCGCCACCAACCGCGATCTGGAGGAACTGGTGACCCGCGGCCGGATCCGCGAGGACTTCTACTACCGCATCCGCGTGGTGGCCCTGACCCTGCCTCCGCTGCGGGAACGCCGCGGCGACGTGCCTGCCCTTGTGGAGCATTTCCTGGCCCGGCACGGCAGGCGGCCGGACGAGATGACCCCCGACGCCATGAACCTGCTGGCCGCCCATCGCTGGCCCGGCAACGTCCGCGAGCTGGAGAACGCCGTGGAGCACGGCCATGTGCTGAGCCGCGGCGGGGCCATCGGACCGGAGCACCTGCCGCCTGAGCTCAGGGGTGGGACGGGGCCGGTCGCGGCCGCGGCGTCCGGCGTCGACGAGCGCGAACTCATCCGACGCGCCCTCGTACGCAACCACTGGCACCGGACCCGAACGGCGCGGGAGCTGGGCATGGACAGGAGTACGCTGTGGCGTAAGATCAAGACCCTGGAGATCGAACCGGACGAGGACTAGGAGGAACGATGGCGACGAAGCAGTGGCTCATGGGATGCGGCGTCGGCTGCCTGCTGGTGGTCGTGGTGCTGGTGATCGGCGGTTCACTGTTGGTGAACAAGGTCAAGGACACCGTCGCCGAGTTCGACGACGTGGAAGAGACCCAGCGCGAACTCGCGGATCTGTACGGCGACATGGAGGACTACGTGCTGCCGGCCGACGGCCGGATCCCGGCCGCCCGCGTGGAGACGTGGCTGCGGGTCCAGGAGAAGATCCTGCCCGAGTCGCAGGCCCTGGCCGCCAGCCTGTCCGACGTGCGCACCATGGAGGACCCCGGCAACTTCTCGTTCCGGAAGATGGCCCGGGTCGTCCAGGGCATCGCGTCCCTGGGCGCCGACGCCGGTCGGTGGCTGAGCGTGCGCAACCGCGTGCTGCTGGAAGAGCGCATGGGCATGGGCGAGTTCACCCAGCTGACGGTCCTGATCCACCACGGCTGGCTGGCGTACCCGCTGGACCTGACCATCGACGGCGACAACGACGACGACGAACGTCAGCGACGCGACATGGCCCGCGACCTGTTCCGCTCGTCCCTGCGGGCCTGGCGGGAGGCGGCGGAAGCGGCCGGGGACCCGTCGTTGCTGGTGCCGGCCATCGAGGAGCAGATGGCGGAGCTGGCCCTGGATGACGAGTACGTTCCCTGGACGCGTGGGGCGTTGCCCGCCGTGGTGACGGAGGGCCTGGAGCCCTACCGCGACCGTTGCGAGGCCGTGTTCGCCGACGTCGGCCCGCTGCTGGGCGTGGGCGCCGGCGAGGGAGAGGGCTTCAACTTCCACGTGGAGTGATCCGGCGGTGGCCGGAACGCAGGAGGGGCGCCCCGGTAGGCGCCCCTCCTTTTCATTCATCGTCGTCCGCCCCCGGACCAGGTGGTGCCTGTTCCCCCTTCCTGCGCCGGACCGCGTCGCGCAGCAGGAACTCGATCTGCCCGTTCACGCTGCGGAACTCCTGGTCGGCCCAGCGCCGGAGCTCCTCGTAGAGCTCCGGGCTGATGCGCAGGGGGAAGGACTTGCGGTCGGCCATGCTATGCCTCCGCGGCTCCGGACCGGGCCTTGGCCCGTTCGACGGCCTTGGCGAGTTTCTCGGGATCGGGAACGCCGATCAGGAACGTCCGCCCGTTGCGCATCAGGATGGAAACGGCGCTCGGCCCGGCGATGCAGTATCGCCCCCGCGACGTGCTGACGCTGGCGCCGAACCCGGTCGCCCGCCAGCCCCGGGTCGGACGGAGGGCGTCGATCTCCGCCACCTTCAGCGTCAACCGCGGTACGCCCAGGAGGAACCGGAGCTTCAGCTCCTCCGCGCTGACCGTCACGCGCATCCAGCCCCCGATCACGATGCCCAGCAGGGGCATCGCCATGACGAACCAGGGGGTGGCGTCTCCTTCGGGGCGTTCGCTCTGCATCAGGGTCACGCCGATGAAGGTCGACATCACGATCATGAAGATCATGATGCCGGTCCCCACGATGTTCCGCTCGTAGAACAGCTTCACGTCGTCCCCCCTAGCTGTAGAGCGTCCCGGCGTTCACCACCGGCGTGGTGGCGTGCTCGCTGCACAGCACCACCAGCAGGTTCGAGACCATGGCGGCCTTGCGTTCCTCGTCCAGCTCCACCAGGGACTTGTCCTTGAGCTCGGCCAGGGCCAGCTCCACCATGCCCACGGCGCCCTCGACGATGAGCTGCCGCGCGGCCACCACGGCGCTGGCCTGCTGACGCTGCAGCATGGCGCCGGCGATCTCGGCGGCGTAGGCCAGGTGGCTCAGGCGCGCCTCGATGACGTTCACGCCCGCCCGGTCCAGGCGCTCCTGGAGCTCCTTCTCGAGACGCTCGTTGATGTCCTCCGTGGTGCCGCGGAGCGTGAGGGTGCCTTCGGGACCGTCGTAGGGGTAGGCGCTGGCCAGGTGGCGCACGGCCGCCTCGCTCTGGGTCTCCACGTACTCCTCGTAGTCGTCCACGGTGAACAGGGCCTCGGCCGTGTCCACGACCTCCCACACCACCACCGCCGCGATCTCGATGGGATTGCCCGAGGAGTCGTTGACCTTGATCTTCTCGCCGTTCAGGTTCCGCGCCCTCAGCGAGATCTTCATCTTGGTCATGAACGGGTTGGCCCAGTGGAATCCGTTGGCCTTCACGGTGCCCTTGTAGGCGCCGAACAGCAGCAGGGCCGCGGCCTCCTTCGGGTTCACGATGAACAGCCCCACGAACGTCAGGATCGCCAGCAGCACAGCGGCCAGTGCCATGATCAGCTTCCAGGCCGTCTCGGTGTCGATGGCCACGATGAACTGCCAGATGCCGAAGGCCAGCAGCAGGATCCCCAACGGGAGCATGAGCCAGCCGGACGTGGTGGTGATCGTCTGTTCCTTGTGCATGGTCCCCTCCTCGGGATGTTGCGAAGCCCGCAGGCTTCTGACTTCACAACGATGTGATTATGATATCACTCCGATGTCATACGGTCAATCCCCCGACGGGTTGCACGAAAAAGGGCCCGGCCTTGCGGCCGGGCCCCGGAAGGCGGGAGCGGGAGATGGTCAGCTCTCCTTCTCCGCCCACACGGCGATGGTCTGCAGGATGGTCTGGGTGGCCAGTTCCATGTCCTTGGCGCAGACCCACTCGGTGTAGCTGTGGAAGCTCTGCTCGCCCGTGAAGATGTTGGGCGTGGGCAGGCCCTGGGCCGACAGGTTGGAACCGTCGGTGCCGCCGCGGATGGAACCCAGCTTGGGCTCCAGACCCACCCGGCGGATCCCCTCCATGGCGTACTCCACGGCGCGGGGCTCCTGCTCCAGGTCGTACTTCATGTTGCGGTAGAACTGCTTGATCTCCACGTCGACGGAGCTGCCGGGCCAGTTGGCGCAGGCTTTCTCCGCGAGCTCCTTCACCAGGTCGGCCTTGGGGCCCAGGCCCTCCACGTCGAAGTCGCGCAGCAGGACGTGGATGGAGGTGGAACTGGTGTTCCCCTCCATGGTGATGGGGTGGAGGTAGCCCTCCTTGCCCTCGGTGGTCTCGGGAGCGGTGTTCTTCGGCAGCATGGCGATGAAGTCGGCGGCCACGCGCACCGAGGAGATCATCTTGTCCTTGGCGTAGCCGGGGTGGATGTCGCGGCCGGTGAAGCAGACCAGGGCGCTGTCGGCGCAGAAGGTCTCGTTCTCGATCTCGCCGCGCTTGCCGCCGTCCATGGTGTAGGCCACGAGGGCGCCGAAGGCCTCCACGTCGAAGTGCTTCACGCCCTGGCCGATCTCCTCGTCCGGGGTGAAGGCGATCTTCACGGGGCCGTGCTTGAACTCCGGGTTCTCGACGATGCGCGTGAGCGCTTCCATGATCTCGGCGATGCCGGCCTTGTCGTCGGCGCCCAGCAGGGTGGTGCCGTCGGCGGTGATGATGGTCTCGCCGATGCACTCGCCCAGGTACGGGTTCTCGCTGAAGGGGATCACCACGCCGTTTTTGGGCAGGGGAATGTCGCCGCCCTGGTAGTTCTCGTGGAACGTCGGCACGACGTTCTTCCCCGAGACCTCGGGATAGGTGTCCATGTGGGAGATGAAGGCGACGGCGGGCACCGACTCCATGGTGGGGTCGTTGGCCGGCAGGGTCGCGGTCACGTATCCGTTGTCGTCGAGGAGGGCGTCGGCCAGGCCGAGCTCCTTCAACTCGTCGACGAGGCGGCGGCCCAGCTCGAGCTGGCCGGGAGAGGACGGGTAGGTCTCGGAACCCTCGACGGCCTGGGTGTCCATCTTCGCGTAGGCCACGAAGCGGTCGGTCAGGGAAGGGAACCGGGAGTCCGGTGAGCGGTGGAGCATCGAGCGTCTCCTTCAACGTGGTGTGTTGGGCGTGTACCCCCGCAATGGAGCAATGTACCGCGATGATATGAGCTAGGCAAGGAATCAGCCGGTCTCTCTTCGGCCGCCGTCGACGATGCGCAGGTCGGGCTGGTCGCCGCCGAACCGCACGCCGATCCCGCGCAGGAATCCGAAGGGGGGGATGCCGCCGGCGAGGATGAACACGTCGTCGTTGGGGACGATGGCCGGGCCGTCGGGACCGTCCAGGACGACGGTGTCCGCGGTGATGGACGACACCGTCGTCGCGCCGCAGAAGTCGATGCGGCCGTTCGCGATGGCGTCGGCCATGCGCTCGGCGTTGCGCTGCTTGATCCGCAGCAGCTCGGGTTTGCGGTACGAGAGGGTGACCGTCGCGCCCTCCTGGTGGGCCAGGCCCATGGCCGCCTCCACGGCGGAGTCGCCGCCGCCCACCACCAGCACGCGACGGCCGGCGTAGGCCTCGGCGTCGATGAGGCGGTAGGCCACCTTCGCCATGTCCTCGCCCGGCACGTTCAGGCGGCGCGGCGTGCCGCGACGGCCCAGGGCGAGAACGACGCGCCGGGCGGCGACGTCGCCCTCGGTGGTCCGCACGGTGAACGCGTCCTTCGCTCCCTCCACGCCGGTCACCCGGACGCCCGTGCGGATATCCAGGCCGTTGATCTCGTACAGGTCCTCCCAGATGGCCAGCAGCTCCTCCTTGGAGTACTCGAGGCGCGGCAGGCGTCCGAAGCGGGGGATCTCCACGGGCTGCACCATCACCAGCTTGCGGCGGGGGTACTGGAGGATGGTGCCGCCGGCGCCCTGCTGGTCCAGGATCAGGCAGGACAGGCCCAGCTCCGCGGCCCGCAGCCCGGCGCTCATGCCGGCGGGGCCGGCGCCGACCACGAGGACGTCGAGGGCGCCGTCGGCGGAAGGGACCATGTCGTCGGCGATGGCTTCCACCACCGACTTGCCCTGGTTCACCGCGTTGTTGATCAGCGCGAACCCGCTCAGCTCGCCGGCGATGAAGACGCCCGGCACGGTCGTCTCGCCCGAGTCGTTCAGCAGGGGGATGTCGTCGCGCTTGGTGATGTCGCCCAGCCCCACTTGCAGCGCGCCCACCGGACACGCCTCGGCACAGCGGCCGTGGCCGATGCAGCGGGCGCCGTTGATGACCACCGCCTTGCCGTGGACGATGCCCAGCACGTCGCCTTCGGGGCAGGCGTCCACGCAGGTGCCGCAGCCGATGCAGGCGCCGGCGTCCACCAGGGGGTACTGGCCCGTCGGGCGGTCCATGCCAAGCTCGCGGGTGCCGGCCAGGCGCGTGGCGTCGTCCCGGCGCCGGCGGTGGAAACGGACGGTGTAGAACGCCACGCCGGCACCGGCCGCAAGCAGGGAGGCGGCCCAGATCAGCAGGGTTTCCATGACGATTCCCCCATGCGGTCAGAGCCTTCGACGGAGCTGCAGGAACCAGCGCAGGCCGGCGGTGTCGTCGCCGCCGTCCCAGCGGGTCTCCAGGGCGGCGGACCAGCGGCGGCCGAGGTCGCGGTCGTGGGCGAGGGACAGCCAGTTGCCGGAGGATGTCCGGTCGAAGGTCGCCAGCTCGTAGGTGCGGTGGCCGGCGACCAGGCGTGTCGAGGCGCCGCCGCGGCCCAGGTGACGGATCCGCAGGGCGGGCGAGGCGCCGCGGGCGGTGGGGCCGTCGAATCCCCGTGCCGACAGGCCGATGCGGAGGTCGCGACGGGGCCAGCCCCGGTGCTCGACGTCGAGGCCGAAGGATTTCGTGTCGCCGCCGGTGCGGTCGTCGCGCCGGAGGCCGCCGTCGGCGCGGACCGCGAGGCGCGATGACTTCCAGACGACGCCGGCGCGGACGCCCCGCCGTCCCGACTCGCGGAAGAGGCTGTCGGGCAGCGATCGGCTGGTCCAGGTGCGGACGAGGTCGCGTTCGTCGAGGGTCAGGGAGAATCGCCAGCGCTCGTCGAGGCGCCATCGACCCGACAGCAGCACGTCGCCCAGGGAGATGGTGCGGCCCTCGGCGTCGCGCCTCCAGCCCCGGTTCACGTCCAGCTTGGCGGCATGGGTCAGGCTCAGGCCGCCGCGGGTCCAGGTGCCGTGGAGGGCGAGGTAGTCCCGGTCGATCTCGCCGGCGCGGCGCCGGGCGGCGGCGGCGACGGAGATGTCGAGGCGCCCGTTCCGGCGGTCGCCCCGGACGAGGTGGGCGAGGAGGCCGCTCACCCGGTCGTCGGTCCAGGTCCCGGCGTCCGTCCAGCCGGGGACGAGCCCGGAGAAGGCGCCGAGGCGCCACCCTCCGCCGACGGCGCGATTGACCAGGGCACCGTCGAAGGCGCCCACCGAGGCGGCCGTGCGGACGCCGACGCGGCCGAAGGCCATCTGCCAGGGAGCGTCCGGATCGAGGCGGGTGAGGGAGACTTCCAGGACCCTGTTGCGCCATTCGTCCTCGGGGGCGTAGCCGTAGGCGCGGGAGCGCAGATCGTGGCGCAGGGAGCCCCGGGCGCGCAGGGCGAAGCCGCCGCGGAGGCGGTCCAGGCGCAGGTCGTAGCGCAGGCCGGGCTGGTCGAAGTCGAGGCCGGCGTCCGAGGCGTCGGAGACGTGCTCCCACTGCAGGGTGACGTGGCCGGAGAGGCGCGGGCCGTCGCGGTGGGCGGCGGCGGCGCGGTTGCTGTCGGCGCGGGAGCGGGTCCTGGGAGCGCGGACGTCGGGCTCGTCCTCCACCGGGGGAGGAGGGCCGGGGGCGGTGAAGCGAGCGATATCGCCGGGCAGGACGGTCTCGCCCGTCGGATCGAGTCGGCAGGAGGCCGAGTGGTCGGCGACGAACTCTACCGTGAGGGCGGCGACGTCGCGGCCGTCGCGCTCGATGACGACGGTCGCGCCCTCGGTCAGTCCGTCCATCCGGCCGGCGTCCAGGTAGGCGTGGTCGGCGGACACGTAGCGCACCGAGCAGGTGCGGTCCTCCACGGCGAGCGCCGTGGCGGCGAGGAGGGTCAGGAGCAGGATCGTCGTCGTGCGCATCACTCGCTCCCCGTGGGATGGCATTCGAGGCAGGCGGTGCTCGAATACTCGTAGCCGGAGACCTCGCTGTGGTCGCGGTCGGTCTGGGACTGGTCGTGCTCGTGGCAGAAGATGCACTCGAAGACGCCGTAGTCGCCGGTGACCACGTGGCAGTCGGCGCAATCGTTCCACTCGCCGCGGTGTCGGCCGGAGTAGATGGGGAACAGGGTGTCGTGGTCCCAATCGGCCGGTGTCCAGGCCGATGTGCCGTGGCAGTCGACGCAGGTGGTGGGGAACCCCGTGGCGGCGTGGGCCGGGTCCGTGGTGCCGTCGTAGTCGGCCTGGTGGCAGGCCACGCATTCGGTGGGCGTACCGGCGTAGCCGCCCGCGTGGCAGGCGAGGCAGTCCAGGGTGCGGTGGGCGCCGGTCAGGGCGAGGCCCGTGGCGGCGTGGTCGAAGACGGCGGGGGTCCAGGCGCTGCTGCCGTGGCAGGCGGCGCAGTCCTCCGGGAAGGAGGCGGCGAGGTGGTCGGGGTCGGTGGCTCCCTCGTAATCGTCGCGGTGGCAGGCGATGCAGTCGGTCGCCGTCGCTTCGAAGCCGTCGGTGTGGCACTCGGCGCAGGTCAGCAGCGCATGGGCGCCGACCAGGGGGAAGGAGGCGGGGTGCAGGAACCGCCGGCCGGACCAGCCGGCGCCGAAGGGGTCGTGGCAGAGGGTGCAGTCGTGGTCGAAGCCGGCGGCGGCGTGGTCGGGGGCCGTCGCGGCGTGGTAGTCGGCGGCGTGGCACGAGTAGCAGTCCACCGGCGTGGCGGCGTAGGCGGTTGCGGCCGGGCCGGCGTGGCAGGCGGCGCAGTCGGCCTGACGGTGGGCGCCGCGCAGGGGGAACGACGTGGTGTCGTGGCGGTCGCGCATGGCGGCGCGGTCTTCCCAGCCGCGGGGGGAGTGGCACTGCTCGCAGTCGAAGCCGAGGGAGCCGTCGTGGGCGTCGGTGTGGCAGTCGGCGCACATGATGCCGACGCGGGAGAACACGAGGCTCTGGTGGCAGTGCTCGCAGGCCACGTCGCGGTGGCCGCCGGAGAGGGGGAAGCCGGTGGCGTCGTGGTCGAAGGCCAAGGGCCCTTCGCCCGCCTCCCAGGACTCGTCGCCGTGGCAGGCACGGCAGTCGGTGATCGCATCGCCGTGGGGGGAGGCCGCTGGCTGGGCGGCGGCGGTCGCAGCGCAGGCGAGCAGCAGGAGCGGGAGGATGCGGGTCATCGGTCACCTCCGGAGGGAGACGGTGTGGTGCGGTGGCAGGCCGCGCACTCGGTCTCCAGGGGCTTGAACGTCAGGGAGCGGGCGCCGTCGCCCTGCAGGGGGGCGTGGCAGCGGTCGCAGGCCACGCCCTCGTGGCCGCCGCGCAGGGGGAAGCGGCTGTGGCGGTCGTGGTCGAAGCGCTGGGCGAACCAGTCGACGGTGTCGTGGCAGCGGTCGCAGCGCACGGCGGGTTCGTCGGGGACGGTAAACTGGCCGAGGTGGATGTCGGCGTGGCAGCCGACGCAGTGGGTCGGGGCACCGGCGAAGGCGGGGGCGCGGTCGGCCTCCGCGACCGGTGCGTGGCAACCGGTGCAGGTGGTGCGGGCGTGAGCGCCCTCGAGGGGCCAGACGTCTGCGTGGTCGTACGTGGCGGTCCGCCAGGTGCCGGTCGTGTGGCACGCGTCGCAACGGCGGACCGCCGCGGTGGCGACGGGGCCGTGGGGGTCGCGGTGGCAGTCGGTGCAGGCGGCGTGGTCCAGGACCAGCTCGTACCGGCCGTCCGGGGCGGGACGGTGGCAGGCGTCGCAGGGCATGGCACGGTGGGCGCCGGTCAGGGGGAACGGGGTCGCGTCGTGGCGGGCGAGGGGAAAACGGGCCGGCCGGAAGCCCTGGACGTCGTGGCAGTCCTCGCAGCGGGCCAGGCGGGGGCGGGCCGTGGCGGCGGCGCCGTGGGCATCGTCGTGGCAGTCGGTGCAGGCGGCGAAGGCGGGGCGGGTGCCCTCCCGGCTGTGGCACTTCGCGCACGCCACCGTGGCGTGGCGGCCGCGCAGGGGGTAGCGGGTGCGGTCGTGGTCGAAGTCGGCGGCGCGGCCGGTGAGCCAGCCGGTGGTGTCGTGGCAGTCGGTGCAGCGGGGACCCAGGCGGCCGGCGTGGGGGTCGCGGTGGCAGTCGGTGCAGGCGGCGTGGGCCAGGCCCTTCCAGCGGGAGGCGCCCGGGACGGGGGTGTCGGGGTCGAGGGGCTCGTGGCACTTGGCGCAGGCCGTGTCGCGGTGGCGGCCGGTCAGGGGGAAGGCCGTCGTCGCGTGGTCGAACATCGGGACGGGCTTCCAGGCGTTCTGGTCGTGGCACGAGGTGCAGGTGGTGGAGAGCTGGTTGCGGTGGACGTCGTCGTGGCAGTCGGTGCAGGCGGTGCCGAGGCCCATCCAGGTGCGGTCGAGATCCTTGGAGGCCGCCAGCAGGGGGGCCGGGTCCCGGACGAGGGCCCCCTTGTGGCAGGCGCGACATTCCAGATGTCGGTGGCGGCCTTCGAGCTCGTAGCCCGCATCGGCGTGGGCGAAGCCGTCGCGGCCGTCGGGCCAGAACAGGATGTCGGCGTCGCGGCCTCGGTGTTCCATGTGGCAGTCGGTGCAGACGGCGTAGTCGTCGTGGGCGTGGAGGCCCCGGCCGGCTTCGCGTCGTTCGGCGAGGATGGCGTGGCACTCCAGGCACTTGGGGATCACGTCGCGGTCGCCGAGCTTGTGGCAGGAACCGCATTTCCGCAGGCCCTCGAGGTGGGCGTGGGGCGCGCTCAGGTCGCCCGGGGAGAGCTGGGCATAGGCGGGTCCGGAAGACAGGCAGAACGAGAGGATCGTCCCAAAAAGGAGAGGGACGATCCTGAAATGAGGCCGGTGCGCTGCGCGGTTGTCCGGTAGCCGACTCATTCACCAGATCCAGGTATAGCCCAGGGCGATCGCGACGCCCACGTGGACGATCATCACGAGGATCATGATGATCGCAAAGGGTTTATGGAAGACGTGCCACCAGTGGAACAGGTCGCGGACCGTGTGGAACAGGTGCAATCGACGGGTCAGGAGCACCCATTCGCGGGCCAGTTCGAACTTGGCGGCTTGATCTCCGGGTAGAATCCTATGCAATCGGGATGCCAGCGTGGCATTCAGGAACGGCAGGCGCAGCAGGGCCGTGGGGGCGGACCGGCCTTCGAGGGCGCCGAGGGCGATGGTCTCGAGGCGGTCCAGGGCCTCGTCGTCGAAATCGCCCCGCTCGGAGAGCAGCACCAGGATCTCCTCGCGGCGGGACTCGGCCGAGTCCGGCCCGATCTCCTCGCCCAGCACGTTGCGCGGCAACTGCTGGTAGAGATAGCGGCCGAAGACGCCGCTCAGGGCCACGGCCATCATGGACCAGTAGCTCAGGGCCACCAGGCCTTCGATCTTGAACGACGTGTGCAGGGTGATCAGGACGGGGCCGGCCACGCCCAGGAAGATGTGGTAGCGGAGCCAGGTGGCCTGGCTGCCCGCGCGGCGCAGGAATCCGGCGCGTTTGCGCACGGAGTAGAGCAGCAGCAGCAGGACCATGGCGCTGCCGGCGATGCCCAGTCCGTGGCCGACGGTGCCGGCCGGCCGGAGCAGGCGGTAGTCGTCGTGGAACGCGCGCTGGTCGAGGGGCGTGACGTAGTAGTCCAGACCGGTCCGGACCGTCCAGACCGTGACGGCCAGGACGGCGGTGACCAGCAGGGCCAGGATCCAGCCGTGGATCCTCGACGGACCTCGTTCGCTCATGGCGCCTCCGGATACGGGAAGTCGGGAGCATAGCCCATGGGGTGGGACGCAGGCCATCGGATCTTGTAACGCCCGTATCCGGATGGTAGGTTTCCCGGACCGCCCGGCGCAACCGCCGGGCGTCCCGTACCCTACGCGATTCCGGAGGTCTCCATGGAAGTCAGCAACCCCAAGGGTCTCCCCGAGAACGCCTACCGCAAGCTCAAGCCGGGCGAGGAGTACACGCCCGTCGTTCCCGCCGACAAGCTCGTGCCGGAACTGACGACATACTCCCTGCTCTGGGGTCTGTTCTATGCGGTGCTGTTCTCCGCGGCCGCGGCCTATCTGGGCCTGAAGATCGGACAGGTCTTCGAGGCGGCCATCCCCATCACGATCCTCGCCATCGGCCTGTCCAACGGCCTGGGCAAGAAGGACGCCCTGCAGCAGAACGTGATGATCCAGTCCATCGGTTCCGCCTCGGGCGTGATCGTGGCCGGCGCCATCTTCACGGTGCCCGGGCTGTACATCCTGGGCCTGAACGAGCAGGCGGGATTCTTCCGCATGTTCATGGCGTCGCTGCTCGGCGGTTTCCTGGGCATCTCGTTCCTGATCCCGTTCCGCCGCTACTTCGTGAAGGACATGCACGGCGAGTTCCCCTTCCCCGAGGCCACCGCCAGCACCGAGGTGCTGATGGCCGGCGAGAAGGGCGGCGACCAGGCCAAGGTGCTGATCCAGGCCGGCACCATCGGCGGTCTGTTCCAGTTCGCGTCGCAGGCCTTCGGCGCCTGGCGCGAGGAATTCACCACCACCACGTTCCAGTGGGGCGAGAACCTCTCGAACCGCGTGCGCCTCGAGTACAACATGCTCGTGGACTCGGCCGTGATCGGCCTGGGCTACATCGTGGGCCTGAAGTACGCCCTGATCATCGCCAGCGGATCGTTCCTGGCCTGGTGGGTCATGACGCCGATGATCGGCATGCTCGGTCAGGGTGTGCGGGTGGAGACGTCGGACGGCGTGTTCGAGACGTTCCGTCTCGCCGCCCTCGACGGTCTGTCCACCGGCGACATCTTCTACAGCTTCGTGCGGCCGGTGGGCATCGGCTGCATCGCCATGGCCGGCCTGATCGGCGTGTACAAGAGCCGGAGCATCATCGGCGGCGCCTTCAAGCTGGCGGCGGCGGAGATGGGCGGCTCCAAGAAGGCCGACGCCTCCGACGAGCGCACCCAGCGCGACCTGCCCATGCCCGTGGTCACCGGCCTGACGATCCTCTCGATCATCGCCGTGTTCGTGTTTTTCTGGTTCGGCGTGACCCACAAGCTGAGCTGGGCCGTGGCCGGGCTGCTGGTGGTGACCATCGTGGCCTTCCTGTTCACGACGGTGGCCGCACGGGCCATCGCCATCGTGGGCACCAACCCCGTGTCGGGCATGACGCTGATGACGCTGATCATCAGCGCCGTGGTGCTCAACGCCGTGGGCATGAGCGGCAGCGAGGGCATCGTGGCCGCGCTGCTGATCGGCGGCGTGGTGTGCACCGCCCTGTCGGTGAGCGGCGGCTTCATCAGCGACCTGAAGATCGGCTACTGGCTGGGCACCACGCCCCGCGTGCAGCAGCAGTGGAAGTTCCTGGGCGTGATCGTGTCGGCGGCCGCGGTCTCCGGCGTGATCATGATGCTGGACAAGATCTACGGCTTCGGCGGCGAGGACGGCCTGGCCGCTCCCCAGGCCAGCGCCATGGCCACGCTCATCGAGCCCCTGATGACCGGTCAGCCCGCTCCGTGGCTGCTGTACATGGCCGGCTGCTTCATGGCCCTGGTGCTGGAGTGGACGGGCGTGCCGCCCCTGGCTTTCGCCCTGGGCATGTACCTGCCCCTGGAGCTGAACACGCCGATCCTGATCGGCGGTCTGGTGGCTCACTTCTCCGCCAAGGCCAAGACCGAGGAGGTTGCGGGCAAGCGCAAGGAGCGCGGCACCCTGATCGCTTCGGGCTTCGTGGCCGGCGGCGCCATCATGGGCGTGGTCTCGGCCCTGATCCTCTTCGTGGGCCGGATGGTGGCCGAGAAGTCCGCCTGGACCACGACCCTCCACGACGGCACCGTGGTGCCGGCGGACGAGTGGTCGCTGATCCACGTGATCGGCACCCACCACTGGGTGGAGGAGATGCCGGGCTCGGCCCTGCTGGGGGTCGTGGCGCTGGTGGTCCTCTGCCTGTGGATGTACCGCTCCACGCGGTCCGCGGCCAGCGACTGACGCGGATCGGACCGATGAACGGAGGGCGGCCGTCATGGCCGCCCTTCGTGTTTTAGGAGTCGTCGCCGGCGGGCCGCCGTGTCAGAATCGCCCCCGACGTCCCTGCACCCCGACCCTGGAGCCCATCGACCCATGCGGGAGATCAAGCCCCTGACCTCGCTGCGCGCCTTCGCCGCGTTCCTGGTCTTCATGTTCCACTACGCCTACGCCTTCACCCCGGCCAACCGGGGCGTGGAGGGGTTCGCCGGGGAGTGGATCCCGCTGGCCGATCTGTGGCGGTCAGGGAACGTGGGGGTGTCGCTGTTCTTCGTGCTGTCGGGGTTCCTGATCTCGCGGATCTACTACGACCGGGTCGCGGATCGGACCGTCTCGCTGCGCCTGTACTTCGTGAAGCGGGTGGCGCGCATCTGGCCCCTCTTCCTCGTGTATGCGGTGATCCATCACGCGTGGCTGATCGTCGACGGGCGTTCGCCGGGCGACGGCATGTGGGTGACCCTTACCATGACCCAGGGCTTCTTCGCGGGGCTGTGGCACGAGGGGCTGCCCACGGCGTGGTCGCTGACGGTGGAGGAGTCGTTCTACGTGGTCGCGCCGCTGCTCTACGGCGTGGTCGCGGCTGTGGCCCACGTGCCCGCCGGCGCCTCGCCGGACCGGCGCTGGTGGAAGCTGGGTGCCGTGCTGGCCGGGGTGGTGGCCGTGGTCTTCCTGGCCGGCGAACTGCTGGGCGCGGCGATCCGCGGGGCGGGCTGGGACTGGCACGGCCTGATGGGTTCGCGGTGGCACATCTGGCATGCGACGCTCTTCGGCCGCATGCCGGAGTTCGCGGTGGGCGCCTTCGCCGCCTTCCTGCATCGTACCGGCCGGCTCGAGGCGTGGCTTGCGGGTGGTCGGGCCACGGCGGCGGTCCTGGTCGGGTTCCTGGGGATCGGGGTCTGCATGATCCTGAAGGTGGGCGTGGTGGACACGCCCGGCGTCGTGCCCCAGATGCTGACCTACGTGCTGACGTACGCCATCGTCGTCCTGGCGGCGGTGCTGATCCTGGGGCTGTGCGTGGAGGGCGGACGCCTGCATCGGTTCCTGGGCAACGGACTCTTCGTCTACCTCGGCAAGATCTCCTACGGCTTCTACCTGATCCAGCTCACGGCCATGATCGCGCCGCTGGTGCGCCTCAGCGACCAGTGCGGACCGTTCCGGCTGCCGGTGCTGCTGGTGCTGACCAACCTGGCCTGCGCGGTGAGCTACGAACTGGTGGAGAAGCCGGCGCGACGGTTCATCGTGGCGCGTTGGGGCTAAGATCCGTCCCTGAGGATCCCTGTCAGTTGCCAGCCCGACCCGGTGCGCATGTAGTGGGCGTCCGTGGGGGGCAGTTCGCGGCCGTCCTGCAGCGCGGTCCAGCGCACGATCACCGTTTCCCGATCCATGCACAACAGGGTGGGCACCGTCGCGGCGGGGTCGGTGGCGTTCTGGGCGATGATGCCGAGGCGGTCGCCCGCGGCGTCCAGGGCCTCCACGCGCCAGCGCAGGGTGTCGGGGCGGCCGGCGTCGGCCAGGGCGGAGCGGGCGTCCACACCGAAGGCGTCGCCGGCGGGGACGGGCGCGAGATCCACGGCGGGGGAGACGGCGGCCAGGGCCCAGTCCAGCACGGCGTCGCGGCGGTGGCGGAGTACGCGGGAGAGGACGTCGTGGGCGGCGGGGTCGTCGTAGCGGGCCAGGCGGACGGCGGCGTCGACGGCGGCGTCGTCGAGGCCCGCGAGGACGGTGCCGGCCCAGAAGGCGTCGGCGGGGCGGCAGTGCAGGACCTGGTCGTTGACGTAGTTGGCGCGCCAGGCCTCCGGGTCGAAGGGGCGGTCGGTGTAGACGCCCACCTCGGGGTGCTCGGGAGCGTCGACGCCCTCCCAGGGCCGCACCGGGATGCCGAACGTGACGATGCCGCCGAAGAACGTGCGCATGTCGAAGTCGTAGGCCCAGCCGATGCGGGGCTCGTGGCGGGCGGCCCAGTAACCGCCGAGGCAGCCGTCGAAGTCCACCAGATGGTGCACCAGGTGGCCGGAGCCGGGCTCGCCCACGTAGACGTCGAGGGTGTTGTCCTCCTTCAGGTCCACATGGTTGAGCCACGCGCCGAACACGCGCAGGGCGCGCAGGGAGCGGCGGTCCTGGTGGGGGATGCGGTCGTTGGGGTCGTGGGGGTTGGTGCCGGACAGGGCGAAGCCGCCGCGGGGGACCCCGTCGAGGAAGCGGCTCACCAGGGCGCGATGGGTGCCGTCGGCGCGGGGCGGACCGACCTCTTCCAGCATCGCGTCGATATGGCGGCGCTCGAGGGGGCGCTTCTCGCCCAGGGAGTTCTTCACGGT
The DNA here is from genome assembly GCA_964343835.1 of uncultured Fibrobacteraceae bacterium. Classification (GTDB taxonomy): domain Bacteria; phylum Krumholzibacteriota; class Krumholzibacteriia; order LZORAL124-64-63; family LZORAL124-64-63; genus CALEMW01. Next base: position 242,953 of record CAYFKR010000001.1, read on the forward strand.
GGCGTCGGGGGCGATGCGCAGGTCGTGGCGACGGAAGGCCGCGACGCGGTCGTCCGGCACGTGGTAGCCCAGGGCCCAGAACAGGCGCGCCGCCACCGCGCCGGCGGCGGTGGAGACCGACGGTTCGTCTTCCTTGTCGAACTTGCAGATGTACGAGACGCCTCGAGCATCCCGGAACACGAAACCGGGATTGCGGCCGCCCACCTTGAGGCCGGTGACCGTCCAGGGGAAGTGCGCCTCGGGGCCGGGATCGTCGCCGCCGGGGCCGTGGGCGACGGCGTCTGCGCCCTGCCTACCGTCGACGCCGGCCCACCAGGACGACCGGGGCACCTCGCCGTAGCGGTTCACGTCGAGGGCGGGGCTCGCGTCGATCAGGCCGAAGACGTCCCGGGATTGGCGCAGGGCGTGCACGTCCAGGATGTAGGAGATGCGGTGGAACTCGCGCTCGGGGGGCATGGGGATGGGCGCGTCGTCACGGATCTCCGTGACCGCAGGGCCCGGCGCGAAGACCGGCGGCGGCGGGGCGGAGGCGCAGCCGAGGGTCAGGAGGGCCGTCGCGGCCAGGATGATGATCGCGGGCAGCCTCATCGTTTCCTCCGCGACTGGTAGCCGAAGGGCGTGGAGGTGCCCACGTACAGGTGGCCGCCCTCGGAGCCGCGGGCGTACTGGATGACGAAGAGGTCGTCGTGGACCGGCATGACGACGCCGAGCCCCATGGACCAGCGGAGCTCCGACAGATCCAGCTCGTCGAAGGCCGGTGCCACCGTGCCCCAGTCGCTGAACAGGCGGCCCTGGAAGGTCTTGAAGACCGGGTAGCGGTAGTCGAGGGACAGGGCCAGCAAGTGGGCGTCCACGAAGCGGTCCCGGGCGAAGCCGCGCAGGTCGTGGCGGCCGCCCAGGCCGCGGAGTTCGGTGAAGGGGAGGCGCGCCATGTCGTCGGCCTCGACGCCCTCGTAGAACACCCGCGCCGCGAACGAGCGGTCGCGGAAGACGGCGCGGTGGGCCTGGAGTTCCACCGTGAGGTGGCGGTAGTCGGAGTCGTCGGCGGCGCGGGCGGTGTTCCAGCCGACGGCGATCCGGGAGAGGGTCCCCGACGCCGACATCTCGCCCCGGTCGCGGGTGTCCCGGCGCAGTCCCGCCTCGAGGCCCCAGTAGTGGTTCGAGGCGGCGCGGGTCCAGACCTCCCCGGGCAGGGGGACGGAGCGCTCCAGGGCGTGGTGGAGGACCCGGGTCGAGCGGCTGAACACGTCCAGGCCCAGGGTCAGGTCACCGGCGTACGCGCGCTCCACGCCCAGCTCGTTGAGGAAGAGCTGGGTGTCGAAGTCCGACTCGGAGCTGCGGTCGCCGAGGCCGTAGCCGTAGAAGTCGCGGTCGCTGAGACGGCGGAACCGGGTGCGGGTGCGGAAGGAAAGCCCGTCGTCCGATCCGGCCAGCTTGACCTCCACCACGTTGTCGCGCGGGCTCAGGTAGCTGACCCGGAAGCGGTTGTCCAGGCCGGTGCCGTACCAGTCGCGGGAGTGGATGCGCAAGCCCACGAGGGTCACGCCGAAGCCCGTCTCGTAGCCCAGGTAGGCGGCGAACTGCGTGTTGACGGCCTGGACGTCGCGGGTGAACCAGGTCATGACCGCCCGCGAGTAGCCGTGACGCTCGTCCCACCCGATCACGGCCTGGATCGGTTTGACGGCGGCCCAGACCAGGGCGTTCAGGGTGCGGGCCGCGGGGGCGAGGATGTCGCCGCCGGTGGAACGGGGCGCCAGCGGTTCGACCGTCCCGCGCACCTGCCAGGGCTCGACGACGGACGGGTCGGTCAGGACGGTGTCGGTGGGCGCCTCCGTCGGTGCAGCCGCGGCGCATCCCGCCGCGAGGACCAGGACCGCGACGAGCCGCATCACGAGTCCGCCTCCGACAGACGTCGGTAGCGCCGCCCGATGGCCGCGGCCATGAGCAGCCACACCACCGTGAACCCGATGTTGGCCAGGGCGAAGTGGCGCGTGCCCAGGCCGAGGCTCGTGCCCAGGTACACGACGCCCGCCGACGCCACGTCCCGCCCGCACGAAGAACGTGTCGACGGCCTGCTTGGCCTTGTACTTGGCGGCCCGGCTGGTGGGCAGGAAGAGGGCCTGCCTCACCGTGTTCTGCAGGGAGTAGTCGGTGGCGTTCTCCAGGGTCTTGGCGATGCGCAGCACCGCCAGCGAGGCGCCGGCCGCGATGATGGCGTACCCGCCCAGGGCGATGATCGGCAGCACGAACAGCGCCGCCCGCACTCCCGCGAACCGCAGCACCCGGGACACGGCGAAGAGCTGGAGGAGGGCGCTGAGGGTGTTGACGCCGGTGAAGAAGACGGAGTAGAAGCCGCCGATGGTCCGCTCGACCTCGGCGTCGCGCATGGCCGGGTCAGCGATGCCCGCCGCCCCGTCGGCGGCGGAACGCGCGACCTCCGCGCCCAGGATGTACTCGCCGGTGGTGTTCACCACGTTCACCAGCAGCAGCAACAGCCCGATGAGCAGCAGGTAGCGATCGCGCAGCACCAGCTGGAAGCCGCCGGTGCGGTCCATGGGTTCCGGTTCCGGCGCGATCGTCACGGTCCCCGGCGTGTCCTTGCCGCCGCACATCCCCTCGCGCCTGCAGACCAGACCGTGGATCCCCGCCGAGACCGTCAGCAGCACCGCCGCCGCCAGCATCATCTCGAAGGCGCCGAGTCCCAGGTCGTACAGGCCTCCGGCCGCCAGGGCGCCCACGATGGCCCCCACCGAGCTGCCGAACGCGATCAGGGGGAACAGCCGCTTGCCCTGGGCCTCGGTGTAGAGATCGTTGGCGAAGCTCCACGCCTGGGCGATGATCATCAGGCTGAAGATCCCCACCCACAGGAAGAAGACCACGCCCAGGTACGGCACTCCGAGGCGGGCCAGGGCGTAGAACAGCGCCAGGTTGAGGGCGAAGAACAGGGTCACGCGCCGGATCAGGGTGACGCGGTCGGTGCGATCGACGAAGCGGCCGTACAGCGGCACGATCCAGATCAGCAGCAGGGCCTGGCCCGCCGCGGCGTAGCTCTTCACCTCGGCGCCGCCACCCATGAGGATCAGGGGTTCGCGCACCGTCTTGAGCATGTAGTAGGCGGTGAGCAGCAGGAAGAGGTTGAGGGCCAGCAGCAGGGCGGTGCCGCCCTCGCCGGGTTCGACCCGGGTGAACAGGCCGAGCAGGCGCGTGACGATTCCGGTCCGAGGCTTTCGATCGTGGTCGCTCACGTCGTTTTCTCCGGGGTCGGCGTGTCACAGGAATCTAATCGAACATCCCGCGGCATCCCAGCCCGGATCGGTCGGCCGATTCTGGCGGGTCGGCCGGGGGTGTGCTACCGTTGCCGCGCTCCGGCGGGTCGTCCGGCGGAGAGCCCGGAGGAGGCATATCGATGATGAGGATGAAGCACGTGTCGGTCGCCCTGCTGGCGGCCCTGTTCCTGGCGGCGGGTTGCGGCGGCGGATCGTCGTCGCGGGAACTCGCCCGGACGGGGCTGGACCTACCCTCGGACCTGCCCGAAGGCAGTCAGGGCGTCATCGCCGCCGATTTCGTGCACGAGGGCGAGGGGTCGTTCCACGTGTTCGCCACCGAGCGGATCAAGGTGCCGTTCATGGACTGCGCCGTGGCCGACGTCGTCGGGGACTCCCTGACGGTGACCCTGTGGGCCCGCACCGAGATCATGCAGCGCGCCGTGAGGCTCGAGATGTACGTGGAGGGGGAGGAGGGCGACCCCCGCATTGCCCAGCAGGTCATGCCCGACGTGCGCCGCACCCTCGAGTGGACCCGATTCGCCTTCGCCTTCCCGGTGCCGGATGGGGAATCGCCGCGCCGCGTCCGGCTGTCGGTGCTCATTCCCGAACCCGGCAAACTGTGGCTCGACGACGTCGCCATCTGGGACGGCGCACCCCCGGAGACGGATTGATCGTGGAACAGGTGGTCATCGCCCGCCATGGTCTTCCGGAGGTGCTGGAGACCCGGACCGCCCCCGACCCCGAACCGGCCGCCGGCGAGGTCCGGGTGCGCGTGGACGCCGTGGGCGTGAACTTCGCCGACGTGATGATGCGCATGGGGCTGTACCCCGACGCGCCGCCCCCGCCGTACGCCCCGGGATTCGAGGCGGCGGGGGAGATCGATGCGGTGGGCGAGGGCGTGGACCCGGCGCGGGTCGGCGAGCGCGTGGTGGCCCTGCAGCTGCGGGGCGGCTATGCGGACACGGTGACCGTGCCGTCGGACTTCGCCGTGACCGTCCCCGACGCCCTGGACCCGGTGGTGGCCGCGGCCCTGCCCGTCAACGGCCTGACCGCCTGGCAGATGCTCGAGGTCATGGCGCCGCCGTCGCCCGGTGAGACCGTCCTGGTCCACGGTGCGGCCGGCGGCGTGGGCACCCTGGCGGTGCAGATGGCTCGGCGGCGGGGCGCCTGCGTGATCGGATCGGCCTCGGCCTCCAAGCACGACTTCCTGAAGCAGCAGGGTGTGGAGATGGCCCTGGACTCGCGCCGCCGACGGTTCGCCGCCACGGTGCAGGCCGCCACCGGCGGCCGCGGCGCCGACGTGGTGCTGGAACCCCGGCACGGCGGCTGGATCTCCGAGAGCTACAAGGCCGCGGCGCCAGCCGGGCGCGTGGTGCTGTACGGGTTCGCCTCGGCGGCCTCGTCCAAGACGGCGTCGCGCTGGTCGGCCGTCCGCACCGTGCTGGCGGCGCCCTGGCTGCGCATCAACCCCATCTCGTTGATGAACGACAACAAGGCTCTGATGGGCGTGAACCTGGGCCGCATGTGGGGCGAGTCGGAACGGCTAGTGGGTTGGCTGTCCGGCGTGCTGGACCTGGCGGCCGAGGGCGCGATCGCGCCGGTGATCGACCGCGTGATGCCCCTGGAGGATGCCGCGCGGGCTCATCACCGGCTGCAGGACCGCGCCAACACGGGCAAGATCGTGCTCGTCACGCGGCGTTACCGCGAGGCGGGCGCCGGCGGCCACGACGTGGACACGGGAGAGCGCGCATGAAGATCTCGGCCGTGCTGATCACCCGCGACGCGGAGGCGTACCTGGATCGGTGCCTCGCGTCGCTGGCGTGGTGCGACGAGATCGTCGTGCGCGACCAGGGCAGCACCGACGGCACCCTGGAGATCTGCGCCGCCCACGGCGCCCGCGTGATTCAGGGGGAGTGGCTGGGATTCGGCCCCACCAAGGCCGCGGCCGTGGCCGAGGCCCGAAACCGCTGGGTCCTGAGCATCGACTCGGACGAGGAGGTCACGCCCGAGCTGCGCGACGCCATCGCGGCCCTGCCGGACGACCCCGCGGAGGCCGCCTTCCGCATCAACCGCATCTCGCGGTTCCTGGGGCGCTGGATCCGCCACTGCGGCTGGTTCCCCGACCGCATCGTGCGCCTGTTCGACCGCGAACGGGCCGGCTTCGACGACGCCCGTGTCCACGAAGCCGTCCGTACCGACGGCCCCGTGGCCGACCTGCCGGGTCTGCTGCACCACTACGCCTACGACGACTTCGGCCAGTTCCTGCGCAAGCAGGACCACTACACCACCCTCGGCGCCGAGTCTGCCTACGCAGCCGGCCGTCGCAGCTCGTTGATCGGGGCCCTGATCCGGGCCAAGTTCACCTTCCTGCGGGCCTTCGCCCTGCGGGGCGGCTGGATGGACGGGTGGCACGGTGCGGTCCTGTGTTCGGGCATGGCCTTTTCGACCCTGATGAAATACGTGAAGATCTGGCAGGCCGGACGCCGGCCTGCAGACGGGAGCTGACGATGAAGACGCGCACCTGGATCCTCGTTCCGATCCTGCTGACGGTCCTGGCCGCGGCCCTGCCCGCCCTTGCCGACGAGGCCGCCGACGCCGTCCGCGCCGAGTTGCTCGGCCCGGTGGAAGACACGATCCGCGAGGCCAAGAACCTGGGCGCCCACAAGCGCTGCCCCCGCAGCTACGACGCAGCCGTGGCCGCCCTGCAGGCCGCCGATGCCGCCATCGCCGCCGACCCCGACGGCGCCCGCCGCGGCACCGCCGCCGCCCTGGTCGAGGCCGCCGACGTGCAGTCGCGCCGCGTGCTGTCGCGCATCCGGTTCATCCGCGAACTGCGCGAGGAGAAGCACGGCTGGGAGGAGGCAGTGGTGCGCTACGACCGTCTGGCGGAGGGTGTGGCTACGGTGATGGACATCGATCTGCCGCTGGTGCTGACCGGTCCGGAGGCCGGACGTGCCCTGGTGGACTCGGTCAGCGCCCGCCGCGCCGACTTTCGGGCCCGCCTCGATTCGCTGGTGTACGTGAACCGCGATCTGAACGACTGGGTCAGCACCGGACAGGCCGTGCGCGACACCCAGATCGAGCGCCTGGAGCAGGAGGTCACGACCCTGCGCCACCGCCTCTGGGAGATGGAGCTGCGCGCCGGCATGGCCGAAGCCGACCGCGACGAGGCCCACCACCGCGCCACCCGTCTGGCCGAGCGCCGGGAACAGGTGCGGGGCCTGGGCGAACTGTTCGCGCCGGAGGAGGGCGAGGTGCTGCTCACCCCGGCCGGCGACGTGCGGATCCGGCTCGGCGGTCTGCGTTTCGCCTCCGGAAGCGCCTGGCTCAACCCGGAGTACGACCCGCTGCTGGACAAGGTGGCCGAGATCATGCGCACGTTCCCGGACGCCGCGGCCACGGTCGAGGGCCACACCGACAACACCGGCTCCCGGCAGTCGAACCTGGACCTCTCCGCGGAACGGGCCATGCGCGTGGCCCAGGCCCTCGTCGCACGGCTCGAGCTGGCCGAGGATGCGGTGACCGTGCTGGGCGTGGGACCGGATCGTCCGGTGGCAGACAACAGCAGCGAGGCCGGTCGCGTGAAGAACCGGCGCATCGAGGTGCTGCTGGAGGGAGTCGTGAGGTAGGAACCGAACGGAGCCCGTGAACGAATTAGCCCCCGGCCCCCGGTCGGGGGTTTTCCTTGAGGATGTCGGCCACGGCCTTGAACTCGTCGGTGCGGGCCACCTTGAGGACCTCGAACATGATCATCTCGGTGGTCATGACCTGCACGCCGAGGTCGCGCATGTAGGCGAGGCCCAGGTTGCGGTTGGCGGGCAGCCGCGACGAGACGGCGTCGGCGGCGACGATCACCTGGTAGCCGTCCTCCATCAGGTCGCGAGCGGTCTGGTAGACGCACACGTGGGTCTCGATGCCGCAGAGCACCACCTGGTCCCGCCGCCCCGCCTTCAGCCTCGAGACGAAGTCCGGCTCGCCCGCGCACGAGAACGTGATCTTCTCGACGGGATCGAACCCCTCGATCAGCCCCGACAGCGACTCCACCGTCTTGCCCAGCTTCGCCGGATAGTGCTCGGTGACGATGGCCGGCATGTCCATGCGGTCGAAGAAGCGCACCAGCCGCGAGCAGTTGGCGACGACGGTCTCCATGTCGTGGATCAGGGGGACGAAGAGCTCCTGGACGTCGACCAGGTTCAGGACGCAGCGGGATCGCTTGAGGCGGCGCGGGATCTTGGTCATGTGCTCCTCCATGATGCCGGGCAGGGATGTGCGGTCCAATCTACCCCATGCCGGAGGCGCGGGCAACCCCGTCGGCTACTCCTGGCGTCGCGGCGGCTCGTAGTCGTGACGGCCGGGGTCGACGGTCTCCGCATAGGGGCCGTCCCAGCTCGTGTCGAAGATGCGGGTGAGCTGCTCGGCCACGGTGTCGCCGCGGATCATCAGGCTCACGTTGCGCGAGTCGGCGAAGTAGCCGGGGCCCCAGTTGGATGTGCCGACCCAGCCCTCGCGCCCGTCCACCACCATGAACTTGGGGTGCTCCACCCGGGCGAAGGGCACGAACCCGCCGGACCAGGCCGGGATGTTGGTGAAGCGCACCTCCACGCCCGGCAGGCAGGCCAGGCTCTGCAGCCACGGCAGCTGGGAGCGGCGCTTGGCCCAGTTGGAGGCGATCAGGCGGATCTTCACGCCCCGGCCGGCGGCGCGGCGCAGGGCGTCGTCCAGGGTCAGGTACTCCTCGCCGTCGCGGCTGGTGGGGTGGTAGGAGAGCACCTGCAGGCGCAGCTCCTCCCTGGCGCGGTCCACCAGCTCGATCAGCAGCGGCAGGTCGTGGGGCATGCCGGCGGGGAGGGCCGTCGGGGGGCTGGCGGCCATGGTGACCAGGGCGCGGTCGCCGGCGGCGTCGAGCATGCGGGGACCGGCGGGGCGGGGGGCGGCGTTCGGAGGCGTCTCGTCGCCGGCCAGGGCCCAGTCCAGGAGGAAGACGTCGCGCAGGGAGGCGGCCAGGACGTCGTCGCGGAGGCGCACGCCCAGCTCGTGGATGTGCAGCAGGGCGCGCCAGTCCCAGTTCTGGCTGCCGACGAAGGCGTCGCGGCCGTCCACGATCATGAACTTGGCGTGCTGCACGCCGCCCCAGCAGTTACGGGCGTTGAGCAGCCGGGAGGAGCAGCCGGGGAGCGCGGCGAAGCGGTCCGGGATGTCGGGGTAGGTCTTGTGGAACCCGGCGTCGGAGAGCAGGCGCACGTCCACGCCGCGGGCGCCGGCCTCGGCCAGGGCGGTCAGCACGCGGTCCAGGGGATCGTCGGCGTCGTCGGGGTCGTCGCTGAAGTAGAACGACTCCACGAAGATCTCGTGCTCGGCGCCGCGGATCATCTCCAGCCACACGTCGGGGGCGCGGGGGATGTCGGGCTGGCCGAGGACGGTCTCCACGGGCACGCTCTCGACGAGCTGGAAGTCGCCGGCGAGGGCGGCGAAGGGGATCATGGCGATGGACAGGACGATCAGGGCGGTTCGCATCATCGGGCTCCTCCGTGCTAGGATGCGGGCAAGGTAGCACGAACCGGATCCCCACGCGACCATCGGCGGCCCCCATGCAGCGAATCGCCCTTATGTGTGTCCTGTTCTCCGCCGTCCTCGCCGGTTGCGACGACGACCCGCCCGTCCCCGACGTCCGCTCCACCTCCGTGCTGGCGGTCCACGCCGTCACCTCCGACCCCGTGCCCGATCTCGAGGTCCTGCTCTGGGACCTGGACGCCGCAGCCGTGGCCGCGGCGGTCGTGAGCGACGATCAGGGCTGGGTCGCGGCGGACGACCTTGCGCCCGGGCGCTACGCGTGGTTGCCGGCACCGGGCCAGGGCTGGGTGCCGTCGCGGTCGCCCGTGGCGGCGGTGCTGTGGGGGGGCGACATCGACATGCCGGCCTACGTGCCCCACCTGCCGCTGCTGCCGGCGATGGCCGGCGGCGACGTGCGGATGTCCGGAACCGTGACCGACGCGGACACGGGCGAGCCGCTGAGCGGCGCCGTGGTGGGCTACCCCGGCGTGCCCCTGGCCTGGTTCGGCATGGACGAGACGGCCGCGGACGTGACCGATTCCACGGGAGCGTTCGCGGTGGAGGGCGTGCTGTTCGCGGTGGCCGATCCCCTGGACGATCCCGTCCAGATCACCCCGCTGGTGTTCCAGGCCGACGGGTATGCTCCGCGCTCCCTGCGGTTCGAGCTCGACTGGCCCGGACAGACGGAGGTCGCGGGTCTGTCGATCCCGATGACGCCGCTGGGCGAGGCCGGTGCCGGGAGCGTGTCCGGCAGGCTCGTCCACCGGGGTACGCCGGTACCCGGCGTGGAGATCGCCGCCACCTGGGCCGACGATGCCGACAAGGGCTGGCTGGCTCATCCCGGTGTGACGACCGTCTCCGACGCCGACGGTCTGTTCGTGCTCGATGGCCTCGCCCCGGGCGACTGGGCCCTGCTCCCGGGCTTTCTGCCCAACGACGGCTGGGGCATGGGCGGCGTCGGCTCGGGTCTGGTGACGGTCGAGGCCGGACAGCAGGCCGAAGCGGGCGACGTGGAACTGATGCCGGGCATCGCGGTGGCCCACCCGGCCCCCGGCGCGGTGCGGGTCGACAGCCTTCCGGTCTTCCGCTGGACCGCCGTGGCCGAGGCCGACAGCTACGACGTGTTCGTGAGCCGCTGGTGGCTCGGACGCACGGCCGCCGACACCATGGCGGTGCCGGCGGAGTTCCCCTTGTCCGCAGGATCGTGGACCTGGGCCGTGCAGGGCGTGGACGCGTCGGGCGGGGTCGTGGCCGCCACCGAGACCCGTCTGGTGTTCGTGGTGGGGCCCTTCTAGCCGGCCAGGCGCTCGGGCGCGGCGTGCCGCGCACCTTCCAGCACGGCCTCGGCCCGCTCGTGGTGGGCCGCCCGCAGGCGGTAGGCGCGGGTGCGGACCGCCTCGGCGCCGAGGCGCGCAGCAAGGTGGCCGGCGGCCCTGCGGACCACGTCCATGTCATGGTCTTCCACGATCACCGTCCAGAACCGCTCAGGCTCGCCCCAGTCGCCCTGCTCCTTGTGGTCGAGGGCGTCCAGGAACGACAGCCGCTCCGCCGTCGGAAAGCGGGAGGCGAAGAGGCGGTACAGCTCGGCGTACTTGCGCAGGCTGGTCGAGTTGGCGGTGAGGCCGCGGGGAGCATGGAGCAGGGCGAAGCGGAACTGCTCGGCGGTCAGCGTCCGCCAGCGGCTCCCGTTGCCGAAGAGATAACCCGTGAAACCCGAGATGCCGGACATGGTGGGACTCCTGGTGTTGGAGGTCTGAGCCTCCGTCAGGAGGCTTTTTAGCGGTTGGTGACGCGGCCGCAATACGCACAAATCCCGCGGATCCGTGGGGCACCCGGATCGACGAAAACGCCCCGACCGGTGCGGACCGGTCGGGGCGTCGCCTTGCTCGTTGAGGGCTCGGAGCCCCCCGACCTGTTTAGCACCTTGTTTTACGTGGCGGCAAGCCAGTCGACTCAAATCACCACGGTCGTTTCATGATAAGGTGGCCCGGCCCGGCAGTCAACCGGGTCACATGTCCTTTTCATTTGACGCAGGGGAAACCCGGCATAGCTTGGGCGCTCAGATGGAGCATCGAGTCGCACCGCTGCTTCTGGACCCCGGCTCCGAGGAGGGAGACCATGAGCCTCAAGATCCAGTACCTGAAGAGCCGTCCCGTGGGCAAGGTGACGTTCCGCCTGCCCGGCGAGGCTGCCCCGGCGTCGAAGGCCGTCCACCTGGTGGGCGATTTCAACGACTGGAGCGAGACGGCCACCCCCATGCAGCAGCTCAAGGACGGGTCGTACAAGACCGTCGTGGAGCTGGAGAAGGACCATTCGTACCGCTTCCGCTACCTGATCGACGGCGACCGCTGGGAGAACGATTGGGAAGCCCACGCCTACAAGCCCCACCCGTACGGTGACGGCGACGACAGCGTGGTGGACGTATGACGCGTCCGGCAGGTGATCCGGAAGACGTCGGCCTCGGCTACTGAGCCGGGGCCGACGTCGTTTCAGGGGTATGGAAAGAGCCCCCGCCTCGCGGCGGGGGCTCTTCTCGTCCGGTGCCGTCTGGACTAAAGGGCGGCCAGGGCGGTGTCGTAGTCCGGCTCTTCCACCGTCTCGGCGTTGAGCTGGGAGTGCACCACGGTGCCGCTCTCGTCGATCACCACGACCGAGCGGGCCATCAGCCCGGCCAGCGGCCCGTCGGCGATGCGCACGCCGTAGTCGCGGGAGAACTCGCCGCTGCGGAAGTCCGACGCCGACACCACGCCCTCGATGCCCTCGGCCGTGCAGAACCGCTTGTGGGCGAAGGGCAGGTCCATGGACGCACACACCACCACGGTGTTCTCCAGCGCCGCGGCCTCCTGGTTGAAGCGGCGCACGCTGGCCGCGCACACGTCGGTGTCCAGGCTGGGGAAGATGTTCAGCACGATCTTCTTGCCCTTGAGACCGGCCAGGGTGACGTCGCCCAGATCGCTGCCGACCAGGGCGAAGGCGGGGGCGGGGTTGCCGACGGCGGGCAGGTCGCCCACCGTGTTGAACGGGTTCCCCTTGAGGGTGAACTGGGCCATGGGATTGCTCCTTGATTCGGTTGTCGCGTTCGCTCGGAAAAGGGGCGGCGCGACCCGAGGGTCGCGCCGGGCTGTGGATATGCTAACGCGAACGGGTCAGCGCGCCAGCGTCATTTTCACGCCGCGGGTGCCGGAAGCGGTCTTCACCGTCGCCACGTACACCCCCGACGGCAGGGCCCTGCCGTCGTCGCCGGTCCCGTCCCAATCGAAGACGTGCCGTCCCACGCCGCGGGATCCCCGGAACACCGTGCCCACGCGCCGGCCGCGGGCGTCGTGGACGGTGAGGGAGATTTCGCCGGGAATCGGGAGGTCCACCGAGAGGGTGGTGCGGGGGTTGAAGGGGTTGGGGTGGGCGCCGAGGACGAGAGCCGTGGGGATGGTGCCTTCGGGATCGATGGGGTCGTTCGAGACGATGCCACTGAGAAGGTCCTGGTACGTCCACACGGTCCCCATCGATTCATCGGCAACGGCGTAGACCGTCGTGGCGTCGACCGCCATCCCCCGCATGGGGCGGCCGAGATCGAAGGAGTCGGTTGCCAGCGGAGTGGAGGGGTCGCCGATATCGTAGACCGACAGGAGGCCGGTCCCGTCGAGGACCGCCATGAGATCACCGGCGACATGCACGCCGACGGGGTCGGGGACCACGAAGGATCCTGCAGTTTCGAGCTCTCCGGCCGGCGTCCGTACGAGAACCGAAACCCCCAACCCCGGCAGGCAGGTCGCGATGATGGACTCGTTCGCGGCGACATGCTCTACACCCATGAATGGATAATCTTCCAGGAGGGCGGGGGCCGTGTCGTCCGAGATATCGAAGATGCGCAGGCCCAAGTCGTCGCTGATGCAGACCAATCCAGTGCCTGCCCAGACCAGTTTCGAGTGGGGTCGATAGGGTATCGGCATCACAGCGACGTCGGGATCGGAAAACGGGTCGGCCGCATCGTAATAGTGGAGCTGGTCCAATCCTGGAGGTAATGCGAAGATCGTATCCGCCGTCGGGAAGACTCCTCCCTGGGCTGAGATGGGCGACCTGCTGCCTTCAAGGGTGGCTGCGGAAGGATCTGAAACATCCCAGATTTCGACACCCGACGACACGTAAGGGATGGCGACCCGGTCACCCCACGGGAATGCGACCGTGTGTTCGGAACCGCTGATGATATGGCCGGATGGGCTTCCGGGTGTCGACTTCTCCACGAGCCCGGTGGTGTAGCCGTCTCCCTCGATGATCAGGATGTCATCGGACACCCTGACACCCCGCGTGTTGTCGGAGACTCCCCAACGCTCGATCAAAGTGGGCGAGAACAGGTCGGAAAGGTCGGTGAAAGAGATGCCGTTCCACTCGGAACGGCAGGCGATGTCGCCGTTAAAAGCGATGTTGCCACCGGAAGGCTCGAACGGCGTGCCGAAGTCGAGTGTCGTGACGATCGCAGGGTTTGCGGGGTCCGACTGGTCCAGGACATCGAGAGCTTGGCTGACGATGTAGGAGCCGATGTGGTCGGCACCGTAGAAGTAGGAGCCCTCGAGTGACCAGACCAGAACCGGATCGAGGGGATCACTCATGTCGTATCGCTGATACCCCTGGCCGAGCCTGGAATAGATCGCGTTCTCTCCCTCGCTGTCCAGCCACAGGTAACCGGGCATCGACCCGGCGATTCCTGGGCCCTCCGGGGCCGCCAGATCGATGAACCAGGTCGACGTCTCCGCGTCGGGCTCGCCGGGGTTCACCGTTTCGGCCACGTAGCAGACTCCGCTCTTTACGAAGGTATGCCAGGGGACACCATCAAAGGTAAGGGTGTGGGTGATTGAAGCAGGAGATGCTTCAAGGTCGATGATCAAAAGGTCATTACCCACGATCGAATACAGGACGCCGTCGCAAACGTCGAATGCCTTGATGTAGCCACCGGGCTGGAACCATTCCGTCGCGTCCCATGTCCTGGATGGAGTCGTATCCGCTGCGAAGTCCAGATCGAATTCCAGCAGGCTGAATGTTCCGGTGTCCTCCCTGAGGGGGATGTAGCATCGGTTCCCGTCTTTGTCGATGCCGTCGACCCAGTCCGGGCTGAGATCATGGTTCACCACAACTTCCGGGCCGTTGGCGGCCTCCAAATCGACAATGAGGATTCCGTAATGGTGTTTGAAGACGGCATTGGATCCGAAGGTGATCACATCGCTCACGTACCCGCACGGCAACCAGTCCCCAGCAAGGGGGATCCCATGGACCGGAGTCGGATCCGTTGCAGATGCAGGTTGAACCAGGACAGCGACAGCGAGCAGGAGAAGCATACGCATGGAGACTCCCTCCGAACGGTTCCGTCCGTCAGCACGCAGAGGGGCGATGGGGTGCTGTTCATCGGGACTGTTATCGATAGCTGCGACGCCGGTCCTCATGACCTGCCGCACTGATACTCGAAGCATTGGCGGGTGCGCGTGCCCCGTCAACACGTAATGTGGCCTCCCTCGTGCGTGTACGGAGGAGGCCATTGCAATTTATCGCGCCAACGTCATCTTCACCCCACGCGTCCCGGACGCGGTCTTCACCGTCGCCATGTACACCCCCGACGGCAGGGCCCTGCCGTCGTCGCCGGTCCCGTCCCACTCGAAGACGTGCCGTCCCACGCCGCGGGCTCCCCGGAACACCGTGCCCACGCGCCGGCCGCGGGCGTCGTGGACGGTGAGGGAGATTTCGCCGGGAATCGGGAGGTCCACCGAGAGGGTGGTGCGGGGGTTGAAGGGGTTGGGGTAGGAGCCCAGGACGAGAGCCGTCGGGATGACGTCCCCGGGATCGACCGGCTCGTTGGCGATCACGCCCGAGAACAGGTGCTTGAACACACGGGCGCTCGAACGGCCGTTGCTGCCCACGATCAGGTCCGTGTCGCGCACGAGCCAGTCGCCGAGCAGCGTGTCGGCGGGGGCGTCGCCCGTCAGGTCGAAGTCGCCGGCCAGGCCGGGGTACTGCGGGTCCGACACGTCGTACACGCGCATGCCGCCGTCGCCGTTCTGGACGTAGAGCAATACGCCGTGGCGCTGCATGGCGCGGGGGTCGAAGTCGTCGAGCACGGCGAAGGGCGTCGGGTCAGGGACGCCATTATGGCAGGGGATGATCTCGAGACCGACGCCGGGGCGCGAAGCGTAGATGACGTGGTACCCGTCGGCGTGTTCCGCCAGTGCGGAGCCCTCGAAGGGGCCGATGGTCATGCCTGTCATACCGCCCGGAGTCTGGCCCTGGAAGTCGTAGCTCATGACGACGTCGGCGGCATGGACGTACAGCAGGTCGCCCAGGACCGTCGCGGCGAGGGGGGAGGAGATGTCCGTCTCCAGACTCCACTCGACGACGGGTACGGAGGGGTCCGTCAGTTCCAGGCCGCGCACCGAATCGTAGTCGAGCTCGACGATCCCGGCGTCCGTCGTGACGTACGAACCATCCCCGTATTCCAGAACACCCGCTGCCACCTCGACGGGAGCCGCCGGGTCCGAGATGTCGAAGACCACGCTCCGGGACCAGGCGCCGGTGAGCAGGTACGGGCCGACCATGCGTGACGGCCAACTCGGATTGCCGATGTCATGGGTCCACGAGGGCAGCCCGTCGAGCTTGGTATCGACGATCCTGACGCGCCCGTCGCAGAGCTCGAACACGGCCAGGCCCAGGACCTCGCCCAGCAGGATCTCGCCGCAGGCCAGGTGGTCGGACATGATGGTCACGGGATGGTGGGGATCGGCGTAGTCACCGATGGCGAGTTCATAGTCCAGCCCGGTGCAGAGCAGCCCGTTCCCGGCGGCGATCCGCACGCCGTCCGGTTCCGACGGGCGGTGCATGGGAATGGTGTGCAGCAGCCTGGGAGAGTCGGGGTTCGCCACGTCGATCACGTGCAGGACGTCCTCGGCGCTCACGTACAGCCGATCACCGTCCACCACCGGCGGCCGCTCCCGCCAGAGGTGCAGGTCGAGCGAGCCGATCACCGCGGTATCGGTGGGATCGGAGATGTCCACGATCCACAGGCCGTCCTCGAGCAGGTAGAGCAGATCGCCGTCGATGACCGACAGGTGGAGGTCGGGCTCCAGGCCGATGAGCGGCAGGTAGTCGAGGAAGACGGGTGTGCTGGGGTCGGTGACGTCGCGGAACTCCAGGCCGGGGCCGACGGTGCGGATCAGGACGCCGTCGTCGGTCATGCGGAACAGGGGGGAGCCGGCGATATCCGTCACGTGGGTGGGGTGCTCGCGGTCCGAGATGTCGAGCACGCTGATGCGCTGGTCGTCCTGGGGGAATTCGATCGAGCGGAAGAGGAAGTCTCCGGTCCTGCCCATGGTTCTGCCGCCCAGCGCCCTGAAGACGGCGGTCTGGCGAGGAGCGGAGGGGTCGGTGATGTCCACGAGGCACTCCGCCGTGGCGAGGACGTCGCCGAGGACCGCCCCGTTCCATGACCCCTCGATGCCGATGGACGTGACGAACGTCGGGGCGTGGCGCGTGCCGATGTCGTAGACCCTCAGGTCTCGTCCGCAGAGGGCGTAGAGTTGATCTCCCGATCCCAGGAGGTCGTGGATGGGGCCGGCATAGACGTCGTCGCTGATCCGCTCCCCGGGGATACGAGCCGGATCGGCGCCGGCCGGCGGAGCGAGCCCGGCCGACAGTGCGGCGGCCAGCAGCATGGTGAACAGGATGGGGCGCATGAATACCTCCCGGATGTCCGGAAACGGGCCACCTCCGTCGTGGCCTCCGGTGCGTGGAACCTGCCATGGAACTCGGATCGCGGATGCGGGCATCCGGCGGGTTTCCACTTCCAAGATTCATGCCCGAACGCAACGAGGCCCCGGGATCCGTCCCGGGGCCTCGTTCGTCGGCGTCGGTGCGTCAGCGCCTAGGCAGGCTGCTTGGCGTGCACGCCGTACTGCTTGTCGGTCTTCTGGATGTGGTTGCGCACCCAGTCCCGCAGGAAGCCCATGAGCTTCATGGAGATCATGGCGTTGCCCGCGTCGTACTCCTTCTTGAAGTCCGTCACGGTCTGCAGGAGCTTGGTGTGCTCGGCCTTGTGGGCGTCGAAGTTCGGGTAGCCGATCGACTGCATGTAGCGCTCTTCGGACGCGAAGTGGCTCTGGGTGTAGCTGGCGAGCTCGTTGAAGGTGCGGTCCATCTCGTCCTTGGCCTTGCCGGCCTTCATGGCGTCGTTCAGCTTGTTGACGAGGTCGATCAGCTTCTTGTGCTCGTTGTCCATCGCGGGGACGTCCACGCTCAGGCTCGGGTTCCAGTCCATCAACGACATGGGTTCCTCCATTCGTGTCCTGGTCGATTTCTGACCATCCCAGCCAAGCTCCGGTCCGTGTCGCCGAAGCTCCGGCGAATCGTTCGTGGCGGCGGATCCGCCGGTTTCGGGGCCGTTTCCGGGTTTCGGACCGCCGGCGACCCCGGGCGGTGACGGTCCACGTTGGTGGGGCCTTCGGCCCGCACCTATCGCTTCAGCAACCTGCGTGCCCCTGCCACGGAGCCGACCAGGGCGGCGAACCTGCCGCCGGAATCGGTGCCGTCCCCGGTGCCGTCCACCAGGCCGCTGAGCCGGGTGACGACCTCGCGCAGCTCGTGGGCCTGGGAGCTGAGCTCCTGGCAGGCCGAGGCGGTCTCCTCGGAGCTGGCGGCGTTGCTCTGGACCACCGAGTCGAGGTCCATGACGCCGTCGTTGATCTGGGTGATGCCGGTGGCCTGGTCGTCGGTGGCCGACGCCACCTGGCGCGACAGGTCGCCCAGCTGGTCGATGCCGCCGATGATCTCCTCGAGGGTGGCCACGAAGCATTCGGCGGCGGTCACGCCGGTATCCGCGCTGCCCACGGCCGCCTGGATCAGGCGCGACGTGTTCTGTGCCGCCTCGGCGCTGCGGCTCGCGAGGTTGCGCACCTCGTCGGCCACCACGGCGAAGCCCTTGCCCGCCTCGCCGGCGCGCGCGGCCTCGACCGCGGCGTTCAGGGCCAGCAGGTTGGTCTGGAAGGCGATCTCGTCGATGGTGGTGATGATGCGCGCCGTCTCGTCGGCGGAGTTCTTGATCTCGCCGATGGACCCGACCATCTCGTACAGGGAGTTGCGGCCGTCCTCGGCCGCCTCCTGGGTGCGGCTGGACACGTCGCCGGCGTCGTTGGTGGTCTGCACGTTGTCGTTGACCTTGCTGGACATCTCGGTCATGGCCGCGGCGATCTCCTCCAGGCGCCCGGCCTGCTGGCTGGCGCCCTCGGCCATGCGCGTGTTGGCCGTGGCGATCTGGGTGCTGGCGGCCTCGACCTGGTCGGCGCCGTTGGAGAGGTCGGCAATGGTCTTCTCGAAGGGCAGGGTCAGCGACCGTCCCAGCAACACCGACACCACGCCCACGGCCGCGAAACCGCCGAAGACGGTGGCCAGGACGAAACCGTCCACGGCCGCGTGCTGGCGGAGCACGAGAACGAGTGTCGTGGCGGCGGAGGGCAGCAGGCCCAGGGCCAGGAAGGTCGTGGTCAGGCGGGTCTTCAGGTTCATCGACGGTCCTCCGGTTCCGCTGCGGTGTACGGCCGCGCGGGCCCCCCGGGTCATGGATCGGGCGGATCACGATACTGGAACGTCAAGATCGGCCTGGGAGGGAAGGACTTGAGGAAAAACCCGACATAATCCGGGAGATAACTCGGAACATCAAAAAAGGCCCCCGCCGGGTGGCGGGGGCCTCGTCGTACGCGGTCGGTCGTCGGATCAGACCTTGGCGCCTGCCGCATCCATCATGCTGCGCAGCCGCTCCATGCGGGTCTCGTGATCCTTGGCGAACTTCACGACGCCCTCGCACAGGCTCTTGGGGTCGATGTGCGAATCCTCGCACACCTCGTCGCCCGAACCGCCCACGCGCCACTCGTCGTCCCAGTCGGAGCTCATGGCGTACTCGTTGCAGAGCGGGTTGAAGTTCCAGTCGCTCATCAGGCGACGGGCCCGGTTGGTGATCACGGTGCTGTTCATGCGGTCGGCCGGGGTGATGACCTCGTCCTGGTATGACTGCGGCTGCAGCTTGAAGAGCTGCGGGCTGGGCACCGCCACGATCTTCACGTTCACGCCGGCGGCGTCGATGTCCTTCAGCGCCCGGATCAGGTTGTAGGTGCTCATGGTGCCCTGCACGAACAGGCAGCCCTGCTTCGGCAGGCCGTCCTTGTAGTCGCGCATGACGTAGGCGCCCTTGGCGGCCTCCATGTACGACGCCAGGCCCAGGGCCTCGCGGTCCGGGATCTCCACGCCGGGGCGCGTCAGGTGCAGCGCCACGATGGGGCGGTCCGTCTTCAGGGCCGCGGCCAGCAGCACCGGCACCTCGTTGTACTCCCACGGGTGCACGTCGATCACGTGGCCGTCGGGGAACATCTGGGTGACGCCGGGGGAGAAGATGCCGAAGTGGGTGCGGCTGTCCTCGGCGGTCTCGGGACCGGAGTGGCCGGCCACCCAGATCACCTTGCCCAGCTTGTACTCGCAGTCGGCGGCCAGCTGGCTGTACAGGCGCATGGCGCCGTACTTCAGGTAGCTGAACGAGCCGTAGGTGGAGCAGGCGGTGAAGAAGCCGTTGAACTCCTCCTCGGGCTTATCGCTCAGGTTCACCGACGAGGCGCCCACGCACAGGCTGGCGTTCTGGAACTCGGTGATCTCCTGGGGCAGCAGCACGCCCTCGGGTGCGTTGTCGCGCTCGTACCAGCCGTAGTTGGACATGTCGTCGTAGTCGGCCGCGAAGCCGGCGATGTTGGTCGAGCCGGCCAGGTCGGCGCTGCAGGCCAGGAACAGCGGACGACCGTAGGTCTCCTTGCTCCAGGAGTTGATCCAGCTGCCCCAGCGGGCCAGGGCCGCGCGGTTGGGCTGGTTGGCTCCGGGCTTGGCCCACATGTTCTCGGGGTAGTTCTCGAAGTCGAAGATTTTCTCGTCCTTCAGCGGGTTCTTGTCCACCGGCAGGCGGAAGCCGGGCAGGTCCTCGGGCACGCTGTCGCCGATGGCCACCAGGCGGTCGGCCAGCCAGGCGCAGAGGTCGTCGTCGTTGCGCAGCACGTCGAGGGCCACGTTCAGGTTGGCGGCGAACTGCTCACGCTTGGCATCGCCCTGGGGGGCGTCCTCGCCCTTGCCGACCCACTCCACGCCGTAGACGTCGGCGAAGTCCTGGCGGCACTGCCAGAAGAGGTCGCTGTTGAGGGCGTGGGGGGCGCCGTGGCTGGGGTTGTCGAACTTGTGGTAGCCGCGGCCCTTGCGGGTCTTGCCCCACATCATGCCGGGGCGGCCGGCGGGGTTGTCGCCGTGGATCATCTCGGTGAGGGCCTTGCTGACCTGCTCCCAGTCGCTGCCGTCCTCGGCGGCGTGGGTGTGCCAGCCGTAAGGGGCGAACCAGTCCTCGGGGCCGCCGTGCACCACGGAGCTGATCTTCTGGTCGTCGATGCCGTAGTCGTTCCAGTCCACCAGCAGGAACATGTTGTCCAGGCCGAGGCCGTAGCCGGTGTTCTTCATCTCGTGCCAGCAACCGGCGGTCAGGCCGCCCTCGCCCTCGATGCCGAACACGCGCACGCCGTCGGCGCCCGCCCGCTTCAGGGCCAGGGCCTCGCCGCACATCACGGGGCCGCCGTGGCCGCTCGGACCGGTGTTGAACTTCACGAAGAGGTTGTTGCCCGCCATCTCCACGTGGCCGGGCAGGCCGCCGCGGTTGCGGAAGTCCAGCAGGTCCTCCCAGGTGAGCTGGCGCTCGGGAGCGCCGGGCACGGCGTACTTGGGGTCGCCGGTCTTGTCGTGCATCACGCGCAGGGCCTCGTTGAGGGTCGCGAGCGTGGCGTAGACCAGGGGCGCCGTGTGGCCGGCCACCAGGATGAACCGGTCGCCGAAGCGCTTGCCCGGATGGCGGATGTCCCAGCGCATGCCGCCGCCCAGCAGCAGGCTCAGGAACATGTGCACCTTGGAGCGGCTGCCGCCCGGGTGACCGCTCTGGCGGTAGTTGAGCATCAGGTCGATCTGCTGGTCGACGAGGTCCTTGATCTTCTCCATGCGGGCGAAGTCCGCGCGCTGGGCCTCGAGCCTCTCGTTGACGTTGGCCACGCTGTGCCTCCCTCTTCGGGGTCCGGAAAAACGCGGCCTCGGTGGCCGCGGCTTGAACGCAAGGGTCCACCCGCCAATCTGGCATCCGTGGGGGGGGATTTCAAGGGGGATCGGACGGCCGGTCAGAGGGCGTAACCCAGGTGGAACACCTGCAGGACCGCCGCCGCGGCCCGGGCGTCGTCGACAGCCCGATGCATGGCGTACTTCGACACGTCGATGCCCATCTTGTCCAGGATCGACTCCAGTCGCAACCCGCTGGTACGGTGATGGTTCTGGGCCAGCCAGGCCGTGGCCACCGCCCGGATGTCGAAGGCGCCGCCGGCGATGTGGGTGGTGAAGTCGAGGCCGCAGGCGTCGAACTCGCGGCGCAGCAGGGGGATGTCGTAGTAGGCGCCGAAGGCCGCGATCATGGACTTGTTACGCGGGCCGTACCACTCCACGAACCGCCGGCCCACGTCGGCGAAGCCGTCCTTGTCCGCCACCATCTCCGGGGTGATGGACGTGAGGCCGGTGATGAAGGGCGTGACGGGGTACTCGTGGGGGCGGACCAGCTCGCTGAACTCGTCGATGACCTCGAGGCTACGCTTGTGCACGCGTACGGCGCCCACCTCGATGATGTTGGAGCGCTCGACGGTGTTGCGGCCCCCCTCGTCCGATTCCGGACAGGTGGCCTCGAGGTCGATGATCACGATGTCGGTGCTGTAGCGCATGATGGGCGCAACCTAGCATCCCGTGCGGCGGCGGGCAACATCCGTCGGAACGCTCATCGCCCGAGCCGCCGTTCCTTCAGCCAGCAGTAGAGGACCGGCACGGTCAGCACCGTGAGGATCGCCACCGTCATGCCGCCCACCGATGGGATGGCCATGGGGATCATGATGTCCGAGCCGCGGCCGGTGGACGTGAGAACCGGCAACAGGGCCAGGATGGTGGTCGCGGTGGTCATCATGGCCGGTCGGATCCGGCGTGACGCGGCCTCGACCACGGCGCGGCGCACTTCCTCGCGTGAGCGGCGGTGGCCGTCGGCGAAGGTGCGGTCCAGGGTGGACGCCATCAGCACGCCGTCGTCGGTGGCGATACCGAACAGCGCCAAAAATCCCACCCAGACCGCTACGCTGAGGTTCACGGGCCCGACCTGCAGCAGGTCGCGCAGCCCGTCTCCGAGCAGCGGCAGCTGCAGGAACCACGACTGCCCGTACGACCACACCAGCAGGAACCCGCCGGCCCAGGCCACGAACACGCCGACGAACACCAGGGCCGTGGTGGTCGCGGACCGGAACTGCAGGTAGAGGATCAGCACGATCAAGCCCAATGCCGCAGGCAGCACGACTGCAAGCCGCCGTTCGGCCCGCACCTGGTTCTCCCAACTCCCTGCGAAAGCGAAGGTCGTGCCGGAAGGCAGCACCAGTTCTCCGGAAGCCACAGCCTCGTCCAACCGCGCCCGAGCGGCTTCCACCGCTTCCACCTCCGATACGCCTCCGGCCTTGTCGAACAGCACGTACCCCGTCAGGAACGTGTCCTCGCTCTTGATGGCCTGCGGCCCCCGCACATAGCGGATCTCCGCCAGTTGTGCCAGCGGGATCGACGCGCCGCCTGCGGCGGGCACCTCGACGTCGGCCAGATCTTCCATGGTGTCGCGCCGCTCGCGCTGATAGCGCACACGCACGGCGTACCGCTCGCGGCCCTCGACCGTCGTGGTGGCCGTCCGTCCACCGATCGCCGTCTCGATCACGTCCTGCGCCCGCCGCAGCGGAATGCCGTGCAGCGCCAGCGCCTCGCGGTCCAGGTGGATCTCCAGGTACGGCTTGCCCACGATGCGGTCGGCCACGACCGCAGCCGGCTCGACCTCCGCGACCGTCTTCAGCAACCCCTCGATCCGCTGCCCCACACGATCCACCGTCTCGAGATCCGGCCCCCGCACCTTCACGCCCATGGGCGCGCGCATGCCGCTCTGCAGCATCACCAGCCGCGCCGCGATGGGCTGGAGCAGCGGTGCCGACGTGGTGCCGGGCAGGCGGGTCGCGTCGACGATCTCGTCCCAGATGTCGCCGGCCGACCGGATGTGATCGCGCCATTGCCGGTAGGGTCTCCCGCCGCGGTCTGGCACAAGCTCGCCGCTTTCATCGCGGACGAACGCGCCGTCCTCGAACCGGAAGCGCAGCCGCCGGCCGTCGGCGTCCTGCCGGTACTCGGGCAGGTAGTTGATCACCGTCTCGACCATGGAGATGGGCGCCGGGTCCAGCGCCGAATCCACACGCCCGATCTTGCCCACCGCCTGGGCCACCTCGGGCACCGAGGCGATGGCCAGGTCCAGCTTGGCGAGTACGTCCGACGCCTCGCCGATGGAGGCGTGAGGCATGGTCGTGGGCATGAACAGGAACGATCCCTCGTCGAGCGGAGGCATGAACTCCTGACCCAGGCCGGGGAACCATCGCTTCGGCGCTTCCCAGAGACGCCCGGCGAACGTATCCGAATCGTCATGCACGCCGGGCAGCACGGTGAACACCCGCTCGAAGCCCAGCCACGCGCACAGCCCCGTCGCCACCAGCAGCGTCGGCAGCGCCAGGAACGCGCCCTTGTGGTCCAGGCACCAGGCCAGGATCCGCGGATACTCGCGGATGAACGCCGACACCGCCCACAGCAGCCCGCCCAGGGCTGCCGCCACCGCGACCACGTTCAACACGATCCCTCGCCCCGGCCCCAACGGCAGCCATCGCAACGCCAACAGAACGCCCACGACCACGACCGCCACGGCATTCAGCACCCGCGACGACCGTTTCTCGCCGCCCCGCGCATACAGCACGCGCGCCAGCGCCGGAATCACCGTCAACGCCACGATGATCGAGGCGATCAGCGCGAAGGTCTTGGTCGTGGCCAGCGGCTTGAACAGCTTGCCCTCGGCCGCCTCCATCGTGAACACGGGCAGGAAGCTCACCACCGTGGTGGCCACGGCCGTCAGCACGGCCCCGCCCACCTCGGAAGCCGCCTTTAGGATCACTGCCGTTCGGTCCTCGTCCGGCCCGGCTTCGCCGAGCCTCCGTATGATGTTCTCCGTCAGCACGATCCCCATGTCCACCATCGTCCCGATGGCGATGGCGATGCCCGACAGCGCCACCACGTTGGCCTCCACCCCGAAGGCCTTCATGGCTCCGAACGTGGCCAGCACGGCCACCGGCAGCAGTCCCGCCACCAGCAGGCTCCCGCGCAGGTTCGACACCAGCACGATGACGACCACGATCGTGATCAGGATCTCCAGCACCAGCGCCGTCTCGAGGGTGCCGAGGGTTTCGCGGATCAGGCCGCTGCGGTCGTAGAAGGGCACGATGGTGACCTTGCTCACCCGCCCGTCCGCCAGCGTCCGCGACGGCAGCCCCGGCGCCAGGTCCGCAGCCGCACGCTTCACGGCCGCGATGGTCGCCATGGGATTCTCCCCGTGGCGGGCCACCACCACGCCGCCCACGGCCTCGGCTCCGTCACGGTCCAGGGCGCCGCGTCGCGGAGCGGGACCCGCGCCCACGACGGCCACGTCCGACACGCGCACCGGCACGCCGTCCCGCACGTCCACCACCGCGGCGGCGATGTCCGCGGGCTCTTCCACGAAGCCCACGCCCCGCACCACGTATTCCACGCTGTTGATCTCCAGGGTGCGGGCGCCCACCTCGGCATTGGACGAACGCACGGCCTCGTACACCTGGGCCAGGGTCACGCCGTGGGCGCGCAGGGCGTCGGGATCCACGTCCACCTGGTACTCGCGCACGAACCCGCCCACCGACGCCACCTCGGCTACGCCGTCGGCGGCGGCCAGGCCGTAGCGCACGTACCAGTCCTGGATGGAGCGCAGTTCCTCGGGATTCCAGCCGCCGGCCGGGCGGCCCTGTTCGTCGCGGCCCTCGAGGGTGTACCAGAAGACCTGGCCGAGGGCCGTGGCGTCCGGCCCCAGCGACGGCCTCACGCCGGCGGGCAGGGTACCCGGCGGCAGGCTCGCCAGCTTCTCGAGGATGCGGGTGCGGGAGTCGTGGAAGTCGGCGCCGTCCTCGAACACCACGTACACGGACGAGAAGCCGAAGAACGACTGGCTCCGCACCGTCCGTACGTCGGCCAGCCCCATCAGGGCCACCGTCAGGGGATAGGTGACCTGGTCCTCCATGTCGCGGGGCGACCGGCCGGGCCATTCGGTGAAGACGATCTGCTGGTTCTCACCCAGGTCCGGGATGGCGTCCACGGCCACCGGGTCGCGGGGCAGCGACGACGGGATCCAGTCGAAGGGCGCCACCGCCAGCCCGGCGCCGATCACTCCCAGGGTCAGCAGCGCCACCACCAGGACGTTGTCCAGGCAGAAGCGGATCACCGCCTCGACAGGGGAGCGTCCGTTGCTCACTCGCCGCCTCCGGGGAAGGCCACCGTGAGGGTGTCGGTCTGGCCGCCGCAACGGCGCATCATGGAACCGAAGTAGGGGTTGTCGGTGACGGCGCCCAGCTGGATCCAGTCGCCGCCGGCATCGTCGTAGGCCATGGGGCAATGGAACAGGCGCACCGTCTCGGCGCGGCCGGGGCCCCAGCGGACCAAGGCCTCCCAGAGGGCGTCGGTCAGGCCCTGGAGGGGGGCGCGGCGGGCGGCGATGTCTCCTGCATCGCCGATGCGACGGAACGCGGCGCGAAGCCGGCCGGAGTCTTCCGACCACAGCGACGACAGCTCGCCCGAGAGCTCGGCGTCCGCGGCTGCGAGAGCTTCGGCGGCCCGCCCGACGGCGTCCACGGCGCCCGGGTCGTCGTCGGCCGCCAAGGCGGCCTGGAGGTCGAGGTACACCGCCAGCACCGCGTCCAGTCGACTGCGGAAGCCCGGCGGGGCCTCGATGCGGCGGGCGCTCTCGGCGGGATTCATCATGCTCGGGCGGGCCTGGATCTGCAGGGCGCTGTCGATCTTGAAGGCGCCGTCGGCCACCACCCGCTCACCTTCCTCCAGGCCGTCGGCCACCATGTAGCGATCGCCGGCGCGGGGGCCGAGCGTGACAACGCGGCCCTCGAAGGTGGGCCGGTCGCGATCCGGAAGCTCCACGTAGACCACGGCACGGTCGCCGGTGAGCAGGGGAGCCGAGGAGGGGATGGTCAGCACCGCATCGTCGCCGGTGCCGGAGACCACGGCCCTCACGAACAGGCCGGGGCGCAGCGAGCCGTCCGTGTTGTCCACGTCCAACCGCACGTCGACTGTGCGGGTCGCCGGGTCCAGGACCGGGTCGACGAAGTCCACGACGCCGGAAAAGGTCCGGCCGGGCAGGGCTGCCGCCGACACTTCCACCTCGCGCCCCGCCGCCAGCAGGGGCAGGTCCGATTCGTGGGCGTCGAGCACTACCCAGACCCGGCCGAGATCGACGATCGCATACAGCTGGGCGCCCTCGGCGACGTACGAACCTTCCACTGCGTTCCGGCCCACGACGGTCCCGTCGGCGGGCGCGAGGATCCGCACGTGCGTGGACGCAGCGCCGCGGCGCAGCACGGCCTCCACCTGATCCTCCGTCATGCCCCAGCGCAGCAGCCGGCTCCGGGAAGCGTCGGCCACCGCCCGGTCGCCGCCGTCGACGGCGGCCAGCATCTCCGCCTGGGTGGCGAAGATCTCCGGTGCATAGAGCGAAGCCAGGGGCTCGCCGGCGCGCACGGCGGAGCCGGTGACTTCCACGAACAGCGTGTCGATGCGCCCGGACGTCCGGGCGGCGATCTCGCTCGTGCGGGTCTCGTCGGCGTCCACGCGGCCGGTCAGCCGCAGCTCCACCGGCGCGGGACCGAGAACGACGGCCTCGGTGCGGATCCCGGCGAGGGCCGCCGCCCCGGCCGACATGGCGAACTCGCGAGGACCGGCGTCGTCGCCCGCATCTTCCTCCAGGGGGATCAGGTCCATGAAGCACACGGGACACTGCCCCGGCTCGGGGAGCTGGAACTGGGGGTGCATGGAGCAGGTCCAGACGGTGGCCGCGGCCGGTCCGGTCGGGGCTTCACTGCTTCCTCCACCGGTCATGCGGCCGAGGGTGAAGGCTGCGATCACGACGGCGACGATGACCAGAATCCTGGTGCGGCTCATGGAGTCCCTCCGGCGAAGGGGGCGGCCGTGGCGCGTTCGGTCATGGCCACGGCGATCAACAGGTCGGCCAGGGCCCGGGAGCGGGCCAGGCGGAGATCCAGCAGGGCGAGTTCGGCTCGGGCGAGGGAGGTGGGGTCGGCTTCGCCCGCCTCGAAGGAGGCCCGAACGGAGGCGAGGGCCTGGCGGGCCGACGGCAGCAGCATGCCGTCGTGGAGATGCAGGCTGCGCCGGGCGTCGTCGGTGCGGAACGCGGCCTCGGACAGCAGTGTCCGCAGGTCGTTGGCCGCCGCTCGGCCGGCGGCCTCGGCGGCCTCCAGGTCCAGGGCGGCACGGCGTTCCGCGGCGTGTACGGGGCCTCGGCGGAAGGGGAGGGTCATCGCGAGCGTGGCGGTCAAGGCGTCGCGGCCGTCATCCATGACGCCGTCCATGCGGGCGGGGCCGTGACGCAGCCATGTCAGGCCGACGGTCAGGTCGGGGCGGCCGGAGAGAGTGGCGGCGCGGGCGGCGGCGCGGGCCGATTCAGCGTGGTGGCGCCAGACCTCGAGGCGGGGGTGGCTTTTGTTTGCGCCGATGGTTCGATCAGCCGGGACGGCGTCGGGGAGGACGGGGGTCGCCGGGGCGCCGTCGTGACGATCGAGCAAGGCGTTCAGCACGGCGAGCCGCACCTCGCGTCGGTCGTCGAGCCGGTCGCTCTCCACACGGCGGCGGGCCAGATCGTCGCGCACGGCCAGGAGATCGGCAAGGGCGCCGCGACCCGACTCGTAACGTGCTTCGACCGCGGGCTCAAGACGTTCGAGTACGGCGATCGCCGCTTCGGCGGTGTGGATGGCTGTGTCGGTGTAGGCCAGCTCCCACCAGGCCGTGGCCACATCCAGGCGGAGGGAGAGGGCCATGTCCGAGACGTCGGCTGAGTGGGCGTCGGCCCGGGCGTCCTGGACTTCGCCCCGGGCCCCGAGCGTCCCGAACCAGGGAAACGACTGGGACAGGGACATGGCCTGCCATTGGGGCCCCACCCGGGTCTCGACGGGTTCGATGGCCTGGATCATCGACAGGCGCGGGTCGGGAAGGGCCGCGACCTCACGGACGGCCTGGCGTGCCGACTCGGCTCCGGATCGGGCGGCCTGTAGGGATGGATTGTGATCGAGGGCGAGACGGACGGCGGTTTCCAGGTCGTCGATTCCGGAGCACTCGGGAGGAACCGCCCCCTGGAAGAAGGCCGCCAACAGCAGGATCCGCAGTGTCGTCTTCATGATGGCCGGAACCTCGCGACAAGGGAGCCGGGATATTCCCATTAAGTTACTATGATAAACACCGGAGCCCGAAAACGCGATGCTTTCGGCCCCGAGATGCGATCCGTGTACAGAATCCCTGTTTCGCCCCCGTGATGAAGGCGTTACTGTAAGCCCCATGCACACCTACCTCCGCATCCTCCGCCTCGTGCGCCCCTACCTGCCCCAGGTGATCCTCTCCATGCTCTGCATGGTGGTGTTCTCCCTGCTGAGCGTCTTCGGGATCGTGATGCTGGGACCGTTCCTGCGCGCCCTGTTCAGCACCGAGCCGGGAGCGCTGGAGGCGGCCCGGGAGGCGGCGGTGGCGGCGGAGACGGCCGGCGTCTGGGACGGCATCCGCCAAGGCGACACCGAGGGCCTGCGCAACGCCCTGATGGCCCCGCTCTACGACTGGCTCCTGCAGGGATCGCGCATGGAGGCCCTGTGGCGCATCGTCGTGGCGTTCTTCTTCGCGACCCTCGGCAAGAACGCCTTCGGCTACCTGCAGATGATCCTCACGGACTGGGTCCAGCACTCCTTCGTGCGGGACCTGCGCAATCGCCTCTTCGCCAAGTTCACCGAGCTGCCCCTGGCCTTCTTCCACGGCCAGCGCACGGGCGAGCTCATGAGCCGGGCCACCAACGACGTGCTGGTGGTCAACCGCTGCGTGAACGTGAGTTTCACCAACACGGCCCGCGACCCCATCCTGATCTTCGCCTACCTGGGCGTGGCCCTGGCCCTGAGCTGGAAGCTGACCCTGGTGGCCATGATCGTGCTGCCGGCGAGCCTGGGCGTGATCGTGGCGGTGGGGAAGGTGCTGCGGCGCTACAGCCGTCGGCAGCAGGAACGCATGGCCGACCTCACGGCGCGGCTCCAGGAGACCATCTCGGGCATTCGCGTGGTGAAGGCCTTCAACGGCGAGGAGCGCGAGAACGCACGGTTCCGGGTGGAGTCGCAGCGGCTGTTCCACGAGCTCTTCAAGATCGCCCGGATGCAGCGGCTGTCGTCGCCCCTGACCGAACAGCTGTCGGTGGCGGTGGGGCTGTTCATCCTGTGGTACGGCGGCCGTCAGGTGCTGACTGATCAGACCCTCGCGCCGGACATGTTCCTGATGTTCCTGTTCGTGATCTTCTCCATGGGCAAGCCCATCAAGGCCCTGAGCCAGGTCAACAACGCTATCCAGGAGGGCATGGCCGCGGCGGAGCGGATCTTCGACATCCTGGACCGGCCCGTGGAGGTGGAGGACCGGCCCGACGCCGCCGACGCGGGGGACGTGAAGGGCGCCATCGTCTTCCGCGGCGTGCGTTTCCGCTACGAGGACGGCGAGGAGGTCCTCAAGGGCATCGACCTGGACATCGCGCCGGGCGAAGTCGTGGCCCTGGTCGGCCCGAGCGGTGGCGGCAAGTCCACGCTGGTGGACCTGGTGCCGCGGTTCCACGATCCTTCGGCGGGCAGCGTGGAACTGGACGGTCGCGACCTCCGCGACCTCACCCTCGACTCCGTGCGCGGCGCCATGGGGATCGTCACGCAGGAAGTGATCCTGTTCAACGACACCGTCCGGGCCAACATCGCCTACGGCCGGCCCGAGGCGCGGGACGAGGAGATCGTGGCCGCGGCCAAGGCGGCCAACGCCCACGAGTTCATCCTGCAGATGCCGAACGGCTACGACACCCGCATCGGCGACCGCGGCGTGAAGCTCTCCGGCGGCCAGCGCCAGCGGCTGTCCATCGCCCGCGCGGTGCTGCGCAACCCTCCCGTGCTGATCCTGGACGAGGCCACCAGCGCCCTCGACACCGAGAGCGAGCAGTTGGTTCAGCAGGCCATCGATCGGCTGGTGAAGGACCGCACGACCATCGTGATCGCCCACCGCCTGTCGACGATCCAGAACGTGGACCGCATCTGCGTGCTGGAGAAGGGGAGCGTGGTGCAGCAGGGCTCCCACCAGGAGCTGCTGACCGAGGGCGGCCTCTACGGGCGCCTGCACGAGCTCCAGTTCCGATCCTGACCCCCTCCCTTAAAATCGACCCATCGTGCAACCCGGACGGGAATCCTCCGTAGGGAACGGCCTGCGGACACCCCTGAACCGGAGGTTCACCGATGACCACGCTGCGCAGACTCATGATCCCGACGATCCTCCTGGTGATCGTCTCCATGCTCGCCGTCCCGGCCTTCGCCGAGGACAAGACCATCACCATCATCGACGACGACGGCGTGACCTACGTCTGCACGTACGTCGACGGCGAATACGTGAAGGTGGTGAACAAGGACACCGGCGAGGAGGTGCTCGATTTCGACATCGATGAGCTCGAGGACACCATCGAAGAGGCCATGGAGGAGGTCGAGGAGGCTCTCGAGGAGCTCGAAGACCTGGACATCGACCTGCACATCGGCGACGACGACAGCTTCCTGCGCATGGAGCTCGGCGACGAGCGCGTCTTCATCGACGTGGAAGCCATCGTCGAGGGCGTGATGGAGGCCGTGGAGCATATCGGCGAGATCGACTTCGGCGAGATCCACATCGACCACGATCACGACCATGACCGCGAGCATGCCGAGCACGTGAAGGTGCGCGTGAAGCACGACCGCGAGTCCCTCGAGGACGAGCTGGACAAGCTGCGCGACGAGATCGCGGAACTGAAGAAGGAGCTCAAGAAGGCCAACCGCGGTTCGCGGCACTGAGCCGACCGCGGTCCGTCCCTACAGCGGCAGCGTGAGCCATCCCCCGGGGCCGTCGACGATCCAGTCGGCGGCCTCGAATTCTTCCCGGGAGCCGAATCCGTAGAGGCACCCCGCGGTGCGGGCGCCGGCGGCGCGGCCGGCGTCGATGTCGCCCTTCCGGTCACCTACCACCACCGTCCGCGACGGATCGTCGCAGAGCACGCCCACCATGCCGGTCTTGTCCCGGGCCAGGCCCTCGTCGCGGGCGCGCTCGAGGCTCAGGGTTCGCTCGAACCAGCGGTCGAGACCGTGCCCGCTCACGACGGCCGAGAAGTAGATCTCCCCGGCATTGGAGAAGAGCAGGAGTCGGTGGCCCGCGTCGCGGAGGGCGGTGAGGGATTCCGCGACGCCGTCGTACAGCTTCGTCTCGCCCCGGTCGATGGCCGCCACTTCTTCCTCGGCAGTGAACCGCCCGTAACTCAACGCGAACTCGGCGCGCAGTTCCTCCGGGACGGTCGACGGGTCGAACGCCTGCTCGAAGTAGGTGTCGGTCGGCAGTCCCATGCACGCCGAGAGCAGCTCCATGTCCGGCTCCGCCACCGGGAGCCCGTGGTGGGCGTACGCCCGCCGCAGCCCCGCGGCCACGGCGTCGCACACGGCGGCCCGGCTGTCCAGCAGGGTGCCGTCCATGTCGAAGAGGAAGGTATGGGGGGTCACGCGAGCCTCTGCCGCACCAGGTCCGCCACCTCGCCGGGTTCGGCGTGACGGCCGGTGGCCTTCTTGGAGTAGATCAGGTCGCCGTCGAGCTCCACCTCGAACACGCCGCCGCCTGAGGCGATCAGTTCCGCGTCGAGGCCGAACTCGGACTTCAGTTCCGCCGCCAGACCGGCGGCGATGGGGTCGTAGTTTCAGACCTTGCAGTATTCGATGGTCAGCTTCATCAGAACTCCAGGATGAGCTTGGGCCACTCGTTGAGCTTCTTCTCGAAGGAGCCGGGCTCGAAGTCGTCGATGTGGACGACCGTCTCGGTGCCGCCGGCGAGGATCGTCTCGTGGACGTGCTTCTGGATGCCGTTGCTGCGGTCCTCCAGGAGGTTCCGCGTGACCATCCAGGTATCGAAGATGCGCCGACCGATGACCGTGTGCAGGGTCAGGCCGTTGACGATCACGCGGTCGAAGGCCTGGATGTGGAAGCTGCCCTGCTTCAGCCCGAACAGCACCACCTCGCCGCCGCGCCGCGTGCTCTGGATGGCGTTGTTGACGCTGCTGTTGAAGCCGGCCATCTCCACCGCCACGTCCACGCCGATTCCCCGAGACGCCTCGCGCACGGCCTTCACGGCCGTCTTGTCCGCGGCCCAGCCGTGCTTGGGGGCACGGGAGAGGTCCAGGGGGATCACCTCGTCGGCGCCCAGGCGGCGGGCCATCTCGCGGTTC
Organism: uncultured Fibrobacteraceae bacterium; assembly: GCA_964343835.1. Lineage (GTDB taxonomy): Bacteria > Krumholzibacteriota > Krumholzibacteriia > LZORAL124-64-63 > LZORAL124-64-63 > CALEMW01. The sequence goes on from CAYFKR010000001.1 coordinate 275,290, forward strand.
TTCTCCAGGGGCTCCACGCCGATCACGCGGGAGGCGCCCATGGCTTTGGCCACCAGGATCACGAAGAGGCCGATGGTGCCGCAGCCGAACACGGCCACGGTCTTGCCGCGCATGTCCGCCACCTGGCAGGCGTGGACCGCGTTGCCGAAGGGCTCCTGCACCGCGGCGACCTTCAGCTTGATCTTCTTCTTGTCCGTGGGCCAGAGCACCGCCGCCGGCAGCTTGATGTACTCGGCGAAGCAACCGTCGCGGCTGATGCCGATGATGCGGTCGTCGGCGCAGATGTGGGTCTGGCCGATCATGCACTGGTGGCACACGCCGCAGATCACGTGGGACTCGGTGGAGACGATGTCCTTGGGCCGGTATCCCCACTTGGCGTCCACGCGCGAGCCGACCTCCACGATCTCGCCCACCATCTCGTGGCCGATCACGCGACGGGTGGCGCCCTCGCCCTTGAGGCTCTCGAAGATCATGCCCTTGAAGGCGGTGCGGTTCCAGATGCCGCGGTCGCTGCCGCAGAATCCGGCGAAGATGATCTTCACGATCACCGAGACGGCGTCGGACGGCGTGGCCTGCTCGTCGAGGACGGGGCGGGGGACGTCCTGCCGCTGGAAGCCGCGGGTCTTGTCCCAGGGCATGGAGGACTTGTCGTAGACCAGGGCCTGCATGGTTCGCTCCACGGAGCGCCTCCCGGGGGGAAGGGGATGGGTGGCGGACACGGAAAAGCGCCGCCGACCTCCAAGGTACAACGGCGCCTCCGGGGGATCAACCCGCCGCGGGCGGGTCAATTGATGGTGTCGTAGTCGTCGTCGGACAGGCCCCAGTAGCCCTCGCGGTCGGAGTCGCGGGAGCGGCCGCGGCCGCCCGTCTCCTCTTCCTCGAGCAGGTCGTCCAGGGAGACCATGTCGGGCTCGCCGACGGGGTCGCCCATGGGCTCCTGCCAGGAACCGGACGAGGCGGGAGCCGCCTCCAGGTGTTCCGCCGCAGGCCGCGAACCGCCGCCGGTGATGTCGCGAAGCAGCTGCGCCAGGCCGCCGCCCATGTCCTCGGTCTCCTCGGCGGCGGACTCGGCGTGCATCGCCTCGGGCAGGCCGGGAGTGAGGAAGCTGTCGGGACCGCCGTCGGCCGCGGCCATGGCGCGCAGCACCGTGGACGCCGGGCGCTCCTCGACGGTCTCGGCCGCCTCGTCGCGCTTCAGCCACCGCAGCATGACCTCGTCCACCAGGTCGAAGTAGGCGCGGCTGCCGGCGGAACGGCGGTCGTAGATGACCGTCGGCCGACCCTGCAGGGCCATCTCGGCCAGGCGGGTGGTGCGCGGCACGGAGCGGTCGAGCAGGTCGGAGCCGTACTCGGCGTCCAGGCTCTCGGCCACGTGGCGGCTGAGCAGGGTGCGGTGGTCAGTCATGGTCATGAACAGCCCCTCGAGCTTCGGGGCGGGCATGTCCACGGCGGCGGAGTAGTCCCGCACGAACTCCAGGAGGCGCTTCAGCGAGGCGCGGCTCAGCTCCTCGGCCTGGACGGGCACGAGGTAGGCGTCGCTGGCGGCCACGGCGGCGCGGGTCTCGGGACCAAAGCCCGGAGGGCAGTCGATCAGGATGGTGTCCCACTCGTCGCGGGCGGCGTCCATGGCGTCCACGAAGATGCCCGGGTGGGTCTCCATGAGGCCCTTGTATTCGCGCTCTTCTTCCAGGGTCCAGGAGTCGGGCACGACCATCTGGAGCCCATCGAGGGTGGTGTCGTGGGCGACCTCGTCCATGCCGATGCCGGAGAGGATCACGTCACGCAGGCCGCCGCGCAGCTGCTCGGGCCGGAAGCCGAGGCTCCGCGACACGCCGCACTGCGGATCGGCGCCGATGATGAGCACGCGGTGCCCGCTCAGGGCGAAGGCGGCGCCGATGTTGATGGTGGAGGTGGTCTTGCCCACGCCGCCCTTCTGGCTGACGAGGCTGATCACGCGGGCCCGGTTCAGGCCCCACGGGTTGGGCTCGGACGCGGGCGTGCGCCCGTCGACGTCGGTGTGTTCGTGCATGTCCTGAGGTCCTTCTCGCTGCTTCAGAGGTGTTTCAGTCTCGTTGATCTGCGAGTTCCAGAACCTTCGCCACCAGCTTCGAGATGCCATCGAAGACCTCCGTGATGCCGCCGGCCGACATGTACGCGGGGGTCGAGACCACGCGGGCGTCGTCGTCCACGACGATTCCATCCGCGGGGGCTTCGACGTGCACGGCGCCCATCGATTCGATGGCCGCTGCCGTGCCCGCGTCGTTGCCGATCGTGAGCTTGACGGGCTTCTCTTCTCCGAAGACTCGGGCGATGATGACCGGAGCGATGCAGATCGCGCCGATGGCCTTCCCGTCGGCGTGCATCGCCTTCAGGAAGTCCGTGACCTCAGGGTTCACCGTACAGGCGGGTCCGTCCACGGCGAACGACGAGAGGTTCTTGGCGGCACCGAAGCCGCCGGGGAGAATCACCGCGTCGAAATCCTCGGACCTCAGATCGGCCACGTCCTCCACGGGACCGCGCGCGATGCGGGCGGCCTCGATCCGGACGTTGCGCGACTCCCCCCCGGCGGGTTCCCCCGCCTGGTGGTCGACGACGTGCATCTGGGCGATGTCGGGAGCGGCCACCGTCACCTTTGCGCCGGCTTCTGCCAAGGCCAGCAAGGTAGCGGTGGACTCGTGGATCTCCGCGCCATCGTAGACGCCGCAGCCGCTGAGGATCACTGCGATTCGGGACATGATGTTCCCCCCTCTTCAGGTTGGTCCGATTCTACGGGTGAGGCGGATTCTGTCAACAACGACCCTGCGGCCCGGAATTTTATTTGGCGGGGAGAGAGCGGCTCATCATTTTGGAGGGGTCGCCCGAAGACCCATTACGGAGGAATCGCAATGTCCAAGGTCGCCATCGGAGGCATGCTCGAGACGCGGGGACTCGTCCTGGTGAAGATCCTGGGCGTGAAGCGCGGACCCGGCGTGGCCGGTCGAGCCCTGTCGATCCTGGGCGGCAAGGGCGTGAACGTGCTCTGCGTGGTGTCGTCGTCGGACAGCGGCGACCGCGAGAACATCTCGCTGGCCGTGGAGCGCGACGACCTGGACCAGGCCCTGGGCCTGCTGGGCGGCGTGCGCGAGGAGATCGAGGCCGAGCGCATCGAGTGCGTCAAGAGCGTGGCCCTGCTCTCCATCTACGGGCCCCACTTCAGCGAGCGGCCGGCCATCGCGGGCATGATGTTCGAGGCCATGGCCGAGGGCGGCATCGACATCCACGCCATCAGCACGTCCGTGTCCACCGTCTCCTGCATCGTGGACGAGAAGGACATCGACGACGCGACCAGCCAGGTCTGCGAGACCTTCCTGGTTCCCTAGCGATCCGCTAATACGAGAACCCGCTCTCCCCGACGAACTCCCGCAACAGCGACGTGGGCGGCACCATGCGCGCGTCGATGGGCAGGTGCAGGCGCAGCAGCTCCAGCAGCGCCCGGGCCCGTCCGTACGAGGGGTCGTCCGTTCCCACCGCCGCCAGGCGCGGCTCCGCCCACAGCTTCAGCACGCCCAGCTCGTAGGCCAGCCCCGAGTTGAACACGAGGTCCGCGTGGTCCTGGTAGGGGAAGATCCAGCGGTCCTCGCCTTCGCGCACGCGGGGCCAGCGCGAGAGGGTCTCGCCGGCGGTGTAGCCGCGGAACTGGGCGTCGCGCACGATGCGCCGGATGATGCGGGTCATGGTGGTGGGCAGGGGCGTGACGTTGTCGATGTTGGTGTGACAGAGGGCCGACACGTACACCCGCAGCTTGTGGTCCGGATCCACCGACGAGGCCATCAGCGGGTTGAGGGCGTGGAGTCCCTCGATGATCAGGGGGGCGCCCGGCGGAATGGCGACCTCCTCGTCGCGCAGGGTGCTGAGGCCCGTCGTGAAGTCGTAGCGGGGCAGGCGGACCGGCTCGCCGGCCATCAGGGCCGAGAGGTGCTCGTTGAGCAGGTCGAGCTGGAGGGCGTCGATGGCCTCGAAGTCGTAGTGGCCGTTCTCGTCGCGGGGGGTCTGGTCGCGGTCCACGAAATAGTCGTCCAGGGACAGGGCGAAGGGCTCCAGCCCCAGCACCTGCAGCTGCACGGTGAGGCGCTTGGCGAAGCTCGTCTTGCCCGAACTGGAGGGGCCGGCGGCCAGTACGAGGCGGCCGTCGTCGGGGAGGTCGGCCACGCGGCGCGCCGCCTCCACCATGAAGGTGGTGTGGCGGGCTTCGCACAGGCGGATCAGCTCCTTCACGCGGCCTTCGGCCACCCACTTGTTGAGGCCGCCCACATCGGCCAGGTCGCGGTCCATGGCCCACACGGCGTAGGAGCGCATGGCGTCCAGGAAGGTGCGGTGGTGGGTCTGCTCGGCCACGGCGTCGGGGGCGCCGGGGGCCGAGGGTACCAGGATGAAGCCGGGCGGCACGGGGTCCAGCCGGAAGGCCCGCAGGCAGCCGGTGGACGGGAGCATGAGACCGTGGAAGAGCTGGTCGCAGCCTTCGATGCGGTTCAGGGAAGGCGCGCCGCCGAAGACGTAACGGGTGGCCCGCCGATTGAAGGGATGGCTCGTACCCCGGGTCCGCCGCACCAGGGACCGCTGGTCGAAGGTGCGTGGGGTGACCGGCAGGTCCGCCGCCACGATCTCGCGCATGCGGCGGTCGATGGTCTCGAGGTCCTCGGGCGTGACGCCGTCGCCGAGGGTGGCGTAGAGCCCTTCGCCCGCCTTGAAGTCCACCAGGAGGGAGCGCTCGGGGAAGAGCTGTTCGCAGGCGGCGGCCAGCACGGCCGTCAGCGTGGTGACCGAGGCGGAGTGGGTCTTGGGGTGGCTCAGGCGCATCAGACCGACGGTCTCGCCGCCCCACAGGGGCTCGGCCAGGCTGCTGCGCAGGCCGTTGATGGCGCAGAGCACGTACGGGTCGTCGCCGGAAAGGTCCATCTCGTGGATGGCCATGATCTCCTGCAACGGGGTTCCCGGCAGGATGGCGAGCTCGCGTCCCTCGATCCTCACGTGCTGCATGGCGTACCTCCTGCCCGGAGGATACGCCTTCGAGGTCATGGTGTCATCGGAGGGATCAGCCCGCGTCGCAATCCTTGGCGGCAGGGCAGGAATCGCACTTGGGGGAGGGGGCGGAGGACTTGCGCGAGTCGGTCACGTAGTAGCCGGAGCCCTTGAAGGCGATGCCGGCGCCGCCGCTGATCAGGCGCTTCACCTTGCCGCGGCATTCGGGGCAGCGGCTGCGGGGCTTGTCGGTCATGGACTGCTCGACCTCGAACTCGTGGCCGCACTTGGTGCACTCGTACTCGTAGGTGGGCATGGGGACCTCCGGGAAAAGCCGTTTCGGAAGCCCACAATATGGATCCCGATTCGGGACGCCGCAAATTCGCGCGCTTTTCGCGATGTTCCCGGTTGTTTTCGGGCCCGGGAGGCGATATGGATAGAAAGATGAAACAGACGTTGAGATCCCTCCCTGGAGGGACTATGTTCGGTAAGCAAACAAAGTTCTGACTTCTTCCCAAGGAAGGCTGTCATGTCCGTGAAACTGGGAATCATGGGATTCGGTCGGCTCGGGCGGAACATGTTCCGCATCGGCCACGACCAGCCCGACGTGACCTTCGCGGCCGTCAGCGACATCGCCGACGTCGAGACCCTGGCGTACCTCCTGCAGAACTCGACCGTCGAAGGCGATTTCGAGGACGATCTGCGCCAGAAGGGCCACTACCTGATGACCGACCGCCAGTGCACCCGCGTGGTGCACGGCTCACGCCCGGGCGACGTGCCCTGGGACGTGCTCGGCGCCGACGTGGTGATCGAGGCCACCGGCATGTTCCGCTCGCGCCAGGATCTGCAGAAGCACATCGACTCCGGCGCCAAGGCCGTGATCCTGTCCACGCCGCCCACCGGCGAGATCGACCGCATGGTGATCAACGGCGTCAACGACCACGAGCTGACCGCCGACGACCGCATCGTGTCCAACGGCAGCAGCAGCTGCCACGCCCTGGCCGTCGTCATGAAGGTCCTGCACGAGAAGATCGGCGTGAAGCGCGCGACGATGACCACGGTCCACGCCTACACCAGCGACCAGCAGCTCAGCGACAGCGCCCGCGGCGACCTGCGCTGGAGCCGTTCGGCCGCCGAGAACATCATCCCCAACGCCAGCTGGGCCGCCGGCGCGGTCGAGGAGCTCATTCCCGACCTCCGCGGCAAGATCAACGGCATGGCCCTGAACGTGCCGGTGTCCGCCGGCTCGAACCTGGACCTGGTGGTGGAGCTGGACAAGCCCCTGTCGGCCGAGGAGTACAACGACGTGCTGCGCGAAGCCGCGACCGGCCCCCTGGAGGGTCTGATCTCGGTGACGGACGAGCCCATCGTGTCGAGCGACGTGATCGGCGACTCGCACTCCGCGGTCGTCGACGCCCAGGCCACCATGTCCCTGGGCAACGGCCTGATCAAGAGCGTCGTCTGGTACGACAACGGCTGGGGCTACGCCTACAGGCTGCTGGAGACCGCCCGCAAGGTCGCCGGCCTGATCCGCAGCGGGGAGGTCATGTGATGAGGATCGCGATCAACGGATTCGGACGCATCGGACGCGCGGTCTTCCGCCTGCTCAACAGCAAGGAGGGCGTGGAGGTCGTGGCCATCAACGACCTGGCCGATCCCGCGGCCCTGGCCTACCTGCTGCGCCACGACACGGTCATGGGACCCTTCAAGGGCGTGGCCGAGGTCGAGGGCGACGTGATGGCCACCACGAAGCAGAAGGTCAAGATGACCCAGATCCCCACGCCCACGGAGCTCCCGTGGAAGGAGATGGGCGTGGACTACGTCATCGAGGCCACCGGCCGCTTCCGCAAGCGTTCCGAGTGCGCCTGGCACATCGAAGCCGGCGCGAAGAAGGTGCTGCTGACGGTGCCGTCCAAGGACGAGATCGACGCGACCATCGTGCTGGGCGTCAACGACGAGGACCTGAAGCCCGAGCACGAGATCGTGTCCAACGCCTCGTGCACCACCAACTGCCTGGCTCCCCTGGCCTACGTGCTGGACAAGGAGTTCGGCATCGAGCACGGGCTGATGACCACCGTGCACGCCTACACCAACGACCAGCGCCTGGCCGATGTGCCCCACAGCGACTGGCGGCGTTCCCGCGCCGCGGCGGAGAACACCATCCCCACGACCACCGGCGCCGCCCGGGCCGTGGGCAAGGTGCTGCCCCAGCTCGCCGGCAAGCTCGACGGCATGGCCATGCGCGTGCCGGTGCCCGACGGCTCGGTGGTGGACCTGGTGACCATCATGTCCAAGGACGTGACGGTGGAGCAGGTCCGCGAGGCCGTGCGCGACCACGCCAACACCGACCGCTTCCGCAACATCCTGCGCTACGCCACGGAGCCGCTGGTCAGCAGCGACATCGTGGGCGACCCGCACTCGAGCATCTTCGACTCGGAGTACACCAGCGTCCTGGGCGGCAACATGCTCAAGACCCTGAGCTGGTACGACAATGAGTGGGGGTACTCGAACAGGGTGGTGGATCTGATCGATCGGATGCATGCCCTGGGCTAGGATCCAACCGTTCCAGACACGACGACGCCCCCTCTCCGGAAAGAGGGGGCGTCTTTCGTTCGCCTCAGGCACCCCTACATGCCTCCGGCGAACAGGTCACCACGTCTTCGCCCTTGGAGGTCCCGTAACCCTCCGAGATCCGTGGTGATGTCGACTCGTGCCTGCTCGGTGTCGTTCTCGATGCGGCGGGTGTCCCTACGTGGATCCCGAGGGCGGGTTGCACCCGAAAACGACTTTTCGCCGGGGCGCCGGCAACCCGTTGTGATATAATGTGAGTTCGCCACAGCCCGGGAGACATCGACCGTGAACCGACCCGCCCGCCCCCTGCAGGTCCTGTTCCTGCTGTTCGCCGCCTCGTTCCTCGAGGCGGTTCCCGCACGCGCCGATCGCCCGGCGCCGCGGGTCGAGCCCGTTCCCGCCGCCGCCGAACGCTATGCGGGCGACTGCCGCATCGGCAACGAGGCCACCGCCCACTCCTACGCCGGCTGGTGGGGAGGCGGGGAGGAGTCGTACGCCGTGCGCATCGATCCCATGGCCTCGGACTGCGGCTGCAGCGCGGGCATCGCCGTCCAGTCGGTCCACATCAGCCTGTGGCTCGAGCCCGGCGACCAGCTCCTGATGAAGAGCCGCATCCTGGAGGCGGACCTGGTCGGCCCCGGCTGCGACCGGCCGGGCGACGTGCTCATGGATTCCGCCTGGCACGTGGAGGCCGACATTCCCGCTCCCGGCGTCTACGACGTGGAGATCCCCACCTTCTTCTGGTGCGCCGAGGTCCTGGAGCCCTACTACGTGACCGTGGATTTCTTCGCGGCCATCGCACCCGGCCTCAAGCTCGTGGGCGGGGGCGATTCGACCTCGTGCCGCGTCTGGAACGACTGGGGGAGCGGCTGGGTGGACCTGAGCACCATGGGCTTCCTGGACGACCTGACCATCTGGACCGACACGGACTGCTGCAGCGCGCCCATCGGGAACGAGGGTGCCAGCTGGAGCGACCTGAAAGCCCGGTTCCGCTAGCCGATTTGCGGCCGTTCGGCCGATCATGGTATCCTTATGGGGTGACGGGCCGCCGCCGGGCGGCCCTTCGCGTCCTCCCCGCCTTCGCCCGATTCCGACGAGGAGACACGATGTTCCGGACCGCCACGTACGTGCTGCTGGGCCTGCTGTTGCTCCCGGCTCTGGCCCTGGCCGACACCACGCCCGAACTCGAGAACGAGATCAACGAGGCCCTGGCCCACCGCGCCGAGGAGGCCGCCAACAAGATCCGCCTGCTGGGCAAGATGGAGCGCATGGCCGCGGAGAAGACGGCCAACCAGGACGACTGGGACGCGATCCACTACGACATCGACCTGACGCTGTCGCCGTCGACCAACACGCTGAACGGCGTGGTGACCGTCACGGCCGAGGTCACCGGCGCCTTCATCACCACCCTCGACCTGAACCTCGACTCCAACATGACCGTCACCGCCGCCACGTCCGGCGGCGCGGCGACCACGTGGAACCACGCGTCGAACATCCTGACGGTGGACCTGGACGCCCCCTACACCAACAGCTACACGGTGGTCGTGTCGGTGACCTACACGGGCGATCCGTCCGGCGACTACTTCGGCTGGTCCAGCTACGGCGGCGAGGACATGATCTGGACCCTCAGCGAGCCCTTCGGCGCCCGCGAGTGGTGGCCCTGCAAGGACGTGAACACGGACAAGGCCGACTCCCTGGACATCACCGTCACCGTGCCCGACAACCTGATCGTGGCGTCCAACGGCCTGATCGTCTCGGACACCACGGGCGGCGGGCTGCGCACGACCCACTGGCGCACCAACTACCCCATCGTGACCTACCTGGTGTCCCTGGCCATCCATCCCTACCAGACGTTCTCGACCTGGTACACGCCCCTGGGCGGCGGCGACCCCATGGAGCTCCAGCACTACGTGTTCGCCGACCAGTACACCAGCGCCCAGAGCGCCTACGGCGCCACGGACGAGATGATGACCGTGTTCGCCACGGCCTTCGGCGAGTACCCCTTCATCGACGAGAAGTACGGCCACGCCTCGTTCACCTGGGGCGGGGGCATGGAGCACCAGACCCTGTCGTCCATGGGCGGGTTGTGGGAGGACGTGATCGCCCACGAGCTGGGGCACCAGTGGTGGGGCGACATGATCACCTGCGCCGACTTCCACGACATCTGGCTCAACGAGGGATTCGCCACCTGGTGCGAGGCCTACTGGAAGGAGCAGACGGCGGGTGTGGCCACCTACAAGGCGTACATGGATGCCGCGGCCTACATGGGGCCCGGCACCATCTACGTGGAGGACCTGTCCAACTTCTGGGCCATCTTCGATTCCAACCTGAGCTACAACAAGGCGTCGTGGGTGGTGCACATGCTGCGCGGCGTGCTGGGCGACGTGGACTTCTTCGCCGGCCTGGCCGCCTACCGCTCCCAGTACGGCTTCGGCAGCGCCAGCACCGAGCAGTTCCGCGACGTGATGGAGGTCGTGTCGGGCCGCGATCTGGACGCCTTCTTCCAGCAGTGGATCCACGGCGAGTACTTCCCCGTGTATGCCCTGTCGTGGTCCCAGTCGGGGAGCGACCTGAACCTGAACATCGACCAGGTGCAGACGAACACCGGCCTGTTCGACATGCCGATCACGGTGCGCGTGACGACGGACCTGGGCACCGTGGACGTGGTGGTGGGAAACGCGCTGGCCAGCCAGGGCTACGTGATCCCTGTGACCGGCACGGTGGAGTCGGTGGTGCTGGATCCCGACGACTGGATCCTCTGCCAGATCGAATCCTCGGTGACCTCGCCGACCCTGGATCAGGGCGTGCTGGTGGTCAACGGCGTGCACTGGGACACCTACGGCGCCGAGATCACCTCCTGCTACGACGACAGCGTGTTCTGGGGCGCCCACGACATGGACTTCTGGGACTGCTTCGCCGAGCCGGCCGGAGGCTATCCCGCCATCCTGCCCGCGCCGGTGGGCACCGGCCCCGTGCCGGGCGACGTGCTGGGGCAGTACTCGGCCGTCGTGTGGGTGGGCAACAACTACAACGGCGACCTGGCCGACTGGGCCGAGACGCCGATCCAGTCGTACCTGGAGGCGGGCGGCAACGTGCTGCTGCTGGGCCGCCATCTGCACGACCACCTGGACACGGACCTGAGCGCCCGTCTGGGGCTGGCCTGGACGGTGGACGACGCCTCGCTGAGCGGCGGCATCACGGCCGTGGCGCCGGGCATGGTCCCGGTGGCGTCCATCGGGACCCAGAGCTGGTTGGACGCCTTCTCCACGTCCGTCGGCGCGGAGACGACGCTGCTCTTCACCGGCACCATCGGCGGCGGCACCAACGGCATGGGCGCCGTGAACGAACCGGCGGCGGGCGGTACGCACCGGCCCGACGGCGGGCGCCTGGCCGTGATCTCCGGCCGGCCCTATCGCTACGATCACGCCTCGCTGCGGTCCAACGTGGAATATCTCCTTTCGAACACCTTCGGCGAGCCCTACACTCCGGTCACGGCCGTCGAGGGGAGCGGGCCGCCGGCCCGGGCCGCCCTCGGCGCCAACTATCCGAACCCGTTCAACCCCCGGACGGTCATCCCCTTCGCCCTGTCCTCGGCGGGACGACTGGAGTTGACGGTCCACGACGCCGCGGGCCGCCTGGTGCGGACCCTGATCGCGGAGCAGCGGCCCGCCGGTGCGGGGGAATCGGTCTGGGATGGTCTCGACGACGGAGGCCGCCCCGTGGCCTCGGGCACCTATTTCGCGCGCCTGAAGACGGCCGCCGACGTGCGTTCGCGGCCCCTGGTGCTGGTGAGGTAGCCCCTCGGGAGAACCGTGCGCCGCCTGACGATCCTGATCCTGCTCCTGCTCGGAACCGGCGCCTCGGCGCCGGTTCCGGCGTGCTCCGAACCCGCTGCGGCGTCGCCGTCGCGGATCGTGTCGTTGGCTCCCAGCGTCACCGAGGTGCTGTTCGCCGTGGGCGCCGGCGACCGGGTGGTGGGGGTGACGGACTGGTGCCGTCGTCCCGTGGAAGTCGCCGGGCTGCCGCGCGTGGGCGGCCACGTGGACCCCAGCCTGGAGGCCGTGGCGGCCCTGCGGCCCGACCTGGTGGTGCTGGAGGAGGCCAACGCCGACGTGCGTCGCCGTCTGGAGCGGCTGGGGCTGAACGTGCTCACGGTGGAGCATCGGAACCTGGCGGGGGTGCTGGAGTCGCTCACCGTCGTGGGCGAGGCCTGCGGCGTCGCCGACGGGGCCGCGGCCCTGCGTGCGGAGCTGGAGGGGCGGCTCGAGACCGTCCGGATCACGGTGGCGTCGCGGCGTCCGGTGCGGGCCCTGCTCGTCGTCGGCCGCGACATCGCGTCCGGAGAGCTGCGCGACGTCTTCGCGGCGGGGCGCGGCACCTTCCTGGGCGAGCTGCTGGAGGCGGCGGGCGGCGTGAACGCCTGCCCGGTGGACGCGGTGCGCTACCCGACCCTCACCCGCGAAGCGCTCATGCGCCTGGCGCCGGAGGTGGTCGTGGAGCTGGCGCCCGAGCTGGTGGACCGAGACGGCGCCGAGCGGCTGATCGCCGCCTGGGGACGCCTGGGCGTGCCGGCGGCGCGGAACGGTCGCGTCCACGTGGTGCTGGACGACGGGCCCATGATCCCGGGGCCGGGCGTCATCGACACCCTCGAGATGCTGGCGGACCTGCTGGAGGACGCCGGGGAGGTGCAGCCGTGACCGACATGATCGACGTGCGCCACCTGCGCCTCGAGCTGGACGGTTCCAGGATCCTGGACGACGTCTCGTTCGTCATCGAGAAGGGGCAACGGTGGGCGCTGGTGGGGCCCAACGGGGCGGGCAAGTCGTCGTTGTTGAAGTGCCTGTCGCGCATCCATCGGGACTGGCAGGGACGGATCACCATCGACGGCGTGGACTCACGCGGCTACACCAATCGCGAGCTGGCCCGCCTGGTGGCCTACGTGCCCCAGGCCGGCGGGCGTCTGCCGCCGTTCACGGTGCGCGAGACCATCGTGATGTCGCGCTATCCCCACCTGTCGCACTTCGCGACCCTCGGGCCGGCGGACCACTCTCTGGTGAAGGACGTGCTCGCCCGCACCGGGCTGGGCCCCCTGGCCGATCGTCCGATGGCCACCCTCAGCGGTGGGGAGCGTCAGAAGGTGTTCCTGGCCTCGGCCCTGGCCCAGGGTGCGCCGATCCTGCTGCTGGACGAACCGACCACCTTCCTGGACCCGCGCCACGCCCACGACCTGCGCAGCCTCATCCACACCCTGAACCGCGAGGAGGGGGTGACGGTGATCGAGGCGACCCACGACCTCAACGCCGCCGTCCTGGACGCGGACCGCATCTTCGCCCTGCGCGACGGGCGCACCCACTTCTTCGGGCCGCCGGACTCGTTCTACGATCCGGAGGTGCTGCGCATGCTGTACGACCGCAGCTTCCTGCTGGGGGAGCACCCCGAGACCGGACAGCCCATGATCCTGCCCGGGAGGTGCGGCGATGAAGCGTAGCGTCATCCTGCTGGGCCTGTTCGCCCTGGCCGCATCCACCCTGGTGCTCACGCCGTTCTTCGGCATGAAGGCCATCAGTCCCGGCGAGGCCGCGGGCTGGTCGGCGGCTGCGCCCGGCGCCGTGGACGAGACGGAGATCTTCTGGCGCCTGCGCGTGCCGCGGGTCGTGCTGGCGTTCCTGGCCGGAGCGGCCCTGGCCGTGGGGGGCATGATCTTCCAGGCCCTGTTCCGCAACGACCTGGCCACGCCGTTCACCCTGGGCGTGAGCAGCGGCGCCGCCCTGGGCGCCACCCTGCACCTGCGTCTGGGACTGACCTTCGCCGTGGCGTGGTTCGACGGCATCTCGGTATCGGCCTTCGCAGGCGCCCTGCTGGCGGTGGGGATGGTCCATCTGCTGGCCCGCGCCCGGCCCGACGCCACCGGTGGCACCATGCTGCTGGCGGGGGTGGCGGTGAACTTCACGCTGTCGAGCCTGTTGCTCTTCGTGCACTACACGTCCGACGCGGCCCAGTCGTTCAACATCCTGCGCTGGCTCATGGGGCGGCTGGACGTCGTGGGCATGGAGACGGTGTGGGGACTGCTGCCCCTGGTGGCCGTCGGGGGCGGCATGGGGCTCGTGATGCACCGCGAGCTGAACCTGATGTCGGTGGGGGAGGACTTCGCCGCCAGCCGCGGCGTCGACGCCTCCCGCACCCGCTCCCTGTTCTTCGTGGCGGTGAGCCTCATGGTGGGTGGCGTGGTGGCGGTCTGCGGGCCCATCGGGTTCGTGGGCATGATGGCGCCCCACATCTGCCGGCTGCTGGTGGGGGCGGACCATCGCTGGCTGGGGCCGGCGTCGCTCATGCTCGGCGGCATGTTCCTGGCCCTCAGCGACCTGATCGCGCGGTCGGTGGCGGCGCCGGCGGAGCTGCCGGTGGGCATCGTCACCGCCCTGCTGGGCGGACCGTTCTTCCTGTGGCTGCTGGTCAGGAAGCGCGGCGTCCGCGCCTGATTGACGGGGCCCGCGGGGCCGTCTAGACTTGTGGGTTCCATGCGCTTCCGGAGGTTCGCGTGCCCGGTTTCCTGAAACGACTCCCTCTGCTGCTGATCGGCCTGGTCGTGGCCCTCGTCCTGGGCGAGGTGCTGCTGCGCGCCATCGGCTACGGCGAGGTGACGCCGGGCCTGAAATTCGACATGAACACCCGCGCCGCCCTCGAGCAGGGACGTTTCGCCGCCCACGACGACCTCTTTTGGACCCTGCCGCCCACCCCCGGCCCCGCCGACCGCGCCATGAACGCCGTGCACCCCGGGCGGTCGATCCGCCCCAAGGGAAAGGGCCGTCGTGTGCTGGTGCTGGGTGATTCCTGCAGCAGGCTCTCCGTTTCGACCCTGCCCTATTCCGGGACCCTCCAGGAACGGTTGTTCAGCGAGGGCGCCGAGGTGCTCAACGCCAGCGTGCCCGGTTACACCACCCACCAGGGCCTGACCTGGCTGCGGCTCCAGCTCCTGGAAGCCTCCCCCGACGTGACGGTGGTCTACTTCGGCTGGAACGACCACTGGCGCGCCACCGGCATGACCGACCGCGCCTATGCCGAGTCCATGGCGCCCAACCGGCCGCGTCTGCTGACCCTGCTGGACCGCCGTTCCGACGTGCCCGATTTCCGGGTGCCCGCGGACCACTACCGGGAGAACCTGGAGACGATGATCGACGAGCTGAGGGCCGCCGGCTCCGACGTGGTGCTGGTGGCGGCGCCGTCCAGGTTCACCGGCGAGGCGCGCCTGCGGCTGGTGCAGACCGGCTACCTGCTGCCCGACGACGACGTGGCGGAGATCCACGCCCGGTACCTGGACATCGTGCGCTCGTTCGCGGGCCGCGACGGCGTGTCGGTGCTGTCGGGCGATCGCCTCTACGACCAGCTCGGCCGTCAGATTCCCCTGCTGCACCGCGACGGCATCCACCCCACCGACCAGGGCCACGCCGCCCTGGGCGCGGCCCTGGCCGAGATGATCCGCTCGGGCGCCGGCGCCGACGGCTCCATCCCGCCCCGGCTGTTGACGGCGGCGCGCCTGGCCGTCGATGCGGGGTCCAACGGAGGGGGCGCGCAGTGAGCCGACGCGATGCGTTGATCGTGGCCGCCGCGGCGGCCCTGACCCGGCTCCTGGCCTGGAACCAGCTCTCGCGCACGCCCTTCTGGGACTCGCCCGTGGTGGACGCCTCCACGTTCGACCTGTGGGCGCGGGCCATCATGTCCGGAACCACCTTCGGCGGGGCCACGGGCGTGTTCTTCAAGCCTCCCCTGTACCCCTATCTGCTGTCGGGCATCTACGGCGCCTTCGGGCCGTCGCCGGCCGCGGCCTACGCCGTGCAGATGATCGTGGGCGTGGCCACCTGTCTGCTGGTGGCGGTGATCGCCCGCCGGGTATTCGGTCGCGGTGTCGGCCTGGCGGCCGGCGTGTGGACGGCCCTGCTGCCGGTGCTCCCGTTCTTCGAGGCCCAGCTCCTGGCCGAGAGCTGGACCACCTTGCTGACCCTGGTGGCTCTGGAGAGACTGCTGCCGGCCCGCGGTGTCGAGGTGGGCGAGCCCTCGGGCGCGCACCTGGCGACCGCCGGCGTGCTGCTGGGCGTGGCGGCCCTCGGGCGGCCGAACCTGATGTTGCTGATCGTCGTGCTTGCGGTGTGGGCGACCTGGAACGTGCCGGCCCGTCGACCCGTGCATTGGAAGCGGGGCCTGATCCTGCTCGTGGCCGGCTTCGCGGCCATCCTGCCGGTGACCCTGCGCAATCTTTCAGTGGGCGGCGAGCCCGTGCTGATCAGCGCCAACATGGGCGCCAACCTCGTGACCGGGCACCACGACGGCGCCGACGGCCTGTCGGCCATTCCCGTGGGCCTGCGCTGGGACGACCTCCAGCTCGAGTGCCGTCAGGCCGGTCAGGGGGAGCCCGCGGCCTCGTCGCGGTTCCTGACGGGCCGGGCGCTGCGGTGGATGGCGGACAACCCCGGCCGCACCGTGGAGCTCCTGGGCCGCAAGGCGTTGGCCCTGGTCTCGGGATGGGAGCCGCGCAACAACATCGGTGCCGCCTGGCTTCAGCGGGAGCACGGCGTGTGGTTGCTGCACCGCTGGGTGCCGGGCACGTGGCTGCTGCTGCCGTTCGCAGTCACGGGTCTGGTGTTCGTGCGCCGTCGACCGGGGGCCGGGCTGCTGTTGCTGACGCTGGCCGTCCAGGCGGCGTCGGTGCTGCCCTTCTTCGTCAACGCACGCTTCCGACTGCCGCTGCTGCCGCTGCTGGCGATGTTCGCGGCGGCGGGGCTGCTCGAGTTGTTCGCAAGGCGTGGTGGGCGCGCACTGCTGGCGCCCGTGATCGTGCTGCTGGCCGCGGGGATCGTGGTCAACGTGGACTGGTTGGGCCTGGACGACGCCCGCTGGAACGCCGAGGACGCTTTCAACGAGGCCCTCATCGCCCTCAAACCGGCGCCCGGCCGCGCCCCCGACGTGGCGACGGCCGACAGGATGCTGAGGCGCGCCATCGAACTCGACCCGGCCTTCCCCGACGCCCACGAACGCCTCGGCGTGCTGGGGCTGATGTCGGGGCAGCAGGGGCTGGGAATGCTGGCCCGGGAACTGCAGTCGGCGGGGGTCGACGTCGCCGCCCGGCGCGTGGCCCAGGTGGAAGCGTCGTTGACCGCGGCGTCGGAATCCCATGCCACCGCCTTGCGCCTCGTGCCGAGGTCGTACCGCTCCGCCGCCAATATGGGCGCGGCGGCCCTGCTCTCCGGCGACGCCCGTTCCCAGCTGGCCCGTGCCCGACTGGCCGCCGGCGACACCGACGGCGCCCGCGCCGACGCCGCCGCGGCCATGGAACACTTCCGCCGCGCCGACAACGGCCTGGGCAAGGCCCTGTCCATCGACCCGACCTTCGCCGAGGCGCGCACCAACCGCCAGGTGCTGGCCTCGTCCATCATGAACCTGCCGCCGCTGACCGACGGGATCCGGGCGGCGCAGAGCGCCGTGGGGGGTGGCCGTCGATGACCGCCGTCCTCGGCATCTCCGCCTGGTACCACGACAGCGCCGCGGCGCTGGTCGTCGACGGCCGCATCGTCGCCGCCTGCCAGGAGGAACGGTTCACCCGCGTCAAGCACGACGCCCGTTTCCCCGAACACGCCGTGGCCGCTTGCCTGGCCGAGGCGGGCATCACCGCCGCCGACCTGGACATGGTGGTCTTCTACGAGAAGCCCCTCCTGAAATTCGAGCGCCTGCTGGAGACGTACCTGGCCTTCGCGCCCCGCGGCTTCGGCTCGTTCCTGCAGGCCATGCCCCAGTGGCTGCGCACCAAGCTGTTCATCCCCCATGAGATCCGCTCGCGGCTGGACGGCTTCGACGGGCCGGTGCGGTTCGTGCGCCATCACGATTCCCACGCAGCAAGCGCGTTCCTGCCGTCGCCTTTCGACGAGGCGGCCATCGTGACCCTGGACGGCGTGGGGGAGTGGTCCACCACGACATGGGGAGTCGGCCGAGACGCCGAGGTGGACCTGCGGCAGGAGATCCGCTTCCCCCATTCCCTGGGGCTGCTCTACAGCGCGCTGACCTACTACACGGGTTTCCGCGTGAACTCGGGCGAGTACAAGGTCATGGGCCTGGCGCCCTACGGGGAGCCCAAGTACCTGGACCTGTTGCTGGAGAACGTGATCGACCTGCGCGAGGACGGTTCGTTCCACCTGGACCAGAGCTACTTCAACTATTGCCAGGGCCTGACGATGACCGGCCCGCGCTTCCACGACCTGCTGGGCGGGCCGCCCCGCGAGCCGGAGTCGGCGCTGACGCAGAAGGAGATGGACCTGGCCGCCAGCATCCAGGCCCTGACCGAGGAGGTCATGCTCCGCATCGCGCGTCACGTGCACCGCGAGACAGGCATGAAGAACCTGTGCCTGGCCGGCGGCGTGGCCCTGAACTGTGTGGGCAACGGGCGCATCCTGCGCGAAGGACCATTCGAGCGCGTGTGGATCCAGCCGGCGGCCGGCGACGCGGGCGGCGCCCTGGGCGCTGCGTTGCTGGGCTGGCACCGCATCCTGGGCAATGGTCGCGAGGCGGCCGAGCCGGACCTGCAGCAGGGCTCCTACCTGGGCCCGGCGGCGGGGGACGATGCCGTGGCGGCGTTCGTGGCGTCGGTGGGCGCCGACGCCGAGCGCATCGACGACGAGGACGAGCTCGCCCGCCGCGTGGCCGAGCTGCTGGACGACGGCAAGGTGGTGGGCCACCTGTTCGGACGCATGGAGTTCGGCCCGCGGGCCCTG
Source organism: uncultured Fibrobacteraceae bacterium (assembly GCA_964343835.1). Classification (GTDB taxonomy): domain Bacteria; phylum Krumholzibacteriota; class Krumholzibacteriia; order LZORAL124-64-63; family LZORAL124-64-63; genus CALEMW01. Next base: position 293,616 of record CAYFKR010000001.1, read on the forward strand.
GGGCACCGCAGCATCCTGGGCGACCCGCGCAACACGGCCATGCAGCGGACCATGAACCTCAAGATCAAGTTCCGCGAGTCGTTCCGGCCCTTCGCGCCGTCGTGCCTGGAAGAGCGCATCGGGGACTTCTTCGAGACCGACGTGCCCAGCCCCTACATGCTGCTGGTGTCGGGCGTGCAACCGGAGCGCCGGCGGGCGATGACGGACGAGGAGCGTTCGTTCTTCGGCATCGAGAAACTGAACGTGGTGCGCTCGGACGTGCCGGCCATCACCCACGTGGACTACTCGGCGCGGGTGCAGTCGGTGAACCGCGACACGTCGCCGCGCTACCACCGCCTGATCAAGGCGTTCGAGGACCGCACCGGGTGCGGCACCGTGGTGAACACGTCGTTCAACGTGCGGGGCGAGCCCATCGTGAGCACGCCCGAGGACGCGTGGCGCTGCTTCATGTTCACGGAGATGGACGCGCTCGTGATGGAGAACCACCTGCTGCTCAAGGAGCGGCAGACGCCCCTGCCGGGGGCCGAGGAATACAAGAGCCGCTTCAAGCTCGACTGATCGTTCGGATGGGAGGAAGCGTGGGTCGATTCGCATTGCTCAAGGAGCTCTGGCTCTTCCTGTGGCGCAACAAGGCCTGGTGGCTGGCGCCCATCGTGATCGTGCTGCTGCTGGTGGCCGTCCTGGTGATCCTGGGCGGGACCGGCGCCGCGCCGTTCATCTACACGCTGTTCTAGGAGACGATCGTGTCCATCGTCCAGATCGACTGGCATCCCGACGGACCCGCCCTGAAGCGGTTCGGCCGTACCGTGATCATCGGCTCGCTGCTGATCGCGGCGGCGTTCTGGTTCCTGAAGGGATGGGGCCTGGCCGCCCGGATCATGGGCTGGTCGGGATTGCTCGTGGGCGGTCTGGCCCTGATGGGGCCGCGCTTCGGCCGCCCGGGCTACCTGGTGTGGATGGGCATCGCCTTCGTCATGGGGAACATCGTCAGCCGCGTGGTGCTGGCGATCGTGTACTACCTGGTGCTCACGCCCATCGGACTGGTCGGCAAGCTCGTGGGCCGTGACCGGCTGGCCATGGGGGCCGCCGCCCGCTCCCGCGACAGCCACTGGGTCGACCTGCCCCGCGACCGCGCCGCCGACGACCACGACCGGCAGTTCTGACATGGCCTCGCTGGTCCTCGCCTCGATCCTCTGGTCCCTCTCCTTCGGACTCATCAAGGACGCCCTCGCCGGGTACGACCCCCGGCTGGTGGCGGCCGTGCGCCTGGTGCTGGCGGCTGCGGCCTTCGCGCCTTGGCTGCGCCGGTCGCGGGGCGCCGTGTTCCTGGCCGGCCTGGGCGCGGTGCAGTTCGGCCTGATGTACGTGCTGTACATCGCCTCCTACGCCACCCTGCCGGCCCATGCCGTGGCGCTGTTCACGGTGACGACACCCCTGTACGTGGTGCTGCTGGACGACGCCCTCGACCGTCGCGTCCGCGCCCGCTCCCTCGGGGCCGCCGTGCTGGCCGCGGCCGGCGCAGGCTGGATCGTGTGGCGGGCCCTGCCCGGGGCCGACGCCCTGAGCGGCGTCCTCCTGCTCCAGGCCGCGAACCTGTGCTTCGCGGCAGGGCAGACGGCCTACCGGCGCTATCGGGGGAGGCTCGGCGAGGCCGGCGCCCTCGACGCCGGATCCCTGGCCTGGATGTACGTGGGAGCGGCGGTTCTGGCCGCCGTCGCCGCGATCGTGTCGGGCCATGCCGACGTGACGGCCTTCGACCGCGACGCCCGCCTCGCCCTGCTCTACCTCGGGCTTCTGCCCACGGCCCTGGGCTTCTGGCTCTGGAATCGCGGCGTGGCTGCGACGGGAGCGGCTCTCGGCGCGGTCATGAACAACCTGAAGGTCCCCCTGGGCATCGTGGCGGCGTGGCTGGTGTTCGGTGAGTCCGTGGATCCCGCCCGCCTGCTGCCCGGCGCCGCGGCCCTCGTCGGCGCCCTCCTGCTGGCCCGCCCGGAATCGGCCAAATCCGACTGAAAACGTGGTGTTAACGCCGTTTAGCGGGCTCAAAAGCCGCTTGTTTCCCCCCATCGGCGGCGTTACGTTTGGCGGTGGCCGACGGCTGTGGTCTCTTTCACAGCCCGTGTGCGATTTTTTTGACCATCACGAGGAGTGAGGACGATGAGCATCCAGGATCGTCTCGAAGCATTGCTGTCCGGCGGCAACATCCACCGCAACAGCTCCCGTGCGGACCTGATCCAGGCCTGCGTGAACAATGGTGAGGCGTTCGTCAGCAAGAACGGCGCTCTCGCGACCTGGACCCGTCCCGAGTCCACCGGCCGCAGCCCCCAGGACACGATCATCGTCAAGCGGCCCGAGAGCGAGGCTACGATCGACTGGACGGCAGCCAACAACATCCCCGTCGATCCCGAGACCTTCGACATGCTCGTGGACGACGCCATGGCCACCCTCGGCGACAGCGGCGGCGTGTACGTGAGCGACCGCGTGGTGGGCGCCGACGCCGCCTACGCCCTGCCCGTGACCACCGTGTCGAACAAGGCCCTGAACGTGCTGTTCCTCGACAACATGTTCCGCCCCCGTCCCGACGGCATCGAGAACAGCATCTTCGCCGACAAGCCCTTCACGCTGCTCGTCTGCCCCGACGACAAGCTCGACCCCGCGAAGTACGAGGGCCGCCTGCGCATCGACCCGCGCATCGACGGCACCAGCACCATGGTCATCGCCACCGACTTCGACCGCCGCATCGGCGTGGTCTACGGCTCGGCGTACTGCGGCAGCTGCAAGAAGATGCTCTTCACGGTCATGAACTACCTGCTGCCCGCCGCGGGCATCCTGCCCATCCACTGCTCGGCCAACGAGGGCGAAGAGGGCGACATCGCCCTGCTGCTCGGCCTCAGCGGCACCGGCAAGACGACCCTGTCGGCCGACGCCTCCCGCGCGCTGCTGGGAGACGACGAGCACGGCTGGAGCGACACCGGCACCGCCAACTTCGAGAACGGCTGCTACGCCAAGCTGATCGACCTGAACCCCGAGAAGGAGCCGGAGATCTACAAGGCCTGCTTCGAGGAGCGGCCCTGGCAGGAGCACGGCGCCATCATCGAGAACGCGATGATGTACCCCGACGGCACCTTCGACCTCTTCGACGACCGGTTCACGCCGAACAGCCGCGGCAGCTACCCGCTGGAGTACCTGACGAACATCAAGCCCAGCTCCACCGGCGGCCACCCCAAGACCATCCTGTTCCTCACCGCCGACGCCAACGGCGTGCTGCCCCCCGTCAGCAAGCTGACGAAGGAGCAGGCCATGCTGTGGTTCATCATGGGCTACACCAGCAAGCTGGCCGGCACCGAGACCGGCGTGACCGAGCCCAAGAGCGCCTTCTCGCGCTTCTTCGGTGCGCCTTTCATGCCCCGCAACCCGGACGACTACGCCGACCTGCTGGGCAAGAAGCTGGACGAGCACGGCACGCAGGTGTACCTGGTCAACACCGGCTGGAGCGGCGGCCCGTACGGCGTCGGCTCCCGCATGGACATCATGCTGACCCGGGCCATGTGCAACGCCGCCATCAACGGCTCCCTGGCCGACGTGGAGTACGTGCAGGATCCCATCTTCAAGGTGCACGTGCCCAAGACCTGCCCGGGCGTCGACGATGCGTCGATCCTGTGGCCGGAGAACACCTGGGACGACAAGGCCGCCTACGCCGAGCGCGCCCAGAAGCTCGCCGGCGACTTCGCCGCCCAGTGGGAGAAGGCGTACGCCGACAAGGGCATCGACCAGGCCATCGCGGCCGAGTGCCCGGGCGTGGCCACGACCACGGCCTGATTCTGATAGGATCCAGCTGAATCGGCGCCCTTCCCGGTTTCGGGGAGGGCGCCGTTTTACCATGAGGCATAAAATCGGCCTATTCCACTCTTGATAATTGGTGTTCACTTTTCTCTCAACCTCCCGCCCTCGATGCCCGAGTCAAAGACCCACGGGTGGAATAGGGAATGAGATTGAGAGGAGTATTCGATGCGCATGGGACGCGGACTCAGAGCCCGGATCCTCAACGGAGCTCTCGCACTGGTGACCCTGACGGCGGTAGCGGGCGTCGTGGGTTATCTCGGAATTCGCTCGGTGGGACACAGCCTCCACATTGTCGGTGACGAGGAGAGCCCCCTGATGGACATGGCCATGGAGATGCAGCTCTCCCTGCTGGAGGGGCGCAACGCCATGGAGGAATACAAGGGCGCGGTGTCGGTCCTGGGCTCGCGCGAGTCCGGTGAGCTCGACGGCCTGCGCTCCCTGTTCGACGGCACGGTCTCGGATTTCGACCGCAGTGCCGGCGCGATCCTCGAAGGAGCCGTCTTCGAGGGAGGGTTCGAGGTGGAGCCCACCGACAACCCCGAGCTGGCGGATCTCGTTCGTCGAGCCGAGCAGATGCACAACGACAGCTTCATGCCGGCGGCGGGTCGACTCGCCGATCTCGGCGTGACCGTGCTGGCGGCCGCCGATGAACGGGACGCGGCCATGGAGGCTGTGGAGTCCGCCGCCGACGAGATCCAAGGCGATGCCGGCGACGTGGAGGAGAGCCTGGGCGGGGTGGTCCGATCGCAGCTGGGCAGCGGGCAGCTCAACGCCAAGGCCGAGGAACTCCTCCGGCACGAGGTGCCCCTGCTGGACGTGGCCAACGAGATCAAGATCGCCATCGCCACCGCCCGGATCGGCGTGGAGGAAGCGGTGCAGGCCACCCGCTCCGACGACCTCGCCGCCGCTGCGGCAGAGTACGAGTCCGCCAACGCGGCATTCGACGTCCTCGTGGGGCTCGCCCTGAACGGCGGTGATCTGGACGGCACCCCGGTCCTCGCCCTCGACGACGACGACATGCGCAAGCGGGTCGAGGAGCTCGATCGGGATCACGCCGAGTTCCAGGCAGCTGCGGACCGTCTGATCGCAGCCCAGCGCCACATGATCGAATCTTCCGCGGCCATGGCGGCCGCCATGGCCGAGTTCGATGCCACCGGCGAAGAAGCCGCGGTGCTGCTCGAGCAGGTCGAGGAGATGGCCTACGCCGAGCTCCATGCCGCCAAGAAGAGCGGCAACAACTCGGTGGTGGCGTCGCAGCGGTGGCTCTTCGTCATCGTGGGCGTCTCGATCCTGGCGGGCGTGGCCATGGGGCTGCTGTTTTCCGCCTCCATCGCCGGTCAGATCGGCCGGGTGGCCGAGAATCTGGGACGCGGCTCCGAGCAGGTGACCTCCGCCTCGGACCAGGTGGCCCAGACCAGCCAGATGCTGGCCGAAGGCGCCAGCGAACAGGCGTCGAGTCTGGAGGAGATCTCCGCCACCCTGCACCAGATGTCTTCCGGCACCCGCAGCACGGCAGAGGACGCCGGTCGGGCCCGCACCATGACGTCCGGCGCCCGCGACGCCGCAGACCGGGGCAGTCAGGCCATGCACCGCATGACCGACGCCATCGGCGAGATCAAGGCCGCCTCCGACGAGACGGCCAACATCATAAAGACCATCGACGAGATCGCCTTCCAGACCAACCTGCTGGCGCTGAACGCCGCGGTGGAGGCGGCCCGGGCCGGCGACGCCGGCAAGGGCTTCGCCGTGGTGGCCGAGGAGGTCCGCAACCTCGCCCAGCGCAGCGCCGACGCGGCCCGCACCACCACCCAGCTCATCCGCGATTCCCAGGAAGCGTCCGACAGGGGCGTGGACGTGACGTCGGAGGTGCAGTCGGTCCTGGGCGAGGTCCAGAGCGACATCGGCCAGGTCGAGGGCATCGTGGCCGGCCTCGCGGACAAGAGCAACGAGCAGGCCCGGGACATCGACCAGATCAGTCAGGCCGTGTCCAGCCTCGACGTCGTCACCCAGGGCTCGGCCGCGAGCTCCGAGGAGATCGCGTCGGCCAGCGAGGAGCTGTCGGCCCAGGCCGGCGAGATGGACGGCATGGTGCGGGCCCTCGAGGAGGTGGCCCACGGCGAGAGCCGCCGTCGAGCCGCCTACGAAAAGCCGTCGTGGGCCGCGACCTCCGCCGCCGCGCCGGCGCCCGTCCACGACGTGGTGAGCGGGAACGACATCGGGTCCATCGAGGAAATCATGGAGCTCGACGAGCACGAGCTCATCGCCATCGACTGACGCCGAGGGGAGGCATGACATGAACGCGAAACGCATGACGATGCTGATCCTGGGGATCCTGGTCGCCGCCGTGCCCGTCGTCGCCCTCGACGAGGAGTCGCTGGAGATCACCGGATTCGGGGACTGCCTGATGCTGGCGGATCCCCAGGATGAGGCCGACGGCCATGTGCGCATCGGCCAGGCCGAGCTGGACGTGACCGCAGGCGTGGACGACCGCACGGAACTCGCCGTGGCCGTGGCCTACGATTCCGAAGCCGAAGCCTTCGGCCTCGGGGCCTTCACCATCGAGCGCAGCCTGCTGTCGCGGGAATCCGGGATGGTGCGGGAAGCGGGACTGGTGGTGGGCCGGTTCGACGTGCCGTTCGGCCTGGACTGGCGCGTGTACCCGTCCCTGGACCGGAAGATGGTCACCGCACCGCTGGTGGTAGCCATGACCCACGGCTGCTGGAACGAGGTCGGGGCCCAGGGATACGTCAGGAGCGAGCGTCTGGAGCTCAAGGTCTTCGGGGTGAACGACCTGCCCTGCGACGAGGCGTCCTCCAAGCTGGGCTCGAAGGTCGCGACATCGACCAGGCACGCCGTCGGCGGCCGTCTGGGAGTGCTGCCGGCCGAGGGTCTGGAACTGGGGGCCTCGGGCGCCGTCCAGGTGGCCCACGACGGGGACCGCCCGACCACCATGGCCGGTGTGGACGCGGCCTGGAGCGTCGGCTCCTTCGAGACCAGGGGCGAATTCATCCGCCAGGAATACGCCCGCGACACCAAGTTCGCGGGAGCGGGCGAGGGCTGGTACCTGGAGGCGGCCCGCACCCTCGGCAAACATCGTCTGGGCGTGCGGTACGACCGCTTCGTCTGGAGCGACGGCGAGGGACTGGACCGACGCTGGAGCGTGGGAGTCGCCAGGATCCTCAGCGAGAACGCCGAGTGGCGGCTCGAACGTCGCATGGCACTCGACGAGGCTCCGGACGACATGATGGTCCAGCTCGTCACGGCCTTCTGAGCCGGACGGACCGGGAACCGACGGGCGCCTCTCCGGAGGCGCCCGTTGTCGTTTCCGTCCGGTGGAACTACCATGCCGGGACCGAGGAGGTCCCATGCGCCGCAACGAACTGGAGTCCCGCGATCCCGCCGTCTTCGCCGAGGTGGCCGCCGCCGCCGAGGTGGGCGAGCTCGGCATCCTCACCGCCGACGGCTCACCGCGGGTGATCCCCCTGAACTTCGCAGCCGTCGGGGAGACTGTGTACTTCCACGGCGCCCTCGAAGGAGAGAAGGTCGAGTGCCTGGCCGCCGACCCCCGCTGCAGCTTCTCCATGGTCGACGCCTACAGCCTGATCCCTTCGTACTGGACGGCGCCGCGCCATGCCTGCCCGGCCACCCATTTCTTTAAGTCGGTCGAAATACGGGGGCGATGCGAGCCGGTGACGGATCTCGAGGAGAAGGCCCGTGCCCTCCAGGCGCTGATGGAGAAGTATCAGCCCGAGGGCGGGCACGACCCGATCGTCGCCGACCATCCCGTGTATGCGAAGGCCCTCGCGGGTGTCGGTGTATTCCGGGTGCGGGGGACCTGGACGGCCAAGGTGAAGTTTGGGGTCAACGAGCCGGCGAAGCTGCGTCGGACGTTGGTGGAGAAGCTGAGGGAGCGGGGAGGACCCAGGGATCTGGAAACGGCCGTCGAGATCGAACGCACGCTGGAGGAATCGTCATGACCCTGAAGCAAACCCTGGCCGCCCTGAAGAAAGCCGGCACCGCGCAGAACCGGAAGGTCTACGCCACCCACGGCGTGGCCGGCGAGCAGTACGGTGTGAGTTTCGCCGAACTGAACCGGCTGAAGAAGGTCATCGGCACCGACCATGAGCTGGCCGGCGGACTCTGGGCCACGGGCAATCATGATGCCCGCGTGCTGGCGTGCATGGTCGCGGACGCCGAAGCGTTCTCCTCACGCGAACTCGACGCCTGGGCCCGCGATCTGGACAACTACGTGATCTGCGACGCCTTCTCGACCCTGGTGGCGAAGTCGCCCCACCGCGACCGCAAGTTCGCGGCGTGGCGCGACCGCAAGAGTGAGTGGACGGCGGCCACGGCCTGGAACGTGTTCTGCGCCCTGGCCATGCATGCGGACGACCGGCCCGACGCGTTCTTTCACGAGCCCCTCGAGGCCATCGAGCGCGAGATCCACGATCGTCCCAACAGGGTGCGCCACAGCATGAACCAGGCGGTCATCTGCATCGGGGTGCGCAACACGGCCCTCGAGAAGAAGGCGCGTGCCGCGGCGAAACGGATCGGCAAGGTCGAAGTGGACCACGGAAAGACGAGCTGCAAGACGCCCGACGCCGTCGCCTACATCGAGAAGACGAAGGCGCATCGGGCGAAGAAGAAGCGCTGACCGGACAGCGTCGAGCTGCATGGGAAAGGGGCTCCCCCGCAGGGGAGCCCCTTCCTCGTCGGATCCCGTCCGTCGATCAGTCCATGCCGAGGTGGTGCCACAGGAAGGCCCACTCGTCGGCCACTTCCTCGATGATCTTCGAGGTGGGCTTGCCGCCGCCGTGGCCGGCCTTGGTCTCGATGCGGATCAGCACCGGGCCCGTTCCGGCGTGGGCTTCCTGGATGCGCGCGGCATACTTGAAGCTGTGGCCGGGCACCACGCGGTCGTCGTGGTCGGCGGTGGTGACCAGCACGGCCGGGTAGTCCACCCCGTCCTTCAGGTTGTGGTAGGGGGAGTAGGCGTACAGCGTGGGGAACATGTCCGGGTCCTCGCTGCTGCCGTAGTCGCTCACCCAGGCCCAGCCGATGGTGAACAGGTGGAAGCGCAGCATGTCCATCACGCCCACGGCTGGGATGGCCGCGGCCCACAGGTCGGGGCGCTGGTTCACCACGGCGCCCACCAGCGTACCGCCGTTGCTGCCGCCCTGGCAGGCCAGCTTGTCGCTGGAGGTGTAGCCCTCGTCGATCAGGTACTCGGCCGCGGCGATGAAGTCGTCGAAGACGTTCTGCTTGTTCTTCAGCATGCCGCCCTGGTGCCACTCCTCGCCGTACTCGCCGCCGCCCCGCAGGTTCGCCAGGGCGAAGATGCCGCCCATCTCCACCCACGCCAGGCGCGAGATGGAGAAGTAGGGCGTGAGCGACACGTTGAACCCGCCGTAGCCGTAGAGCAGCGTCGGGTTGGAGCCGTCCATGGGGACGTCCTTCTTCCGCACGATGAACATGGGCACCTTGGTGCCGTCCTTGGACTCGTAGAAGACCTGGTCGGTGGTGTAGCCGCTCAGGTCGACGTCGATGCCGGGCTCGCGGAAGACGGTGCTCTCGCCGGTCTCGAAGTCGTACTTGAAGATTGTGGGCGGGTAGAGGAACGACGTGAACGTGTAGAACGTCTCGGTGTCCTCGCGCTCGCCGCCGACGCCGCCGACGGTGCCGATGCCCGGCAGCGCCACCTCGCCGATCTGGTGCCCGTGGATGTCGAAGCGGTACACGACGCTGTGGGCGTCCTTCATGTACTGCCCCACGAACTCGTTGCCGTTGATCATGCCCATGCCGCGCAGGGTGATGTCCCTCTCGGCCACCAGCTCGTGCCACTCGCTCTTGGCGGGGTTGGCGACGTCCACGGCGATCAGGCGCTTGCGGGGGGCGTCGAGGTCGGTGGTCATGTAGAAGATGCCGCCGTCGTGGCCCACGAACGAGTAGTCGGCCTCGAACTCGGAGATCAGCTCCTGAACGCCGGCCCCGGGGTTCCGCAGGTCCTTGTAGAAGAGCAGGTTCATGGGCGAGGTGCCCTTCCAGACGCTGATGATCAGGTAGTCGCCGCTCTCGGTCACGCCGCCGCCGAAGCCCCACTCCTTCTGGTCGGGACGCTCGTAGACCAGCACGTCGTCGCTCTGGGGGGTGCCCACCTTGTGGTAGTAGAGCTTCTGGAAGTAGTTGGCGTCCTCGAGCTCGTCGCCCTCGGTGGGGGCGTCGTAGCGGCTGTAGTAGAAGCCTTCGCCCTTCTCGTCCCAGCTGGCGCCGGAGAACTTGCTCCACTCGACCTTGTCGGAGAGATCCTCGCCGGTGTCGATGTCGCGCACGTACCAGGTGCGCCAGTCGGAGCCGCTCACGTTGGTGGCCCAGGCCATGAGCTTGCCGTCGCGGCTGATGCTCATGCCGCCCAGGGCGACCGTGCCGTCCTCGCTCAGGGTGTTGGGGTCGATGAGCACGCGGGGCTCGCCGTCCAGGCTCTCCTGCACGTAGATGACCGACTGGTTCTGCAGGCCGTCGTTCTTGGAGAAGAAGTAGCGGCCGCCGCGCTCGAAGGGCGCGCCGTACTTGGGGTAGTCCCAGAGGTCGGTCAGGCGCTTCTGGATGCGGTCGCGGCTGGGCAGCGACTCGAGGTACGGGAAGGTGAGCTCGTTCTGGGCCTCGACCCAGGCGCGGGTCTCGTCGCTGTCGGGGTCCTCGAGCCAACGGTAGGGGTCGGCCACCTGGGTGCCGTGGTAGTCGTCCACGACGTCGCCCTTGCGGGCCTCGGGGTACTCGAACGTCATGGTCTCCTGGTCCTGCGTCGAGTTGCAGCCCACGAGCAGCGCTGCGGCCAAGAGCAGGAGGATGAGGGTTCTGGACATGGGATCCGACCTCGCTGTTGATGGATCAGGGGTTCGGCCCGCAGGTAGGGGATGCGCGAGCTCTTCGGACGGCCCGGACAGTCTAGCGCGACGGAGCCCGAATGTCATGGGGGGATTGGGCGGGCGGGGCGAAACACGGGTTTCGCTCCCCTCTTTCCGGCACTATCTTGGAGCGACCATGGCGAACAGACGCATCCGTGTCCTCCACGAGGACAACCACCTGCTGGTGGTCCACAAGCCCGCAGGCCTGCTCTCCCAGGGCGACGACACCAACCACGTGTCGCTGCTCGAGCTGGCCCGGGACTACGTGCGCGATAAATACGACAAGCCCGGCAACGTCTACATGGGCCTGGTGCACAGGCTGGATCGCCCCGTGTCGGGCGTGATGGTGCTGGCGCGGACCTCCAAGGCGGCCGCCCGGCTGTCGAAGCAGTTCCGCGACGGGACCGTGCGCAAGACCTACCTGGCCGTGGTCCGGGGCTGCCCCCTGTCCGCCGACGGCGAGCTGGTGCACCACATGGGCCAGCGCGGCGACCGCGAGCGGCGCACGCCCATCGAGGACCACCCCTTCGCCGGTTCGAAGGAGGCCCGCCTGGAGTGGACGGTGACCCGGGGCGACCCGCACCTGAGCGTGCTGCGGGTGCATCCGATCACCGGCCGTCGCCACCAGATCCGGGCCCAGCTCGCCGCCGCCGGCCACCCCATCGTGGGCGACCGCAAGTACGGCGACGAGGAGGCTCTGCCCGACCGCAGCATCGCGCTGCACGCCTGGCGGCTGGAGCTGGACCACCCCGTGGGGGGCGCCCGGCTCGAGTTCGTCTCGCCGCCGCCCCGCCGGGAACCCTGGCCCCAGGGCACGGTTTGACATCGACTCCACGGCCGCCCCGGCGGCTTTCCCATCAGAGAGGTAACGACGACATGCGCAGCATCCGCACCATCCTGATCCTCGCGACCCTCGTGGTCGCCGCAAGCGGCGTTTTCGCCGCCGAGTCCTCCGACGCCGGCATCAAGTGGTACTCCTACGAGGAGGGCCTCGCCGCCGCCAAGGCCGCCGGCAAGCCCGTGATCATCGATTTCCACGCCGACTGGTGCAAGTGGTGCAAGGAGATGGACAAGAAGACGTTCAGCGACGCCCGCGTCATCGAGATCATGAACGGCAGGTTCATCCCCATCAGCGTGGACACCGAGAAGGAGAAGGCTCCGGCCCAGGCCTTCAACGTGCAGAGCCTGCCCACCATGTGGTTCCTGGACGCCCAGGGCGAGCGCATCGACACCCTGCCCGGGTTCGTGGACGCGGACTTCTTCGTGATCGTGCTGGACTACATCGCCTCGGAAAGCTACAAGTCGGTGGACTTCGCGAAGTACATGGAGGACCGCAGCTAGCTGGAGGTGAGATGGTCACCGTCGAGGCGACCATCGTGGGCGGAGGCATCACGGGCTGTTGCGCGGCGGACGCCGCCGCGCGCGCCGGTGTCGAAACCGTCCTGCTGGATAAGGAAACCCACCTGGCCGCCGGCGTGACCTCGCGCAACAGCGAAGTGGCGCACGGCGGCATGTATTATCCCCCCGGATCCATCAAGGCCGATTGCTGCGTGCGCGGGCGGCGCCTGCTCGCCGCCTTCTGCGAAGAGGCGGGCGTGGACTACCGCGCCTGCGGCAAGCTCATCGTGGCGGTGGACGACGGCGAGGCCGACGACCTGGACCCGCTCCTGGAGCGCGGCTTGGAGAACGGCGTGGAGGGCTTCCGGCTGGTGGAGGGCGCGGAGCTGGCCGCCCTGGAGCCCGACGTGCGGGCCGTGGCCGGACTGCTGTCGCCCGCCACGGGGATCGTGGACGCCGAGGGCGCGGCCCGGGCCTACGCGGCGCGCGCCGCGGAACACGGCGCCCAAGTCATGACCGGAGCCGAGGTGATCGCCCTGGACCGCTCGCCCGACGGCTGGCTGGTGACCGTGCGCCGCAGCGACGAGGCCTGGACCCACGCCTCACGCCACCTGGTGCTCTGCGGCGGCCTGCACGCCGACTCCCTCGCTGCCATGGCCGGCCTCGACCCCGCCGCCGAGGGCCTTGCCCAGCGCTGGGTCAAGGGCAACTACTTCGGCGTGGACCCGAAGCACGACGGCCGGGTGTCGCGGCTCATCTACCCCATCCCCCCCCGCGGCGCCGACACCCTCGGCGTGCACGTGTGCCTGGACCTCGGCGGCCAGATGCGCCTGGGGCCCGACTTCGAGCCCGTGGACCGCGTTGAGGACTACGCCGTGGACCCTGCCCGCCGCGACGCCTTCTTCGACGGCGCCTCGCGTTTCCTGCCCTGGCTCGAGCCCGACGACCTCCATCCCGTCATGAGCGGCATCCGTCCCAAGCTGGGCGTGGACGATCCTTTCGCCGACTTCCGTATACGCCGTTACGACGGCGCTTTCGAGGGCCTGGTGGCCTTGGCGGGCATCGACTCCCCCGGGTTGACGTCGGCGCCGGCGGTGGGGGAGATGGTGGCCGACGTGCTGCGGGGCGCGGAGCCGCCGCGGCCGTGGGACGAAGGGGGGGCGTCGTGATCGTGGGGATCGGCATCGCAGTGGCCCTGGTGGCCTTGGCCCTCGGGGCCGCGGTGAAGGCCGTACGGGCGGCGGGGGGCGTGGGGCGCGAGCGCGGGCCGCGGCCGTTCCGGCACACCGGCCGCCACTACAAGGGCCTCTATTCGCGGCGCGGGTTCCTGCGGCTGGGCGCGGCTTCTGCCGGCGCCTTCGTGCTGGCTCACGTCGGTGTGGACGCAGCGGTGGAGCGCTGGCATACCGGGTCGGTGCGGGGGCCTCACAGCGACCTGATCGCCGAGGGTTTCAAGGGCTTCGGCGAACGCTTCTGGTTCGCGGTGTGGGGCGTGTTCGCCTTGCTGGACGGCCTGCTGGCGTCGTCGCCGTTGCTGCGCTGGGGGCGCCGGAACTTCGAGGCGATGGTGGTGGGGCTGCCCGCGCTGTGGACCATCCAGCGTGTGGGCGGCGCAGGCCGTCCCACCGACAAGCACGAGGACCCGAAGTGGCGCCCAATGAGCGACGACAACACCGCCTCGGGCCACACCTTCATCGCCGCGATCCCGTGGCTCAACGCCGGGCGGGAAATCGACGCCGCGTGGCTGCGCCGCGGCGCGTGGGTGATGAGCTGGGGGACGGGGTGGTCGCGGGTGAACGACCGGCGGCACTATCTGTCGCAGGTGCTGTTGGGGCATCGGATTGCGGGGGAGGCGGTGGACGTGGTCTCCATGGAGCCTGGTCCATCGGGCGGCGAATAACGATTTCGGCACAGATCTGGCGAGGCACCTCCAGGACTCTCACCTGGAGGATGTGTGTTGACGTATAACGTTACGCGTTATATGGTGCAGCCCATGACGTCGCCATCGTCGACTACCACTGAGGTCGCACCATGAGCCCCAGGAAACTGAAGCCCGTCCATCCCGGCGAAGTCCTCCGCGAGGAATTCCTCGTCCCCTCGGGCCTGAGCCAGAACAGGCTGGCCAACGAGATCGGCGTGCCGCCGCGCAGGATCAACGAGATCGTGCTGGAGAAGCGGCGGATCACCGCCGACACGGCGCTGCGCCTTGCACGTTACTTCCGGATGACGCCGGATTTCTGGATGGGTCTCCAGGTGGACTACGACCTGGCCGTCGAGACGGACCGTCTCGGCGATCGCCTCCGTTCCGAAGTGGGACGCTATGCCGGGGGGCCGCTGAACCGATGACCCGCACCGCCCTCGACATCCTCCAGTCCGTCTACGGCTACCCCGCCTTCCGCGGCCACCAGGCCGACGTGGTCGACCATGTCGGGGGTGGCGGCGACGCCCTGCTGCTCATGCCCACCGGCGGCGGTAAGTCCCTGTGCTACCAAATCCCGTCGTTGCTTCGGGAGGGGACGGGGATCGTCGTATCGCCCCTGATCGCTCTGATGCAGGACCAGGTGGACGCCCTGCGTCAGATCGGGCTGCGCGCGGCCTTCCTCAACTCCACCCTCTCGCTGGACGACGTCCGCCGCACCGAGGAACTCCTCCGGCGCGGCGAACTGGACCTTCTGTACGTGGCACCGGAACGCCTGCTGCAGGAGCGGACCCTCGAACTCCTGGACGAGGTGAGGGGCGGCGCGGGCCTCGCCCTCTTCGCCATCGACGAGGCCCACTGCGTCTCCCAGTGGGGACACGACTTCCGCCCCGAGTACATGCAGCTCGACATCCTGGCCGAGCGCTACCCCGACGTGCCGCGCCTGGCATGCACCGCCACTGCCGACGGCCGCACCCGTGAGGAGATCCTCAACAACCTGAAGCTCGGCGGCGGCCGGGTGTTTGTGAGCGGCTTCGACCGGCCGAACATCAAGTACGCCGTGGTGCCCAAGGACAACCCCCGGCGGCAGCTCCTGGAGTTCCTGAAGGCCGAACACGACGGTGACGCGGGCATCGTGTACTGCCTGTCCCGCAAGCGCACCGAGGAGACGGCGGCCTTCCTGTGCGAACAGGGCATCGAAGCGCTGCCCTACCACGCGGGCATGGGCGCCGAGGAGCGCCGCGTGAACCAGGAGCGCTTCCTGCGCGAGGACGGCCTGGTGATCTGCGCGACCATCGCCTTCGGCATGGGCATCGACAAGCCGGACGTGCGGTTCGTGGCCCACATCGACCTGCCGAAGTCCGTGGAGGGCTACTACCAGGAGACGGGCCGCGCCGGTCGCGACGGCCTGCCCGCCAATGCGTGGCTGTGCTACGGGCTGCAGGACGTGGTCATGCTCAACAAGATCGCGGAGGGCGGTGAGGCCGACGAGATGCACCGCCGCCGCCAGCGCCAGCAGCTCGACGCCATGCTCGGCTACTGCGAGATCGTGGACTGCCGCCGCCAGGTGCTGCTGGCCTACTTCGGCGAGGACCTGCCCGAGCCCTGCGGCAATTGCGACACCTGCCTCACCCCGCCCGAGACCTTCGACGGCACCGTGGTGGCCCAGAAGGCCCTGTCGTGCGTGGCCCGCACCGGCCAGCGCTTCGGGGCCCAGCACGTGATCGACGTGCTGCGCGGCTCGGAGAACGAACGGGTGCGCCGCTTCGGCCACGACCGGCTGCCCACCCACGGCGTGGGTCTGGAGCTCGACGCCTTCGGCTGGCGCAGCGTGATCCGGCAGCTCGTGGCGCAGGGGTACCTGGCCCTCGACCCGGAGGGATTCGGGGGGCTGCGGCTCACGGCCGAGTCGCGGTCGGTCCTGCAAGGGGAGCGCGAACTGCGCCTGCGCCGCGACGTGCTCCTGAAGACCGCCACCAAACGCAAGGCCTCCGCCCCGGCCGCCCTCGTGGCCGACCCCGATGCCGAGATCGACGCCGCCACCGCCGCCCTCTTCGAGCGCCTGTGCGCCGTACGCCGCACCCTGGCCGAGGAGCAGGGCGTGCCGCCCTACGTCATCTTCCACGACAAGACCCTGGCGGCCATGGCCGTCCACAAGCCCACGGGCGCCGAGGCGTTCCTGAGGCTGAGCGGGGTGGGGGAGTCGAAGCTGGCGAAGTACGGGGAGGCGTTCATGGCGGTGGTCAGGGAAGAGGAAGCGGGCGAGGCCTGAGCCCCGCCCGCTTCGATCGGAACTGACGGATCCTAGCGCGCCAACGTCATCCTCCCCGTCCCCATCCCCTCACGACTCTCCACCCGGTACATGTACACCCCGGACGGCAGCTCCCGGCCGTCGTCCGTGCGGCCGTCCCAGCGCCAGCGCTCGGCGCCGGGGCGGGCGGTCAGGGCGCCGGTGCGCAGGGCGCGGCCGGCCAGGTCGTAGACCGTCAGGGTCACGGGGCCGCCGGAGCGGGTCTCGAAGAGGATCTCCGTGGACGGGTTGAAGGGGTTGGGGCGGTTGCCCATCAGGACCAGGGAGCCGAGGTCGGGCACGGCGGTCACGTCGGGCTCGTCCATGGTCCACATGTCGCCGTGGACGTAGTACTCGCCGTAGCCGTCGCTGGTGATCACGATGTGCTGGGCCGAACCGTGGTTCTCGTCCACCGTGTTGACGATGGTGCGCTGGCCGGCGGGGTAGCTCGTGGAGGAGCCCTGGGCCGTCTGGTACAGGTACATGCCGGCGGCGGCCATGCGGTTCATGGGATCGCTGTGGGGGTGGCCGTAGCTGCTGCTGACCGGCACCGACACGATGCCCACCTCGGGGGTGGTGGAGTTCAGGAAGTTCTGGTTGCTGCTGGTGTACGACCCGTGGTGGTTCACCTGGTAGACCTCGATGTCGCCGGCCTCGGCGCCCACCGACGTCTCCACGTCCGCCTCGCTGCTGTAACCGCCGGTCAGGTCGCCGGCCACCAGGAAGTCGAAGTCGCCGCATTCCACCAGCAGAGCGAGACCGTACTCGTTCTCGCGGGAGCTGTTGGTGTAGGGGGAAGAGGACTGGCCGTTGCCGTTCACGGCGATGATGGTGCAGGTCACGCCGTCGCCCAGGTCGATCACCATGCCGTCGGTGGCCGTCTGGCGCTTGGCCGAGACGGTCGAGGCGTAGCTGTTGTAGGTGGCGGTGGTGTAGCTCCAGCCCCGGTCGTAGACGGCGTTGGCCACGCCCACGGCGTCGTAGACCTCGTCCAGGCCACCGCAGTGGTCGGCGTGGTAGTGGCTGGCGGCCATGTAGTCGAGCTGGGTGATGCCCAGGCTCGTGAGGTAGGGCACGATGATGTCGTCGCCGTCGCCGTTGGATCCGCCGTCGAACAGAAGGGTCTGGCCACTGGACGACTGGATCAGGGTGGCGTCGGCCTGCCCGACGTAGAGGCAGTGGATGGTCACGTCGGCGGCCGCGGGCAGGGCCGCGGTGAGCACGGCGGCAAGCACAACCGCACGGACGAGGACTTCGCGCATGAACATCTCTCCGGGAGTGGGGAATTTGAACTCTCGCCATTCATTTTAACACACACTCCGCCCATCCGAAAGGGAACCCGGACGGATCCGGTGTGGTCGAACCGTGGGTTTGGTATGATCGGGACCCGGAACAGCCAGCCACCACAGCCCCGGAGCAGCCATGACGCACCCCATCCGCGCCCTCGTCATCGCGATCCTGCTGGTCGCCGCCGTCGCCCCGGCCCAGGACGACCGCCCCGTCCTGGACGTGGATGTGCTGTTCACCCTCCGCGCCGTGGACGGCTCCACGGGCGTGCTGGACGTGGGGGAGGCGGCGGGCGTGGTCGTCGGCGGCCGGCGGGTGATCTACCGCGTGTCGTCCACCGAGGGGACCGAACAGGTGGGAGAGGCGGAGCTCGCATCCGTGACGGCGGATTCCTGCATCGTGTCGCTGTACGCGTTCGAGGGCGCGACCCTCGCCGACGGCGACCAGGTGGAGCTGCGCCTGCGCGTGCCCCGGCCCGAACGCGACCAGATCGGCTGGCGGCTGGCGGAGAACGCGATCGTCCTGAAGGAGGTGGGGGGCACGGTCCTGCTCGACCCCGCCGACGTCTTCGCCGACCCCGACGCCGACCACGACACCCCCCTGCTCCAGGCCTGCGCCGACATGTGCCGTGAGGTCGTGCCGTACATCGAGGATTGGGAGGAGATGGAGAACGAGCAGGGCGGCCGCTACGCGGGCCGGACCATGCGCGACATCCTGGAGAACGCCGTCCCGGATGACATGGAGGACTTCCTGCTCTTCGTCCTCAGCTATCCGGGGAAGTACCTGGCCCAGACCTGGAACATCGAGGAGATCCTGGCCACCTGGGTGCTCAACGATGCGCTCCCGTCGTACCTCGAACTGCTGGACGACGCCGAGGCGTCCGATCCCGCCGACTGGCCCGACCTCGTCCGGCCCCACCTGCAGACCTTCGCCGACGACACCTGGGGCACCGACCTCCACCAGGAGACCTGGCGCCGCCTCCGCCGCGGCGAGACCGACGCTGCCCTGCGGTCCGCCCGCCTGATCCGCACGGCCGCGGAACTGACCGACAACGAGGACTGGTGGATCAAGGCCACCGACGCCGAGGCCAACGTCCACGAACGCGAGGGAGACCTGGAGCGGGCCGTCGCGGCCTGGGCCGAGGGGCTGGAGCGCACGTCCCGCGAGGTGGCGTCGCGCTACGTCTCCCTGGGCAATATGGCCGACGCCCTGCGCCAGCTCGAGCACTGGGACGAGGCCGCCGCAAGCTACACCGAGGCCCTGGAGATCCTGGGCGGCCTCGCCGATCCGCCGGGCCCCGACGCCACCGCCTACAGCTGGCTCGGCCTGGGACGCGTGCGCGTGGGGCAGCACCGCAACGAGGAGGCAGCCGCGGCCTTCGCTCACGCGGCGACGGTCTTCCACCGCCGCGGCAGCCTGGTGGACGTGGAACAGGCGGCCCGGGCCCTGTCCGAGGGCGGCGACGCCCTGGAGGAGATCGGACGGCACCGCGAGGCCATCGCCACCCGGCGCCGCGGGTTGGCCCTGGCCACGGAACTGGGCTGGATGTCGACGGTCGCATCGGCCCTTTGCGACGTCAGCGACGGCTACTGGAGCCTGGGGCTGCTCGACTCCGCAGTGACGGTCCGCGAGGAGGCCATCGCCCTCTACGCCGAGCTGGACGACCCCCGCAGCATCGCCCTGGAGAAGACCAACCTCGCCTCGCTGGCCTGGAAGCTGGGCGAGACGGAACGGGCGCGGACCCTGACCGACGAGGCGCTGGCGAGCCACCTCTCCCGCGACGAGTGGTGGGACGCCGGCGACGTGCTGGAGCGCCAGGGCACCCGGGAACGGACCCGCGGCAACCACCACGAGGCCCTGGGCCTCCTGGAGCGCGCCCTGGAGTGCTACGCCCACGGCGACTGGCCGGCGGACGAGGCCAGCGCGTCCCTGGAGATGGCCGAGTCCCTCGAGGGCCTCGGCTACTACGCCCGTGCCGACAGCGCCTACACGGCCACCCTGGAGAAGCAGCGCCTCGCCGACAGCCCGTCGGGGGAGGCTCTCACCCTGGAGTGGTGGGCCTACAGCATCCTCGCCCGCAAGGGCGGCGACCGCGTGGGCGCGGCCGCGCGCCTGGACGACGCCCTGTCCATCCGCCGTCGCCTGGGCGACCTGGGCGGCCAGTGCGGCGCAATGCGGTCGCTGGCCATGCTGACCCAGATGGAGGGTCGCTACGCCGACGGCCTGGCTCTGGCCGATTCGGCCCTGGCCATCGCCCGCGCCATGCCCAGCAAGGAGAAGGAGGGACAGTGCCTGGAGACGGGGGCGCGGAACCTGTGGGCCCTGGGCGAGATCGACCGGGCGTTCGAGCGCGTGTCGCGCTCCCTGGAACTGGCGGAGGAGGTGGGGGACCAGGGGCGCATCGCCGAGGTGCTCCAGACCATGGGCCAGCTCCGGGAGGCCAAGGGCGACCTGGCGGCGGCCAAGGATCTCTACCGCCGCGCCGCCGAAGTGGCCGAAGCCGCGGAACTGGACGGTTCGGTGGCCAACGCGCTGCGGAACCTGGCCTGGACCAGCCACGTGGAGGGCCGCAACGACGACGCCGTGGCCCACGCCGAGCGGGCCATGGCCATCTACCTGGAGCTGGGCAACGAGTGGGCCACATCGTCGTGCCTCAACACGCTGGCGTCGGCTGCCCATACCAGGGGCCGGTTCGACGATTCCATCGCCCTGTACGAGCGGGCGAAGGCCATCGACACCGCCTGGAACGATCCCTTCGGCATCGCCGCCGCCGAGAACAACATGGGCGGCGTGTACCGCGACATGAAGGACTTCGCCACCGCCGCCGAACACTTCCGCCGCGCCAACGACATCGGGGAGCGCTTCCGGTTCGTGGACGTGCAGTGCGCCACCCGCGCCAACCTGGCCCACTGCGCCTACGAGCTGGGCGACCCGGACGGGGCCCTCGAGCAGGCGGCGCTGGGGCTCGAGGTGGCCCGCACCGCGGACGTCGCGCCCCGCATCGCCGACCTCACGATGATCCGCGGCCGCATCCTGCGCCAGATGGGACGATTCGACGAGGCCCTGACCGACCTCGAGGAGTCCATGGCCCTCGCGCGGCGGATGGACAACGCCCTGAAGACGGCCCGCCTGGACTGGGAGCTCGGCGCCCTCGCCTACGAGCGGGGAGACCTCGACGCCGCCCGCCGTCATCTCGACCGGGCGGTGGAGGCCGGTCGCGCATACGACATGCCGACCCTCATGTGGGAGCCCCTGTTCTACCTGGCCCGCGTTCGCCGCGACACGGACGACCGTGACGGCGCCGAGCAGGCTTATCGCGAGTCCATGGAGGCCCTCGAGTCCATCCACGGCGGCATCGGCGACGACGAGACCGCCGACGCCTTCCGCTCCCGGCACGGCGACGTGTACCGCGAACTCGTGGACCTGCTCACCGCCATGGGCCGCCGCGAGGAGGCCTGGGAGGTGCTGGGACTGATGAAGTCGCAGGAGCTCCAGGGCCTGGCGGGCGAGGCGTCGGACGCCGTGCTCGGCGATGCCGACCGCGCCCTGGTGGGCGAGGCCCGCGACATGGCCTCCCACGAGGTGCGCCTGACCCGCCTGCTCTCCGACGAGCTCCAGCGTCCCGAGGCTGAACGCCGCGCGGAGCTGATCCGTGGCTGGCGCGCCGAGATCGACTCGCTCCGCCTGCGCTTCCATGATTTCGTGGGGGAGCTGCGCCGCGACCGTCCCGACCTCTACGCCCGCGTGGAGGTGGAGCCCGTCACGTTCCGCCAGCTCCAGCGCACCCTGCGCGACGACGAGGCCTTCGTCGAACCGGTGGTGCTGCCCGAGCGCGTGGTGATCTTCGTGGTGCGCGGCGGCGACGTGCCGCTGGTGTATCGCGAGGTCCCCGTCGCCGAGGCCCGCATGGACGACCTGGTGCGCCGCATGCGCACGGCCCTCGAGCATCCCGACGGCGACTGGGAGCTGCGCGGCCTCCGCGCCGCCGGCGGCGCCTCCACTCCGAAGGAGGACCCGTCCCAGCCGGCCCAGGACCTCCACGGCATCCTCGTGGACCCGATCCTGGGCGACCTGGACGGCGTGTCCACGGTGATCCTCAGCCCCAGCGGCCGCCTGCGCTACATCCCCTTCGCCGCCCTCTTCGACGGCGACCAGTACCTGGTGGACCGCTTCGACCTGGCCGTGCTGACCCAGGCCGGCACCCTCAGCCCCCGCGACCCCGTGTCCGCCGACGCCCCCCTGCTGGCCCTCGGCGACCCCGACGGCTCCCTGCCCGGCGCCGTCCAGGAGGTCCACCGCCTCGAGGAGCTCTGGGACCCCGCCCCGGTCACCGCCATCCTCGGCGCCGACGCCACCAAGGACACCCTCCGCCACGAGGTCGACCGCCACGCCATCGTCCACCTCGCCACCCACGGCGTCCTGCGCCACGACCTGCCCGAGGCCTCCTACCTGCTCATGGCCGGCGAAGGCGACGGCGCCAGCCTCACCATGCGCGACATCCTCCTGCTCCCCATGTTCGGCGTCGACCTTACGGTCCTGTCCGCCTGCCAGACAGCCGTCGGCGAAGACGGCGTCGGCGCCGAGATCGCCGGACTCGCCTACCAGTTCGAACAAAACGGAGCAGCCGCCATCATCGCGAGTCTCTGGAAGGTCTCGGACATCAGCACGGGCCAGTTGATGAGCGACCTTTACGCCAACCTCCGTCAAGACGGCATGGGCAAGGCAGCGGCACTATCAACAGCCCAGCGAGCCCTGCGATGCGACCCAACCTTCAGCCACCCCTTCCACTGGGCGCCATTCATTCTGATCGGCAACTGGAGATAGGCACGGTGCCGGCACGGGCATGACACCCCCGCGTCCGGGGGACGGCGGGTCGGGACCTCCTGTCCCGACCCGCCTCGGCGTTTCGGTCGCTCCGCCATCCTTGGCTCCGCTCCCTGCACGACGCCCCCGGACGCGGGGGTGTCATGCCCGTGCCTCCTCCCTGCCTGTCTCCAGTGCCGGTCACAAAGAAAGGAGCCGACCCGAAGGGCCGGCTCCTCGTTCGCTCGCTTCGCGGAGCTCGCTTTACTTGACGTTCTTCTTCACCCACGCCGTGGTGACCGACTTGGGCCGCTCGATCGGAGCACCGAGCGCCCGGTTCACGATGAGCTGCGACAGCATGCCCATCGCCCGCGACACCGAGAACAGCACCGTGTAGTAGCTGAACTCCTTGAGGCCGTAGTGGTAGAGGAGCGCGCCGGAGCCCGCGTCCACGTTGGGCCAGGGGTTCTTGGCCTTGCCGTGCTCCTTGAGCACCTCGGGGACGATCTCGAAGACGTTGTTCACGGTCTTCATGATCGGATCCTCGGGGAAGTGCTTCATGCCGAAGGCGCGGAACTCGACGAAGCGCGGGTCGCTGACGCGCAGCACCGCGTGGCCGTAGCCCGGGATGACCTTGCCGGAGTTGAGGGTCTCCCAGGCGTGGTTGCGGATGTCGTCGCGGCTGGGCTTGCCCTTGAACTTCTTGTTGAGCTGGATGATCCAGTTCAGGCACTCCTGGTTGGCCAGGCCGTGCAGCGGACCGGCGAGGCCGTTGAGGCCGGCGGACACGCTGTAGTAGGCGTCGCTCAGGGCCGAGCCCACCAGGTGGCAGGTGTGGGCCGACACGTTGCCGCCCTCGTGGTCGCAGTGGAGCACCAGGTACAGGCGCATGCAGTCGGCGAACTCGCCGCTGGGGTCCTTGACGCCGAGCATGTGGGCATAGTTCTCCGCCCAGGTCAGGCCCTTCCTGGGGCTGATGCGCTTGCCCTTGTTGAAGCGCATGCGGTAGACGCCGGCGGCGATGGCGGGCATCCGCGCCAGCAGGTCGAGGGAGTCCTCGAGCATGGGCTTCCAGTAGTCGGCCTTGGGCATGCCCTTGTCGTAGGCGGCCCGGAACTTGGACTCGCGCTCCATGGCCAGGATGGCCGTGTCGAGCATGCACATCGGATGCGAGTTCTTGGGCATGGCCTCCAGGACCTTCCACACGTACGCCGGCACCTTGGCGCGGGCCGCCAGCTCCTCGCTCAGGGCCTTGCGGTCCCGGGAGTTGGGCAGCTCGCCGGTGCAGAGCAGGTAGAAGATGTCCTCGGGGGTCTTGTCGGCCAGCTCGCCGATGGGGGTGCCGCGGATCAGCAGTCCGACGTCGGGCGGCACTTCGGAGGTGTCGCAGATCATGGCTTTGACGCCGCGCATGCCGCCGTAGGCCTGCTGCACGGTCACGTCGCCGATCTTCTTGGCGCCTTTCTTCTTCACCAGGGCGCCCACGTCGGCGCGCCATTCGGGGATCAGTTTGGCCAGACGGTTCTGAAGCTTCGCCATGATTCGCCTCCGAGGCCGGTCGTTCCCGTAACTCACGGGAAAAACAGTACGTTAACGCTCCTATATCGCCACCGCTGTGCGGTCTGAACGACTGTTGCGAATATGCCGAACCGTCCCGCGATTTTCAACCCCGGATCGGTTTGAGAAAGCAG
The DNA here is from genome assembly GCA_964343835.1 of uncultured Fibrobacteraceae bacterium. Classification (GTDB taxonomy): domain Bacteria; phylum Krumholzibacteriota; class Krumholzibacteriia; order LZORAL124-64-63; family LZORAL124-64-63; genus CALEMW01. The sequence goes on from CAYFKR010000001.1 coordinate 317,691, forward strand.
CGGCCAGGCATTACCTTGGTGCTGAAGATCCATGTTCCCTGCGGCCGATCATGTCCCGGGAGGGGCCCCATGAACAACGACGTCACCCGTTGCATCGACATCCTCGCCGACGCCATCGCGTTCGAGGAGGAGGGCATCCGTTTCTTCAGCGAGAAGGCCGAGACCGCCGGCTCGCCCGTGGAGAAGCGCATCTTCCTGTCCCTCGCCAAGGACGAGCAGGGCCACCGCGCCCACCTCATCGGTCTGCGGGACGACCTGATCCGCACCCACAACCTGGCGCCCCTGGGCGAGACCGACGCCCACGAGCACCGCACGGCGCGGGAGATCTTCGAGGCCGCCATCGAGGAAGTGAAGGACCCCTACGACTACAAGCAGGAGGACCTGGAAATCCTCGAGGGCGCCATGGCCGTCGAGCGCAAGGGCTTCGACATGTACGCCAAGGCCGCAGCGTCCGTGGAGTCGGCCGACGCCAAGAAGCTCTTCGAGCACCTGGCCGAGGAAGAGCGGACCCACTACGACCTGCTCAAGAATACCTACGAGTACATCCGCGACCCCGAGGGGTGGCACGAGTACGAAGAGGGCAACATGCTCGATGGTGGCTAGCCCGCCTCCGAGCTGATAGATTGCGGCCGCCCCCTCCGCCGGGAGAGGGGCGGCCGTTTCCTTGAGGGAGAACCCATGTCCGACCGCACCGCTGCCCGTGACCTGTTCCGCGGCGTGATCGCCCTGGCGCCCATGGCCATGGGCGGCAACCTGCCCTATCGCCGCCTGTGCCGGGAGTACGGCGCCGACCTCACGTGCAGCGAGATGGTGCTGGCCCACAAGCTGGTCAAGGGCAGCCGCCGCGAGCTGCCGCTGATGCGCAAGCACGCCGACGAGGCTCCCTACGGCATCCAGATCGCCGGCAGCAAGCCGGACATCATGGCCGAGGGCGCGCGCCTCGCGGTGGAGCACGGGGCCGACTACGTGGACCTGAACTTCGGTTGCCCCATCGACGTGATGGTGCGGCGGGGCATCGGCGCGGCGGCCCTGAAGAAGCCGGGGCGGCTGCGGGCCATGGTGGAGGCGGCGCGGGCGGCGGTGGACGTGCCGCTGCTGGTGAAGATCCGCATCGGGTGGTCGGAGCAGAAGGTCAACGCCCTGGACGTGGCGGCCCTCGCGGCCGAGGCCGGAGCCGACGCCCTGTCGGTCCACGGCCGCACCCGCGAGCAGCGCTATCGTCGCGACGCGGACTGGTCGATGATCGACGCCGTAGCCCAGGCGGTGGACATCCCGGTGCTGGGCAACGGCGACATCCTGTGGCCGTGGGACCGCGAGGCGCACCTCGCCGAGACGGCGGTCTCCGGCGTGGTGGTGGCCCGCGGCGCCCTGATCAAGCCCTGGATCTTCCGCGAACTGAAGAGCGGCGAGGCGTGGCACCCCACCGTGGAAGAGCGCTGGGGCGTGATGCGCCGCTGGTTCGAGCTGGCCTGCGAACACTTCGGCGACGACGAGAAGGGCCTCGAACGGGTGGAGCGCTTCTTCCTCTGGCACATCGGGTTCTGGCATCGTTACCGGCCCCACACGCGCCAGGACTGGGAGGCCGCGCGCCCCGGATCGCTCATCCAGAACCGCGACGCCTGGCCCGGTGACGACCCCGAGGAACTGCTGCTGGCCAGCGACGACGAGGCCGTCCACCAGCGGCTCTGGGCCCGCCTCCTTGACAGGGATCACCCGGGCGCCTAGGCTCTTCCGACATTCCATTGGATTCTGATCTACCGGAAGCCGGTGCAAATCCGGCGCGGCCCCGCCACTGTGAGCGGCGACGAATCCCGCACGAGGCCACTGGTCCGCAAGGACCGGGAAGGCGCGGGAGGAGGACGACCCGCGAGCCAGGAGACCGATCAGAGTCGGCTTGCTACCACCTTCGCGGGAGGGTCCCTGGCGCATGCTGTCCGGCAGTCTCGTTCGTCGTCCCCATGAATCGCCAGCGATCCTGATCGTCGCGGCCTTGTTGGCCGTGGCCGCGTGCGCGCGCGCCGAGGCGCCCGTTGCCGTGGCCGTCGAGGACACGGTGACCGTGGTGGCACCGCGGGCCGAGCGGCACCTGGGGGGCGTGACCACCGTCACGGTGGTGGACCTGGACGACGCCGGCGGCGACCTCGCCGACGTTCTGGAGACGGCCGCCGGTCTCCAGGTGCGCCGCTACGGCGGCCTGGGCGCGGTGGCTCTGCCGTCGATCCGCGGCTCCGATGCCAGCCGCGTGACGGTGCTCATCGACGGCGTGCCCCTGACCGACGCCCGCACCGGCGTGCTCGACCTCTCCACCCTGCCCCTGGACCGCTTCGAACGGGTCGAGATCCACCGCGGCGGCCTGCCCGCCCACCTGGGCGGTCCCGGAGGCGCCGGCGCCGTGAACCTGGTCACCCGCGACGCGGGTCGCGGCGTCTCGGAGCTCACGTTCTCGGCAGGCTCCTTCGGCGAGGCCGGCGGCCGCTGGCTGCGCCACGCCCGCGACGGCGGCCTGGAGTCGTTGCTGCTGCTCCACGCCCGCCGCACCGACAACCGCTACCGGTACCTGGACGACAACGGCACCTTCGCCAACCCCGACGACGACGTCGAGCGCCACCGCGCCAACGCCTGGTTCCGCGAAACCGGCGCCGCCCTCGTGCTGCGCCGCCCCGCCGCCGACGGCCCCCGCGTGCGCCTTTCCGCCGGCGCGTACCGCCGCGACGGCGGCGTCTCGGGCCCGGTGGGCGCCGGCGACATCCTCGCCGCCGAGCGCACCCTCGAACGCCTCGACGCGACCCTGGGCGTGGCCACCGCGGGCGACGGCCTGGGCCTGGAGCTCTCCGCCCGCCGCGACCGCGACCGCATCGACGACCCCGACGGCGAGGTGGGCTGGGATCCCCCCGGCACCGCCACGTCCCTCGACGTCCACCTCCACGCCCGGCTCCACGGCGCCGCCGCCGCCGACCTGCCCGGCCCCCTCGGCCGCGTGACCGCCCTCGCCGTGGCCGACGTCCACGCCCAGCGTCACGACTTCGACCGCGACGGCGACGCCGATCCCCGTCGCGACCGCACCACCCACGCCGCCGGCGCCGACCTGGGTTGGGAGATCCCGGCCCTCCGCCTGGCCCTCATGCCGTCGCTGCGCTGGCAGCGCCACCAGGACGACTTTCCGCCCCTGCCGCCGCTGCCCCACCTGCCGGTGGAGGAGCTGGAGCGGCCGCGGGTGCACCGCGACCTGGCACCGTCGTTCGCCGCGGTGTGGGAGGCCGTGCCGGGCCGCCTGTTCGTCGAAGCGCGACGCCACCGTTCGGAGCGCGCGCCCACCTGGATCGAGCTCTTCGGCCAGACCGGCCTGGCGGCGGGCAACCGCGAGCTGGTGCCCGAGGAGCTGGACGAGCGCGAGGCCGGAATCCGGCTCCAGACCGGTGCGGGCCTGGACGTGCGCTGGACCGCCTTCCGCAGCGACGCCGACCGCGCCATCATCTGGATCCCCAACTCCCAGTCCTTCAGCCGCGCCGAGAACATCGGCCGCACCTGCACCACGGGGCAGGAGCTGGAGCTGTCCGCCGACCTCGACACCGGCGCTTCCTGGTGGTGCGCCCTGACCCGCCAGGACGCCCGCGACCGCGGCGACGATCCCGTCTACGCCGGCAAGACCCTGCCCCACCAGCCGGCGTGGTCGGTGGCGGCGGGGGCGGCCGTCCCCGTCGGCGACTGGACCGTGCGCGGCCGCGTGACCGCCGAGGCCGCCAACTGGCGATTCCGCTACCACGGGGGCGAGGAGGCCTTGCCGGCCCGCACCGTCGCGGGCCTGGCCGTTGAACGCGAGTGGCTCCGGGGGCCCGACGCCCGCGAGTACCGTCTGACCCTGGAAGCCCTGAACCTGACTGACGACCGCATCCACGACGTGGAGGGTTACCCCCTGCCGGGCCGCTCCTTCCGCGCCGCCCTGCGCATCCGCTGAGGAGGACACCCATGACCCGCACCCTCGCCATCCTCTGCTGCCTGACCGTCGCGAGCGCCGCCGCGGCGTGGGACGAGTTCCTGGTGGTGACCACCGACTACAGCGCCTACGGGGCGGTGAGCCTGGTCGATCGCCACGCGCCGTGGACCGCCACGCCCGACGCGGAGACCGTCTACGCCGACGCCGTCGCCCGCTGGCACGACGACGCCTACTGGGTGGTCAACCGCGGCGCCTCCAATCTGCAGCTCCTGGACCCACAGGCCGGTCATGCGACCGTGTGGCAGACGTCGCTGGGGGCGAACCGCAACCCCCAGGACATCGTCTTCGCCGCCGGCGCGGCCTGGGTGCCCTGCTACGACGAGGCCCTGCTGCTGAAGGTCGACCCCGCGAACGGGACGGTGCTCGACACGTGGTCCACCCAACCCTTCGCCGACGCCGACGGCCTGCCCGAGACCGGCTGGACCGCCCGCGCCGGCGGGCTCGTCGCCATCACCTGCCAGCGCCTGGACCGCAACAACTGGTGGGGCCCCGCCGACTTCTCCCAGCTCCTGCTCTTCGACCCCGTGGCGGAGGACTGGGTGGACGCCGACGCCGCCACGCCCGGCGTGCAGGGCCTCGTGCTGGCCGGCGCCAATCCCTCGGTCATGCCCGAGTCCGTGGGGGATGGGCGTCGCCTGCGCGTGGGCACGTCGGGATGGTTCGGGGTGATGGACGGCGGCATCGAGACGGTGGATCTGGTCGGCATGTCGACGACCGGTTTCCAGGTCACCGAATCCCAGCTCGGCGGCGACCTCCTCGACTTCGTCACCGTGGCGCCCGACCGCGCCTACGCCGTGATCAGCGACGCCTCCTTCGCCACCGCCATGGTGGCCTTCGACCCGCGGGACGGCAGCGGCGTGACCACCGTCGCGGCCACCTCGGGTTACGACCTGGTGGACCTCGCCTTCGACGGCGTGGACCAGGTGTACCTGAGCGACCGCAGCACCGGCGCCGCGGGCATCCGCGTGTTCGACGCCGCCACCGGCACGGAGCTCACGACGGCCCCCGTGGCCACCGGCCGCCCGCCATTCATGGCGGTGCTGCCCGTGGATGCGGCCACCGCGGCGCCCCCGGCCCCGGCTTGGGCCCTGGTGATGGAAGCCCCCTGGCCCAACCCCGCCAACCCCCGCACCCAGGTGGCCGCCCGAACGACCGCCGGCACGACGGTCCGCTTCGAGGTGCTCGACGCCCGGGGCCGCCTGCTGCGCCGGGCCGCGGCCACCGCCGACGCCGCTGGCCGGGCCGCCTGGACCTGGGACGGCCTCGGCGGCGACGGGCGTCCCGCGCCCTCCGGCGCCTATCCGGTCCGCGCCGTCGCGGGCGCCGCGACCGCGGGCACCGTGGTCACGCTGGTCCGCTGACCCGGGTTGGAGTATGGTGACCGCAGCGAGGAGGAACCCATGAGCCGCATCTACACCCGCAGCGGAGACGACGGCGAGACCGGCCTGATCGGAGGGTCGAGGACGTCCAAGGCCGACCCCCGCGTCGAGCTCTACGGCACCGCCGACGAGCTGAACGCCCAGCTGGGACTGGCGGCGTCGTTGCTGACGGCCGTCCAGCCCGACGAGCCCGCCCACGAGGCGGCTGCCCGCCGCCTGGCCATCGAGATCGCGGCCCTGCAGAGCCGTCTCTTCGACCTGGGCGCCCTGCTCGCCGACCCCGACCGCTGCGCCGACCTCTGCCGCACCGGCGAGGCCCTGCCCGCCCTGGATCCGGCCGACCTGGAGTCGTCCATCGACCGCATGGACGAGGACCTGCCTCCCTTGAAGGGCTTCATCCTGCCCGGAGGCGTGCCGGCGTCGGCGGCGCTGCACATGGCCCGGACGGTGTGTCGTCGGCTCGAGCGCCGGGCCGTGGCGGCCTCCGAGGACATCGCCGTGCCGGTGGACGTGGTGCGCTGGGTCAACCGCCTCGGTGACTGGCTCTTCGCCGCCGCCCGCTGGATCCAGCACGCCGCCGGCCGCGACGACGTGCCCTGGCGTTCCACCGACAGGGACGGCGCTTGAGCCGCCCCGCCTCCGACCGCGACGTCCTGGCCGTCTCGGGCGTGGCCCACTTCCTGGCCCACTTCACCATGCTCGCATTCCCGGCCCTGGTGACCGTCCTGGCCGCCGACCTCGGCCTGCCCTTCGACCGCGCCCTGGGCCTGGGCTTCTGGATGTACCTGCTGTACGGGCTGGGGTCGCTGCCCGCGGGTGTGATCACCGACTGGTGGGGACGGCCCCGGGCCATGATCGTGGTCTGCCTGGTCGGCATGGCCGGCTGCTCGCTGTGGGCGGCCGCGGCCGACGGCGTGGGCGCGTTGACGGCGGCCCTGGCCGGTGTCGGGCTCTTCGCCTCCATCTACCATCCCGCCGGCATGGCCTGGATCAGCCGCGACGTCGCCCGCCGCGGCTGGGGCCTGGGCGTCAACGGCGTGTACGGCAACCTGGGCGTGATCGCCGCGCCCTTCGCGGCGGGAGCCCTGGCCACCGCCTTCGGCTGGCGCGCGGTATACGTGGCCCTGGCGGTCCCGGCGGCGGCCGCGGCCGTGTTCGCCCTTCTGCTGGGACGGGGCACGAAGCCCGTCCCGCGGCCCGCCCGTCCTGCCGGCGGCGGGCGCCGCACCGCCGCTGCCTTCGCCGTGCTGGCCGTGGCCATGATGTTCGGCGGCCTCGCCTATCGCGGCCAGACGGTGGTGCTCCCGGCCTGGTTCCAGCAGCGGCTAGGCGTCCTCGAAGGCCTGCTGGGCGGAGCCGACGACGGTGCCGTGCTGGCAGCGTCGGCCCTCACGTCGCTGGCCTACCTGGCCGGCGCCGTCGGTCAGATGGCGGGCGGTCGTCTCGCCGACCGGCATGACCTCCGCACCGTGTACCTGGGTTTCCACCTGGCCACCATCCCGGCCCTGCTGGTCATGGCCCGCAGCGACGGCCCGTTGCTGCTGGCGGCGGCTCTCGTCTACTCGTTCTTCGCCTTCGGCATGCAGCCGGCGGAGAACTCCCTGGTGGCGGTGCTCACGCCGCCGCGCCTGCGCAGCACCGGCTACGGGCTGAAGTTCGTGATGGTGTTCGGCGTGGGATCGCTGGCCGTGAAACTGGCGGGGGAGTGGGAGCGGAGCGAAGGGCTGGGCAGCGTGTTCCCGCGGCTGGCGGGGTTCGAGGTGGGACTGGTGGTCGCGGTGCTGGTGCTGCTCGTGGTGGGGCGGGGCCTCAGGCTCAGGAACGATCCGCACTAGTCGCGCCCGGGAGGCAAGGAAAAGGGCCCGCCCCACGAGGGGCGGGCCCTTTCGATGTCCAGGCGAAGGCGCCCTTAGTCGACCATCGAGATGGCCTCGGTCGGGCAGGCCTCCACGCAGGCCTCGCAGTCGGTGCACTCGTCGACGTTGACCAGGGCCGTGTCGCCGTCCATGGCGATGGCCTCGGTGGGGCAGGCTTCGACACAGGCTTCGCAGCCGGTGCACTCGTCAGCGTTCACGAAAGCAGGCATGGGAGACTCCCGGGATGAAGTGTTTCTCCGACGCCGTGGGCGTCCTCGATGCGCAAAAAAATCGCCGCTTCGCAGGGTGATGTCAAATCCTGATTTCGGATGTTCGAAATTGAGAACCGCTGTCGTTGCAGCGGGTCAGAAGGTGCGCCGGACGCCCCTGCAGATCCACAGCACGACGGCCCCCGCCAGCAGGGCGACGTCACGGAACAGCAGGTCCAGCCCCACCAGGTGACCGCCCTCGGTGCCGAAGCAGCCGCAGGAGATGTCCAGGTCGCGGGACAGGGCCGAGACGATGGCCGCCATGAACATCACCAGCATGCCGGAGATGAGCAGCGAGGCCCCGCGCCGCGCGAACCCCAGCACCATGCCCAGCCCGGCCACGAGCTCGAGCCAGGGCAGCAGCAGGGCCATGGGATGGAGCAGGTCGCCCGACAGGAGCCGGTAGTGGGAGATGGCCCGGGCGAACTCGTCGGGGTGGAGGATCTTGTCGAACGAGGCGTACACGAACGTGCCGCCCACCAGGAAGCGGATGATCAGCTCCAGCCAGTCGGGCAGCACGATGCCGCGGGCGCGCGCGTCACCGCTCATGGGCCGGCCTCCGGGGCGGGGGAGAGGTCGCCGCCGGCGTCGCTCCACGTGCCGAGGTCGCCGCGGAGCACCGACAGGTCGGTGAATCCCCGCTCGCGCAGGCGTTCCACCACGGGCTCCAGCAGGAGCAGGTTGCCGTCGCCGTAGAGGATGAGCGGGTCCTCGGGGGCCAGGAAGTCGAAGACCTCGCGCAGGTCGGCGTCGAAAGTGTCCTGACGCAGGATGAAGGCGCCGGGGATGGCCTCGCGCACCGGAGCGTCGGGGCGGGTGTCCACGAAGACGTGCTGGCCGGCCTCGTACAGGGGCACGGCCTGGGCGGCGGTCAGGAGCTCGGCGTTCAGGTCCAGCTCGTAGAGGGAGAGGTCGGCCTTCATGGGCAGCCGCGGCGTGCGCACCACCCACGACGCCGTCGCCAGCACCACCGTGATGCCCAGCAGCAGCAGGGCCTCGCGCCAGGCGGGCGAGGGGGGGAACTCGCGGACGGGGCGGGTGGGCGCGCTCATCAGATCCTCAGCAGGTACATGATGTCGGCCTCGAACACCGGCAGCTCGGGCTGGTCGGTGACCACGCGCAGCACGCCCTTCATGCGGCCCTTGGCCTCCACGGCGCGGGGGTCGTCGTTGGGCAGGGGCGTGCCCTCGATGGTGATGTTGATGAACCCGGTGTGCTCGCTCTTGACGACCTCGGTGACCTGGAAGCCCGGCAGGTCGATGGTGGCCTCGGTGACCTTCAGGCCGTAGCCCTCGGGCATCTTGAGCTGGAACATGCGGGTCATGGCCTGGTCGCGGCGCACGTAGCGGAAGTTGTGCTTGGCCGGGAAGAGCTCCACGTCCGCCAGGATGCGGCCGGAGACCTCCAGGTCGAAGGTGGGCACCTCGGGCACGTTGGTGCCGAAGGTCAGGATCTCGCGGATCACGCCGGGGGGCACGTCGTCGCGCACCGTCACCAGGATGTCCTTGTCCCAGGGCAGGTGGGTCTTGCCGCCCTTGATGGTGATCTCGAAGATGCTCTCGTCCACGCGGATGGGCGTGATCTCCAGGGCGACCTTGTCGGTGCTCTGCAGGTTCACCATTCGCGAGCCGGCCTCCGCCGCGCGGGCGCTGCCGAAGCCCAGCATCTTGTTGCCGGGGTTGAACACCAGCGGCACCTTCACGAAGGCCGTCACGGGGATCTCCAGCACGGGCTCGGCGGGGTCGTTGGTGTGCACGCGCACCATCTTGACCTGGTTGCCCTGGAAGGTCTTGCTGTTGAACGAGACCTCCATGGTGGTGCTGGCGCCCGGGGCCAGCCGGTCGGCGGCGGGGGCGGCCACGGTGCAGCCGCAGGTGCTCTCCACGTTGTCGATGACGAGCTCGGCGCCGCCCTCGTTGGTGATGGTCACCGTCTGGACGCGGGCCTCCTGCTGGACCAGGGTGCCGAAGTCCAGGGACTGGGGCTCCACCTTGATGGCCGGGAAGCCGCCCTGGGCGGACGCCGCGGCGGCGGACAGGAGCAGACAGGCGAGGATCGTCGTCGCGGCGACGGTGCGCCGGCGTGCGGTGATGGTCTGGATCATGATTCTGGGCTCCGTGCAAGGCTCAGGGGTTTCGGGAACCGGGCGTCCCGGAGGAAACAAGAAAACCCCGAAGCGGTTCCGGGACAAGTCGGCGGGGATCATTTCACACTTCCCGGTGGCGGCGCAAGGGGGTACTGTGCCCGCAGGACGCCACGAGAGGAGACGGCCCTGGGCCCGATGTACGACGATCCCCGCAAACGAGGCTACGGACACGCCCTGCGCGGCGTGGTGCTTCTGGCGCTGCTGATCGTGCTCGGAAGCATCGGGTTCGTGGTGCTCGAGGGCCTTTCGCCCCTCGACGCCCTCTACATGACCGTCATCACCATCAGCACCGTCGGGTTCGGAGAGGTGAAGCCTCTTTCGGACGCGGGGCACGTGATGATCATGGGCCTGATCATCGTGGGCCTGGGCCTGGTGACGTACACCGTGGGCGCGTTCGCGTCCCTCCTGGTGGAGGGACAGATCCAGAAGCTGGTCGGGAGGCGCATGATGCGCAGGGAACTGGACGCCATCCGGAATCACTACATCGTGTGCGGCTACGGGCGCATGGGGAAGATCGTCTGCGAGGAGCTGATCCACGAGGGCAAGCCCCACGTGATCGTGACCCTGGACGAGGAAGAGGGCGAGGAGCTGCGCGAGGCCGGACGCCTGTGCATCACCGGCGACGCCACCGAGGACGACATCCTCCAGCTCGCCGGAGTGGAGCGGGCCACGGCCCTGGTGGCCACCGCCTCGAGCGACGTGGACAACCTCTACATCACCCTCTCGGCCCGTGAACTCTCCCGCAGCGCGAACCCCGGCATGTACATCCTGGCCCGCGCCAGCGAGGACAAGGCCGGCCGCAAGATCATGCGCGCCGGCGCCGACCGCGTGATCTCGCCCTACCGCATCGGCGGCAGCCGTCTGGTGCAGGCCCTGCTGCGCCCCAAGGTCTACGACTACATGGAAGTGGTCATGTCCGGCTCGGGCATGGAGCTCCAGATCGAGGAGTTCGTGGTGAGCGGCAGCGACCCCCTGGCCGGCGCCGCCGTGCGCGACACCGACCTGCGCTCCGAGTACGACGTGATCATCATCGGCATCAGCGGGTCGGACGGCGTGATGGCCTTCAACCCCGGCCCCGCCCACGTGATCGACGAGGGGGACACCCTCATCGTGCTGGGCGCCAAGGCGCAGCTCCAGCGCCTGGAGAAGCGGTTCCGACAGTAGGACCCCGCCCACGCAGGAACCCCGGGCCCCCGACGGGGTTGTCCGGGAAGCCCCGCCGCGCTATCCTGAACGTTCGCGCCCCTGCGACACCATCCCGGAGCGGATCCATGACCCATGCCAAGACCATCCTGCTGACTGCCGCGCTGCTGTGCGCGGCCGTGGCCGTCCACGCCGCCGACGAGGGCGATCGCCCCGGCGACGATCACGGCTGCCTCGCCGCCGCCAAGGCCCGCCACCTGGCCCTCAAGAATCTCAACGACGTGGCCGAGGGCACCCTGGGCTACGATGTGCGCCACTGGCGCCTGGATGTGACGGTCGACCCGGTGGCCCGCACCTTCGGCGGCACCGTCTTCGTGCGGTTCGCGCCGCTGACCGATCTGGTGGACGGTTTCGTGCTGGACAGCAGCGGCCTGGCCATCCGCGGCGTGGAGCACCACTCCGGGGCCCTGGACTACACCGCCGCCGGCGACAGCCTGGTGATCGACCTGCCCGTGGGCCAGCCCGGCGCCGCGGTCATGGCCGAGGACAGCCTCACCGTCACCTTCGAGGGCCTGCTGAATCCCGTGGGCGAGTTCCACGGCAACGGCTTCTCCGTGACCCCCTGGACCGAGGGCGACGGCCTGGCCGTGGACACCATGAGCCAGCCCGAGTGGGCCCGCACCTGGTGGCCCACCAAGGACCGCCCCGGCGACAAGGCCACCGTGGAGATCAGCGTGACCGTGCCGAGCGGATGGTCCGGCGTCTCCCTGGGCCGCCTCGCCGGCGTGACCGACAACGGCGACGGCACCGACACCTGGAGCTGGGTCACCGAGCACGCGGTGTCCACCTACCTGGTCTCCCTGGCCGTCAGCGAGTACGTGCATTTCGGCGAGATCTGCCACGCCCCGCTGAGCGGCAACATCCCCTTCGAGCACTGGGTCTATCCCCACGACGAGGCCGACGCCCGCGAGGACTTCTCCAACCTCTGCGACATGATGGCCTTCATGGAGAACACCGTCGGCGCCTACCCCTTCGCCGACGAGAAGTACGGCCACGCCGAGTTCATGTCCATGCGCAACGGCGCCATGGAGCACCAGACCCTCACCAGCTACGGCCACGGCCTGATCCGCGGCGATCAATCCTACGACTGGGTCATGATGCACGAGCTGGCCCACCAGTGGTTCGGCGATTCGGTGGGTCCGGCGAGCTGGAAGGACATCTGGCTCAACGAGGGCTTCGCCACCTATTTCGAGGCCCTGTGGCACGAACACCTCAACGGTTTCGACGGCGACCAGGGCTACCTGTGGTACATGGACGACCTGCTGTGGCGCACGTCCCTGTGGGAGGGCTACACCCCGGTCTACGACGCCTTCCCGATCCTGGACCGCGTCGTGTACAACAAGGGCGCCTGGATCCTCCACATGCTCCGCGGCCGCATGCGCATCGAGACCGGCGACGACACCGCCTTCTTCCAGCTCCTGAGCGACTGGGCCAACGACCCCGACAACGCCGGCGGCACGGCCACCACCCAGGACTTCATCACCATGGCCTCGATCGCCGTGGACCGAAACCTGGACTCCTTCCTGTGGCCCTACCTGTCCTTCGACACGGTGCCGCACCTGGTCATCGCCCACCGCGCCGCCGACGGCCCCAACGGCGCCGACACCCGCGCCGAACTCTCGGTGCGCGACACGGCCCCGGTCCTGTTCGCCAACATCTACCCGGTGCGCATCACCACCGAGTCCGGCACCCACTGGCGCACGCTGGAGGTGTCCCAGGGCAGCGGCGAGGCCACGTGGGACTTCCTGGAGCCGGTGCTGGACGTGGAACTGGACCCGCAGGAGTGGCTGATCTGGCGCGGCGAGGAGTCGCCCCCGGCGACCCTGCGCATCGTGTCGGTGTCGCCGTCGGTGATGAGCGACGAGACCACCATCACCGTCCACCTGGAGGACGACTCGAACCTGACCTTCGCCGTCTACGACGTGCGCGGCCGCCGCGTGGCCTACCAGGACATGGGCGCGGTGTCGGGTTCCCTGGTGGACGACATCGACTTCACCTGGAACGGCCGCGACACCGCCGGCCGCCGACTGCCGTCGGGCACCTACTGGATCAAGCTTGAGGGCGCCGGCCGCGAGGCCGTGTCGCGCCTGACCATCGTCCACTGACCACGAGAGCGGACCCATGACCCGACGTGTGCGCATGATTCTGAAGATTCTGGTGACGTTCCTGCTGGTGGCGGTCCTCGCGACCGCCGCCGTCGCCGCCCGCCCCGCCTCGCGCGGCCTGCCCCACGTGTTGATCATCGCCATCGACACGTGGCGCGGCGACCACCTGGCCGCCGGCGGCAACGACTGGATCAAGACCCCCCACATGGACGCCCTTGCCGCCGACGGCGTGCTGTTCACCCGCTGCTTCAGCACCGCGCCGTGGACCCTGCCGTCGTTCGCCAGCATCTACACGGGGTTGACGCCCCATCGTCACGGGGCCATCGGCGGCGACTACCAGCGCCTGGGCGACGACCACCACACCCTCGCCGAGTACTTCGACCAGGCCGGCTACCGCACGTCCGGCTACGTGAGCATCAACTACCTGTCGCCGGCGTTCGGCATGGGCCAGGGCTTCAACGGCCAGGCCCCGGCCGGCCTGGACCCGGACCTGGACCGTGCCAGCCGCATCACCTGGCTGGGCCTGGAGACCCTGCGCACCGTGGACATGCGCCAGCCCCAGTTCCTGTTCCTCCACTACTTCGACGTGCACGCCCCCTACGACCCGCCCGCCCCCTGGACCCGCATGTACTACGAGGGCGACGAGCGGGCCTCCGGCACGTCGGTGCTGTCGTTCCTGCGCTCGGACCGCAACAAGGCCGACAACAAGGACAGCGAGATGTACGACTGGCTCGAGGGCGTCACGGACCTCGAGTTCGGCGTGAAGGAGTACGCGGCGGGCGTGAGCTACGTGGACGACCACTTGGGCCAGCTCACGACGTACCTCAAGAGCGAGGGCCTGTACGACGACACCATGATCGTGGTGGTCAGCGATCACGGCGAGCACCTGGGCGAGCACGACCTGTGGTTCACCCACGCCGAGCCCTACCAGGAATGCCTGCACGTGCCCCTGTTCATCAAGTTCCCCGGCAACGCCTTCTCAGGCCAGGTGCTGGACAACCCCGTGTCCACCATGGACGTCATGCCCACCATCCTGGAATCCCTGAGCATCCGCCCGCCCGACGTGGACGGCCGCAGCCTGCTGAGCCTGTGCGCCGGGCGCGGCGGCGCCACCGGCTCGCTGCTGGTGGCCGAGCAGGGCTCCGATCCCGACGACTTCTCCAAGACCCTCATCGACTGGCCCTGGAAGCTGATGGCCGTGCGCGAGGGAGGGGAGACGACCTACCGACTCTACAACCTCAACGACGACCCCGGCGAGACCCGGAACGTGGCGGCCAAGTTCGCAGCCAAGGCGAAGAGGATGGAGCGGAGGCTGTGGCGTGTGTTCGATCCGGAGTCGCCGTTGGTGGAGGGGCGGATGCCGATCGCGGCCGATGTGGATGAGGAGACGCGGAGGAAGTTGGAGGCGTTGGGGTATTGACGGTCTGCTGATTGCATATCTCTCAGGGCCGGGGACTTGTCTGTAACCTGTAAGGCGTTCCGGCGTCGAATATTGCACCCCCGATACAGAGAACTTCAGCGTCAGGAGCTGATCATGTTCAATGCGAAAATCATGGTGAAATGGTGGGCGATGCTTGCGTTCTGCGCGGCCGTCGCGCTGACGGGCTGCTCGTCCGACCCGACGAGCCCCGGTATCGAGCCGGAGATCATCAACGGTACGGAGTCGTTCGAATTCCAGGTGTCGTCGGTGAGCAACTACACGGGGACTTTGAGCTACGTGTGGGACAACGCCAGTACCACCGCGTCGGTGGATCATTCATGTTCGGTGTCGTCGGGGACGGCGCGGCTGGTGATCACGGATGCGGATGGGACGACGGTTTATGACCGGTCGCTGGCGACGGACGGGAGCTTTGAGACGGATCCCGGGACCGCCGGTGACTGGACGTTGCGGGTCGTGCTGGACGGGATGAGCGGGGACCTGAACTTCAGGGCGGACGAAGGATCCTGACAAAGGGTCCGAACGGGAGCGGGGGCCGGACGGGATGTCCGGCCCCCGTTTGTTTGCTGGCTCAGGGAGGGGCCTACTCGACCTCCTTCACCTCCATGCTCTCGCCCACGGCCCCCACCGGCCCGTTCTCGTCCGGACACACGCCGCCCTCGCCGCCCTGCCCGATCTCGTAGACCACGTTCGTGATGGTCACCGTGCCGCTGCGCCAGACGATACCGATGGACGGCCCGCCGCCCCCGCCGCCGCCCGGGCCGCCGGGACCGCCGTTGCCGCCCTGGCCGCCGTCGCCGCCGTAGGTGGCGAGGCCGCCGTCGTCGCCGAGCCCTCCGTAGCCCCGGTTGCCGCCCAGGCCGCCTTCGCTGCCCAAGCTGCCGTCGCCGCCGTTGCCGCCGTCGCCGGTGGTGATGCGGCAGTCGTGGATGTCGATGGTGCTGGAGCCGTACGAGATGATGCCGAACGAGCCGCCCCCACCGTGACCACCGTGGCCGCCGCGGCCGCCGTACCCACCGGCTCCGCCGCCGCCTCCCGCGCCGCTGAAGCCGAGGGTCCAGCCGGCGCCGCTGCCGCCGCCTCCGCCGCCGCTGCCGACGGTGCCCTCACCGCCGGCGCCGCCGTTGCCGAGTCGGTACTGTCCCGACCAGTTCAAGCTGCCGAAGCCGGGGCCGCCTTCCGTGGCCGGAGCGCCCATGGCGCCGTTGCCGCCGGGTTGGCCCTGGCTGCCCATGTTGGGCATCACGCCGCCTGCTCCGCCAGTGCCGCCTGCGGGTCCGGCCCCGTCGAGACCGCCGAACCCGTTGAGCAGGCTGCCGACGCCGCCGTTGCCACCGGCGTGCATGCCGCCGCCCGATCCTCCTGCGCCGCCCTGGGGCGTGATTACCACGGACCAGTCGCCGCCGTTCTGTCCGTCGGCGGACTGGGACGGGCGGGACGGGGGGTACCGGAAGGGGCCGTCGAGGCCGTCGACGGCGGTCAGGTTGAGGTTGGAGAGGGTGATGGACCCGCACTCCACGAGGGTCACGCACACGGCCGTGGGCTCCTCGGTCGTAGTGGCGGCGGTGTGGACGTCGAACCCGTCGAAGACGATCTGGTAGTCCTCGTCGCCGATCACGGCCCTCTGCCCGCCATAGATCGCGGACACGGCCCGGCTCTCGCCTCGCACCCAGGTGTCAGGGGCGAACCCGCCGTACAGGTGAATGCGGTCGCGCAGGCGCACCGACTCGTGGTAGTCGCCGGCGGCCACGTAGACGGCGCCCGGAACCTGTTCGCCGAGGGCGGCCGCCGCGTCAAGGCCCTGGTCGAGGGTGGCGAAGGGCGCGGCGCGGGTGCCGGGGTTGGAGCCGTCGCCGTCGGGGGCGACGAAGAAGGCGCTGTCCTTGTCGATGCACACGAAGACCGTGACGGTGTCGGGGGCGCTCACGCCGGCGTCGGTGGACACGACCAGCTCGAAGGCGAGGCCGCCGACCTCGCTCGGCAGGACGACGCCCGGCTGCTCGACGGCGTCCAGCGTTCCGATCGACGGCCCGGCGATCTGGGTCCAGAGGTAGGTCAGGGGGAGGCCGTCGGACTCGGTGCTGCCGCTGCCGTCGAGGGTGACGGCCTGGCTGAGGTCCGCGTCGAAGTCGGGGCCGGCGGAGGCGACCGGGGTGCCCTGGGAGGCCAGGGTGGTGAAGTCGGCGAGGTGTTCGGCGCCGAGGGTGGCGCCGGTGGCGGAGGCCACCGTGGCGTCGATCATGACCGTATAGGCGGTACCGGGGGCCAGGGGGGCGTCCGGGGTGAAGGTGGCGGTGGCGCCGTTCGCGGCTGCGACGCCCGCGACGCCGTCGATGCGGAAGGTGGTCGCGGTGACGGTGGTCGGGTCGAGGTCGGCGTCGAAGGTGGCGGTGACGACGTCCTGGACGGAGACGTCCGCGGCCTCGTCGGCGGGGGAGAGGGTCAGCAGGACGAGCACCGGATCGGGATCGGTGGGGTCGGATGAGCAGCCGATGAGGAGGAGGGTGAGGGATGCGAGGGTGGTCAGGGCCACGAGGGCGGCACGGGTGGTGGGGCGCGTGCGGGGCATGGGGCATCCCTTCGCTCGGGGGGCTGCTTCGAATGTCCTGTGACGGGATGGTACTTCAGGGAGGGGGTGTTGGGGAGGGAAAGATCGGGGGATTTCAATAAGGCGGCCGGCCGGGTCAGGTCCGTGTCGTCAGCGACAGCACGATCGTTGCGATCGTGTTGTTCAACACGTGGGGAATCAGTGCCGCATAGTAGGCGTGCTTGAAACTCTTGCCGCGCCAGGCCAGATACGCACACGAGAGAACGAAGAAACTCCACGCGCTGCCGAAGAACCAAAGCAGGCCGAACAGCCCGTGGAAGATCCCCCAAAGAACAGCGGAGACGATCGCCACGCGGATCTTGCTCGTGATGAAGACCGACAGGATGGCGATGGCCGCCGCCAATAGAAAGGTCTCGAAGATCGGTGCGATGGTTGTCGATGCGATGACTGCCCATGGGGAGAAGGTCGGGGCCGGTGGGGAGTATCGGGTCGGGTCCAATCCTGCGAGTTGCAGCAGGAGGCCGGCTGTGACCAGCAGAGCGGCGGACGGGATCGTCGCCAGGGGCAGGACGAGCAGGCAGTAGCGCCATAGCGGGGTGTTCGTGTTGAAGAGGAAGTCTATGAGTCTCTTCATGATGTCGCCTGATGTTGGCCGTTCTAGGCGGCTTTGTCAGCTGCAAGCGCTTGTTATACGGCTCAGTAGCCTACAATTAGGATCCCCCTCAACGGGAGCTCAACCCTGTTGCTCGCGTACAGCGTGTCGAAGAATTTGATGAGCTTATCAAAGTCCATGCCGTCCCTGTAGACATTCCGCACGGCGATTGCCAAGTACCACACCCCGTGCATCATTGAGGCTTGAAACAGGTCCTTCAGAAATTGGTTGTTTACTACCGCGCGCCCCGCCTCAACCTCAAGGACAAACCCCTCATCTCTGTGATACCCGTCAGCCTCAAAGTGCTTCTCTAGTCTCCCGTTGAGACCAAACAAGACCGGAACGTGTACCTTCTCTATAGCCTTTTTCCCGCGCTCTACCTCGAACCCTATTTGTTCGAGCCCACTCCGAAGCACGGCTAATACTTCATCACTTTTCAGTGTGTGCGAATCTGAGTCTATTTCGCCCGACACATCATCAAAGACATTGATGACCCTCGTGGCCAACGGTGGCGCCATATCTGACTTGGGGTAGTATTGCCAGTTGATCATGTCTGTCCTCTTGACTGAATAATGTCGACATCAGCAGCAAAGGCGTCTGGCGCGGGCCTGGCGCAAGCTAGGGCCGTGACAAGCGGCTTTGACGGCTGGAAGCCTTTGTTAGAGGTCACTCTACCGACAACACATCCTCTCCCAGGATGATCCTCCGGATGCTTCTCTTATCATCAAACGGCACGACGTACTCCGTACCAGATGCGTCTTCGACTAGATTGATCTGCGGCTGCTTTGATGTATTTAACAAGTCCACATACGTGCCATAATCTAGCGAGTATATGTTATAACGGGTGCCAGGATTATCTTTGTCCGCATAACCTCGCTGCATGTGGTGGAGAACTCGAGCATCGAAGAGTCGCTGAATTACAGGATGTCGTTCAAGCTCTCGCGGCAATAGGAACGACCTCGCCTTTCGGCCTCCGATCACCTCATCAACTATCCTTCGCAGGACTCGCAACAAGTTCTCACTTAGATGCTGCGATTTGTCCTGCTCAAACCAGAGTCGCGCCGACTCTACGATAGCGTTTTTATCTATACTATCTCTACCACGACGCTTCGAGTCAAAGAACGACTTTGTAAATATATTGATTAGATCACGAATAACCCCTTCTGACGCGCGGGCAAGCTCGTGAAACGTCGCCCTCTCCGTAAACATTCGAGTCGCCATAGTTTTTCCGGATACTACGCGGTACTGCTCCTTCAAAATCCCCTCGGGAAGATCGGTGCCAATATGCCGAAACAGCACATCCGAATAGATCTCTGAAATTGCTTCAGGATTACGGTCAAACACAAAATAGTCGTCGAGGTCTATTGCCGTGGAAATATCCGCGCCGAGTTCGAATCCAATTCTCCGGTCTCCGATCGTGGTGAAGAAATTTGTGCGGTGCTCGAGAGATGCGATTTTTATGATCGCCTTAGGATTCGGTATTATACTCCTTCGCAATAGTTCAGCCAGGAACGGCTGCGCGTCCTCGGGTATCGACGACCACTCGTCAAACAGAACGAAGAGGTCTGCTTCGGCAAGATCCAGTACTGCCGACAACATTGCCTGGAGGTCAGGGAATAGTATCCGCTCATCAACCTCATATTCAAATGTGATCGACTCTTCGCTCCGATGACCCTCCGCATGCTCATGTCCTGCACGTGCAAGTCCGCCAGTAACTGGGTCAATTGCTACAC
Organism: uncultured Fibrobacteraceae bacterium; assembly: GCA_964343835.1. Taxonomy (GTDB): domain Bacteria; phylum Krumholzibacteriota; class Krumholzibacteriia; order LZORAL124-64-63; family LZORAL124-64-63; genus CALEMW01. The sequence goes on from CAYFKR010000001.1 coordinate 337,014, forward strand.
CTACATCGGTTCTGGATTCGGCCGTATCCTCCTCGGCCCTATTGCCACGAACCGGGTTCTCTTGAAGCTTGCCCTCCACGAAGCATGATGCAAGGTCGGACAACGCTATGAATGCTGCCTCAGACTTGTCCGGGGCGATATCAACTATATAGTCGAGCAACGCATTGTGTATCTCGCTCAGCACGTCCCGAAACAGGGACAAGCATCGGTTCTGCAGCGGCAAAGAGAGATCCGTGTACTGACTAGCGCTCCCAAGCGTCCTTGCATCGATGTATACAACGACAGCATTCTTGTAAGTGCCAAAGCGTGATTCCAGAACGCGCAGGACATGTGTTTTGCCCGTGCCGCGACGGCCGTACATAATTTGATTGTTCTTGTTCTCCAATTGCGGCACCACCCCAATGTCGACATAGGTATGCAGCAACTTATCAATGTCGGACTGCCTCTCCGAACGCTGGAGAATTCCGGAAACCGCACGTGACACGTACACATCATGTAGCATTTCTACCCCTGACTACTAGACCTCTAACTCAAAATGGACAGTTGCGAATATCGAATAGCCCTCGATAAACACGAGACTCCCCGGTCCACTAGATCCCAGTGCTGCCCAATAAGCCGATAGCAAAGACGATGTTTAGTCAGGATAAAGACGAGCAGCTATTACTGTCACCGTATCACGCTGACAACCCGCCGTCAATTCCACCCCAAACGAAACGAGACCGAGCTCCCGCCCGGCCTCGCATTCTATGCCGTAGGAGCCAGCCCCTACTTCCACTGCCCCGACATAAACTCATCCACCTCAGGAATCCCCCCCTGATGCAGCAGATATCCGTTATGCGGCTCCCGCTCCGTGATGTCCCGCGCCACCGGCTTCAACATGATCCGCTTCACCTCGTCCAGATCATGCGTCTGCCCCAGCGCCCAGCCCAGCTTCACGTAGGCCGCCTCGGGCAGCATGTTCGCCGCGGGCACCACGCCCAGTTCCATGATCTCGCGGCCGGTTTCGTACACGAACATCTGCACGTAGCCCCAGAGGGTCTGCACGGTCATGTACATGGCCACGCCGGCCTCGTGGGCGCGGCCGAGGGCCTCGTAGAGGGGGCGGTTCACGTGGCCCAGGCCGGTGCCGGCGATCACGATGCCCTTGTAGCCGTTGTCCACCAGGGAGTCGATGATGTCGGGCTTCATGTCGGGGTAGTAGTAGACCAGCGACACGCGGTCGTCGAACACGGCCTTCACGTTCACGCTCGTGTCGGTGCGGCGGACGTTGTAGTCGTCCTTGAAGGGGGTCACGCCGGCCGGGTCCACCTTGCCCAGCGGAATGTCGCTGAGGGTGCGGAACGTGGACCGGTAGCTCGAGTGCATCTTGCGCACGCGGGTGCCCTGGTGCAGCAGGCCGTACTGGTCGCTGGTGGGGCCGAACATGCAGACCATCACCTCGGCCATGTCGCTGGTGGCGGCGGTGGTGGTGGCGTTGATCAGGTTGATGGCCGCGTCGCTGGAGGGGCGGTCGCTGGAGCGCTGGCTGCCCACCATCACGATGGGCACCGGTGAGTCCTGCACCATGTAGCTCAGCGCCGCTGCGGTGTGGTGCATGGTGTCGGTGCCGTGGCCCACCACGATGCCGTCCACGCCCTTCTCGATCTCCGCGCCGATGGCTTCCGCCAGGCCGATCCACTGCTCGTGGCCCATGTTCTCGCTGAACACGCCGTAGAGCTTCTCGGTCTCCAGGTTGCAGATGTCCGCCAGCTCGGGCACCGAGCCGTACAGCTCGCCGGGGGAGAAGGCGGGGATCACCGCGCCGGTGCGGTAGTCCAGCCTGGACGCGATGGTGCCGCCGGTCCCGAACAGCTTGACCCGGGGCTTGCCCTCCTCGTAGGGGAAGTCCTGTTCGGGGATCTTGTAGTTGGCCACCTTGCGGCCGTGCACGGTGATGCTCTCGATGCCGCGCACGTGCAGGCCCACGTTGTAGCCCGTGATCATCTTCAGCACGATGTGGTCCGGGTCGGCCATCTCGTTGCGGGGCAGGATCAGGCCGGCGAACTCGCCCTTGTCCGTGGCGACGGTCACGTCGCTCCACACCAGGGCCTCGAACTCCTGCAGCTTGGCCAGGGCGGCGCCGCGGTAGCCCTTGTAGTCCTCGTTGCTCACGCGAGCACCTCCTCGGTCCAGCCGGCCAGGGTCGCGCCGGGCACCAGGCCCCGCAGGTCGGCCGTGATCGTGCGCAGGGCGGCCCGCGGGCGGCGGGCGTCGTGCGGCAGGTTGTCGGGCAGGGCGGCGATGGCCGCGTCGAAGCGCTTGCGCGCCTCGTCCTCGCGCAAGGGCGAAGGAAGGGGATCCAGTCCCAGGGCCACGGCCTCGGGCAGCAGGTCGCCGGCAACCAGCCGGTCCACCACCGTGTCCCACCACTCGCCGGCGGCGTGGACGTTCAGCGGCCTCGGCGCATCGCGGTCCAGCAGCAGCGACGCCAGGCCGGTGGCGCTCAGGGCGCCGTCGTCGGTCAGGCGGGGCAGCAGCCGCGCGAACAGGTCCCAGCCGGGGTGACGCACCAGGCGCCGGGCCAGATCCTCGCCCACGCCGGCCTCGCGGGCCATCGCCAGGCGCTCCCACGGGCGCAGGGGCATGCCTTCGCGCAGGGTCTCCACCCTTGCGCCGTCCAGCACGATGGGGGGCAGGTCCGTGTCCGGGTACATGCGGCTCGGGCCGGGCAGGATGCGCTCGAAGCCGTTGGTGCCGTCGGGCAGCGACTGGCGGGTCTCTTCGGGAATGCCGGTGGCGGCGTCGCGGGCGCGGATCAGGATCTCGCCCACGGCGGTCTTCACGTCCTTCTCGTCGCCCCAGACCACCATCACCGGGGTGCCGTGGTCCACGCCGCACGCCTTCTCGATCTTCTCCCACTCGGCGCTCGACAGGGTCTCCGTCTCGCTCGTGGAGCACACGATGTTCGGCAGCGTGTCGATGCACGCCACCACCCGCACGCGGTCCGAGAACTCCTTCAGGAACCGGGTGTGGGGCTGGGTGGGGGTGTTGATCAGGCCCTCGAAGCCCGGCAGGGGCACGGCGGCCACACGGGCGCCCTTGCTCACATGTTTCTGCATGTAGCGCCAGTCGGTGGCCTGGACGATCTGGGTCACGTCCTGCGAGTTGTCCTCGATGGTCTCGGCGGTCACGCCGCGGCCGTTGAGCACGTCGCGGATGGCCAGCAGGCTGCGCTGCCTGAGCGCCTCGTTGTGCACCAGGCGGGGGATGGCCTTGATGCTCGACACGCCCTTGATCTCGATGCGGGTGCCGCCGGTGATGCTCACGTTCACGTCCTGGCGGCCGGCGCCGGCGCCGGTGCGCACCAGGCCCGACGCGCGCGACAGGCGGCGCAGGGCCTCGCACACGCTGGCGGCGTCTTCGGGGGTGTGCATGTCGGGCTCGGTGACGGTTTCGATGAGGGGCATGCCCAGGCGGTCGGTGCGGTACACCCTGAGGTGGCCCTGGTCCTGTACCTCGCGGCAGCTGTCCTCCTCGATCGACAGCTGACGGATGCCGATGGTGCGGCCCTCGTGGGGGATCGACCCGTGCACGCCGATGATGGCCGTGCGCTGGAAGCCCGTGGGGATGCTGCCGTCCAGGTACTGCTTGCGCGCGATGTGCAGCTCGTCCACCAGCTGCAGGTCCAGCATCATGGAGATGATCACGGCGCGCTCGAGCGCTTCCGGGTCCATCTCGAACGGCGGGGCGTCATCCATCTCGTACGTGCACACCGACTCGTTCTTCAGCAGGTAGTGGATCTCCTTGCGCGTCTTGAACTCCATGAGCGCGGTGCCGTCGTAGTCGCCCATCTCCGAGAGGGTGGGGCGCATGTGGCGGAGGATCTCCACGTCGTGGCCGTCGGCGTGGTACAGGCCGGCTGGGCAGCGGCAGAAGAGCTTGCGGCGCGTCAGCAGCTGCTGATGCACCTCCAGGCCCACCATCAGGCCCAGGGCCTCGTACTCGGCGGCGGTCCAGCTGCCGTAGACGGGCAGGGGATTCCCCTGCAGGGGATCGTAGGAGACGTCGAGGGTCATGGAGCGTCCCGTCCGGAAGGGTTGAAGGTCGAGAATCGGTCCGGCGCGTTGAAATATAGATGGCCCGACAGGGGGCTCCAACCCGCTTTTTAGGGTTCGATCAACAAGTTTCGCAGATATTGAGTCGCGGGGGGTTGACGCACCCGGCCGTTACGGTTTACATTGGCTTCTGCCAAATGAATAACAGAATCAGCCAATCTCCAACAGCTTCCGCCATCGCCGCGGAGGAGGACCCGTGACCATCATCAGCAACAAGGGCAAGAAGTTCCGCGTGCCCGACGCCACGATCCAGCGCCTTCCCCTCTACCTCGACAAGCTCATCCTGTTACAGCAGGCCGGGGTCAAGGAGGTGTCGTCGCGGCAGCTCGCGTCGTCGCTGGACATCAAGGCGAGCCAGCTCCGTCACGACTTCCACTACTTCGGTGGCTTCAGCAAGCCCGGCCGGCCCTACCAGGTGGACCTGCTGGTGCCGGCGCTGGAGGAGATCATCGGCATCAACGAGCCGGTGGGGCTGATCATCGTGGGCGCGGGGCACCTGGGACAGGCCCTCGCCAACTACAAGAACTTCGACCGCCAGGGCTTTCCGCTGCGGGCCATCTTCGACGTGGACCCCAAGCTCGTGGGCCTCGAGATCCGTGGCGTGCCCATCCGGCCCATGTCCGAGATGGAATCGTTCGTGAAGGAGAACGACATCAGGCTGGCCGTGCTGACCATCCCCGTGGGCGCGGTGCAGGACGTGGCCAACCGGCTGGTGGAGTGCGGCGTGCTCGGGCTGTGGAACTTCACGCCCACGGACGTCAAGACGCCCGAGGGGATCATCGTGCGCAACGAGCGCCTGGCGGTGGGCCTGATGTGCCTGAGCTTCAAGACCAAGCGGCTCGGCCTGCCCGACGAGATGAAGTGACCCGGCACCGACCGGTACGACGAAGGGCCGCTCTCCGGAGCGGCCCTTCTCTTGTCCGTGATTGATGCGTTACCAGCGGATCAGGTTCGCTCCCCAGGTGAACCCGGACCCGAACGCCACGAGCACCATCAGGTCGCCGCGCTCCAGCCGGCCCTCGCGGACCGCCTCGCTCAGGGCGATGGGGATGGACCCCGCCGTGGTGTTGCCGTAGCGGTGGATGTTGCTGAACACCTGCTCCGGTGCCAGCTCGAAGCGCTTGGCCACGGCCTCGGTGATCCGCAGGTTGGCCTGGTGGGGGATGACCAGCTTCAGGTCGTCCTTCGACACGCCGCCCTTATCCAGCACTTCGGTGATGGCCTGGCAGAACCGCACCACCGCGTTCTTGAAGACGGCGCGGCCGTTCATGTACGGGTAATGCCGACCCTCGTCCATCATCTCCTGGTTGATGCGTCCGGGGATGCTGCCCGACGGCAGCTCGCACCACAGCTCCCGCGCGTACTCGCCCTGGGAGTGCAGGCAGCTCGCGAGCACGTCCGACTCCCCATCGGTGGCCTGCAGCACCGCCGCGCCGGCACCGTCGCCGAACAGCACCGACACGTCGCGGCCGCGGTCGCTCACGTCGATGCCCGAGGACTGGATCTCGGCTCCCACCACCAGCACCGTCCGGTACAGCCCCGCCTTGATGTACGACGCCGCCGTGGCCACCCCGTACACGAACCCCGTGCACTGGTTGCGGATGTCCATGGCGCCGATGGTGTCCACGCCCAGGCTCTTCTGCAGCAGCACGCCGTTGCCGGGGAAGAAGCAATCGGGGTTGAGGGTGGCGAACAGGATCATGTCCACGTCCGACGCCTCGATCCCCGCGGCCTCGATGGCCATGCGCGCCGCGGGCGCGGCCAGGTCGTCCAGGGTGGTGCCCGGCTCGACCCAGCGCCGCTCGACGATGCCGCTGCGCTCGCGGATCCACTCGTCGGAGGTGTCGATCCACCCGGCGAGGTCGTGGTTGGTGATCACCCGGTCCGGCACGCAGTGCCCGGTGCCGATGATGGCGACGTTCTGCATCGATGTCCTTCCGTTGCTCAGCGATGGGTGATGAACGTGTCGGTGCCCAGCTCGTCGCGGTGACGGCGGGCGTAGTCGGTGGCTTCGGCGCGTGTGCCGAAGTAGCCGATCCAGACCTTGTAGAGGGTGCCGCCGGTGGACGACGGCATCTCCACGATCTGGCTGCGGTATCCCTTGTCGGCCAGCTCGTTGGCCAGCTTGGAGGCGTTGGTGCGCGATCCCACCGCCACCAGCTGGATGGCCCACTTGCCCTGGGCGCCGGGGTCGCCGGCGGCCGGGGTCGCGGTCTGCTGCGTGGTTGCGGGCGGCGTGGTGGCCGGCTGCGAGGACGCCGGGGCGGTGCCGCCGCCGGACGGGCTGTCGGGCTCGGCCAGGCCGCCGCCGTCGCCGGAGCGCCGGTCGGCTTCCTCGCGGAGGGCCGCACGGGTGCCTTCGGGTGTGGCGGTGGTGTGGTCGGGCGTCTCGGGCACGACCTTGTCGAGCTCCTGGTCCAGGTCCACCTCGCTGCTGCGGGGCTCGGCGTAGGTGCGGTCGGCCGTCGTGGAGTCGGGCAGGGTGACCACGGACATCACGTCGCCGTCGCCGGGGGGCATGCCGCCGCCGCGGGGCCAGAAGATCCACAGGGCCACCGCCACGATCACCACCGCGGCGCCGATCATGATCCAGGGCAGCCCGCCCTTGCGGCCACGGCCGGTGCGGCGGGTGGCGGTGGTGGGGGGGGCGGAGGAGTCGTCGTCCTCGGCCGGGGCTTCGGGCTCGGGCTCGGGCTCAGCTTCGGGCTCCGGCTCAGGCTCCGGCTCGGGTTCCGGTTCAGGTTCCGGCTCAGGCTCCGGCTCGGGTTCCGGTTCCGGTTCGGGCTCAGGCTCAGGCTCAGGCTCCGGTTCAGGCTCCGAGTCGGGCTCGGGCTCC
>CAYFKR010000002.1:0-58017 GCA_964343835.1 uncultured Fibrobacteraceae bacterium
CTCCACCGCGGCGTTCAGGGCCAGCAGGTTGGTCTGGAAGGCGATCTCGTCGATGCTGCTGACGATGGTCGCCGTCTGGTTGGCCGAGTCGCGGATCTGGTCGATGGCCTGGCTCATGCGGTCCATGGCACCCACGCCGTCGCTGACGGCGGACTGGGCCAGTCGGGCCGAGTCGTCCACGGAGTTGGCCTTCTCGGCGTTCTCCTCGGTGTGGCGGGTGATGTCGGCCAGCGAGGCGTTGATCTCCTCCAGATTCGCAGCCTGGGTGCAGGCGCTGTCGGCGAGGTGCGTTCCCGACGTTGCCACCTGCGAGGACGAGGCCTCGACCTGGCTGGCGTTCTGGCGCAGGCGCCCGATCACCTTGTTGATGGGAGCGGTCACGGAGCTGTTGACCGTCCAGGCGAAGAGTCCGATCCCCAGGACGATCAGCACGGCGCCCACCAGCAGGCTGCGGGTGACGGCGGCCTTGACCAGGGCGTCGGTGCTCTCCAGCGACTGGATGATCTCGAACGAACCGTGGACCTCGCCCACACGCCAGTTCTCCATGCGCGCGCCGGAGGGGTCGAGCCCCCGCTCGTTGCCCCAGAGGTCGCCGGACGTGGCGGGGTCGCCGTGGCAGAGCAGGCACTCCTGGGTCAGTCGGATGGGGCGGAAGTAGCGGACCGCGTTCATGTCGTGGTCCACCATGTAGTACTCGTCCAGGCCCTCGCGCTCGAACTTCTCGAGGATCTCGCGCTCCACCGCGTCGGGCTCGTTCTTCGGGTTGCGGGCCCCGATCTTGGGGACGCGCAGCTGGAAGCCGCCCTCCTCGGCCTTGACCTCGATCATCTTCCAGGCGGTCACCACCGGGACGGCGTCCAGGACCTTGTCCATGTCGCCTGCGTCGTACCACTCACGGAGCATCTCCGGTGTCAGCAGGCCGTTCTCCCACTTGCGGCCCATCTCCTCGCGGGCCGCCTCAGCGGACAGGGCCACGCTGCGGGTCTTGTCGACGCTCAGCTCGATGGCCTGCTTCTCCATCTGGCGGAAGTTGATGACCGTGATGGTCCCCACCAGGACGAAGACGCCCACGGCGCCCAGGATCAGCAGCTTGGCTCTCAGACTCATACTGTTCAGCACCTCGCACTCCCTCCATTGGGACGATGTTTCCGGAGGTAGCCTTCGGCGAGAATGATCCCGACTTGAGCGGTATGATTTCAAAACAAGCCCCGACTTTTCCCTCAACTCCCTGTCCCGGCGGCCGATGGTCAGGTGGCGAGGCGGTTCGCCTGGCCGCCGACACGAGACCTAACGACGTCCGTTGGACCATCACGGGAGAACACGCATGAAAATCCTGATCGTCGACGATTCCCGCGCCATGCGGCGCATCATCCAGCGCACCCTCCGCCAGGCCGGATTCAAGGGCCACGACATCGTCGAGGCCGAGAACGGCAAGGAGGCGCTGGACCTCGTGAACTCGGAGAGCCCGGACCTGATCCTGTCCGACTGGCACATGCCGGAGATGAACGGGATCGAGTTCAAGCGCGCCCTGAACGACCAGGGCAACAGCACGCCCTTCGGATTCATCACTTCTGAAAGCACCATGGAGATGCGGAACACGGCGGCCGAGGCCGGCGCCGACTTCCTGCTGGCCAAGCCGTTCACCGCGGACGACATGGAGCAAGCGCTGGGGATGTTCGTATCATGACGCTGACCGCTGAAGTCGACAAGCTCTCCGACCTGAAGTTCGACCCCGTCGAGGCCCTGGACGACGCCGTGCGCGCCATCCAGGAGACCACCGAGGTCCAGTTCGGCGAGACCTTCGAGATCACCGACGTGCCCGGCGACCTGGACGGCGGCTCCTTCGGGAGCTCCATCTCCCTGGCCGGCGAGGACGGCGGCATGATCCTGGCCATCCTCTGCGACCAGCAGAGCTCCGAGGCCCTGACCCGTCTGCTCTTCGCCATGGAAGAGGACGAGGACGTGCCCCTGGAGGACCTGGCGGACGGCCTGAACGAGATCGTCAACGTTGCCGCCGGCGTCCTGAAGGGTTATCGTTCCGACCACGGGCAGGCACTCAACCTCGGACTGCCCCTCTTCCTTGAGGGCGGCAACAGCCTCAAGTTCGTCCGCTCCGGCGTCCAGGAACAGGCCCGCGTTCTCCGCGGGGACGACGGCAGCGAGATCCAGGTCTACCTCATCTGGCAGGAAGGTACGGGAAAGTGAGTCTCAAACTCCCGAACGCGACCGACGTGATCAGGACCCTCGAGATGATGATCGGCCAGAACCCGATCCTCGGCGAGGGCGGGCAGGCACTCGACCTCTCCAATCCGCCCCGCAGCACGTTCATCTCGTGGCTGAAGACCGAGGACGGATCCGTCCTGGGCGCCATCGTGACCTCGTTGCCCGCCGCAGTCTTCCTCGGCGGCACCATGATCATGATTCCCGTGGGCGGTCAGGAGGATCAGGTGACCTCCGGCGAGGCCTCCGAGGCCACCGTCGACGCCATGGACGAGATCAACAACATGATGCGTGGTCTGCTCAACAAGGTTCACGAGAACACCCACGTGACCCCGAGCGACATCGCGATCTACGAGACTCCCGCCGACGGCGACGAGAACGCGTGGATCCTCGATCCGGCCGAACGGCTCGACCTCAGCGGCGCCCTCCCCTACGGGACCGGGCACATGACGCTGCTGAGCCGCGTCGCCGGCTGATCAAGACCGCAAGGACGTCGACCGGCCGTCTCCCCTCGGAGGCGGCCGGTTTTTTGTATTCCTGAATGTGGGTCCGGGATCAGACCGAGAGGCCCTGCATGGAAGCGGCCAGCAGGGCGGCGGGAATGCCGTCGAGGGGCAGCACGTCCACCGCGGCCCCCATCTCCGCCGCGGCCCGGGGCATGCCGTAGACCACGCTGGTGGCCTCGTCCTGGGCGATGGTGTGGGCACCGGTGCGGCGCATGGCCAGCAGGCCGGCGGCCCCGTCGGCCCCCATGCCCGTGAGCAGCACCCCGACCGAAGCGGCGCCGGCGGCACCGGCCACCGACTCGAAGAGCACGTCCACCGAGGGTTTGTGACGGTTCACGGGCTCGTCGGAACCCAGCACCACCTCGAAGCGGCCGCCGCGGGAGCGGATCCGCAGGTGACGGTCACCGGGAGCGATGATGGCCCTGCCCCTGCGAACCTCGTCGCCGTCGCGCCCCTCGATCACTTCCAGGGCCGACAGCTTGTCCAGGCGGGACGCCAGGGCGGCCGTGAAGGCCGCCGGCATGTGCTGCACGATGACGATGCCGGGCGAGACGTCCGGCAGGACCGACAGGATGGATCCCAGGGCCTCGGTGCCGCCCGTGGACGACCCGATGGCCACCACGGCGCCGCCGTCGACGGCCGCCAGGGGGTTGGCCTTCCGGGGGGGGGCGGCGTCGCACGGGCGCGGCCTCGGGGGCCGCACCGGCCCGGGACACCGACCGGATCCTGGCGATGATGTCGGGAACAGCCCGCTTCAGGGCGATCACTCCGTCGCCCTTGTCCACGACCTCGCGGGCGCCGGCGTCCAGGGCCGCCATCGCCCGGGACGAGGCGTCGGGCCCCGACCCGTGCATGGCCACCACCGGCACCGGGATGTGGCGCACGACCCGGCGCAGGAAGGCCAGGCCGTCCACGTCGCCGAGGTCCAGGTCCAGCAGGATCACGTCGGGGCGTTCGCGGACGATGGCGTCGCGGGCGGCGGTCACGGTGTTGGCCGTGGCGACCACGTGGAGATCGTCCTCGGCGTTGAGGACGGGACGGAGGATCCCGCAGACGCCCTTGGAGTCGTCGACGACCAGGATGCGGAGCATGACCCGCTAGCCGTCCACCCGGAGGGCGAGCAGGACGGGGCTGCCGTCCAGGTTGAAGCAGGTGACGGTGTCCGTCTCCGACACGCCGCCGCACTCCTCCGCGGTCAGGGTCTCGAGCTCCGGAATGGCGAGGACGAAGTCGGCACCCTCGGGCTGGAGCACGGGCACGACGTGGCCGCAGACCACGTTGAGCATCTCCTTGAGGCTGTCGTGGGCCACGGCGGGGTCCTGCACGTCCTCGGGGTCCACGCCGATGATGTTCGCCGCGATCTCAGGGCAGAGTTCCTGCGGAACCGCCAGGGAGATCACGCCGCTCACCTCGCTCTCGAAGCGGATGCTGGCGCGGGCCCAGGGACCGCGGTCGCAGGGCATCTCGTCGCCGTCGCAGGGGTCGCCGAACATGAAGGCGAGCTGCTCGACGACGTCGAGGAAGACTTCCGAGATGGTGGTGTTGGTGGTCTCGTTCATGCCGTCGCGACTCCCGTCACTTCGTCCACGATCACCTTGATCTGCTCGGGCGTGAAGGGCTTGTGGACGAAGCCCTTGACCCCGAGTTCCTCGAGCCGCTGCAGGCGCTGCTCGCCGCCGGCCGACGACACGACGATCACCGGCGTCCGGGCCAGCCGGCCCGAGTCGCGCATGGCGGTCACGAGCTGCTCGCCGTCCATCTCGGGCATCATGATGTCCGAGATCACCAGGTCGATCTCGTTGGCGTCGAGCACCGCGAGGGCCTCCACGCCGTTGCCGGCCTCGTGGATCACGTCGTAAGGGACCTCGGCCAGTTCCAGCGCCTTCTTCACGACGGCGCGGACCGTGATCGAGTCGTCCACCAGCAGGATCTTCAGAGCCATGGCTGTCACACTCCCTGTTCCGTCAACGAGAAGAGTTCCTTCATCTCCTCGAGTTCACTCATCACCTTGCACACGATGCGCTCGCCGGCGGCGTTGTCGACGCCGACCCGGGCCGCCGCCTCGTCGTCCTGCCGGTACTGCAGGCCGTCCTGGCCCACGCCCCAGCCGATGTCCAGGCTGAGGATGTCGGCCACGTGGACGATGTCGGCCAGGGCCGTTTCCCCCTCGCAGCGCGACGGCTTGTGATGCCAGCGCACGGCGTCGCTCACGACCGTCGGCACCTGCCAGTGGCGCAGCAGCATGCCCGCCACGGCGGCGTGGTCCGTGCCCAGGACCGCGCGTTCGGCCTCGTCGAAGGAATAGCCCTCGTCGTCCACGAGCCGCTGGATCTCTTCGATCTCGCCCTCCACGAACATGCCCAGGACCGTCTTGCCCAGGTCGTGGAGCATGCCGGCCGTGAAGGCGTCCGAGGGATCCACGTTCCCGGCCTCCTCGGCCAGGTGCTCGGCGATCATCGCCGTGGCCAGGGAGTGCTCCCAGAGCTTCTCCGCGTGGAGGTCGTAGCCCGAGACGGGCTTCTGGGCCAGGGGCGACACGCAGACCGCCAGGGCCATCTGGTGCACGCGCTTCAGCCCCAGCCGCGTCATGGCGAACTGGACGGAGCTGATGCTGCCGGCGCAGCCGAAGTAGGCGGAGTTGGCGAGGCGCAGGATGCTGGACGTGAGTCCGGCGTCGGTCTCGATGACCTTGGCCATGGAGGCGAACTGCACGTTGGGGTCGTTGCAGCACTCGCGGAGCTTGAGGATGACCTCCGGCAGCGGCGGTACGGCCCGGACCTTGGACAGGATCTCCGTCTTCATGCTCACAACTCGACCTCCTGGCCGCCGGACTTGACGTAGGTCTTGCCCGACGCCACGTCCAGGTACAGGGTTCTCGCGGCGGAACCGCCGACGTCTTCGGCCTGGATCAGGATGTTGTTCTTCCACAGGACCTTGCGCAGCACCGTGTAGTTCCTCTGCCCGATCTTGAAGATCTTCTCCTTGCCCAGGGGCGAACCGGCGCCCGCCACCTTGGCGATCAGGTTCTTCTTCTGCGCCCCCATCCCGTAGATCGCCTGGAGCAGCGACGTCACGCCGGTGTCCACGAACATGTGGGGCTTGAGGCGGGCCTTCTCGGGATCGATCTTCGACAGGGGCAGCATGCAGTGGATCATGCCCGCGACACCCGCCACCGGATCATGAAGCACGAGCCCCACGCACGACCCGAGGGAGTAGGTGACGATCACGTCTTCGGGACTCTTGGACACCTTCATGTCCGAGATGTCCACCGTGATCAGCGGTCGGCCGGAGGTGTGGAGCGATCGCGTCTCGAGCGTGCTCGTGCTCATGCTCCCCTCCTTCCGGACTCGCGGTTCCGTCCGATGCGGCACATGGTCAGCCCACCTTCCTGTAGACCGACGGCATCACGAACTCGAAGCGGCTCTCCATGCCGATCAGGGTCTCGGCGTGGCCGATGATCAGGTAGCCGCCGGGCTGCAGCAGGCGATGGGCCTCGCCCACGATCCGCGCCCGGAGGTCGCGGTCGAAGTAGATCATCACGTTGCGGCAGAAGATGATGTCGAAGACGCCCTTGATGGGGTACGGCGTCTTGTTCAGGTTCATGCGCCGGAACATCATCAGCCGCTTGAGGTCGACGGTGACCTCCTCGCGGCCGTCGCTCAGGCTCCTGAAGGCCCCCTTGCGCATCGGCGCGGGGATCTTCGCGACCACGGATGAGTCGTAACGGCCCTCCGCCGCCATCTTCAGGACGCGGGTCGAGATGTCGGTGGCCAGGATCTTGGCGTCGGCCTGGGCGAAGCCCTTGACCGAGCGCAGCGTCATGGCCAGGGAATAGGGCTCCTCCCCCGTGGAGCAGGCCGCGGACCAGAAGCGGAGCTTCCTGCGCCCCTCGGCGAGCCATTGCCCGACCACCTCGGCCGTGAAGTCGAAATGCTCGTTCTCCCGGAAGAAGTGGGTGACGTTGGTCGAGATGGCGTCGATGAGCTGGATCAGCTCGGCGCCGCCCTCGGGACCGCCCAGGTATTCGAGATAGCCGTCATACGAATCGATGCCGAGGGCCCGCAGCCTCTTGTTCACACGGGCCTCCACGAGCGCACGCTTGTTGTCCTGGAGCACGATGCCCACCTGGGCGTACATCATGCTCCGGATCGTCTCGAATTCCTTCGTCCCGATCTGGCGGGTCGCCAGGGACGGAGACGCGGTCTGGGTCGTCATATCGCTTCTCCCATACGGGGTATCGGCGTCAGTTCGTTTCCTGGTTCGCGATGGCGTCGATCTCGGCGCCGGAGAGCACGCGGTCGATGTCCAGCAGGATCACCACGCTCTTGTCCAGCTTGCCCATGCCGATGATGAAGTCGGCGTCGACGCCGGTCCCGAACGACGGGGGCGGCGACAGCTGCTCCTCCGTGATGTTCAGCACCTCGGAGACGTCGTCCACGATGACGCCCATCGTCACCACGTCGCCGTCGTGATCCAGCTGCACAACGATGATGCAGGTCTTCTCCGTGTCCTCGACCGTGTCCATGCCGAACTTGGCCCGCAGGTCGATCACGGGGATCACCCTGCCGCGCAGGTTGATCACGCCGCGCACGTAGTCGGGGGTCCGGGGCACGTAGGTGACCTCGGAGATGCCGTTGATCTCCTGCACCTTGAGGATCTCCAGGCCGTATTCCTCGCCGCCGAGCACGAACGACAGGTACTTGCCGGGCTTCGCGACCGAAGCGATCTGGGTGTCCATGGTCATCTCATCCTCCTCTTGAACAACGCCGCCTGCGGCGGCCTCTCCCTCTCCGCTATTCCGAGGCCTGGGCCTCGCCGCCGTGACCGGGTCCGGTGTGGGCCACCTTCACCAGTCCGGCCACGTCCAGGATCAGCGCCACGTTACCGTCGGACATGATGGCGCCGCCGGCGATGCCGGGCGTTCCCTGGACCTTCTCTCCCAGACTCTTGATGACGATCTGCTGCTGTCCGATCAGGTCGTCGGTGACGACGCCCACGCGCCGCCCGTCGCTTTCGACGACCACGACCACGGCCTCGGACAGGTTCTCCCGGCCCTCCGGGATGCTGAACAGGCGGTTCAGCCTGTAGAGCGGGATCAGCTCCTCCTCGAAGCGGAGCATCTCGCCCTTCTCCTTGACCGTGGAGTAGTCGTCCATGTTCGGGCGCACCAGGCGCACGACGGTCAGGGTCGGGATGATGTAGTTCTCGCCGCCCACGCTGATCACCATGCCGTCGATGATGGCCAGGGTCAGGGGCAGCTTGAACCGGAACGTGCTGCCCTTGCCGTGCACCGACTCGATCTCCACGTTGCCGCGAAGCTCCTCGATGTTCCGGCGCACCACGTCCATGCCCACGCCGCGACCGCTCACGTCGGTGACCTTCTTGGCCGTCGAGAACCCGGGCTCGAAGATCAGGGCGAAGACCTCGCGGTCCGTGAGCACCTGGCCCTCCTTGACCAGGCCGCGGTCCACGGCCTTGGCCATGATGGCGTCGCGGTCCAGGCCCTTGCCGTCGTCGGTGACCTCGATGACGATGTTGCCGCCCTTGTGGTAGGCCCGCAGTTCGATGCGGCCGGCCGCGGGCTTGCCCTTGGCCGTACGCTCGGCGGGGTCCGACTCGATGCCGTGGTCCACGGCGTTGCGGAGCATGTGCACCAGGGGGTCGCCGATCTTGTCCACCACGGACTTGTCCAGCTCGGTGTCCTCGCCGCTCATCACGAAGTCGATCTTGCGGTCGATCTTCTTGCCCAGGTCGCGCACCAGCCGCGCCATCTTCTGGAAGACGGGCTTGACCGGCACCATGCGCAGGGACATGCCGATCTCCTGCAGCTCGCGGCAGATCTTGTCCAGGTGGTCCAGGTTGCGCGCCAGCTCCACGGACGATCCGGCCCGCAGCTCGGGGTTCTGACTCACCATGGCCTCGGCGATCACCAGCTCGCCGATGGTCTCCACCAGCAGGTCCAGGCGGTCGGCGTCCACGCGGACGGCTTCCTTGCGCTGAACCTTGGCGGACGGGGCGGCGGCCTTGTCGCCCGCCGGCTTGGCGTCCGTCCTGGCCTCGGGAGCGGGCTTGGGAGCCTGTTCCTTGTCGCGGATCGCCGCATCCACGGCGGCCTCCTCGTCCGCGGCCTTCGGCTCGGGGGCGGCGACGGGCTTGACGGGCTTCTTCAACACGAAGAGCCCGGATCCGCCGGCGTCGTCGGCCTTGGCCTCGGGTTCGGGGGGGGGGGGCGGTGGGGGGGTCGGCGCCGGCTGGGGGGCCGGTGGCGGGGCGGCCGCGGCGGGCTTCTTGAGCTTCGGGGCCGCACCGGCGGCGCCGCAGCGGGCCAGCAGCCGGGCCATCAGGCCGGGCAGTTCCTCGCGCCGACCCAGGGTGCCGTCGCCGCCGAGTCCGGTCACGATGTCGTCGCACAGCTTCTTGAGCATGTCCACGGACTCGAAGGTGAGGTCCATGGGGTCGCCGGCCAGCTCGATCTCGCCCTTGCGGGCCTGGTCCAGCAGGTTCTCGGCCTTGTGGGCCAGTTCCTGGATGTGGGTCATCTCGATGAACCCGGCCACGCCCTTGATGGTGTGGAAGGCGCGGAACACGGCGTTCAGGGCGTCGGCGTCGGTGGGCTCGGACTCCAGGGTCAGCAGCTGGGCCTCGGCCTCGTCCAGGTGCTCGCCGGCCTCGGCGATGAAGTCCTGGAGCAGGTCCACGTCGCCGTCGTTCAGGTTGCGGGCGAAGACGTCCTCGTCGATGCCCACGGACTCCCAGGTCGCCTCGGCGGGATCGGGTTCGGGGGCCTGGGCGGGAGCGGCCGGCTCGGGAGCTGCCGCAGCCGCCGCGGGCGTCCGCAAGGAGTCGATCAGCTCTTCCACGCCGGCGGGGGCGTCGCCCTCGCCCTCCAGGTGCCGGAAGCTCTGGGTGAGCCAGTCCTTCACCTGCAGCAGGCGCTCCATGCAGGCGGCCAGGGGTTCGGCCAGCAGCATGTCCTCGGTGGCGTGGGCGCAGCGCGACATGTCCTCGAGGCCCAGCAGTCCGGCCTCGCCCTTCAGGGTGTGGAAGAAGCGCATCATGCCGGAGATGTCGTCGGGGAAGACGCCCTTCTCGGCGTCCAGCACGATGTGCTCGATCTCCTCGATGTTGTCGCCCTGGCGCGAGAGGAACTCGCTGAAGATCTCGGCGTCTGCCATGGATACCGGCGCCGCGGACTGGGAACCGCCGGCGTCCGGGTAGCCGGCCTGCTCGTGGGGAGTGCCGTCTCGGACGACCTTCCTGAGAGCCTCGGCCGTGCCCTTGACCCACGCCCAGCTTCCGGCCGGATCGGGGTCGGAGCCGTCGGCGATCTGGCCGCAGAGGGTCGCCGCCTTGCGGGCCTTGGCGGAGTCCTTGTCCAGGCCCTCCTCGGCCAGGGCGCCGCCCACCTCGTCGAACAGGGGCTTCAGCGAACGCGCCGACGGGCCGCTGAGCTCCGTGGTCGTCTCGAGGAATCCGGAAAGGTGATCCACCAGTCCCTTGGCATCGCTCAGTTTCATCTCTGCTCTCCCTCCCGGCCGCGCCGGGTCCTCCGGGTCGTTCAGCGCCGTCGCAATCGTGCGGCGGCCCGCACCGGCGTGCGGGACCTGCCCGGCGCATCAATCGCAACCGTCATGCCAACGGGGGCGGTCTCAGCGATCAATTC
Organism: uncultured Fibrobacteraceae bacterium; assembly: GCA_964343835.1. Classification (GTDB taxonomy): domain Bacteria; phylum Krumholzibacteriota; class Krumholzibacteriia; order LZORAL124-64-63; family LZORAL124-64-63; genus CALEMW01. Next base: position 10,390 of record CAYFKR010000002.1, read on the forward strand.
CAAAAACCTCGTAACTTCCTCGGAATCAACGAGAACGCGGGCCGACGCCGACGAGCGCGGACGGGGTCGACCTGCGTCGTCCCCGTTCCGGCTGGTCAGTTCCGTTCCGGTCCCCGTCAACGGCTTCCCCCGATCATGGAAACCAGTTCGCCGGCCACGTTCTCGAGGTCGCCGGCCATGGCGGACAGCTCCTCGCTGGCCGAGGCGGTCTCCTCCGCCGTCGCGGCGTTGGACTGGGTGATGTCCTCGATCCGGGAGATGGCGTTGTTCACCTGGTCCAGCTCCACGGCCTGCTGGGCCGTGGCCTGGGACACCTGCGTGATCGTCAGGGACGAGGTCGCGATGTTGTCGACGATCTCGCGCAGCTTGTCGTCCATCTCCGAGACCACGGCCACGCCCTCGTCGGCGTTGCTCAGGGCCTTCTCGATGAGCTGCTGGGTGTTCCGGGCCGCGTCGGCACTGCCGGCGGCCAGGTTGCGGACCTCTTCCGCCACCACGGCGAAGCCCTTGCCCGCCTCGCCGGCGCGGGCGGCCTCGACCGCCGCGTTCAGGGCCAGCAGGTTGGTCTGGAAGGCGATCTCGTCGATGGTCTTGATGATGTTGGCCGTCTCGTGGGACGACTCGCGGATGGCCGACATGGCGGTGCTCATGCGACCCATGGCGTCGGAGCTGCTCTCGGCCGCCGTGGACGCGGTTCCGGCCGTGCGGTCCGCCTCGCCGGCGTTGTCGGCGTTGGTGCGGTTGCGCGCATGGACCTCCTTGAGCGAGGCGGAGGTCTCCTGGAGGCTCGCGGCCTGGTCGTTGGCTCCCTGCGCCATCAGGGTGGCCGAGCTGGCGAAGGTCTCCGAACTGGTGGAGATGGACCGGGCCCGCTCGAGCAGGATGCCGGACACGCCGTTCACGGGCTTGATGACCAGCTGGGTGATGATCACGCGCAGCACCACGGCCGCCACGGCCAGGGCGCAGAGCACGGCCACGGCCATGATGGCCGTCTGCTTGCTCACCGCCGCCTGAGCCAGCGCCGTGGAGATGTGCACGTCCGCCCCGCCGAGCACGTCGCCGGCCCGGGCGTTCTCGTGGCAGTCCAGGCAGCTCTCGGTGGCCTTGATGGGCATGCAGTAGCGGAGCACGTGGTTCTCGTCGTCGGAGACCATCGCGATCGCACCGGAGGTCAGGACCTGCCGCTGGACGTCGTCGGACACGGACGCTCCTTCGCGGACGCCGTACTCCTCCTCGGTGGCCGGGGCCCGGAACGAATGGACGGCGACGATGCCGTCCTGCTCCCGAGCCTTGTCCATGAAGCCCTCGAGGCCGTCCATGTCCCCGATCTCGCCGAACCAGGCGATGGCCTGGGCAATGTTCGAGGCCGCGAATCCGGCCTGGCGCTCCATTTCCTCGTCGCTGATGCGCTTGGAGAACGTGTTGTTCACCGCACCCGCGATCCCCAGGACCGTGACGAGGCTCGCCACCATCCACACGACTACCTTGTCTCTCAGCTTCATGCCGAACCTTCCATGATGATATGTCGGGATTCCGGCCACCCCGCCGGGCTCCTCGACGTCCAACTTCGTCCGGAAACGGCCCGGATTGAGGGTTATTATTCGTTTATCATGGGAGAAACGACGACGGCCGCGGTGGGTGATCACCGCGGCCGTCGCATCTGCAGATCGATGAGGAACTAGAGTTTCGCCAGCGTCTTGGTGAAGAGGCTCCAGATCTTCTGCACCGACGACACGCTCACCTTCTCGTCCGGCGAGTGGGCCCCGGTGATGTTCGGACCGAAGGACACGATGTCCAGGTCCGGGTACTTCTCCGTGAGCAGCCCGCACTCCAGGCCGGCATGGATGGCCAGCAGCTCCGGCTCCTTGCCGAAGGTCTTCTTGTACATGGCCGCGGTGGTGCGCACCATCTCCGACTTCGGGTTGGGCATCCAGCCGGGATAGCCGCCCTCCTGCACGATGGAGCAGCGGTCGAAGAGCATGGCGCTCAGCGAACGATGGCGCCGGGCCACGCCCGCCAGGGCCGACATGCTCGACGAACGGCTGCAGCACACGATGCGCACGGTGCCGCCGTCGGTGGCCACCACGCCCACGTTGGAGCTGGTCTCCACCAGGCCGGGGATGGCCAGGCTCATGGTCAGGGCGCCGTTGGGCAGGGCGTCCAGCATGGTCAGGGTGCGGGTGGTGCAGTTGCCGCCCAGGTTGTGCTCGAGCTTGCACGTTCCGACCTTCACGACGCAGCCCTCGTCCACGCCCTTGAGCTCCTCCCCGATGATCCGGGCGGCCTGGGCGTCCACCAGCTTCTTGAACAGGCGCGTGTCCTTCTCGGGCACGGCCACCTTGGCCACGGCCTCGCGGGGGATGGCGTTGCGCATACTGCCGCCGTCGATGGCCGCCAGGCGGAAGTCGACCTGCTCACGGGCCGCCAGCAGGCAGCGCGTGAGGATCTTGATGGCGTTTCCGCGATTCTTGTCGATGTCCAGCCCGGAGTGACCGCCCAGCAGCCCCGAGACCGACACCTTCCGGCCCACCAGCCCCTTGCCGAGCTTCATCTTCTTGTTCTTGAGGGTCAGGATGCTGTCCTGGCCGCCGGAGCAGCCGATGAACAGGGCGTCGTCCTGCTCCGAGTCGAGGTTGATCATGCGGCGGGCCGTGAAGAACCCGGCCTCCACGCCGGCGGCGCCGGTCAGGCCACGCTCCTCGTCCACCGTCAGCAGGCACTCCACCTTGGGGTGCTTCAGCCCCTTCTCGTCGGCCAGGGCCAGGCCCATGGCCACGCCGATGCCGTTGTCGGCGCCGAGGGTGGTTCCCTCCGCGGAGACCCAATCCCCGGTCTTCCGGAGCTTCAAGGGGTCCTTGGTGAAATCATGTTTGGTGCCGGAATTCTTCTCGCAGACCATGTCCACGTGGCCCTGCACCAGCACGGCGGGCTTCTTCTCCATGCCCTTGGTGGCGGGGATGGTGATCAGCAGGTTGCCCACGGCGTCCTGCTTCCACTCCAGGCCGCGCTCGTCGGCCCAGGCCTTGAACATGTCCTGGACTGCGACCTCGTCACCCGATCCGCGCGGGATGGCGGACATGCGGTCGAAGATGTTCCAGACGGACGTCGGCTTCAGCTTGGCGATGGCGCTCACGTCATGCTCCCTGTTCGGTTCAACCCTTCTGCTGCTCCGCGCGGGCGCGGAACTCCTCGTTCACCTTGATGGACACCTCGACGCGGCGGTTCTCCGCCCGCCCCTCGTCGGTGCCGTTGTCGGCCACGGGCTCGGTCTCGCCGAAGCCCCGGGCCACGATCCTGCCGTCGGCCACGCCGCGGCTCACCAGGTAGGTGCCCACCGAGCCGGCGCGCCGGTCGCTGAGTCCCTGGTTGTAGGAGGCGTCGCCCACGTTGTCGGTGTGGCCCATGACCAGGATGTCGGTCTCGGGATAATCCACCAGGACCTCGGCCATGCGGTCCAGGCGCTCCTGGGAGTCGCCGCGCAGGGCCGCCGAGTCGAAGTCGAAGAGGATGGCGCTGTCGAAGGTCACCCGCACCTCGTCGCCCACGCGCTCCACGTGGGCGCCGGGGATGGTGGCCAGCTCCTCGGCCTGCTGATCCAGGTAGTTGCCGATGAGGCCGCCCACGAGGGCTCCGGCGGCGCCGCCGATGGCGGCTCCCTTGGCGTCGTCGTCGCTGACGGCGGCGCCGGCGGCCGCACCGGTGGCTGCGCCGATCAGGGCGCCCTTCTGGGCCTTGCTCATGCCGCAGCCGTTGATCGCCAGGGCGGCGACGAGGATCAGGGCGAGAATGGTGATGGTCCTGGTCATGCTGTCCTCCCGTGTCAGTCGAGGCGGGCGCTGAGCGGCGATGCCGCGATGGCCCAGTTCCCCCGTTGCGGCCGGCCCCGGGCGGGGAAGACCAGCCAGGAATACTTGCCGTAGTGGCTCACGCGGTCAGCGAGCCCCAGCACGCGACGCTCGTCGGAGCAGAGCACCACCAGGGAGGTCACGCCCTCCTGGTCGGGGTCCGCCGTCGCCAGCACCACGTCGTTCTTCTTCAGGTCGATGCGCCGCCCCTCCATGAAGAGCAGCGAACCGGCCGCCTGCACGCCTTCGGGCAACCAGCGCTTCAACTCGGCCTGCGCCGGGTTGACGGCGATGCGGGCGTGTCCATCGGCGTCGTCGCCGGGGGCGGCCATCATCGGGTCGTCCGTCTCGGTCCACGTCCGGGCGAACTCCGTGCCCGCCGGGGTGGACGCCAGGAACCGCGGTTCCTCCTCCCCGAGCACCTGGCTCAGGGTGGGCTCGATCTCCACGGCGTGCAGACGCCGGAACACATGGTCGTCGGGATCCACGTGGACCGCCACCGCGCCGGGGTCGTCGAACGTGAATTCGCCGCGAGGGCCGTCCAGGCGCACCACGTGTTCCACGTCGCCGGAGCGGGTCTCCAGCACGATGGGCACGTCCAGCTCCCAGGCGGGCTCGGTCTGGGTCACCGTCACGCGCACCTCGCCGTCTTTCCGCTCGGCGCCCTCCAGCGACAGCAGGGGCGCGCCGGTGCGCTCGAGCCACTGGTCGCGCATCCAGTCCAGGTCGGTGCCTCCGTGCTTCGCGAAGGCGGCGAAGAAGTCGTCCCAGGAGACCGGCTGGAAGGGGTGGGAGCTCCACACGTCGCGCAGGGCGGCCAGGAAGGCGTCGCGGCCGATGGCGCGGTCCACCATGTGGAAGACCATCATGGACTTGCCGTAGCCGATGGCGCGGGTGGCGCCGCTGTGGCGGGCCTTGAACTCGCGCAGGGTCATGTCGCGCCCGTCATGGACGTAGGCGGCGAAGTCCTTCAGCAGGTTGCGGCGGTACTCGTGGGCGGCCTCGTCGGATTCGAGGGACTTGTAGTGGTAGTCGGCGCAGTAGACCGTCAGGCCCTCGCACCAGTTGCCCCGCTCCACGTCCACGAACGACGAGTTGCCCCACCAGTTGTGGGCGATCTCGTGGCCGAAGCTCGTCTTGGGGATGAAGGGCAGGCGCAGCACCGTGCCCCCCAGCAGCGTCCACGACGGCATGCCGTAGCCCGTGGGGAACCAGTTCTCGACGGTGGCGAACTTGGCGTAGGGGTACGGCCCCAGCATCTCCCGGTACATCTCGAGGTACTGCCCGGTGTGGGACTGGTAGGTCTCCACCAGCTTAGGGTCGTCCTCCAGGAAGAAGGTGTAGGACGTGACGCCGTCGAAATCGCGTTCGGTCACGTGGTAGCGGTTGGCGATGAGGATCAGCCCGTCCGCGGGTTTCGTCGCGTCCCAGACCGTGACCTGCTCGTCGCCCACGACCTCGTGCCGCGTCCGCCGCCCCTGCGTGACCGGCTCCCAGCCCACGGGCGTGTGGATGGTCAGCCGGTGGGTGGCCATGGCGTCCGGGTGGTACGGCAGCCAGCCCTCGGCGGCCAGGTAGATGCCCTCTTCCGACACCGTGGCCTGGATCTCGCGGCCGACGTTCTCGCGGGAGAAGGAGACGTCGTCGGTGGATTCGAAGAGGGTGCCCACGTAGCGCACCTGGTAGGTCAACACGCCGTCGCCGTGCTCGGGCTTGCGGACCATGACAGGCGAGAACTCGCCGGAGACGGAGCGCTCACCGGGCACATGAACGCAGAGGCAGGGCTCCCGCTCCGCACCGGGATCCGTCGACACGACGTACTCCATGGGAGTCAGCGCCCGGTCCAGCCAAAGCGTATCCACACCCGCCGGCACCATGACCACGTCCACGATCTCGACCCCGTTCCCGGGAACGTCGAACGAGATCTCCACCTCATGATGAAGCACCGGCTTCTCCGCCGCTCCCGCCGTCGCCACGGCAACCAGGCTGAGGACTGTCATCCATCGCGTCATGAGTACTCCTCTGTCGTCGCCATCACGGTGGTGGCGGATTGACGGGTCGAAATCCCGTCGCGAGGGGGCGTCGCGGAGGTGCTGGAGGCAAGGAGGCCGGAAGCGCCGGAGCGCCGAGCACGGTCACGACACGAGGTCGTGACCGTGCGTCCCCCTCGCGACGGGATTTCGACCCGTCAATCCACGACGACCGTGACGTAGGGACGATCAGAGAAATACTCAAGACCGACCCGATTGAGGTCCTCCAGCGTCACTTCATCGTACCGCGAGAACACGTCGAGATACCCGCCCACGTTCCCGTCGAGCTCCGCCATGGCCAGGTAGTAGGCCTGCGCCACGCTGGACAGGCGCCGCATCATCAGGCGGCCCTTGTACGCGTTGCGGATCGTGTCGAGTTCCTCCTGGGTGACCGTCGCCGCGTCGAAGGCCGTCACGGCGCCGGCGAGGGCCTCCTCGCCCTCGGCCAGGCGCGGCATGGGCGGGTTGAGCCAGGCCTCGAAGGAAGCCGTGCCGTCGTGCACGCCCACCGAGGCGCCCACGCTGTAGGACAGGCCGCGGGTCTCGCGCAGGTCCTGGCCCAGGCGGTCCGAGAGGATCATCGTCAGCAGCTTGAGGGGCAGGGCGTCGCCCTCGGCCACCTCGAAGAGGGACCCGATGCGGATGGCGCCCATCTGGCCGCCGATGGAGGTGGTGACGCGATCGGACTCGGCGGTGACCGGCGAGGCGGGCAGGCCCGGCCCGGGCACGCCTCGGCCGGGGATCTGCTCCTCGATCAGGCTGGCGAGGCGGTCGTGGGGCAGGGGCGAGACCACCGTCAGCACCAGGTTGCCCGGGGCGAAAGCACGGCGGTACACGCGGCGCACGTCGTCGTAGCTGAGCTCGGCGAGGGTCTCCAGGTCGCCCTCCACGGGGCGGGCCAGGGGATGATCGCCGTAGAGGGTGTCGGCGAGCAGGCCGTCGGCGGCGGAACGGGCGCTGGCCCGGCGCCGGGCGAGCATGCCGCGCACGGCTTCGCGCTCGGCCTCGAAGTGCTCGTCGGTGAAGCCGGCGTGCTGGATCAGGTCCAGCACCAGGACCAGGGCCTCGGGGCCGTCGTCGGCCGCGGCCTCCAGGCGGATCCAGGAGAAGCGGCCGTTGGTGTAGTAGTCGTCCATGGGGAAGCGCGGATCGTCCACCAGCTTGAGCTGGGCGCCCAGGCCGCGGAGCTTGCGGGCGGTGCACGTCTCGTCGCAGCCGCCGATGCCCTGCAGCAGCAGGCGGTGGGCCATGTCCACGGCGCCGGGTCGGTCGCCGTCGATCTCCGCACGGTTGCGCGCCGTCACGTGGGCGGCGAACAGGGGCGACGTGGGGTTCTGCAGCGTCACCAGCACCACGCCGTTGGAGAGTTCGGAGCGCTCCAGGACAACGGCGTCGGGAGCGTCGCCGCCGTCCTCGGCCTCGACCACGGCCCGGGGCTGCACGCGCACGACGGTGTGGGGACTGTCGGCCAGGTAGGCGCCCAGCACTCGGGTCACGTCCTCGGCGCGGACGCGCTTCATGGCCTCGAGGTAGCCCAGGAAAAAGTCCACGCCGCCCTGGGCGATGGGCTGGGCGGCCATGATGGCCAGGTGCCGCAGCTGCTCGCGCTCGATGAGGGTCTCGGTGGCCTGGACGCTCACGACCTCCTCCACGTCCTGCTCGGTCACGCCCCACTCCACGGCCCGGGTCATGGCCTCGGTGACGGCCCTGTGGTACGTGGCGGGGTCGGCGCCGACCGGCAGCTCGACATCCACGACCAGACGCCCGAAGCCCTCGGCCTGCTCCCACCACACGCCCACGTCGGCGCCCTCGCCCATCTCCTCCACGGCGGCGGTGAGGATGCCGCTGGCCGGCGTGGTCAGCAGGTTCACGAGCACCAGGAACGGGAAGTAGTCGGGGGAACCGTAGGTGGGAGCCTCGTAGGCCAGGGACAGGGAGTGCGACGACCCCGCCCTGCGCGTGACCACCGACGTGCGGTCGATGTACGGGGCCGGCTCCAGCACCGGTCGCTCGACGGTGCCCGGCGGCACGCTGCCGAAGTGCTCGCGAAGGATCGCCAGCACCTCGTCGCGGTCGAAGTTGCCGGCCACCGTCGTGATCATGTTGTTGGGCACGTAGTGGTTCTTGTAGAAGGACCACACGTCGTCGCGGTCCATGTGCTCGATGGTGCTCAGGGTGCCGAGGGTCGGCATGGCCAGGCTGCTGCCCGAGTAGAGGACGTCGCGCACGGCCTCGGCCGCCTCGTCGCCGCCGCGGTCGCGCCCCTGCACGATCTCGCCCACGACGATGCCGCGCTCCTTCTCGAACTTCTCCGCCGGGATGATCGAGTGGAAGAGCATCTCGGCCTGGAGCTCGGCGCCCTCGGCCAGGTGCTCCGTGGGCACGATCATGATGTAGTTGGTGAAGAAATCGGTGGTGTGGGCGTTGTTCCAGGCGCCGATGCGGTCGGCCAGGTCGTACTGCTCCTCCTGGGTCCAGCGATCGCTGCCGTTGAACAGCAGGTGCTCGAGCATGTGGCTCATGCCGCTGGTGCGGAAGTCCTCGAAGGCCGAGCCCACCTTCACCTGGGTCACGACGGCCGTCATGTCTTGGGAGGGGTTGTGCATCAGCAGGACCTGCAGCCCGTTCTCCAGCCGCAGGACCTCCACGTTGTCGGGAAGGTCCGCGAAGACGGGGGCCGCCGCGCCGGGATAGCTGGCTCCGCCCGACCAGGTGGGCGACACGGGCTGGTTCGGAGCACCCGCGGCGACGGCTGCGAGGGTCGCGACCAGGAGGATCGTGGGGATCGTCTTACGCATCGGTATCGTCTCCGGGATCTAGGCGCCGGCCGCGGCCTGGGCGCCGTTGATGATGCCAAGGAAGTCGTCGGCCGCGAGGCTCGCGCCCCCGACCAGTCCGCCGTCGATGTCGGCCATGCCGAAGAGCTCCTCGGCGTTGCCGGGCTTCACGCTGCCGCCGTACAGGATCCTCAGGTCCGCGGCGACCGACGCGCCGAGGATGCCCGTCACGATCTCCCGCGACAGGGCGTGGATCTCCTGGGCCTGCTCCGGCGTGGCGGTCTCGCCGGTGCCGATGGCCCACACGGGCTCGTAGGCCAGCACCAGGTTCTTCGCGTTCAAGCCGCCGAGGCGCGGCAGCACGCCCGCGAGCTGGGCCTTCACCACGTCGGCGGCGCGGCCGGCCTTGCGCTCCTCCAGGCGTTCGCCGTAGCAGAACACGGCCACGAGGCCGGCGGCGTGGGCCTGCTCGATCTTGCGCACGAAATCGTCGTCGGTCTCTCCACGATCGGTCCGGCGCTCGGAATGCGCCACGATCACGTGGCTGCAGCCCGCCTCGGCCAGCATGGACGCGGCCACCTCGCCGGTGTGGGCGCCGGCGTCGTCGGTGGCGCAGTTCTGGGCTCCGGTCGCCACCACGGAGTCCTTCAGCACGTCGGCCACGCCGGGGATCGACACGTAGGGCGGACACACCAGCACGTCGCCCTTCAGGTCCATGCCCAGCACGCCCATGGCCACCTTGCGGGCCAGGGCCACGGCGTCGGCGGGACCCTTGTGCATCTTCCAGTTTCCGGCCACCAGGTACGGTCGCATCTCGTTCTCCTTCGCGGGCGCCACGCCCGCCATCGGGGTCAGTCTCGGTCCGCCAGCACGGGCAGATAGGCCAGCAGGAGCTTCGCCATGCGGTCGCGCACCATCAGGCCCGTCTCCACGACGTCCTGGTGCGACAGCTCGGGCTGGCCCACCTCGCGGGCGGGGTTCGTGATGCAGGACAGGCCGGCCACCTGCACGCCCAGGGCGTGGAGCAGCGCGACCTCGGGTGCGGTGGACATGCCCACCGCGTCGCAGCCGGCCCGGCGCAGCATGCCGATCTCGGCCTTGGTCTCGTAGGCGGGTCCCCACATGCTGCCGTACACGCCGGCATGCAAGGGGACGCCGTGGTCGGCGCCGGCGGCCAGGAGCGCGCGGGCCAGGTCCTCGTCGTAGAGGCAGCAGGGGCGCATGGAACGGCCGTCGACCCCGTCGCCCGTCTCCGTGAGCAGCCCCTGGAGGGGATCGCGCAGGTGCAGGTCAAGGTGATCGCGGATCACCATCAGGTCGCCGGGCCGGTAGTGAAGGTTCAGACCGCCGGCCGCATTGGTGATCACCGCCACGTCCACGTCGAGGACGGCCAGCACGGCGGTCGGGAGCATGAGCTCGTCGCCGTCCAGGCCCTCGTACGGATGGAGACGGCCCTGCATGACCAGGCAGCGATGCCCGCCGGCGTCGCCGGTCACGAGGCGGCCCTTGTGCTCCGCCACCGACGTTGCCGTGAAGCCCGGGATCTCGCCGTAGTCGATGGCTTCGACGTCGGCCAGGGCATCCACGAAGTTGCCCAGCCCGCTGCCGAGCACCAGGCCCGTCCGCGCGGTGAACCCGCGCTCGGCGAGCCAGGCTGCGGCCTCCCCCACGCGGTCGCGCCAGGAGGGGTGCAGGCGTGCCAGTCGGTCGTTCACGATGCCTCCAGTCCGTCCAGGCCGAACTCGTCGCGCAGCTCGCCGCAGCGGGCCGCGACCTCGGCGGTCATGGCCGCCTTGTCGCCCTGGGGCAGGAACGCGCTCTTGAAGCCGTTGAGGAGCACCGTCTCGGTCTCCAGCAGGCTCAGGTCGAAGGTGTCCACGGCCAGGCGCAGTTCGCGCAGCTGGTCGGTGCGGGCGAAGAGCGTGTTGTCCGTGTTCAGGGTCACGCGCAGGCCCATGTCCATGTAATGGCGGAACGGGTGGTCCGCCGCCTCGGGCACGACCCCCGTCAACACGTTGCTGCTCAGGCAGAGCTCCAGCGGGATGCGCCGGTCGTTCACCCACTGCAGCAGGTCCGGATCCTCGTGGAGCCGCGTGCCGTGGCCGATGCGGTTGGCGCCGCAGTAGTGCAGGGCCTGGTGGATGGACTCGGGACCGAACCCCTCCCCGGCGTGGATGGTGGCCGAGAGGTTGTGGTTCATGATGTGGTAGAAGGCCTGGCGATGGTCCTTGGCGGGATAGTCCCGCTCTATGCCGGCCAGGTCGAAGGCCACCACGCCGGCGTCCTGCCAGCGCACCGCCAGCTCGGCCAGGCGCAGGGACTGGTCCGGCCCGATCGTGCGCAGTCCGGTGATGATCACGCCCGACCGCACGCCCGTGAGGTCGCGGGCCTCGCGCAGCCCCTCGAGCACCGCCTCCACCGTCTCGTCCAGGGAGAGTCCGCCCTGCTGGTGGCGCAGCGGACAGAACCGCACCTCCAGGTACCACACGCCGCAGGCGTGGGCGTCCTCGACGGCCTCCTTCGCCACGCGCCTCAGGGCGGCGGCCGACTGCATTACGCCGGTGGTGTGGTCGAAGAACGATCCGAAGTGCTCCTGGCAGCTCGACCGGTCCACCGGGAAGTAACGGGCCAGGGTGGCCCGGGGCGTGGGCGGCACGTCCAGGCCGGCCTCGCCGGCGAACTCCATGAACGTCTCCAGGCGCAGGGAGCCGTCCAGGTGGAAGAGCAGGTCGGTCTTGGGCAGGGCGCGCAGGACATCGTCGGGAATGCGGTTCCCGCGGAGCTGGTCGCTGCGACGGAAGTCGCCTGTCATGCTTCGGCCCCCTCGGTCCGGGCTTCGCGCCGGGCCTTCTCGGCGTGGGTTCTCCGCACGAGGTCGAGGAGCTCGGCCTGGGCGTCGCGATCGTCGCGGAGGTTCACCGTCTCGGTGTCGATGATCTTCACGGGGCAGATCTCCTCGGCCCTGGGGATCCAGTCCTCGTAGGCCTCATGCAGCGACACGATGAAGTCGCGCGGGATGGTCTTCTCGCAGTCGCGCCCCCGGCTGCCGATGCGATCCAGCGCCGTGTCGGGATTGCAGCGCAGGTACAGGACCAGGTCCGGCGGACGCAGGAACGAGATCATGTTGTGGAAGACCTCGCGGTAGTTCTCGTAGTCCCGCGGATCCATGGCGCCCATGCGGTGCAGCACCGGCGCGAAGATCTCCACGTCCTCGTAGATGGTGCGGTCCTGCACCGCCGAGAGGCCGTGGTCGATGATGTCCTTCTGCACCTCGAAGCGCTTGCTGAGGAAGTAGATCTGCAGGTGGAACGCCCACCGCGGCATGTCGCGGTAGTAGTCCTCCAGATAGGGGTTGTCGTCCACCGGCTCGTAATAGGTGGGCCAGCCCAGCGCCTCGCCCATCATGGAGCAGACGGTGGACTTGCCCACGCCGATGTTCCCCGAGATGGAGAGGTAGAACGGCGTGTCGTGCTGCTTGTCGTCTCGGCGCGTCGTCTCGGCCACGGGCGCTCCCTACGGTTGGTCGGGCGGGGGCAGGTCCTCGTCGTTGAGGAACTCGCCCGAGATGAACCTCCGGACGGCGCCGGTATGACCGTCCACCACGTAGACGTAGGCGCCGAAGAACCAGTCGCTCGATCCGTTCAGCTTGTCGACGGTGCCCAGGCTGACCGGTGTGAACGGCACGTCCTCGTCGGTGAACTGCTGGTCGAAGACGCCGAAGCGGTCGAAGATCTGGATCCGGCCGTTGCCGGAGTCGGCCACGTAGATCCGGCCGTCGCCGTCGGAGGCGAGGGCCCGGGGCGCGTGGAAGGCGCCGGGCTCGTCGCTGGGGCCGCCCACCCAGTCGGTCTGGTCGCAGACGGGGGCGTCGCCGATCACGTACTCGGCGGCGGCCGGCGGGTTGCAGACCTGGGGGCCCAGCAAGATCGCCGTGCCGCGCCAGGGATCGGAGTCGTCGGGGGCGGGGGTCACGTCCGTCTGGTCCGGGGTCGGGTCGAAGCGGATGACCCAGTTGCGGTCGACGTCCGCATCGCAGACGAAGAGGTTGCCCACGGCGTCCACCACCATGCCCTCAGGCTCGTGAACGAACCGCGTGCCCAGGCCGTCGCTGCGGCAAAGGATGCCCATGGGCACCGCCGTGCCTCCCTCGTACCAGGCGTAGCGGTGGACCACCAGGGAATCGGGGTCGGTGACGTAGATGAAGGTGCGGGCGCCGTCGGCGGCCCCCTCCACGCCCGTGGCGCAGGCCAGGAGCCTGCTGCCGGACCGGACCTCCGGAAGCTCCGAGGCGCCCAGCGGCGTCAGGTCGGAGCTGGCCCAGGCGCTCAGCACGCGGGTTCCCTGCTCCCAGACGAACACGATGTCGTCGTCCTCGTCGGCGCACACGGCGGTGGGATCGTCCAGGCCGTCCACGCGCTCGAACTCGGCGTAGCTCTGGTTGCGCTTGGTCAGGCTGTTGTCGTCCGACACCACGAACAGGGAGTTGTTGGCGATGCAGAGCTGGCGCGCCCCAACGCCCGGGAACGAGTCCAGGGCGGAGTAGGCGAGGTTGCCGAACAGGCCCTCGGCCTCGGGGATGGCGATCTTCTCGCCGCAGCCCTGCAGGCCGACGGCGAGGGTCGCGGCGAGAGCGGCGGCCGCGATCACGCGGCGTCCGTCGCGGAACGTCATCGCGTCCTCCTTGCGGGCGGAGCCAGGTCCACCGACACCATGTGGACGGTGCCGAAGGCGCCCATGTCGCGCATGGCGTAGTCCATCCGCACGTCCCAGCCGCCGCGGTCCAGGCCCACGCCGAAGCCGGCGGACAGGCCGCCCTCCACGCGGTTGGTCTCGCGGCCGGCCCGCAGGAACAGCAGGCCGTCGATGTCCAGCTCGCCGCCGAAGCGGAAGGTCTCGCTGTAGTCGGTGGGATGATGGAAGTCGGCGGCGGTCATCAGGCGGATCCGCTCACTCAGGGTCCAGGTATAGGCCGTGCCGAAGGAACCCGACGTGGGCGCCGAGAAGCCCTGGAACGAACCCGGCGTGTTGAAGCCCTCCCCCAGGTCCGGCGGCGTGCCGCCCGGCGTCAGGTCGGGGCCGAAGTTGCGCACGGCGAAGCCCACGCGCAGGTCGCCCACGCCCACGTAGTAGAGGATGCCCAGGTCCAGCAGGGCCGAACGCACCACGAACTCGTCCAGGTTCTCCTGGTAGTACTTGGCGGTCATGCCGATGGAGAAGCGGTCGGTCATGGCCCGCGCCACGGTCAGGCCGAGCACGTACATGTCGGCGCTGAAGAAGTCGCCGGTGCCCTCCTGGTAGAACTCGGTGGTGCGGGGGATGTCGCCCGACCGGAGCATGGCCGCGGTCACGGCGAATCCGAAGTTCTGGCGGCGCCACTGGTAGGCGCTGTGCTCGATGCCGATGTCGGCGGCGTACTCGGTGTGCCCGGCGAAGAGGTTGTGGTCGCGCTCGGTGCGGATCACCGACGCCGGGTTCCAGTAGGCCCCCGAGGCGTCGTCGGCTCCGGCCACGGCGGCCTGGGCCAGGCCCACGGCCCGCGCCCCGGCGGGGATGCGCAGGAACTGGGCGCCGGCGGTGCCGGCGTTCTCCTCGCCGTAGAGGTCGAGGACGCCCTGGGCCGAAGCCGTTCCTGCGATCAGCAGGATCAGGACCGCGGTGGAGCGCCTGAGGATGTCGGCGATGCCTACCATGAGTAGCTCACCCCCATGAGGATCGTCAGGGGATCCTCCAGATAGCTCGGGTTCACGCGGCTCTTCGCGTACTCCTCGGAGTCGGTGGTCAGGGGCACGGGGCCGGCCAGGTCGGGACGGTCGTACCAGTCCCAGTACTGGTCGGTCCACTCGCCGTTCACGTCGCCCACCCGGTAGCCGTCGCCGGTCCAGGGGTTCACGCGGCGGTAGTTCTTGTGGTTCAGGATGTTCCGGCCCTCGAAGAAGAACGTCAGGCGCTCGTGCTTGCCCATGTCCCAGTACTTGTTGAACCGGAGGTTCAGGGAGCTCTTGTAGGGGCCCACCCCCGAGTACTCGGTGGCGAAGTCGTAGTCGAAGGCCTGGGGGTCCAGGGGGTTCTCGTAGGCCACCGGCCTGTAGCGCTGTCCGGCTTCGGCCCGGTAGAGCAGGTTGAGGCTCCAGTTGGGCGGCATGCGCCAGCCGAAGAGCTCGGGGCGGTCCTTGTCGAACACCGAGAAGTCCAGGTTCATGGACAGCTTCCAGGGCTTGTCCCAGAGCAGCGGCGAACGACGGATGCTCGAGGCGTTGATGTCCTGGGCGCCCTGGTTGTAGACCGTGGAGAGGTAGGCGGCGTCGGCGTCGCTGTTGGTGCCGGTGCTGCGGGCCAGCTCGAAACTGGCGGAACCGCTGAGCCAGCGGGTCGTGCGCTTGATCACGCTCAGCTCCACGCCCAGGCTGCGCGCCGAGTCGCCGTTGAAGTAGCGCACCGGCTGGATCTCCACCTCTTCGGTGTCGTTGGGGTCCGGCGTCTGGTCCGGGTTGATGGACACGGGGGCCAGCCGCACCGACTTGGCGTAGTCGTAGATGTCCCGGCTGAAGAACGTCATGCCGAAGCTCCACAGCCCGGGAAACTCGTGCTGGAAGCCGGTCTCGTACTCCACCGTCACCTTGGGATCCAGGTTCGGGTTGCCGAGGAGCTGGATGTCCGACGTGGCCTGGGCCTCGAGCTGGGGATACACGTAGGCGAACCGCGGCCACTGGGAGAAGTGGCCGTAGTTGAAGAAGAACTTGTCCTTGGGCGTGACGGGGAAGCTCAGGCCCAGACGGGGCGACACGCGCAGCTTCCAGCTCCTGGTCGCGAACTCCACGGTGTCCTCGTAGAACTCCTCGCGCATCTCGGGATAGATGAAGAGGTAGTCCTCGTGGTTGTCCATCACGTACTCGACCTCGCGGCCGGGTGCCCAGGCATCCATGCGCAGACCCGCGTTCACCACGAGCCCCGAATAGTTGATCGTGTCCTGGACGTAGGCCGAACCGACGAGCGGGTGCACCTTGAAGATGTCCTCGCCCTTGGCCAGCTTGCCTTGGGGCGGCTTTCCGAGGTTGGTCTGCAGGTCCACCAGCTGCATCTCGGTGAAGGTCAGCTCCATACCCGTCTTGAACTGGTTGGTCTCGCTGGTCACCCAGGAGTAGCTGGTCTTCACGTTCCACGACTCGGCGTAGTGGTCGTGCCAGCGGTCGGCGTGGTGCGTCTCCTGGAAGTGGGGCCGGATCATGGTGGTGGAATCCGGCGCCACGAAGCCGTAGTTCCTGAAGTCGTCGTCGCCGTTCAGGTTGGCGTGCATCCGCGTGAAGTTCCGCCCCACGCTCAGCTCGAAGAACTCGCTCTCGCCGGTCACCCAGCGGTAGTAGAGCTGGCTGAGGATGCTCTCGTTGGTGAACACGAGGTAGCTGTCCAGGTTGTCCATGAACTCCCGCGGGTAGCCCTCGCCGGGCAGGCGGAAGCCCTGGCTGATGGCGAACTGGCGGCTGCCGGTCAGGTTGATCTTGTGGCGCGGGTTGATGTGCCACGTCCACTTGGCCAGACCGTTCCAGTCGTTCTGCTGCCGCGGCGACGTCCAGGCGTCCTGGTACATGGGCGACTGCAGGCGCTCGGTGCGGGAGTAGATGGGCAGGTAGCCGTCGCGGATGTCCATGGACGCGCTCAGCAGCAGGTACTGCTCGCCCGGCAGCCCCAGGCCGGCCCTATCCAGGGCCGCGGTGAACGGGTCGGGACCGGACACGGACGCCTTGACCACGTCGATGTTCTGGGAGCGGCCGTAGTCGTCCAGGTCGCGCCAGTGGGGCTCGGTCTCCACGTCCACCGGGTCGGCCAGGGCCATGGCCAGGGGCGCGCCGGCCAGCGCGGCGACGGAACCGGTGCCGAACCCGCCCTGGCGCCCCGCCCAGTTGTCGCGCTTCCAGCTCACCTTGCCGCTCCAGCGGTCGCCGCCCTCCTTGGTCGACACGTTCACCACGCCCGAGACCGCCTGGCCGTACTCGGCGTTGAAGCCGCCGGTCAGCACCTCGATCTCGTTGATGATGGAGGGGTCGATGGCGTAGCCGTAGCCGCCGCCGGCCAGGGGGTCGTTCACGCTGATGCCGTCGATGATGAACTGGGTGTCGTCGGCGCGGCCGCCGCGGATGTGGATCTCGTTGTCCTGGAGGGTCACGCCGGGCTGGTGCGCGATCATCTGCACCAGGTTGTCCAGGGGCATGGCCTCCATCTGCTCCGACGTGAGGTGGTGGGCGCTGCCCGTGCGCTCGATCTCGATGAGCTTGCGCTGGGCTTCCACCATGATCGGGTCCACGTAGATGGCCTCGACGTCCAGGCGGAACTCCAGGTCCGCCACCTCGCCGGGACCGACGGTGACCGTCTCCTCCCCCAGCGAATACGAGATGTAGGACGCCTTCACCGTGTAGGTGCCCGGCCGCAGGCCGTTCAGGTAGAAGCGGCCGTCGCCCAGGGTGATGGTGCCGATGCGGGTGCCCGCCAGGTACACGTTGGTGTACGGCAGGGGCTGGCCCGTCTCGTTGTCCAGGACCATGCCCTTGATCATGGCCGGGGCCTGGCCGTCGCGGCGCACGTTGCGGTCCAGGGACTGCAGCACGTTCAGGCCCTCGGCCGCGGCGGTCCCGCAGAGGACGGCCAGCAGCGCCAGGCCCGTGAGGATGCGGAGGGTTCGCGTCACGGCAGCTCCACCCCCAGTTCCTCGCCCAGCAGGTAACGCAATTCGCGGACCACGTCCTCGCGGTTGAGGTGTTCGAACTGGAGGGTCAGGGTGACGACCTTCGCGTACTCCGACACGTCGCGCGTCGGCCGGCGCACGCCCACGTAGGGCTCGTAGGGCGGCCGCGGATTGTAGCGGTGGTATTCCATGCGGTAGACGGCCTCCGCCGTCGCCATGGGCGACAGGCCCACCGAACCGTTCACGTTGTTGATGGGGCGGAAGGCCACGATCTCCCACTGGTCGTCGCCGTCGTCGTCCCACTCCCAGAGGTCGTGATCGTACTTGCGCACGGTCCGGTTCTGGGGAATGAAGAACGCCGGAGGGGCGGGCACGCGGTTAATGCCCAGGCTGACCTGCAGGAAGCTCGG
Organism: uncultured Fibrobacteraceae bacterium; assembly: GCA_964343835.1. Classification (GTDB taxonomy): domain Bacteria; phylum Krumholzibacteriota; class Krumholzibacteriia; order LZORAL124-64-63; family LZORAL124-64-63; genus CALEMW01. Next base: position 28,129 of record CAYFKR010000002.1, read on the forward strand.
CGGCACGTTCCCGTTGCCGCCGATGATGGGTTTGGACACCAGCAGCATCCGGCCGGGCTCCACCTCGGGATCGGTGGGATCCAGGTAGGCGGCCACCTGCTGGTGGGTGGCGATGAGGTTGTCGGACGTGGACGTGCCCGTGTACCAGAACAGGCAGTCGAACTGGGAGAGCGTCTCGGAGAAGACCCACAGGCGATCCGGCAGGCCGTCCTCGAGATCGTAGCGCGACCACTGGCCCTCGCCGAAGACCGAGTCCATGACCGCGTGGTAGCTGGCCTCGTCGTAGGTCCCGGCGAAGTCGTCCATCAGGAGCACCGGGCCGAGGGCCTCGAGGGCTTCCCAGGTCCACGTGAAGTGGGCCGTGGCGTCGGCCTCGTCTCCCACCTGGACGTTCAGGGTGCGCTGGCCGGGCGGCACGTTGCCGTGGAACTCGAGCTCGAAGGTACCGGACGTCAGGCTGTCGATGGGCTTGCGTACGCGGCGCAGGGCCGGGTCGGCGCCCGGCTCGTCGATGCCCAGGACGGGCAGCAGCGTGTCGGCGGTGTCCAGGAAGAAGGTCACCGAGTCGTCCATGGTCTCCGCGCCGTCCAGATCCAGGGCGAAGAAGCGGAAGCTGGCCGAGGCGAAGCTCCAGAACGTGGTGTCGTAGTCGCTGACGAAGTTGATCACCGGCGGGAAGTTCCGCAGCGGGATGAACTGGCTCACCGTGTCGCTCACGGCGCCGCGGTCGTCCACGCAGGCCACGCGGATCAGGGCCCGGGCCTCACCCTCGTCGTCGGTGGTGAAGGTCATGGTGGTGTCGGTGCGCGTGGTCGAGACCCAGGGCGCGGACACGCCTTCCTCGGTCTCGATGGTCACGTGGTACCCCGTCACGAATCCGTCGGGATCGGTGCCGCTCCAGTGGAAGGTGCGCTGGTAGTAGCTGGTGGAGTTGAGGTCGCCGCCTACGGGGGACGTCACGAAGATCCGCGCCACCGGGGGCGAGTTGGGCAGGGTGGACGGATCGAAGGGGTCGTTGGTGCAGCCGACCCAGGCCCCGAGGGCCAGGGCGGCGGCGGCCAGCAGGGTCGCGGTGCGCGCGCTCATTTGATGATCACCAGCTTTCCGCGCTGGACGCGCCCGTTGGAGAGGTCCTCCACCACGTACACGTACAGGCCGGATGCGATGGCCCGCGGGGACTCGCTCAGGATGTCCCAGGTCTCCATGCCGTGGTTCGGGTCGTCGTGTTCCAGGGTCCGGACCAGGTCGCCGGCCAGGTTGAAGATCTTGATGGTGCAGCGGGCGGGCAGGTTGGTGAACCAGATCTGGCGGCCCAGTTCGACGTCGCCGAAGGGATCGTCGAAGTACGATCCGGCGCGGTACGGGTTGGGGAAGACTCCCACGTCGGGTCCCTCCCCGATGGGCGACGAACCCGGTCCCGGGAAGACCTCCGTGGCGTTCTGGCGGATGCCGCTCTCGAGCTCACCCAGGCCCGCGTCGAGGTCCGGTGCCGAGTAGGAGGTCACCGCGTAGGTGTACATGAAGCCGTCCAGGAGCCCCGTGTCCGTGAAGTGGCGCTTGCCGTCGGGGCCGAGGGGCGGCAGCCCGGTGTCGAAGCCGATGCCGTCGATCTTGTCGAACTCCGCCAGCAGGACGGCGCTCTCGTAGGGGTCGTCCACCACGTCGTTCCAGAAGATCCGGTAGATGCGGTAGCCCTGGAAGTCCTCGCGCGCGGTCACCGTGCTGATGTGGTGCTCGGGCTGGCGGCGGGGGTCGGTGGCCTCCAGGAGCACGGTCTCGCCCTGCTCGTTCTCGCCGATGGAGTCGCCCGGGGTCCACGACAGGTGGACGGTGTCGTTGGCGAACCCGATCTCCAGGCGCGGCGACGGCGGGCCGGACGGCAGGCTGAAGCGGTCGTCGTAGGCCAGCTGGGCCACCTTGGAGTTCTCGAGCAGCGAGAGGGAGTCGGCGCCGCAGACCACCGCGAGGGTCACGTTGAGGGTGTCGCCGGGCTGGAAGTACTCGAAGGGGCCGGTGGTCAGCAGGCCCATCCAGTCGGACTCGACGCTGAAGTTGGGTTCCTGGGTGTCGGGCGGATCCACGTCGAAGTGCCCGTTGGCCATGAGCTGGTACTTTCCGGGCTGCTCCTCGAGCTCGCCGGCGGGGATGTAGACGTCGTCCTGGGCGGGCAGGTCGCGGAAGCGCCAGGAGTTGTAGGAGACCGGCGGCAGTTCCTCGCCCGAGTCGGGGTCGAACGCCTGGGCGACCTCGGGGTCGGTGCCCAGCAGACGGGTGCCGATCCAGGAGGTGGCCATGCCGTCGTCGCCGTCGCCGTCGCGCTCCCACATCATCCAGATGCCTGGATCATCGTCCACGTCGCCCGGACGCCAGCCGCCGTTCTTGTCGTCGTAGTAGTTCCAGGGCTGGCCCTGGGAGGAGTCGTAGGGGTTGTTGATCTGGGTGTTGCCCACGGTGGTGTCGTTCCAGTAGCCCACGTAGACGTCGCTGAGCTCCTCGCCGGACACGTTGATGATGCTGTAGTCCAGGATCACGAAGTCGTCGTTGTAGTCGGCGTCCCAGCTCAGGGCGCGCATGACGACCTTCAGGCCCAGGGGCGTGTGGGTGGTGGTCTCCTCCAGGTCGATGTCGTTGAAGGCCACCTCGATGTGCTCGGACGCCAGGGCGGACGGGTGGTAGTTGTCGTAGTTCTGGAGGTCGGACCACTCGTTGACCACGACCTTGCGGCTCGGGTCCTCTGGGTCCCAGTAGAGGAAATCGCTGACGAACTCGCGCACCTCGTCGCCCGCGGACATGTTGGACACGTCCTGGGCACCCACCGACACGTGGATCGTGCCGTCCTGGCTCACGGCCCCCACCCAGAGGCCGCCGAGGAAGAGATGCTCCACGCTGGAGCCGATGGGGTACTCGCCCGAAGGCTGGAAGGGATTGGAGAACCCGTTGCCCACGTAGCCCAGGTTGGTGACGGTCAGGCCGAGGATGCCGGCGTCGGCCACCATGTCGGTCCGGGCCTCCCCCCGCGCCGACGATGTCAACACGATGGGCGACAACAGGATGAGCAACGTCACGACGATATCCGTGCGGACACCGCGCCGTCTTGATCCGAAGGGGAGCAAGCCGCGCCTCCAGGGTGCAGAAAAGCCGTCCCCTCGTTCCTCCGTGACCGGGGGATGGACGATGTGCTCGATCGTTCCGTGACGTCCGAAAGTAGCCCCTGGCCGCGAACCCTGTCAACTCGCAAACGACGGCCGTTCATGAGGATTATGTGAAAATGAACACGCCGGATCACCGCCGTCGGCCTTGACCGCACGCTCCCCGCGGACGACCATGCAGCCATGTCCACGCCGGCCGTCCGCACCCTCGTCCATGAGATCCGTCCCGCCGCCCCGTTCTGGCGGCTCGCCGAGGCGTGTCACGGTCCCTACGCCGCGCTCCTGGACAGCGCCCTGCCGGGCCCGCGCCTGGGCCGATGGTCGTTCCTGCTGCCCGCGGCGACGATGGTGGCCGAGGCCCGGGCCGACGCCCCGGGCCTGGTGGTGAAGCGACGCGCTCCCGACGGGTCCTGGAACGAGGACCGCCTCGACGGCGACCCCTACGCCCTGCTGCGCTCCCTGATCGCCTCCCGCGGCGCCGATCCCGCCCCCGACGCCCCCTTCCCCTTCCGCTCCGGCGCCGTGGGCTGGTTCGGCCACGGCGCCGGCCGCTTCGCCGAAGACCTGCCCGAGACCGTCCCCGACCGCGACGGCCTGCCCGACGTCCGCCTGATGTTCGGCGACGTGGTGCTGGCCCACCGCCCCGACGACGGGCGCACCTGGCTGGCGGCCACCGGCCGGGGCGTCGACGAGGACGAGGCCGAACGGAACGCCGCCGCGCTCCGCGATCGATGGCGGCACAAGCTCGAGGGATCCGCCCCCCCCCCCCTCCCCCCTCCCCCGCCCCCGCTGCCCGAAACCCCGTCCGACATCGTGGTCCGCGCCGACCTGGACGCCGACGCCTACGCCGCCGCCGTCGAGGCCGTCCGGCAGGACATCCTCGCCGGCCGCGTCTTCGAGGTGAACATGACCCAGACCCTCGAGGCCGACCTCGAGGCCGATCCCTGGGACCTGTACCGCGTGCTCCGCGAGACCAACCCCGCCCCCTTCGCCGCCTACCTGCGGACCCCTGACGCGACGGTGGTCTCGTCGTCCCCCGAGCGCTACCTCCGCCTCGACGCCGACCGCCGCGCCGAAAGCCGCCCCATCAAGGGCACCCGCCCCCGCGGCGCCGATCCGGAGGCCGACGAACGCCTGCGACAGGAGCTGGAAGCCTCCGCCAAGGACCGGGCCGAGAACGTGATGATCGTGGACCTGGTGCGGAACGACCTGGGGCGTGTCTGCGAGACGGGCAGCGTCCGGGCGCCGGAGCTGTGCGCCATCGAGGGCTACGCCACCGTCTGGCAGATGGTCTCGACGGTGGAGGGCCGCCTGCGCCCCGATGCCGACGCCCTGGACCTCGTGCGGGCCTGCCATCCCCCCGGCAGCATGACCGGCGCCCCGAAGATCGAGGCCCTGAAGGTCATCGACGAGCGCGAGACCTGCCGCCGCGGCGTCTATGCCGGCGGCATCGGCTACCTGGACGACGGCGGAGCCATGGATCTGCACGTCACCATCCGCACCGCCGTGGTGCGCGACGGCGTGTGCCGTTTCGGAGCGGGGGGCGCCGTCACCGCTGACAGCGCCCCCCTCGACGAATACCGGGAATCCATGGACAAGGCGCGGGCCATCGTCCGCGCCGTGGGCCTGGCGGCCGCTACTTCACGGCGTAGCAGATGACCTCCATCGGCTCCGCCTCTTCCTCGTCGTCCGACGCCTGACCGCCGCCCTGCAGGGCCTGCACGGCGCTCATGAACCCGGTCACCACGATCACGCGGCCGTCGCGGGTGAACATCAGGGCGTCCTCCATGCCGTCGCCGGGCAGGGTCACGCGCACCTGGCGGTCGTAGTGACCCTCGGCGTCGAAGACGTCGTAGGTGCTCAGCACGCCCTCGTCCTGGTCGCGGGCGCCCTGGGTGGACTGCACCCACAGCTCGTTGTCCGGGCTGATGAACAGGCTGGCGATGCACTCGGCGTACTCCGACACCTTCGTCTGCACCGGGATGCCGCCGAACTGGCGCTTGAGGTTCTCCATGCCCTCGGCCAGGCGCTCGTTCTCCTCGGCGTCGCGCTTCCAGGCCTCGTGCTCCAGCTCGATGATGCGGTCCAGGGTGCCGTCGGCGTTCCACACGTGGACCTCGTAGCTGTCGCGGGCGGGAGCGGCGTACACGCGGCCGTCGGGGCCCGTGTCCCACTTGCGGTAGTGGACGAAGTACTCGGCCGTCTCGTCCCAGGTGAAGTCGCCGTTGGCGAAGACCCACTCGCGGGTCTTCTCCAGGAAGTCCACGACCTCGGCTCCCTCGCCGTCGAAGGCGGTCAGGAAGGCGGTGCGGTTCTGGCCGGTCTGGTCGGCGTTGGGACGGATCATCTCGCCGCAGCCCACCACGTGGTCGCCCGCCAGGTTGATGTCGCGCATCAGCAGGAAGCCGCCGGAGGCGGGGCCGCCGCCGGGGGCCATCTCGCCGGCGGGCTGATCGTCCAGGGTCACCTTGACGATCTTGCCGGGGAAGGTCTGCATCAGGCCGAGGGTGCCGTCGGGCATGAAGCACATGTCGGCGGGCATGCGGACCTCGCCGGGGCCCTCGCCCTCGCGGCTCAGGGTGTGGGTCATCATGCCGTCGGCGTCGAAGACCATGACCTGGGAGAGCTGGGTATCGAGCAGGTAGATGTTGCCGGTGTCGTCCGACTCCACCTGGGTCACCACGCCGAAGAAGACCTCCTCGTCGTCGGCGCCGCCGGCGCGCCAGAGCTCCTGGCCGCCCATCTCCACCACGCCGTTGGTCGGCGTGGCGGCGTTCTTCACGTGGGTCACGCCGTCCACGGTGGTCAGTTCGCCGGCCGTGGCGGCCGTGGCCAACGCCATCATCATCAGCAGTACGATCAGCTTGCGCATGGGATCATCCTTCCGTCGGGGACGCCAGGAGGCAGACCGTCGTCGCGGAATGGTCGGCCTCGAGGGATCGGAAACCGCGGCGGACGAGCAGGAGTCCGGCCGCGAGGATCGCCAGTGCGAGGGCCCACAGCATGAGGGCGCCGCCCGGCAGTGTCAGGGTCGTCTGTTGGAGCCACGACAGGGTCGCGACCTCGATCCGGTCCGGCCTCATCAGGCCGAAGGCGGGAGACAGGAAAGCCAGGATGTGCATCAGCATCAGGACTCCCATGGCCGACCAGATCACGATGCGGCGCCTGCGGACCGAGTACCGGGAGCGGCACACGGACAGGAAGGCCGCGAGGGGCAGGAGCCAGAGCGGGGCCAGCAGCGCCACGGCCGCCGGCAGCACGGGACCCACGCCCCGCACCCTCAGCTCCGGGTGGTCGGCGGCGAAGGTCAGTTCCCCTCCGCGCACCCCCACCTGACCATCCGGATTCACGACGAAATAACGGTCGGCAAGTTCCACGTGATCGAGGGTTTTTCCGTAATAGGCCTCCACGGCCCGAGCGAGCTGCCAGGCCACGAACTCGCGGCTGGCCCCACGGGGCGTCGTATACGGTTTCCAGAGCATGGGCTGGTCGCCGTGGTAGTTCCCGTCCACACCGAAAACGGGGATCGCCAGCATCTCGTGACTCTCTCCCCAGGGCGCCTCCACGACCGGCGGCGGACCGACCGGCCCGACCTCGAAGAGCCGCAACGGCACCAGCAGCCCGTACCTCTCCTCTTCGTCCACGAAGAGGATGGGTTCGCCTTCCTGGACCGCCGACAGGTTCCAGACGGTCCCGACGCCGTACCCCAGCAGGTACAGCAGGGCGACGGGAGCCAGCACGAGCGTCAACACCCGGGTACGCGCCACCGGCAAGGCGTCCAGGGCCCTGATCCCCGCCATGGGGAATGCGGACCCCGCCAGCATGAGGTAGGCCGTGATGGGCGCGAAGAGCAGCCGCAGCTCGCTACCCGGCAGGATCCGTTCCATGGCGCCGCTCATGAGGAATCCGAAGGCGGCGGCCATGGGCAGCACCGACAGGCCCGTGAGCACGCCCCTGGGCACGGCCCTCAGGATCATCCAGTAGAGGCGGGCGTCCAGGCTCCAGCTCCACCGCGCCGCGGTGCCGCCGAACGCCTCGCCGGAGCACGCCTCGGTCCCCTTCCCCATCGGGATGGTCCAGGCTCCCGGCACGCGGACGAGACCGCCGCGCACCAGACCCGCCGTGCCGAGGACGATGGCGGTGATCCCCCACAGGGGACGGTCGACGACCGCGAGCCCGAGCAGGGCCGCGACCACGGCGACGACCGCGTCGAGCCAGCCCGGCCCGTTCCAGACCCGCAACTCAGGCCGCCGACCATGGAACCAGGCAGCCAGGGGCGCCAGGGCCACGCCGCCGGCCAGGCACGCGACCAGCACCTCGACAGGGTCGTGGAGCCATGTGTCGCCCGCCCAGCGGACGAGGCCGAACATGAGCCAGATGGAGGCCGTCGAGGCGAGCCAGACCAGGAACGCCGCCACGGCCAGCGCCGACAGGTGGACCCGCCAGAGGGCTTGGGGGGCCAGGGGCAGGGCCGTCTCCCACTTCAGGTCGCGGCCGCGCAGACCGGTCCACATCACGAACAGCGCCGGCGTCAGCCAGACGATGAGCACGATCCAGGGCTGGGCGTCGAACTCCGAGATGGAGCGGCGGGCCCCCAGGATGCCGAACACCAGGTTGGCCGTGATCAGGGACGACACCATGGGCTTGGCGAGGTCCCTCAGCAGGGGGTTCCAGCGCAGGGGCACGGCGTTCACGATCCCCCTCCCACCAGTTCGATGAACATCTCCTCCAGCCCCACCCGCACGCACCGGGCGCCGGGCACGTCCAGTTCGCGGGCCAGCAGGGCGGTGCATTCGTCGGGATCGCGCTCGAAGATGGCCCGCCAGGCGCCGTCGCGCTCGCGGGCGCAGAGGCAGCCTTCCAGGGAGAGCAGGCGCGCCCGGGCGTCGGGCAGATCGGCCGGCAGCAGGGCCAGGCAGTAGCCCTCGCGCACATCGGCCACGGCGCTGTCGATCCACACCTGGGCGTCGTGGATCATGAGCAGGCGGCTGGCCATGCGCTCCACGTCGGACATGTGATGGGACGAGAAGAGGATGGTGGAGCCGGCCTCGCTCAGGTACTCGATGGACGTCTCCAGGAACTCGCGGCGGGCGGCAGGATCGAGGCCGCCGGCGGGTTCGTCCAGGACGAGCAGTTCCGGCCGGTGGCTGATGGCGCAGAGCAGGGCAACCTGCCGGGCCTGACCCTTGCTCAGCTTGCCGATCCGCGCACCGGCCGGAAGGTGGAACCGCGACCCGAGGCGCTCGGCGAGAGCGTCGTCCCAGGTCGGGTAGAGGGAGCGGTGCAGGCCCAGCACGTCGCGCACGCTCATGTAGGCGGGCAGCTCCTGCACCTCGGACACGTAGCCGATGCGCCGCCGCACGCCCACCACGTCGCCGCGGGGGTCCTCGCCGAAGGCCCGGACCGCGCCGGTCTGGGGGGCGAGCATGCCCATGGCGATGCGGATCAGGGTGGTCTTGCCGGCGCCGTTGCGGCCGAGCAGGCCCACTACCTGCCCCTGCTCCACCGTCAGGGTCACGGCGTCCAGGACGGGGGGACCGCCGTCGTAGGCCAGGGAAACGTCACGGTATTCCAGCACGCTCATCACGACTCCTCCCCGCCGGCGCCCCGGTCGCGGGCGTCCGACAGCATCTCCCGGAAAGCGGTCACGGCGTCTTCGTCGCCGATCTCGAGGCGTACGGTCAGGGCCGCGGCGTCGCGCAGCCCCTCGCGGAGCCGCTCGCGGCGACCCTGCTCGGCCTGGGCGTCGCTCAGGGCCTTCACCACCAGGGGGCGGCCGGGCCTGCGCTCCAGCACCCCCTCGCTCTCGAGGTATCCATAGGCCTTGCTCACGGTCATGGGGTTCACCCCCAGGGTCACGGCGAGGGCGCGGATCGACGGCAGCTCGTCGCCGGCGGACAGGCCGCCCGTGACGACGTGGAGCTTCACCTGCTCCATGAGCTGGCGGTAATAGGGGACTCCGCTCTGGGGATCCAGAAAGAAGAGCATGATCTCCTCGGGGTCCGCGGCCCGGCGTGCGTGACGTGGTTCGGGTTCCAGATTGCACCGCATTACTGCATTAGTCAAGTAATGCAGTACGACGATTCCGGGGGCGGGTTTCACGGGAGAATGAAAAAAGGGCGGGAGCCTTTCGGCTCCCGCCCCCGAGTCTCGAATCGAGGTTCGGACTAGCGGAACATCGACTTGATCTCGCCGAAGGTCATGTCCTCGTTGCCCACCACGCACATCGGCACGTTGTCGGCGCCGGGGGTGTCGTTCTCGCAGGCGGTGAAGGAACCGATGATCCACTCGCCGTCGCAGATCAGGATGTGGCCGGGCACGTAGGTGCCGTCCGGGCCCACGGTGTTGTCGCTGTAGTACATGTCACCGGAGGTCGGGGTCTCCACGAAGGAGACGCTGTCCACGATGCTGTCCCAGGGGGTCACGTCCAGGACGCCGTCGTCGTCGGTGTCCAGGTCGTCGGCATTGGCGCCGGTGAAGTTGCTCACCAGCATGTGGGTCACGTTGTCGCTGTTCTCGAAGTTCAGCGTCACGTCGGCGTCGTAGCCCACGCAGTTGCCGATGGTGCCGCTCTTGTGGGCGGCGAAGTAGCCGTCGGCCTGGATGGCGAAGCCGGTCAGGTCGGACACGCTCTCGATGGTGCCGGAACCGGTGGCGCCGTCGCCGATCACGATGTAGGTCAGGCCGTCGAGGCTCTCGCCAGGCATGCCCATGAGCTCGAAGTACTCATCCACGTCCGCGCCACCGTGATCGATGCGGACCTCGTTGATGGTGATGGCCATGGCGCAGACGGGCACCATGATCAGGGCCCCGAACAGGGCGAGAGTCGTTAGCTTGCGCATGATGATGCTTCCTCCTGATGGGTGGAATGTCCGAACGGTCATGAAAGTTTATCATTCATCATCACCGGAATCAAGGTGCGACCCGCTGGAAACACCCCTTTTAACGGAAAAAACACGGGGAACGCGCTGCGTTCCCCGTGATTCCCTGCGATGGCATTCGGTCCGGCGGAATTCCGCCCGATTCCTCATGAGGCCCCGCTAGAACAGCGTCCTCACGAAACGGAAACCGGCGTAGCGGCCCGACTTGTCGGGCTCCGACCGCGAGGCGGAGCGGCAGCGACGGGGCTCGTTGGCGTAGGAGCCGCCCCGGAGCATGTGGCCGGCGCCGGCGGCCTGGACCGAACCGATGGGGTCGGTGACGGTGCAGCCGAGGAGCAGGTCGATGGAGAAGTCGTCGCCGTCGGGGCGGAACACCGAGTTCAGGTTGATCAGATCGAAGTCCACGGAGCGATCGAGGGCGAAGTCGCCGCCGGCGGCGTCCACGACCTCCAGATCGTCGATCCACAGGAACTCGCCGCCGATCTCGAGGCGGCCCACGTCGCCGGTCAGGACGATCTCGCCCAGCACGCCTTCGCCGAAGGTCTCATGGGACGTCGGCGTGGTGGTGATGCTCATGGTGACGCCGGGCGCCGGGGAGGCCGGGGCCGCGGCCAGCTCGCCGATGTACAGGTCCTCGTTGTTGATGCGCAGGTTGGACACCGTGCCGAAGTCCAGGTACGAGAGGCGGACCTCGGAGGTGGTCAGGCCCAGGTTGTCCACGGCGAACGTGACGTTGGTGCTCTGCAGGCGCATGACGTGCTGGTGGCCCAGGCCGGACAGCTCGGCCACGATGGTGGCGTTGCCGTCCTCCATCTCCTCCACGCCGTCGTCGTAGGCGCCCATGAGCATGGGCACGCCGTCGTAGTTGTCGTTCACGTCCCAGACCCACTCCCAGACGTTGCCGCTCATGTCGAACAGGCCGTTCGCGTTGGGGTCGAGCTGGGCGGTCTCCGACGGCAGCTGCTGGATGCCGAAGCTGGGCGAGGTCTCGCAGTACCACGCGATCTGGGCCAGGGTGGGCTCGAAGTAGCAGCTGCTGGCCTGCATCTCGAAGTTGCCGTTGTACAGGGGGCTGGAGGTGCCGGCGCGGCAGGCGAACTCCCACTCGGCCTCGGTGGGCAGGCGGTAGCCGTCGGCGTTGCGGTCCCAGGTCACCAGGTCGCCGTTGATCTGGTAGACGGGCGTGAGCTCCTCGTCCTCCGACAGGGTGTTGCAGAACTCGATGGCCTCGAGCCAGGTGACCGAATCCACGGGGTGGGACGGCCAATCGTACTCGGGGTTCTGCTCGAAGAAGTAGCTGGGGTTGTACCCCATGACGCGCTCGAACTGGGCCCAGGTGACCTCGGTGATGGACATGGAGAAGCCCTGGGACAGGGTGACCTGGTGCTGGGGCCACTCGAAGGGCATGGCGCCGGCTTCGGTGCGGGGCGAGCCCATGTTGAAGGTGCCCGGGTCCACGTCCACGAAGACGAACGACGAGGCCGAGAGGCTCAGGTACTCGGCGTCGAAGTTCAGGCCCTGGTTCTCGATCAGGGTGCCGGTCTGGGGCTCGGGGGTCTCCCAGCCGAGGACCTCGCCCCAGGTGATCAGGTAGTCGCCCAGTTCCAGGTCCTCCAGGACCTCGTCGCCGGTGCCGTCGAGGGTGTAGCCGTTCGGCCCCTCGAGGGTCCAGGGAGCGTTGAGCTCGTCCGGGTTGGGGTTGATGATCACCTGGCCGGGCTGGGCCTCGCCGCCCGAGGGGCGGTAGGTCGCGGTGAACGACGTGAAGGAGCCGGCCTGGAGCGTCTTGGTGACGGTCAGCGGGCTCGGGGCGACCCAACCGTTGAGCTCACCCCAGGCGAGGGTGTACTCGCCGGAGTCCAGGTCCTCGATGACCTCGTCGCCCGCACCGTCGTAGCTGTAGCCGCCGGGACCGGTGAGGGTCCACGGGTAGGCCTCGGTGTTGGGCTGCGGGTAGACGCCGATTCGGCCCTGGCCGGTCAGGCCGGAGACGGTGTCGTCGGAGCATCCGGTGAAGATGCCGAAGGTCAGGAGCAGCGACGCGAGCAGGAGGCTCGTCCAGGCGGAACGTTTCATCGAGAGATCCCCCCATAGGGATGGTACGGGCGGTGACGGTGGGGCACCGCCGCGGACGCGGCAAACCACGCTTGAAAATACACCATGGAATGCGTCGATGCCAGTTTCCCATGCAAGCCCTTGCAGGGGATGTCGATGGTGTTACCATGTCGGAGTCGATTTAGCCTAGACTAAAACAAGGGGCAGCCCCCGTGTCGCGCAGCGAATCGGTGGAGAACTACCTGAAGACCATCCTGGATCTGGAGACCGGCGACTCTCCCGCCAGCACCGGTGCCGTGGCCCTGCGCCTGGGGGTGGCCCCCGCCTCGGTGACGGGCATGCTCAAACGTCTGGCCGCCCGGGGGCTGGTGCTCTACCGTCCCTATCGGGGGGCCGTCCTGTCCGACGACGGACGCCGTGCGGCCCTGGGCGTCCAGCGACGCCACCGGCTGATCGAGACGTTCCTGGCCCGCGTCATGGACGTGCCGGCCGACCAGGTCCACGACGAGGCCGAGCGCTGGGAGCACGTCGTGTCCGACGCCATGGCCGAACGCATGGCCGACATCCTCGGCCATCCCGACCACGACCCCCACGGGGCGCCCATCCCGCCCCGACCCGACGAACCCGGAGGTTCCCCATGACCCGCCTGCTCGCCATCCTCGCCCTCGTCTCCCTGGCCGGCTGCGGCGGCGGAAGCGACGTGGACGACGGCCGCCTCCGCGTGGTGGCCACCACCGGCATGATCGCCGACGTCGCCGCCCGCATCGGCGGCCCCGACGCCGTGGTGGACGGTCTCATGGGCCCCGGCGTGGATCCGCACCTGTACCGGGCCGGCGAGGGCGACGTGCGCCTGCTGCAGCGCGCCGACCTGGTGCTGTACAACGGCCTCCACCTGGAGTCCAGGATGGGCGACGTGCTGGAGAGCATGACCGGCCGACGGCCTGTGGCGGCCGTGGCCGAAGCCGTCCCCCCGGAGCGCCGGATCGTGACCGACGGCGCCGCCGACCCCCACGTGTGGTTCGACGTGGCCCTGTGGAGCATGGCCGCCGGCCGGATCCGCGACGCGATGGTCGCGGCGGACCCCGACCGCTCCGACGCCTACGCCGCCCGTGCCGACACCCTGCTCGCGGAGCTCGAGTCCCTGGACCGCGAGGTGCGCGAACTGCTGGCGGACGTCCCGCCGGAGCATCGCGTGCTGGTGACGGCCCACGACGCTTTCGGCTACTTCGGCGCCGCCTACGGCTTCGAGGTGAAGGGCCTGCAGGGGATCAGTACGGCGTCGGAGGCCGGCGCCAGGGACGTGCAGGAGCTGGCGACGTTCATCGCCGACCGGGGGATCCCCGCGGTGTTCGTGGAGACCTCGGTGTCGCCCCGTGCCATCGCCGCGGTCCGCGAGGCCGTGGCGGCCCGCGGCGCCGCCGTCGGACTGGGCGACGAGCTCTATTCGGACGCCCTGGGCTCGCCGGGGTCCGGGGCCGACACCTATGCGGGGATGGTCCGCTCCAACGTGCGGGCCATCGTCGAGGGGCTGGGCGCGGAGGCCGCACGATGAACGACGGCTACCTGAAGGACGGCCGCACGCCCGTTCCCCCGGTCCATCCTCCCGGCGACGCCGCCGTGTCGGTCCACGACCTGACGGCCGCCTACCACGATCAGCCCGTGCTGTGGGACGTGGACCTGGAGGTGCCGTCCGGCGTGCTGGCCGCGGTGGTCGGCCCCAACGGCGCGGGCAAGACCACCCTGCTGAAGACCATGCTCGGCCTGGTGCGCCCGGTGTCGGGACGCGTGCACTTCCACGGCGAACCCTTCTCCGAGCGACGAGCCGACGTGGCCTACGTCCCCCAGCGCGGCAGCGTGGACTGGGACTTCCCCACCACGGTGCTGGACGTGGTGACCATGGGCACCTACCGGAGCCTGGGCTGGTTCCGGCGCCCCGGCGATCGTGAACGACGGCGGTCGCTGGCCGCCCTCGAGCGCGTGGGCATGGCCGACTACGCCGACCGCCAGATCCGCCAGCTCTCCGGGGGCCAGCAGCAACGCGTGTTCCTGGCACGGGCCCTGGTGCAGGACGCCCGGGTGTACGTCATGGACGAGCCCTTCCAGGGGGTCGACGCCACCACCGAGCGCACGATCATCGCCCTGCTGAAGGAACTCCGGGCCGAGGGCCGCACGGTGCTGGCGGTCCATCACGACCTGCAGACGGTCCCCGACTACTTCGACTGGGTCGCCCTGCTGAACGTCCGCCTGGTGGCCTCCGGACCCGTGAACGAGGTCTTCACCGAGGCGAACCTCCGGGCGGCGTACGGTGGACGCGTGGGATTCGCCGGTCGCGCCGACCGGACCAGCCCACCCGACGACGACCCCACCAGCGCCTACCTCGGAAGGATCCGGCCGTGAGCGAGGCGCTGGACCTGCTCTGGACCGACTACACCCTGCGCACGGTCATGCTGGGCAGCGCCGTGCTGGGCGCGGTGAGCGGGGCGCTGGGCTGCTTCGCCGTGCTGCGCAGTCGCAGCCTGCTGGGCGACGCCGTCTCCCATGCGGCCCTGCCGGGCATCGTGCTGGCCTGGATGCTCACCGGCAGCCGTGCCGCTCCGGTGCTGGTGCTGGGGGCCGCCCTGGCCGGCTGGCTGGGAGCGGCCGCGATCTCGGCCCTGTCGCGCCGCGAGCGCGTCCACGAGGACACCGCCCTGGCCCTGGTCCTGTCGGTGTTCTTCGGGGCCGGGCTGATGCTCATGACCGCCGCCCAGCGCCGTCCCGACGCCTCCCAGGCCGGCCTCGACACCTTCCTCTTCGGCCAGGCCGCAGCCCTGGTGGCCGCGGACGTGACGGTGATGGCGCTGCTGGGCGTGGCTGCGCTGGTGGTCGTGGCGCTGCTGTGGAAGGAGTTCAAGCTGCTCTCCTTCGACCCGGACGCGGCCGCCGTCTCGGGCTTTCCCGTGCGCGCCCTCGACCACGTCCTGACCCTGCTGCTGGTGGTGGCCGTGGTGGTGGGCCTGCAGACGGTGGGCGTGGTGCTCATGAGCGCCCTGCTGGTGGCGCCGGCCGCCGCCGCCCGCCAGTGGACCGACCGCCTCGGGCGGATGGTCGCGCTGGCCGGACTGATCGGTGCCCTCTCCGGGGCGACCGGGGCCGCAGTGAGCGGCCTGGCGCCGCGCATCCCCACCGGGCCGGCGGTGGTGCTGGCGGCCACCGTGGCGGTGGTCGTGTCGCTGCTGTTCTCGCCGTCGCGGGGGCTGGTGGCCCGTCGCATCCGCGCCGCGACCCGGGATCGCCGGCTGAGGCGGGAAGGAGGCACGGCCTGATGTCCCCCCAGTTCGAGATCCAGGTCATCGCCGTGGTCGCCGCCGCGGCCTGCGCCCTGAGCGGGGCCTTCCTGGTACTGCGGCGCATGGCCATGACCGCCGACGCCGTCAGCCACGCCGTGCTGCCGGGCATCGTGGCGGCCTACCTGCTGGGCGGCGACCTGGGCTCTCCCCTGCTGGCCCTGGGCGCCGTACTGTCGGGGGTGGCCACCGTCGCCCTGACCGAGGCCCTGCAACGGACGCGACTGGTGCGTGAGGACGCCGCCCTGGGGCTGGTCTTCCCCGCCATGTTCGCCATCGGCGTGATCCTGGTGTCGCGCATGGCCGGCCACGTGCACCTGGACGTGGACGCCGTGCTGCTGGGCGAGCTGGCCTTCGCCCCCTTCGAGCGCATGGTCATTGCCGGCCGCGACCTCGGCCCCCGGGCGCTGTGGCTGGCCGGCGGCGCCCTCGTGCTGAACCTCGCGGTGGTGGGACTGCTGTTCAAGGAGCTGAAGCTGGCTTCCTTCGACGCGCCCCTGGCCGCGGCCCTCGGCTTCTCCCCCGCCCTGCTCCACTACGGGTCCATGACGCTGGTGTCGGCCACGGCGGTGGCGTCGTTCGACGCCGTGGGGCTGGTGCTGGTGGTGGCGCTGATGACGGGGCCCGCCGCGGCGGCCTGGCAACTCACCGACCGCCTGTCGACCCTGCTGGGGATCGCCGCCCTGTTCGGAGCCCTCGCAGCGGTGTCGGGTTACTGGCTGGCCCGTGTGCTCGACGTGTCCATCGCCGGCTCCATGGCCCTTTGCGTGGGCCTGATCTACCTGGCGGTGCTGGTGGCGGCTCCCGGCCGCGGCATCGTCGCCCGGGCCCGACGGCGCAGCGTCCAGCGCATGGAATTCGGCCTGGTTTTGCTGGCGGTCCACCTGGCCCAGCACGAAGGGGACCCCGACGAGGTGTCGGAGTCGAGGATCGACGACCTGCACCTGCACATGCACTGGGACCGGGAGCGGATGCGCCACATCATGGACGAGGCCCTCGAGCGGGGCTGGGTGGAGCGCGACGGCGAGCGGCTCCGGCTGCGCGCCGCGGGGCGCGAGGCGGCGGGCCGCGTGTTCCAGCGGACCTGGTCGCTGGCTTCGGGGCGCCGATTGCCGTAACCTGTCCGGCGTCACCCGACTCCAGCCCCGGACGGTCGTCATGCGTTTCCCCCTGATCACGGCCTTCGCCCTGTGCCTTCTGCTCCCCGTCGCGGCCCCCGCCGCCTCCACCGATCCCGGCGACGGCTGGGAGACCTGGTTCGAGCTCTCGGGCGGCCTGGAGACCCCCCGCTACGAGGAGACGCGGGACTACTGCCGGCGCCTCGCCGACGCGTCCCCCCTGATCACCATGACCTCCTTCGGCACCAGCCCTCACGGCCGCGACCTCATGCTGCTGGTGGCCGACCGCGACGGCCTGTCCACCCCCGACGCCGTCCGCGCCCGGGGCGGCGTGGTGCTGCTGATCCAGGCCTGCATCCACGCCGGCGAGAGCGACGGCAAGGACGCCGGGCTCATGCTCCTGCGCGACATGGCGATCCGCGGCGAGCGGGCCGAGCTGCTGGACCACGTGACCATCGTGTTCATGCCCATGTTCAACGTGGACGGGCACGAGCGTTTCGGCCCCCTGAACCGCGCCAACCAGAACGGACCGGCGGAGATGGGATGGCGGGTGACGTCGCGCAACCTGAACCTGAACCGCGACTACCTGAAGGCCGACAGCGTGGAGATGCGCGCGTGGCTGGAGGTGTTCGGGGCCTGGCTCCCCGACTTCTTCATCGACGCCCACGTGAGCGACGGCGCCGACTTCCAGTACACCCTGATGTACGACCTGCCCGTGCGCGGCAACATGGGCCCGGGCCTGACGCGCTGGGCCCGCGACGCCTACCTGCCGTCGCTGCGTTCGGGCCTGGACGCCGACGGCTGGCCGCTGCTGGAGTACGGCGGATTCCGTCGCTGGCACGACCCCCTGAGCGGCATCAACGTGTGGCTCTCCGGCCCCCGCTACTCCCACGGCTACGCCGCGATCCGTAACCGCCCCGGCCTGCTGCTGGAGACCCACATGCTCAAGCCCTACGCCGAGCGCGTGGCCGCCAGCCACGATCTCTTCGTGCGTACGCTCCAGATCATGAACCGGGACCACCTGGCGTTGCGGCGCCTGACGCTGGAGGCCGACGAGCGGGCCGCCTCGGCCGCGTTCCGGGCGCAGGACTATCCCCTGACGTTCCATCGCGACCCGGCCGACAGCGTCATGATCGACTTCCTGGGCTACGAGTACGAGATGGTGGAGAGCCCCGTGACCGGCGGCCGCTACCCCGTGTTCCACCGGGACCGGCCGCGGGCCATGCGCATCCCCATGTTCGGGACGTTCCGCCCGGAAGCGACGGTGCGTCCGCCCGAGGCGTACCTGGTGCCCCCGCAGTGGACCGAGGTCATCGATGTCCTGGAACGTCACGGCGCCGTGGTGGAGCGCCTGGCCGAGGCCGTGGAGCTGGAGACCGTCCATGCCCGGTTCCGGGACGTGGACTGGAACGAGCGCCCCTTCGAGGGGCGCCACCGGCTGACCTACGACGTGTCGCCGGAGACGCGCACGGACGTGTGGCCGGCCGGGACGGCGGTGGTGGACCTCGCCCAGCCTGCGTCGGGCGCCGTGCTCCACGCTCTCGCCCCCGAGGGCCCGGACGCCCTGGTGCGCTGGGGTTTCTTCGACGCGATCTTCGAGCGCAAGGAATACATCGAGAGCTACGTCTTCGAGCCCATGCTGCCGGGGATGCTGGCCGACGATCCGGAGCTGGCCGCGGCCTGGGAGCAGGCCCGCACCGACGACCCGACCCTGGCCGACGACCACTGGCGGAGCCTGCTCTGGTTCTACGAGCGGTCGGAGTACTGGGACCGGGGGATCGGACTGTACCCGGTGGGCAGGCTGGAGGACCGGGCGGTCCTCGGGTCGCTGCCGCTGGTGCGGTAGGGGTCAGCGGATCACCACGAACTTGCCGACGAAGTCGTCGTAGGCGCGGTCGTAGGGCCGCACCACGTACAGGTACACGCCGCTGACGATCTGCTGCCCGTTGCGGCTCACCATGTTCCAGGGCGCCTCCCCCGAACCGTTCGATCCGTCGTGGTCCAGCACCTGCACCAGGTCGCCGTCGAGGGTGTAGATCTCGATGGCCGCCCGCGTGCGCGGCAGGTTGGCGAACATCACGCGCACGCCCGTGGGGTCGTCCGAGTTGGGGAACATCTGCTGGAATTCCGCGAGAGACTCCTGAGTGGCCGGATTCGGGTACACGTAGACGCGGGAACCGGTGGCCGCGATGTCGTCGGCATTCTGGGCCGAGGTGCCCGGCCGGGCCGTGACGAACGAGGTGGCCGGGTCGCCGTCCACGCCGGGCCCCGTGATGACGGCCGTCTCGCCGTCCATGTACATGGCGTGATCCGTGGTGCAGACCGAATAGAAGTACAGGAAGCCGTTGTTGACCGAGTCGTCCACGTACTCGTAGAAGCGCACGGCCCGCTTGGCGGGTATCTCGCCCGGCCCGCCGGCCCAGGGCGTGGCCCAGAAGAAGGTGTCCAGCACAGCCGTGTGGTACTCCCACGGCAGGAGCGACGCCATGCTGGGGTAGACGTTGCCCGCGGGATCGCGCAGGGGCGGCCGGAACTCGGTGCCGCGATGGGCGCCGGCGGCGAAGACCTGCTCCATGGCGGCGGCCAGACCGTCGTACTGCGGATCGTCCAGGCAGCGGGGCCGGTACAGGACCGGCTCGAGGCCCGTGTTGTTGCCCAGGGGCAGGGTGTCCACGTACGTCTCGTTGCCGAGGTCGCGCTCGGCGAAGTGGACGTTGTCCAGATCGTACTCCGCGATGAGCTGCCACAGCTCGGACGACGGGCCCGTGGCCTCGCTGGTGCCCGCGGGGCGGCTCCAGTCGTCGGCCCGCCAGACCTGGTAGGACTCGAAGTCCTGGTCGTCGTCGATGAAGTCCAGGCTGTACTCGGGTTCGTCGCTCCAGTACACGTGCACGGCCCGGTCGGTGGGCCACACGCGCATGCGCGGCGGCGGGGGCGCGGCGTGGGTGATCCAGCGCACCACCGACTCGCGCCCGCCGATCCCCGTGCAACCCACCTTCTGCCCCAGGGGGATGTACCAGCGGTTGCAGTTCCAGAAGCTGAAGAAGTTGCTGCGCGAGCAGGGAGCGCCGCGCAGGGCCTCGCACTCGTCGCAGTTGTCCAGGTTGACCCAGATGCAGTCGCGGTCGTCGGGGTAGTGGTCCAGGTCCAGGGGCGTGATCAGGTGCACGGCCCAGTCGGGCACGCAGCTGAGGTCCGCGTAGCGGGCGTCCCAGTCCTTCAGGGGCGAGAGTGCGAATTCGTTCAGGGTCAGGCCGTAGTCCTGGATGCACACCAGGGACTCCTGGCCGTTCCGGCCGGTCCAGGGATCGTCGTCCAGGTCGTACCAGGCGCCCTCCCAGACCTGCTGCACGCTGGAGCACGTCTCGAGCATGCCCTCGAGGCCGTCGCCCATGACGAACACCACCTCCAGGTGGATCGAGCGTCCCGGGAAGAGGGTGCCCCAGGGGCCGTTGCTCACGAGCATGCGGTAGTCGCCCTCGGTGTCCTCCTCCACGTCCGGGTCGCTGCGGGTCTTGGCCAGCTCGTTGTAGCGCTCGGCGTCGTTGGTGGGCAGGCCGCCCAGGGCGTAGGGACGGTCGGCGGAGTAGCGCTGGAAGGAGCGGATGCGGTGCTGGGCCGTGGACGGGCCGCGGAACATGACGCCGAAGCTCCCAGGCACGGGGTCGCGCTGGCTGCCGTCGCGCATGTAGGCCACGTCCACCGACTCGTAGATGCCGTTGGGGGCCCTGACGACGCCGTTGTAGTAGCCGGCCAGGTCGTCGAACGCCGCCTCGCCCCGGTCGCGGTAGCCGATGTCGCAGTCCACGAACATGCCCAGGTAGACGCTGCTGATGGGCGAGGTGCCGATGTTCTTGATGTCGTAGGCCACGACGATGAAGTCGTCGATCTCCTCCATCTCCCACGCGTAGGCGGTCTGGCGGATCTCCAGGTCCATGGGGTCGTGGTCGGGGTATTCCTCCCGTGAGAGCTCCGTGTTGTCGACCATGGTGCAGACCATCATCTGGCTGCCCATCATCTCGAAGTCCTCGTCCACCAGGCCGTCGCCGTCGTTGTCCAGGCCGTCGAGGCGGTCCTCGTTGATCATGCCGTCGCCGTCGTCGTCGGCCGAGGGTTCGAAGATGCGGGCGCCCTGGCGCGCGGCCTGGGGCGTGGGCCGGATGCGGCGGCCGTAGCGGGCCTCGTAGATGGTGTGGTCGGGGCCGCGGCGGGGGCGGAACTCCGCCTCGTACTGGCCGGTGGAGACCAGCTTCTCGCCGTGCTGCACGCCGCCCACCCACAGGCCGGCGCAGAACAGGTACTCGATGCCCGAACCGCCGGGCCACTGTCCCGACGGCGCCTCGCTGAAGGTGGACACGATGGAGTACTTGGACCCGAGCAGGCCGTGGTTGGTGATGTTCATGTGGAGCTCGCCCACGTTCATCACGTAGGAGCCGTCCACCACGCTCAGGCCGTCGGGGTCGGGGGCGCCGGAGGGGTGGACCTCGGGCGGCACCCAGGCGGACGCCGGCACGGCGAGCAGTGCGAGACAGATCGCTGCGGCGAGACCATGCTGAATGGTTCGGCTCATCGTCCTCCGGGCGGGCGCGCCGGGTGGGGTGGCGCGCTGGACCGCCGGTCGGGACCTACGCCCCGGCGGCCCGGCTGTTTCCTCGCGGAAACGGATTCCGGATCAGTCCCCTCCCCCCATCATCACCTCGACGTCGTCGGCGGTCTTGGGGATGGGCACGCCCAGCACCCGCGAACCGTCGGCGGTCACGAGCACGTCGTCCTCCAGGCGGATGCCGCCGAAGTCGCGGTACTCCTCGACCTTGTCGAAATCGATGAACGCGGCGTTGGTCCCTGCCGCGCGCCAGCGGTCCATGAGGGCGGGGATGAAGTAGATTCCCGGCTCGATGGTGATCACGAACCCCGGCTGCAGCGGCTTGGCCAGGCGCAGGAAGCCCAGGCCGAACTGGTCGGCGCGGGACTCGCCCTCGGCGTAGCCCACGGCGTCGCCCAGGTCCTCCATGTCGTGCACGTCCATGCCGATCATGTGGCCGATGCCGTGCGGGAAGAACAGGGCGTGGGCGCCGGCCGCCACGGCCTCGTCCACGTCGCCCTTCATCAGGCCCACGGCCTTCAGGCCCTCGACGGTGGCGCGGGCCGCGGCCAGGTGCACGTCGAGGTTCGGCACGCCCGGGGCGACGGCCTCGATGGAGGCGCGCTGGGCGTCCAGCACCACGTCGTAGATCTCGCGCTGCTTCGGCGAGAACACGCCGCCCACGGGGATGGTGCGGGTGATGTCGGAGCAGTAGCCCCCCGGCGACTCCACGCCGCTGTCGATGAGCAGCAGCCGCCCGTCCTCCAGGGTATTGCCGTAGCCGTGGTTGTGCAGCACCTCGCCGTGGACCGTCACGATGGGCGGGAACGACGTCTGCAGGTCCTCCATCAGGGCCACGCCCTGGATCATGCCCGCCACCCGGGCCTCGGTCAGGCCGGGGCGGGTGACGTTGAAGGCGGAGCGGTACATCAGGGCGCTGCAGCCGAGGGCGTACTCCATCTCGGCGATCTCGGCTGCGGTCTTCACCTCGCGCTGGGCCACGACGGCGCGGACCAGGTCCGCCGAGGCTCCCTCGTCCACGGCGGTCGCCGGCACGTCCAGCACGGCGGCCAGGCGCGCGCGGTTGTGGGCGCGGTAAGGCGGCAGGTAGTGGACCGGCACGCCCTGCTTGCGCGATTCGGCCAGCACGTCGGCCAGGCGCGCCACGGGCTCGGCGTGTTCGAAGCCGGCGGCGGCGGCGTGGTCGTCGAGGGTGGGGTGGGGGCCGAACCAGACCACGTCGTCGGGGTGCTCCGGCGTGCCGAAGAGCATCTCCTTGCCGCCCGGCAGCAACAGGGCCCACAGGCCGGGATGATCCACGCCGGCGTAGTAGCGGAAGTGGGAGTCCTGGCGCCAGGGGTACGGGTTGTCGGAGTAGTTGCGGGCGGCGTACTCGTTGCCCGGCAGCAGGATCAGGCCGTCGGGAACGGCTTCGCGCAGGGCCTTGCGGCGGGCTTGCCAGGTGGCGGTGTCCATGGACCGTCCTCGGTTCGGGGGCGATGGTCGCGTTCCGCGATCATACTCCCCGAGCGACGCCGGCGCCACCCCCGAACGAACGGAAGCCGCCCCCGGAGGAGCGGCTCCCGTCATCGTTCGGACGTCGGTCAGGTTCTAGCGGAACATCGTCTTCAGCGTGCTGAAGCTGGCGTCCTCGTTGCCGACCGGGTCGCACTGACCGGCACCGTCATCCCAGGTGTGGGTGAGGGTGGTCAGCGGAGCGACCATGTCGTCCACGGTGAAGAAGCGGTTGCCCACGCTCTCCCAGGTGGCGCAGCCGTCCTTCTTGAACTTGTACTCCAGGTTGATGGGGTACGGGGAGCCGGCCGGGAAGACCACGCAGGCCTGGTACAGGCCGGGGCCCACCATGACGGCCGGGACGCCGGTGCCCCAGCTGTCCAGCTCGGGCACGTTGCCCACCACGCACACGCCGCCGACGGTGTCGACGCCGTCGAGGCAGACCTGGAAGCACACGGTCTTGTCCTCGGTGAGGTTGTTGCCCAGACCGCAGCCCAGGGGCAGGTTGTTCCAGCTGTCGATGTCCAGGGTCACGGCGTTGGTGCCGTCCGTGGGCAGGGTCACCAGGCGGTTGGGGGCGCTCTCCCAGGCGGAGCAGCCGTCCTTCTGGTACTTGTACTCGAAGCTCGGGTTGCCGCCGGCCGCGAAGGTGACGGTCACCTCGAACAGGTCGCCGCCCAGCGGGTTCATGGCCACGCCGGCGCCCCAGGAGTTGATCTCGGGAGCGCTGCCCACCACGCAGGGGCCGCCCGTGAAGGGCTCGCCGCTCATGCAGATGGTGAAGGTCACGTCCACGTCCACGGGCAGGACGTCCACGACGTTGTAGACGAAGGGCGGGAAGTTGCCGGCCTGGTCGCCGGAAGCGGGGGTGTCCATCATGTCGGTCAGGTCGGTGAAGACGATGTCGACGGTGATGGTCGAGGCGCCCAGCAGGTGGGCCTGGGGGATCACGCCGACGTACTCGTCGTTGCTGCCCACGTCGCCCTGGTAGCCCATGACGACGGACTGGCCCATGGCCACCTCGGTGGAGTAGTACAGCACGGCCTGGATGTCGGCGCCCTGGCCGGCGGCGTCGGTGACGCCGCTCTTCCAGACCTGGGCGTACACGTTCAGGTCGCCGGTGGGCGTCACGTTGTGACCGTGGTTCGGCCAGACGTTGCCCGCCCAGCCCACGATGGCGCTGGCGGAGCCGACCATGGCGAAGGTCAGCAGCGTGGTGATCAGGATCAACTTCTTCATCGTTCCCTCCTGAGGTGCGGGGTCGCGACGTTGGGTAATGCGACGCCCAAGCACCGCGCACAGAGGCGGAAACCGTCGGTTCCGCCCGAATGATGACTCGGACAATGATAACACAAGATGAAGATCTGCGCGCATATTAGATCAGAGAAATTGAACGATGAGAATGACTGTCCTCTTCGTTGGGGGCCCGGGGCGGGATTCCCCATGCCAGCAAGAAATTAATGGATGTATCTATTATAGACTTGTCCATCATGGATTGATCCACTAGGATCCCGAACATGAGCTACGACATCGAACAACACCGCCCCATGGCCGAGCGCCTGGGATTCTGGCTGATCCGCACCGCAGCGGCCATCCGCGCCGACCACGCCCTCCACGTCAAGCACCTCGGAATCGGGGTGAACGAGGCCTGGCTGCTCGTCCTGATGCGCGACGGCAGCGCCGGACAGCCCGGCGCCCTGGCCGACATCCTGGGGCTGGACCGCTCCCAGGTGACGAGACTGATCAAGGGGATGGCGAAGCGGGGGTGGCTGCGACGCTCGCGACGGGCCGACGACCTGCGGTCCGTCTACCTGGAGCTGACCCCCAGGGGCGAGGAGCTGGCCGACAAGGCCGGCCGGGCCCTGGGCCGGGCCGAGGCGGATCTGCGCAAGGACATGGGTGCCGGCGAAGTGGAAGCCCTCCGCACGGCCCTGATGGGTCGCCTGTCCCGCACCGGCTGGGACCTCGGCGACGTCTGAAGCTACATGTTTCGCCGGTACTGACCGCCCACCCGGTAGAGCGCCCCCGACATCTGCCCCAATGAACAGCTCTTGGACGCCTCGAGCAGCGCCTCGAAGATGTTCTCGTGGGCCACCGCGGCGTGCTGCAGCCCTTCGAGGGCGGCGGGCGCACGGTCGGCGTTGCGGGCGTGGAAGGCGGCGAGGGAATCGAGGGCCGCCTGTTTCTCCTCGTCGGTGGAGCGGATGACCTCGTCGGGCACGATGGTGGGCGAGCCGGCGGGATCGAGGTACGTGTTCACGCCCACGATGGGCAGCTCGCCGGAGTGCTTCAGGGCCTCGTAGTGGAGCGACTCCTCCTGGATCTTCGTGCGCTGGTACATGCGCTCCATGGCGCCCAGCACGCCGCCGCGCTCGCTGATGCGCGCGAACTCCGCCAGCACCGCCTGCTCCACCAGGTCGGTGAGCTCCTCCACCGCGAACGACCCCTGCAGCGGGTTCTCGTTCCGCGCCAGGCCCAGCTCCTTGTTGATGATCAGCTGGATGGCCATGGCCCGCCGCACCGACTCCTCGGTGGGGGTGGTGATGGCCTCGTCGTAGGCGTTGGTGTGCAGGCTGTTGCAGTTGTCGTAGATGGCGTACAGCGCCTGCAGCGTGGTGCGGATGTCGTTGAAGGCGATCTCCTGGGCGTGGAGGGAACGTCCGGAGGTCTGGATGTGGTACTTGAGCTTCTGGGAGCGGGCGTTGCCGCCGTACTTGTGCTTCATGGCCTTGGCCCAGATGCGCCGGGCCACCCGCCCCATCACCGAGTACTCGGGATCCATGCCGTTGCTGAAGAAGAACGACAGGTTGGGGGCGAAGGCGTCGATGTCCATGCCCCGCGACAGGTAGTACTCCACGTAGGTGAAGCCGTTGGCCAGGGTCAGCGCGAGCTGGGTGATGGGGTTGGCCCCCGCCTCGGCGATGTGGTAGCCGCTGATCGACACGCTGTAGAAGTTGCGCACGCAGCGGTCGATGAACGACTGCTGGATGTCGCCCATCATGCGCAGGGCGAACTCCGTGGAGAAGATGCAGGTGTTCTGGGCCTGGTCCTCCTTGAGGATGTCGGCCTGAACGGTACCGCGCACCTGGGACATGGTCTCGGTGCGGATGCGCTCGTACTCCTCGGCCGGCAGCACCTGGTCGCCGCTGACGCCCAGGAGCATGAGGCCCAGGCCGTCGTTGCCCTCGGGCAGGGCGCCGCGGTAGCGCGGGCGCTCCACGCCCAGGCCGGTGTAGAGGGCGTCGATGCGCTCCTCAGTCTCCGCCACCTTCCCCTGTTCCCGGATCCACTTCTCGCAGCCCTGGTCGGTGGCGGCGTTCATGAAGAACGAGAGCATCATGGGCGCGGGGCCGTTGATGGTCATGGACACGGACGTCTTGGGGTCGGCCAGGTCGAAGCCCGAGTACAGGATCTTGGCGTCGTCCACGGTGGCGATGGACACGCCGCTGTTGCCTACCTTGCCGAAGATGTCGGGCCGCTGGTCCGGGTCCTCGCCGTAGAGGGTCACCGAATCGAAGGCGGTCGAAAGGCGCTTGGCGGGCATGCCCAGGGACACGTAGTGGAAGCGACGGTTGGTGCGCTCGGGGCCGCCCTCCCCCGCGAACATGCGGGTGGGATCCTCGCCGGTGCGCTTCAGGGGGAACACGCCGGCGGCGAAGGGGAAGCAGCCGGGCACGTTCTCGGTCATGACCCAGCGCAGCACGTCGCCCCAGTCGGCGTAGCGGGGCAGGCAGACCTTGGGCACGCGGGTGCCGCTGAGGCTCTCGGTGGTCAGGGGCTGCTCGATGGTGCGGCCGCGTACCTCGTAGCCGTAGACGTCGCCGGCGTAGCGCTGGCGCTCGGCGGGCCACGCGCGGAGGGCGTCGGTGCAGGCGGGGTCGAGGAGGCGGAAGAGCTCGTCGTAGCGGCCCAGGAGGTCGGCGGCGCCGGCGGGGTCGCCGGCGGCCGGTGCGAGCTCGGGCAGCACGACGTCCGGGTCGTAGGGTTCGCCGCGCAACTCGCGGACGGCGCGGTGCAGGCCGTCGAGGCGTCGGGCGAGGCCGCACTGATCGGTGACGAAGGCGTCGTAGCGGGCGCTCTCGTCCACGATCTCGGCCAGGTAGCGCGTGCGCGCCGGCGGGATCACGAAGTTGCGCTCGGAGGTCACGCGTTCGCCGCCGGCGGCGGCGCCCAGGTCCACGCCGGTCTTCTCCGCGATCACCGCCATGAGGTGGCCGTAGAGGGCGTTCATGCCGGGGTCGTTGAACTGGCTGGCGATGGTGCCGAACACGGGCAGGTCGTCCGCCGACGCCTCGAAGAGGCCGTGGTTGCGGGCGTACTGCTTGCGCACGTCGCGCAGGGCGTCCTGGGAACCGCGATGGTCGAACTTGTTGATGGCGATGACGTCGGCGAAGTCCAGCATGTCGATCTTTTCGAGCTGGGTCGCGGCGCCGTACTCGGCGGTCATCACGTAGAGGGCCACGTCGGAGTGCTCGGTGATCTCGGTGTCGCTCTGGCCGATGCCCGACGTCTCCACGATCACCAGGTCGTGGCCGGCGGCCTTCATCACGTCCACGGCCTGCTGCACATGGCGGCTCAGGGCCAGGTTGGCCTGGCGCGTGGCCAGCGAGCGCATGGTGACCCGCTGGTCGTCGATGGCGTTCATGCGGATGCGGTCGCCCAGCAGGGCACCACCCGACTTGCGCTTGCTCGGGTCCACGCTGATCACGGCGATGGTGCCGTCCGGCGTGGCGTTCAGGAAGCGCCGCACGAGCTCGTCCACCAGCGACGACTTGCCCGCGCCGCCGGTGCCGGTGATGCCCAGCACCGGGATGGTGCGGGCGGCGGCGGCCTCGGCCACGGCGGGCTCCAGTTCGGCGTAGGCGTCGGGCAGATTCTCCGCCAGGGTCACGATGCGCGCGATGTCGCCGGGACGCCGGTCCTTCACGCCGGCCACCAGGGCCGGGTCGGCGGCGTCGATGGTGGCGAAGTCGCACCCCTGGAGCACGATGTCGATCATGCCCTTCAGCCCCAGCTCGCGCCCGTCGTCGGGCGAGAAGATGCGGTCGATGCCGTAGGCGTGCAGCTCCTCGATCTCCGACGGCAGGATGGTGCCGCCGCCCCCGCCGTAGATCTTCGTGGGCGCACCGGCCTCGCGCAGCAGGTCGTGCATGTACTTCAGGAATTCCAGGTGCCCGCCCTGGTACGACGTGAGGGCGATGCCCTGGGCGTCCTCCTGGATGGCGCACTCCACGATCTCCCGCACCGATCGGTTGTGCCCCAGATGGATGACCTCGGCCCCGCCCGCCTGCAGCAGCCGCCGCATGATGTTGATGGCGGCGTCGTGCCCGTCGAAGAGGGACGCGGCGGTGACGATGCGGACGTGGTTCTGCGGGACGTAGCCGGACGGCGCGTGGTCGGACATCGGGGACCTCGGGATCGGGACCGGTTGCGGGATTGCGCAACGAAGTTAGCACGGTGGGCAGGACGAGGCAATCCGGGCCGTCACTCCCGCGCCAGGTCCGGCAGGAACCTGTTGTAGGCCCACACCAGCCCCAGGCAGAACACCGCGGCGACCACGCCCAGCACCACGTTCACGTACGGCGGCGACGACAGCGCCACGCGGATCAGCAGCGTGACCAGGGCGAACCCCGAATTGCGGAACAGCACGTGGTAGGTGCCCGAATAGCGCATGGAGATCAACACCAGCAGGAAATCGGCGAAGATCAGGATGGTGTAGAGGGTCGGGAAGACGGACGGGCTCTCGGCCGTGCGCAGGAAACGGATCACCGCCTCGGCGAAGAGCGCCGCGAACACCACGAGCAGCACCAGCGCCAGCAGCTTCTTGGTGGCGATGAAGCGGGTCTGCTCCGTCTCGTTGGCGGTGATGGCCTGGTGGCGCAGCATGCGGTAGAAGAGGCCCAGGGCCAGGAAGAGCAGCAGCGCCCCCACCGCATCGCTCACGATGTGCCCCATGGGCTCGCCGATGTGTTCCCAGTCGTAGGGCCGGCTCAGGTCGCCGAAGGCCTTGAACGCCTGGCGCAACAGGATCAGCGACAGGATCTCGAACTGCTTGCCCACCGCCGTGGCCACCGAATGGACCATGGCGAACACCAGCTCCACCACCTCGAAGACCAGCAGCATGGTGAAGGCCAGCGACACGGCCGTGAACGGGTTGGTGGCGTGGAAGTAGGGGTAGAGCCAGTCGGGCAGCATGCCCAGCCGGTTGAGTTCGATGAGGGCCAGGGCGCCCAGCAGGGTGAGCACCAGCAGGTTGGCCACGGTCACCCGCCAGGTGCGGGTCTCCCAGGCGTGCTCGAGGCGGTCGTAGAGCGGGACCAGCGTCCTGTTCAGCAGGGGTTCGCGCGTCGTTGCCGCCATGCCGGACCTCCCTTGTTGCACCCGGGTCGATTGCCGCTACAATCCCACCACACGAACGCCGCTCCCGCAAGGAAGGACACGCACGTTGAATCGCCGTCGCCCACCCCGCCGCCAGGAGTTCCGCGTCACCAGTTGCGACTGCGCCGACTGCCGAGCGGCCTGCACCAACTCCCCCGGCTGGTTCACTCCCGACGAGATCCCGCGCCTCGCCGAACACCTCGGCCTGAGCGTGGAGGAGACCTTCCGCCGCAAGCTCGCCGTGGGCGTGACCCACATGCCCGACGGCTCCCTTCGCCACGGCGTGATGCCCCACAAGCTGCGCGACGGCAAGAAGCCGGGGGCGGTGTGGACGCTGCCGGAGCTGGCGCAGCCGGGTCGCTGCGTGTTCTTCGACCAGGGGCTGTGCTCCATCCATCCCGTGCGGCCGAACGAGTGCGCGCGGATGATCCACGGGTCGGGGCACGATGCGGTGAAGCTGCGGCATTCGGTCGTGGAGAAGTGGGACGACGCGGCCCTGCGCGCCTTCGCCTCCTGGACGGGCAAGAGGCTGTTCGGAGCGAACCGTCCTCCCGGACGACCGGGATCGAAGCGGCGAAGGTGACCCCTCAGGACTTCTGCAGCACGACCATCGAATCGAGATTCCGCAGGACGGCCTCCAGGAAACCCTTGACCCGATGGTATTCCGCGGGCGAAACGACATCTCCGTCGAAGAGGAGCCGTCGGGTATAGACCAGGCTCCCACCGACCGTGGCCGTCTCGAAGACCAGGGTCATCCCGCCATCGGACACGGACGACGCCTCCGGACCGCCGAGCAGTTCATAGCCCTCCGGTAGGACGAGCGTCATCTCCTCGGTCTCGTCGAACACGATGTCGCGGAGATCGAGGGGGAGCACGCGCTCCGCC
>CAYFKR010000002.1:58027-214575 GCA_964343835.1 uncultured Fibrobacteraceae bacterium
GCGGCAGATCGCAGATGTCTGTTTTGCGCCGCTTTCCTTCGGCGGCCGGATCAGAACGCTGAAAGATATTCGCGCGCGCCTGTCCCACGGCGCCGACAAATGCGTGATCAATACCCAGGCCGTTGAAAACCCCGGCTTCATAACCGAAGCGGCGGAAAAATTCGGTTCCCAATGCATTACCATCAGTATCGACGCGCTCCGCCACGGCGACGATGGTGCCGATCTCCTGCCGGCAGAGACTGCGGAACGGCAACCCCCCGGTCAGAATGCCTCCGACGCTCTGCAGGGCTGCGGGGATCGTCACGGTGTAGGAGAGCGTGATCCCGTCGGAACCCCGGCCCGAGTCCTGCACGACCAGATCCCGGACCACCGCGCCGTGATGCTTCGCTGCGACGAGTTCCACGAAGTCCCGCTCCAGCCCCTCGACGCCTTCCCCGCCGATCACGGAGCGGATCGCGGACACCGGCGGACCCGGAGCATAGTCCTCGCTCCTCCTGATCTCGACGGTGCCGTCGGCCCCGACGACGACAGTCGAGGCGATCGCCAGCGCAGGCCCGGTGCGGGGTTCCGGCTCGATGCAGGAGAGATGTCCCGTCGTATCCGCGACGGCCAGCGCGACCGCACCCTCCAGCGCGGACGGGATCCACCCCACGCCCGCATGGGGCATGGTCGGGTCGGCCCAGAGCAGCCGCCCGTCCCCGGTCGACCAGCGCACGATGGCGTGATCGAAACGCGGAGAAGGCAGGAACGGTCTTCGCGAATCGGAGCCCACGTCCGTCAGGACGAGTTCGGCCCCCTCCACCCCGACGGCTTCGAGCATGGCGATCATCAGAACGGACTTGTCCTTGCAGTCGCCGAAACCGTCCCGGAGAACCTCCGAGGCCATCCGCGGAATGATCGGTCCCTGGAGGAACGGGATGCTCTCGTAACGGATGTCGTCGGCCACGAAGGAGAGGATGGTCTCGAACCGGGACAGGTCGTCGACGCAATCCGACGTCAGCTCTTCGGCCCTGGCGGCCACATCCTCATCCGGGACCACCTGATCGGAGATGAGGGCACCGTACCAGTTCGCGATGTCGCCCCAAGATCCCACCGTGCTCAGATCGAGCCAGGGCCGGTAGGTCGAAGGCTCCGGAGGATACGGGTCGCCGGGATCGCCGCCGAGCCCGTGCGCCGTCCAGGTCCGGCGTCCGTATCCCTCGTTCAACTCCTTCTCCTCGAACGTCACGACGCCGCCGGGGCCCGAGTTCCAGACCTTCATGTCGATGTCGAGATCGGAAGGCGCGGTCAGGATGAACCGGGATTCGAGACAGGGAGTCACGTAACCGAACTCGTGGCTGTCCCAGAACCGTCCCGCGAGCGTACCGCCCGCACGGAGCGTCGTGCGCGTCCTCAGCCAGAGGACGTCCCCCGGCGCGAGCCCCGGAAACACGATCGAAGAACCCGCCGTCCTGGCCTCGCGGCGCGACCCGTCCAGGGCGTAGACCCTGGCCTCCAGCACTTTCTTGTCCATCAGGTACAGGCCGGCCCCCAGATCCACTCGTTCCCAGTCCGCCGCGCCATGCCCATCGAGGATCTCGACGGCCATGGTCTCGTCCATGATGGAACCATGGCTGTCGAAGACGAACCTCTGGCGCTCGTGGAGCAGGATGACCGCGGATTCGCCGTCGTGGTCTCCGCCTCTCCTGCGGACGACCGCCTCCACCTGCGGAGCCGTGAGGAACGTGGACATGGGGGCGCGGTGCTCGAGGGAACGCAGGCGGGCGTGGAGGTCGGGGTCGCCAGGCGTCACGGCGAGCGCGAGGCGGATCGATCCCGCCGCGGCGGCCTGGCCGCCGCGACCGGCCTCCTCGATGTACGAGCGGAACAGGTGGAGGCCGACCTCCTGGGGGAAGATGTCGAGGGCCTCCGTCGTCCTGATGTAGGCGTCCCCGTAGCTGCCGGTCTCGATCATGGTGGCGATAAGGAGCCTGTGGAACTCCACGATGTCGGGCACGAGTTCGATCAATTTCTTCAGGCTCCGCTTGAGATCGCCCGCACGCTCCTCTTCGGACTGCAGGGTCGCCAGGAACAGGTGCTCCTCGATGCTCGAATACCGATCGGCGGCGCGATCGGCGTGCTTCTTCGCATCCCTCCGGAACCCCCGCTCATCGGCGATCCGCACGAGCAGGGCGTGGCCGGCCGGAAGATCGGGCCATGCCTGGGCGAGCCTTACCGCCTCGGTCTCCGCCTCCGTGATGCGCCCCTGCTCCAGAAGCGACTCCGCCAGCAGCTCGGCTCCGTGGATCGAGCCGGGTGCGAGATCGAGGACGGCTCTCGCCTCGGCCTCCGCGGACGACCAGTCGCCGTCCTCGAGCTCGCTCCGGCCGATCAGGATATGGGCCGGCACCAAGGTACGCGCGGACTCGAGAGCCTGAGTACAAGCGTCCAGTGCCTGGGAGGTCTTCCCGTCCCCCATCGCCGCCAGGGCCCTCAGGAACAGCCCCGCCGCGGACTCGGACTGATCCGTGCCGGCACCCGTCTCCATGATGTCGAGATACATCCGCCAGAACCCCGACTCGGCAGGCGAGAGACCGGTCCGGGCGCCGCCTGCTCCGATGGAGAGGGGGTCGACGATCCTCGTGACGGAACGGGGCGGCGGTCCCGTCGGAGTCCCCCGGGAGGTCCTCGCGTAGGCGATGCCGTCGGTCCGACCGTCCCGGTCGAACACGCCCAGCGACACGGACCCTCCTTCGCCCTGCTGAGAGACCTTGAAGGCGAAGAGATGGACACCCTGTTCGAGTTCCATCTCCCAGGACAGCATCCTGTCCCCCACTCCCGCGTCCAGTTCGACGGTCCGGCCGTCGACCTTGAAGGTCACCCGTCCCGACAGCGTCGTGGAAACGACGTAGGGGCCGGTGGCGGGGATCGTCACGAACGTGCAAGCATAGGCCGTCGTGGATTCGGTATGCAGGAAATGGCGCGAGGGGTGCAGGACGGCCCCCAGGCCGATCTCCGAGGGTGAGAACCACGACACGGTCTGGCCGAACTTGCCCACATGGATATCCGAATCGGGAACCCATGCTCCGGGATGATCCCGGCGATGACCCGAGCCGGACGTGTTGTCGAACGGCCCGAGCAGCCTCCAGCTCCTGCATCGCCCCAGCTTCCGGTCGGCATCACGGGCTGCCGTGAACATACCGGCCTGGATGGCATGATACGACTTCCACTCGAGATGATATTCACGGGCCGAGAGACCGGAGTCGTCGCTTTTCCTCCGCTTGTCGTGAAAGGCGAGGGCCGTTTCATGGAACCCGATGTCGTTCGCATTGGCCAGGCGCCCGATGAGGCCGCTCAGGCAGGCATCCGCCCCCGGGTGCCCGTCGCGTTTCGCATAGGCCGCGAATGCGGCCCGGAATTCGACGTCACGCCCCAACAGGAGCTCCGCGACGAGACCGGCTCGCGCGGCCGAATCGTCGTTCTCGTCCGAGTCGAGGGCCTGTGCGGAGAACAGGGCGGCGTCGCCGTAACGGTCATCTGCGATGGCATCCCACGCCTGATCGGCGAGCACGGACGACAGGGCCGGGCTGGAAACGACGAGCAGAACGAGCATGAGATGGACGGGAATTCCGACATGCATGGCTGAACTCCGATGTCGTGATGGCGATCGATGGCATAGGGCGAGGAATCCGATTGATCGGGATACGTCGTCACGGATCCCGGGAATGGACCGATCATCCCCCGCCTCGACGCCGCATGTCAACCCGCTCATCCCTTTCCTTGCACGGCGGCCCGGTCACGGTCATGATCCGGACGAACCTCACTCAGGAGCCCGCCATGCACACGATCCGCCCCTCCGCCCTCGACGCCCCCGGCGCTCCCCTCTACCTCGACTACAACGCCACCACCCCGGTGGACCCGCGCGTGGCCGAAGCCATGGCGCCCTTCGTCCACGACGTGTTCGGCAACCCCGGCAGCGGTCACGCCTTCGGGCGCAAGGCCCGCGAGGGCGTGGACCGGGCGCGTGAGCAGGTGGCCGCGTTGATGGGCTGCGCGCCGTCCGAGGTGACGTTCACCAGCGGTGGCTCCGAGGCCAACAACCACGCCCTGAAGGGCGCCGCGTGGGCGCGTCGCGACCGCGGCCGGCACCTGGTGACCACGGCGGTGGAGCACCCCGCCACCCTGGCCCCCCTGCGCTGGCTCGAGGCCGAGGGCTGGGAGCTGACGGTGGTGGGCGTGGACGAGTGCGGACGCGTGGACACCGCGGAGTTCGCCGCCGCCCTGCGCGACGACACCGTGATCGCCAGCGTGATGCACGCCAACAACGAGGTGGGCACCCTGCAGCCCGTGACGGAGATCGCCGCGGTCTGCCGCGAACGGGGCGTGCTGCTGCACGTGGACGCCGCCCAGTCGGTGAGCAAGGTGCCGGTGCTGCTGGATGAGTTGGGCGCCGACCTGATCTCGGTGGCCGGCCACAAGCTCTATGCGCCGAAGGGCGTGGGCGCGCTGGTCATCCGGGACGGTGTGGAGCTGGAACCGTTGGTGCACGGGGCGTCGCAGGAATCGGGACGGCGGGCCGGGACCGAGAACGTGATCCTGGCGGTGGGGCTGGGTGCGGCCGCCGAGCTGGCTGCCGCCGACCTGGCTTCGGGCCACGCCGACGAGTTGCGCGG
Source organism: uncultured Fibrobacteraceae bacterium (assembly GCA_964343835.1). Lineage (GTDB taxonomy): Bacteria > Krumholzibacteriota > Krumholzibacteriia > LZORAL124-64-63 > LZORAL124-64-63 > CALEMW01. The sequence continues at coordinate 62,680 of CAYFKR010000002.1, forward strand.
AATGCGCGATCGTCTCCAGGCACGGCTGCTGGACGAGGCGGCGCCCGCCGTCGCCCACGGCCATCCCGAGCTGCGGCTGCCCAACACCCTGAGCATCTCGTTCCCGGGCCTGATGGCCGGCACGATCATGGACGCCGTGCCGGGCGTGGCCTGCAGCGCCGGGGCGGCGTGCCACGACGGGCGCACCAAGCCGTCGGCGGTGCTGGACGCCATGGGCGTGGCGCCGGAGGTGGCGGTGGGGACGATCCGATTGTCGCTGGGGCGGTTCTCGCGGGAGGACGAGGTGGAGGCGGCCGCGGGGCTGATCGCAGGGGCGATAGCCAGGTTGCGCCGCGGGGTGTGATGTTGCACCGCGCTACTACGTAATAGACATATCGACATCGGGTTATGGCTGCGCCACGTGGTGCGCCGTGTCAGCGTCCGGCTCCCCAATCGGGTAGCGCCCCTCCCCGCTCCAGCCGCTCCCCGTCCAGATCCCCCAGCCGCATGGGCGACACCGTGATCCAGCCGTCGCGCTGGAGGGCCACGTCGGAGCCTTCGGGCTGGTCCCCGTCATCGAACCACCAGCGCTGCTTCCAGACGGTGCGCCCGTCGGTGTCGGTGCCGGCGCGTTCGAAGGCGTCGAAGAAGACCTGGTTACCGAGGGGCGCCCAGCGCACGCCGCGCACGGCATCGACGGGGCCGTCGGGGAAATTGACGGTGAGGTACTCGCCGGGGGCGAGGTCGCGCACGGTGTCGGACAGGGTGAAGTCGACGCACCAGCGCGCCATCAGTTCCATCATGGCGTGGTCGTCGGCGTCATAGTTGGAGAAGGCCACCGACGGCACGCCGAACTGGGCCCCCAGCCGCGCCGCGCCGATGGTGCCCGACGCGAGGTAGGCGTCGGCCAGGTTGGGTCCCGAGTTCACGCCGCTGACGACGATGTCCGGCGGAGCATCTTTCATGATCCCGGTCATGGCCAGCAGCACGCAGTCGCCGGGGAAGCCGTCCACGGCCCAGGCGGTGATGCCGTCGCCCATGTCACGTGCCTCCACCGCCAGCTCCTGGCGTTGGAATGCCGAGATGTAGTTGGTCGAGCCGCTGCAGTTGCCCATGGGGGCGACCACGACGACCTCGGCGGCGTCACCGAAGGCCCGGGCAAGGGCGATGATGCCGGGGGAGTCGATGCCGTCGTCGTTGGTGACGAGGATGCGGGGAGCGGCCGATGCAGTGGCCGCGACCAGGAGTGCGGCGAGGGCAGTGACGAGGGGCCTAGTGGACATGTCCATCATCTCCACCCTGGGCCTTCGCCCACGCCTTCAACTCATTCATGTCCGCCCCGGAAACCGCCGCCTCCGGATGCAGCTTCAGATACCCGGCCAACGGCATCTCGCCCTCGGCGATCTCGTCGATGATTTCGCCCACCAGCTTGTCGCGCCAGCCCTCGGGGTAGTTGCCCCACTCGGAGAAGTTCAGGTTCATGCGGCCCTTTTCCACGTGGCCCTCGATCACGTAGGAGAATCCGGGCAGGTGCGAGTACCAGGGCCAGTCCGTGCGGTTGGAGTGGCAGTCGAAGCAGGCGCGTTCGAGGATCGCGGTCACCTCGGCGGGGGCCTCCAGGGGCGCGCCCTCGGGCGGGTTGTCGCGACCGGGGCCGGCGAGGCGGAGGGCGATGAGGGCGAGGACGAAGACGAGGATGACCCAGCGCTTCATGAAGCGGTTCCTTCCGGATGACGGTTCAACTCTGATCCACAGGCAGCACGATCGAGAACACCGACCCCACCCCCACCTCGCTCTCCACCGCGACCTCTCCCCCGTGCTTCCGCGCCGTCTGGTCCACGGCCGTCAGGCCCCAGCCCATGCGGACGCGGTCGCCGGTGGTGGTGAAGGTGGGATCGAAGAGGCGGTCGAGGTCCGACGGGGCGATGCCGCGGCCGGTGTCGGCCACGGCGATGCGGACGCGGTCATCGTGGAGGGCGGTGGAGACGGTCACGACGCCCTCGCCGTCGATGGCGCGAGCGGCGTTGCTCAGCAGGTTCAGGATCGCCTGGTTCAGCTCGGCGGGCCAGCACACGATCTCGGGCACGTCGCCGTACTCGCGGACCACGCGGATGCGCTCGCCATACTCGGGGCGCACCACCATCAGGGCGCTCTCGATGCCCTGGACCAGGTCCACGCGCTGGAGGTCGGCCTCGTCGAGGTGGGTGAAGCTCTTCAGGGCTCCCACGAGCTCGCCCACGCGTGCGGCGGCGTCGGCGGCGTTGGCGCGGCCTTCGGAGAGAGCGCGCAGGGCCTTGTCGACGCGCGGGTCCTCGCGCACGACGCGCAGGCACTCCACCTCGGCCAGCAGGCCGTCGAGCTTGCCCTCGGCCCGGGCCATGATGTCGGTGGAAGCGCGCAGGGCGCCGATGGGGTTGTTGAGCTCGTGGGCCAGGCCGGCGGCCATCTGACCCAGGCTGGCCTGCTTCTCGGTCTGGATGAGGCGGCCCTGGGCGGTGCGCAGGTCGGCGATGGCCTGCTCCAGTTCCACCGTTCGCTCCACGAGCTGCTCCTCGGCCAGCTTGCGGGTTCGGATGTCGACGATGGTGCCGATCATGCGCAGCGGTTCACCGGCATCGTTGCGGGCGACGACCTTGCCGCGCTGGTGGACCCAGCACCACGAGCCGTCGCGGTGGCGCATGCGGATCTCCACGTCGTAGGGGAAGCCGTGGGCCAGGTGGGCCTCGAAGGCCTGCTCGGCGTGGGCGCCGTCCTCGGGATGGAACAGGCGGAACTGATCCTCCATGTTGCGCGGCAGCTCGTCGGGGCCGTAGCCCAGGATCTCGGCGAAGCGGGCGCTGGCGTAGGTGTCGCCGGTGGTCAGGTCGCAGTCCCAGAGGCCGTCGTTGGCGGCGTCCAGGGCCATGGACAGGCGCTCCTCGCTTTCGCGCAGGGCGGCCTCGGCCTCGGAGCGGCGGGCGAACTCGTCGGCGAGGCTGGTGCGCATGGTGCGGAAGGCGTCGGCGAGGCGGCCGAGGTCGTCGTCGGCGCGGTAGTCCAGGGGGGTGTCCATGTCGCCGCGGGCGACGTCCTCGCTCACCATGCGCAGGCGACGCACCGGGCGCACGATGGACACGCTCGCGATGAGCGACAGGCCGAACATCAGCACCAGGCACACGACCACGGCGGCCGAGATCAGGCGGCGCGTCTCCTCGGCGCGGCGGCTGGCTTCGTCCAGGCGGGCCTGCATGTCGGTGCGGACGCCCTCGGCCACGCCGTGCACGCCGGTGAGCAGGCGTTCGTGGCGGCGGTGCATGACCGCGAGGTTGGCGTAGACCTCGTCGGGGACGTCGATGCCGCTGTCGATGAGCTGGGCGGTGGCCAGGCGGGCCACGGCGAAGTAGTCGTCGCAGAGGGCGCCAAGGGTGTCGAACTGGGCGGCCGCCACGCCGGGCACCACGCGCACGTCGTCGAGCACCTCGTGGAAGCGGTCGCGGAGCAGGGCGGCCTCGTCGATCATCTCGGGATCGGCGGCGGTCATGGCGCTCTGCAGGGTGGCGGGAATGCGCTCGGCGAGCAGCTCCAGCTCCTGGCCGTGCTCCACCATCACGTAGAACTGGTCGCGGATGCGGTCGGTGAGGCGCTCGCTGGCGGTGGTGCCGCGCCAGCCCAGCCAGAAGACGGCGCCGAAGGCGAGGGCCGCCAGCAGGGGGGTGAGCATGATCTTGTGGGTGAACTTCATGGGTCCCCCGCTAGTCGTCGATCAGCAGCACGCGCACGCCGTCGCCACCACCTGCACTCGACGCGTACCCCACGGCCCCCGGCGTCCTCGACACGTAGAACAGCAGCTCATCCTCCGTCTCGAACGACCTCGGCGGCACGCCGCGTCCCGTGAAAACCGCCTGCTTCCAGTAGGTCACGAAGCGGGCCACCGGCCGGTCCAGCATCTCCTCCACGAATTCCTCGTGGAGCGGGCCGTCCTTCAGCATGACCGGCACGATGGGGGTCTCGTCGTCCCAGCGGGTCTTCTTGCCCAGGAAGATGCGCTCGAGGGTGCGCTCCTCGATCTCCGCCTCGGACACGTCGGGGTGCACGACCACCAGCACCTCGGCACGGGCGGCGCCGGAGGCGGTCAACAGGAGCAGCGCGATCAGCAGGATCTTCACGCGGCCTCCTAGAAGTGCACCGTGGCCTTGGCGGCCAGGAAGGACCACCAGCGCTCGAAGGCGTCGGGGTCGTTCTCGTCGTTGTGGGCCAGGCTCAGCAGGCCCATGCCGTCGATCAGGTGGTACTCGAACTTCAGGATCAGGTGGTCGACCGGATCGACGCGCAGGGCCAGGCAGTAATCGTTCTGCCAGCCCACGTAGTCGGGCAGGCCGAGGCGATCCCAGCGGTCGCCGCCTGGGTCCTCGCGGTCGCGCAGGAAGCGCGAGTAGTAGGTGGTGATGGTCGAGCGGGGCGACATGGCCAGGGACGCCTGGCCGTAGAAGCCCTCGGACGTGACGCCCTCCACGCGCTCCTGGTGGTACTCGGCGGTCAGGACCACGCGGTCTCCCGTCCACTCGCCGGACAGGACGGTGATCTCGCCGGTGCCCGTGCTGCCGCCGTGGAGATACTGCGTCGAGTGGACGGTTTCCCCGGCGATGTCGCGGGTCACGTCGAAGCGCATCATCGTGTCCACGGAATAATGGGCGTCGAGCAGGCTCACGCCGAGGCGCAGGCCCGATACAGGGCAGTTCCAGAACAGGCTGCCGCCATAGAGCCACTGGAAGCGGACCTTGGGGTCGTCGATGCCGGAGAAGGCATAGACCATGGAGCCGTCGTCGGATCCGTTCAACTGCTGCGCCACCTCCGAACCGGCCTCCGTCATGATGTCGTACCAGAAACCCGCGCTCGGATCCGGCACGTTCAGGGTGCCGGCGTAGAGCTGGTAGTCGATGCCGCCGCCCTCGTCCAGGGGGATGTTGCCGTACACGCCGGCGCCCTCCACGCCCATGATGAAGTCGCGGTGGGCCTCGTTGTACACGCTCTGGGGCAGCAACACGGTGGGGCGGAGCATGTCCACGTCGCGGCCGGAGCCGTGGAGGCCCTGGGGCGTCTTGAACTTGCCGACGAGGAAGCCCATGTAGTCCTGCCACTGGTAGTCGGCGTAGGCCCAGTCCACCCAGACGTGGTTGTTGCCGATCTCGCCGAAGTCGCGGGCCAGGAACTGCATGCCCACGCGCAGGTGCTCGCCGGGGCGGGTCATGACGCTGAGGGCCGCCTCGTGGTACTCGGAGGAGCCGTCGCGGGAGTCGGTGACCAGGTAGTTGTTGTGGCTGGTGTTGATGTAGCCCTGGCTGACGAAGCCGCCGAAGTAGAGGTCGTCGAGGGTCGCGGCGCCCGCCCATGCGGCGGTCGCGACGGCGATGATGGCGATGGCGGTGGCTCGGAGCATCATGCCTCCCGTCGGGGCCGGATCACAGGAACGTGCGCAGGATGTCGTCCTGCAGTCCCTGCAGCTGGCCGTAGGCGTCGTTGATCTCGGTGATCTTGCTCTCCAGCGTCTGCATCAGGCGGCGACGCTCCAGGGCGTTGCGCAGCACCAGCAGCAGGTTGTCGTTGTCCCAGGGTTTTTCGATGTACTGGAACAGGCCCACCTCGTTGATGGCGCGGATGGCGTTCTCCTTGTCGGCGTAGCCGGTCAGGAGGATGCGCGGGGCGTGGGGCCGCAGCTCCTTCATGCGCGCCAGCAGGGTGATGCCGTCCATGCCGGGCATCAGGTAGTCCGAAACCACGACGTCCACGTCCTCGGCTTCGGCGTGGGCCGCGGCCTCTTCCGGGGAGAGGAAGGTGCGCACGTCGTAGTCGGTTTCCAGTTCCAGGAACGCGCGCAGGCTGGTGAGGATCATCTCCTCGTCGTCCACCAGCACGATCCTCGCGGTCGCATCGGTCATGAACCGTCGCCTCCTCGGCCGGCCAGCCCGCGCAGGCGGCGGGCCACCGTCCGGATGACGCCCTGGGCCACTTCCACGTGGTCGGCCAGGATGTCGGTGAAGTCCTCGCGGTCGATCCGCAGCAGGGTCGAGTCCTCCAGGGCCGCGGCGTCGGCGATGCGCGGCACGTGGTCGAACAGGGCCCAGGTGCCGAAGGCGTCGCCGGGGGCGGCCTCGCCCAGGCGGCGGTCGTCGCTGGACAGGGCCACGCGGCCCTCGAGCACCAGGTACATGGCGTCGGACGGATCGCCGCGGCGGTAGAGCACGTCGTCGGCCAGCACGCGCCGTTCCTCGGCGATGGCAGCCAGGTTGGCCAGGTGGTCCCCGGGCACGTCGGCGAACACGTCGACGCCCTGCAGCAGGATCACCTTTTCGAGCACCGTCAGCATCTCATCCCGCCTTCGCCAGCGACGCGGCCTCGCGTACCAGGGGCGAGGCGTCGTCGGCCATGCCCGCCGCCAGGTCGCGCAGGCCCGTGTCGTCCCCCGTCCCGGCACGATACGCGGCGCAGGCCCGGAGCCAGGGTTCGTCCAGTTCCAGCAGGAAGGCCAGGGCCTCCCGCTCGTCGGCCAGGTCGATACCGGCCCTGCGACCGGCAGCCACGATATCGGACTCCAGCGCATCCCCCACCAGGGGCGCCATGCGCGACCGGAAGGGTTCGCGCAGGGCCTGGCCCAGGAACTCGGCGGCGCCGGCGCGCTGGTGGCGGTCGCCGCCCTGCAGGGCGAGCCAGGCGTCGCGGATGTCCCGGGGCCGGTGGCGCAGGGCCGCGATGATGAACAGGTCGCGCCAGGCCCGGGCCGTGGATTCGTCCAGGGTGCGGGCCAGGAGGGCCGCGGCCGGTCCGTCGTCCGCAGCGAGCAGCCGGCGGGCCTGGAACAGCCCATGATAGACGGCGAGGCGCCGGTTGTGAAGATCGGCGAGGCGGTCCAGGGACGGTTTGATGCCCTTGTCCGCCACGCGCATGCGCACCAGGGCCATCAGGGCGGCGTCGCGGACCAGGGGTTCGGGGTCGGCGGCGTGGTCCAGGAGGTGTTCGGCGGCATCGGAGCCCCCCAGGGCGCCGAGGGCCCGCAAGGCCTGGACGCGGGCGAGGGGTTCACCGGTGGCGGCGGCGGCGACCAGGGTCGGCAGCGCCGAGGGGCCGACGGCCACCAGGGCCTCGCGGGCCGCGGCGCGGAGGCGACGGTCGGACAGGCACGAAGCGGCGGCGTCGCGGCCGGGGCCGTCGTGGGCGGCCAGGGAGCGGACGGCGGACCGGGCCACGGCCGGGTCGTCGTGGTCCAGCAGGTCGACGAGCGTCTCGGTCCACCGACCGCCGATGCGCCCCATGAGGGCGACGGCGGCAAGTCGGGCCTCGCCCGCATCGGGGCCGCTCTCGTCCAGCAGACCGCCGACGACGTCGTCGGGCAGCCCGGCCACATCGTCGCGGGAGGCGTGGTCGGCCATCCACGCAGCTGCGGCGATGCGCTCCCGCGGCGCCCCCTCCTCCAGCATGTCCCGCAAGCGGGCCACGGCGCCCCGATCGTCGCGCACGGCCAGGTAGCCGCAGGCGGCGCGACGCACGGCGGGGGCGGCATCGTCCATGAGAGCGGTGGCGCGATCGTGGCCGCCGTCGAGGCGGAGTTCGCTCATCACGTCCAGCACGGAGGCCCGGATCTCCGCCGAGTCGTGGTCGAGCAGGGGAAGCAGGCGACGCTCGTGATCGAGACCCTCCATGGACGATGCCAGGCTCAACGCGTAGAGCACCCGCCGCGGCTGGCTCGACCCGAGGGCGGCGTCCACAGCTGCGACGGCGCCCTCGTCGCGGATGCGGCGGCGTAGGTCGTCGGGATCGATCTCGCGGCGGGCCAGGGCCCGGCGGAAGGCCTCGGCATAGGCGCCGCGCACCCGCCACACGAGCACGAGCCACAGCGCCACCAGCACCAGTACCGGCACGGCCAGCGCCCGCACCGACAGGCCCAGCACGGCGGTGGCCAGCAGCAGCAGGGCGCCGGCGAGGCCCCGGAACCAGCGATCCACGAAGACGTCGATGAACAGCTTGGTGCGCTTCTTCAGTTCCATGGGCAGGGGCAACAGCAGCAGCTCGCGGCCGGTGCGGTCCAGGGAGTGCTTGAGGCCCAGGTCGCCGCCGCGCAGGAACGATGCGGCCGCCAGTCCGGGAGCCACGAACACCGCGCCGCTGCCGAAGGCGAGCACGACGGGCAGGACCCCCACCAGCCCGCCAACGCCGAAGCGGTCCAGCAGGCGTCCGGACAGCGTGGTCTGCACCAGCAGCGAGGCCAGGCTCACCAGCCCGTAGAACCGGCCGAGGAAGGCCGCCAGGGACGCGGCGTCGGGATGGGTCCGCCAGGCGATGGTCTTGAACTGGTAGTCGACGAAGGTCGTGACCACCACGGCCACCGCCAGCAGTCCCATGACCAGGGATAGGTGGCGCGAGCGCGCCACGAGCTTCAGGGTCCGGGCCGAGCCCTCGCCCGAGGGCGCTCGACGGCTGTCCCCCGTGCGGTCCGGTTCCGTCACGCGCCACCGGCGCAGGGTCCAGCCCAGCAACGCTGCGCAGAGCACGAGGGTGGCCGCGGCGGCGCCCAGCAGGTCCTCCGCGCCGAATCCGAACCGGTCGATGAGCAGCCGCGCCGTCTCGCCGCCCACCACCGCGCCCACGATGGCCCCGACGCTCAGCTGCGGATAGATGCGCTTGGCCTGCCCCGCATCGAAGGCCACGCCCGCCACCAGCCAGATCTGCGACGTGGCCAGGGCCCCCACGATGCCCGCCCAGGCGTAGAGCAGGTACGGTACCCACGGCTTCGGGGCGAGGACCAGGGCGCGCAGGCCGGGCAGGGTCGCGGCGAGCACGAGCAGCGTGCCCACGGCCATGCGCCCCACCGACACCCGTCGCCCGACGGCGCCGTGCAGGGCCGCCACGGGCGCCGCCACCGCCGCCGCCAGCATGTACACCCAGGGCAGGCGCTCGGGGCTGGCCGCGGCCAGGAAGAGGCCGTCGCGGGCGGGTTTGAGGAGGTAATAGGAGACCAGCACCAGGCCCACGGCCAGCCCCATGGCCAGGGCCTGTCCGCGTTCCGAGGGGTGGGGTGAGCCGGGACGGCGCGTGAACGACATCTAGCAGACCCCGCCGCAGCCCTCGTCGAGACGACGGTCGAGGTCCCGGGGCAGGCGCACGGAGAACGTCGTGCCCGCTCCCGGCTCGCTCTCCACGTCGATGGTCCCGTGGTGCATGGACACGAGCTCCGCCACGATGGCCAGCCCCAGCCCCGTGCCTCCCGACTCGGTGCGGGTGGTGTAGCCGAACTCGAAGATCCGGTCGCGGACGTCGGCGGGGATGCCGGTGCCGTCGTCGGCGATGCGGATCTCGACATGGTCGTCGTCCGAGGCGGTGATCACCGTGATCGCGCCCTGGTCCGGAATGGCCTGGGCGGCGTTGGACAGCAGGTTGAGCAGGATCTGGGTGAGCTTCACCGGATAGCAGACCAGGGGCGGGCAATCCGCGAAGTCCCGACGCACCTCGATGCGGTTCTTGGTCTGGTTGCGGATCATCAGCAGGGCGCCGTCGATGCGGTCGGCCACGTCCACGGGCTCCGGGCGGCCGCGGTCGCGGACGGAGAAGGCCCGCAGCTGTTCGATGAGGGCCGACGCCTGCTCCAGGCCGGCCTCGATGATGCGGTCGCCCTCGTCCAGCACCGAGACGCAGCGGGCGTAGGCTTCGTCGTCGCCCATGTCCGGCGCCGCCGACTCCATCATGCCCCGCATCTTCTCCACGGCCTTGCGATGGGTGGCGTGGGTGCAGCGGGCGGCCCCGATGGGCGTGGCCAGTTCGTGGGCGATGCCCGCGGTCACGCCGCCCAGGGCCGCATAGCGATCCTGTTCCAGCATGCGGTGCTTCTGGTCGCGCAGGGTCGCATTGGCGCACGACACCGACATTCGGAGCTGCAGGTAATGCCGCAGCACCACCACGACCACGGCCAGGGAGCTGATGATCACGAGCCAGCGCATGTCGCCTCCTCGATCGGGACCGGCGGAGCGTATCACAGGGGACCTTCGACGTCTCCGGCGCCTTGTGGTTCCGGGACCGTTGGTGTAGACCTGTCCGGACAAGATAACGCCCGATCCGCCGCCGCACGAGGAGTCGCCATGACCACGCTGATCCCCGCCCATGCCGACTGGGCCCTCTGGGCCGTCCTCTTCGGAGCCGCCGCCTTCGGCTACGGCATGGAACGCACGCGCATCGGCGCGCGGGTTTCGGGCGTGGTGCTCACCATGGGCGCCACCTTCCTGCTGTCGAACCTCAGGGTGATCCCCAGCGAGGGCGCCGCGCCCTACGACGTCACCTGGTCCTACCTGGTGCCCCTGGCCATTCCCCTGCTGCTGCTGCGGGCCGACCTGCGGCGCATCGTGCGCGAGGCGGGACCCACGCTGCTGGCGTTCGCGGCGGGGGCCGTGGGCACGGTGATCGGCACCGTCGTGGCGTTCAACGTGGTTCCCCTCGGGCCCGAGGGCTGGAAGCTGGCGGGCATCTTCGCCTCGACGTACATCGGCGGCTCCATGAACTACGCCGCCGCCGCCGAGGCCCTCGGCCTGCGCGACGGCACCCTGCTGAGCGCGGGCGTGGCCGCCGACAACCTGGTGATGGCCCTCTACTTCCTGGTGCTCTTCGCCCTGCCCGGATGGGCGTGGCTGGCGAAGCGCTACATGAGCCGGCACGACGGCGCGGCGTCCGCCGACTCCCCCGGCATCGAAGCCACCGCCGGATTCCCTCCCCCGCCCCGCGCGGCCGCCGCCGTGGCCCTGGCCTTCGGTCTGGGCGCCGCGGGGTTCGCCCTGGCCGATCTGATGGGCTGGTCGGGCGGCGGCATCCTGGTGTTGACGGCCCTGACGGTGCTGGTGGCCACGCTCATGCCCGGCCGCATGGCGAAACTCGCCGGGGCCGAGACCATCGGCGGTTTCCTGATGCAGATCTTCTTCGCCGTGATCGGGGCGAGCGCCAACGTGGGCGTGGTGATGTCGGTGGGCCCGGTGCTCTTCGTCTTCGCGGCCCTGATCCTCACGATCCACCTGGCGGTGCTGCTGCTGGCAGGAAAGATGCTCAGGCTGGACCTGGCCGAGCTCGTGATCGCGTCGAACGCCAACATGGGCGGCCCCACCACCGCCGCGGCCATGGCCGCGGCTCGCAAATGGCACGGTCTGGTGCTGCCGGCCGTGCTTTGCGGCACGCTGGGGTACGCCGTGGCCACGTTCCTGGGCGTGGGGCTGGGCCACTGGCTGCGCTGAGGGCGCCGATGTAACTTATGTTGACCGGACCGTGTCCATCATCTGCGAGCAACGACACCGCCAGACATGAAGAGGGCCGCTCCCGAGGGAGCGGCCCTTCGGCCCTGCGGTCCACCCGGGTCAGCGAGTGGTGCAGGGGCCGTTGTCGTGGACCTGGGGGTACGTACAGACCGTCGCGGCCCAGGACTCCCATTCGCACTGATCGAGGAGCGGGTTGTCGGTGATGATCAGGCTCGACACGTCGATGATGTTGTCGTGGTCGGGAAGGGACGTCAGGCCGTCGCAGCCCATGACCTGGAACCGCCACATGTAGTCCTCGAGTGCCAGGCTCGGGACCGACTCCAGGGCCGGGCAGTCATTGAGGATCAGGGAATTCAGGCTTCCTCCCGTAACGTCCAGATCCTCGAGGAGCGGAATCCACTCCAGGGTCACCTCGGCGCCATCCACGACCACGACATTCGTGATCGCCGTCAGCGACGGGTTGTCACTCGACCTGAAACTGTGGATTTCACCACCATTGGGGGGAAGGTCGATCCGTGACAACGACGCATTGGAGTGCATCGACACATAGCTCAGCCCGGGCAATTCCGGCAAGCCCTCGAGGGACTCCAGGGAGTCCAGCCAGTTGAGATTGAGATCTCCCAGATTCGGCGCATACGTCAATCCTCCGAGATCCGTGAGAGCGCCGCACCGGCTGATCGTGAGATACGTCAAGGATGGCGTGTCTCCCAGACCGTCCAAGGAAACCAGCAACGGACAACCATTGAAGTAGATCCTCTCGCAGTTCGTCAGATCGGGGAGGTCACCGAGGTCGATGAGGTCGGGCAGATCATCCAGCTCAAGCCAGACGAGGGAGTCCAGGTTCTCGAGTCCCTGCAGGCTGTCCAGTCCGGGCATGTTGTTGAGATCGATATTCCTCAACGAGGGCTGGGGACCCAGCCATGAGAGATCCACCATGCCGGTGATACCCCGCATGTAGAGCTCGTCCGTGATCCTGAACGAGGCGAAGAATCCTGCCAGTGCTTCGGTCCAGACGAACCCACGTAGGGATAAGTCCCTCACCGTCTCGAGGGCCGGCAGGGCACCTGTGAAGTCCAGGCAGGCGTCATCCTGGAGTTCCAGGATGCCGCCTACGATGGTCAGACTCCCGAGCTCGGTCAGGTCGTCGAGGGCGATGTTGTCGCGGATGAAGAAGTCTCCCCGAACCGCCTCGAGGCCGGAGAGCGGGGCGAGCGACCTGATCGGATCGCCCTCACTCTGGTTCGTGTCGACGGTCACGTTGCCGAGCACCTCCACGATGCCAGCACATAAATCCACGTCGGACTGCGACGTCAGCACGAGACTCCCCGGAATCACCGTCCTCTCCGGCGCCGTCGGATCCTCGTCGCAAGCGCACAACGGCAGCACCGCCACGATCATCATCGTCGTCAGGATTCGCTTCATCTCTACTCTCCGTCACACATGCCGTCAGGGGATATCGATGGAATGAATCTACAGCATCGGTACGCCGCGTGGAACCCTCAGTCCCAGCGGCCGCGCTCGGGATCGGTGCCTTCGGCGGCGAGGCGCATGCTCTCCTCGAGGGCGGAGCTGTCCACGCCGATGCGGTCCTCGTCGCGGGGCAGGAATTCGTAGCGTACGTCGGGGAAGCCGAGACCGCGGGTCAGGGGTTCGAGGGCGCGCACGGCGGAGGCCTGGGCCTCGGCGTCCACCTTGCGCACGAGCTCGCCTGCGAAGCGGCGCGACTCCTGGCGGGTCTCGGCGATGAGCTGGTTCTTGGCGTCCACGCTGAAGCCGCCGGTGATGAACCGGCCCACGAGGTCGGGCATGAGCCAGGGCAGCAGCTCGGGCTTGTCCTCGCTGTGGATGCGCATGTCGCGCAGCAGCACCTCGTGATTGCAGGGGGGCATGACCACGCGGCAGGCGGTGGGGCCCTCGCGCAGCACGCGGAAGCGGGCGTCGGTCAGGTCGTAGCGGAAGTCGACGTCGAACTCCATGACCAGCGTGATGCGCTGGCTCGACAGCAGCCAGTTCAGGTACTTCTTGCCGAACTCCCCGAACCAGTGGTCGCTGGCGGTGATGACCTCCTTGGTCATCACGCGGTAGACGCTCAGCTCCCCCACCGAGCGCATGCTGGTGATGAAGCTCTCCACCGAGACGGCCGGAGCCGCGGACGACTTCTTCCGGCCGCGCCTCGCGAAGCGCCACGTGAGCGAGGCGGTCACGGCCACGGCGAGTCCCACCAGGATGCCGGTCAACAGGTTCTGCACGTCAGTCCCCTCCTGCGGTCTCCTCGACGAGCGTGCGCGGTCGCCCGAACCATCGGAGCCGCTGCATCGTCTCGTAGTCGGTCTCGTAGGGACGGTCCACGGGGACCGTCGCGTCCAGGATCCGGATCTCCGAGCGCGCCTCGTCGCCCTGGTGGACGAGCCGCGGCATGGCGACGCCGTAGGTGGCCAGGGCCAGCACCGCCGCCCCCATCACCAGCGCCGCGGGAGCAGGGCCGCGATTCGGCAGCCGCACGACCAGCACCGCCAGGACCCACAGCGGCCACAGCGACGGCACGGCGAAATCCGTGTCCGAGGGCAGCCACCACAGCACGAAGGCCAGCTGCACGGCGAGCCAGGCCAGGGCGAAGCGCGCGGCCGACACGGCCTCCCCGGTGCGGCAGGCTCCGACCCGAATCCGCCAGGCGAGCCAGGCCGTGAACCCCGCCACGGCGAACGCGCCGGCGACGGCCAGCCTGCCGGGCACCGGCACGACCATCGCCGCGATGCCCCCGAACAGGTCCCGCCAACCGGACGCACCGGCATGGGCGAAGGTTCCCCATTCCGACACGTCGGCCCGGGCATAAGTCACGAGCCAGGCGGGAAACGCGGCGTCCGCCGAGCCCGCCGTCCAGCCGATCCAGGAGCCGGCCAGGGCCAGCATGCCGCCGCCGATCACCGTCAGCAGCCGGGTCCGGAGAGCCGCCCAGGGCGCGACCAGCACCGGCACGGCCAGCAGGGCGCCCATCTGGTGGCACAGGGCCGCGGCGCCCAGCAGTGCGCCCGCGGTCGCAACACGGCGGACCGTCGGAGCGCCGCGCGAACCGGTCACGACCACCGTCAACCACGCCGACGCCGCCACCAGCGGCATGTACACCTCCACCCGCGCCGCATAGAGGGGCATGCCCCGCAGGCAGGCCAGGAGCACCAGGGCCAGGAACGCGCTCGCGGCGCCCTGATGGACCGAGGCGAACCGGCGCCCCGCCTCCAGCACGGCGACGAACGACAGCAGGCCCAGCAGCTGGGCCGACAGCAGCAGGTCCACGCCCAGCGGTCGCAGGGCGGCGGCGACCAGGGCCAGCAAGGGACCGTAGAGCACGTGATGGGGATGGACGGGATCGCCGCCGTCGCGCAGGTCCGCGAGGTACGACAGGCCGTCCGGCGTCTGCAGCACGCCGCGGCCGAGCCACAGGGTGAGCAGGGGGACGCCGACGACGAGGATCAGGGCGAGCCGACGCCATGTGCGTTCGTCGATCATGGGCGCAGGGTATCAGGTCGCGACCGCCGCGCCAAGCCGGTGGGGGCGATCGGACGTTGAAACCCGGAGGGGCCGCCCCGATACTCCCGACCATGATCCGCCGACTCCGACACGCCGCCCTCGCCGCCCTCGCGCTGCTGATCGTCCTGGCCAGCGCCGAGCTCGCCGTGCGCTACCTCCACGCCGTCATGCCCGACCCGCCCGGCCGGGCCTACGTGAGCGACCCCGACTGCGCCTACCGCCTGCGTCCCACCGAACCGGGCCGCTACGACGAGGACGCCGACCGCCACGTCAACGCCCTCGGCTTCCGCGACCGGAACCACCACGTCACTAAGCCGGCCGGCCGCTTCCGCGTGATCGGCATGGGCGACTCGCAGGTCTACGGCGAGGTACCCATCGCCCTCAACGTGCTGCGCGTGCTCCAGGACTCCCTGGCCGCGGCCGGCGCTCCCGACCCCGAAACCATCATCGCCGGCGTGCCCGGCTGGGACGTGCGCAACGCCAACGGCTGGCTGCGCTCCACGGGGCTGGGCCTGGACCCGGACGTGGCGGTGCTCGTGTTCTCCGTGGGCAGCGACGTCACCGGCCTGCCCATCACCGGCCGCGTGTATCAGGGCAACCTCCACTTCACCGGCTCCCACCTGCCCCTGCGTAACCTGCTGCTGAAGAGCCGCCTGTACGTGGTGTGGGACCAGGTCCACGAGCCGCGGATCCGCCGGGCCTGGCGCCGCCTCGCCCACGGCGAAGGCGACCGGCGCACACCCGCCGGCCCCCGCGATCTCCCCGGCCTCCATGGCCTGCCCGGCCTGGATGACCCGCCGGTGAAACCCCGCCCCCGCAACCTGGACCGCCAGCTCGCCAACCTCCGCCTGTACCGGACCGGCCCGGACCCCGACGTCGAGCGCTGGTGGTCCATGGCCGAATCCCAGGTCCTCGAGTTCCGACGCCTCTGCACCGAGGCCAGCGTGCGCCCCCTGCTGCTCATCTCGCCGGACGAGATCCAGGTGGACCGCGACCTGCGCCTCGCCGTCCTGGAACGCGCCCCGCAGCCCGCCGACGCCTATGATTTCGACCTCCCCTCGCGCCGCCTCGCCCGCTTCGCGGAAGCCGCCGGCCTGCCGGTCCTCGACGCCCTCGACGGCCTCCGCACGGCGGCCTCCACGACCCGCCTGCGCCCGTACATCCCCAACAACGGCCACTGGAGCGTGCCGGGCAACGCGGTGGTCGCCGGCCTGCTCGCGGACGCCGTCGCCGCGGATCAGAACTGGAAGTAGAGGAAGGCCGGATTGGCGTAGACGCGGTACAGGGCCGCCGCGACCAGCAGCCCCAGCAGCATGCTCCCGAGGACGAACCGCACGGGCGGGCGCGACTCCGCCAGCCACGTGTGGCTGCCCGAGCGCATCTGGCACAGGTCCAGGGCGAGCATCGCGCCCGAGGCCAGGAAGACGTGGGCGGGCCCGACGACCAACAGTCCGTCCACCGCCAGGATCCCCGCGATCACGTCCCGCGCCGTGCCGAAATCGGGGGACCGGAACAGCACCTTGGCCACGGCGATCAGGTGGAAAGTCACCACGACCATCACGAGGTCCCGGACCACGAGGGCGGGCCGCCGCGGCCACGAGAGATCGGGCCGGCCGCCCCCGAACAGGCGATAGCACGCCAGGTACACCCCGTTCCACAGCCCCCACGCCACGAAGGTCCAGCTCGCCCCGTGCCACAGGCCGCCCAGCAGCATGGTGACCATCATGTTGACGTAGGTTCGCACCTCGCCGCGACGGCTGCCGCCCAGGGGGATGTACAGGTAGTCCCGCAGCCACGTGGACAGCGACACGTGCCAGCGCTTCCAGTATTCGGCGGGACTACGGCTCAGGTACGGCGCGTGGAAGTTCTCCATGAGCTCGAAGCCCATGAGCCGGGCGGTGCCGCGGGCGATGTCGGAGTAGCCGGAGAAATCGCCGTAGATCTGCAGGCAGAAGGCGTAGACCCCGGTCAGGATCTGGCCCGACGTCTAGGCGCCGGGATCGTCGAAGACCTGCGCCACGAACGGCGCCATGGTGTCGGCCAGCACGACCTTCTTCACGAACCCCAGCAGGAGCAGATTCAGCCCCGTCTCCACGTGGCGCCGCGTCACGGTGCGGGGCGTCGACATCTGGGGCAGCAGGTTCCGCGCACGCTCGATGGGACCCGCCACGAGCTGCGGGAAGAAGGCCACGAAGAGGGCGAAGTCCAGGAGGTTCCGGGTCGGCTCCAGGCGACCGCGGTAGATGTCGATGGTGTAGCTCAGGGTCTGGAACGTGTAGAAGCTGATCCCCACCGGCAGCACCAGCCGCAGCGTGACCGGCGAAGGTTCCAGCCCCACCGACCCCAGGGCCGCGGCCAGCGTGTCCGCGAAGAACCCGAAGTACTTGAAGGCGCCCAGCAGCCCCAGGTTCACCGTCACGCTGACGGCGAGCAGCCGTTTCCGCAGTCGCGGGTCGTCGGTGAGCGCCAGCCGGCCGCCCACCACGTAGTCGCACAGCGTCGACACCCACAGCAGCGACAGGAAGCGCCAGTCCCACCAGCCGTAGAACACGTAGCTGGCCAGCAACAGGAACGCGTTCTGCCGGCGGTGCCCGAGACGGGGCAGCACCGTCAGCACGACGGTCATGAAGACCAGGAAGGACAGGGAGTTGAAGAGCATGGGCGGAGACTAGGGGGCCGGCCGCGCCGGGTCAACGCCTGCGCTTCCCGCTGGCGGCGGACGCCGGCACGCCGTAGACTCGTGCCCATGAACGACCACGCCAACCCCCTCTGCCGCCACGCCGGCATCGCCACGCCGCTGATCTGCGGCCCCATGTTCCCGTGCAGCAACCCCGAGCTGATCGCCGCGGTGTCCGAGGCGGGCGGGCTGGGCATGATCCAGCCCATGACCCTCACCTCGGTCCACGGATTCGAGCTGCGCGAGGGCATCCGGCGCATCAAGTCGCTCACCGACCGCCCCGTGGGCATGAACGTGTTGCTCGAGCACGCCTTCCGACGCTACCAGCGGCGCATGGACGAGTGGATCGACATCGCCCTGGACGAGGGCGTGCGCTTCTTCCTGACCGCCCTGGGGCACCCGCGCCTGGTCGCCGACCGCATCCACGACGCGGGCGGCATCCTCTACCACGACGTCACCGGCCGCGGCTTCGCCCGCAAGGCCGCCGACGCCGGCGTGGACGGCCTGGTGTGCGTGAACGACCGGGCCGGCGGTCACGCCGGACGCCGCACCCCCGAGCGCCTTGTCGAAGAACTCGCCGACCTGGGTCTCCCCCTGGTCTGCGCCGGAGGCGTGGCCGACGCCGACGGCTTCCGCGCCGCCCTCGACCTGGGCTACGCCGGCGTGCAGATGGGCACCCGTTTCATCGCCACCGAGGAATGCGACGCCAACCCCGCCTACAAGCAGGCCCTGGTGGATCACGGCGCCGACGACGTGGTGCTTACCGAGAAGCTCACCGGCGTGCCCGTGGCGGTGCTGCGCACGCCGTCGGTGGAGCGGCTGGGGCTGAAGGCCTCGGGCCTTGAACGCTGGCTGCTGCGCCACCCCCGCACCAAGAACTGGATGCGCGGCTGGTACCTGAAACGGTCCATGAGCCGCCTGCCCGACGGGGCCAAGGGCGACTCCGCATACAAGCACGTGTGGCAGGCCGGCAGGAGCGTGGGCGGCGTGCTGGAGGTGCTGCCCGCGGGCGAGGTGGTCCGTCGCTGCGCCGCGGTGTTCGGGGACCGCCCGTGAAGCGCGCCCTCTGCACCTACTGCTCCGCCCCCAAGCGCGAGGATCACGGCCTGCTGCCCGCCGTGGAGCGCTACCTGAGCCGCCGCATCCGCATGCTGGCCCTGCGAGCCGCCTGGAGCCGCGACGAGTTCTTCATCCTGTCCGGGGAATACGGCCTGCTCGGTCCCGACGACCCCATCCCCTGGTACGACCACCTGCTGATCGCCTCCGAGGTGGAAGCCCTGGTGCCCGACGTGGAGCGCCGCCTGCTGGAACGAGGCATCGCGGTGCTGGAATACCACACCGCCCCCCTGGCCGACGTGCCCCAGGTGCGTCCCTACTTCGATCTGATCTCGGGGGCCTGCAAGAGGGCGGGTGTGGAACTGGAGATCGTGATGCTGCCCGGGGATCTGCCCTAGAGGAATCTTTCCCACCCCATGAACACGAGCAGGAACCCCACGGTGTCGTAGAACCCGTGGGTGAGCACGGCTGCCCACAGGTTGCGGCCGCTGCGCAGGTAGATCACGCCGAGGCAGGCGCCGACGAGCCCCGTCAGCACCACGCCGGCCAGGTCCTGGTAGGAATGGGCCAGCCCGAAGAGCACGGACGAGACGACGAGGGGCGCGGCCCAGCCGCCGCCGAAGGCGTCGCGCAGGGCGCGGAGCAGGAAGGCGCGGTAGATCATCTCCTCGCCGAAGGCCGCGGTGGTCCACACCACCATCAGCCCGGTGGCCAGGGCGGTCGGGTTGCCGCGCAGGATCTCGAAATCCGCCAGGTCCGGCTCCCAGCCCGTGAAGAGCCGGAGCAGCCACGACGAGCCGGAGCTCACCAGAAGCAGCACCACGGTCGACGGCAGGGCGATCCGCACCCCCTCCCGGAACTTCGACCGCCGCAGCCCCAGGTCAGCCCAGCTCGATCCGCGCGACCGCACCACCAGACCCGCCGTCATCCAGGCCACGATCACGCCGGCCAGGCCCAGGGCCTCGGCCCCGGTGCGCGCCGCCACCTCGAGCATCACGTAGAGCGGAACGAGCACCGCGGCCGCCGCCACGAGGGCGGGGCCGCGGGCTCCGGGGAAGAGGGGGCGGTCGCGCAGGTCGCCGACGGGGAACATCGCGCCTAGCGCTCCACCGTCACGACGTTCACGGCGCCGCGGTGCAGGAAGCGGCCGCTCTCGCGCACGTCGTTGCGCAGGCCGCTCCACACGGCGGACCGCAGGGCGGCCACGACGTCGGCGTCGGGGGCGTCGTCGGACATCAGGGTCGCCAGCAGGTCCTTGGACTCGGGCAGGTGCACCGTGCCCACGGTGTCGTCGGGGTCGATCTCCGCCAGCTCGGCGGCCCAGGCCACGGCGTCGCGCAGGTCGCCGGTACGGTCGATCAGACCGTTGTCCACGGCCTGGCGACCGGTCCACACGCGGCCGTGGGCCAGGGTCTCGGCGTAGGCGAACTCCATGCCACGTTCCTCGGCCACGTCCTCGAGCCAGGAGTTGAAACTGCGCCAGTGGGCGTCGGCGTGACGCTCCCACTCCTCGGCGGTCGGCGCGCGGTCGTCGGTGCCGAGCATGGCCATGGGGCCCTTGGCCACGTGGTCCATGTTCACGCCGATGCGCTCGCGCAGGCCGCTCACGTCGAAGAACCCATTGATGGAGCCGATGGAGCCCGTCACCGTCAGGGGATCGGCCATCATCTTCGTGGCGCGGAAGCTGATCATGTAGCCGCCCGAGGCCGCCACGTCGACCATGGACACCACCACGGGCTTGACCTCCGCCAGCAGGGCCACCTCGTGGGAGATCAGGTCGCTGGCCAGGCTCTCGCCGCCGCCCGAGTCCACGCGGAAGACCACGGCCGCCACGTCGTCGTCCAGGCGGCAGCGGCGCAGCTCGCGGATGATGGACTCGTGACCCATCATCATGCCGAAGAACGGGTCCACCCGGTTCTCGCGGCCGCCGATGTTCCCCTGGGCGTGGACCACGGCCACCGTCGCGTCGGCGTCCAGACCCACATCCTCCCAGCTCACGCCGTCATAGACGTCCAGCGTGACGGTCTTCAGCAGGTCGTCGTCCTCGCCCTTGAGGCGGGCCTCCAGTTCCTGCCAGTAGATGACCTCGTCGATCAGTCCGGCTTCGGCGGCCTCTTCCGGTTCGAACTCGGCGTACTCCATGAGCTCGACCAGGCGGTCGGTGGTCATGCCGCGGTCCTCGGCCGTGACGGGCACGATCATGTCCCAGTACTCGTCGATCATCCAGGTGCGCATCTCGCGGGCGGCGTCGGTCATGCCCGATTCCATGATCATCTCCGCCGCCGACTTGTAGTCCTTGATCCTGTGCAGGTGGGGCTCGATGCCGAGTTTCCCGAGCATGTCGCGCACGTGCATGGACGAGGCGTGCATGCCCTTGAGCTCGCAGTATCCCCCGGCGGGCATGCCCACGGTCTCGCAGGCCGACGCCAGGTAGAGGGTCGACAGGTCCATGGCGTCGCCCCAGGCGTGCACCGGCTTGCCGGCCGCGCGCACCCTCGCCACGGCGTTGCGCAGCTCCTGGAGCTTGGCCCAGCCGGCGCCGTGGGAGCTGGAGAGGTGCAGGATCACGCCCTCGATGCGGTCGTCCAGAGCGGCCTTGTCCATGGCGTCGAGCATGGAGGTGAGGGTCAGGCCTCCCCCGCCGGTGATCTGGGCCAGCACGCCGCCGGGCGGATCGTACTCGGACACCTCGCCGTAGAGGTCGATGACGAGCCAGCTCCCCTCCTCCACGTCGGCACCCTTGTTGGTCGCCAGCATGAAGGCTCCGGCCATCACGGCCAGCACGATGATCAGGGAAAGGATCGTCGAGGCGGCGCCGACGAGGGTCTTCTTCAGGAAATCGGACATGGATCTCTCCTCGGGTTGAGCGACGGCGGACCGTACGTCCCGACCCGGCTCCGGGTTTCGGATCGTGCACGACGGAAACGGGGGGATGATCCGATGATCATCCCCCCGAGGTCAATGTCCGGTGCCGTGGAAGGCTACTGGATCAGCATCAGGGTCCGGGCATCCACCGCGCCGCCGGCGCTGATCCGGCACACGAAGGCGCCGCTGGAGACGGGCAGGCCCGCGTCGGTCTCGCCGCTCCAGCGCAGCTCGAAGGAGCCCGCCTCGCGGTGACCGTCCAGCAGCGTGCGCACCAGGCGACCGTCCAGGGAGAAGATCTCGACCCGGGCACGGCCGGCCTCGGCCATGGAGAAGGAGAGGGTGGTGGACGGGTTGAAGGGGTTCGGGTGGGCGCCGGTCACCGTCACGACGGGGGGCATGTCCGGAGCGGCGGTGCCCTCGCCGAAGATCACGTTCACCCACTCGGGGTGGTCGATGAACGGGTTGCGGTTGCCCTGGTAGGTGTGCACGGCGTCGTTGCGCGCCATCTCCCGGGCGTCCACCGGGTCGGCCAGGTGCCACTCCAGGAGCGTCTCGAGCAGACCCATGTAGGCCACCGAGGCGTTGGTGCCGGTGGTCACGATCTGGCCCGCGTCGTCGGTCAGGATCAGGTCCGGCTCGCCGGACACGTCACCCTCGTAGCGCACGTCCATGTAGAACATGGCCCGGGCCACGTCGCCGCGACGGCCGATCCAGGTCTCCCAGACCAGGGAGTTCTTCCGGTTGGTGCCGCTCTGGCCGTCGTAGAAGTCGGCGGCGTAGCTGGAGCAGCCGGAGGCGCAGTCGTCGTAGTACAGGTTGCCGCGATAGCTGTTGTAGCTGATGTCGCAGAGGAACAGGTGGTGGCAGTCGGAGTACGGCTTGTTGGACGAGTTGTCGTCGGGGAAGCCGTAGCTCTTGGGCCAGGTGTGCTCACGGTTGTAGTCGTTGTTGCCCGCGCCCCACTTGGGGAAGGTGCGGTTCTGGTAGACGTCCAGGATGCGGGTCGAGTTGTACGGATCCTGGTCCGCGATCTCCAGCACGTTCCACGTGTCGGTGGACGACGCGGTGTAGGGGATCTTCACGTGGTTGTCGATGATGTCGTGGATGCTCTGGCGCATGGCCGTCGGGCTCGAATAGTCGACGGTGTCGTAGTAGCCCGCGGGTGCGTCCGCGAGGACGACGCAGGGCAGCAGCAGCAGAGCGAGAACGAACGACATGCGTGAGGTCATGATTCAGCCATCCCTGGTCGGTTCAACGGTGGACACGGCCCACCAATATGCATTCCGACAGATAATTATACAAGAGATCACGCCTCGATGCACGACAACCGTGGCAGGCGATCCCGAACTGTTGAATTTATGCTAGGGTAACCCGTCCGCGCGACCCCTCCCCGCTCCCGGAGACGACCATGATCCGAACCGCCCGCATCCTCCTGCTGCTCGCCCTGCTCCCGGCCGCAGCCACGGCCGGCCTCGAACTCGGCCCGGGCATCCCCCCCATCGCCCTGCTCCCCGACGCGGTCTTCGACCCGGCCGTGCCCTCCCCGGTCGAGGTCCTGGGCACGGACATCGCCCAACGCCCGTACCGCCCCGACGAGGTCCTGCGCTACTTCGAGCTCCTGGCCAGCACCTCGCCGCGCGCTGAACTGCGCGAGTACGCCCACAGCCACGAAGGACGCCCCCTGGTGCTGCTGGCGATCTCGGACGATGAGGCGGTGGCCGACCTGGACGGATTCCGGGAGCGCCACGCCGCCCTGCTGGACCCGCGCAACGGCCTCGATCCGGCCGGCGCCAAGGCGGTGGCCTGGATGGCCTACGGCATCCACGGCGACGAGCTCAGCAGCACCGACGCCGCCGTGTTCATGGCCTACTGGCTGGTGGCCGGCGAGGACGACCGTGCCCGACAGCTCCGCCGTGAACTGCTGATCCTCATCGACCCCTGCGAGAACCCGGATGGCCGCGCGCGCTACCTGGCCCAGATCCAGTCCTTCGCCCATCGCCGCGCCAACCCCGACCAGGCCGACCTCTCCCACCGTTCGGTGTGGCCCTGGGGCCGCGGCAACCACTACCTCTTCGACATGAATCGCGACTGGTTCTCCCAGGTGCATCCCGAGAGCGAACGCTCCACGCAGATCTCCCGTTGGCTGCCCCAGCTCCTGGTGGACAGTCACGAGATGGGCGCCAACTCCACCTACCTGTTCCCGCCGCCGCGCCACCCGTACAACCCCCACCTGCCGGACAACACCCGGCACTGGGAGCACCCGTTCTCCGCCGACCAGGCCTCGGCCCTGGACGACCGCGGCTACCCCTACTTCAACGGCGAGTGGAACGAGGAATTCTTCCCGGGCTACGGGTCGTCGTGGTGCGCCTACCACGGCACCGTGGGCGTGCTCTACGAGATGTCCCGCACCACCGGCCAGGTGGTGCGCAAGCGCGACGGCACGATGCGGACCTTCGCCCAGGCGGTGGAGCACCAGGTGGCGTCGTCGGTGGCCAACCTCGGCACCCTCGCCGATCATCGCGCCGCCGTGCTGGCCGACATGATCGACGCCCGCGCCGCCGCCGTCGACGCCGGCCGCAAGGGCGACCTGCGCGCCTGGATCATCCCGCCCGACCCGCGCCGTCCCGCCCGCGTGCCCGCCTTCGCGGAGCACCTGGAGGGCCAGGGCCTCGAGGTCCACGTGCTGCAGGCGCCGGTCCGCGCCAAGGGCCTGCGCAGCGCCCGCTCCGGCGTCGCCGCGGACCATGACCTGCCCGCCGGCACCCTCATGGTGCGCCTGGACCAGCCCTCGGGCGCCATGGTCCACGCCCTGCTCGACCCCCACGTGCCCATGGACGCCGGTTTCCTGCGCGACGAGCGCGAGTACCTGGAGAAGGGCAAGGGCACGCGGCTGTACGAGGTGACCGCCTGGTCCATGCTCCTGGGCCGCGGCCTGCCCGCCTACTGGACCGGCCGCCTGCCCGGCGGCGACTGGTCGCGCTGGGAGCCCGCCGACTCGGCCCCGACCGTCGTGCCCGTTCCGGACCTGTCCGGCCCCTGGAACTCCGTGGTGTTCGCCTACGGCCCCGACCACGGCCCGCGCCTGCTGGCGGACCTGCTGCAGGCGGGCCTGACGGTGCGGATCGCCGAGAAGGACTTCGCCGCGGCCGGTCGGTCGTTCCGGCGGGGGGCCATCGTGGTGCGTCGTGAAGGCAATCCCAGGAAGACCCCTTCCGTCCTTTCCGACGCCGCCCGCCGTCACGGCGCCGAGGCCGTTCCCGTGGCATCCTTCAACGCCGAGTCCGGCCCCGACCTGGGCGGCAGCCACGTGCCGGTGCTGGTGGAGCCCCGGGTGGCCGTGCTGACGGGCATGCCCGTCTCCCCCACGGCCTATGGCGCGGTGTGGCACCTGCTGGACCAGGAGCTGGACCTGCGGTTCACGGCCCTGGACGTGGGCCGCTTCCGCGACGCCGACCTCACCCGCTACAACGTGATCGTGATGCCCTCGATCATGGGCGGCGACGCCGCCTACCGTCGCCTGCTCGGCGGCTCGGGCATGGCCAGGCTGAAGTCGTGGATCGAAGCCGGCGGCACCGCCATCGGCTTCCGCGGCGGCGCCCGCCTGCTCGCCGATCCGCGCTCGGGCATCTGCAGCACGCGCTTCCGGTACGACGCCCTCTCGTCCCACCCCTCCCCGGTGTGGAGCCTGGGCGCGGCCGAGGTCGAAGCCGCCGGCAGCCCCAGCGCCCTGGGCCTGCGCACGACGGCCGTCGCTTCGACCGTTCGGACCGACCCCTACGACGTGGCCCCGATCCTCGGCCCCGGCGCCCGCCCCTTCGCCGACGGCGTCCCGCAGGGCACGTCCCTGGGCGGCGCCCCCGTGGCCATGGACGCCTGGCTCCGCGACGTGCTCCCGGACGGCCAGGCCGCCCCCGACACCCTCGACCTGGCCCGGGCCGACGGCCGTCTCCGCCGGTTCCTGCCCCGCGGTGCCATGCTCCGGGCCGAACTCCACGACGAATCCTGGCTGACCCACGGCCTCGACGCCGACGCCACCATCCTGTTCCGGGGCGAGGACGCCATGATCGCCGCCCCGCCTGCCGTGGTCGCCGCGCGCTTCTCCGGCCTGGACGACCTCCACCGCGGCGGCCTGCTCTGGCCCGAGGCGGCGGCCCGCATCGCCGGCACGGCCTACGCCGTGCGCGAGTCCGTGGGCCGCGGTCAGGTGGTGCTGTTCGCCTCGGAGCCGGCATTCCGCCGCTGGATGGCGGAGTCCGAGCGGCTGTTCGTGAACGCGATCCTCATGGGTCCCGGCCTCGGAACCCGTTGGGCATCACCCTGGTAGCGAAAAGGACCGGAAAGGGCTTTCCCTTTCCGGTCCCATCATGCTAGCCTGCGGCCACACATCGGGGGCAATGCATCAGTGCGGGGACGGTTTCCCATGTGCCGTCCCCGCGAGATTTTATCAGGGGGTTCCCTCTCCCCTGTCATGCACGGCCTCCAGCACGCTTCCGGCCAGCTTCATCACCCCCGCGCTCACATCCCCGACCACCTGATTGGTCCGCTCGTTCGGCCAGAGCCACGCCGTCTCCAGGGCCGGCCCGGCCACGCGATCGCGGAAGTCGGCCACCAGCGACGGGTCGGTGATCACCGCCACCACCTCCGGCTGCAGCGTG
Source organism: uncultured Fibrobacteraceae bacterium (assembly GCA_964343835.1). Classification (GTDB taxonomy): domain Bacteria; phylum Krumholzibacteriota; class Krumholzibacteriia; order LZORAL124-64-63; family LZORAL124-64-63; genus CALEMW01. Next base: position 88,701 of record CAYFKR010000002.1, read on the forward strand.
GCGCTGAGGAAATCGAAGTTCGCAGAACCCATCATCAGGGTCCGGTCGTCGGCGAGGAGGGCCTTGACGTGGGTCATGCGACCGGGCAGGAGCCGCAGTTCCATGTCGTGCTCGGTGCAGGCGTCCATGATGCTCTGCTTCATGCAGAGCCGGTTGTTCCGCTCCGAGGTCACGATGGTCACCGCCACGCCCCGCCGCCGCGCCTCCCCCAGCAGCTCGAAGTAGGGCTCGGTCACGTACGGGCATTCCAGGTAGATGGACTCCTCGGCGCCCGCGATGACGGCGGCGATTCGGTCCAGCACGTCGGTCCGACCGTCCCCCGCCGCCATGACCAGCTCCACGCCGTCACAAGTCGCCCGCGCCACGGCCGACGCGCCGTCGCGGGCACGCAGCACGTCGGCGGCCAGGGCGTCGGCGGCCACGGGGTCCGCGATGCGGACCATCAGGTCGTGCCACAGGAAGTTGTGCTCGCTGAAGTTGATGCCGCCCACGTAGGCCGCATCGTCCACCACCACGATCTTCTTGTGGTCGCGGGCGGCCAGGTTGTCCTCGCCGGGGCCGTAGGGGCGGCCGGTCACCACGGTCACGCCGTGGGCCTCCAGGTGCTCCAGCAGCCGGACGGTGCGCGAGACCTCGCGCCCCAGTTCCACGTCCAGCAGGCGGGTGGGATCGAGCACGAACTTGTCGCTGACCACGTAGCGGGAAAAGGCGTCCACCACCAGCACCTTCTCGGCGGCGGGGCTGGCCACCAGGGCCGAGGCCAGGGCCAGGCCGGCGGGGTCCGCCTCGAAGCTCAGGGTCTGGACCAGCACGCGGTCGGTCGCATTCGCCAGGTCCCGCTCGAGGGCGGCCCAGAACTCGGGACCGTCCACGCACAGGGTCAACCGCGCCGTGTCGGGCGGCGCCTGGGTCGATGCGAGGCTGGCGGCGAGATTGGAAGAGGTGTCGGCAGGCGTCGTCAGGTCGGCCACCAGCCCGGCGGCGGGCAGCAGCGACAGCACGGCGACGGCGATCAGGATTCCACGGCGGCGACGTCGGATCATGGCGTCCCTCCAGTGTTCGGGCCAGGGGCGGCCGAAGGGAGGGAAACACGGGGAGCCGCGGGCGGTTCCGCGTCAGTGGAAGACGACGTGGGTCGCCACCAGGGCCGCCGTCAGCGCCGCCCCCGCCCAGCCGATCCGGCGGTCCGCCACCCGCACCAGCGGTCCGTCCACCACACGCCAGCCGTTGCGCGCCCACGTCGGCACCGCCACCACCAGGAAGCTCGCCACGATGATCAGCGCCGTCAGGATCAGGTAGGGCGTGCCCGAGAACAGCAGGTTCACCGCAACGGTGAAGGGGATGGAAAAGATCATGGCGCCCAGCACCAGCCGCCGCGACGGCCGCTCCAGGAACACCGCCGCCGCGATCATCACCACGAAGCCGTTCTTGATGAAGTAGCTGACCTTCTTGAACAGCGGGTCCAGGGGGAACGACGGGTTCGCCAGCTTCACGTACGCGAAGGCGAACCCGAAGAGGATGCCCACGGTCAGCACGGCGAGGATCGCCCGGCGACCCGCCGCCACCACCGCCGTGTCGTCGGCGTCGGGGCGCAGGTGGCGCTTGTAGATGTCCACGGACCACAGCGTGGAGATGGAGTTGAAGATGGAGTCGACACTGCTCATCAGCGACGCGAACAACCCGCACAGCACCAACCCCTTCACGCCGGGCCGCAGCAGCAGGTCCACCACCTTCAGGTAGGCCTGGTCCGGGTCGTCGAGCCGCGCGCCCTCGCCCAGGATCCCCACCAGGGCGATGCCCGGCAGCACCAGCATGGCCGCCGTCACGAACTTGAATACCCCGCCCACCAGCAGCCCCACCTGGGCATCACGCAGGCTGCGGGCTGCCAGGGACCGCTGCAGGATCACCTGGTTGCAGCCCCAGTACTGCAGGTTGAGCAGGTGCATGGCCACGATGCCCAGCCACGGGAGCTGGGCGTGATCGTTGGGCAGGTGCAGGTGCATGAGGTGGCCGGTGGTTCCGCGCAGTTCGCCCCAGCCGCCCAGCTCGTTCACCGCCAGGAACGTGACGACCAGCCCGCCTCCCAGCAACAGCACGAACTGCACGGCGTCGGTACGCACCACGGCGCCGAGGCCGCCGAACCACGTGTAGGTCGCCGAGATTCCGCCGAGGGCCACGATCATCACCGCGATCCGGATCGCCGGCGTGCCCCCCACCACCCCGGACACCGCGTCGCCGAACAGGATCTCCAGGGAGTAGCCGCCCCAGAACAGGGCCGACCCCAGGTAGAGGGTGCCGTACAGGAACATCATGAGCAGCGAGTACGTGAGGGCGGTGGCCGCCCCGAACCGACGCTCGATGAACTGGGTGATGGTGACCACGCGCTCCCGCAGGTACAGGGGCACGAACACGAAGGCCGCCACCACCAGGCCGAACACGGCGTTGAGCTCGAAGTTGGCCTGGGCCAGACCGAAGGCGTAGGCGGAGCCGATCACCGCCAGGAAGTGCCCGGCGTGGAGGTTGGTGGCGATGGTCGAGGCGGCGATGGACCACCAGCGCAGGCGGCGGCCGTCCACGAAGTAGTCCTCGGCCGAGGCGCCGGGGCCCACCCGCGCACGCACGGCCACGCCCATGACGACGACGAAGTAGGCGACGATGATCAGGGCGTCGAGCACGGAAGTCCCTTTCGGCTGACCGGAATGCGAGGGGCCAGTCTAGCCCGGATCCCGCCGGGTTGGGAGGGCGGTTTCATATTACGGAGATATTTTATCCCATATTGTCACGCCACCCGTCGAGAGGGGATCGACTTGACCACCGTCGTCCGCACCGTCCTCGTAGCCACCCTGCTCCTGATCGCCGCCGTCGCCGGCGCCCAGCCCGACCACCCGGCCGTCTACCGCGTCACCTTCGACGCCACCTGGAGCATGGCCACCCACCCGGACATGTTCCCCCCGAACCCCCACTTCTCGTGGCTCATCGGCGGCACCCACGACGACCAGGTCGCCTTCTGGACCGAGGGCCAGACCGCCACCCTGGGCATCCGCCGCATGGCCGAGTGGGGCAGCCCCTCGCCCCTCGATCAGGAAGTGCTAGACGCCGCCGCCGCCGGCCACGCCGGCGAGGTGATCCAGAGCGACATGTACCCCATGTCCCCCGGCCAGGTGAGCACCGAGTTCACGGTGACCCCGGCCACGCCCCTGGCCACGGTCGTGACCATGCTCGCCCCGAGCCCCGACTGGTTCGTCGGTACCAACGGCCTGGACCTGCGCGACGGGAACGGCTGGGCCACCTCGATCACGGTGGACCTGTACCCGTATGATGCGGGCACCGACAGCGGCGTCACCTACACGTCGGTCGACCAGCCGACGACGCCCCAGGAACCCATCGCCGCCATCGCGGGCGCGCCCTTCGAGCCCGGCGTGCCGGTGGGGACCATGACCTTCACCCTGCTGACGTCCGCCACCGACGTGCCCCCGACCCCCGCCCTGGACGTGGCCGTGGCGCCGAACCCGTTCAACCCCCGCACGGAGGTCGCCTTCACGGCCCCGGTCGCGGGCCGGGCCGTGGTGACCCTGCACGACACTCGTGGTCGGCTCGTGGCAACGCTGCTGGACGGGATCGTGGCGGCAGGACCGCAGTCGGCCGCCTGGAACGGCCTGAACGACGACGGCCGACCCGCCTCGTCCGGAACCTACGTGGCCCGGGTGCGGATCGGCCGCTGGTCGGAATCGGCGCTCATGACGCTGGCCCGCTGAGGCGGGCGGCGCTCATCGCCGCTGGAAATCCACCTCTCCCATGCTCGCATCCCAGCGGAAGCGCAGCTCCGGCACGGGGATCTCGCCGTCGGGATGGCGCAGGCCGGTCCTGGCGGCATCGGGCAGGCCGAGGGCGTTCACCTCGCGGGGCACCCCCACGGACATGCCGCCCATGCGGATCTTGAAGTCGGCGTCGCAGTCGTTGGTCCAGGCACCGCGCAGGTCCACGTCGGCGCCGCCCATGGCGCAGTCCACCGTCAGAACGGCGGGGCTGGCGTTGCCCAGCTTCGAGGCCGAGAACCCGCCCATGCGCCCCTTGATGGCGAAGCGCGGCAGGGGTTCACGCAGGGGCTCGCTCACCCGCAGGTCGAACCCGCCCTTGGAGAAGCGCAGGTCGGCGTCGGTGAGCCACAGGCCGCCGAGGTCGGCCACGCAGCCGCCCTCCTCCACGCGGGCGTGGAGGGCCACCGGAACGTCGGTGGGCACGTAGATGTGGACCGTGGCCTGGGTGCCGCCGCCGATCAGGGCCGCGATGGCGGCCTGGAGGCCGGGGATGGTACGGCGGAAGCCGACCTTGTAGAGCCAGCCGTCGTCGCCCGCGGGGTCGAAGTCCTCCACCAGCTCGAACATGGAACGGTCGTAGGTCGCCTCCACGCGCACGCCGGAGCCGGGGGCGGCGGGGAAGATCTCGAACTCGCCGTGGCGCAGATCCAGCACCAGGGTGCCGGCGCCGGCGGCGTCCTCGGCGGTGGCTTCCTAGGCAGATGTCAGACGCTCCTCCCCCACGTCCTGATCATCCAGGCCGCGCCACGCGATCAGCGTGGACACGCCGCCGAAGACGACGAGCAGGACCAACAGGCCCAGACAGCCGAGGCAACCGGTCTTGAAGCATCCCTGGGGGCGGTTCATGGCATCTCCTGTGGGGTGGAAGGGATCGCGCCGCCCCTCCCTACGGAAGAGCGGCGCAATTGTTCGCCCAGGTCATGTCAGCGGGCCAGGTCGGCCAGCTCGTAGAAGCCGCGGAGGGACTGCGGGTCGGCGTGGTCGTCCAGCACGCGCTGAGCCGCGTCCAGCAGTTTCATGGTGTCGCGGAAGTCCACGTCGGTGGAGGCGTGGGTCTCGAAGGCGGCGGCGCCCTTCTCCTCGTACAGGTCGATCATGCGGTGAACCACGGGGTCGGCCTCCGAGGCGCAGAGGGCATCCTCGAAGAGCAGAAGCTCGACGCGGGCCGCGTCCAGGGACTCGCCGCCGGTGGCCACCAGGCGTTCCACCCGGTCGGGATCGTAGGAGGCGAGCTGCACGAGGATCTCGTCGAGGCGGGTCTCCTCGCTGTTCAGGCGCTCGCGGTGGTTCTCCCAGGCCGCGGCGTAGCGCGTGCCGCTGGGCAGCGACGCCGGGTCCACGATGGGCGGCCGCCGACCCGACTCCAGACGGGCCACCACGTCGCCGCGGCGTTGCTGGAACACGGTGCGGTGGTCGGCCACCAGCACCCGGTAGTCGGTCTCACCGTCGGGGAACAGGCCCCGTGCGAAAGCATCCACCTCGGCGCCGAAGCCGAAGCGGTCCTTGGCCCGCATCAGCACCTCGATCCGGGAAGACGACTGGTCCAGGGTCGCCAGCGACGCCCTCGCCACCCGCTCCAGGGGCACCCGCTCGGCGAAGGCCAACTCGTGCTCGTAGGCGCCGTCGCGGATGGCCATCAGCCGCACCATGATCTGGGTCCACACCAGGTGGCCCCAGCCCCGCTCGCGCAGGTAGGCGTTGGTTCGTGCCGACGAGGATTCGTTGCGCGGGTAGGTGGCCAGCATCGCCTCGATCTCGGCGAAGCCCGGTTCGAGGGCGGCCTCCATGGCGGCGAGATCGCCGGCGGCGAGCTGCTCCATGGCAGCGCCGGCGTCGCGCAGGTAGCGCTCGACGCGGTCGGAACGGCCGGATCCGGCGGCAGATGCGGCGAGGGATGCGGTCAACAGAACCACGAGGACGGCCGGGAGGAGCCGGGTCATGGGATACCTCCAGTCATAGGTCGGGACGGTGGGGAGGATCCCGACCGGGCGACCTTAGCATGGACGGACTGAAAACGGGAAGTGCGGGTTTCGTTTCCAGTTGGACGCTGCCCGGGGTCGTGCGACCATTCCCGTTCCCCCAACCCAGACATGAACCGACCGGAGTCTGCCGATGCGTTCCCTGCTGTTGCTCCTGATCCTGATCCCCGCCATGGTCACCGCCTCCCCCCTCCCCTCCTGGAACGACGCCCCTCCCAAGGCCGCCGTCCTGGAGTGGCTCGACGACGTCACGGACGAGGCCTCCCCCGACTTCATCCCCGTCCCCGAACGCGTCGCCGTCTTCGACAACGACGGCACCTTCTGGTGCGAGCGCCCCTCCTATCCGTCGACCCTCTTCCAGGTCCACATGACCCGGTATCAGGCCGAACGGGGCGTGATCGACGCCACGGAGATGCCCTTCAGCGCCTGGTTCGCCGACGACCGCGACGCCCTCCGCGAGTACGGCTGGCGCGACGCCTACCAGGCCATGACCCGCGCCCTCGCCGGCCTGCCCGTGCAGGCGTTCCGCGACTCCTCGCGCGCGTTCATGGACCGCTCGCGTCACCCCGAGTACGGCGTGCCCTTCCAGGATCTCTACTACGCCCCCATGCTCGAGCTGGCGCGCCTGTTGGAGAGCCGCGGTTTCCAGGTGTGGATCGTGACGGGGAGCGAGCAGGACTTCATGCGCGGGTTCGTATTCGAGGCCACGGGCGTGCCGCCGGAGCGCGTGATCGGGAGCTGGACGCCGGCCGTCGCGGACATGGGCGACCCCATCGTGACCCGCCGCACTGACGTCCAGGTCTACAACGGCCACGAGGCCAAGCCCGCCAACATCGACCTGCGCATCGGACGCCGACCGGTCTTCGTGGCGGGTAACAGCAACAACGACGAACCCATGAGCGTGTGGGCGCTGCAGGGCCCGCGCCGCGCCTTCACCCTCTGGATCCACCACGACGACGCCGAGCGCGAATACGCCTACGACAACGGCACCGACGACATGGCAGCCATGGTCCGCGACCATGCCGACGCCTACGAGGTGAGCATCCGGCGCGACTGGAACGACCTGTATCCGGGGGACGTGGCGAAGTAGGGGATCAGACCACGCCGACGACGGCGGCGAACCGCCCGGCGCTCTCCCCCTCGCGGCGATGGCTGGGGAAGCCGGTGCCGCAGAGGGTGCAGCGGCCGTCGACGGTGATGCGGTCGGCTGGGATGCCCGCGGCGGTCAGGGCGTGGACGTTGGCTTTCCAGAGATCCAGGATCCAACGGTCGCGGTTGGGCGAGAAGAACTCCTCGGCGCCGTCTCCCAGGGCCGCAAGGGCCGCTTCCCGCACCTCCTCACCCACCTCGTAGCAGCACGGCCCAGCCGAGGGCGCGATCCCCGCCACGGTGCCCGCCGGGTCCAACCCACCGCCGATCATCGCCTCCAACAACCGTGTCGTGATACCCGCCACCGTGGACCGCCACGAGGCGTGGGCCATGCCCCACAGCGGGCGGCCGTCGCGGTCCGTCCCCGCCACCAGCACGATGGGGCAGTCGGCGCTGCGGCCGGCGACGCCGAGGCCGGGGACGTCGGTCCACAGGGCGTCGGCGTCACCCGCGCATCCGGGGGCGTCCACACGGAGGACGGTTCCGCCGTGGACCTGGTGCGCCCAGGCCAGCATCGGCAGACCGACGGCGGCAGCCACGGGAGCCACCGCTGCGGCGTGTTCCGGGGTGCGGGAATCGCTTCGAAGATCGGGGCCTGAGGCGGTGCTCAGGACGTGGCGGAGTCCGGCGGGAGCTTCGGGGCCAGGCCATGGCCCGTTATCAGTATTGATGGCGTCGAACGGCATCTCTGTCATATCCCCAGCACCTTCCGCGTTCCCTCGGCCACGATCACCGCCAGCAGGATACTGCCCAACGTCCCCACCAGGAAGTACTCGGCGAAGTCCGGATCCTTGGAGAAGCGGTCGTGTCGGACGAGGGACTTGGCGGCGACGAGAAAGGCCAAAGCGGTGTAGTCGCCACGCAGAACGAGCACGAACAGGAGCCATCGCTCCAGGATCCCGATCGCTTCTCCCCGTCCCGGCGACTCCGGAGCCGATCGTCCCTGCTTGCCGGCCAGGCCCATCCCCCGGACCAGGATCCTCGTCGACGGTTCGGCCAGCAGCAGAACGGCCAATGCCACGACGACCCATGGGTCGACACCGCTCGTTCCCAGAGCAAGGAAGCCTGCCCCGACCGAAAGGCCGAGGGCCAGCATGCCGCAGACGGCAGTTCCGGCTCCTCCCTCGATGACCCATCGGCGCCATAGAATCGTAGCCACCGATCCTGCGACGGCCGACGGCAGCAGCACCGTCCCTCCGCCGGCGAGGACACCGACCCAGGGTAGCCCCGACAGCACGGCGGCGAGGCGCCGGTCACGAACCGCCCTCACGCCGTTGACGGCCAGGACGAGAGCACATGCCTGGATCCAGGCACTCAACCCTCACCCCCCGTCGACTCGTGCAGGATCATCCTCAACCCCTCCTCCAGGGTCAGCCAGGCTTCCATGAACCTGCCCTGGCCGGCCGCCTTCCTTCGCAGGCTCACGGCGGACCGCGAGACCTTTTCCATCTCGGCGACGGCGGCCCACGACCCGAGCTTCCGGTGCAGCATCACGGCCCGGTGCTGGGCATCGCTCCACCCCATGCGCTGCTCCAGGGCATAGGAAGCCAGGAGTCCCCACATCCGGGTTGCCCCATGGTCTCCTCGCAAGCGGCACGCTGACCCTGACGATGTCGCCTCCTCGAGAGCGCCCCGGGCACGATGGAAGCAGGGGCCGTCCATGCCGATGGCCTCGGGCCGCAACGGTGTCGTGACCAGGCCCAACCCGATTCCGAAGCGCAGCTTCACTGGCCGGGCCGCATCGAGGACTTGGTCGAGCAGCGCCAGGAGAGCTTCGATTCCGTCGACATCGTGATGGAAGAGAGCCTGGAACTCGTCGCCCAGCGTGATCAGGGGCCTGGCCAGAACGCCACGCCCGGAGACACCGTCCTCTGCATCGAAGCAGGCGTTGAGGCGGACCTGGAGGTCGAATCTCTCCTGGGTCTCCAGAGCCCTCGATCCGACCACATCTCCGATCAATGCGATTCCTGCCGTCATCGTCCCACCTCCAAGGTCTCAGGCTTGATGATCGACAATGAAGGAATAATGCTTAACAGTAATTAAGTCAATAGGCATAACAACAGAATGTCAATATTATTAACTTAACTCATCACTGATCGCCTGGAGGACCAAGGTCGCCAATCCCGTCAACGCCGGATCCCGCGCCCCCATCACCATCACCACGTCGCCGTCGCGGGCCTCGTCGGCCACGGCGGCGGGCAGGTCCTCGCGCACGGCGAGATCGCGGGCGTCACGTCCGGCGTCGCGGACCGCGGCGGTCAGGTCGGTGGACTCCACATCGCGGGACACCGTCCCCCCGGCGTAGTAGACCGGCGGCAGCCACAGCACATCGTCGGGACCGAGTCCCTCGGCGAACGCGCTCGCGAGATCATCGAACAGGAACCGCACGGGGCCGTACCCGTGGGGCTGCCAGAAGGCCAGCACGCGACCGCCCCGCAGGCGGGCGGCGGCGAGGGCGGCCCGGAGCTTGTCGGGGTTGTGGGCGAAGTCGTCCACCACGGTCACGCCGGCGGCGGAACCCACCAACTGGAAGCGCCGGGCCACACCGCGGAAGTCACGGAGGGCCGCAGCGGCGGTCTCCAGCGGTACGCCCGCTTCGCGGCAGGCTGCGGCGGCCGCCACCGCATCGCGCACGTTGTGCTCGCCGGGCAGGGGCAGGTCGAACGGCACGCCGTCGATGGTGAAGCGCGAGCGGTCGGGGCCCAGGTCGAGGTCGACGGCACGCACGTCACAGCCGTCGTCCAGACCGGCCCGCAGCACCGCACCCGCGGCGTCAGACACCAGGGGATCCAGCGCCGGATCATCCCCCAGCACCAGCGGTCCCCGCGTGTTGGCCGCCAGCACGCGGAACATGGCCAGCACCTCGGCCGGCTCCTTGTGGTCGCGCTGCAGATTGAGGATCACCGAGCACCACGGGGCGTAGCGCACCACGCTGCCGTCGCTCTCGTCGGCCTCGATCACCAGGTGGGGGCCGCGGCCGGCGCGGGCGTTGCCGAGCAGGCCTTCCTCTTCTAGCCGCACCAGGGCGCCGCCGGTGATCACCGACGGATCCTCGCCCGCGTGCATCAGGATCTCGGAGATCATGGCCGTGGTGGTGGACTTGCCGCTGGTGCCGGTCACGGCCACCGTCTCGGCGGCGGCGGCGTACTCGGCCAGCAGCTCGCTGCGGTGGAGGATCGGCACGCCGGCGGCCCGGGCGGCCGCCACGTCAGGGATGGTGTCCTCGATGGCCGTCGACACGACCATCGCGCCGCACCCTTCCCGCGGCCACGACCCGTCCTGGGGCACCACCTCCACCCCGGCTTCCTCCAGGCGGGCGCGGATGGCGGCGCGCTCCCCGGCGTCGAAGGCGCGGTCGCTGCCGGTGCAGTGGCCGCCGCGCCAGGCGTGGACCTGGGCCAGGGCGCTCATGCCGCTGCCGCCGACGCCGCAGAAGTGGAGCCAGCGCCGGACGTTAGGATCAGACGACGACAAGGGGGTCCCCCTCCTCCACCCGGTCGAACAGGTGGATCACGTCGGTGTTGCTCATGCGGATGCAGCCGTGGCTCACGGGCTCGCCGATGCGGCCCTCGTGGTTGGTGCCGTGGACGTAGATGAAGCGCTGCAGGGAGTCGCAGCCGGGGCCGCGGTTCACGCCCTCCTCGCAGCCGTCGAGGGTGAGGATGCGGCTGAGGATCAGGTCCTCGTCGCCGTCGTCGCCGGGGCGCCACACGCGGTCCATGGGCTCGCGGCTCTCGAACCAGCGGCCGCAGGGCTGCTCGGCACCGATCTTGCGGGCGATGCGGTGCACGCCGGGCGGGGTGCCGAAGGAGCCCTCCTGCCCGTTCACGCCGGCCGCGGCGGTGGACACGCCGAAGGAGCGCTCAGCCCGGTCGCCTTCCACCAGGGTCAGGCGCTGTCGCTCCACCGAGACCAGGAGCCAGCGGTCCGGCACGGACCCCAGCACGTCGTCCAGACGGGTCCGGCCGGCGGCGAGGACGGGGTCGTCCCCTGCTTCGATGTCGTTCCGGGAGTCGCTCATGCGCGGTTCCTTCCGCTCCGGGTGGTCGACCGGCAGGGTATCACCGGCCCGGCGACCCGACAACGCGGAACCGCGATTGTCGATTTGATAACAGGCCGCGCATCTGCCACCTTAACGGGGAAGAGGCACACCCACACGCTCCGGAGACGACCATGTTCGACATCCACGGATCCCTCGACGCGCGCCTGTTCGAGGTGATGAGGAACAAGCCCACCGTCATGCTCACCGAGGCGACGGACCCGCGCACGGTGGAGGCGGCCTGCCACCTCTCGCGCTTCGCGCGGCTGGTCTTCCTGGCCCCCGAGGCCGAGGTCCGGGCCGTGGCCGACGAGCACCTGGACCACATCGACGCCACCCGCCGCGAGTTCACCTTCGGCGAGGCCGCCTTCGTGGACCCGTCGGCCGAGCCTGCGCTGCTGGAGGAGTTCGCCCAGGAGTGCGTGTCGCTGCCGCCGGAGCTGCGCCGCGCCAATGACGTGGACCACGCCCGCGAGATGCTCCGCGAGCCCTCGCGCTTCGGCGTGATGGCCGTGCGCCTGGGCCACGCCGACATGGTCGTGGGCGGCATGACCCACGAGCCCAAGGAATACTTCCGGCCCATGCTGCGCCTGCTGCAGGTGAACCGCGTGATGGCCGAGGCGGGCGTCTTCGTGCTCCCGGACAGCCACCCCGAGGACATCTTCCCCCACAACATCGTGGTGTTCGGCGACGTGGGCGTGAATGCCGACATGACGCCGGAGACCCTGGCACGCACCGCCGTCGGCACCTGTGCGGTGGCCCGCGACTTGATCCCCGAGGACGTGCTGCCGGTCATCAACGGCGCCGTGGTGTCGTACTCGCACAAGGGGTCGGACGAGGGCCCGTCGGTGGAGCTGGTGCGCGAGGCGGGCAAGCTGATCCCTGGCATCCTGGCCGAGCGGGTCAAGAAGGGCGCGCGCTACGCGTCCATCAACATCGAGACCGAGGTGAAGATCAGCACGGCCATGTCGCGCCGGTCGGCCATGTACTACGAGACCGACGGCGACGACGCCTTCGCCGGGCGCACCAACGTGATCATCGCCCCGAACCTGGACCTCGGGAACCTGCTGTTCCACCTGTACTCCACGCGCTACCCGGACGCGAAGAAGTTCGCCACCATGTTCGGCCTGCGCTTCAAGGGCGTGGACCTGTCGGCCGACGCCACCGCCGACGACGCCATGCTCGCCATCAAGGCCAACCTGCTCCGCCTGCACATGTTCGGGCACTGGAGCGAGACGCCCCGCGACACCTTCTTCCCGCGGCACCGCATCCTGGCCATCAACCCCGGCTCCACGAGCACCCGCATCGCCGTGTACCAGGGCGACATCGAGCGCTTCACCACCGAGCTCCAGCACCCCGCCGAGGAGATGGAGCCCTACGAGAGCCGCCCCCTGACCGACCAGTCCGGCTTCCGCAAGGACGCCGTTCTGAAGGCCCTGACCGACAATGGCCTGGACGTGGACGACCTGGACGCCATCGGCGCCCGGGGCGGCCTGGTACATCCCATCCCCCACGGCACCTACGGCGTGAACGACCGCATGCTCCAGGACCTGCGCGACGTGGTCGGCGGCGAGCACGCCTCCAACCTGGGCGCCCTGATCGCCGAGGAGCTGCGCGGCGACCGCGACCTGCCGGCCTACATCGTGGACCCGGTGGTGGTGGACGAGGTGTGGGAGAAGGCCAAGATCACGGGCCTGAAGGAGATCCGGCGCCTGGTCATCAGCCACGCCCTGAACCAGATCGCCACCGCCCGGCGCTACGCCGAGGAGAACGAGACCTTCTACGACCACGTGAACGTGATCGTGTGCCACATGGGCGGCGGCATCACCGTGGGCGCCCACCGCAAGGGCCGCTACATCGACGTGAACAACGGCCTGAACGGCGAAGGGCCCTTCACTCCCCAGCGCTCCGGCACCCTGCCCGCGGGCCAGCTCATCGACCTGTGCTTCAGCGGCAGGTACGACAAGTCCGAGCTCAAGCGCCTGAACAAGGGACGCGGCGGCCTGATCGACCTGCTGGGCACCGCCGACCTGCGCGAGGTGGAGCGCCGCATCGACGACGGAGACGCCGAGGCCGCCCTGGTCTTCGACGCCATGGTCTACCAGATCGCCAAGCACATCGCGGCCCTGGTGCCGGCCTTCGGGGGCGAACCCCTGGACCGCATCCTGCTGACCGGCGGCATGGCGCGGAGCCGGCCCCTGGTCGAGGGCATCACCGCCGGCGTGGCCGGACTGGGCTGCGGCGTGACCGCGTATCCCGGCGAGAACGAGATGTTCGCCCTGGTCAAGGGCGCCCTGCGCGTCCTCAACGGCAAGGAAGAGGCGCGGACCTACGCGCCGGAGGTATGACGATGGACCCCATCAGGACCCTGGACCAGCTCCTGGACTCCCTGCGCGACGAACCCAGCCGCCGCCTGGCCGTGGCCGCGGGACACGACCCCAACACCATCGGCGCCGCGGTGAAGGCCGCGGACATGGGCATCGCCGACGTGACCCTGGTAGGCGACGGCGCCCGCATCGCCGAACTCTGCACGGAGATGGGCCTGCCCACCGACGTCTTCGAGGTCGTCGACGAACCCGACGTGATCGCCGCCGGCCACCGCGCCCGCGACATGGTCCGCGACGGCGACGCCGACGTGCTCATGAAGGGCCTGATCTCCACGGCCGACTACATGAAGTCGATCCTGGACAAGGAGCGCGGGCTGCTTCCCGAGGGCGCCGTGCTGAGCCACGTGACCGTCTTCGAGCTGCCGGCCTACACCGCACGCCACGGCAAGCTGCTCTTCCTGGCCGACGTGGCCATCATCCCCAAGCCCGACCTGGAGACCAAGCGCCGCATCCTCCGCTACTGCATCGACGCGGCCCGCAGCTTCGGCATCGAGAAGCCGAAGGCGGCCCTGATCGCGGCCACCGAGAAGGTCAGTCCCCGCATGCGCGCCACCACCGACGCCCGCGCCATCCGCGACGAGTCCGGCGACGCCTTCGCCGACGCCGTGGTGGACGGCCCCCTGGCCCTGGACGTGGCCGTCTCGCCGGAGGCCTGCGCCATCAAGGGCCTGGACTCCCCCGTCGCAGGCGCCGCCGACATCCTGGTGTTCCCGAACATCGAGTCGGGGAACGTCTTCTACAAGGCCGGCACCCTGCTGGCCGGCGGTCGCCTGGCCGCCGCCGTGGTCGGCACCACCGCTCCGTGCGTGCTGACCAGCCGCGCCGACTCAGAGGAATCCAAGCTGCTGTCCATCGCCATGGGGTGCAGGCTGGCGGGCGACCGCTCCTGAACTCCGTCGATCCGACCGTCGCCGGCCGCCCATTCGGGCGGTCGGTTTCGTTTTGGGGTCATCATCCATCCGAATACCATAATTAATGACCAATCAGTAATTGAATACCGCGCGGTCAGCGTTTATGTTTGTTGGCGAATAAACAGGGCTCTTTCGCTCCGTATTCGCGCATCCCCGGAAGGATGCAAGCTCGTCACCACCCCAAGGAGAGACCGATGAAGCGCACCCTCGGCAGCCTGGTCGTCGTGCTGATGCTGGTGTCGGCCGTCGCCGCGATCGCGGCCGACGACACCGTCGCCGGCAAGTGCATGACCTGCCACAAGGAGAAGTCCCCCGGACTGTACCGTCAGTGGCACACGTCCGCCCACGCCATGCACAACGTGACCTGCCTCGACTGCCACGCCGCCGCCCGCGGCGACGCAGACGGCTTCATGCACGAGGGCGCCCTGATCGCCACCCTCGTCACCCCCCTGGACTGCGGCAAGTGCCACGAGAAGGAGGCCGCCGAGGTGGACGCGTCGCACCACGCCACCGCCGGCATGATCCTGGAGTCCAAGGATTCGTACCTGGCCCACGCCGCCGGCGGCGAGCCCGCCGTGATCATGGGCTGCGAGAGCTGCCACGGCACCAAGGTGGAGATCGACGAGAACTCCCCCAACAAGCTGTCCATGAAGAGCTGGCCCAACTCGGGCATCGGCCGCCTGAACCCCGACGGCTCCAAGGGCGCCTGCACCGCCTGCCACACGCGCCACGCGTTCAGCAAGGCCCAGGCGCGCCGTCCCGAGGCCTGTTCCAAGTGCCACCTCGGCCCCGACCACCCGCAGAAGGAGGTCTACGAGGAGAGCAAGCACGGCAACGCCTACTACACGCACATCGATCAGATGAACCTGGACGCCGACCGCTGGATCGTGGGCGTGGACTACTACGAGGCCCCGACCTGCGCCACCTGCCACATGAGCGCCACGCCGAACCAGGCCGTCACCCACGACGTGGGCGACCGCATCAGCTGGAACCTGCGCGCCCCCGTCTCCAAGAAGATGAAGGACTGGGAGACCAAGCGCGAGGCCATGATGGAGGTCTGCAACAACTGCCACGGCGCCCAGTTCGCCAAGGGCCACTACTACCAGCTCGACGGCGTCGTGAACCTGTACAACGACAAGTTCGCCATCCCCGCCGGCAAGGTCATGGCGCTGGTGAAGGAGAAGGGTCTGCTGGAGCACCCGGCCGCCTTCTCCAACGACATCGAGTGGGAGTACTGGGAGCTGTGGCACCACGAGGGCCGTCGCGCCCGTCACGGCGCCGCCATGGGCGGCCCGGACTACACGTGGTGGCACGGGTTCTACGACATCGCGCACAACTTCTACTTCAAGTTCCTGCCGCTGGCGCAGTCGTACGACGACCCCGACGTGAACGCCCTGGTGGACGAGATCCTCGCGGATCCCATGAACTCGTGGTTCAGCCGCCCCACCGCGGAGATCAAGGATGACATCCGCAGCGGTGCGCTGCCCGGCGTCTACGAGGCCCTGTACACCAAGTAGAGACGGGAGCGAGTCATGTACCAGCGTTTCGTGAACTTCCTGCGCGGTCTTTCGACGAACATGTTGGGTTCGCTCGGCGTGGCCCTGACGACCACGGCGTTCGTGCTCTTCGTCTTCGTCGAGCTGCTGCGGGTGCTGGGCGTCGTGACCAGTTCGTACATCGGACTGATCACGTACCTGGCCCTTCCGGCGCTGTTCATCCTCGGTCTGGTGATGATCCCGATCGCCTGGCGGCAGGTCCGCCGGGCGACCGGGAAAACCACGGACGAGCTGCTGTCCGAACGGTTCGACCCCTCGGAGATCGAGGGCAGGACCTACGGCTCGCGGCTCATGAGGATGTTCCTGGTCCTCACCGTCCTGAACATCCTGTTCCTCGGCGGCGGGACCGCCCGGATGCTCCACTTCATGGAGGAGCCGGAGTTCTGCGGCACCGCGTGTCACAGCGTCATGGGCCCCGAATGGGCCACCTACCAGGAGTCCCCGCACGCCCACGTGGCCTGCGTGGACTGTCACGTGGGCGAAGGGGCGGAAGCCCTGATCGACTCCAAGATCAACGGCCTCTGGCAGATGATCTCGGTGACCTTCGATCTCTACGAGCGACCGATCCCCACCCCGGTCCACCAGCTGCGACCGGCCCGCGAGACCTGCGAGAAATGCCACTGGCCCGACAAGTTCTACGGCGACAGGCTGCTGGAGCGCGTGAGCTACGGGTTCGACGAGGAGTCGACCCCCGCCTACACGACCCTCGGCATGCGCGTCGGTTCGGGCAAGGGCGACCGTCGCGGAGAGATCCACTGGCACATCGCCGAGAAGAACGAGGTGCGCTACGCGTCCGTGGACGACGAGCGCTCCGAGATCGTCTGGGTGGAGGTGCGCCAGGAAGACGGAGAGTGGAAGCGGTACGAGAACCGCGCCGTCACGGCCGAGGCCCACGGCGAATCACGTTCCATGGACTGCGTCGACTGCCACAACCGTGCGACCCACGTCTACGAGGACCCGGAGCGGGCCGTGGACGAGCGGATCGCGTCCGGCGCCATCGACCGCGACCTGCCCTTCGTCAAGCGGCAGGCCCTGGCGGCCCTCACCGGCGACTACGCCGACGAGGCCGCGGCCAACGCCGGCATCACCAACGCGGTGGCCGGCTGGTATCGGGCAAACTACCCGGACCTCATGGGCGAGTTCGCCGACGGCATCGACCGGACCGTGGCCGCACTGCAGGCAGCCTGGAGCCGCAACGTGCACCCGGGCATGAACGTGGAATGGGGCGCCTACCCCAGCCACCTGGGCCACGACGGCGACGGCAACGGCTGCTTCCGCTGCCACAACAAGGACATGGTCGACGAGCAGGGCGAGGCGGTCCCCTACGACTGCACCCTCTGCCACGCGATCCTGGCCGACGACAGCCCGCATCCGTTCCAGTTCCTCCTGCCGGTGCAGGAGAAGGGCGACCCGGATGCGAAGATGCACAAGGCGATGCAGGAGGACTTCCTGCGCACCATGACCCCCTGAGGCGATCCCCCGATCGTTCCGGGACCGGCGGCCGCGACCCTGTCGCGGCCGCCTTTCGTTATGTCAAAAACAGTAGGAATCCCGTCAAGTGACGCCCCCCGATGCCGATAGGAGGATCAAGCAAGACATCCACCTTTCGGACGGCCCTCCCCCAGCGGCCGACGGAGCGACGCATGACCCACACCGTTTCGGTCAACGAACTGTTCACGGAGATGTTCAGCCGGGTCCAGGCCCCCGAGCTTCCGGCCGCGGTGGCCAGGCTGCTCGCCGAGATCAACAGCCCCGAGGCCGACGTCGGCAAGCTCGAGATGATCATCTCGGCCGAGCCGCAGATCAGCACGCGCGTGATCCGCACCATCAACTCGTCCCAGTTCGCCCTGCGCGTCCAGGTCAAGAGCGTGCGGCACGCCATCGCCCTGCTGGGCTTCAACCGCATCCGCTCCATCGTGCTGTCCTACGCCATGCTCGACGCCCTGCCCAAGCCCGAGGGCAGGCTCTTCCACCACGAGATGTTCTGGACCGACACCCTCCTGCGCGCCCTGCTGGCCCGCGAGCTGACCCAGAGGACCAGCAACCACGACGCGGAAGAGGCGTTCACGGCCATGATCCTGGCCGACGTGGCCGTGCCGGTGCTGCTGGTGTGCTGGGAGGAGCGCTACAGCAAGATCGTGGCGCGGTGGGACGGGAACCCCAAGGAGCTCGCCCAGCTCGAGCAGCAGGCCTTCGGCTGGGACCACGCCCGCGCCAGCGCCTGGGTCCTGCGCCACTGGCACTTCCCCGAGGAACTGGTGACCCTGGTGGGCAACCACAACCTCGAGCCCGACGAGATCAAGAAACTGGGGCTCCAGAACGAGCTGGTCAACCAGGTGGCGACGGCCGCCCTGCTGCCCAGTTCCATCAAGCCCATCGAAGCGCGCTGCCGCAAGCTCGTGCGGGTGTCGCGCAAATCCCTCGGGCTGCCGCTGTCGGCGTGGCCCGAGATCATCGACTCGATGCGCGAGCAGTACGACGCCGTCTGCGAGGAGTTCAACCTGTCGGGCCTGTACGCCCTCGACATCCTGAACGTCCTGACCCGGGTGGCGGGGGAATACGGGGTCAAGGACTGACCCGACGGGAGTGGACATGGGACTCCTGAACCGGATCCGACGCCACGCGGCCGTGGCGCAGGGCAACTTCGCGGAGATGTTCCGCGACGTCGAGCTCGCGCCGTTGCCCGAGGCCGTGTCGCGCATCCTGGAGGAGATCCACAAGCCCGAGCCCGACGCCGGCGTGCTGGAGCAGCTCATCAGCGCCGAGCCCGAACTGAGCGTCCGCATCCTCGCCACCGTCAATTCGTCTCTTCACGCCCTCCGCTCCAAGGTCACGTCGGTTCGGCACGCCGTGACCATGCTCGGCCTGGACCGCGTGCGGTCCGTGGTCATGGCCAGCGCCATGATCGAATCGCTGCCGTCGCCCCCCGGGGGCCTGTTCGACCACCGCGTCTACTGGACCGACACCCTGTTGCGCTCCCTCATGGCCCGCGAGCTCGCGGCCGTGTGGCGTCCCGGCGAGGAGGAGCTGGCCTTCACCGCCATGCTCCTGGCCGACGTGGCGGTACCCGTGCTGCTGGACAGCTGGGCGGAGTACTACGGACCGGTCATCGAGGAATGGCAGAAGAGGCCCATCCGCCTCGCCCGACTGGAGAAGGACGTCTACGGCTGGGAGCACGGTCAGGCCAGCTCCTGGATCCTGCGCTACTGGGGGTTCCCCGACGAGCTGGTGACCCTGGTGGCCGCCCACAACAAGCCCCCCGACGTGCTCCGCGACATCGGCCTGCTCGAGACCGTGGCGCCGGCCATGGTCACCGCGGGCCTGCTGCCGAGCTGCCGCAACCCCGACCTGCGGCGGTGCGTGGGCGCCGTGGACCTGGCGGAGGAGAGCCTCGGGATCGATCCCGAGCAGTGGCCCGCCATCATGGAGTCGGTGCAGGGACAGTTCATCGCCATCCACGCCCAGTTCGGCCTGCAGCGGATGCGGGCCGACAGGATCTTCGAACTCCTGAAACGGGTGTTCGAGAACGATCGGCAGCAGCTGTGCATGTGAACGACGGCAGGAACCGAGGCGACCTCCTCTTCCGGATCGTCCGCTGGTGCTCGCGCTGGCAGCTCCACTCGGTGCTCCGGCGAAGCCGCCACGACGGCGCCCCGCGCCTGCTCTTCGCGGTGACCATGGGCGCCTTCGCCCTGGGCACCATCACCCTGGCCGCCCTGGTCACGGACCTGCCCCTGCTGTTCCCGCCCCTGGCGCCGTCGGCATTCATCCTGTTCACCACGCCCCTGGCCCCCACCGCCGCTCCGCGGAGCGTGGTGCTGGGGCATACCGTGGCCGTCCTGTGCGGGCTCGTCGCGCTGATGGCGGTGGGCACCCTGTTCCCCGACGCCCGGCTCCACGAACCGACGTCCATGAACGGACCGCGGCTCCTGGCCATCACCCTGACCATGGCCCTGGTGACCGTGGGGCTCGTGAGCCTGCGCTGCCCCCATCCCCCGGCGGCGGCCAGCGGTCTGCTGGCGGCCATGGGGCTGCTCGGCTCCCCGACCCACGCCCTCGCCCTGCCCCTGGCGGCGGCGCTGCTCAGCCTCGAGGCGGTGGTGCTGCTGCGGATCTTCGGCGGCATGCCCTATCCCCTGTGGCGCCCGGCCGAGGACCTGATCCCCGTCTACGGCACCCTGGCGGGCTGCAATCAAGGCACGGCGACGGCCTGGACGCGCATCCACGACGACCTGCTGAAGGACGACTTGCCCGACGACCATCGGGACGCGATCCTGTGAGCACGGAGGAGGTGAGCCCGACATGAACCGGACCCTGGTCATCGCCCATCGCGGCTGGTCCGCCCGCAGCCCGGAGAACGGCCTGGAGGCCTTCGCCCTGGCGGCGGCCTGCGGCAGCGACGGCGTCGAGCTCGACGTCCACGAGACCGCCGACGGCGGCTTCGTCGTGCACCACGACCCCGACCTGCCCGGCGGCGAGCTCATCGCCGAGCTGCCCCAGTTCGCCGTCACCGACCAGACCGGCAAGGCCGGCGCCCCCATCCCCATGCTGAGCGAGGCCCTGGGTCTGCTGGCCGA
The DNA here is from genome assembly GCA_964343835.1 of uncultured Fibrobacteraceae bacterium. GTDB lineage: Bacteria > Krumholzibacteriota > Krumholzibacteriia > LZORAL124-64-63 > LZORAL124-64-63 > CALEMW01. The sequence continues at coordinate 109,117 of CAYFKR010000002.1, forward strand.
GCAGATGCCCGGCGGTGAGGTCTTCCTGGAAGTGAAGGGCATGCGGTCGTGGGAAGCCCTGCGGGCGGTGGTCCGCCCCTACCGCGAGGCGCTGCGCCTGGAGATCCAGTCCTTCGACCTGGCCATCCTCGGCGCCGTCGCCGCCGACCCCGGCGCCAACCGCCTCGGCCTGATCAGCGCCGACCCCGACGCCGACCACCTCGCCCTGATGAGCGCCTTCGAGGCCCGCACCCTCAGCCTGCGCCACGACCTGGTCACCCCCGAACTCGTGGAGGAATTCCACGCCGTGGGCCTGCGCGTGGCGGCCTGGACCGTCAACGACGCCGGGCGGGCCATCGAACTGGCCCGCCTCGGCGTGGATGCGCTGGTGGGAGATGATCCCGTGGTGCTGCGGGAGGCGCTGGGGGAAGCGGTGCGGAGCTAGTCCGTTCCGTACCCGTCCTTGTACCGGATCACCCGCGCCGGATTGCCTGCCACGATCGCGCCCGCCGGCACGTCCTTCGTCACCACCGCGCCCGCTCCCACCACGGAGTCCCTGCCGATGACCACGGGTAGCAGCGTGGCGTTGGAGCCGATGCTGGCGCCGTCCTCGATGGTGGTGGTCAGCCACTTCTCGCGCTCGGGCTGGGGCGGCATGGTGTCGTTGATGAACATCACGCCGTGACCCACGAAGACGTCGCTGCCGATGGACACGAGTTCGCAGATGAAGGTGTGGCTCTGGATACGCGTGCGGTCGCCGATCTTCACGCCCGCCTGGATCTCCACGAAGGTTCCGATCATCGAGTCGCGGCCCACCTCGCACTCGTACATGTTGACGAAGTTCCAGACCTTGGTGCCTTCGCCGATGGTGCAGTCGCGGATCAGCTGGGTAGGGTTCGGGGCGTCGCTCATGGGGGCTCCTCGGGATCGGTTCGGGGTTGCGGGAACGCCGGGAGACTAGCGCATGGTGCCCGCGGCGTCATCAGGGAACGCGAAAGGGCCCCCGCCGCAGCGGGGGCCCTCCCTCTTTCTCCGTTCGCAGGGCGATCGTCCGGTCTAGCGGAAGTTCGCCTTCAGGGTACCGAAGCTCACGTCCTCGTTGGACACGGGCTGGTCGAAGGTCACCGTCACCGGGCAGCCGCTGCTGGTGTAGGCGTCGATGCCGATGTAGTACCAGCCGTCGGCGGCGGCCTCATACGTGATGGCCTCCTGGCTGCCGGCGCAGCAGGTGTCGGAGCCGGCGACGCAGGACGTGAAGGGGTCCGCGCAGTCGGTGAACACGTACATGGCCATGTCGCAGGTGCCGTCTTCCATGATGTTCAGGGTCTGGCCCGCCACCAGGTAGATCTTGTAGAAGGCCTCGGGGCCGTTGGTCGAGTAGCCGGTGCAGCCGCCCGAGCCCATGCCCTCGGCGTTGGTGTAGCCGCCGTCGGCCAGGTCCACGTCGAAGATCGCCAGGCCCTGCTCGTTCAGGTCGATGGCGCCGGTGCACACGTCGTTCTCGGGAGCCGGCGGGGGAGGCGTGGCCATGGTCGCCGACAGGATGTAGGTGCCGGTGCCGTTGTAGCCGTACTCGTTCACCATGGCGTAGTACACGCCGTCGGCGGGAACGACATAGCTGTCGATCAGGGAGTACAGGCCGTCGCCGCCGTCATCGTTGTAACCGACCTCGACGAACGCGGCGTCGAACAGGGTCAGCTGGGTGTCGTCCACGTCGCCCGGGTGGGTCTCGAAGGTCACCACGTCGCCGGCCAGCAGGTTGATGGCGAAGTAGTCGATGTCCCCGGCGATGCCGAACTCGGCGTTCATGTCGTCGCCGATGGTCAGGGCGTTGGCGGAAGCGAAGTCGTCGTTGGGCTCGACCTCGGCCGCGCGGCTGTTGGCGTTGTAGGGCTGGACGGGCTTCTCGAGGGGAGCCTTGGCCAGGGCCGCACCGGCGACCAGGGTCAATGCACAGACGATCAGTAACAGTTTCCGCATGGTAGTTTCCCTCCTGGGGCGTGTCATGAGGTTGTGAGAAATGCGGGGGCAAAGGGGAGCATATCACTTCCGATATGAAAAATCAACGCTCTGTGTGACATTTTTGTGAATATCGTCACGATCCCGCAGGCACCACGATGCGTTGACGCTTGCCCCGCACCCCGTTAGATTCGCGGAAACGCCGTTTCCCCGGAGGACATTCATGACCCGACCCATCGTCGTGACCGGCGCCGCCGGCTTCATCGGCACCAACACCGTCCGCGCCCTCAACGCCCTCGGCCGGGAGGACGTGATCGTCGTCGACGAGCTCGGCGACGGCGAGAAGTGGCGCAACCTGACGGACCAGGCCTTCGCCGACTACATGGATCTCCACGATTTCCGGGAGCGGGTCCTGTCGGACGACCTGCCCGACATCGAGGCCGTGATCCACCTGGGCGCCTGCAGCTCCACCACCGAGACCGACGCCGACTACCTCGCGGACAACAACTACGCCTACTCCCGCGACCTCTGCGAGTGGTGCCTGCGCCACGGCGTGCGGTTCGTCTACGCCAGCAGCGCCGCCACCTACGGCGACGGAAGCCTGGGCTACTCGGACGACCACGCCTCCACCCCCGCCCTGAGGCCCCTGAACATGTATGGCTACTCCAAGCACATGTTCGACCTGTGGGCCCTGCGCAAGGGGCTGCTGGATCGCATCGCCGGCGTGAAGTACTTCAACGTCTACGGACCCTACGAGGACCACAAGGACGACATGCGCTCGGTGATCCACAAGGCCACGGGCCAGATCCTGGAGACGGGACGGGTCGGCCTCTTCAAGTCGTACCGCGACGACTACCCCGACGGCGGCCAGGTCCGCGACTTCGTGGCGGTGGACGACGCCGTGAACGTGACCCTCTGGCTCGCCGCCAACCCCGGCGTCAACGGCCTGTTCAACTGCGGCACCGGCAAGGCGCGCTCCTGGCTGGACCTGGCCAACGCCGTGTTCGCGGCCATGGACCGCGAGCCAGCCGTCGACTTCATCGAGATGCCGGAGCACCTTCGGGCCAAATACCAGTATCACACCGAGGCGGACCTCACGAAGCTGCGTGACGCCGGCTACGACAGGCCCTTCATCGAGCTGGAGGACGGCATCCGCACGTACGTGCGGGAATACCTGCTGGACCGCCTCTCCCCCGGGGCGCCGTGAGCGGCGTCCCGAGCCTGGGCTGGAGCGCCTTCGCCCGCGGCCGCTACGTGCCGGGCGGCCCCCACTCCCACTATCTGGGCACCGAGGACGAACTGCTGGAGCTGGTCCGGCAGCACTGGGACGCCCGGATGCCCGGTGCCGGTCGCGACGGCCTGGACCAGGTGGTGATCGTGCCGGTCCCTGCGGACCGGTTCGTGGGCTCCACCGTGAAGGTGGACGAGGCCACGGCGCTCTCGTCGCGCTTCGTGCGACGCCAGGCCCACGAGGACGGCTACGTGGAAACCTTCGCGACCGGCGAGCGCGAGCCCGCCCTGCACGCGGCGGTGGTCCTGTATTCCGCCGCCACGCTCCTGGAGAACGGCGGCGAACGCACCACGGACGCCGACTGGGAAGTGGTCTGCATCATCGCCTCCCCCACGGCCGACGAACCCATGGATCCCCTGACCATGGCCCGCAACATGCTGGGCAAGCCGGGAGGCACCCCCTGCCGCTACACCGCGGAGCAGTTCGCCGATTCGGTGTGGTACTGGGCCGGAAGGGCCAAGATCGATCCGGGGTCCTGACCCCTTCGCTCCCCTGACGTCAAGAGGGCCGCCCGGTCGGGCGGCCCTCTTTCCAGTCGGTCTCGGCGTGGAGCCTAGCGGAACAGGCTCTTCACGCCGCCGAAGCTGAGGTCCTCGTTGGCGACCGTGCAGTCGGTCTCGGACACGGAGATGACCTTGTAGACCCAGCGGTCGCCGTGCCACGTCACCATGCCGTAGGCGTTGTTGTAGCACTCGCCCAGGTCCACGGTGGCGAAGTCGTAGAAGTAGTCGTGGAAGAGCACGGGCAGCTGGGTCTCCACCGAGTAGGCGAGCCAGGTGCCGTCCTCGTAGATCTCCTGGACGATCATGCCGTCGGTCACGACGGCCACATGGCTCTCCCAGGCCTCGGCGTCCGCGGCCAGGTCCAGGGTCGTCAGGAAGATCTCGGGCACCGCCGCGGTACCGGTCACGGTCGCGTGGGCGTCGGCCGGGTACAGCAGGTTGATCTCGGCGCGGCCGTCGTTGTCGCGTACGAGGCCCTTCAGGGAGATCACGTCTCCCACGCTCACGGCGGGCGTGGAGCCGGCATACACCCAGATGGCGGTGTACGGCCCGGCCGGCAGTTCGGTCACGGTGAAGCTGCTGTTCTGGACGGCCGTCACCACGACGCCGTCGGCTTTCCACCACCGCACCCAGGGCTATACCGCCGGTGCGGATGTCGTGGATGGTCCCGGCCGCCGCGGCGCCCGCCAAGGCCAGGGCCAGGGTCATCATCATCAGGTTCCTGATCATCGTCGTCTCCCGCTCCTGTCTGATTCAACTTCTCCGGCTCCCACGCCGACTACCGGCGTTCCCCCGGGAACCCCCCGAATCGATTGATCGCTAATGATAACATCAATACTCCTTTTTGACAATTGATCTCATCCACTTTTCCGCATGAAAAACGGGCCGCCTCCCCGACGTCGGGGAAGCGGCCCGCGGTGCCCATCGGGCGGCCTGGACTAGCGGAAGTTCGCCTTCAGCTCGCCGAAGCTCAGGTCCTCGTTGCCGACCGTGCAGTCGATGACCGTCAGACCGTCGGCCAGGGGGTTCAGCTTGTAGGCGCCGAACGAGTAGGACAGCATGCCCGTCACGCCCCAGTAGCAGAGGTCGGCGGCCAGCACGCTCTCATCGAAGAAGTAGTCGTCGAAGAGCAGCTCATAGCCGTCGTCGTAGGAGCGGGCGGTCCACTCGCCGTAGCTCAGCATGGCGGTGACCAGGAAGCCGTCGGTGACGTGGATCACGTGGCTCTCCCACGCCTCGAAGTCGGCGCGGAGGGCGGTGTGGGTCATGGGGAGGTAGGGCACCGTGGTGCTGCCCACGACCGTGACCGTACCGGCGAAGGTGTTCATGTCGATCTCGCTGAGGTCGTAGTACTCCTTGTACTCGCCGTTGACGATGTCGACGATGTCGCCCTCGACGACGCCCGGGGCGCCACCGGTGTAGACCCAGATGGCCGTGTAGGGACCGGCGGCAGGGTCGGTGGCCGAGAAGCCGTTGTAGCGGACAGCCGTGACGATGGCCTGGCCACCCACGACGTCGACCTGCGTGCCCTCGGCGTACATGCCGGCGCGGATGTCCGGAATGGTGGTGGACACGGACTGGGCGGCGGCCACGCCGGCCAGGGCGACGAGCAGCAGGACGGTAACGATGGTCTTCATGGAGTCCCTCCGAAGATGCGGGTCTTGCCGTCCCGAGGGCTCATCGCGGGGCGGCTTCGTGTCGATGGACAGACCATAACAAGCCCGATCAGGACGATCAATCAAATTCCCGCCAAAGCGTGTGAAATTCCGATGAAGAAAGAAACCCCGGCCTCGTCGGAGGCCGGGGTTCCATGTCGTCGCAGCGTCAGGGCCTAGCGCGAGTAGAACTCGATCACCAGGGGCACCTCGCAGATCACGGGCACCTCGTCGCGCGGGGGCTCGTAGCCGAAGACCACGCTCAGGGCCTTCTTGTCGCGCTCGATGTACGGCGGCGGAGGAGGAGCGATGTCCATGGACTCCTGGAAGCAGGGCATCCGCTTGCTCTTCTCCTTGATGGTCACCTTCTGGCCGGGCTTCACCCGGTACGAGGGGATGTCCACCTTCTTGCCGTCCACCAGGATGTGACCGTGGTTCACGTACTGGCGGGCCGCGTAGATGGAGCGGGCCAGACCACCGCGGAGCACCACGGCGTCGAGGCGGGCCTCGAGCAGCTGCACCAGCGAGTTGATCATGTCGCCCTTGCGGGACGCCTTCTTGTAGTAGTTGCGCATCTGCCGCTCGTGGATGTTGTACTGGGCGCGCAGCTTCTGCTTCTCCATCAGCTGCATCTTGTACGGCGACATCTTGCGGCGGCGCATCTGCTGGGAGAGACCGTGCTGTCCCGGGGGATAGGGGCGCTTGTTGAGGTAGCGCTCGGCCTTGGGGGTCAGGGGGATGCCCAGCGAACGGGACTTCTTGACCTTGGAACCATTGAACTTCACGTCAGCCTCCAAAGGGCTTTCAGGTCGCGGATCGGCGGTCGGCGCGAATTGGGTATGGATTGACGGCCGCATCCTTCCGGGCCGGTGGGCGTGAGTCGTCCGCATCCTGTCGATGCGGAGGCGCGCACGCATCCATCGCCTGAGTCCAGCTCGGCCCGGAACCGCCAAGAATAGGCCCACAGGCCGGGAATGTCAAGATTCGGGGTCTTCCCGCACGACTCCGCCCTGGAGCTTCGGGATTCGGGTCATGGCGCGCAACGCTTCGAGGTCCTTGAGGATCATGCGACGGCCCTGCACCTCGATGAGCTCCTGGTCCTGAAACTGGCGCAGGATCCGCGACAGCGACGGCTGGTTCATGTTCAGCATGGTGGCCAGGTCGCGCTTGCGGGTGGGCAGCTCCACCTGGGCGCCGGTCATGTAGTCGGCGTAGGGGCTCTTCTCGTGCAGGCCCACCAGGTAGTTGGCCAGGCGCTGGGCGCCGTCGCAGAGGGTGAGCTGGTCGATCTTCTCGATGAGCTGGGACATCCAGTTGGCCATGACGCCCATGATGTAGGCCTGGAGCTCCACATGGTGCCCCATGCAGGCCAGGAAGGCCTCGCGGGGAAAGAACATGATGCGAGCGCCCTGCAGGGCGATGGCCGAGACGGGGTGGTGCTCCAGGAACAGGGCCGCCTCACCGAACATGGACTGGGCCTCGGCCAGGTGCACGATGTGTTCCCGGTAGCCGGGTCCGGAGCGGGTCAGCTTGAGCTGGCCGTCCAGGACCAGGTAGATGCCCTCGGGCTGGTCCCCCTCCTCGTAGAGGGATTCGTTGGCCGGGCATTCGAGGAGCTCGGCGCTCTCGAAGAGTTCCGCGCAGATCTCGTCGCCCATGCGGCGCCCGAACGGGCTGGCCAGCAGGTCCTGGATGTCCAGGCCGGTGTTCCTGTCGCTCATGTCCCCTCTCCCCCCTCGGCCGTGGGGAACGGCCGATCGTCCGGGCTCAGGGGCTGGGCAGCAGATCCTTGATGGAAAGGCCGATCCGCTGTCGCTCCCTGTCCACGGACTTCACGCGAACCCGGACCTCCTGACCGACACGGAGTTCATCGGCGGGGTCCCGGACGAAGCGGTGGGCGATCTCGCTCACGTGGACCAGGCCGTCCTGGTGCACGCCGATGTCCACGAACGCTCCGAAATGCGTCACGTTGGTCACGACCCCGGCCAGATCCAGGCCCTCGGACAGGTCCGCGATGTCGTTCACGTCGTCGCGGAACGCCACGGCGGAAAAATCGTCACGGGGATCGCGACCGGGCCTGGCGAGTTCCGCCAGGATGTCGTCCAGCGTGTATTTTCCCACATTCTCGCAGAAATAGCGTGAGGAATCAACTGATTCAAGAGTCTTCTTGTCTCCTATCAGCGACCGGACGTCGGTCCCAAGGTCCGAGGCGATGCTCTCGACCAGCCCGTAGCGCTCGGGATGGACGGCGGAGTCGTCCAGGGGATGACCGCCGCGGACGCGCAGGAAGCCCGCCGCCTGCTCGAAGGTGCGGGCGCCCAGCCGCGGCACGCCCAGCAGGTCCTTCCGGCTGCCGTACGGGCCCTCCTGCTCGCGGCGCTCCACCACGGCCCTGGCCAGCGACGGCCCAAGCCCCGACACGTAGGACAGCAACGACGCCGAGGCTGTGTTCACGTCCACCCCCACGGAGTTCACGCAACCGGTGACCACGTCGTCGAGGCGGTCGCGGAGGCGCTTCTGGTCCACGTCGTGCTGGTACTGGCCCACGCCGATGGATTTGGGGTCGATCTTCACCAGTTCGGCCAGCGGATCCTGGAGACGACGACCGATGGAGACGGCCCCGCGCACCGTCACGTCGTGGTCGGGAAACTCCTCGCGTGCCAGCTCGCTGGCCGAATACACCGACGCCCCCGACTCGTTCACGAGCACCACGGGCACACCGGGCACCTTCTCCGCCGCCCATTCCCGGACCACGGCGAAGGTCTCGCGACCGCCGGTGCCGTTGCCCACGGCCACGGCCTCGAACCCGTGGGCCGCGTGCCAGCGGTCCAGGGCGGCCCGCGTGCCGGCCACGTCCTCGCGCGGCTTGGTGGGCCACACCACGCCCTCGTCCAGCAGCTTGCCGGTGGCGTCCAGGACCACGGTCTTGCACCCCGTCCGCAGCCCCGGATCCAGGGCGAGGACGGGCCGCCCGCCGAAGGGAGCGGCCAGGAGCAGGTCGCGCAGGTTGGACGCGAACACGTCGATGGCCTCCTCCTCCGCCCGCTGCTTCATGTCCAGTCGGATCTCCGTCTCGATCTGGAGGGAGAGCAGGCGGTCCCAGCCGTCGGCCAGGGCCTGGCGGACCTCCTGGTCCCAGATGGAGCCGCGCTGCGAGAGCACGGACCTGGTCATGCCCGCCACGGCCCGGTCCCGGTCGGCGGCCACCCGGAACGACAGGATCCCCTCCTTCTCCCCCCGGCGGATGGCCAGGACCCGGTGGGACGGCAGCCCGCGGACGGCCTGCTCGAAGTCGTAGTAGTCCTCGAACTTGCTCCGCTCCTTCTCCTTGCCCCGCGCCGCCTTGCTGCTCAGGGTGCCGTGCTCGGCCACGAGGGTCCGGGCGGCCTCGCGCAGCTCCGGCAGCTCGGACACGCGCTCCGCCACGATGTCGCGGGCGCCCTGGAGGGCGGCCTCCGCGTCGGGGACCTCCTTTTCCGGGTCCACGAACTCAGCGGCGACGGCGATGGGGTCGCCGCTCGTCTCGAGCTGGGCCCACATGCGGTCGGCCAGGGGCTCGAGTCCCCGTTCGCGGGCGATGGAGGCGCGCGTCCGACGCTTGGGACGATACGGCAGGTAGAGGTCCTCGAGGGCGGTGCGGGTGGCCGCGTCCAGGATGCGCTTCTCCAGGTCGGGAGTCAGCTTCCCCTGGTCGGCCACGGAACCGAGGATGGCGGCCCTCCTCTCCTCCAGTTCCTTCAGCCTGGTCAGCTCGTCGCGCAGGGCCGTGATCTGGCCGTCGTCGAGACCACCGGTGGCCTCCTTCCGGTACCGGGCCACGAAGGGCACGGTGCAGCCCTCGTCCAGCAGGGTGGCGGCGGCCGACGCGCCGCGCTCGGGCAGCGACAGGGTGGTCGCGGCCCGGAGAGCCAGGTCGGCGACGGAGGGAACGGCGAATGCGACGGGACGGGCGGCGGTCTCGGTCATGGTCGGCTCCGCAGGGAGGAGGTCATGGTGCGCGAGGCGCGCACGTTAGGGTACGGCGCCGCCCGTGTCCAGTCTCCCCTGTCAGGCGTCCCGATCAGGGCGGGAATCGTACCCCAGGGTACGGTCCGCAGCCCCGCGAGCGGCGGCCTCTACAGCCCAACTGGCTGTCGTTCCATGAGTTGCATGAATATCGTGCGTGTGGGCATCGTCCCTGCAATCCCCACGGCATCGACACGGAAACCAACGGGACCCGAGCCCACGACCGAGGAGAACAGCATGAAGACCAGCATCATCCGCCGCAGCCTGATCGCCGTCGCCGCCGTTGCGACCCTGGGGTTCGCCGCCGCCGAGGCCGAGGCCCGCGTGGTCGTGAAGGCCGGCAAGGGACCCGCCCGCGTGGTGGTGAAGACGACGCCCCGGCGCGTGGTGGTCCGGACCCCGGTGGTCACCGTGGTCCGCGCCGAGCCCGTGCAGAAGGTGTGGGTGCCGGGGCATTGGGTGAAGAAGCCCGGACGCCGGGCCGTGTGGGTGGCCGGCCACTGGAAGAAGATCTGAGGGGGATCTTCAGGAACGAGAGTAGGAAGGGCGTCGCCGCCGCAGCGACGCCCTTCCGTGTGCCGGTCTCCGGAACACCATGCTGAAGAAATCCGGAGTCCGGCCCCGGTCGGTCGGGTGACTGGCGGACCCGACCGGACCGAACTCCTCTAGCGGCTCTTCTCGGCGTGCACCACCCGGATGCTCACGGTGCCGTCCATCTCCGAACGCAGATCGGGACGGGCCACGGCCTCGGTCTCGATCCAGTCGCGGGCCAGGACCATGTGGTCGGCCAGGTAATCGGCCACCACGCCGGCCCGCTTCTCGGCCAGGGTCTTGGTCTCCGCGTGCACCACGATGCGCATGGGCGAATAGGGATGATCCTTGCGCACCTGGTCCGCCGCCCTCACGAGCCAGCCGCGGCCGGTGTCCGACACGTCGGGCCGGTCGCGCTTGAAGACCTGGTCGCCCGAGAAGTCCAGGCGCCGCTCCGTGCCCTCCATGTAGTCCACGGCGGGGATGCGGAAGCTGGTGCCCGCGTAGTTGTAGGTGTTGGTGCCCTTGTCCGTGACGCTGAAGACGTAGCTGTACGGATAGCCCGCCTGCATCATGTCGTCCTGATCGCCGCGACCGTCCCACTCCACGTCCCTGGGCGGCTTGCCCTTCTTGCCGAACGTGCGGAACGTCGAACCGCGGTAGTCGGTGACCGTCAAGGCCCACGACCGGGCCTTGTGCCCCTCGGGGTCCTCCGGATAGAAGGTCACGACGGGGTCCGTGGCCGGATCCCGGTACCAGTAGTGGGGAACCTGCTCGCTGACCAGGTCCACGGGGTTGTTCTGGAAGGGCACGAGCCCCTGCACCGGGCTGACCGAGAGCACGCGGTCGTCCAGCGCCACGTAGAACGTGTCGATGACGGCGGCGCTCAACGGGAAGTCGAACGAGCTCTTGTGGATGTCCTGGAGGACCTGGTTCTCGGCTTCCACGACCATCTCGGGAAGACCGGCGTCCACGGCGTCCTGCTGCTCGGTGTAGGCGGGGGCCGCGCGGCCGGCGAGCAGTACGAGGCTGCCGGCCGCGACGGTGAGGAATCCCCTGAGAACGATGTTGTGCATGGTGTCGTCCTTGTCTCAGGTTTGACTGACGTCGTATTCGGTTGTCGGGGTCCGGCCTAGCTGAGCCGGAAGACGATCGTGATCACCCCCCACTGTTCCACGCGATTCGCCGCGTCCAGCTCCTCGAAGACGAACTCGCGGATGGCGTTCATGGCCGCGCGGTTCAGGTCCCGGTGCGGGGACGTCTGCTCGAAGTACAGGTTGTCCTTCACGCGGCCGTCGGGCATGACGGTGAAGTGAACCGCCACCACGCCTTCCCAGCCGCGCCTCTTGGCCTCGTCGCTGTAGACGGGCAGCACGCTGCTCACGATCTTGCGGCCCTGGATCTGGCCGCTGATGGTCATGGCCACGCCCTTGCCGCCCATGGCCTTGGGCTCGGCATCGGCCAGGGCCTGCTGGGCCTGCTGGGGCTTGGGTTCCGCGGCGGCGATGGCCGAGGCGGCGGGCGCGTCGGCCAGGGCGGGTTTGCGTCCGCCCTTCAGGCTGCCGCGGGCGCCGGAGTTGCCGGCCCCGTAGTCCAGCATCGTACGGCGACCCTTGTCCGAGGACTTCGACTGGAGCGCGGGCTCAGCCACGTCCACGTCCGCCGGACGACGGCTCGCGTTGGCCTGGGCCGTCTGGACGAGCTCGTCCACCGAGCCCTGCCAGGCGGTCTGCCCCTCCTCCAGCCGGCCGCCCACGAGGGCCGCGTTGCCGCCCTCCACGCCGCCGGTGGCGAGCTGCATGGCCATGCGGCCGCCGGACGACGAACCGCCGGACGAGACCTCGAAGTCCACGTCCGAGAGGTCCGTCTTGGACTTGCGGCCCACCAGGGCCACGTTGTCGCCCTGGAAGCTGTTCGTCTGTCCCTTGGACTGGAGCTTGGGCCCGTCCACGTTGGCCGCCAGCGCGCTCGGGTTGCGCAGGTTGCTGGTGTCCAGCTTGGGCATGTTCGCGTCGGCGAACGCCTTGGAATCCAGGCTCTTGTTCGTCACCTCGCGGAACTGGCGCTGCTGGGCCTGCGACAGCTTCGGGGCGTCGATGTCCATGGGCTTGTTCCTGAGCGTCGGCCGCGTCTCCAGCTTGGGCGGCTTCAGGCTCGTGAGCTTGGGCTTGCTCTGGAGGGCCGGCTCGGGCGCCACGGGCTCGGGCTTGGCCTCCTCGACCTTCGGTTCCTCGACGGCGGCCTCAGCCGGCTTCGTCTCGGCCGGTGCGACCTCCTCCACGATGGGCTTGGTCTTCACGCGGACCTGCTTGGCCACGTCCTCACCGTACCGCTCCTCGATGTAGGCGATCTCGGTGAGCTCGTCCATGACCTCGTCCACGTGCTCCGCGCCCATGCGCAGCACGAACATCAGGAAGAGGAAGAGTCCCGCGTGCAGGGCGAAGCTCGTGGCGAACCCGCCCGTGGTGGCGCCCTTGCGGCTCATGCTCTGGCGCATCAACACGGTCACTCACCCCCTTCGGACTTCTTGCCGGTCGCGATGGCGATCCGCGGCGCCTTGGCCTTCTCGACCTCGGCGAGCAGTTCCTCCACCTGGCCGTACAGGAGCTTCTTGTCGGCCTTGACGATGGCGACGGCGTCCGGGCTGTCCTCGAACAACGGAGTCAGCAGGGGCACGATCTCCTCGAGGCTCAGCTGGTCCTCGCCGACGAAGATCTCGCCTTCGAGGGTGTAGACGATCTCCATCTTCTCGGTGTCGTCCATCTGGCTCGCCCGGGCCTCGGGGAGCTCGACCTCGTGTTCGGTGTCGTCGAGGAAGGGAGAGATGATCATCAGCGTCAGCACGATCACGAGCGACACGTTGATGATGGGCACCACGTCGACTTTCGTCTCATAGCGATAGACGTTCACGACGTACCCCCTTCCTTCCTGTTGAGCAGGGCCAGGGCCTGGGCCCCGCCCGCCTTGGCGGCGTCCATCACGTCCACCACGTCGCCCAGCTGGACGAAGTCGCTCGGGACGATGACGACGGTCTTGTCGACGCGCTCGGAGAGCTTGTCGCGGATGCCCGCCTCCAGGTCGGCGACGGCCGTCGCCTCACCGTTGAGGGTCACGCCCTCGGGGGTCACCGCGACCATCACGAGCTCCTCCTCGTTCTCCGGGGCGGCGGTGGCCACGACGTTCTCGCTGGCCTCCGCCCGGGTCGCGTTGACCTGGATCCCGTTGCCCATGATGGCGGGCATGGTGATCAGGAACACGACGATGAGGGTCGTGGTCACGTCGGCCAACGGGGTGATGTTGGCCGAGTTCTCTTCGCGCATTGCGCTTCGCTTCACACCCATGACGGACCTCCCGGTCTAGCTGGAGGTGGTCACGGGCTCGCCGGTGTTCGCGACGGTCGTCGACGAGGCGGCGGGCTTGGCGACGCGCTGCTTCGAACCCTGGACCTGGCGCAGGATGTTGAAGAACTCCTCGCGCACGTCCTCGAGCTCGATCACGCGGGTGCGGATGCGACGCACATACAGGTTGAAGGCCACGGTGGCGATGACGGCCACCACGATGCCCGCGGCGGTGGTCAGCAGGGCCTCGGACACGCCCATGGCCACCACGGCCGAACCGCCGGCGCCCGTGCGGGCGATGTCGGCGAAGGCGCGGATGATGCCGATCACCGTACCGAAGAGACCCAGCAGCGGGGCGATGTTGCTCATGGTGCCCAGCACGCTCAGGTTCCGCTCCATCTCCACCTGCTCCAGCTCGATGGCGGTGTTGAAGCGGCCCATCAGGTCGCTCTGCTTGGCGTTGACCTGGCTCAGGCACTGGCTCACGACCCGCGCGGCCGAGGACTTCTGTCCCTGGACCCACGCGAGGGTTCCCTTGAGATCGCCGCTCTTCATCTTGGCGGAGAGCTCGCGCATGAACTTGTGGGTGTCGGTGCGGGTCCTGGTGAAGAACAGGGCGCGCTCGACGGCGTAGCTCACGGTCACGATCGAACAGACCAGCAGCACCACCATCGTCGGCGAGCCGAGAAGAAGATCAGTCAGAGACATACCCAGCATGGTGTTTCGTCCTCTCCGGTTTTGCCGGCTACTGGCCGGCGTTCAGTGCCCGGATCTCCTCGAGGCGCCCCTGCGCCATCGCGGTCCATTCGGGCTTTCCATTCGCTTGCACGATCCTCGTATAGGCGGACACGGCCGTCGCCCAGTCCCCCACGTCCTCGCTGAGCTGGCCGATCTGGGCCAGGCTGGCGATGCGGTGGGGCGCCGCGACGTCGGGACCCGAGGCGGAAGACTCGTAGCTGGCGATGGCGTCGGCATGCCGCCCCAGCTTCTCCCAGCACTCGCCCTGCCGATATCCGATCTCCTCGACGCCGGCCTCGCCCTGGTCCAGGGCCCTGGCGTAGGCGTCGACGGCGTTCTCGTAGTCGCCCAGCTCCTCCTGGTAGAGGGTGGCGACCTGGTACCAGAGGCCCTGGTTACGCTCGTCGTCCGGGTACTCCATGTTGAAGCGCAGGAGCACGCCGATCGACGAAGCCCAGTCCTCCATCTCCTGGTAGCAGAGGCCCGCGTTGTAGAGGGCCAGGGCCGCGTACTGGCCGTCCGGGTTGCTGTCGCACAGCAACTCGTAGACCCCCGCGGACTCCTCGTAGCGCTCCAGCTTGTAGAGCACCGTCCCCTCGCGGAACCGGGCCAGGCCGACGAGGTCGTCCTCGCCGTGGGTGGTCACGAAGTTCCGGTAGCCGGCCAGGGCCTGGTCGTTCATCTCCATGCGGTAGTAGCTCTCCGCCAGGTAGAACAGGGCCGCGGGCGCGCTCTCGCTGTCGCCGTAGTCCATCGTGACCTTCTCGAAGATCCGGGCCGCGGCCTCGTACTGTCCTTCGGCGAAGGCGTTTTGACCTTTAGTCCAGTAGTAGTCGGCGGCCAGAGGACTGTCCTGGTTGGAGGCCAGGTACTCCTCCATGTCCTTGCCCGAGCGGTAGTAGGCCGACTGGATCCCCAGCTCGGCGTCCTCGGTCCTGGGATCGTCCGGGTAGTTCAGGATGAAGTCCTGGAAGGCGGCGATGGCCTGGTCGTCCTGCTGCGAGTTGTAGTGGCAGTTGGCGATGCCGAACGACGCGTCGGCGGCGTACTCGCCCTCGGGGAAGCGGTGCTGCAGGGTCTTGTAGGCGGCCACGGCGCCGGCGTAGTCGCCCAGGCCGAAGCGCGTGTCGGCCAGGCGATAGGTGGCCTCCTCGGCCTGCTCGCTGTGGGGGAAGCGCGACGTCATGTCGGCCCAGGTCTCCACGGCGTTCTCGTAGTACTGCAGGCGGTAGTAGCAGTCGCCCAGGTTCATCATGGCGGCGGCGGCCTCGGGACCCTCGGGGTTCGACTGCAGGAAGCGGACGAACTGCTCCATGGCCTTCTCGTACTCCTTCTGGTTGAAGTAGAGAGAGCCGAGGGCCAGGGAGTTGCCGCCCTCCTCGCTGTCGGCGTTGGCCAGCTCGAACAGGAACTTCTCCTGCTCCTCCAGCGCCACGTCGTACTCGCCGAGCTGGCTGTAGCTGGCCACGAGGCCCTGGAGACTGGCGGCGGCCACGTCGCTGCGGGGGTAGCCGGTCAGCACCAGGCGGTACATGGCGCCGGCCTCGCGGAACAGGCCCTCGGCGTAGTAGGCCTCGCCGAGGTGGTGGTAGGTCCGCGCACGCCACACGCTGGGCGTGGGCAGCAGCCGGTTGGCGATGAAGTGGTAGTTGGTGATCAGGCGGTCGAACTGGGCCAGCCGGTAGTAGGTGGTGGTGGCCAGGAAGAGGGCCCGCTCGCCGACGTCCGTGTTGACGTGGCGGTCCATCACGTTCTGGAACTCGCGCACGGCCAGCTCGAACTCCTCGAGCTGCATGTGGGCGTAGCCCTTCAGCACCTGGACCCGGGCGGACAGCAGGTCGCCCGGGTAGTACATGAGGAACTCATCGGCCATGAGGATGGCCTGGGGATAGTTCTGCTCGTCCACGTAGGCGTAGACGATCTTGTGCATGGAGGCGCTGGCCAGCTCGGAGTCCGGGAAGCGCTTGACGACCTCGGTGTAGGCGAAGATCGCGTGGCTGCGGTCGCCCTTGGCCATGTGGACGGTGCCGGACATGTAGTGGGCCAGGGCGGCGACCTGGTCATCGGGCAGGTCCTCCGTCAGCTTGGTCAGCTTGCGCAGGCTCTCGTCGTACTTGCCCATGCGGTAGTCCACGCAGGCGGCCTTGTAGCGGGCCGTGGGCACGAACTCGCTCTCGGGGAAACGCTCCAGGAACTCGGAGTAGCTGCGGCCCGCGACCTTGTTCTGGTCGCTGTTGTAGAAGGCCTCGGCGATGCTGAATGCCACGTCGTCGGCCAGGGGGCTGTCGGGGAACTTGCGCAGGGCCTGGCGGTAGCGCTGGATGGCCATGATGTACTGGCCGGTCTCCTCCAGACAACGGCCCAGGTAGTACAGGCCCAGGTCCGAGGGCACGTCCTCGAAGTACGCCGTGGCGTCCTCGTAGCGCTGCTGCTCGTAGGCGAAGATGCCCAGGGCGAAGCGCACCTGCGGCAGGTCGCGGTAGCCGGGGCTGTCGGCCAGCAGCTCGTCGTAGACCTTCTCCAACTTGCGCCAGTCGCGGCGCATGGCGTGGAGCTGGCCCAGCTCGAACCGGGCCTCGCCGGTCAGGTACGTCTCCGGGTACTTCTCGAGCAGGCGCGTGTACGTCTCCAGGGCCTCGTCGTAGCGGCCCAGGTTGTACTGGCACTCGCCGGTGCGCAGCATGACGCTGCCCTCCATGTACCGATCGCGCCCCTTGAACTTCCGAACGCGCTCGTATTCGCGCTCGGCCTGGACGTAGTCGCCCGACCGGAAGTAGCACTCCGCCAGCATGAACTGGGCCTGGGCGGCGCGGTCGCTCTTGCGGTAGTGGTTCAGGAAGAGCTGGTACTGCTGCAGGGCCGCGGACTTGTCCTGCTCGGCCTCGAAGGCCTCGCCGGCGGCGTCCCAGAGATCCTGCTCGCTGATCTGGACCTGGTCCTCGTCGCCCGCGAACACGGGCAGGGCGAGGCTCGCCAGGAGTGCGGCCGTGAGGACCGCGATGCCAGTCTGTCGTCTCATCTGTTCGTCCCTTCCCTTCAGCGGTTCTGGTTCGAGGATCCGCTGATATCGATGCGGATGGGGGTCTTGGTCCGGTTCCGGAAGCCGAGGATCTCCACCTCGGCGGTGTGGTCCCAGGTCTGTCCCAGGTCGTCGACGATGATGATGGTGGCGGCGTAGGCGCCGTCGCCCACCAGGCGGCCGTTCTCGTCCTCGCCGCCCCAGGTCACGGTCGAAGGCGGCGGTCCGAGCTCGTCGATGCGGCGGACGAGCTGGCCGGAACCGTCGCGGACCTCCAGGATCCACTGCTCCACGTCGCCCCGGAGGGCGGTCTGGATGTCGAAGGACACGCTGCGGTCGTTGCCGGTGGGGCTGAACCGCGGGCGGTCGGAGCCCAGGCGCACGCCGTCGGTCACGCCGAAGCGCATGGTGGCGCTGACGACGGTCGTGGTGCCCAGGTCGTGGGAGACGTTGGCGTAGTCGAGCTGCCAGTTCTCGTAGCGCACGCCGGCGCCGAAACTGGTCTGCTCGCGGACGGTGTCGTAGCCGCCGCGCAGCACGACGTTGCGCAGGGGCCAGGCCTCGAGACCGCCCTGGAAGTCCAGGTCCATGTGGTCGGTGCGGACCAGGTCGAGCATGGCCTGGAAGCGGTTGTTCCAGAAGCGCAGCACGGCGCCGCCGCGCAGGGTGCGCGCCAGCTTCTCGGGCTGCTGCTCCAGGGTGATCTCGGGCTGCAGGGCGTTCTGCCACGACACGCCCAGGCTCATGCGGCGGTCGGGGCGCAGGTACAGGCCCACGTCGGCGCCGATGGAGGTGCCGGCGGCGCCGTTGATGTCCTGCTGAACGGACTTGAAGGTCACGCCCCATCCCAGTCGGCTGGAACCGCGGGCGTAGCTGAGGGCGAAGATGCCCTCCTTCTCGCTGAACGTGTTGTCCAGGTCCTCGAACTCGGTGGCGCCCTGGAACTCGCCGCTGCTCACGAAGGAACCGTGGAAGGCGAACACGCCCCGGCCCTCGGTGGGCAGGCCGAAAGCCGCGAAGTGGTACTTGGTGTCCATGAAGAGGGTGGCGCTCATGGCCGTCATCTCCATGGTCCTGAGCTGGGACAGACCGGCGGGGTTCCAGTAGGCGGTGGCGGCGTCGCCGCCCACGCCCGCCACGGCGCCGCCCAGGGCCAGGCTGCGCGCGCTGCTGCCGTAGCGCATGAAGGCGCCCGCCACGCCGGCGTCGGAGGCCGCGAGGGCCGTCCCCTGCCAGGCGGACGCCACGAGGGCCAGCGCCAGGAGTCCCGCCGAGAGATGGTGTCGTGCGTTGGTGCGTTTCATCTCCATCTCCTATTTCACCACCGCGATCTTGCGGCGGTAGTCGTAGCCCGGACCGACGATGCGGCAGATGTAGCCGCCGTTGGCGACCACGTCTCCCTTGCCGTTGCGGCCGTCCCAGGTGAACTCGGCGGTCATGCCCGCGGCCACGTCCATGTGGTCGATGAGCACGACGGCTCCGTAGAGGTCGTAGATCGTGATGTTCGCGGTGCCGCCCTGGATCGGGTTGAAGAGCACGCGCGTGACCTCGCTGCCGGCCGCGAAGGGGTTGGGCCGGTTGGTGATCTCCTGCTCCAGGGTCACCGCCTGGGTCGTGTACAGCACGACCGTGCGGATCTCCTCGGACACGCCCGAGTCCTCCTGGGCGAAGAAGCGCAGCTCGTGGGCGCCGGCGCCGGTCACGCCGAGCTCCTCGAGGGTGAACGGGCCGGTGTACTCGGTGGCCGGGGCGGGGCCGTCCGCGCCGTCGACGTCGAACCAGATGGTCACGCCCTCGCCCTGGATCTCCACCTCGGCCGACAGCTCGATGACGCTGTCGAAGCTCACGTACCAGCCGTCGGCGTAGGTGTCGGACACGCCGGCGAAGTCCGTCTCGGTGGTGGGCGGGCCGGCCACGGCGTTGGCGATCTGCTGGGGATCGAGCTGGTCCACGCGGACCTCGAGCAGGAGGTCGTCGTTGCCGAACTCGTCCACGCGGATCTCGATGTCGGCGATGCCGAAGCGATCGGTGACGGCCTGGACCTCGCCCACGCGGGTGGGGCCGAGCAGGGCGTCGCCGGAGATCATCGTGAAGACGGCCACGGCGCCGGAGGCGGGGTTGCCGGAGCCGTCGACGGCGACCACGCGGGCGTGCACGCGGTCGCGGGGACGCAGCACGCGGTCGACCTCGGTGAGGTCCTCCTCCTCCAGGGTCAGGTCGTACTCGGCGGCCGGCGCGGAGCGCACGTAGATGGGCTCGCTGAGCACGTTGCCGCCCTCGTCGTCGACCACGCGCAGGCGGATCAGCTCGGCGCGGTCGTAGGTCTGGGACTCGATGGGAGCCAGGCCCTGGAGGGTCACGCCGTAGGTGAAGCCCAGCAGGCCGGCGGGCTCCTCGCCCACCAGGGGGCGCTCCTCGCCGCTGGCGGCGTTCATGGCCACGATCTCGAAGTTCATGTCGTAGCCGGTGACCGTCCGACCCGTGACCACGTCCACGCGGGAGACGGTCATGGGCCAGGGCTCGCCGGCCGTCACCGTGTCGGGCGTGTCGATGGCGTAGGTCACGCCCATGGGGATCACGGCCATCAGATCGCTGACCGACGTGCGGCCGCGCTCGTCGGACACGCGGATCAGGATCTGCTCGCTGTAGCCGTAGGTCTGGGTCGTGATGGTGGCCTCTCCCTGGAGCAGGGTCCACTCGGTCACGCCCAGGGGGCCGCTGGCGGGCAGGAAGTCGGAACCGAGGGGCTCCATGAACACGCGCTCGCCGGCGGGCACGGTCTCGCCGGTGCCCGGGTTGACCAGGCGGATGTCCACCGGGAAGGTGGCCGGCGGACCCACGTAGGCGGTGTCCGGCACGGTCACGGCGTACACGGCCTCGACCACCGGGATCACGACCTGGCCCTGGCCGGCCGAGGGGACGGTCATGTCGTCGGCGAAGACGGTCATGTTGCCCTCGACGTCCAGGATCACGCCCATCTGGCGGCGACCGTTGACGAAGGGCGCGTGGAAGTCGCCGGGGTTCTGGTATTCGAGGGAGTCGTCGACGTCGCAGTCCAGCTCGATGGCGCCCGAGTTCAGGGTCTCCACCGGGTTCCAGAACTGGTCCACGGCGCGGATCTCCACGTCGAAGGGCTGACCCGCCACCTGCACCAGGGGCTCGCCGGTCTTGCCGGTGTTGCTCTCGGCGCCGGGGTCGGGGGTCTCGCCCGGAGCGACGATCTGCACCTGCTTGAAGCCGTCGGGCTTCATGCGGCAGGAGTTGCTGACGCCGCTGACGCCCTCGGAGTCGGAGACCTGGAAGTAGATCTCCTCCGCGAGGGTGTAGGTCTGGTCGATGGCCGCCCAGCCGCCGCTGACCATCTGCTGGATCACGCCGACCACGCCGCCGCCGGGCAGGCCGGTGCCCGCGGCGAAGACCTCGATGGTGACGAGGCTGCTGCGCGAGGTCACGCGCTCGCCGGTGTTGCTGTCGATGAGCTCGATCGTCAGCGGGAAGGTGGACGGGCCGCCGACGGTGGCGGTGTCGGGGGCGGTCACGGCGTAGTACAGGCCGCCGGTCTCCATGTGGATCACGTCGGAGAATGCGGTGCGGCCGAAGTCGTCGTGCACCTGCAGGACGATGTCCTCCAGCGCGCTGTAGGACTGGTCGTTGATCACGGCCACGCCGCCCACCAGCCAGGCCTCGATCAGACCCAGGTCGCCGGTGGCGTCGGAGAAGTCGGCGCGGTACGGCGTGAGGTGGATGCGGTGGAAGGCGTCCTCGATCAGGTCGCCGGTATCCGGGTCCACCAGCCGCACGCTCATGGAGAACCCGGGCACGCCGCCGGTCTGGGCCGTGGCGGGCGTGGTGATCTCGAAGGCGTAGGGCTCACTGGTGGGCACGTGGACGGTCTGGCCCGCGACGCCGGGAGCGTCGAGGTCGCTGACGGTCACGCCCACCGAACCGGTGGCCACCAGGAAGGCGTTCACGACGCGCTCGCCGTAGACGAAGGGCACGTCGTTGTCGTCGGGGTTGTCGGGCCAGGTGAAGGCGTCGTCGGAGGCCTCGAAGTGCACGCTGCCGCCGGACATGTCGCTGATGCGGTTCCAGTAGTGGTCCACGGCGACGGCGGTCAGGGGGAAGCTCTCGCCGGCGCGCTGCGTGTCGGGCGTGCCGCTCTTGCCGCTGACGGCGTAGGCCTCCACGCCGGGCTCGCGGGTCTCGCCGGGAGCCACGACCTGCACGCGGGCATAGGGAGCGGGCACCACGGACGCCACGCCGCTCTGGGCCTCCAGGCCCGTGTCGTCCCACACGCGCACGCGGATGTTCCCGGCGCGGGTGTAGCTCTGCTCGAAGGTCAGCTCGCCGTCGATGAGGCGCTGCTCGACGGTGCCGGGCACGCCCAGGCCGGGGTCGCCGGCCTCGTCCAGGATCTCGATGTCGAAGAAGCGGTCGTCGTCGATAACCTGGCCGGTGCTGGTGTCCACCAGGCGCACCGTCACCGGGAAGACGGCGGGAGGACCGGCCACCGGCGAGGACTCGTCGATGGTCACCTGGTACTCCATGCCGCCGCTCACCAGCATGATGATGGCGCTGTAGCCCAGGCGGCCCGAGGAGTCGCTGATCTCGAAGACGGTCTGGCCCACGCGGTCGTAGGCCTGGGCCGGGATGGTCACGGTGCCGTTGACCAGGGTCGCCGTCTCCACCAGCGTCGAGCCCTCGGCGGGCTGCAGCGTGGGCGTGAGGGCGCGGATGTCCACGTCGTGGTTGGCGTTGGTCATGACGGTGCCGAACTCGTCCACCAGTTCCACGGTCATCTCGAAGGTGGCCGGCGGACCCGCCACGGCGGTGTCGGGCAGCGTGATGCGGTACTGGGCGCCGGGCTGCACCTGGATCGTCAGGTTCTGGCCCAGGATCGTGGGGTTCGTCTCGTCCAGGACGGTCAGCTCGGTGTAGCCGATCTCGTTCAGGTACACCGGGAAGACGATCTCGCCGTGGGACAGGGTCTGCCCGTTGTTCAGCGGGTTGCCCTCGACGATGGAGCCGTCGTCGCTCACGAGGCGCACGTTGTCCGAGCTCACGTCCACGCGGTTCCAGTACTGGTCCACGCCCTGGACGACCAGGGGGAACTGCAGGGTCGCGGTCTGGGCGTCGGGAGTGCCGATCTTGCCGTCGGATTCGGGGCCGCCGGGGTCGGGGGTCTCGCCCGGGGCGATGGCCATGAGGCGGTAGAAGGCGCCCGGATCCACCGTCACGACGCTGCTGTCGGCGTGGGCGGGCTCGCTGAGCTCCCAGGCGCGCAGGGTGTGGTCGGTGGCGGTGCGGAAGATCAGGTCGAAGTCGCTGGTGCCGTCGGCCTCCAGGGCCACGTTGTTGGCCGAGAGCATGTCGATGTAGTCGCTGCTCTCCAGGTGGACGATGGGCTGGTCGGAGACCGGGTTCCAGTACTCGTCCAGGGCGGCCAGGGTGACGGTCGTCACGTCGCCGGCGGCCACGGGCAGGGGCACGCCGAACTTGCCGGGGGACTCGCCGGGGGTGGCGATCTCGCCGGGCAGCAGCATCTGCAGGCTCTGGTACGGGCCCGCGAAGACCGCGAAGTCGTTGCTGGTGCCGGTGCGGCCGTAGATGTCGTCGGTGGCGATCAGGTTCACCACGGGCGCGGCCCGGGTGACCTGGATGGAGTTGCGCCACACGCCGTGCACGATCCCGGCGCCGAAGCCGTCAAGCATGCTCACGCGCACGGGGGTCAGCACGTCGCCGCCGGTGCTCACCGAGAGGGTGACGCTGTCCTGGTAGGCGGCGATGTGGTTGCCGAAGGCGTCGCGGGCGATCACGGTCACGCCGGGCAGCCAGGAGCCGGCCTGGTGGTCCGGGATGTCGATCAGCGGGTCGCCCACGTCGGGGTTCGTGTTGGTGTTCATGCCGATGTCGAAGTGGTCCAGCACGCCGGCCACCACGGGCACCACGGTGGTGCCGGTGTAGGTGCCGCCCACGTGGCTCACGAGGATGGTCTGCTGGTTCGGATCGGCCAGGGTCTTGAGCGTGGCCGGG
The DNA here is from genome assembly GCA_964343835.1 of uncultured Fibrobacteraceae bacterium. Lineage (GTDB taxonomy): Bacteria > Krumholzibacteriota > Krumholzibacteriia > LZORAL124-64-63 > LZORAL124-64-63 > CALEMW01. The sequence continues at coordinate 132,168 of CAYFKR010000002.1, forward strand.
AAGCTGGCGGCGTTGCTGAACAGGGTGTGGTCGCCGGCCGGCACCACCGCGAGGGGATCGCTGCTGTCGAAGGACACGTCCAGGGGCAGCGTGGGGCTCGCGTTGGAGATGGGGTTGTAGTAGTAGTCCGTCGCGTAGACCTGGACGTCGAAGGGCACGCCGGCGTCCTGGGCCGCGGGGTCGCCCAGCTTGCCGTCGATGTCGAAGGTTCCCGGATCGAGGGTCTCGCCCGGCGCCACCACGGCGATGCGCAGGAAGGTGTTGGCCGACACGTCCACGATGGACGAGTAGCTGGTGTCGATGCCCCCCACGTCCGCGGTCAGCTGCTGCTCGCCGGCGGTCCGGAAGACCACCTGGTAGGAGCCGGTGCCGCTGAGGGTCACGTGGTGGTCGGTGATCAGGTTGCCCAGGTCGTCCAGCAGGAAGAAGTAGCCGGTGGGGCAGCCCAGGGTCACGACCCAGGAACCGGACACGAGGTTGGCGTAGGCATCGACGGTGCGCAGCTCGACCGGCGTGAGCAGGCCGCCCGCCACCGCGGGGTTGGGCGTCCCCATGTTGCCGCTGAAGCCCGGCGTGTTCAGGCCGGGGGTCCACGTCTCGCCGGGATACGTGATCAGCACGCGGTCCATGGGACCCGAGTTCACCTGGAAGTCGCCGGACAGCTCCACCACGCCCGTGTTGCTGTCGATCACGAGCTGCACGCTGAAGGCGCGCTTGGTCACCTGGACCAGGGCGTCCAGGCGGCCGTTGACGAAGGTGTTGGTGGTGGTGATCAGGTAGTCGGCGCTCTCGTCGGTGCCGCCGATGACCGCGCGCATGGAGACGGGGCCGTTGTAGGGGAAGTTGTTGCCGAACGAGTCCTTGGCCCACACCCGGATGGTGAAGGGGTTGGTGGTGGCCTGGACGTCCGTGGTGTCGAACACCGCGTAGTCGAACTCGAAGTGGTCGAGGCCGGCGGGGTTGACCTGCACCAGCGCGCTGCTCGAGGCGCTGACGGCCCCCGACGCCGTGACGGTGACCTGGCGCAGCCCGGAGGTCACGAGGGTGGCCGCCTGGTCGAGCTCGGCATTGCTGGCCATGAGGCCGCCGGCGGGCAGCACCACGCCCGGGTCGCCGTCGTCGGACGACCAGGCCAGGGTCGGGTAGGGCCCGGCCATGACCGGGTTCCAGTACTGGTCGGTGGCGTAGACGTCGATGCCGTTGAAGGCGAAGCCCGAGATCTGGGGCACGGGCGTTCCGCTCTTGCCGGGGCTCACGCCGGGCGTGAGGGTCTCGCCGGGCATGACCAGCACCACGCGCGTGAGGGCGCCGGGGTACAGGGGCGACACGACGGCCGAGCCGTCCGGCGCGTGGGCCTGGCCCGGGTAGGTGACGGTGTTGGTGGCGGTCAGGGTGTTCTGGTGCAGGGCCTCGTCGGTGCCCTGGAAGACCATGCTCACCACGGCGACGCCGTGGGTGAAGCTCGTGCCGGGCACCGTGATGGTCGGGCCTGCCGTGAAGTTGCCGATGCCCGGGTTCAGCACGACGTCGTCGGCGAAGTTCCGTACGTCGGCGTTGAGGTCGTCGCGGGCGTGGACGGTGATGTCGTAGGAGACGCCCACGTACTTGTCGCCGGCGGGAACGTCGAAGGTGAAGTGATCCACGAACCGGTAGCAGTTGATGAGCTCCGTGCCGAAGGGCACCGAGCCGTCGTCCAGGTCGCCCACGCGGAGGCGCACCGGGGCGCCGTCGCCCAGGAACTGCACGCCGGTGAACACGCGCTCGCCATTGACCAGGTAGCCGGCCGCGGGCAGGTTGGCGGCCACGTCGGGGGACTCCAGGTAGGCATGCACGAAGTCGGCGGTGGTGTCGGTGGATCCGTCCCCGTTCACGGCGCGGACCAGCACGTCGAAGCTCTCCTGCACCGTCACCGAGGGGTGTCCGTCCACGATCACGGGACTGACGACGGTCACCTCGAGGTGATCGAATGCGGCCGCGATGCCGGGAATGCCGACGATCAAGGCGGCCAACAGGGCGATTCCGATCCGGTGGTGGTGTCGCTTGCGCATGCTTCATCCTGCCGATGTTGCTGTGTCTCCGGCCCGCCGGTCCGTGCAACTTGCATGGAACCGGGCCCCGGAACGGGTGCCTGGGCGGGCTTCAGGACGAGACTGCAAGCCATATGCCATTCCCTGTGATTCCCCGGCGTTCCTCCCGAGGGCTCGACGGGGCGGATCGCGGAGTCGCCGCCGGTCAGGGCGCGGTTTCGTATCGGGCGTGTTTTCGGGGGGTTGGGACGGGGGGCAGGATGCGAGAGCGCTGACACCGTCGGAGGCCGGGGCGGTCCGGTGGACCGGGCCTGCGTTTCATGGTCATCGTCGTGGACGGCATTCCTCCCGAAATCGGGATGAGTCGGATGCAGAATGGTGCGGGGAAAACACCTTGCATCCCTGACAGCCTAATTTCATACTTGTTGATCTAGAATTCATTATTGCACCACCGACCGGAGGTCCCCTCATGGTGAACCGCTGCCTCGTCGCCGCAGTCGTCCTGCTGACGGCCGTCGCGGCCCACGCCCTGCCCTCGGACTGCGAGTCCTGCCATGCCGAGGTCACGCCGATGATCGTCAAGGACTTCAACCGCGGACTCATGTCGAAGGAGATGACCTGTGTCGGCTGCCACGGCGAGGCCCACACCGGCATGGACGACGCCCACCTCGCCGAGCTTCCCACCATGGCGACGTGCGCCGAGTGCCACGAGGATCAGGTGAACCAGTATTCCAGCGGAAAGCATGCCCTGGGCCGCGTGGCCATGGAGGCCATGCCCGGCATCCACGGTCAGCCCGACGCCTTCGTCGAGGGCCAGAAGGGCTGCGGCGGCTGCCACACCCTCGGCCTCACCGACCAGGAGGTGCGCGAGAGCGAGGGCCGCCAGTACTACCGCTACGGCATGGATTGCCAGAACTGCCACACGCGCCACGCCTTCTCCGCCGAAGAGGCCCGCCAGCCCGAGGCCTGCCAGACCTGCCACATGGGCTTCGACCACCCCCAGTGGGAGATGTGGAGCAGCAGCAAGCACGGCGTGACCTACCTGATGAACCGCGCCATGGGATCGGGCAACGAGGACCGCGCCCCCACATGCCAGACCTGCCACATGGTCGACGGCGACCACCGCGTCATGACCCCCTGGGGCTTCCTGGGCGTGCGCCTGCCCGAGGACGACGAGGAGTGGATGGGGTACCGGGTGAGCATCCTCAAGGGCCTGGGCGTGCTGGACGCCGACGGCAACGCCACCGGTCGCCTGGACGTGGTGAAGGCCGGCAAGGTGGCCCGCCTGGACGCCGAGGAGTTCGCCGCCGAGCGCAAGAAGCTCACCGACGTCTGCGAGGAGTGCCACAGCGCCAACTTCACGGCGGAGAATTTCAAGAACAGCGACCTGATGCTCAAGGAAGCCGACAAGCTCATGGCCGAGGCCATCGAGCTCGTGGCGGGCCTGATGCAGGACGGGCTCATCGGCGACGGCACGGCCGCGTACCCCGACCTGCTCATGTTCTACGACGTGGAGACCCATGTGGAGCAGGTGCTCTACGAGATGTTCATGGATCACCGCATGAAGACGTTCCAGGGCGCGTTCCACAACAACCCCGACTACACCACGTGGTACGGGTACGCGAAGATGAAGAAGGATCTCGCCGAGATCAGGGAGATCGATCGCGAGATGCGGGCGGGGCACGAGTTCCGTCAGGAGTAGACAACGAGAAGAAGGGCCGCCCAACGGGGCGGCCCTTCGCGTCTCCGTCCGTCTATCCGCTGCCCTTAACCGCCCGGCCACCCGTGCTTCTCGACATACGCCTTCAGGTTCACCGGCCGATACTTCGGGTCCCGCTCCCACCGCTCCTTCACGCTGCGGTGGATGAAGGTCTCCCCCATCCCGTGATCGAGGGGTCGCACATGCTTCCCCTTGAGCCTGTAGAAGCTGCGCCTGGACGGGTGGATGCGCGCCGTTGCATTGCTCGTGAGCTCCTGCGGCAGATGGCGCTCGACGGTCAGCCCCCGGCTCTTCGCCTCCCCCATCATCCACGCCAGCGGGATGTCCGCGATGAGCGATCCGTCCTTGTCGGGCTTCTGGCCCCCCCCCCCCCCCACGTCCGCGTGGGCGCCGGAGAACCAGACCTGCTTCAGGTCGAGCCTGGAGCGCGGCTGCCAGATGGAAGGCTCGAAGTCCTCACGGAACTCGTCGATGGCCAGGGCGTGGCGGGCGACGCGGACGTTGGAGCCGAGCTTGGTGTCGTAGAACTCGTCCTTGTCTTCGAACAGGCCCAGGAACGAGATGGGGATGCCCAGGGCACCGACGGTATCCCAGACGCCCACGAAGGCCACCTCGCGGGAGCGGTGGGAGTGCTCGCGTCGGAAGGTCTTCGAGTTGTCCCCCGCCGGGGCGTTGACCTTGCCGGGCTTCTTGTACAGCTCGAAGGCCCTGGCGATGAGCCGGGCGTCCGGCCGCTTGAGGATGCCGCAGTTGTTGATGAGCCCGCAGAGGCTGCGCACCGTGTAGGCGCCGCGGCTGAACCCGAAGAGCCAGATCTCGTCTCCGGGCGCGTAGTTCTGAACGATGTAGCGGTAGCCGTCCATGATGTTCTTGTGGATGCCGCGCCCCGTTGCACCGCCCCCGACCTTGTCGTAGTACGAGCCGATGCCCCAGTCGTAGAACACCTGCTGGGGACAGCCGTCTGAAGCTACGGGCTTGACGGCCCGGGCCAGCCTCAGGACGTTGGTGGGGTGGTCCTTCTCGAGGTCCTTCTCGGGACGGTTCCAGGTGCCGTCGGCACAGATCACGATTCTCTTCTTCACGGGTTCCCTCCTCTTGGATGCAGGCCGTCCGACTCTGGGCGGCGTCCCCCGCCGCCGTCAAGGATCGATCGGGACCATGCACCCCGTTGACGCGACGGGTCCCCATCCTGCATCATGCCCCGAACCGCCGCCGCCTTCGAACCCCACGACGACGGGACTTCCATGAGCCTCACGAACTTCGCCCAGACCCTGACCGACCACGTCTGGGGCTGGCCCTCCGATTTCCCCGCCATGGTCGCCCTGCTGCTGGTGACCGGCCTGTTCACCACCGTCAGCCTGCGTTTCATCCAGCTCAAGCAGCTCAAGCACGGTCTGGACGTGATCCGCGGGAAGTACGACGACCCCGAGCACGACGGCGACCTCTCCCACTTCCAGGCACTCACCACGGCCCTGAGCGCCACGGTCGGCATCGGCAACATCGCCGGCGTGGCCACGGCCATCCACTACGGCGGCCCCGGCGCCCTGTTCTGGATGTGGGTCACGGCGGTGTTCGGCATGGCGCTGAAGTACGCCGAGTGCACCCTGAGCATGAAGTACCGCACGATCCTGCCCGACGGTTCGGCCGCGGGCGGGCCCATGTACTACATCGAGAAGGGACTGGGTCCGAAGTGGAAGCCCCTGGCGGTGTTCTTCGCGGCGTGCGCGGTGATCTCGAGCTTCGGGTCCGGCAACTCGATCCAGTCGTTCACCGTGGCGGACCAGCTGCGCAGCGACCTGGGCGTGCCCACCTGGATCACCGGCGTGGTGCTGGCGAGCCTGGTGGCGGCGGTGATCATCGGCGGCATCAAGCGTATCGGCAACGTGACCAGCAAGCTGGTGCCCTATATGGCGGCCATCTACGTGGCGGGCGGGCTGCTGGTGATCGTGCTGAACATCGGCGCCATGCCCGGCGTTGTGCGCGACATCTTCGAGTCGGCGTTCCGGCCTGCGGCCCAGATGGGCGGCTTCGCGGGCGGTTCGTTCATCTTCATGCTCACCTGGGGCGTGAAGCGCGGGCTGTTCTCCAACGAGTCGGGCCAGGGATCGGCGCCCATCGCCCACGCCGCGGCCAAGACCGACGAGCCGGTGCGCGAGGGCGTGGTGGCCATGGTGGGGCCGCTGATCGACACGCTGATCATCTGCACCATCACCGGCCTGGTGATCCTGTCCACCGGCGTGTGGACCGAGCGGCATCCCGACGAGCTGCCGGTGAACGCCCAGAGCGACCTGACCTTCATCGTGCCCGGCGCCGGCGTCCAGGTGGACGGCGACGTGCTGGAACCCGATCTGCTCTCCGGCGCGGCACGCGTGCGCGACGGCGTGCCCCAGGAGTTCGTGGTGGTGCGCAACCACTCCATCGTGATGGCCCCCGTCTTCCGGAACGAGGACGGAACGGTGTTCAGCGGCGAGATCCCCGTGAACGGCGGCGAGGTGGTCTTCGAGGATACCCCCGAGCTGATGCTGACCGGCGACATGGTCTTCAACGGCTCGCCCCTGACGGCCCGCGCCTTCACCCGCGGCCTGGAGCCGATCCTCGGATCATACGGGTACCTGATCATCACCGTCGGCGTGCTGCTGTTCGGACTGAGCACGGCCATCAGCTGGAGCTACTATGGCGACCGGTCCGTCGTCTATCTCTTCGGGCCGAAATACGTGGTGCCCTACAAGATCGTGTTCTGCGTGATGCATTTCCTGGGCGCCATCTTCAGCCTGGAGATCGTCTGGAATTTCGGCGACAGCGCCCTCGGGCTGATGTCGCTGCCCAACCTGATCGCGCTGATCCTGCTGGCCGGCATGACGCGGAAGATCACGGCCGAGTACTTCGCCAAGGACCACCGGCCGTTGAAATGACTTCTGTCTTGACCGCACGTGTATAATGGTCCGATCTTCGTCGGCGCCGGGAACCGAGACCGGCGCCGACGGACCCCAGCAGCAACCCGGGACGACACCATGGGCAAGCCGAAGATGAAGAAGCTGAATATGACTCCCGCACTGACCGCCTCGAGGTGCGACAGGCACTGGCTCTACGAGCGCGCCGTGCAGAATCCCGACGCCGAGATCGACTTCATCGACCGCGTGTACTCTGGCGAGTTCGGCCGCACCCCCTCGTTCCTGCGCGAGGACTTCTCCGGCACCACCTACCTGGGCTGCCAGTGGGTGGCCCACCGCGAGGGCAACACCGCCCTGGGCGTGGACCTGGACGGCCCGACCCTCGACTACGGCCGCGAGCACCACCTCGCGAAGCTCGGCCCCGACGCCGAGCGCGTGACCCTCATGCAGGCCGACGTGCGCGACGTGCGCGAGCCCCGCGCCGACGTGCTGGCCGCCACCAACTTCTCGTGGTGGTGCTTCCACACCCGCGAGACCCTGCTGGGCTACCTGCGCAACTGCCGCGAGTCGCTGCGCGACGAGGGCATGCTCATGCTCGACATCTACGGCGGCCCGGAAGCCCAGGTACCTCAGTTCGAGGAGCGCGAGTGCGAGGGCTTCACCTACGTGTGGGATCAGGACGTCTTCAATCCCATCACCCACGCGTACCAGTGCAAGATCCACTTCCGCTTTCCCGACGGCACGGAGATCGAGAACGCCTTCGAGTACGACTGGCGCCTGTGGACCATTCCCGAAGTGCGCGATCTTTTGCTTGAAGCAGGGTTCCGGAAGGTCGAAGTATACTGGGAAGGCGCCGACGAGGACGGCGAGCCCGACGGAGAGTTCGAGGTCAGCGAGGTGGGGGACACCTCGTCGGCCTGGGTGGCCTACGTGGTCGCGTTCCGTTGACGGAGGCTTCGGAGCGCACAACGTCCCTGCGAAGGGGAGGGCGACGGATGGACATGACCGAGTGCGCCTGGTGCGGCCAGGAGATCGAGGAAGGCGGCATCCCCCACAAGGGCGTCATCTTCTGCACCCAGGACTGCATGGATGAATGGGACGAGGACAGCCTCACCGAGGACGACATCGACCTCGACGGGCTCGACGGCATGAACGGCGGCGTGGTGGAGGACGACGACTACGGCCTCGGCGACGGCGACGACGACGACCTCGTCCTCAGCGAAGACGACTTCTAACTCCGGATCAGCCTCTCCCCCCTACGAGAGGAGGACGCCTCCCGGCGTCCTCCCCTGCGCGACGGTCGAATCGACCGGAATCAACCCTCCTTCTTCTCCTCCAGCGCCTTCTCGAAGCGGGCGAGCTGCTCCTTGTAGTAGTCGCTGTCGGGGCGCAGCTCCAGGGCGCGGCGGATGTGGTCCACCGCGTCGCCGCAGTTGCCCAGGGCGTTGCAGAGCTCGGCGGCGGTGTCCAGGACGCTGGCCCGGTCGCCGTCGCTCTCGGCGAGATCGATACCCTTGAGGGCGAACTCCAGACCCGCCTCCATGTCCACGCCGTTCTCGAAGCACCACCAGGCGTAGCGGTTGAGCTGCTTGGAGTCGTCCTGCCAGCCCTCGCGCATGGACGCGCGCTTGAGGGAGACGGCCTTGTCGGCGTCCTTCTCGATGAGCAGGGCGGCGACGATCTTCAGCTCGCGGACTCCGCGGGCCAGGGATTCGTCGTCGGAGCCTTCGGCGGCGGCCAGGGCGGCCTCGATCCAGGGCACGGCCCGCTCGGGCTGGCCGGCGCCGGACGCCATGCCGTTGAGCATCTGGGCCAGCTGGACCTTCTCGTCCACGGCCAGCTCCCCGGAGTCGCGGTAGCGCACGGCCTCGGCCTCCACCTCGTCGATGGTGAAGTTCCCGTCGCGGGATCCGTAGTACATGAACGTGAGGATCTGCTCGGTGTAGTCGCGGGCGCCGTCGGGGTCCAGGTCGCGGGCCTTGCGGAAGTAGTGCACCGCGCCGGCCCAGTCGTACTCGGTGGACTGGGCGCCGGCCAGGGAGCGGGCCAGGGCCGCGGTGGGGGCCGTCTCGAAGGCGGCCTTCTTCTCCGCGAGGGTGCGCGGGTCGGCGGCGCTGGCGGCGGCGGCCGCGGACCAGGCCTCGGCGCCTCCGTAGCCGATCCAGCGGTCCACCACCTCGCCGGCGGCGTTCACGGCGACGAAGGTCGGGTAGCCCCGCACTCCGTATTTCTTCGCGACCTCGGGGCCCTCGCCTTTTTCGCAGTCCATGTCCAGCAGGATCACGTCCTCCAGGACGGCCAGGATGGCGGGGGCTTCCTTCGCCTCACGGGCGAAGACCTTGCAGGAGGGTCACCAGTCGGTGAAGAAGTCGATGACGACGACCTTGTCCTGGTCGGCGGCCATGGCCAGGGCCGTGGCCAGGTCGGCGGGGCCGTCCGCGGCGGCGGCGGCGCCGGCGAGGCCCAGCAGGGCGGTGACGGCCAGGGCCGTCGCGGTCAGGCGATGAGACACGGGAACCTCCCGGTGGGTGGGGATGCATGGCGGTCGGGTGGGATCTTACGTCATTTCGGGGCGTCGGGTTCACCGAAAACGTCTTCTCACGCAGAAAGGGACGCCTCCGGGGAGGCGTCCCTTCCGATGCGTCGTCGGGCCGGGCCTAGCCGCAGCCGCCGCCGTCACCGCAGCTGCCGCAGTCGCCGCCGCCGGTGCCGAGGTTGACGGTGTAGCCCTTGCGGTAGCCGTCATCGACGTAGTCGATGTTCAGACCGCCGCTCTGGCTCACGATGGACTCCACGTCCGGGGCCATGACGAAGGTCATGTCGTTCTGCTCGAAGCTGAGGTCGGTGTCTCCAGGCTCATCCAGAGCCATGCCCACGGCGGGGCCGCCTCAACCGAAGCCCTGGAAGTACAGCCGGATCGCCTGGGGGCCCTCGGCCGGGAGCTCGAGGCTCTCGAAGGCCTTGGCCGCCGATTCGGAGATCCTGATCAGGGACTCGCTCACATTCCACCTCTTCCGGTGCGGGTTCTCTCTTCTGACCGCCGTCAATCTAGTTTCGGATCTGCGCAGGTGCAAATCACGATTCAACCGGTGCGCGATCCAACGCGCCCTCTCCCGTCTCCTTCGTCATTCCGAAGATACGCTTGAGATCCTCCAGAACCAAGTATCCGACGGGCACGATCACCAGGGTGATGACCGTGGCGAACAGCACGCCGAAGCCCAGGCTCACGGCCATGGGGATCAGGAAGCGGGCCTGCATGCTCTTCTCCAGCAGCATGGGGGTCAGGCCGGCGAAGGTGGTCAGGGACGTCAGCACGATGGGCCGGAAGCGGCGCACGCCGCTCATGAGCACCGCATCGCGGGGATCCAGGCCGTCGCGCCGGGCCCGGTTGATGAAGTCCACCATGATCAGCGAATCGTTCACCACCACGCCGGTCAGGGCCACCACGCCGAACATGCTCAGCAGGGTCAGGTCCATGCCCATGACCACGTGACCGAGCACCGCGCCGAGCAGCCCGTAGGGGATGGCCGACATGATGATCAGGGGCTGGGCGTACGACCGGAAGAGCACCGCCAGCAGGGCGTAGATGGCCAGCATGGCGATCAGGAAGCCGCGCTTGAGGCTCTCCATGGACTCCATGCGATCGCGCTCCTCCCCCTCGAAGCTCACGTGCAGGCCGGGGAAGTCGGTGAGCAAGGCCGGGATCGTCTCGATCTGGAGGTCGGCCAACACCTCCGACGCATTGGTGACCTTCTGGTCGATGTCGGCGGTGACGTTGACCACGCGGCGGCGGTCCTGGCGGCTGATGGACGCGTAGCCGCGCCCCTCCTCCACCCGGGCCACCTGCGAGAACGGCACCTCGGCGCCCTCGGGCGTGCGGATGCGCATGGCGTCGAGGTCGCCCAGGGAACGGCGCTCGTCGCGGGGGTAGCGCACCATCACGCGAACGTCGTCGCGGCCGCGCTGAATGCGCAGGGCCTCGTCGCCGTAGAAGCCCTGGCGCACCTGGCGGGCCAGGTCCTGGAGGGTGAGGCCCAGGGTGCGGGCCTCGGGCAGCAGGCTCAGCTTGAGCTCCTGCTTGCCCTCCTCGTAGGAGTCGTCGATGTCCTGGACGCCGGGATAGTCGCGCAGGGCGACCTTCAGGCGCTCGGCGGCGACCGCCAGCATCTCCGTGTCCTCGGCCGAGAGCTGGGCCTGGACCGCGGCGCTGCCGTGGAAGAGGTTGGCCGTGAACCGGGCCGCCTTGGCGCCGGGGATCGGGCCGGTGAGCTCGCGCCAGCGCTTGACGAGGTCGTTGCTGGGGATGCCGCGATCCTCGGCCTTCAGCAGCTCCACGTTGACCTCGGCCTTGTGGGCGCCGGCGAAGGAGGTCTCGACGGACGTGCCCGGCCGGCTCGATCCCATGCCGCCGCGGGGCTGGAAGCCGACGACGGAAAAGGCATGCACGAAGACCGGATCCGCCCCTTCGGGCCGCCCGGCCTCCACCTCGTCGCGCAGGCGCTCCAGGGCGTCCTCCACCTGCCGCACCACGGCCTCGGTCTCGGCCACGGTGGTGCCGGCGGGCATGTCGATGACCGCCAGCATGTTGTCGGCGTCGATCTTGGGCATGAAAGTGAAGCGGATGTGCCCGCCGGCCACGAACCCGACCATCAGCACCAGGGCCGCCACGCCGGCGGCCACCACCACGGCGCGGTGGTTGGCGGCGTAGGCCAGGGTGGGCCGGTAGCTGCGCTCGATGAAGAACTCGAAAGCCCGGGCGAAGCGGCTCTGGAGGGCGAAGATGCCGCGCCCGCCGGTGCTCTTGATGCTCGCCATGGGGATGGTCGACAGGTGCGCCGGCAGGATCAGCAGCGACTCCACCAGCGACACGATCAGCACCGCGATGACCACGATGGGCACCTGGCCCATGAACTTGCCCATCATGCCCTCGACGTTGGCCAGGGGCAGGAACGCGAACACCGTCGTGGCGATGGCGATGACCACGGGGCTGGCCACCTCGCGCACGCCGTCGATGGCGCCGTGCATGCGGTCCTTCCCCATCTGCCGGTGGGTGTAGATGTTCTCGCCCACCACGATGGCGTCGTCCACCACCATGCCCAGCACCACGATGAAGGCGAACATGGAGATCATGTTGAGCGATGCGCCCCAGCCCGGGATGAGCCAGAAGCCGCCCAGGAACGAGATGGGGATGCCCAGGGCCACCCAGAACGCCAGCCGCGGCTGCAGGAACAGCGCCAGGCACAGGAACACCAGCAGCAGGCCGATGCCGCCGTTGCGCAGCATGAGGTTCATGCGGCCCTTGTAGATCTCGGAGCGGTCGGCCCACACGGCCATCTCCACGCCCTCGGGCAGGGTGTGGGCGTGCTCGTCCACGTACGCCTTCACGGCGTCGGTGACCTCCAGGATGGCCTGGTCCGCCACGCGGAACACCGAGACCATGGCGGCGGGACGGCCGTCGAAGCGCGAGCGGGTGTCCACGTCCTCGAAGGCGTCGCGCACCTCGGCCACCTGGCCCAAGGTCAGGCGGGTGCCGTCGGGGGCGGTGCGCACCACGATGCCGGCGAACTCGTCGCCGGTGTAGCGCTGGCCCTTGGTGCGGATCAGGATCTCGCCGGCGTCGGTCTTGACGCTGCCGCCGGGCAGGTCCAGGCTGCCGCGGCGCACGGCGGCGGTGACCTCGTCGAAGCTCAGGCCGTAGCGGCGCAGGGCCGACTCCGCGACCTCGATGGAGATCTCGTACGGACGCGTGCCCACCAGGCTGGCCTGGGTGATGCCGGGGTCGGTGAGCAGGTCGTCGCGCACGCGCTCGGCCAGCTCCTTGAGGGTGCGCTCCTCCACGTCGCCGTAGACCACCACGTCGATGGCCTGCTCCGTGGACTCCAGGAGGTTGATGACGGGCTTCTCCGTCTCCTCCGGGAAGGTGATGATGCGGTCCACGGCCTGCTTGATCTCGTCCAGCACGTCGCGGGCCTCCGCGTCGGTGGCGATCTCGGCGGTGACCACGCCGGAGTTCTCCACGGCGGTCGAGGTGATCTTCTTGATGCCCTCGATGCCCTGGATGGCCTCCTCCACCCGCAGGCAGACGCCCTCCTCCACCTCCTCCGGGCTGGCGCCGCGGTAGGGCACCTGCACCGAGACCATGTCCAGCTCCACCTGGGGGAAGACCTCCTGGCGGATGGACAGGGCGGTCATGACGCCCGCGATCATGATGAAGGCCATCAACAGGTTGGCCGCCACGTGGTTCTTCGTGAACCAGTCGAGGAGTCCGTTCACGAGCCACCTCCCGCGGCGGCTCCCGCACCACCGGCGCCGGGGCCGGGACGTCCGGCCACGCGCACGATCATGCCGTCGCTCACGATGTCGAGCTGGGAGACCACGACCTCGTCACCGGGAGCCAGGCCCGCGGACACGATGGCGGTCTCACCCTCGGCGCGGACCACGTCCACGTCGCGGATGCGCAGGCGTCCCTCGGCGTCGACGATCCACACGCGGTCGCCGGCGCGGACCGCCGACCGCGGCAGCGACAGCATCCCGTCGAGGGCGTGGCCGTCGATGCGGACCTCCACGTACAGGCCGTCGATCAGGCCGGGGCGATCCCCGTCGGGCAGATAGGCGTCCTCGACGGCGACCACCGCATCCACCAGGCGCGTGCGCTCGTCCAGGGCGCTGGAGAGGCGCACCACGCGGCCGCGCCACACGTGCTCGCGGCCGGCGAACGAGGCCGCCAGCTCGGCGCCGGCGCCGCCAGTGCCGTCGGGGGCCGGGGCGTCGAAGAAGGCCAGGTCGGCGTCCTGCAGGGGCACCGAGACCTCGGCCACGTCGGTGGCGTAGATGGTGGCCACGGGGTTGCCGGCGCGGATGTACTGGCCGGCGTCCACCGACTCGTCCACCACGCGGCCGTCGAAGGGGGCGCGCAGGGTGCAGCGGTCCAGGTTCAGTTCAGCCTGGGCGAGGGCGGCCTCGGCCGACGCCAGTTCGGCCTGCGCCAGCTCCAGCTGGGGACCGTGGAGCACCAGCGGGTTGGGCCTCACGCGCACCGTCCCGCCCTGCTCCTCCTGCACCCGCTCCCACTCGCGCCGCGCGATCTGCGCCTCCTGTTCGGCGGTGGCCAGGTTCAGGCGCTGGCGCGCGACCTGGGCCCGGGCCGATTCCACGGCCAGGCGGTAGTCGGCGTCGTCCACGCGGAGCAGCACGTCGCCCTCGGCGAAGGAGCCGCCGGCCTGCAGGCTCGGCGGCGTCTCCACCACCACGCCGGAGACCTGGGGCACCAGGGTGATGCGGCGACGGGCCGTCACCGCGCCGTGCCCCTCGACCCGGACCACCGGGACGTCGTCGGTGACGCGGTGGACGTTGACCACCGGGTGCCGGGTCATGGCGGGGCGCTTGGGAGCCGACGGGCGCATCTTCATCATCGCCACCGCACCCAGCACGCCCACCACCAGGATCAGCAGGGGCAGCACGCCCTTGGGAAGTCTCGTTGCGCTCATCGGTGGTCCTCTCCGTTCTCGGTCTCGTCCCAGGAGCCGCCCAGGGACTGGATCAGGTTCACGCGGGCGGCCCGCCAGGCCTGCTCGGTGCGGAGCAGGTCGCTCTCGGTCTGCAGCAGGCGACGCTGGGCGTCGAGTAGCTGCAGGTAGGTGTCCAGGCCCTGGACGTAGCGCTCGTCGGCCACCTCCAGGGCGCGCCGGGCGTGGACCGCGGCGGCGCGCAGGGCCTCGCGGCGGTCGTGCTGGCGGCGGTCGGCATCCAGGGCCGACTCCACGTCGCGGAAGGCCCGCAGCACCGTGCCCACGTACGCCGAGGCAGCTTGCTCGCGACGGGCCTCGGCCACGCCCACCTGGGCCTTGCGGGCGCCGCGGTTCAGCAGGGGCATGGCCAGGCCGCCCACCAGGGACCACACCGACGCGCCGTCGGTGAACAGGTCGCCCTGTTCGGGGGTCGACCAGCCCTTGCTGCCGCTCAGGGTGAGGCGCGGGAAAAGGTCGGCGCGGGCCGCTCCCTCGCGGGCATGGGCGCCCAGCAGGGCCATCTCGGCGGCGATCACGTCGGGCCGCCGTTCCATCAGGTCCGAAGGGACGCCGACGGGCACGGGCGGCAGGGCGGGCAAGGCGGCCAGGGAGGCACCGCCCACGTCCACGGCCCCGGCTGGGTAACGCCCCAGCAACAGCTCGAGGCGGCGCCGGGCTTCGGCCAGCTCCTGTTCGCGGGCCGCCTGGGCCGCCTCGGCCGACGCCACGTTCTGGCGGGCCTGGTGCACATCCAGCGACGGCCTCACGCCGGCCTCGTAGCGGTCGGTCACCATGCGTTCGCTGTCGCGGTAGGTGGCCAGGGTGCGGGCGCCGAGATCGCGCTGCTCCTCGAGCTGCCGGACCTCGAGCCAGACGCGGACCACGTCGGCCACGAGCCCCTGGCGCACGGCGCGCCGGTCGGCTTCACGGGCCATGAGGTCGGTCCAGGCCGCCCGTCGCGTGGACGACAGCCGGCCCCACAGGTCCAGCTCCCACGCCGCCTGGGCGCTCACGTCCCACATGGTCGAGAGGATGGTGCGCGGGATGCCCATGCCGGCCAGGTTGCGCTGGCTGCGGGTCCAGGTCCCCCCCACCTCCACCGACGGCAGCCGGTTCCAGTTCTGGCCGTCGAGGGTGGCGCGGGCCTCCAGCACCCGGGCCGCCGCCGACGCCAGGTCGGGACTGGCGGTCAGGGCTTCGTCCACCAGGGCGTCCAGCTCCGGGGAGCCGAAGGCGCGCCACCACTGGTGGTCGGCGCCTGGCTCGCCGACCGGAAGGCCGGATTCCGGCGTGGCGGCGTAGGCCGTCACGTCGGGCGCGGCCGCCGGCCGTTCGTAGGGCGGATTCAGGGAACATCCCGCCAGGGCGGCGATGGCCGCCGCCGCGGCGAGGGCACGGAGGGTCGTGGTCACGCCTCCGCCTCCTTCCGCATGGCCTCGGCCCCCGCCACCGCGAAGCGGGTGACGTGGTCGATGACCGTGGTGATGTAGGTTTCGAGATCGTCGGCGATGGCGGGCAGCGGTGCGCAGCCGTCGCATTCGATCTCCTGGTGGGCCTTCATGTTGTGCCAGTTCATGGCGAAGTAGATGACCTGCCCGATGACACTGCCCATCAGCAGCTGGTGCTCGCGGGGGCCCAGCTCGGGAAGGAGCTCCGCCATCAGGGCCCCGATCCGTTCCCGCACGGGCTGGATCAGGCCACGGACGACGACTTGGGCGCCCTGGCGCGGGTCGCTCATCTCACGCGACAGGATCCGCAGGCCGCGGGCTCCTCCCGGGCCGCGGAGGGCGTCGTCGAGATGGGTGCAGATGAACGAGCGGAACAGGAGCTCCAGTCGCGCAGCGGGATCGTGTGCCGACTCCGCTTCCACTCGATCGAGCCCCGCCAGCAGCATGTCCCGCTTCGGCAGCACGCGACGCTCCAGCACCGCGTGGTACAGGCTCTCCTTGCCCTGGAAGTGGTAGTTCACGGCGGCCACGTTGGCCTCGGCGGCGGCGGCGATCTCGCGCACCGACACGCCTTCGAAGCCCCGTTCGGAGAACAGGCGCTCCGCCTCGTCCAGCAGTCGTTCGCGGGTGGTGGTCTCGGTCATGGATTCCTCCGGGCTCGGTTCGAACATATGATTAAAACATACGTTTGAATGAGTCAAGCCCGCAGACAAGAAAACCCCGAACGCCTTGCGGCGCAACGGGGTCAGTCCTGCTCGCGATATTCCAGGGTATCGTCGCGGACGGCCACGAGATCCACACCGGCTGCCTCGAACATGGCCCGCGTCTCGTCGGCGGCTTGGTAGCGGTAGGCGCACACCACCCGCACGATGCCGCAGTTGATGATGAGCATGGCGCAGGCCCGGCAGGGCTCCATGGTGCAGTAGAGGGTGGCGCCCTCGAGGGAGGTGCCGAAGCGGGCGGCCTGGCACAGGGCGTTCTGCTCGGCGTGGATGGTGCGCATGCAGTGGCGTCGGCGGGATCCGTCGGCGTCCTCGACGGTCTTCAGCAGGTGGCCGGCCTCGTCGCAGTGAGGCAGTCCGGCGGGCGATCCCACGTAGCCGGTGGCGACGATGCGCTTGTCCTTGACGATCACGCAGCCGCTGCGGCCGCGGTCGCAGGTGGCGCGCTGGGCCACCTCGTGCACCAGGCCCAGGAAGTAGTCGTCCCAGCTCGGTCGGCCGCCCATCACATGTACCCCAGGTCCTTCATCTCCTGCTCGATGCGCGCGCGGGCCGCGGCGTCGAGGTCGGACATGGTGGACAGGCCCAGGTCGGGGGCCGGCGACGCGAGGTGGGCGTCGAGCAGGGCGGAGAGTTCGCCGCGGAGGCTTCGGTCGGAAGCGAGGTTGCGGGTCTCGGCGGGGTCGGCGGCCAGGTCGTAGACCTCGTCGGCCAGTTCGCCCATGAGCAGCATCTTGGCCATCAGCCGGAGGCGCTTGGCGAATCCGTGCTGGGGGATGATGCGGCGGCGGATCAGCTTGCGGTCGCCGTGGCGGACGGCGGCCTTGAACTCCCCCACGCAGAAGACCGGGGGCGGGTCGGACTCGTCCAGCAGATCGAGGGAGGACCAGGCCTCGGGCAGTCCTTCGGCGCCGGCGAGCTTCAGCAGCCAGGGCCAGAGCTGCACGTGGCCGGCGGGGCTGGCGATGCGCCGGCCGGCGGGCACGCCGGGACCGCGCACCAGGCCCACGGTGCGGATGGTGTCCTCGTAGAGGTGGATGCCGGCGTGGGCCAGGTGGCCGTGGCCCATGAGCTCCTCGCCGTGGTCGGAGATCACGCAGACGAGGGTGTCGTCGGCGAGGTCGAGGGCGTCGAGGACGTCCAGGACGCGGCCCACCTCGAGGTCGTTGTAGTAGACCGAGTCGTCGTAGCGGTCGACGATCCACTGCAGGGTACGGTCGTCCAGCTTCCTCCTGCCGCGGTCCACCGACTCGATGAAGCGGAACATGGCCCCGCCTCCCCCGCCGTGCTCGTTGGAGATGCGTTCCTCATGCTGGGGGAACAGCAGACGCGCCACGTCAGGGTCGACGTCTCCGTCGGGCACGTCGCCGAAGCGGTGGGCGTGCTCGTCGGGCAGGCGGTAGGGCATGTGGGGGCCGTCGTAGTGCAGGAAGAGGGCGAAGGGGCCCTCGCGGCCGTTGGCTTCGAGCCACTCCACGGCGGAGTCGCTGACGGCACGGGGCAGGTCCTTGGCGAAGTCGAAGCTGCGGGTGTCGGTGACCGCTTCCAGCTCGCCCCACACGCGGCCGAGCAGACGGTTGAAGAAGCGGAACGTGACCGCGCCGCCGGTACATACGCCGTTGGCCTTCAGGCAGTCGAACACGGGCGAGGCCTGGGCCTGGGCGGCGAAGTGGAAGACGCCGTGGTGGTTCGGGTAGAGGCCCGTGAACAGCGACGTGAAGGCGGGGGCGGTGAAGTTGGAGGACGACCACAGGGCGTCGAAGGCCGCGCCGTCGGCGGCGAGGGCGTCGAGCCGGGGGCTCGTCGGGCGGCCGTAGCCGTAGCAGCCCAGGTGGTCGGGGCGCTGGGTGTCGATGGCGATCAGGACGATGTTGCGCACGGGCTCCTCCTCGGGTCGGCATCATGCCACAGGGCGCGCCGGGCGGGAAGGGTCGATGGGCATGAAAAAGGCCCCGGGGTCTCCCCCGGGGCCCTTCCGTTCATGGCGGTGTCCGCGGACTCGTTACTTGACGAGCTGCATCTTCCGCACCTGCAGCACCTCGCCGCCGATCCGCAGACGGGCGAAGTAGGTGCCGGAGGCCATCTGGCGGCCGGCATGGTCGGTGCCGTTCCACTCGTAGACGTACTCCTGGCCGCCGGCCAGACGGCCGTTGACCAGCGAGGTCACGAGCTCGCCGCGGATGTTGTAGACGTTCAGCTGCGTGAGGTTGTCCCGCGTCAGCACGAAGCGGATCTCCGTCTTCGGGTTGAAGGGGTTCGGGTACAGGCCGCTGAAGCCGCCGGCGGACGGCAGCTGGCCGTCCTCGACGCCGGTGCCCGGATCGAGGATGACGTCCTCGTCCTTCACGGGCACGAGCTCGAAGTTGCCGTAGTCGTACTGCATGAAGCCGGCCACGCTGACCACGTCGCCGAGGTCGGCGTTGTAGGCCAGGGTGATGTACGGATCCACGATCAGGGTGTCCAGCGGGGTGTTGGTCGTGGAGATCATCATCTGGCCGTACTGGGCGTAACCCAGGGTATCGACCACGGTCGAGGCCGGGGTCTGGACCAGGACGCTCTCCCACGCCTCGCCGGAGTAGCTGTCGCCGTCGATGTCGGGGCTGTTGTCGTCGGTCAGGACGTCGGTCGCCACGATGCTGTAGGCGGGCAGGGCGTTGTCGAACGAGATCAGGTACACGGCGCTGCCGTTGTGGGGCAGCATCTCGGTCAGACCGAAGTACTCGTCGACGTAGCCGCCCACGTGCACCTCGTCACCGGGGAGCACGACGTTGGTGGCGGTGCCCTCGTAGACCAGGATGCCGTTGAAGGCGCCGTCGGCGTCCTGCATCGTGAACTTGGAGGGGGAACCCACGTCGCCGGTACCGGCGGTGACGATACCCTGGATGTTCACGACCTTGTCGCTCAGGGGCGAGCTCTGGGGGAAGCTGTCCGGGTGCACGTACTGGCACTCGTAGATGGTCGTGAAGTCCACGGCCACCTCGTACCAGCCGGCGGGGGCGTCGCCCGGGTTCAGGGAGCTCTGCATGGCGTCGTCGATGGCCTCGACGTAGAAGTCCACCTGGCGGCCGGTGTGGGGCGCCGGGATGGTGCCCTGGTAGGTGTCGCCGCCGATGTTCACCATGGACACGCTCGAGAACACGCCGGTGCTGTCGCCGGTGTCGTCCCGGTAGTAGAGCAGGGCGCTGCTGATGGCGCTGTCGTCGGTGATGGTGGCCTGCACGTCGATGGGATCGCTGGCCAGGGGCACCCAGTTCACGCAGTTCACGTTGTCCACGACCGGCACGGTGTCGCCGGTGGGATCCTCCACCAGGTCGCCCTGGCGGCGGGGCTTCATCTCGATCAGGCCGTTGTAGGTCACGACCGGGCCGCTCACGGCGTACTCGTCGCCGATGGCCACGGCACCGAGGTCGATGCCGGTGTCGCCGTCGATGTAGACGAGCAGCGTGTCCGAGAAGTCGGTGATCTCGAAGCTGCTGGCCGTCACCGAGGTGATGGTGCCGATGACGCGGGTGTGGGCGCCGACGGTCTCGTAGTCGCCGGCCACGGCGGAGATCGTCAGGTCCACGGGCGTGGGCTCGGCCTCGGACCCGATGAAGGTGATGTTGGTCGGCACGACGTTGATCTCGCCGCCGAAGGAACCGACGGTTCCGGTCACCTGGATACGGTCGCCGTAGGTCAGGGGAATGGCGGCGCTGTCGAAGAAGTTGATGCCGCCGGTGGCGCCCTGGATGTAGTGGGTGCCGCTGTTGTAGGTACCCTTGACCACGTAGATGACGCCTTCGACCGTCACGGTCTGGCCGGCGTGGGGACTGGCAGGCAGGCCCGTCAAGGGATCGTAGTACTGGATGTCGTCGATGGCCGTGGTCTGGGCGACCGCGGCACCCCCGAGGGCGACGACGAGGGCGAGCATAAGCACGCCGTTCGCGAAGTTCTTCATGCTGGCAGACTCCTCAGCTAGGTCACTCAGGTGCAGGGATGTGTGCGCAGGGAACGGGCAAAACACGGATCCATGAACGAGTGTCAAGTCAGGATCATAGACGAAGTGGAACGGGGTCGCGGCTGTGTTTCAGCCATCCGTGTTTTGCGGAATAATATCACGAGGAATCCGGTTTGTCCACGTATTAACAAAAAATTAACCTGCGGCAACGGAAGGGGTTGCGCGTGATGGCCCGTGGTTTCCCAGGGTGTCCGCGCAACCCCGCCGTGACATGTTCATGACGGCTCAGGGACGCCTCACAACCGGCCGCCCGGACATGGCCGCGGGCCGCGGCAGATCCAGCAGCTCCAGCATGGTCGGAGCGATGTCCTTCAGGCCGAATTCCCCATTCTCGAACAGGTCGTTCCGGCCCGCGAACTCCCTGCCGATCACCACGAACGGCACGTCGTTCAGGGAGTGGTTGGTCAGCACGCGACCCTCGGCAGAGAGCATCTCCTCGCAGTTGCCGTGGTCGGCGGTCAGCAGCATCACGCCGTCGCGCTTCAGGACCTCGGGCACGATCATGGCCAGCAGGCCGTCGAGGGTCTTGAACGCCGCCGCCGCGGCCTCGAGCACGCCGGTGTGCCCCACCATGTCGCCGTTGGCGAAGTTCACGACGATGACGTCGTGCTCCCCCGCCCTGAGAGCCTCGATCACGACCTCGGCCACCGCCGGGGCGCTCATCTCGGGCTGCAGATCGTAGGTGGCCACCTTGGGCGAGGGGATCAGGCGGCGGTCCTCGCCGGGGTAGGGCTCCTCGCGGCCGCCGTTGAAGAAGTAGGTGACGTGGGCGTACTTCTCCGTCTCGGCGGTGCGCAGGTTGCGGATGCCGTGGGCCGCGAACACGTCGGCGAGGATGTCCTGCGGCGTCTCGGGGCCGAAGAGCACGGGCAGGCCCATGGACTCGTCGTAGGTGGTCATGCAGAGGTAGTCCACGGACGGGCGGACGGGACGGTCGAAGCCGTCGAAAGCGTCCTGCATGAAGGCCCAGGTGAGTTCGCGGGCGCGGTCGGCGCGGAAGTTCCAGAAGAAGACGGCGTCGCCGTCGCGGACGGTGGCCAGGGGCAGGCCGTCGCCGTCGCGCAGGACGGTGGGCTCCATGAACTCGTCGGTGGTGCCGGCGGCGTAGGAGGCGCGGATCACGTCGGAGGCCGAGGTGCCCGCCTCGCCCTCGCCGTGGACGAGCATCTTCCAGGCCTTCTCCACCCGGTCCCAGCGCTTGTCGCGGTCCATGGCCCAGTAGCGGCCGCACACCGACACGACCTCTCCCGCGCCCATCTCCGCGCAGGCGGCCTCCACGTCTTCCACATAGCCCAGGCCGCTCTCGGGGTCGGTGTCGCGGCCGTCCAGGAAGGCGTGGATGCAGGTGCGGGACACGCCGGCGTCCCGGGCCAGGCGCATGATGCCCTTCAGGTGATCGGTGTGGGAGTGCACGCCGCCGGGCGACACGAGGCCCAGCAGGTGCAGGCGGCCGCCGGTCTCGGCCAGGCGGGCGGTCATGGCCTTCCACTCGGGGAGGTCCGCGAAGCCGCCCTCGTCCAGAGCGCGGGTCACGCGGTTGAGGTCCTGGTCGATGATGCGGCCGGAGCCGATGGTCAGGTGGCCCACCTCGGAGTTGCCCATCTGGCCCTCGGGTAGGCCCACGTCCAGGCCCTTGCACTTGAGGGTGGTGTGCGGGTAGGTGGCCAGCAGCTCGGGCCAGAAGACGGGCTCGGCGGCGGCCATGGCGTTGCCGGTCACGAGGTCGGGGCCTTCGCGGTGGCCCACGCCGTCCAGGATGCAGAGGACCAGGGGGGTGCGGCGGGCGGCGTCAGCGGACATGGGTTCCTCCGTGGATCCTGC
This sequence comes from uncultured Fibrobacteraceae bacterium, assembly GCA_964343835.1. Taxonomy (GTDB): domain Bacteria; phylum Krumholzibacteriota; class Krumholzibacteriia; order LZORAL124-64-63; family LZORAL124-64-63; genus CALEMW01. The sequence continues at coordinate 154,302 of CAYFKR010000002.1, forward strand.
TCAGGGTGCCGGCGGGCAGATGCCAGAGACGGACATCGCCCAGGGCCATCAGGGTGGTACGGGACAGGTCGAGCCAGGGGCCCTCCGGTTCCGAGGACGGTGTCGGCCTGGTCACGAAGCACGAACCGGACTGCAGCACGGCCCGACACAGTTCACGACCGTCCGGCAGGAACTCCGCCAGGCGCATGCGCCCGAGGCGCAGCACCCAATCGGCGTTGCCGTCCAGGGCGACCAGTCGGGACGGGGCCAGGAGCATTTCGGCCCGGACGTCGTCCAGATCCTCGAGCAGGTCCGGACGCCGCATGAAGAGCCGGGCGTCGCGGATCAGGGCGAGGACGGGTGTCGCTGGTTCGTTCACGGGGCCTCCCTTCGGTCCGACGGCGGAGACGATAGCACGCACCCCCTCCCCCCGCCACCTTGACACCCGTCCGGGCCGGTCCTATGGTTCGCCCACAACCGTTAGGGGTGGCGCCACCGGGCGCCTGAGACAGACCCTCACGACCTGATCCGGATCATACCGGCGTAGGGAAACGGGCCTTCCAGACCAGCCATCGCGGCCGGCCCCCCTTCGACGGAGCCGGTCTTTTTCATGCCGGCTCCCGCACGAAGACCATCGTTCCGAGAGGTTCGCCATGCGATCGAACGTCGTCCGTCGCGCGTGCCGGCTGCTGATGCCGGTGCTGCTGCTGTCCGCGATCCCCGCCGTCGCCGCCGAGGCGCCGGCCGACACCGCCGTCCACCAGGCCGACGAGGTGGTCGTCACCGCGTCGCGCTACGGCGAGGACGTGCACCTGAGCCACACCAACATCACCGCCGAGGAGCTGGAGAAGCGCGTGGGCGTGGTGGACGTGCCCATGCTGCTGTCCGACACCCCGGGCCTGCACGCCTGGTCCGACGCCGGCAACGGCGTGGGCTACACCTACCTGACGATCCGGGGCTTCGACTCCAAGAAGGTGGCCGTCACCATCAACGACATCCCCCTGAACGACCCCGAGGACCAGTCGGTGTACTGGGTGGACGTGCCGGACTTCGCGTCGTCGGTGCAGGACATCCAGGTGCAGCGCGGCATCACCAACTCGGTGGGCGGCGCCACCGCCGTGGGCGGCACCGTGAACCTGGTGACGGACCTGCTCTCGCCCGAGCGTGGCGGCCGAGTGTCGCTGATGGGCGGCAGCTACGGCACGTGGCGGGCCATGGGTGAGGTGCAGTCGGGGCTGGTGGACGGGAAGTTCATGTCGACCCTGCGCGCCTCGCGCATCGAGAGCGACGGCTACCGCCACCGCACCGCCAGTGAGCTGTGGGGCGTGTACTGGAGCGGAAAGGCCCTTCTCGGCAACCACACCCTGCAGGCCAACGTCTACACGGGCCACGAACTGTCCCAGCACGGCTGGAACGCCGCCCACGAGGACGACCTGGCCATGGACCGCCGGTTCAACCCCGAGACCTACGAGAACGCCATCGACGACTTCCGCCAGCCCCACTACGAGCTGCACCACGACTGGGCGCTGTCCGACGACGTGACCATGCGCAACTCGGCCTTCTGGATCCACGGCGAGGGCTTCTACGAGAACCTCAAGGACGGCGAGACCGCTTCCGACTTCAGCCTGGACCACTCCCTCGGCCTGGATCCCGACGCCGAGGTCGACCTGATCCGCCGCAAGAACGTGGAGAAGGACCAGGTGGGCCTGGTGAGCCACGTGATAGTGGACCACGGCAACGGCCGCACCGTGGTGGGCGGCGACGTGTACGACTTCCACAGCGACCACCGGGGCAACGTGCTGGCGGTGCCAGGCATCCGCGAGACCATGGACGCCGACTACTACCGCTACACCGGCGACAAGACCGCCTTCTCCCTCTACGCCAACGAGATGTGGGAAGTGCTGCCCGGCCTGACCCTGCTGGGCGACCTCCAGTACCAGCACAAGAGCTACCGCTTCAAGCAGGACGAGCTGGGCAACTTCACCGGCACCGACCGCCACGCCTACCGCGTGGACTACGACTTCTTCAACCCCAAGGGCGGCGTGTCCTGGACCCCGCCCGCCCGGCCGTGGGGCGGCGCCTGGAATCTCTACGCCCACGTGGGCCGCACCCACCAGGAGCCCGGCACCGACGACCTCTACGACACCTGGCAGGGCCCCGACGACCTGGGCGTCGCCCCCCTGTTCCGCACCGGCGTGCCCATGGACGAGGACGGCGATGGCGAGGCCGACTACGTGGAGTGGTCCGACCCCGAGATGATCGAGGAGCGGGCCGTGAACTGGGAGCTGGGCACCGCCTGGCGCAGCGGCTCCCTGTCGGTGCGCGTGAACGGCTACTGGATGGAGAACGAGAACGAGATCGTGGCCTACGGCGCCGTGGACGACGACGGCCTGCCCATCAAGGGCAACGCCGGCACCACCCTCCACCGCGGCGTGGAACTGGAAGTGGCGGCCTGGCTCACCGACCACCACGTGCTGAAGGTGGCCGGCTCGCGCTCCTGGGACGAGCACGACGAGTACGTGACGACCCTCGACCCCGAAACCTGGGAGTCCGGCGAGTTCGACCTGTCCGGCAACCCCATCGCCCTGTTCCCCGAGCACTTCCTGACCGTGGCCCTGGAGTCGGACTTCGGCGCCCTGGACACACGGCTCAGCGTGCGCGGCGTGGGTCGGCAGTTCCTGGACAACACCGGCGACGAGTCCCACACGATCGATGCGTTCACCGTCGTGGACCTGGCCGTCGGCCTGGATCTGGGCGAGATCGCCGGCCCGTCCCTGGCCGACACCCGACTGGATCTCCGTGTTCAGAACATTCTGGACGAGGAATACGAGACGTGGGGATACTGGTACGGGGGACGGAACCTGATCCCGGGAGCGCCGCGCCACGTGCTGGCCGGCCTGCACCGCACCTTCTGATCGACACGGAACAGGAGCCGCCATGAACGCCATCGAGATCCTCACCGCACTGGCTCCCGGCAGCGGCCGGCGCGCCGTCGTGCTCTGCGACGGCACGCCGCCCACGAACGCCCTGCTCGCCTCCTGCCTGGACGGCGCCGACCTCTTCGTCTGCGCCGACCGGGCCGGCTGGCCCCACGACCGCCTGCCCCGGCGTCCCGACATGGTGGTGGGCGACTTCGACACCCTCGGCGTCGTCCCCCGCGGCGCCGACGGATCCACCCGCTGGATCCACGACCCCGACCAGGACACCACCGACGGCGAAAAGGCCCTGGACCGGGCCCTCGAGGCCGGCGCCGACACGGTGCTGATGCTCGGCGCCACCGGCGGTCACCTGGACCACACCCTGACCAACTGCGCCCTCATGGAGCGCTACGCCGAGCGGCTGACCATCGCCCTGGTGGACGACCACGGCGTGACGGTGCGCGTGCCCGCCGGCACCACCGAGAGCTGGATGCTCGAGGCGGGCACGGTGTTCTCGCTGGCCGCGGTGGGTCGCCCGGTGAAGGGCGTGACGGTGGTGGGTTCGCGCTGGCCCCTGATCGACGCCGACGTGGAGTGGGGCGGCCCGACCACGGCGTCCAACGAGGTGGTCGACCCGCCCCTGAGCCTGCGGAGCGGCAACGGCCCCCTGCTGGTGACCGTCCGGCAGGCGGGACGCGCGGTCGCCGAGGCATGACCCTCGTCCTCGTCTACGCCGCGTTCCTGGCCTTCGCCGTCCTGCGGCTGTTCCGCGCCCCGGCCCGCGACCAGGCCGACTACATCGTCGCGGGCCGACGCCTGACCCTCCCCGCCTTCGTGGCCACCACCGTCTCGTCCTGGTACGGGGGCATCCTCGGCGTGGGCGAGTATGCCTGGACCTACGGCGTGAGCAACTGGCTGGTGTTCGGCGTGCCCTACTACCTGTGGGCCGTCGTCTTCGCCCTGTTCCTGGCGGCGAAGGCCCGCCGCAGCGAAGTCCTGACCCTCCCCGAACTGCTGGAGCGACGCTTCGGACGCGGCCCCGCCGTGGCCGGCGCCGGCATGCTCTTCGTGATGACCGTGCCGGCGGCCTACGTGCTCATGCTGGGCGTGCTGGTGCGCATGGCAACCGGCTGGCCGTTGTGGGCCGGAGTCGTGCTGGGGACCGTGCTGTCGGTGGGGTACGTGTACCGCGGCGGGCTTCGGGCGGTCGTCGGCACCGACCTCGTGCAGTTCGTGCTGATGTTCCTCGGGTTCCTGGTGCTGGTACCGGCCTGCTTCATGGAGCACGGCGGGTTCGGGTGGCTACGCGACGCCCTCCCCGACGGGCATCTGGAGTGGGACGGCGGCCGGGGCTTCCAGGCCGTGGCGGTGTGGTACGTGATCGCGGCGTCGACCCTGGTGGAACCCGCGTTCCACCAGCGCTGCTACGCGGCCCGCGACGCCGGCACCGCCCGCCGCGGACTGCTGCTGTCGGTGCTGTTCTGGTTGCTCTTCGACGCCCTGACCACCGTGTCGGGGCTCTACGCCCGGGCCGTGCTGCCGGACCTGGCCGACCCCATGACCGCCTTCCCCGAGCTGGCGGCGGTCACCCTTCCTCCCCTGCTTCAGGGCCTGTTCCTGACGGGCCTGCTGGCGACGATCATGTCCACGGTGGATTCCTACGCCTTCGTGGCGGCGGTCACGGGAGGTCGCGACCTCTGGGGCCGCGTCCGCGGCGACTCCGACAGCTTGGGTCCGGTACGGATCGCGCTGACCGCCACGGCGGTATTGTCGGTGGCCATGGCCCTCTGGGCCGGATCGGTGATCACGCTGTGGCACCACCTCGGCAGCGTGGGCACGCCGGTGCTGCTGGGACCGGTGGTGGCTGCCCATACGGGGTTGCGCCGATCGGGGCGGCGGGTGCTCGTGTCGATGGTCGCAGCGGGGGCGGTGTCCCTGAGCTGGCTGGCCGCGGGGGGCGGCGAGGCGTGGCTGGGGGTCGAGGCGATCTTTCCGGGTCTGGCCGTATCCGCTCTGGTGCTCCTGACCGGGGCATCTCGCGCCTGATCCCTCATTTCTCCATTCGATAAAGAAAAATGTCCACTGACGCGGCCGTTCGTCGCCAATGAAGACAGACCACACCTGTCTTCATTCGGAGGGGAACCGCCCATGAGCCGCATTCCGACCCGCGCCATCCTGACCCTAGCCGCCCTGGCCGTGCTGGTACCGGCGGCCGAGTCCGCCGTCATCGTCGTGACCACCACGAGCGACAACATGAACCCCACGGGGAACGTGTCGCTGCGCGAGGCCTTCCAGGCGGCCATCACCGACACATCGGTGGACGGCAGCACCGCCGGCAACGGGGCCGACCGCATCGTCTTTCACCCGTCGCTGGACGGCGCCACGATCTTCATGGCGCTGGGCGAATTCCAGACCACGGACTCGGACACCCTGATCATCGACGCCTCGATGCTGCCCAACGGCATCACCATCGACGCCGGCGGCGCCTCGCGGCACCTCTACGCCCAGGGCGCCCACGTGGAGTTCCGGCGCGTGACCCTGAGGGGCGGCTCGTCCACCGGGGGCGGCGGCGCCGTGCTGACCTACGGCGGCAGCCTGGTGCTGCGGGAGTGCACGGTGATCGACAACCACGCCGTGGAGAACGGCGGGGGCGTGCGGGCCGTCAGCTCGCCGAACCTGACCATCATCGATTCGGTGATCCGCGACAACACGGCCGACGATGAGGGCGGCGGCGTGTACTACTCGGGGTGGTCGGACAAGAGCTTCGTCATGGAGAACAGCCGCGTGGTCGCCAACCGGGCGGCCACCCTGGGCGGCGGCGTGCGCCTGGCCGAGAGCGGCGTCGTGTCGTTCGTGGATGCGGAGATCGACAGCAACGTCTGCGAACCGGCCGTGAGCACCGACTACGGCATGGGCGGCGGCATCTACAACGAGGGCGACCTGGACCTGCTGCGTGTGAGCGTGAGCCACAACCGGTCCCTGGCCGGGGCCTCGAGCATCGGGGCGGCGTTCAGCGGCGGCATCATCACGTACCAGGGCTACGTGACCCTCACGGACTGCGTCGTCTCCTGGAACCACAATGACGGTGCGACGGTGGGCGGCGCCATCGCCAACAACTACCACGCCGTCACGCCGGGCACGGTGGAGATCACCGGTACCACCATCCAGGGCAACACCGGCGCCACGGACGTCGCCCTCTACAGCGCCCACACGATGAACGTCACCGACAGTTACGTGCTGGACAACGTCGCCGACACCGGCTCAGCCGTGGGCGGAGGCTTCAGCGGAGCCATGACCCTGACCCGGGTGCTGATCCAGGGGAACCAGGGCGTGGACGGGGGCGCCGTCACCAACGGCTCGAGCTCGACCATGACACTGATCGACTGCGAACTGGCGTACAACACGGTCACCGAGGACGCCGGCGCCGTCCTGAACCTGGGCACCATGACCATCACCGGGGGCTCGATCCACCACAACCTCGCCGTGGGCGACGGCGGAGCCCTCCTGGCCCGGACCGGCGACCTCGTCGTGAGCGGGGTGCGGATCCACGACAACCAGTCCTCACGGGGCGGCGGCGTGATGAACGACAGCCAGCTGCCCGACACGGTGCTCCTGCAGGACTGCGCGATCTTCGACAACCTGTCCACCAGCGACGGTGGCGGGCTCTTCGTACTCGGCGACATGGACGTGATCCAGTGCACCGTCGCGGGCAACACGGCCTACGGCGACGGCGGCGGAATCATGCACGGCAACGGCTACTCCGTGGCCGACGGCCTGCTGGTGCTCAAGCAGTGCACCATCTCCGCCAACACCGCCGGTCTCCTGGGCGGCGGCGTGGCGCTGCGGGACGACACGGAGTTCGGGGGCTGCATCATCAGCGGCAACACGGGCACGGGCGGCGTGGACGACTTCGCCACCGACAACCTGGGCGGAGCCACGGGCGTCCCCGTGTCCACGGGCTACAACCTGATCGGCGAATACGACACCCAGGGCTTCGCCCCCACGGACCAGACCAACGTCCTCGACCCCATGCTCGGCCCCCTGCAGGACAACGGCGGCCCCACCGAGACCATGGCCGTGCTCTACGGCAGCCCGGCCATCGACGGGAGCACCGCCCTGCATGTGGTCGGCCTGGTCAACGACCAGCGCGGGGCGGGGTACCCGCGCGTGATCGACGGCAACATCGGCGGCCTCGTGCCCGACTGCGGCGCCTTCGAGTTCGAGCTCACCTGCGACCTGCTCGTGACCAAGCTCGTGGACGACGACACCCCCGGCACCCTGCGCTACGAGCTGGCCTGCGCCGCTGCCGGCGACACGGTCCGCTTCGACCCGGTCGTGGCCATGCAGACCATCGAACTGAACGGTACCCAGATCGACATCACGGACGACGTGGTGATCCACGGCGAGGACCAGGGCGTGGCGGTGTCGGCCCTGGGCCTGTCGCGGGTGTTCGAGGTGGCGTCGGGCGTGACGGCGACCATCCACGACCTGGCCGTCACCGGCGGCGCCGAAAGCGACGGCGGCGGCATCCTCACCTGGGGCGCCCTGCGCCTGTACGGCAGCCGGATCCACGACAACCTCGCCGCGGACGACGGCGGCGGCGTGGCGGCCTTCGGCGGCGGCACGATCCTGGTCTACGACTCCACCGTGGAGGACAACACGGCCGCCGGCGACGGCGGCGGCCTCTACGGCAACGGAGCCGACGGCTCCGTGATCGTGACCCTGTCGCAGATCCGGAACAACACGGCCGACCAGTTCGGCGGAGGCTTGGCCGCGGTCACCGGCTGCTCCATGAGCTCCAACAAATCGACGTTCGAGGGCAACGACGCGGGCAACGGCGGCGGCGTCTACTCCTCGACCTACGCCACCCTGTCCAACAGCACCGTCAGCGCCAACACGGCCAACGGCAGCGGCGGCGGCGTCAACGCCGGCGGTACGCTCAACCTGATCCAGTCCACGGTCACGGGGAACGCCGCATCCTGGGGCGGGGGCCTGTCCAGCGTCTGCGATCACGCGATCCTGAAGCACAACACGATCACCGCCAACTCGGCCGTCAACGGCGGCGGCGGCCTCCGTCACACGGGGACCTGGATGGAGATGAACTCCAACGTCGCGTGGGGCAACACCGCCTCCGCCGGCATCGACGACGTGCTGCGCGACGCCCTGGGCAACCTCGTGTCCAGGGGCTACAACGTGGTGGGCGAGGCCTCCTCGGCCTCGATGTTCACCCAGACCGGCGACCAGGACGCCGTGGCCGACGCCCGCCTCGGCGCCTTCGGCGATCACGGCGGCCCCACCTGGACCATCCCCCTGCTCTTCGGCAGCCCGGCCGTCGACGCCGGGGACCCGGCCGAATGCGCGAGCCAAACCGACGACCAGCGCGGCGCCGGCTTCCCCCGCGCCCTCGACGGCGACGGCGACTCCAACGCCGTCTGCGACGTCGGCGCCTTCGAGGCGGAACTGCTGGAGATGGGCATCCCCGTAGCGGCCGAGGACACGCCCACCGGTCTCGGCTTCAACCAGTTCACCGGCGCCGGCTTCGCTCCCGACCCCGCCACGGATCAGCTGGACAGCGACGAGATCCTGGTCCGGGGCCTGTCCCAGGAACCGGTGACCATGGACTTCGGCCACAGCGGCACCGACGGCCCCTTCGCCCGCGGCACGGCCTCGTCCGGCACCGACGGCGGCGTGTACGCCATCTCCGGGGGCGGCGTCACGTTCCTGGGCCTGCAGCCCTCGGCGACCGACCTGACCCCCGGATCCGTGGTCGTGGCCTTCCGCAACGAGACGGGCGTGCCGGTGACCGACATGGCCGTCGCCCACCGCCTCTACGCCTACAACAAGGGCGACCGCAGCACGCGTGTGCGGGTCGCCTGGGCCCAGGCGCCGGCGGCGCAGTGGGACGTCGACGCCCTGGCGTTCACCGACATCCCGGCGCTGGACGTCTCCACGGCGGCGACCGCCTCGGGATCACCGTCGTGGAACCCGGCCGACTTCGAGGAGACCGTCACCGGCCTCGCGATCCCGCCCGGCGGCTTCTTCTACGTGCGCTATCTGCTGTCCGACGACGGCGGCACCGGCGACCACGACACCGTCGGCCTGGACAACGTGGTCGTGCGGGCCAATCCGCCCGTGGGCACCGGCGTGGACGACGGCCCGCTGCTGCCGGCCGGCTTGAGCCATCGCCTCGGCTCCGTCCGCCCCAACCCGTTCAACCCCCAGGCGACCGTCGCCCTGGCCCTGGCCCGCGAGCAGCACGTTCGGGTGGACGTGTACGACGTGGCAGGCCGCCTGGTGCGCGTGCTCCACGACGGCGTGCTGTCCGCCGACCGCGAGCACGTGTTCACGCTCACCGGCAAGGATCTGCCCAGCGCCACCTATCTGGTGAGGGCGCGGGGGGCGGACTTCACGGAGGTGCGCAGGGCGGTGCTGTTGAAGTAGCGGGCCGTCGCGACCCCGACGACGCGAGGGCGCCCTCCCCGGCGGGAAGGCGCCCTCGTCGTCTCCGACCCGTCGCCGCTATTCCCCGATGAGCGACCGATACGTCCTGAGCCCCTCGTTGCCCGGATCGAGGGCGAGGGCGTGCTCCAGGGCCCTGATTCCGGCATCCCGCTCCTCCGCCTCCAGGCAGGTCAGGGCCACCAGGGCCCAGAGCTCCACGTCGAGGGGCAGGACCTCCCCCGCAGCGAGGGCGGCCACCAGGGCCAGGGCCCGCCGCGGGTCCACGTCGGCGCGGTCGGCCTGGAGCTGGTGGATCAGACCCACCGCATCCTCACGGTCGCGATCGGCGTCGGCCAGGAGCTCCCTGTAGCGCTCGATCCGGCCCTGCCTCAGGCAGACCTCCGCCAGCTGGGCCCGATCCGCCGGCGCCCCCGAGGCGGCGTAGGCGGCCTCGGCCTCGGCGTGCACCAGGCTGTCGGGCTCGGCGGCCAGGGGGGCGAATCCCTGGACGGCCATGGCCATGGGATCCGGGCCCGACTCCGGCGGCAGGGACGCCAACACGCTGTCGGCCAGGGCGTCGGAGAAGGCCAGGGCGTCGGACCGCCCCCGCCCCCGCAGCTCCGACGCGGACCGCTGGAGCATCTCGACGGCCGCCCCGTTCCCGGGATCCAGCCGCACCGCCACCACCAGGTTGCCGTAGGCCCGCTCCCACTCGCCGGACTCGGCATGGAACAGGCCCACGTTGTACCAGCCCATGGGATCGCCCGGCGACATGGCCAGGGACTTCTCCAGCAACGCCAGCCCCTCGTCGCGCCGCCCCAGCCTGGCCGTGGCCACGCCCAGGTTCCGCCACCCCGCCGCCCAAGAAGGCTCGGCGACGGTCACGCCCCGGAGCAGCCCCTCGGCTTCGGCGTCGCGCTCGGCGTTCAGGAGGATGGCCCCCAGGACCAGGTCGGTGGCGGGGTCGATGGTATCCATGGCCGCGAACGCGGTCCGCGCCCCGCGGAGGTCGGCCTCCGCCTCGGCGTGCCGTCCGAGGGTGTAGCGGAGCCTCCCCCGCAGCGCCCGCGCCCGATCCGGCTGGGCGCCCTTGCGGATGCAGCGGCCGAAGGCGTTCTCGGCCCGGACGGCCTCGCGGTCGCGGGCCGCCCCCCGGCCGGCGGCCAGGAACCGGGCGTACACGCCGCAGGCATGGCTGAAGTCGGAACCCGCCAGGAGCCGGTCGTCCCAGCACGTGAAGACGGGCACCCCGGCCACCGGCCGCTCCACGACCATCGGTCCCACCGAGAACGCGCCCCAGGGCAGGAAACGACGCAGGGTCCCCAGGCCGCTCACGGAATAGGCGTACGACGCCGCGGCGTCCTGGTGCCGGCCGGCGGTCTCGTGGATCAGCCCCATGTCGTGGTGGAAGCGGTCGTGGAACGGGAGCAGGAACCGGGCGAGGCGCGCTCGCGAGAGCACGAGCTCGGCCATCTCCGCGTTCCCCGCCCCGTGCCAGGCCATGGTCTCGATCCAGGTGCGGGCGAACCAGGCGTCGGCCCGGTCCACGCCGCGGGGCCAGAGTCCGTCGTCGGGAAAACCGATGGGACCCACTTCCCGGGACATGGCCCAGGCCTCGCGGAACCGGCCGGCTCCCGCCCAGATCAGGCCGCGCACCAGGCGGGCCTCGGCGATGGTCTTCCGCGACCAGCTCGCGCCGTCGCGGTCCAGCCATTCCAGGCCCTCGTCCCAGAGGCCGCGGTCGCGGGCGGTCCAGGCGGCCTCCAGGCGGATCCGGCGCGGCAGGTCCCAGTCCGGAGCGTCGCGGACGTCGTGGGGCAGGGCGGCCCAGGCGCCCGCATAGGCGTCGGCGGCTCCGACGGGGTCGCCGGTCAGGGCCCGCAGGCGACCGAGCACGTACCAGGCCTCGGCGCTCGTGGGATCGGTGTCGGTCACGCGGCCGAGCCGTCGCATCAGGCGTCCGATGCGCCACTCCCCCTTCAGCTTGCCCTGCTCGATGACCGTGTAGCCGCTCATCATCAGCTGCCATTCCCGGTACAGACGGGAGCGATGGAAGGCAAGGGCGTCCAGGTCGTCGCTCACCGCCGCGCGGCGCGCCTGCCGGTCGTCGTCGGAGAGCTGCAGGAAGCCGGCGAGGTCGATCCGGGGGTGCACCGACGGGAGAGGCAGGTCGGGATGCTCGGTCAGGGGGTCGGGCAGTCGCCCCGCGCAACCGGACAGAAGCAACAGGAGCAGGACGGCGGAGGCGATCATGCGGGCCATGGAGTCTCCTTCGACATCGGGAATCGCGATGGATGCAACCTACGGAACCGACTCCCGCACCACAACGCACGGTGGGATCGACGGTCGACGATACCACGCGCGCAGGGAAGCAAAAAGGGCGCCCACACTCGGCGGGCGCCCTCTCTCAATCCGCGGTGATCGGCCCTACTCGGGCTTGTGCACCACCGTCTGCGGGAACGGGATCTCGATGCCCTCGCGGTCGAAGGCCTCCTTCACGTTCCGGGTGAAGTCGAGCTTCACGCCCCAGTAGTCGCCGGTGGCGCACCAGGGGCGGACCAGCAGGTTCACGCTGCTGTCGGCCAGCTCGCCCACGGCGATCTGGGTCTCGGGGTCCTTCAGCACGCGGCCGTCGGCCTCCAGCAGACCCTTCATGATCTCCATGGCCTTGGCGATGTCCGAGCCGTAGCCGATGCCCACCACCATGTCCACGCGCCGGGTGTCCTCGGCGGTGATGTTCTTGATGGTGTCGCCGAACATCTTGGAGTTGGGCACCATGATCTTGATGTTGTCGGGCGAGTGCAGGACCGTGGTGAACAGGCGCATCTCGCTGACCTTGCCCACCACGCCGGCGGCGTCGACCACGTCGCCGATGCGGAAGGGCTTGAAGACCAGCAGCATGACGCCGGCGGCGAAGTTGCTGAGCGAGCCCTGCAGGGCGAAGCCCACGGCGAAGCCCGCGGCGCCGAGCACGGCCACCAGCGAGGCGGTCTCGATGCCGAACTGCTTGAGCACGGCCAGCCAGGTGAAGATCATCACCATGTAGTAGGCCAGGCTCGACACGAACGACACGATGGCGGCGTCGGTGTCGGTCTTGGTCAGGGCCTTGCGGGCGAGGCCGCGGGCCCAGCCGGCCACCATGCGGCCGATGATCAGGACGAGGATCGCGCCGATGACGCGCAGTCCGTAGACCATGGCGAAATCCGTCAGGGTCTCCCAGACCCTGTCCACGTTCACGTTATCCATGTTTCCCTCCTCGAAAACAGGCTAGAACAGCTTGTAGGTCACACCGATGCCCAGGATGTCCCGGTAGCGGGTGTCGGTGTTGATCTCCTTGTCGTACAGCAGCTCGAAGAAGAGCGTGGTCTGCACGTACTTGGAGACCGAGGCCGACAGGTTGATCTCCCAGGCCACGTCGGTGGTCTTCCAGTAGTCCTTGGCGACGTGGTCGTCGGCCAGGTCGTCGTCGGCGGAGCTGGTGAACGCCTGGAAGACGCGCAGCTTGGAGACGGCCTTGAGGTTCTCGTTGAACACGTGGCTGACGTCGGTGACCCACTCCAGGCCGCCGTCGGTGGTGGTGTCCAGACCGCTGGCCGTCCGCTGACGATAGGCGAAACCGATGCGGCTGAAGACCTCGGTCTCCTCGGTCTTCATCAGGTTGCGGCCCAGACCCGCGGACTCCACGTACAGCGCCGGCGAGAAGAAGTTGTCCATGTCGTCGTGGAACTGGCTCTCCACGGTGAAGGCCACGTAGGGGTTCACGAAGCTCCCCTCCTGGAACTTCACCAGCGACTCCAGGAAGATGCGGTCGGTGGACTTCTCGGCGTCGCCCCAGGAGCGGTCTCCCATCTCGTCGCGGACCTCGTTGGTGGTCTTGCCGTAGACCAGCTTGAACTGGTTGGTCCACAGGGTGCTGTCGGACAGGTGGCGCTCGGCCGCGATGTCGGACTTCAGGGTCCAGTTGAAGGTGCCCAGCTCGTCGCCGGCCCAGGAGTCGCTGTAACCGGCCTGGTTGATGATCAGGCCCAGGTCCGCGGACTTCTTCCATTCCGTCGACGTCTCCTCCGCTGCGACCACGAGGGCGGGCAGCAGGCAGACGAGGACGGCCAGGATGATCCTCGGCATGTTCGTTCCTCCGTTCGATGGCATGGGGATCGACATCGGGCGACGTCCGGCCGGGCGGGTCCCGGCGCCGTGGTCCGTTTCCCCCTGACGGACCGGCGGCGATGATAAATCAGGACCGGTCCGATCGCAACGCCCCTTGAACACGGCCGCTCATCCGGGCCATGATGGCGCCCGGAGGTGCTCCCTTGATCCTGATGATCCTGCTGCTCGTTTCCCTGTCCGCCCTGCCCGCCGCCGCCGACGACGACGGCGTGCTGCACGACGCCCGCCGCCTCGTCGGCGACGTGGTCTCCGACATCGTGCACGTGTACACGGCGCCGGCCCGCACGACCGACCGCCAGGCCCTGGGCACCGCGGCGGTGTTCGGCCTCACGGCCCTGTCCTACGCCCACGACGAGCGCATCCACGGCTGGCTCGACGATCACCGCGACGGTGCCCTGGTCGGCCCCGTCCGCGAGACCGGCGAGTTCCTGGAACCCGCCGCCTTCCTGGGCAAGACCAACAAGTACTACTTCGGAGCCGTGGGGCTGGGCTGGCTGTCGGGCTGGGACGCCCTGGCCACCGCGGGGATCCAGGCCCTGGAGTGCCATCTGATCACCGGAGTCACCAAGAGCGCGGTGCAGTCGCTGGTGGGGCGGCAGCGCCCCTACGGCAACCTGGGCGCCGACGCCTTCGGCGTGGAGAACGCCACCTCGTTCCCGTCCGGCCACACCCTGACCGCCTGGCAGGTCGCCGCCATCCTCTCCCACCACGGAGACCGGCGGGCCGTGAGCTGGGCCGCCTACGGCGGAGCCTTCGCCGTGTCCGTGCAGCGCGTGACCGGGGACATGCACTGGCCGAGCGACGTGGTGCTGTCGGGAGTGTACGGGTGGCTGGTGGCGAAGTCCGTGGTGACGCGGTGGGACGAGCGGGCCCGCGAGCGGTCGACGGAGGGAGACGACCCGGCCTGGACGCTGACTCCCGCTCCCGTGGACGGCAGGCTCGGACTCGTGATCGGGGCGGGTTTCTAGGCGGGCCGCCGCCGATCCACGCCGAGCTTCCGCATGCGGCTCTGCAGGGTGGTGGGCTTGAGGCCCAGCAGGGCCGCGGCGCCGTCGTCGCCGTAGATCTTGCCGCCGGTGCTCTTCAGGGCCTTCACCAGGTGCCGGCGCTCCATCTCGCGCATGGGCAGCACCTCGTCGGGCAGGGCCGGTTCCTCCGGCGCGGTCCGGGGACGCCGGCGTCCCTCCACGGCCACCGTCGGCGCCTCCAGCACGCCCTCCGGCACCAGGATCGTCGCCCGCTCCAGCACGTTCACGAGCTGCCGCACGTTGCCGGGCCAGTCCTCGGCGCGCAGGGTGCGCAGGGCGCGGTCGGAGAGGCGCCAGGGTCCGCGTCCGGTGCGGCGGGCGATGCGGTCGAGCTGGCCGGTGGCGATGACCTCCACGTCCTCCGGGCGATCCCGCAGGGGCGGGACCTCCAGGGGGAAGACGTCGAGGCGGTAGAAGAGGTCCTCGCGGAAGTCGCCCTTGCGGACGGCGGCCTCCAGGTCGCGGTGGGTGGCCGCCAGGATCCGCACGTCAACCTTCACGGGACGGTCCGAGCCCACGGGCTCGAAGGTGCCCTCCTGGAGCACGCGCAGCAGCTTGGCCTGGGCGGCCAGGGGCATGTCGCCGATCTCGTCGAGCAGCAGCGTGCCGCCGTTGGCGGCGAGGAAGCGGCCCGGCCGGTCGCGGTCGGCACCGGAGAAGGCGCCCTTCACGTGACCGAAGAGTTCGCTTTCGATGAGGGTCTCGGGGATGGCGGCGCAGTTGAGCTGCAGGAAGGGCTCGTCGCGGCGGGGGCTCCAGTCGTGCAGGGCCCGGGCCAGGACCTCCTTGCCCGTGCCCGTCTCGCCGCGGATCAGGACGGGGGCGTCGGCCGACGCCACCTGCCTGGCCTGCACCACGAGACGTCGCATGGCCGGGGACAGGCTGTGCTCCAGCAGCCCTGTGGCCTCCGTGCCGCCCCCGGCCGATTCCTGTAGAACCCTGCTGCGCTCCTCGAGCAGGTCGCGCTGTCGCTGGAGCAGCTCGGCCTGTTCGGCGTAGAGGAACGCCAGCGAGATGATGCGGCCGTACACTTCGGCCAGCTCCACGACCATGGGCTCGTAGGTGGCGCAGACGCTCCGGTCGAACGTCATGACCCCCAGCGTGCGGTCGCCCGCGTGCAGGGGCACCACCATGCACGAGTGCCCGTCGGGAAGGTCCACCACGCCGTCGTAGGGGTCTCCTTCCCCTCCGGCGTGATGGTCCTCCGTCAGCACCTGGGCCCGTCGCTCCTCCAGGGCCCGGCGCAGGGTCGGGTGCTCGACGAGCCGCAGGCTGTGACTGCGCACGGCGTCGTCGGCCAGGGGACCCCGGGCCGCGAGGACCCGCAGGGAATGCTCCTCCAGCCCGAGCACCACCGCGAGATCGTGAGGCACGAGTTGCCCCAGGGATTCCAGGGCTCGTTCCAGTACGTCTGCGATGGACCCGGGACGCCCGGCGAGATCCGTCAGGGCCTTGAGGTCCCGTGTCGCGTCGAAGAGACCGTCCATGGCTCACCTCCAACGGAATTTCGGTATAATAACGTTATTTCGGTTTACTGTCAACCATATTTCGTTGTCTCACAACACACACAACATCATTACATCCATAACCACCTGTAACTATGCAACTTAATATTTTCTCCAAATATGGCACACACCATGCAATACACAGCGCAGGTAAACGACACGGCCCCCAGGGCCATGACAGGACGATAGAAAGGACAGAACCATGAAGAACCCCGCGATCGTGAACGACCTGAACGCCCTGCTCGCCGATTCCATCGTGTTCGCCCAGAAGCTGCACCACTTCCACTGGCGCGTGCGCGGCGAGAGCTTCTTCCAGCTCCACGCCCGGTTCGAGGAGCTCTACGACCGCTTCGGCGACGTGTCCGACGAGCTGGCCGAGCGGATCCTGATGATCGGCGGCGCTCCCCTTGCCGGGCTCCGGCAGGCCCTGGAGCTCTCCCGCATCGACGAGGACGAGAGCGTGCCCGCCGCCCGCGACATGGTGATGGCCGTCCGCGCGGACATGGAGCACTTCCACGGTGCGTTCCGGGCCGCGTCGGACAAGGCCGACGAGGCGGGCGACAAGGGCAGCGTCGGGATGCTCGACCCCCTGGCCGACGCCCTGGAGAAGGAGATGTGGATGATCGACGCTTGGCTCGACGCCTAGGCAACCCGCAGAGTCCCGTCCGCACACGCCACCTCGTGCGGGCGGGCGGCCGGCCCCCGATCCCGGGGGCCGGCTTTTTTATCGCCACGCAAAAACAGGAGAAAGCTTGTCACGTTTCCCTCCCGGTGTTCGTAGCTTGTCCGAACCCCCGCACCGACACGAACACCGGAGGACGACCATGATCCGACGCACCCAGGCCGCGGCACTCGCCCTGGCCCTCCTGCTGCCCGCCGCCGCCCTGGCCGCCGGGCAGGTCGGCGAACCCGCCGCCGACTTCAGCCTGACCGATACCAACGGCATGACCCAGGTCCTTTCCGACCACCTCGGCGAGGTGATCTACCTCTTCCCCGTGGGGCACGGCTGAAGCAGCTGTCGCGCAGCGGCTCCCGGGACGGAGTCCATGATGCAGTCCTACGCCGGTTCCCCCGTCGTCGCCTTCGCGCCGGAGATGTGGAACGGCTCGCTGGCCCAGTGCAACTCGTTCATCTCGGCCACGGGGATCACCTACCCCATGCTCCGCAACGCCGGTTCGGCGGGCCTCGGCTCCTCGTACTCGGTGTCGTGGGACGTGAGTTTCGTGATCGACGCCGAGGGCCTGATCGTCTACCGCGCCAACGGATTCAACCGCACGGCCGTGGAAGCGGCCATCGACGCGGCCCTCGACGCCATGACCACCGACGTGCCCAACGCCGACGCCTTCCGTCTGCACGCGGCGCGCCCCAACCCCTTCAACCCGTCCACGACCATCGCCTGGACCATGAACGACGCCTCCGGCATGTCCCGGGTCCGCGTGGACATCCACGACGTGCGCGGCCGTCGCCTGACGCGTCTGCTGGACGGCGACCTGGCCGGCGGGCGCGAGCACTCCGTCCGTTGGGATGGCACCGACGCCTCGGGCCGGATCGTGGAGAGCGGAACCTACATCGCGACGGTGGAGGTGGACGGCCGCCGGCAGTCCCGCTTCCTGACCCTCGTCAAGTGACCGGAAGGACGACCATGACATCCAAGATGAACCGGGGAGCCGCCGCGATCCTGGCGGCGCTCCTCGCCCTGGGGGGCGCTGCCGTCGCTGCCGAGGAGATCGCCCCCGACTTCACCCTCCCCGACCTCAAGGGCGAGGACGTGACCCTGAGCGACGCGCTGGCCGACGGCCCCGTGGTCCTCGACTTCTGGGCCACCTGGTGCAAGCCGTGCCGCAAGGCCATGCCCAAGCTGCGGGACCTGGCCCGGGAATTCGCCGACGACGGCGTGACCGTGCTGGCGGTGAGCATCGACGACCCGCGCAGCCGGGCCAAGGTGGCGTCGACGGCGCGGTCGCTGGGCCTGGAGTCCCCGGTGCTGCTGGACGGCGACAAGACGGTGGCCTCGCTGTACCGGGTCCACTCCGTGCCCACCACCATCCTGATCGACCGGGACGGCACCGTGGCGTCCGTCCACCGCGGGTACCGCGACGGCGACGAGGCCATCCTCGCCCGGGAGATCCGCGAGCTGCTGGCCGGAAGGGACGAACGATGACCGCCTCCGCGACGAGGGCCGCCCTCGCGGCGGCCCTGCTCGCCCTGCTGCTCGGCTCGGCCCCGGCCGCCCTGGCGGAGGGCCGCATCCAGGCCTCCAACATCCTGATGCACCAGACGGGGCGTGATCCCCTGGCCCAGGCCGAGGACGGCACCCGGCTGTTCGACCGTGCCGTGGTGGACTACCTGGACGGAGGATTCCGGTTCGGCCTGCGCGCCGAGTCCTACCAGACCTCGGCGGCGGGGCGGGTGCGCGACGAGATCACCATGAAGTACGCCGAGTGGCGCCGTCGTGGGCTGAGCGTGCGGCTGGGCAACTCCTACGCCACCATCGGCCGCGGCCTGCTGCTGCGGGCCTACGAGTTGCCGGGCGTGATCCGCGAGGTGAACACCATCACCGACACCAAGTACATGGACTCTCGGGACCTGGAAGGGGCCGTCGTCTCCGGATCGTTCGGACGGTTCGACGTGCTGGCCGTGTCGGGCCGCCCCCTCGCCTACGACGACAACCCGCCCGGCCTGGAGGACTGGGGCCTGGTCCGGCGCGAGGGCACCGTCTCGGGGGGCCGCGTGGGCGCGGACCTGGGCCGGGGCGTGACCGTGGGCCACGGCTACATCAGGGCCGACGGCTTCCACCTCGAAGGCCGCGGCGGTCGGGAGGAGTACGCATCGGTGGACGTGGCCCTGGAGGGTTCACGCCTGCTGCCTCACTTGGCCGACGCCGGCTGGGACGCCCGGGCGTACGTGGAGTATGCGGCCCGCTCGTGGTCGCCCCTGGCCGACGCCCCGAGCACCAACGCCGCCGACCCCCACGCCCTGTACACGGCCGTGGAGCTTGGCCGGGGCCGCTGGGGCCTGAGCTGGGAGACCAAGCACTACCGCGACTTCGACCTGCCCTTCAACGACGCCCCCAACCTGGTGCCGGAGCTGTCGCCGTCGCTGGTGAACCGGCGCTCCCACTTCCTGATCGCCGACGACGAACGCGGCCACCAGGTCAGCCTGTCGGGCGCCTTGGCCGGCGACTGGTTCGTGAACGCCGTCCGGGCGGCGTCGCGCATCGGCGACGACGACCCCCTGCGCTACCGCCTGACCTACCTGGAAGCGTCGAGTCCGCCCTTCGACCCGCTGCGGGTGACGGTCTTCCTGGCCGAGGGCCGCGACGACCTGGAGTTCCTGGAGCGCCACCGCACGGCGGGCCTGGGCCTGGAGCGCGATCTGGACGACCTCCATGCCCTCCACGTGAGCCTGGAGGCCCAGACCGTCGAACGGCCCGACGCCACCGAGACCCACCATGACGCCCTGGCGTCCGTGGGCGTCAGCCGCGCCGGCGTGGGATCGGTGACCCTGACCCTCGAGCTCTCCGACGACCCCGAGCAGACCGACGACCCCTTCACCCTCGAGGTGGAGACGGAGCGCCGCCGCTGGCTCGGCCTGACCGCCGTCGCCCTGCTGGACCGCCACCACGAGCTGACGGTCTTCGCCGGCAAGCGCCGGGGCGGCACCGCCTGCACGTCGGGGACCTGCTACCTGGTGCCGGACTTCTCCGGCGTCGAGGTCCGGCTGGCCAGCCGGTTCTGACCACCGCGTTCGCATCGACACCACCGGGCACGAAAAAGCCCGCCTCCCGAAGGAGGCGGGCTCGTGCGCGGGCATGGGCCCGGCGTCGACGTCGCGGTCGTTACCAGCCGCGGCCGCCGCCGCCACCGTAGCCGCCACCGCCACCGGTGCGGCGGGGGCGCTCCTGGGCCTCGTTCACGCGGAGCGGACGGCCGCCCATCTCGTGACCGTCGAGGGCCGACATGGCCTTGGTGGCGCCATCGTCGTCCATCTCCACGAAACCGAAACCGCGGGGGCGGCCGGTCTCACGGTCGTTGATCAGGGCCACGGACTCCACGGTCCCGTGCTGAGCGAACAGCTGGGTGACCTCGTCCTCGGTCGCACTCCAGGGCAGGTTGCCCACGTACAGCTTCTTCATGATTCCATCATCTTTCAGTGCCGGCTATCCGGCGAGTCGAGCACCCGTGGACCGCCGGCTCAATCCGGGGGGCCCCAGGTGCATCCATACCTATCCGGCCGTTGCCGGACCGCAACAACGTAAGCGTTCACAGCCGAGATGCCAGAAAAAAGGTCGGAAGGCCCGATCCGGGCTACCAGTCCACGGCGGCGCGACGAACCGGCATGGTCATGCAGCGGCATCCGCCGCCGCCCCTGGCCAGCTCCTCGCCGTCGATGGTCACCACCGCGCGACCCTGGGCCGGCAACTCCGCCTTGCCGGCAATCACGTCGTCGGCGGAAATCACGGCGAAACCGTGCTTGTCCAGCTCCTCGATGGTGTGGACGTTGCGTCCGTAGCCCACCACCTGGCCCGGGGCCAGGGCGAAGAAATTGGTGCCCGAGTGCCACTGTTCCCGCTCCTGGATCCAGGGATCGGTGTGGCCGCCGCAGGTCACCGTCTCGATGTCCATGCCCAGCTTGCGCAGCACGTCGGGGATGTGCTCCTCCTCCCGGATGGACCGCACCTTCCCCCCTTCCACGGCGATGTGGACCGTCTGCAGCCGGGTCGGGCGCATGATGACGGGCTCGTAGACCATGCAGGTATCGCGGTCCAGGAAGGTGAAGACCATGTCCAGGTGGATGAACGATTCGGGCTTGGAGGGTAGCTCCTGGACGATCACGTGGAGCTTGTCGCGGCGCTGGCGGAGCCGGTCCACCAGCCAGTCCACGGCCCGGGACGTGGTGCGGGCGCCGATGCCCACCAGGATCACGTCGTCGCGGGCCACCAGGACGTCGCCGCCCTCGAGGGAGAGGCCGTCGTGGGCGCCGGGCGAGTCGAGGGGGTTGAGGGTCGTCACCCCGAAGGCGGGATGGCGGTCGAAGATGGTCTCCATGATGAGCGCCTCGCGCTCGCGCACCGTGTTGGCCATGCGGCCCACCACCACGCCGCCGCCCACCGTCATGGACGAATCGCGCATGAAGAAGGCGTTGTGCAGGGGGCGCAGAGCGTAGCGCTCCTTGCTCAGGAACGCCGTCAGGGTGTCGGTACGCAGCAGGACGCCTTCGACGAGCTGGCGCGCGAGTTCGTCCACGTCCAGGGCGAGCAGGTCGTCGGCCAGCTCCGGCACGTTCTCGTTGCGGCAGATCCGCTGGATCAGGTGCTCGCGGACATGGGGATCGGTGATGGTTTCGCGCAGCAGGTCGCCCATGTGCCACACGCGGGTGGTCCGCTCCAGCACACCCCGCAGCTGGGCGTGCTCGCGGGCGCTCACCTTGCCGCTGAGGATGTCGCTGTAGAGGGCGCGCTCGGCGTTGCCGGGGGTCATGTTCTCGATCTCGGGGCCCGGGGCGTGGACGATCACGCCCTCGAGGGAGCCGATCTCGGAATCGACGCGGACGTTCACCTTGTCGGTCATGGGATCCTCTCCTGGAACGGGATGTGGGCATGATCGCACCGGCCCGGCCGTTTGTCACGGTACGAGGACGGGGCCCCCGCTGGAGGCCCCGTCTCCCGGATCGTCATCCCCATCAGGTGCGGAACCAGCCCACCGAGGACGACAGGTTCGAAGCCAGCACCTGGAGGTCCCTGGCCGACACGTGCTCCTGGCCGTCGTCGGCCACGGCGGTGCCCGAGATGCAGCGGACCTGGGCCGTGATCTCGCGCACGCTGTTGCTGGTGCCGTTGAGGGTCATGGCCACGTCGCCGGCGTAGTTGGCGGCCTCGCTCACCGACGCCGCCACGGCGGTGGCGCTGCGGGCCGAGTCCTGCACGTTGTGGGAGACCTGGGCCACGGCCGCCGACTGCTCCTCCACCGCCGCCGCCACGGACGACGAATAGTCCTTCACCTCGTTGACGATCTCCGCGATCTGCCGGATCACGCCCACGGCCTGGCTCGTGCGTGCCTGCATGGCCGCCACCTGGGAGGAGATCTCCTCGGTGGCGCCGGTGGTCTGGTTGGCCAGCTCCTTGACCTCGTTGGCCACCACGGCGAAGCCCTTGCCCGCCTCGCCCGCCGACGACGCCTCGATGGCGGCGTTCAGGGACAGCAGGTTGGTCTTGGACGCGATGCCGTTGATCATGTCCACCACCGAACCGATCTGTTCGGCCGTGCGGTCCAGCTCGCCGATCTCCATGGATGCGGTGTGCGCGAGCTGCGCGGCCTGGTCGGCGATGGAGGCGGTCTGGCTGGTGTTGCCGGAGATCTCGCGGATGGACGAGCTCAGCTCCTCGATGGCCGCGGCCACCGTGTTGACCATGTCGCCCATGCTCTCGGAGTCGCCCATGACGCCGTACATATTGGCGGCCATGCGCTCCATGGAGCCCACGACGGTGCCCAGCTCCTCGTCCACGTTCTCGGCCACGCCGGCCATGCGGTTGGAGTCGTCCACCAGGGTCGCGGCGGAACCGTCCAGACCGCCGGCGGCCGACGTGATGCCCTGGACCGTACCTCTGAGTTGGGTGACCATGCCATCGAGCACCCGGATCAGCTTGCCGATCTCCCCGGACTCGCCGGTGTCGATCATGGCGGTCAGGTCGCCGGATGCCACCGTCTCGGCGAAGTCCACCGCCCTCTGCAGGGGATCGCTCACCCGACGCTTGACGACCCACAGGGTGGCCGCTGCGGCGAGGACGGCCACCAGCACCGCCGCCCACTGCACGCGGGTCAGGGTGCCGAGCTTGGCGTCCGAGGCCCCCTGGAACGCGCCGGTGGCGGCGTTCATCTGCTTGAGCAGGGTCAGGTTGGTGGCCAGCAGGCGGTCCAGGGACGCGGCGAACTCGGGCGTGCCGACGTCGCCGGCGGCGATGGCCGCCACGGGACCGGCCAGCCCCTGCCACGTGGCCCGGCCCTCGGTGAGGGCCTCCACGGTGGCGATGTCCGCCGCCGGAGGCAGCTCCACCTCGTCGCCGGTGGTGCCCATGGTCGTGCCGCCGTCGATGAGCGCCGTCAGGGTCCGGTCGAACAGGCCGGTCGTCTTGGCGAAACGCGCGCAGGCTGCGGCATGGGTCTCGGCGTCGGCGGCCCCGGCGATCTGCAGGGCTTCCTTGGTCATGCGCTGGCTGAGCATGCGCTGGCGTCCGGCCAGGTTGATCTGGAGGCCGTCGCTCTTCTGGCTGTCCAGGATCACCGACGTCGTGGCGATGCTGGCGAGCAGCAGCAGGACGAGGGTGGCGACACTCAGCGTCAGGGTGGTCTTCACGGTCATGATGTTCGATCTCCCGGATCGTCCGAATCGGGTGCACGGGTGGTTGTCCCCGTCATGATCGGACGCAGGGGGCGGGACTTGATCGAAGATCCCAAGAAGTGTGCCTATTTTTTGATCTCGCGGACGATCCGCGACAGGCCCGGCAGGGAGGGCGCATCGGCAAGGACGGCCAGGTCGCCCAGCCCATCGGCCAGGCGATCCAGCCCGGGCTCGATGAAGCGGCGGAAGGAGCCCTTGCCCCGGATGCGGGACAGGAAGCAGTAGGCGCCCAGGGCCTGCATGTTCCGCTGGAGGCCGGCCAGGACGAAGGCGCGGCGGTGGTGCTCGGGGTCGTCGCCGGTGCGGGCCGCTGCGGAGCGGGTCCAGTGCTGGATGAGCGCCGCCACGGTTTCCGGATCCAGGTCCACGTAGGGATCGCGCAGCAGCGACGCGGCGTCGTAGCCCGGGGGGCCCCAGCGCATGCCCTGCACGTCCACGAGCCTGGGCCGTCCCGCGTGGATCATGACGTTGGTGGACTGGAAGTCGCGATGCATGGGTACGACGGGGTCGGCGGCGACGGTCTCCGCCAGGGCCCGGAACTCGCCGGCCAGGGCGTCGACCTCGCCGACGGGGCGGCCGAAGGTCTGCACCAGGCAGCGCCGGGCGAAGTAGGCGGTCTCGGCCAGCAGGTCGTCCACGCCGAAGACGCGGTCGCCGGCCTCGGGGCAGGCGCCGCCGCGCACCAGATCCGCGCCCCGGTGCTGGAGGTCGGCGAGCAGGTCGAGGACGGGGACGTACAGGCTCAATGCCTCGGCGGGGCGAGCGGCGAGGGCCGCGCCGAGGGTGGTGTCGCCCAGGTCCTCGAAGACGGCGGCGTGGCGGTCGGAATCCACGGCCAGGACCGCCGCGCCGCCCAGATCGTGCTCGTGCAGGAACGCCGAGATCGCCACCGTACGGTCGAACTCGGACGGGTCCGCCGACGAATCCATGAGCACGGCGGTCGCGTCGGCCCCCCGCACCCTCCAGAAGCGGCGGTCGGAGGCCTGGCCGCTCAGAGGCACGGCGTCGGCGGGACGGCCGAAGCCCTGGCCTCCGAGCAGGTCTGCCAGGCGGTCGGGAACCGGCGCCGGGGCTTCGGCATGCGCGGGCATCACCCAGCCGCGACCCACCACGCAGCGATGCAGGTCGGCGGGGCCGGCCACCTGCGCCCCCGGCATCACGATGCAGTCCTCCAGCCGGACGTCCGCCCCGATGCGGCAGCCCGCACCGAGCACGGCGAACCCCCGGAGCTCCGCCCCGGCATCCACGACGGCCCCCTCGCCGGCCAGGATCCGCTCGCCCACGGCCAGCAGTTCCGCGTGGGCCTCCAGGTAGGAGGCGGGCGTGCCGAGATCGCTCCATGTGGCCTCCGGCTGTTCGTGGGTGCGGACGGAACCGGGGTCGTCGTCCAGGGCCGCTACGAGGGCCGTCGCCAGTTCGCTGCGACCGGCGGGCAACCGCTCCAGGAACCGGCGCGCGACGGCGGCCACGCCGGTGTAGGTCCGCGCCCGGTCGCCCTGGGCGGCGGTGGCGCCCCGCAGGCCCGCCACGTCGCGGACCCGGCCGTCGGCACCCACCCGCACGCTGTTGATGCGGGGATGATCCACCGTCAGCAGGGTGATTTCGGCGCCCGAGGCGGCGTGGTCGTCGGCCAGTCGGCCCAGGTCGGCGTCGCACCACACGTCGCCGTTGTGCAGCAGGAACGAAGGCTCCGTCGACAGCAGGTCCGCCGCGCCGGCGATGCCGCCGGCCGTGCCCAGGATCTCCGGCTCGTGCCGCAACACGACCTCGGGGCCGCCGGTCCGCGCGGCGGCCCAGGCTTCCATGGCACCGGGCAGGTGGTGGGTGTTCAGGCAGGCCAGCGTGACCCCGGCATCGGCCAGCCGCCCCAGCACATGCTCCACGAGCGGCCGGTTCAGCACGGGTGCGAGCGGCTTGGGGAGTTCGTCGGTGAGGGGGCGCAGGCGCGTGCCCAGCCCGGCGGCCAGGACCATGGCGCGGGTCGGGCGCGGGTCAGTCATGGATCCGGAACTCCCGGATCGCGGCGTCGAACGTCATGGCGTCGGCGTCCCAGGCTGCGCAGAGGTCGCGCGGGTCCTCCCCCGCGTCCACGGACTCGCGCAGGTCGGTCCCTCCGGCCAGGATGTCGATGGGGAGCTTCTCCGCCTCGTACTCGTAGGGCGGCGGGTTCCACGACAGGGCGTCGGGAGCGACGGCGCGCACCGCCGCCAGGATCTCCACCGCCGTGCGCACGGGCCGGTACGCCCCGCGGTCGGTCACGTGGATCTGGGCACCGCCGCACAGGCGGCCGGCGTGCTTCTGGAAGGTGGGCTCGAAGCTCAGGGGGCGGAAGACGACGCCGTCGAGGCCGCGGCCGTCCAGCCGCCGGCACAACGCCTCGGGATCGATGCCCGGTGCCCCGAAGATCTCGAAGGGCCGCGTGGTGCCCCGCCCCTCGCTCAGGCTCGTGCCCTCGAGCAGGCACATGCCGGGGTACACGAAGGCGGTGTCGGGGGTGGGCATGTTGGGCGACGGCATCACCCAGGGCAGGCCGGTCTCCTCGAACTCCATGGACCGCTTCCAGCCTTCCATGGCGATCACGTGGAGATCCACGTCCAGCCCGAAGTGCGACGCGAACCAGGGCGCCAGCTCCCCCACGGTCAGGCCATGCCGCATGGGGATCGGTGCCAGCCCCACGAACGACCGGTACTCCATGTCCAGCACCGAGCCCTCGGACATGCCGCCCAGCGGGTTGGGCCGGTCCAGCACCACCACGGCCTTGCCCTCTTCGGCGCAGGCTTCCATGCAGAGCAGCAGGGTCCAGATGAAGGTGTAGTAGCGGGCCCCCACGTCCTGGAGATCGACGACCAGGACGTCGATGTCCGCCAGCATGGCCGCCGTGGGCTTGCGATGCTCGCCGTAGAGGGACCGTGCCGGCAGGCCGGTGACCGGGTCGGTGAACCCCTCCCATTCGATCATGTTGTCCTGGGTCTCGCCGCGCAGGCCGTGCTGGGGGCCGAAGAGCGCACGCAGGTCGAAGCGGGAGTCACCCTGCAGCAGCGGCGCCGCATGGCGCAGTCGACGGTCCACCGACGCCGGGTGGCAGAGCAGGCCCAGGCGCCGGCCGGACAGGGCCGGGTGTCCGTCGCGGAGCAGGATGTCGAGTCCGGTGGCGGTCATGGCGTTCCTCGGTGCTGGCGGGGCGCGGTCGACGACCATCGCAGAGTAGCGCCGATCGCTCCGGCGGGAAAGACCGGGAAGCCGACGCAACCTTCCTTCCGCCGCCGCGTCGTGTCCGGTGCCTTGCCGACCACGCGCTCTTCC
This sequence comes from uncultured Fibrobacteraceae bacterium, assembly GCA_964343835.1. Lineage (GTDB taxonomy): Bacteria > Krumholzibacteriota > Krumholzibacteriia > LZORAL124-64-63 > LZORAL124-64-63 > CALEMW01. Next base: position 181,041 of record CAYFKR010000002.1, read on the forward strand.
CCTAGGCTGAAGCGGTCCTTCCGACCCGATCCCGAGGTGACGCCATGAAAACGGTCCTGATGCTCGCCCTGCCCCTGGCCCTGCTCGCGGGCTGCGCCGCCGACGCCCCAGACGTCGCGCCCACGCCCCCGGTCGCCGCGATCCATCCCACGACCTTCGAGGAGTTCGGCCACACCCGCGTGGACGACTACTACTGGCTCAACCAGCGCGACAACCCGGACGTGCTGGCCTACCTGGAGGCGGAGAACGCCTACGCCGACGCCGTCATGGCCCACACCGACGACCTGCAGGCCACGCTCTTCGAGGAGATCGTCGGCCGCATCGTGCAGGACGACAACTCGGTGCCCTACCTGGACGACGGCTGGTGGTACTACCGGCGCTTCGAGGAGGGCCTGGAGTATCCGGTGCATTGCCGCAAGGAAGGATCCCTGGACGCCCCCGAGCAGGTGCTGCTGGACGTGAACGAGCGTGCCGAAGGCCACGGCTACTTCGCCGCCCGCGGCCTGGCCGTCGCCACGGGAGCCAACGTGCTGGCCTGGGCCGAGGACGACGTGGGCCGCCGCATCTACACGATCCGCTTCAAGGACCTGGATACCGGCGAACTCCTCCCGGACGTCATCGGGGAAGCCACCGGCAACATGGTCTGGGCCGCCGACGGCAAGACCCTCTTCTACACTCGCAAGGACCTGCAGACCCTGCGGAACGACCGGGTCTACCGGCACGTGCTGGGCACCGACCCGGCGGACGACGAACTCGTCTACACCGAGACCGACGACACCTTCAGCGTGTACGTGGGCCGCACCACGTCCCGGGACTGGGTGACCATCGTCAGCGACCAGACCCTGACCACCGAGACCCGCTTCATCGACGCCCGCAACCCCGGCGGCGAGTTCGAGGTCTTCCTGCCCCGCGAGCGCGGCCACGAATACCACGCCGACCACCTGGGCGACCGCTGGTTCCTGCGCACCAACCGCGACGCCGCCAACTTCCGCATGGTCAGCTGCACCCTCGACGCCCGCGGCCCCGACGGCTGGACCGACGTGGTCCCCCACCGCGACGACGTCTACTTCCAGCGTGCGACCCTCTTCGACGACTGGTTCGCCGTGCTGGAACGCCGCGACGGCCTGCGCCGCCTGCGCGTCATCGAGCGCGCCACCGGCGAGGACCACGAGATCACCGTGGGCGAGGACGTCTTCGCCATCTGGCCCGACGTGAACCGCGGCCACACCGGCGACGTGCTGCGCTTCGGCTACGAGTCCATGACCACGCCCGAGTCCATCTACGACTACGACATGCGCACCCGCACCGAGACCCTGCTGAAGCGCCAGGAGGTCCTGGGCGGCTTCGACCGCGACCTCTACGCCACCGAGCGCGTGGACGTCACGGCCCGCGACGGCGTGAAGGTCCCCGTCTCTCTGGTCTACCGCAAGGACACCCCCCGCGACGGCACCGCCCCGGTGCTGCTCTACGGCTACGGCTCCTACGGCTACAGCAGCGAGCCCTACTTCAACTCGGCGCGCCTGAGCCTGCTGGACCGCGGCTTCATCTGGGCCGTGGCCCACGTGCGCGGCGGCCAGGAGATGGGCCGCTGGTGGTACGAGGACGGCAAGCTGCTGAAGAAGAAGAACACGTTCACCGACTTCATCGACTGCGGCCGGGCCATGATCGAGCAGGACTACGCGGCCCCCGACCAGCTCTACTGCATGGGCGGCAGCGCCGGCGGCCTGCTGGTGGGTGCGGTGATCAACATGGCGCCGGAGCTGTTCCGGGGCGCCATCTCCCAGGTGCCGTTCGTGGACGTCGTGACCACCATGCTCGACGACTCCATCCCCCTGACCACCGGCGAGTACGACGAGTGGGGCAACCCCAACGAGCAGGTCTACTACGAGTACATGCTCTCCTACTCGCCATACGACAACGTGGAGGCCAAGGCGTACCCCAATCTGCTGATCTCCACCGGCCTGCACGACTCCCAGGTGCAGTACTTCGAGCCGGCCAAGTGGGCGGCCAAGCTGCGTGCCCTGAAGACCGACGACAACATGTTGCTGCTGAAGACCAACATGGAGGCGGGCCACGGCGGCGCGTCCGGACGGTTCCGGCGGCATCACGAGCGGGCGCTGGAGTACGCGTTCCTGCTGGATCTGGCGGGGCGGGCGGACTGACGGTCCCACGGCTCGGGAAAAGGCGAAGGCCGCGCTTCGGCGCGGCCTTCGTGCGTTCGGGATGAGGGACGGATCACCAGGTGCGGGTGGCTCCGACGAAGAGGATCGTCGCGTCGGGATTGGTCTCGGTCAGGTGCTGCAGGTTGACGTGCCGCCGGAGGTCGGCGGTCCAGCCGAACCGGCCGTCCGGATCCAGCCAGCGCACGCCGATGCCCGCGTTGACGCCCAGGTACGCATCGACCCAGGAGTAGGGCCCGGCGCCGGTCACGACGGAGACGGCGAAGCCCGAGTCCGTGGACAGGATGGTCTGCTCGGCCCGGATCAGCAGGGCCTGGATGTTCGTGGCGGAGCGGAGGTCGTCATAGGGTAAGGGCTCGTAATCCTTCTTCGGTTCCACGGCCCCGGTCAGGAAGGTCTCGAGGCCGATCCGCAGGCCGCGCCCCACGGGCGCGAGGAGAGCCGCCTGGTAGGCGGCGCCGGCGTCGATGCCGGAATCGACGCGGCCGGCGGCCAGGTCCAGGATGCCGGTGTTCCTGCCGCCGCTCCCTGCCCGGGCCTCCGTCGGTGCGCGTTCATCGACGGTGCCGTCGGTCCAGATGGTCTCCCAGCTCGGCAGCGCGGCCCCCACGAGCCCACCGGTCAGGCCGCCGGCGGCCGCGCCGAGTCCGGCTCCCAGCACGCCCCCGAGCACGATGCCCGCCACAGGAGTGCCGCTGTCGCCCTCCAGGCTCTCGAGGTAGGCTCCCGCCAGGGCTCCGTACGCCCCGCCGGCCACGCCCACGATCCAGGCGCCGGTCTTCGCGCCGCCCCGGGTATGCCGGCCGCGGCGCCAGACGCCCCTCATGTCGACGGGATCGAGGACCGCCGGACCGCTGCCGTCGTCCAGGACGAGTCGCCCCGACGAGACGGTCGAAAGGCGCCCTTCCACGACATGGCCGTCGTGGAGCAGGACGCGCAGCTCGTCCCCCGGGGCCAGTCGCTCCAGGGATGCGGCCTGATCGTCGGCCGCCGCGGACGGAACCGCGCCCCCGAGGAGGGCCAACGCCAGCACGACGAGGATCACGACCCTCCCACCGATGTCAGGAATTCCCGATACGCCTTCAGCCCCGCGTTGTGCGGATCCGCCGCGATGGCCCGCTCCAGGGCCGCGATGCCCTCCTCGCGGTGCCCCTGGTCCAGGCAGGTGGCCGCCACCAGCGACCAGACGTCGGCACTCCGCGTGCGGCTCCCGGCCACGCCGCTCCGCGCCAGCACCAGCGCCCGGGACGCGTCGGCCCGGTCGCGGTCGGCCCGCAGCAGCAGGATCAGGTCCTCGTCGGCCATGGCGTCGTTCCATGTCTCCTCCAGCAGGGCCAGGGCTCCATCCGTGTCGCCGGTTCGCAGCAGTGCGTCGGCCAGTTCGCGTCGGGTCCCTTCCGAAGGGGTCGCGGCATGGACGACGGTCAACGAGTCGGCCAGGGCCGCGTAGTCCGTCGGCGGTGCCGGCGTCAACCTGTGCCGACGGGCTCCGCCGACCAGGACCGTCGTGCCGGGATTCTCCTCCACGACCACGTCGTCCTGGGCGGCGATGGTCCCCGCCACGCTGTCGGCCCGCGCCGCGGCCAGGGCGGCGGCCCCGCCGTCGCCGGCGTTGCGCAGTTCCAGGGACGCGCGCTGCAACAGGTCGCGGGCCGAGGCGTTCCAGGGCGCCAACCGCAGGGCCACGCCCAGGTCCACCGACGCCTCGCTCCACTCGCTCTGCTCCACCCTCAGCAGGCCGCGATTGTACCACGCACCCGAGCTGCCGGGATCCAGTTCCAGGGCCCTGTCCATGGCTGCTAGGGCGTCGCCGCGTCTTCCGAGGACAGCCAGGGCGGCCCCGTAGGTGCGCCAGGCTCCGGCCAGTTCCGGCTCGACGTCGACGGCGGCTTCCAGGGACGGCAACGCCTCGACGGCGCGGTCGTCGTTGAGGCGGATGGTGCCGAGCACCAGCAGCGATCCGGCGTCGGGCGTGTCCGCGGCGGCCAGGTCGGCGGTGGCTGCGGCCAGGTCCACCTCGGCGCCGGCGAAGTCGCCCGTGAAGTACCGTGTCCGGCCGCGCAGGGCCCGCGCCTCCAGGGGCCGGATGCCGCGGCGGATGCAGAGGGTGAACGCCTCCTCGGCGTCGCGGCCGCGGGCGGCGCGCATCGCAGGGTCCTCGGCGTTGGCGCACTCCGCCAGGAGCTGCACGGCAAAGGCGAAGCGCGACCCGGCGAAATAGCTGGTCTCGAAGACGGTGAAGAAGGGCACGTGCACGTCGGGCTCGCCGTTGATGACCGGGGGCACGCTGAAGCCGTCCCACGGCAGGTACGGCATCATCACCCGTTCACCGGTGACGGCCAGGCCGTAGGCCGACGCCGCCTGCTGCGGTCGTCCGGCGAGTTCGTGGATCAGGCCCACGTCGTTCCAGTAGCGGCGCATGAACGGGACTTCGATCCTGTTCTCGAGGCAGAATCCAAGGGCATGGCGCGCCATGTCCAGTTCGCCACGGGCCATCCAGGCCGCGGCCTGGATCCAGGAGCGACCATAGCCCGAGGTCACATCGCCCGCGCCGATGCGCAGATAACCCAGGTGGGGATAGCTGATGGCATCGAGATCCATGGACACGTCGTACGCCTCGCGGAATCGCCCGGAGCCTGCCAGCAGAAGGCCCCGTACGAGCTGCTGTTCCTGGAGACGTTCTCCCCAGTCGGTCCGGCCGTCGAGCCAGGCCAGGCCCTCATCCCACAGCCCCATGTCACGGCAGCTCCACGCTGCTCCGGTTCGAAGGGCTGCATCCAGGGCGTCGAGGTCGTCGCAGCGCTGGTCGTGGGCGAGAGCGGCATGGGCTCCGGCGTACGCATTCCTGGCACGGGTGTAGGATCCGATCAGGTCCAGATGGTACCCCAGCTCGTACCACGCCTCGGCATGGGTCGGATCGGTTCTGACGGCCCGGTGGAGCTTCTGCACCAGGGTATCCACCCGCTTCTCGTCGTGAGGATTCTCGAGCTTCACCATGACGGCCTTGAACGCCATCATCTTCTCGGACCGCCTCAAGGCGAGAAGCTCCTCCCGGTGCCGTTCGATGGACCGGAAATCGTCGTCCGCGGCCGCGGCCCGTCGGGTCCTCGCCTCATCGTCGAGCAATAGGAATTCCGCCACGCCCAGGGAATCGAACCGCGTGGTCATGGTGCGGTCGGGGTTGTCCAGGGGCGGAGGCGGAGGGGCGTGGCGGCCGCAGCCGGCGGCGAGCAGGAGCAGGAGAACGGCGACGGGCACGATGCGGGATTGGATCAGGGGAGTCATGCAGGCCTCCGATGGCGGTCACGGGGTTCGCTGCGATCTTGTCATGATGCGATGGATGGAGACTACGGACCCCCGAAGGGAAACGCAACGCGATGACGCTCCCCGCCCTCCTGCTGGCCGTCCTGGCCGCCGCCGCGCCCTCCTGCTCCGCCGACAAGAGCGGCATGAACTGGGTGCGGCACTACACCGACGCCTGCCCCGAGCTCGTGGCCGCCGCGAACGACTGCACCCTCTGCCACGTCACGACGGAGGAGCTCAACCCCTACGGCCGGGACCTGGCGACCGTCGGCAACCTGCCCTGGCTGGTGGAGCATCTTGATTCCGACGGCGACGGGCGGACGAACGGGCAGGAGATCGGGGACTGCACGCGGCCGGGGGACAGGGCGTCGGTGCCGGCGGAGCCGGAGCGCTGGAGCACGATCAAGGCTCGTTGGCGTTAGATCGGCTCCCCATCGATCAACGCCCAAAGGTACCACGCCGCCATGGACCGATAAGGCGCCCAACGATCCCCCCAGTCGTCCATCTCCCCCTCGGTCGGCGTCTCGTCCACACCGTGGAACATCTGCACCGCCTTGCGCAGCCCCAGATCCCCCACCGGCCACACGTCCAGCCTTCCGAGGTGGAAGATCAGCGACATCTGCGCCGTCCACACGCCGATCCCCTTGACCGCCGTGAGCTTCTCGAGGACCTCGCCGTCGTCCAGGCGGGCCAGCGCTTCGAGGTCCAGGCGGCCGGAGCGGACGTGGTCGCCCAGGTCGCGGATGAACGAGACCTTGGCGCGGCTCAGGCCGCAGCCGCGGAGGGTGTCGTCGTCGATGCGGACCATCTCGTCGGGCGTGGGATGCACGGGGCCCGGCGTCAGGGCCCGCACGCGGTTCGCGATGGTGCCCGCCGCCTTCACCGACAGCTGCTGATGCACGATGGACGTGACCAGGATGTCCCACGACGCCCGGCCGCCGAACCCCGGCGTGTACGGGCCGAAGCGTCGGACCAGGGCGCCCATGCGGCGGTCGGCGGCGGCCAGATGGTCGAAGCCGTCGGCCAGCACCGGGTCCCGCACCACGCCCTCGAGCTGCAGGATGTGCTCCTTCTGCCGCGTGCCGCCGGGGCCGCCGAACCCGGTCAACGACCCGTCGGCCCCCAGCACGCGATGGCAGGGCACCAGCAGGGGCACGGGATTGGTGGCCATGATCCGCCCCGCGGCGCGGGCGGCGGCGGGCGAACCGGCGCGGCGTGCCAGCTCGCCGTAGGTGATGGTGCGGCCGGGCTTCACGCGACGGACGGCACGGGCCGTGCGACGGCCGAAGTCGGTGAGGGCCGACAGGTCCACCGGCACGTCGGTCAGGGGATCGGGCCGACCTTCGAGGTGGGCGCGCAGGCGGCGCACCAGGTCCTTCACCGGAGGCGGGACGGGGCGGGCCCAAGGGCGATCGGGGACGGATGCGTCGAGGTCGGCGCGGGCATCGTCTTCGCTGCGGTGCGGCAGGACCACCCGGTCGACGCCCTTGCGCGTCCAGGCCAGGCCGATGAAGCCGAGGGGGGTGCGGGCCACGTGACGGCCCGGGGCGATGGTGCGGAACATGGGAGACCTCCGGGGTTCCGCCCATCATCCGACGGATCGCCCGCGGCGGCAACCGGCGATGCCGGAAACACGGGAGCCCCGCCCATGACGGGCGGGGCTCCCTTCATCGCGATCCGGCCGCCGCTACTTGCGCGGCTGCTCGAGCAGCGACTTGCCCCAGCCGCCGTCGGGCCACACGCCGGTGGTGTCGCGGGTGGGCTGGAACTCCATGACCTGCGTCACGGTCGCGCCGCCGCCGGAACCCACGGTCACGTCGAAGACGTGCCACCAGCCCGTGCCGTCGGCGCCCTGCAGGGGCACGTCGGCCACGTCGAAGATCCAGATGCCGCCGGCGATCTCCAGGCGGACCTGGGCTCCGGAGTCGGCCAGGGCCTGGGTCGAACCGTCGCCGCTGTAGCCGCTGTAGTTGTAGACCCAGTACTGGTAGGTGCCCTGGTACAGACGGGTGCCGGTGATGTTCTCCGGGCCGTAGGAGCTGGTGTCGTCGTAGTCCAGCTCGGTGTACGGGTAGTCGGCCAGGGTCCCGTCGGTGCTGTAGTAGAGGTGCCACCAGTCCCAGTCGGGATCCTCACCGTCGTCCCACGGCATGGGGATGTAGAGGTGGGAGTCGAGGTCGCTGGGCGACTCGCCCCACGTCAGGCTGACCACGAAGGCCGGCACCACGAGCTCCAGGGGATCCATCAGCATGACCGGGCAGGCCTCGCCCACCGTCACGCGGACCACGTCGCTCACGCGGGCGCCCTTCATGGCCCAGATGTCGGTCTGGGAATTCTTGCGGGCACGCACGCTGAAGAAGCCCTCGGAGTTGGTGAAGGCCTCGTCGCGCAGGGCGTAGTCCACGGCGCTGGTGAGCACGCGGGCGCCCTCCACCGGCTCGCCCTCGTCGTCGTGCACATAGCCCTCGATGCGGCAGATGTCGTCGATGGGCAGGTCCCAGTTCCAGGTGGTGAAGTGGGCCACGTCCGCTTCGTAGACCGTGCCGTTGAGGACGGCTTCGCCTTCCTCGTGCCAGAGGCCGTCGGTCTCGTCGTAGTACCACATGGGAATGGTGGCGGGAGCGCGGGCGGCCTTCTCGGCGCCGATGTCCAGGCTCAGGCCGGCGGTCATGCCGTCGGCGAGCTGCAGGGGCGACTTGTCCGCACCGTACATGTTGACGGTCATGAAGCCGAACGACTCGAACATGGTGGTGGTGCCGTCCTCGCGCACACCCTCGAAATCGCCGGGGAAGGTCCCGTAGAAGTCGGGCTCGCCGGGCAGCATGGCGTTGAGCTCCACCGTGACGTCGCCGGTGTAGGCGGCGCCGCCCTCGGTCTCGAAGCTGTTGGCGCCGAACTCCACCTCGCCGGTGCCGTCGCCGGTGCCTGCCGTACCGCCGGAGGCGCCGTTGAGCATGACGGTCTCCACGTTCACGAGCACCAGGTCGGCCAGGTGGACGGTCTCGCCCTCCACCACGGTGACGGTGCGGAAGGTCGCCATGTAGCCTTCCATGGCCACGGCCACGACCTGCTCGCCCACGGGCACCTGGGCCAGCACGAAGAAGCCGTCCTGGTTGGTGACGGTCGATTCGCCGCCGGCGGAAATCACGGCGCCGTTGATGGGCCAGCGGGTTCCGGTGGAGACGATGCCGCTGACGGATCCGACGTCGTCGACGGGCCCGGGGCCGGTGGGATCGTCGCCGCCGTCGTCGCTCGAACAACCCCAGACACAGAGCAGGAACGCCGTCGACAACAGGACGAGTCCCCCGATCAGTTTCTTCATGACGAGACCTCCGCAGGATCGGACTTGATGAAACGGCGGGACTCGACGAACGTGGTCCCGTCGTGCGGTTTCCATCCGCATCGTAGCACAAGCACCGGCGAATGAAATTGCTCATTCGTCAAATCCGGGTCCCCTGCAGGGCTTTGGAGGTTCCGTGTCCCTGGTCTCCCTCACCCGCGTCACCCTCGCCCTCGGCGGCCCCGCGCTGCTCGACTGCGCGGACCTGCGCATCGCCAAGGGCGAACGCGTGTGCCTGATGGGGCGCAACGGCGAGGGCAAGAGCACCCTGCTGGGCCTGCTGGCCGGCGAGCGCTCCCCCGACACAGGCGAGGTGATCCGCGCCCGCGACCTGCGCGTGGGCCTGCTTCCCCAGCAGGTGCCCGCCGGCCTGGGCGGCACGGTGTTCGAGGTGGTGGCCGGAGGCCTGGGCGCCACGCCGGACCAGGCCCGCGATCCCGCCTGGTCCCGCCGCCACGAGGCGGCCGAGGCCTGCAACCGCGCCGAGCTGGACCCGGACGCCGACTTCGCCACCCTCTCCACCGGCCGCCAGCGCCGCGCCCTGCTGGCCCGGGCCCTGGCCGACGCCCCCCAGCTCCTGCTGCTGGACGAGCCCACCAACCACCTGGACATCGACGCCATCGAGTGGCTCGAGGGTGTCCTCGGACGATTCGACGGCGCCGTGGTCTTCGTGACCCACGACCGCGCCTTCCTCCGCCGCACCGCCCGCCGCATCGTGGAACTTGACCGCGGCCGTCTGCGCGACTGGACCTGCGGCTACGACGAGTTCCTCCGCCGCCGCGACGAAGCCCTCCGCGTGGAGGCCGACCAGCAGGCCGAGTTCGACCGCAAGCTGGCCCAGGAAGAGGTCTGGATCCGCCAGGGCGTCCGCGAACGCCGTACCCGCAACGAGGGCCGCGTGCGTGCCCTGCTGAAGATGCGCGACGAGCGCCGCGCCCGCCGCGAGCGCCAGGACGACGCCTCGTTCCGCATCCAGGAGGCCGAGCGCAGCGGCCGCCTGGTGCTGCGCACCGAGGATCTGTCGTTCGGCTACGGTGCCGACCCCATCGTGAGCGGCCTGACGACGACGGTGGTCCGGGGCGACCGCATCGGCCTGGTGGGCCGCAACGGCTGCGGCAAGACCACGCTGATCAAGCTCCTGCTCGGCGAACTCTCGCCGACATCGGGCACGATCCGCCACGGCGCCAACCTCGAAACGGCCTATTACGACCAGCGCCGCGACACCCTGGACGACGCCAGGACCGTGCTGGAGAACGTGACCGGCGGCAACGACACCGTGAACGTCGGCGGCCGCCAGATGCACGCGGTCACCTACCTCAAGCAGTTCCTGTTCACCCCGGACCGCGCCCGCACCCCCATCACCCACCTCTCCGGCGGCGAGCGCAACCGGCTGCTCCTGGCCCGGCTGTTCACCCGGCCCGCCAATCTGCTGATCCTGGACGAGCCCACCAACGACCTGGACCTCGAGACCCTCGAGCTGCTCGAGGAACTGCTGGGCGACTTCGCCGGCACCGTCCTGCTGGTCAGCCACGACCGCGAATTCCTGGACCGGGTCTGCACCGGCACCCTCGTGTTCACCGGCGACGGCCAGGTGGAGGAGTCGGTGGGCGGCTGGAGCGACTGGGAGAAGGTGCGCCGGACCGGGCCCCGCAAAGCCCCCAGGACCGCCAAGCCGAAGCCGTCCCGACCCGTCGCCGACAAGCCCCGCCGCCTGACCTGGAAGGAAGGCAAGGAGCTGGAGGCCCTGCCGGCCCGGATCGAGGAAGCCGAGGCCGCCCTCGACGAAATCCGGACGACCCTGGCCGATCCCGCCCTCTACCGGGACGGAGGGGCCGACGTGGCCGACCTGCGCGGACGGATGGAGGGGGCCGAATCGGACCTCGCGGTTCTTTACGCCCGCTGGGAGGAGCTCGAGACCATCAGGGAAGCACAGAATTAACTTCACAATATGAAGCATTAACACACCGCGACCGATTTTTTCCTTGACCACCCCCTCCCTCCTGTCGATAACTTCAATCCGTAAAGCAATTCGACGTCCGGAGATGCCATGCGCGTGACCTCGATCGACGAGATCCTGGCTTCGCCGCCGCGTCTGGCCCTGGTGGCCGGCCTCGCGGACGGCCGCTGGCGCACGTTCATGGACCTGAAGCGGGCCACGGGCCTGGCCGACGGCAATCTCCACGTCCAGACGGGCCGGCTGGCGGACGCCGGCTATGTCGAGATCCGGAAGGTCCCCCACGGGAAGCGGACCCGGACCTCGTACCGCATCACCGAGTCGGGGGTCTCACGACTCCGGCTCCACGTCCAGCAGCTCCAGGGGCTGTTGCAGGACCATGAGGGCGTGATCCGGCCGCGGCTGGCCCGCGATCGCCAGGACGACGCCCAGGTCTGGTAGGGAGTAGAGGCCATGAAGATCGCCATCGGCGCCGACCACGGCGGATTCGAGCTCAAGACGGCCCTCTCGGGCTGGCTGCGGGAGCAGGGTCACGAGATCTACGACGTCGGTACTTCATCGAATGAAGCTGTCGATTACCCCGTTTTCGCCCGATCCGTGGCGGAATCGGTGGCGTCGGGCCAGGCCGCCCGGGGCATCATGATCGACGGCGCCGGCATCGGATCCTGCATGACGGCCAACAAGGTGCCCGGCGTGCGGGCGGCCATGGCCTACGACCTCTCCAGCGCCCGCAACGGCCGCGAGCACAACGACGCCAACGTGCTGACCCTGGGCGCCGGCCTGATCGGCCCCAGCCTGGCCCGGCAGATCGTGGAGGTCTTCCTGGCCACCGACTGCACCGAGGAGCGTCATCGCCGCCGCGTGGCCATGATCGACGGCGGGGCGGCCGCTCCGGCTCCCACCGCCGCCGCTCCGGCCTACGCCGCCCTGGGCGGTCTGTCCGACGCCGACCTGGACCGTATCGTCCAGCGCCTGGCCGGCATGGTGGGCCCCGCCGCGGCCAAGACCGCCGTGGCCGCCGAGCGCCGCGACGTGGTGCCCGGCGACGCCGCCCCCGACTCCCCCGGCCCCCTGCCCGGCGCCATCGCCCGCTACATCGACCACACCATCCTCAAGCCCGACGCCACCCGGGCCCAGGTGGCCCGCATCTGCGACGAGGCCCTGGAGTTCGGCTTCATGTCCGTGTGCGTGAACCCGGCCTGGACCGCCTTCGTGAGCGACCGGCTGAGGGGCTCCGAGGTGCTGACCTGCACCGTGGTGGGCTTCCCCCTCGGCGCCGCGGCGCCCACGGTCAAGGCGGCCGAAACGCGCCAGGCCATCCGCGACGGCGCCCGGGAGATCGACATGGTCATCAACGTGGGCGCCCTGAAGGCCGGCGAGGACGAGCTGGTGCTCGCCGACATCCGGGCCGTGGTGGAGGCCTGCCGCGACGGCGGCGCCATCTGCAAGGTGATCATCGAGACGGCCCTGCTGAACGACGACGAGAAGCGCCGCGCCTGCGAGCTCTCGGTGAAGGCGCGGGCCCACTTCGTGAAGACGAGCACCGGCTTCGCCAAGGGCGGGGCCACGGCCGAGGACATCGCCCTGATGGCGTCGGCCGTCCGCCGCCACGGCCTCGAGGTGAAGGCCTCCGGCGGCATCCGCACCTACGACGACGCCCTGCGCATGATCCGCGCGGGCGCCACCCGGGTCGGGGCCAGCGCGAGCGTGGACATCACTCGCGGCGCCCTGGAAACGGCATAGGAGACCGAGATGGTGGACCTGAGAGCCTTCTGCTTCATCGATAGCCTGCAGCCCCAGTTCGCCTCGTTCCAGGCGACGGTGGCCCAGGGCTTCCTGCCCAAGGTGGGGCAGGCCAGCCTCTTCGTGGAGATCGCGCCGGGCATCGAGATCAACCGGGTCACGGACATCGCCCTGAAGTCCACCAACGTGACGCCGGGCATGCAGATCGTCGAGCGCCACTTCGGCATGCTCGAGATCCACTCGGACAGCCAGGCCGACGTGCGCCAGGCCGGGCAGGCCATCCTCGACGCCCTCGGGCTGAAGGAGGAACAGCGCCTCAAGCCGCGCATCGTGAGCGACCAGGTGGTGCGCCACCTGGACGACCACCAGTGCATGCTCATCAACCGCATGCGCCACGGCAACCTGATCCTGTCGGGCCAGACCCTCTTCGTGCTCGAGTGCGAGCCCGCCGCCTACGCGGCGCTGGCGGCCAACGAGGCGGAGAAGGCGGCCGACATCAACATCCTCGAGGTGCGCGCGTTCGGCAGCTTCGGCCGCGTGTACATCGGGGGCGAACAGAAGGACGTGGACGTGGCCCGTCCCGCGGCCGTCAACGCGTTGAAGGCGTTGAAGGGTCGCAAGGCCGGGTCCTGATTCGGCGAGAGCCGGGGAGGTAACGACGATGGCTGACGCTCTGGGAATGATCGAGTGCCGCAGCTTCTCCGCGCTGGTGGAGGCGGCCGACGCGATGGTCAAGGCGGCCCGCGTCGAACTGGTGAACTACGAGAAGACGGGCGGGGGCTACTGCACCGCCGTGATCCGCGGCGACGTGGCCGCCGTCAAGGCCGCCACCGACGCCGGCCAGACCGCCGCCGCCCGCGTGGGCGAGGTCGTCTCGGTGCACGTGATCGCGCGCCCGCACACCAACGTCGATCTGGTGGTCCCCCTGGGTCGCCAGGAGGCCGAAGCCTAGGAGGCGGCCATGAATCTCGCGAAGGTGCTCGGCACCCTCGTGTCCACGCGCAAGGAGCCGCGGCTGGACGGCCTGAAGCTCCTCGTCCTCGGCCAGTGCGGTCCGGACGGGGAGCTCGCGGGCGGCTCGGTGATCGCGGCCGACGCGGTGGGCGCCGGGGTGGGCGAATACGTGCTCTACGCCTCGGGATCGTCGGCGCGGCAGACCGTGGCCACCGACGGCAAGCCCGTGGACGCGGTGGTCATGGCCATCGTGGACAGCTGGGAGATCGACGGCGACGAGCGGTACCGCAAGGGCCGCGACGACTGATCCGACCGGGGAGGTGACCCGTGGGCCGACTCACAGACCAGCAGGTGGACGCCATCGCCCGCAGCCTCGCGGCGCGCATGGGCGGCGCACCGACGGACGCCGCATCGCCGGCTCCGGCCGCCGCCGTGGCGACCGGCGAGGGCATCCACCCCTGCGTGGACACGGCCGTGGCCGCCGCCGGGCGGGCCTTCCGCCGCCTCGGCGACTGCTCCCTCTCCCTGCGCGATGCCATGATCGCCTCGATCCGCGCCACCATGCGCGCCGAGGGCGAACGCCTGGCCCGCATGGCCCACGACGAGACCGGCCTGGGCCGCTTCGAGGACAAGGTCGTCAAGAACGCCCTGGTCACGGAGAAGACCCCCGGCACCGAGGACCTGCGCCCCGTCACCTCCACCGGCGACCGGGGCCTGACCCTCATGGAATGGGCCCCGTACGGGGTAATCGGCGCCATCACGCCCACCACCAACCCCACCTCGACGATCATCTGCAACACCATCGGCATGGTGGCGGCGGGCAACACGGTGGTCTTCAACGTCCACCCGAGCGCCGTGGCCTGTTCCATGGAGACGGTGCGGCTGATCAACCGCGCGGTGGTCGCGGCGGGCGGGCCCGAGGACGTGGTCACGGCGGTGGGCGCTCCCACGGTGCAGAGCGCCCAGGCCCTCATGAAGCATCCGGGTGTGCGCCTGCTGGCGGTGACCGGCGGCGCCGGCGTGGTGAAGGCCGCCATGACCAGCGGCAAGCGGGCCATCTGCGCCGGTCCGGGCAACCCGCCGGTGGTGGTGGACGCCACGGCCGACGTGCAGGCGGCGGGGCGCGACATCGTGCGCGGCGCGTCGTTCGACAACAACATCATCTGCGTGGACGAGAAGGAAGTCTTCGTGGTCGAAAGCGCGGCCGACGAGCTGCTGCGGGCCATGCGTGAGGCCGGGGCGTACCTGGCGACGGGCTCCGACGTCCGCAAGCTCGAGGCGACGATCTTCGACGACACGCAAGGCCCCCGCAAGCCGGGCCACATGCAGAAGGACAGCATCGGCAAGAACGCCGGCGAGATCCTGCGGCGGGCCGGCATCCCCGTCGACGGCGACCCGCGGCTGGTCGTGTGCGACGTCCCCGAGGACCACCCCCTGGTCTGGACCGAGCAGATGATGCCCGTGCTGCCGGTGGTGCGCGTGCCCGACGTGGACCGCGCCATCGACCTGGCCCGCGAGGCCGAGCACGGCTTCGGCCACTCGGCCGCCATGCACTCCCGCGACATCGACGCCCTGAGCCGCATGGCCCGGGTCATGAACACCAGCATCTTCGTCAAGAACGGTCCCATCTTCAGCGGGCTGGGCGAGGGCGGCGAGGGGCACACCAGCTTCACCATCGCCAGCCCGACGGGCGAGGGCCTGACCGGCCCCCTGAGCTTCAGCCGCCAGCGCCGCTGCGTGATGGTGGACCACTTCAGGATCGTATGATGAGCCTACGCGAACGGGCCCTGGCCCTCATCGAGTTCGAGAGCGCCGCCTTCGGCATGCTGGCCGTGGACGGCCTCGTCAAGCGCTCCCCCATCGCCCTGCTGCGCTGCGGCACGGTGCACCCGGGGCGCTACCTGGTGCTCATCGGCGGTTCGGTGGCCAGTGTGGACGAGGCCTACGAGGCGGCCCTGGCCGTGGGCGAGGTGCGCGACTCCGTGATGCTGCCGGACCCCCACGAGGATCTGGCCGATGCGGTGGAGGCACGGCCCGCCGTGCCCGAAGCCGAGGCCATGGCCGTGGTCGAGACGACCACCTCCCCCGCCCTGCTGCGCTCGGTGGACGCCGCCCTGAAGGTGGCGCCGGTCCGCCTGAACGAGCTGCGCCTGGGCGACGACCTGGGCGGCCGCGGACTCGCCGTCTTCACGGGCGGATTGACGGACCTGCAGGCCGCGGTGGAGGCCGCCGGCGCCCGGGTCGGCGGCGGCTGCATGGCGGCCCACACGCTGATGCCGAGGGCCGAGGGGGTCCTGCAGGAGATCGTGGGCGAGGGCACGACGTTCTCGGGCTGTGCGAACCGCGAGCCCGCGGGCGCCGAGACGGTGGAGGGCTGAGATGAAGCTCGGCAAGGTGATCGGGACCCTGGTGCCCGCGGTGGTGACGCCCGGCATGGAGGGCGTGCCCCTGCTCTGGGTCCGCCCCCTGACCGAGGACGGCCGCGACGGCGGCGCCCCGTTCGTGTGCGCCGACGGCACCCGCATGGCCGGCCCCGGCGAGACCGTCACCTGGGTGGCCAGCCGCGAGGCCGCCCTGACCCTGGAGCCGTCCTACGTGCCCGTGGACCACGCCGTGGTCGGTCTCGTGGACGACGTCCGCCTCGACGCGGAGGACGAACGATGATCCTGGGCCGCGTGAAGGGCTCCGTCGTGACCACCGTGGCCCACCCGTCCATGGCCGGCCGCCGCCTGCTGCTGCTGGACCGCCTCGAGCCCGACGGCTCCCCCTCCGGCTCCTACATGATCGCCCTGGATACGGCCGGCGCCGGCGCCGGCGAGACCGTGCTCGTGCTGGACGAGGGGAACGGCGCCCGCCAGATCCTCGGCGAGGACGGGCTGCCCGTGCGGTCGGTGATCGTGGGGATCGTGGACGACGTCCTGGTCTAGACGGTCGCCGGTTCCTCGTCGGGAGCGGTCGCAGGGATCTCCGTGTCGAGCGGAGCGATCCTCGGCAGATCCACCATGAAGACCGTCCCCTGCCCCACCGCGCTCTGGCATTCGATGCTGCCCTTGAGCACCTGCGTCACCAGGTTGTAGACGATGTTCATGCCCAGGCCGCTGCCGCCGCGTCCGCGCTTGGTGGTGAAGAAGGGGTCGTAGAGCTTGCGGACCTGTTCGGCGCTCATGCCGCAGCCGTCGTCCTTGTACAGGATGCGCACGTGGTCCCCGTCGCCGTCGATGCTGAGCCAGACGGACCCGCCCTCGCGGTTGTCGAAGCCGTGCTTCACCGAGTTCACGATGAGGTTCGTGATCACCTGGGCGAAGGCGCCCGGGTAGCTGTCCATGGTCAGACCCGGCGTGCAGGCCGTCTCCACGACGTGGCCGTAGGGGCCGTATTCCGGCTTGAGGCTGCGCACGATCTCGTCCACATACTCGGCCACGTCGAATTCGCGGCGCCGTTCGCTGGACTGGTCCACCGACACCTGCTTGAAGCCCTGCACCAGGTCGGCGGCGCGGCGCAGGTTGGTCAGGATCAGCGCGGAGGTTTCCCGCGACAGGTCCAGGAAGCTCTCGAAGTCGGTCTTCTTCATGCTCTGCTCTTCATAGAGCCCGACCGTCTCCTGCACCTTCTTCTCCAGATGCGACGCCGCCGTCACGCCGATGCCCAGGGGCGTGTTGATCTCGTGGGCCACGCCGGCCACCAGGTTGCCCAGGGCCGCCATCTTCTCCGACGTGACCAGCTGCGCCTGGGCCTCCTCCAGGGCGGCGGTGCGGTCCTTCACCCGCTGCTCGAGCTCGGCGTTCATGATCTGGATGCGGCGCTCGGCCTCCTTGCGGTCGGTGATGTCGCGCACGAAGCAGCAGTGGAACTCCTCGCCCTCGAAGTCCAGGAAGATGGACGAGACCTCCACCGGGAAGCGGCGGCCGGTCTTGGTCACGTGCTCGCCCTCGAGGAGCACGGAGCCCTGTCGCTTGACCATGTCCCAGGCGTCGGGCCAGTCGCTTTCTTTCAGGTCCGTGGACACGTCGAAGAGCGTCATGGCCAGCATCTCGTCGCGGGAATAGCCTAGCTGGCGGCAGGCGGTCTCGTTGACGTTCACCAGGCGGCCGGTGCGGTCCACCCAGAACATGGTGTCGGTGGCGTTCTCCACCGAGAACTTGGTGCGGCGCAGCTCGCGGCGGCTCTCCACCAGGTCGGTGATCTCGATCATGATGCCCTCGACGAACTCCAGGTCGCCGTCGTCGCCGCGCACGGCCACGCCGCGCTCCATGATCCACTTCACGCTGCCGTCCAGGGCCACGATGCGGTACTCGGTCTGGAAGGGGCGGTTCTCGTGGGCCGCCTCCCAGACGATCGTGCGCATGTCCTCGAAGTCGTCGGGGTGGACGATGTCGCCGGCCTTGATCCGTCTCTCGATGAACGCCTCGGGAGGATGGCCCGTGAGCTCGAGGCAGTACTCGCTCACGTACTCCACCACGAGGTCGTCGCCGATGCGGCTGCGGTAGACCATGCCGGGCAGGCTCGAGATCAGGCGGTCCAGCTGGTTGCGGCTTTCCTCCAGGGCGAGCTGGGATTCGTGCCGCTCGGTGACGTCGCGGTAGTTGAGTACCGTTCCGTGGACGCTCAGGTCGTGCTCCAGGCACGTGTACACGCCTTCCACATGGAGCCAGCGGCCGTCGGTGTGGCGCACCCTGATGGTCCCGATGGAAATGGTGTCGCCGGGGCGCTTGCGGGCCTTCCGGAGGCCCTCAGCGACGCGCTCCCGGTCCTCGTGGTGGGTGTAGCCGCCGGGGGGCTGGCCGATCAGGTCCTCCTCGCGCACGCCGGCGACCCTGGCCGCGGCCGGGCTGACGTAGGAGAACCGTCCCCCGGGGTCCAGGATGAACACGATGTCGGCGGTGTTCTCGGTCAGGGCCTTGAAGCGGGCCTCGCTGCGGCGCAGGTCCTCCTCGGTGCGGCCCAGCAATCCGACGTCCGCTGTGGAAACCGTGGCCGCGTAGGCCATCAGCACGGTGAAGGCGCTGACGCGCAGCAGGGTGAACAGCCAGGCGACGTCCTGCCCCATTCCCAGGTCCCCGAGCAGGCACGCGGTCGCGTGGAGCAGGGCGAACACGCCCAGCCAGAGCAGCGACGAGACGCGGGTCCGCACGAAACCGAGCATGGCGCGCAGGGCGAACAACCCGAACAGCACCGCCGCACCGCGCAGGGTCCAGAGGGTGACCGTCCCCGCCGACGGGTGCTCCACGAGGGCTTCCACGGTCGGTGCCTGGGTCGAGATCAGCCATCCGGACGCCGTCGTCGTCACCACGACCAGCAGGGGGACCGCCCGTCCGAGCCAGCCGCACCGACGCCCGGGACGCAGCACGGCGATGCCCGCGAACACGGCGCCGACCACCAGAGCCAGCATCTGGAATACGGTGGACAGCCCTTCCACCAGGTCGATGGCGTGGTAGCCCAGCAACACCCCCTGACCCAGCAGGCCGCCGGCGAACCAGAAGTGGAGGCCGCGCCTCCCGCCCGCATGCCGCAGCAGCATGAACCCGCCCAGGGCGACGGCCAGGAACATGCAGTAGATCTCGGAGAGGGTGTGGATGAGCTCCATGCCGAAGATGCGACGGAACGCGGAGGGGTCCGTGAGCATCACCGTGCCCACGGGCAGCAGGACCACGGCGACGGGCGCCAGGGTCTGAACCAGATTGTCGCGGACGCTGCGGGGCGACACGGTGTCCTCCGGGTGCGGTGATCCGACGCTGGGCGAATACCCTGACGTCCATCAGGGTATCGGCCTGCGCAGCGCGTCTTTGAGGACAGATTTCTGTGTTACCCCATGAAAAACATGGGTATTACGGCGCAGCGAGGAGGAGCTCGACGGTCACGTCCACGTGCTCGCCGAGCTTGAGCAGCAGCTTTTCCGGCCGGGGAATGCCATGGTCGGCCAGGACGACGGGAAACGACGCCGTCACAAGGAGTTGGCCGTGCTCATCCATCACCAGCCGCACGGGGATCTCCCGGCCCGCGGCCACGCCGTGCAGATCGAGCACCCCGGCCAGGACGGCCGTGACCGTATCGCCCGGCGCCAGGGCCGCAGCCGAGGGCGCCAGTAGCCGCTCCACTGTGAGGGTCGCGGCGGGGTGCCGGTCGGTGTGCAGGTGATCCTCGCGCATGTGGCGATCGCGGGTGGAGAGGCCCGTGCGCAGGGACGCCAGATCCACCTCGGCGCGGATGCGGCAGGGAGCCGAGAGGTCGTCGGGGTCGAAGACGGCCTCGGCCGAGACCGTCGTGGTGCGCCCCATGATGACCTCGAGGGGCGCATCCGATTCGAACACGACGCTCCGGGGGGCGTCCGCGGACGTGACCAGGGTGAGCGGGGCCGCGGTCGCTCCGGACAGGGCGACCAGCATGGCGGCGATCATGGTGCAGGTCTTCATGGTCCGATCGTAACGGCCGACGCCCCTGCCCGACAACGAAAAGGCGGGACCCGCCGGGCCCCGCCTCCTGCCGTCGTCAGGTGGCTCAGTCCTCCGACGCCTTCTCCTTCTGCGCCCGCTTCACGAGCCAGCCGCCCACGATGATCAGTCCCAGGGGCCACCAGTCCTCGAGCCAAGCCATGGAGATGTCGAAGACCGTGTTGGCCAGGGCGATCAGGCCCACGATGATCAGCATCGAGCCGCCGAACAGCGAACCGCCGGCCTCGGGCAGGTCCTCCGTGGACAGGTCCATGGCCTCGCCCCTGAGCAGCACCTGGTTGTACAGCGACGCCTTCCGTCCCGCATCCACCAGCTGGTAGAAGTAGAAGAACGCGATGAAGACGCCCAGCAGGGGCTCCAAGCCGCCGCCCGCGCTGGACGACAGCATGGCGATGACCGACGCGAAGATGATCACGTAGGTGAAGGCGTGGCGGTAGTAGCCCACGTACACCTGGCCCAGGCCCGGCATGATGGTGGACAGCACCACCGCCAGCACCGTGGACTTCAGGGGCAGGTCCCGGCGGTCCCGGTACGCCTGCTGCGGGTGCGGGGGGGGCGGCGGCGGGGCGTAAGCCTGCTGCCTGTCGACGTCGGGGGTCGCGCGTCCCGGGTCGTTGTGGGGGTTGGTGTACTCCATGTCTGCCTCCTTGGGTCCGGTCCGCGTCAACGCGGCTCGTTCGTCGCTTGCGAAGTGTCGGGGAGGGCGGACGACGGGTCGCCGTTGCGCCATTCCTCCCAGATGCGGTCGATATCGTTACGGATGCGTCCCAGCTCCTCGGCCGCGGCGTCGCGGTCGGCGTCGAGCAGGGCACCACCCAGTTCCAGTCCGTGCCGCTGCAGGTCCGCCCGGTCGGGGGCCGTGCGGTCGCGGCGGTCATCCATCCCTTCCTTCAGGTCCACCATCAGGTCCGCGAAGGCCGCCACGGCCTCGCCGCCCCGGGCGATCACCCAGTCGGGACCGGCCCGGACCACCTCGAGGGCGCGGCGCGGCGCCTCGCGCCCCGGGGACACGGGGGTCCCGAAGACCGCCACCGCGAGCACCGTGGCCACGAAGGCGATCTCCCAGGCGAAGTTCGGACGACGGACCTGCTCGTCCCACCAGGCGCCGATGCGCTGGCCCATGCGCCCGATCGAACCCGAGCGCCGGCTGCGACGCGCCTGCGAGGTGGCCCGCAGCACGTCGTAGGTGAACGCCTCGGCGGGCTCCGGCTCGGCCAGTTCCGCCACCGCCGGCACGGCCCAGGCCACGATCTCCGCCACCTCGGCGCAGTCGGTGCAGTGCTCCAGGTGGGCCGCCAACAGGGCGGCGTCGGCCGGAGCGGTCTCCCCGTCCGGAGAGGCGCCGATCAGGTCCCGGGCCCGGTCGCAGGCCGAGCCGCTGGTGGCGGACAGGATGTCGGCGGTCAGGTCGGGGGCGTCCGTGAAAACCGGCAGGTCGCCGTCGAGCAGATCGAGGATCTCCCGGCAGCGATGGCAGCCGTCGGCGTGGATGCGGCAGGCGTCGGCGGTGGCGGCGTCGAGCCGACCGTCGCGCCAGTCGTCCAGCAGGGCGTCCCACTGTCGGCAGTCCAGCCTCATGCCGTCGCCTCCGCGCCGGGGGGAGTCGTCAGGTTCCGCACGGCCTCGGCCAGCTCCACGCGGGCCCGGCTCGAGCGGGACTTCACGGTGCCCAGGGGCAGGTCGAGCATCCTGGAGATCTCGTCCAGGCTGAGTCCCTGCATGTCCTTGAGCATGATGATTTCGCGGTTGATCTCGCTGAGCCCGCGCAGGGCCAGGGCCACCAGTTTGCGGCGGGAGCCGGCCTCGAGCTCGTCGTCGGGGGCGGGACCGTCGGACGCCAGGCCCCAGGCCTCCTCCACCGGGATGTCCCGGGCGGGGGGGCGGGCCTTGCGGCGGCGGAGGTGGTCCACGCCGGCGTTGCGGGCGATGCGGATGAGCCAGGGCAGGAAACGGTCGGCCTCGCGGCAGCCGTCGAGGTTGCGATAGACCCGCACGAAGACTTCCTGGGCCAGGTCGCGCGCCTCGTCGGGGTCGCCCACGTAGGTGAGCGCGATCCCGTAGACGCGGCCCTGGTACCGGCGTACGAGCATCTCCCACGCCAGTTCGTCGCCGAGGCGACAGCTTTCCAGGATCCCTGCGAGTTCCATCGGACATTCCTTCCCGGCCGGGCTCCCCGCCTCGGCCACGGAACAGAGACGCACGGACCTCGCGGCGGGTTCGGTGGCTGAGCGGTTTTTTTTTCACGACGCTGGCACCGGGCCGACCGGAGGGTATCATGGGATCAGCCGACCGTCCGGAGGAACCATGACCGAACCCCAGCGCTTCACCGATCGCCCCCTGCCTGCGTACCGGCACGTCCCGGGCGAGACGCCCCACCCCACCCGGGATCCGGAGGGCCATTCCTACGGTGCTCCCGAACCGGCGCCTCCCTCCCTGGACGAGACGGACTGGCGCGAATGCGAGACGTACCTCTACGGGTTGGATCTCTTCAATCTGGGCTACTGGTGGGAGTGCCACGAGGCGTTGGAGGGGCTGTGGCACGCGTCCGGGCACGGTTCGGCGGCGGGCCAGTGCCTGCAGGCCCTGATCCAGTGCGCGGTGGCCCACCTCAAGAAGGAGCGCGGCAACCTGCGGGGGGCCCGCAAGCTCCTGGCCAACGCCGAGCGCCACGCCGCCGCCGCGGGCAGCACCGACCTGGGCATCGACATGATGGCCCTGCTCCACGACACCCACGCCTACGTCAGCGGACGCACCGCCCATCCGGCAAGGGTCGCCCCCCTGTTCTAGGCTCCGGCCGCCCCGCTGTGGGCCGCGACCTCGGGCTCGCCCTGTTCCCGCGGCTGGCGGATGGTCATCACCGGGCATTTCGCGAAGCGCATGACCTTCTCGGCCACCGACCCGAACAGGAATCGGCGCCAACCCGTGCGGCCGTGGGTGGCGATGACGATGGCGTCGGCGCTCTCCCGGTCGGCCGCGGCGAGGATCTCGTCGGCCGGATCACCGTAGGTCACCACCAGCCTGACGGGGACCTCGGCGGGCACGCGGTCGTGGACGGTCTCGGCCAGCAGCTTCTCCGACTGCACGGTCATCTCGCGGACGTAGCGGCCCACGTCCATGGCCGGCGCCCCGAGCCCGTCCACGGGCGAGGCGATGACCGGTACGGTGGGCACGACGTGAACGACCACGAGATGGGCGTCGAAGTGGAGGGCCAGTTCGGTGGCGGAGCGGAGGGCTTCGTAGGAAGGATCGCTGAAGTCGGTCGGGCAGAGGACGTTCCGCAGTGGCAGCACGGTCATACCTCCTGTCGGGGCCCGCGACGGCGGGCCTCAGGGTTCAACGTTGGAACGGATCATGCATGGCTCCTGTTGGTGGTTTCCCGGCCCGGGGACGGTCCCCGCAGCCATGTATTGAGAATACCATATCATCACCGAGGGCGCCATTCCCGCACGCGGGAACCCCTCCGGCAGCCGATCGGACGTCACCGGGCCTTGACGGGGAAAGAACGGGGAAGGATCCTGTGGTCATGAGCATTGATCGCCCACATCGCCGTTCCGCGCTCTTCGCCCTCGCGATGGTGCTGGTCGTGGCGGGCTGCGGCGGGGACGGCCCCTCCGGCCCCGGCCCCGACCCCGATCCCGACCCCCAGGGCGACCCCGCCGTCGTGGCCACCCTGCTGGTGGCGGCCGACGCCCTCCCCCTGATCGATTCCGCGCCGGGCTGGACCGACGACGGCCAGTGGGTCCTGTTCACGGCGGGTCCCGGCAGCATCGTCTGGAAGGTGAGGGCGGACGATCCGTCGGTGCGCATCGCCGTCACCGACCGCGACCAGGACATCTGGCTGCTGGGCGGCCACTCCCCCTGCGGTCTGTCGTCCGGCCGCGTCGGCTGGTTCCAGGGCTTCGTGCCCAACAACTTCGGCATGCACATCATGGGCGCCTCGGCCGCCACGGCCGGCGGCGACCCCGAGCCCGAGATCCTGCGCACCTTCGCCGGTCCGTCGGTGGGCCTGGCCCCCAACCAGATCTCCTCGCCCTCCCTCCTGAGCTTCGACCGCGAGGCCCGTCGCGGCGTGGGCACCTGGAGCGGCACCTGGTTCATGCACTGGGAGGACCGCGAGGCCGACTCGGTGCTGCTGACCCGCCCCGCGAACGGCCTGGAGGACTGCACCGACTTCCGCATCAGCCCCGACGGCGAACTGGTGACCTACGCCGACCCCGAGGGCACGATCTACTGGATGCCCTTCAACTCCGTCGAGACCACGGCCCTGGGGCCCGGCGCCCACCCCTCCTTCTCCGCCGACAACACCCTGGTGGGCTGCACGTCGGGCAACGGGATCGACTACGTGGTGCGCGAGCGCCTGGGACCGTCCAGCATCGTCTTCGGCGGCGCCGCGGACACGCTCCTGGTCAAGCCCGTCCTCTCCCCCGACGGCGAGCGCATCGCCTTCCTGGTGGACGGCGACGACGGCCTCTCCCTGCACCTGGGCGAACTCCGGGACTGACCCGGAAGCACGACGATCACCGCCCCGTCCCGAGGGCGTCTCCCAAACCGGCGATGACGACGGAAATCAGACCTCGAGGAGGGTCACGTCCGGCTCGTCCACGATCTCGTCGCGGAGCTCGTCCATGATGGACGTGAAGTCGGACACGTTGGCCATGAAGAGGTCGATGAGGCCGGGGTCGAAGTGGTTGCCGGAGCCTTCCTGAAGGATGGCCAGGCACTTCTCGAGGGGCATGGCGGGCTTGTAGCAGCGCTCGTGGGCCAGGGCGTCGAACACGTCCACGATGGCCACGATGCGGCCGTGGATGTGGATGTCCTCGCCGGTCAGGCCTCGGGGATATCCCGAGCCGTCCCACTTCTCGTGGTGCTCGTGGGCGATGACCGACGCGATGCGGAAGAGCTCCCGACTCGAACCGCTGAGGATCTCCCGACCGATCTCCGCATGGCGCTCCATCACCGCGCGCTCCTCGGGCGTGAAGCGGCCCGGCTTGAGCAACACGGCGTCGGGGATGGCGATCTTGCCGATGTCGTGGAGCGGCGCCGCCATCTCCAGCAGGCGCGCCTCCTCGGTGTCCAGGCCCGCCAGCTCGCCCAGGCGGCGAGCCATGCGGCCCACACGCTTGACGTGGTTGGCGGTCTCCTTGGAGCGGCTCTCCACCACCTCGCCCAGGGTCAGGATCATCTCACGCTGGGTCTCGCGGACCTCGCGGTCGAGATGGATGTTGGCGAAGGCGGTGCGCGCGTTGGACACGTACACGCCGAGCAGTTCGATCTCGTGGGCTTCGAAGGCACGGTCGGCCTTGACGATCAGGCGGCTCTCGAAACCGGTGGGGGAACGCAGGACCAGCAGGAAGAGGTCGTCCTCGACGTACTCGTCCATCCCATCGAAGATGGTGTTCACACGCGTCCGCAGATCCTCGCCCACGCTGTCGTGCACCGTGCGTCCCACGGAATCCGCCAGATCGCCGGCGCCCGCCAGGATGATGCAGTGGTTCTCCACCCGCTCGGTGAACACGCCCGAGAACGTGCGCTGCGGGGAGCCCTCCGGCGCCAGGACGCGTCCCACGCCCTCCAGCACGGCCTCGCCCAGCTCCTTCACGCCCGTGCAGGTGTAGAGCTCGCGGCACAGCGCGTTGACGGTCTCCATGCCCTGGCGGTGGCGCTCGATGGTGCGGATGTCGCGGTAGGAGCGCAGGGCCGAGGTCACCGTCGTGGACAGCTTCTGGGCCGTGAGTTCGGTCTTGGCCTTGTAGTCGTTGATGTCGTAGCTGGAGACCACTTCCTGCTCCGGCGCCTGGCCGGGCTGTCCGGTCCTCAGGATGATCCTCACGAAGCCGTTCTGGAGCTCCTCACGGATGGCCTTGGCCGTCTTCAGACCCGCGTCGTCGCTCTCCATGACCACGTCCAGCAGCACCAGGGCGGCGTCGGTGTGCTCGCGGAGCACCTCCACGGTCTCCTTGCCCGAGTAGGCGCTGACGAACTCCAGGCCGCGGCCCTCGAAGGTGAAGTCCGAGAGCACGAGGCGGGTCAAGGCGTGGACCTCCTCGTCGTCGTCGGCGATGACGAGCTTCCAGGCCTCGGTCCGGGCCGCGACGGTGGCGGTCGTGGCGGCCGTCTCGTCGGCGAAGAGCAGGTCCTCCGCGGGAGCGAAGATGTCGTCGTGACGATCAGTCGTCATGTCGACTCCTCTCTCTCGGGAAGACCAGCGTGAAGATGGTGCCCTCGCCGGGCCGGCTCTCGCAGCTGATGCGGCCGCCCAGGGCCTCGGTCACCGACGTGTAGACCACGTGCATGCCGAGTCCGCTGCCGCCGGCGCCGCGCTTGGTGGTGAAGAAGGGTTCGTAGATCTTGCGGACGGTGTCGGCGTCCATGCCGGAGCCGTCGTCGGCGAACACGAGCTGGACGTCGTCGTCCACGGCGCGCACGTCGATGGAGATGCGGCCTTCGCCGTCATCGCCGAAGGCGTGGATCAGGGAGTTCATCACCAGGTTGGTGACGATCTGCGAGAGAGCGCCGGGGTGGCTGTCCACGGTCAGGCCGGCCGGGCAGTCCAGGTCGACCTGGATCCTGGTCTTCTTCAGGCGCGGACGCAGGGACATCAGGATCTCGTCCAGATACTCGCCCATGTCGAACTTGCGCCGGGCCTCGTCGGACTGGTCCACGGCCACGCCCTTGAAGCCCTGGATCAGGCGCGAGGCCTTGCCCAGGTTGCTCAGGATCATGCGGGCGGACTCGTCGGCGTCGGACAGGAACGACTCGAAGTCGCTGCGCTTCATGGTGCCCGACTCGTAGCTGTAGCGCGTGCTGGACACGGCGTCCTGCAGGTGCGAGGCGGCGGTCACGCCGATGCCCATGGGCGTGTTGATCTCGTGGGTCACGCCGGCGACGAGGCGTCCCAGGGCGGCCATCTTCTCGTTCTGGAGCAGCTGGTCCTGGCTGTCGCGGAGCTCGCGGGTGCGCGCGTCCACGCGCCGCTCCAGCTCCTCGTTCATGCGCTTGATCTCGTTCTCGTGACGCTTCTGCTCGGTCAGGTCGCGGATGATCGTGCAGTGGAACTCCTGCTCCTCGAACTCGAGGTAGCGCGTGGAGACCTCCACCGGGATCACGCGGCCGTCGCTGCACTGGTGCCACGACTCGGACCGCAGGGAGCGGCACTTGCGGAGCTGCTCCCAGCGCCGCTGCCAGGTGTCGCGGGAGTAGGCCGTCGTCAGGTCGAAAATGGTGCGCCGGAGCAGGTCGTCGCGGTCGTAGCCGTAGAGTTCGCAGGCGCGCTCGTTGGCGTCGATCAGCGTGCCGTCGGGCACCGTCCAGATCATGGCGTCGTTGGCCTGGTCGATGGAGATCTGCTTCAGGCGAAGGGCCTGCTGGGCCTGGACCTTCTCGGTGAGGTCCTCGTAGACCGCCACGATCTCGCCGTTGGGCAGGCGGTAGACGTAGTTCTCGCGCCAGCTGACGATGTCGTCGTCGTTGTACAGGGCCAGGGGATGACGCTCGGGCTCGCCGGTGCGCCAGACGCGCTCGAAGACGTCGGTCAGGCCGTACTTATCCACGCCCTGGAAGCACTCACGGACCTCGCGTCCGAGGATGTCCTCGCGGCGCACGCCGTCCATCTCCACGCCGGCCCGGTTGTAGTCGGCGAAGCTGAACCGCTTGCCGTCGGGCGACACGCTGTACACCGCCACGCCGACATTGAGGTTGTCGATGAGCTGGCGGTAGCGGCCTTCACTCTCGGCCAGGGCACGGCGCGCCTTGACGCGCTCGTCGATGTCCTGGACGAAGCCCTCGACGGCCATCAGCTCGCCGTCCTCGTACACGCCCACGCCGTGCTCCCAGACCCACTTGGTGCGGCCCTGGGCGTCGATGATGCGGTATTCGAGCTCGTAGGGCTCGCCCGCGGCCATGGCCTTGTCCATGGCGGCCCAGACCATGGGACGATCGTCGGGGTGCACGCATTCCGCGTGGGTGACCAGACGGTCGTCCATGATGTCCTCGGCCTTCCAGCCGATGACCTGCTCACAGCCGTCGCTCAGGAATTCCACGGGCCAGTCCGGGGCGTTGCGCAGGCGGAAGGCCATGCCCGGCAGGCTCGACATGAGGGTCCGCAGGCGACGGCGTTCCTCCGTGAGAGCCATCTCCCAGCGCTTGCGATCGGTGATGTCGGTGAGGGTGACGGCGACGCAGAGCTCTCCGGTGCGGGGGTCCTCCACCGGATTGGCGTGGATCAGGCCCGGCACGATCACGCCGTCCCTGCGGACGTGGTCCATCTCCGCCAGGACCTGGGTGTCGCCGAGGCTCAACCGCTCACGGATGTGGTCGTCGATGCCCGTGGAGCTCTCGGCGATGAACGTCGTGACGTTCCTGCCGATGAGTTCGCCCTCACCGTAGCCCAGCGTGCGGCTGAAGGCCGGATTGGCGAAGCGGATCACGCCGTCGAACCCCGCGATGACCATCCCGTGGCACGACTGCTCCACCGTCGCCTGGAACAGGGCCAGCTCGTGCTCCGCCCGCTCGCGGTCCAGGTGCTCGAGGATCTGGGCCGCGTGCTCCGCGATGCGGCCCACGAAGGTCCGTTCCTCCGGCAGCCAATCGCGACGCGATCCGTGTTCGAACTTGATCAGGCCGATGATGACGCCGCCCTTGAGGACGGCCGAATCGAGGGTCGAGACGACGGCATCGGACTCCGGATAGTCGCCGACCAGCTCCATGGTCCTGGGGTCGGTGGCGGCGTCCGGAGCCACGAGCACGCGCTCCGACTCGAGGCTGCGGAAGTAGGTGGCGTGACGGTCCGGGCAGATCCGATCCGGCGTGGTACCGTCCGACGTGCGGCGCACCATGCAGCCGGATTCCTCGTCGCGGATCCAGATGCTGACTGCGTCGATCTCCATGCCCCGGGCGGCGTGCACCCCCAGGCGGGACATGGCGTCCCCGAGGTCGCCGCCGTTGACGTCGCCGTCGTGGAAGATGTCCTCGATGGCCTTGCGCTGCAGCACCACGCGGTGGAGCCGATGCTCGGCGGCCTCGCGGCGCTCGCGTTCCTCGGTGACGTCCTGCAGCACGCCGTCCACGCGCGGGCGCCCGCCCGTCGCCTCGCGCACCAGCACGGCCCGGGCGCGAATCCAGCGGATGGCCCCGTCACGACGGCGCAGACGGTAGTCGCGGCTGATCTCCCCGCCCAGGTCCGCGATGCGGGCCAGGTCCACCAGCACGTGGATGTCCTCGGGCAGGATGGCCCGGAACATCAGGGCCGGCTCCCGGCGCAGCTCCGTGACGGGGATCCCGAAGATGCTCCAGGCCCCGACGCCCAGGCTCAGCAGGCGGCCGGTGAACGGATCGTAGGACCAGGTGGCCTCGTGGCGGGCAATGGGAGGAGGCAGGGGCTCGCCGTTGCGATCGAGGGTCAGCCCCTCGAGGAGCTGGTCCTCGGGCACGCCGACGAGGGCATCCAGCCAATGCAGGATGGCCTGTTCGTCGGTGACGTCCGGTCGGGTGACCAGAGTCGAGTTCTTGCCCATGGATCCTCGCTCCGATGAACGGGTGATTCCGGTGATCTCGGGAGCACCATCGACCGTTCGCGGAGGAGCTTTAGCGGGAATGGGATAGGAGACGCGGGGCCGACCCGGCCGGGCCGGCCCCGGAGGGAGCTACTGCCGGACCGCCTGGTCCAGGAACACGGCGTTGGGGATGGTCACCGACCGGTCGCCCTCCTGCACCAGCGCCTGCAGGGGCGTGATGCCGATGAGCATGCCGCGGCGGCCGTCCATCTCGATCTCCTCACCGGCCCGGAAGATCTTCCGGGCGTAGAAGCCGGCCACCAGGTTGCGGGTGACGTCGCGGGTGCCCAGGCCGAAGGAGAGGGCGAAGGCCAGGGCGGCCCCGCCCATGAGGATCTGCACGACCATGCGGATCACGGCGGTGTCGATGCGCAGCTCGGTCACGGCCATGATGCCCGTCACGAAGAGGATCAGCGCCGACACGACCCGCCCTAGCAGGGGCGCGAACTCCACGCCGGAATCGCGGGCCGAGCGGGTCACGGCTCCCGAGGCGAACTGCGCGATCATCATGCCGATGAGCAGCACGATCAGCCCCGCCACCAGGTTGGGCAGGTAGCCGAAGAACGCCGTCACGGCGTCGGAAACGGCGGTCAGGCCCACGGCCAGGGCCGCGCTCTGCACGAAGAGCAGGATCAGCAGGTAGTAGACGGTGCGCGCCAGGACCTCCCCGGGGGTCTCGGTCACGCCGAAGCGCTCCAGGATACCCGTCAGCCCCACCCGTTCCAGCAGGTCGTTCAGCTTGAAGCGGTCGAAGAGCGTGCGGATACCCTTGGCCGCCACCTTGGCCAGCAGCAGGCCGAGCAGGAAGACCGCCAGGGCCGTCAGGGCCCGGGGCACGAACCCGGCCAGGGCGCCCGTCAGGGTCTCCAGCACGTCCGTCGCCGCCGTCTTCAGGGAGAATCCGTCGTTCATGTCATTCCTTTCCCGACCGGTCGTCACCGGCCGGCACCAGATCCAGCAGACTCCGCAGGTACTCCCAGGCCGTCTGGATCATGACCCGCAGGGAGAAGTCCAGGGTGTCCGACGCGAGTTCACGGCGCTGGATGCTGCGCACCACCCGGCCCTCGAGGCCGGGGTCGGGGTCCACGGCGAAGTCGCTGAGCACGGAGACGGGGCTGCCGGTGTCGGGGCCCTCGTCGTCGTGGATGTCGTCGCGGAAGTCGTCGGATGCCATGGCGTGGTCACTCCCCGTACAGGCTGCGGAATTCCTCGCGCGCCCGCTTGATCCTCATCTTCACCGCCGAGAGCCCGATGCCCAGTTCGTCGGCGATCTCCTGGTAGGAGTAGCCGTCCATGTCGCGCATGAGCAGGGGGACGCGGAGCGTGTCGGCCATGCGGTCCAGGGTCCGACCGATGCGGTCGCGGGCCTCGTCGGCCTCGAGCCCGGCGTCGGCGCGGGTGTCCGCCCGCAACGGTTCCTCCCCCTCCAGCACCGGGTCCTCCACGTCCACGAACGAACGGCCGCGGGACGAGCGCAGGTGGTTCAGGCAGTGGTTCACCTTGATGCGCTGCACCCAGGTGCCGAAGCTCGACCGCCCCTCGAACCGCCGCAGGTTGAAGTAGGCCTTCACGAAGACCTCCTGGGACAGGTCCAGGGCGTCGTCCTCGGAACCGCTCAGGTAGCGGCAGTTCGTCTGGACCCGCGCCTGGTGCCTGCGCACGAGTTCGTCGAAGGCCCGCAGGTCGCCCCGCACGGCCCCGACGGCGCGCTCCACCAGCTGTTCGTCGCTCGGGTTCACGGTCACTCCTTCTATCGCCATGGACACGCCCGGCGGACGGAAGTCACACGGATTCGTCACGCCAAGGAGGGTATCAGCGGGTTTTTGCCCCGTCGTCAAAAAAGTCGGACACGGCATGTGACTTCCTGCGAACGGTCGTGTCTGGAGGGCGGAACGGAGGAGGGAAAGACCGGCCGTTCGACGGTCGCGACATCGTCGCATATCGGGAGGAGAACCCCATGAAGACCCTGCTGAATCGCATGCTGCCGCTGCTGATCCTGATGTCGATGGCGGCCGTCGCCATCGCCGCCGTGGGCGATGACGACCGCCCCATCATCTCGGTGGGCCCCTGGGCCGGCACCACGTTTTGGTCCGACGAGATCGGCCTGGACGACGGCCTCGTGTACGGCGCCCGCGGCGGCGTGCACCTGTTGCGCTGGCTGACCCTGGAGGGTTCGCTGGGCTGGAGCGGCACCGAGCACCTCGCCACCGCCGGCGACGTGGACGTGCTGCACAAGAGCTTCGGCCTGGTGGCCGACCTGCGCCCGGATTCGGGCCTGAACCCCTACCTGCTGGCGGGCTGGGGCCAGGTCGACGTGACCGGCGATCTGCCGACCACCGACTGGCACCTGAACGGCTGGGAAGCCGGCGCCGGCCTGAAGATCCGCCTCGGCGGCGACAAGGTGAACCGCCGCGACCTGCGCCTCGAGGTCCGCGACCTCATGACCGACCTCGCCGCGGGCTTCCCCAACGGCTCGGACATGACCCACAACCTGGTGGTCAGCGCCGGCCTGCAGTTCCACTTCGGCCGCGGCAGCAAGGACGCCGATCTCGACGGTGTGCGCGACCGCGACGACCTCTGCGCAGACACCCCGTCCGGAGCCCTGGTGGACACCGACGGCTGCCCGTCCGACAGCGACGGCGACGGCGTGCTCGACGGACTCGACACCTGTGACGACACCCCCGACGGCGCCGTGATCGACGACACCGGCTGCCCCGTCGACACCGACGGCGACGGCGTCTACGACGGCCTCGACACCTGCCCCGGCACCCTCGAGGGCGCCGTGATCGACGACGCCGGCTGCCCCGTCGACACCGACGGCGACGGCGTGTTCGACGGCCTCGACCAGTGCCCCGACACCCCGTCCCACCTCCAGGTGGACGACGCCGGCTGCCCCATCGCCGTCACCGAGACCGAGGAGCAGCTCCTGGACACCGGCATGATCCGCACCTCCGAGGTGAAGTTCCGCAGCGGCTCGAGCGAGCTCGACCTGGCCGACACGTCGGCCCTGGACGAGATCAGCGCCGTGCTGGGCAACTGGCCCGAGCTGCGCATCGAGGTGGGCGGCCACACCGACAGCCAGGGATCCGAGGAGCTCAACCAGCGTCTGTCCGAGGAGCGCGCCCAGGCCGTGCTGGACTACATGGTTCAGCGCTACCCCGACATCCGCGCCGGCCAGTTCACCGTGACCGGCTACGGCGAGAGCCGCCCGGTGGCCGACAACGGCACCGCCGAGGGCCGCGCCGCCAACCGTCGCGTGGAGTTCCGCGTGCTGAACACCGAGGTGATCAAGCGCGTGATCGAGAGCCAGAAGCTGCTGGAGCGGTAGGACCCCGAACCTGCCCGGCGCCCCGGCGTCGCAGCGCTTCCGGCCGCCGGCCCCCGCCTTCGCCCGCGGGGGTCGGCACCCGAAACCAGAATCCCGATCGGAGATCAACCCATGGACATGCAGAAGATCCTGGAGACCCTGACCACCTTCGCCACCACGTACGGCCTCAAGGTCATCGGCGCGATCCTCGTGCTGATCATCGGCCGCATCGTCGCCTCGGTCGCCCGCGGCGTGGTCCGCCGACTCAACAACAAGACGAACACCGACCCCGCCGTGGGCGGCTTCCTCGAGAACCTCGCCTACCACCTGATCATGACCTTCGCCGTGCTCGCCGCCCTGGGCAACTTCGGCGTGGAGACCGCATCGATCGTGGCCGTGCTCGGCGCCGCCGGCTTCGCCGTGGGATTCGCCATGCAGGGTTCGCTGAGCAACTTCGCCGCCGGCGTCATGCTGCTCGTGTTCAAGCCCTTCCGCATCGGCGACGTGGTGGACGCCGCGGGCGTGCTGGGCAAGGTCAGCGAGATGCGCCTGTTCACCACCGTGATCCACACCCCCGACAACGTGAAGATCATCGTGCCCAACGGGAAGATCTTCGGCGACACCATCAAGAACGTCACCGCCGAGAACACACGCCGCGTGGACATGGTGGTGGGCATCGGCTACGGCTCCGACATCGCCCGCGCCATGGAGATCATGCAGGGCCTGATGGTCGCCGACCACCGCGTGCTGAAGG
>CAYFKR010000002.1:214585-298564 GCA_964343835.1 uncultured Fibrobacteraceae bacterium
AGCAGCGTGAACCTGCTGGTCCGCCCCTGGTGCGAGACCGGCGACTTCTGGGGCGTGAAGCTCGACTTCACCCGCAACGTGAAGGAAGCCTTCGACCGCGAGGGCATCGAGATCCCGTTCCCGCAGACCGTGATCCACCAGGCCAATCCGGGCGGGTAACCTGGGGGGCCGCGCAAGCGGGACGGGAGGGGCCGCGTCTTCGGACGCGGCCCTTTTTTGCGGGTTGCGCGGGCCGCTCCATGGCTTACCATCGGCCTCATGACGACCGAGACGACCACCCTGCCGACGCCGTCACGCCGCGACGCCGTCCTCGACTACGCCAAGATCCTCGCCGGGACCCTGTTGATGGCCCTGTCGGTGGATCTCTTCCTGGTGCCCAACGACATCGTCGCCGGAGGTCTGACCGGCCTGGGCGTCCTCACCAACCACGCCGTGGGCGGCGGCGTGGGACTGATCACGTTCCTGCTCAACATCCCGGTGCTGTGGCTGGGCTGGAAGCACATCGGCGGCGCCCGGTTCTTCGTGCGCACCCTGACGGGCGTGATCGCGTTCAGCCTCTGGGTGGACCTGCTGGCGCCCCTGCTGCCCGTCCCCACCCAGGACCGCCTCCTGATCATCTTCTACGGCGGCCTGCTCAACGGCGTGGGTCTGGCCCTGGTGTTCCGCGGCCGCGGCACCACCGGCGGCGTGGACATCCTGGCCCAGCTCGCCCACAAGTGGTGGGGCGCCGACGTGGGCCAGGCCATGCTCGTGATGAACGTGCTCGTGCTCGGTCTGGCCGGCGTGATCTTCGGCCCCGAACCGGCCATGGTGGCGCTGCTGGTGGCCTGGGCCACGACCCTGGCCCTGGACGCCGTGCTCCACGGTCTGGCCGCCTCGCGCCAGGCCATGATCATCAGCGACCGTCACGAGGAGATCGCCCGCTCCATCATGAACAACCTGGTGCGGGGCGTGACGGTGATCGAGGGCACCGGCGGCTACACCGGCGAACCGCGCAAGGTGCTGTTCGTGGTGGTCCAGCGCCACGAGGCCCACCGCCTGAAGATGCGGGTGGAGGAGATCGATCCCCATGCGTTCGTCGTGATCTCCTCGCCGCAGGAGGTCCGCGGCGGGTATCCCATGCCTTGGCGGAGTTGAGCGTGCTGCGCGTCGAGTCCCTGCCGGTCGCCCGGCCCTTCGCCGACACCATGGCCCGGCGCCTTCTCGACGCCCACGGCGACGACCTCCCCCGCGCCATGGTCCTGCTGCCCTCGACCCGCGCGGCCCGGAGCCTGCGCCACGCCCTCCTCGAGGCATCGGGACGCGACGCCATCCTGCTGCCCGAAGTGGTCACCCCCGCCCAGGCCGTGACCGACCTGGCCCTCAGGCTCGGCCTCGACGCCGACCCCTTCCCCTCGGAGCTGCGCGCCGAATGGCTGGCCCGGGACCTCGCCGGCGAATCGTGGCTCGCCGAACGCCCCGAGGCCGCCCCGGGTCTGGCCGCGGAGCTGGTGACCCTCTTCGACGACATGCGGCGCCACGGCCTCGACCCCGCCACCCCCTCCGGCGACGACGCCGAGCTCATGGACGACGCCGAGCGCGTGACCGCCGCCTGGACCCTCTATCGCCGGCGGGTACCCCGCGACGCCGTGGACGTCGAGACCCAGGTGACCGCCGCCCTGGCCTCCGCCGACCCGTGGCCGGGGCGCCCGGTCTCGACCCTCTGGATCGCCGGCTTCGTGGCGATGCCGCCGGTCCGGGCCCGGCTCATCACCGCCCTGGCCGATCATGCCGACGAGGCGCGCCTGGTCCTGTCCCCGGCGGCCGGTCGGGACCCCATGCAGGAACCCTTCGCCGCCTCCTGGGCCGATGCCGAATCCCCGACCCATCCCGACGCTCCGACCCGCCTGCTGGCGGCCAGGTTCACGACCGAGCCTGAAGGACCGGACGACGGCTCGGGTGCGGCCCCCGCCCCCGAGCTGGTTCCCGCCGGGACTCCGGAGGACGAGAGCCGCCGCATCGCCTCCAGGGTCGTCGAAAGGCTCGACGCCGCGCCAGGCTCGCGGATCGTCGTGGCGACCAACGACCGGGCCCTGGCCGCCCGCGTCGTGGCCCAGCTCCGTGACGCCGGTCTCGACCTCGACGACAGCTCCGGCATCCCCCTCTCGTCCACTCCCGCCGGCCGTCTGGCCTGGCTGCTGGCGCGCTGCGTGACCACGGGCCCGGCCCACGAGCCCCTGCTGGAGCTCCTGACGCACCCCCTGGCGCGGTTCGGGCGTCCCGCGGGCCTCCAGCGCCGACGGGCCCTGATCCTGGAGCGGGAGCTCCTGCGCGGCCGTACCCCGCCCGGGGATCTGGAAGGGTACCGGGCCCGGGCGGCCGACCACGACGCGACGGTTCGCCAGGCCCGCCCCGAAGCCCGCCCGGAGCTGACCGAACTGGTGGACGACGTCGCCGGGGTCCTGGCCCCCCTGACCGCCCTCGCCGACGGCGGCCCCCGCCCCCTGGACACCTTCGCCGCGGCCCTGCGCGCCTCCCGGGACCTGGCGGTCGCCAAGGCGGAAGACGACACGACGGACCGTCCGCCCACGGCCGACGACATCGCCCTCGACGGCCTGCTGGACATGCTGGCGCAGGCCGCCCCTTCCGGCCCGGCCCTCGGTTTCGGGGATGCGGCCGCCCTCTTCACCCGCCTCTCGGGCTCGACGGAGGTACGCTCGCACCGTTCCGAGTTCCTGCCCGTCCAGGTGACCGGACTGCTCGAGGCCCGCCTTGAGCACTGCGACCTGCTGATCCTGGGCGGGTTGTCCGAGGACATCGTCCCCGGTCGCATGCGTCGACCGCTGTTCCTGGGCCGGGTCTGGCGCGAACGCGTGGGGCTGCCCGACTGGCGCGAGATGCTGGGGCGGCAGGCGGAGCTCTTCCACCGCCTGCTCCACGCCGGCGACGAGGTCGTGCTGTCGTGGCCGTCGGAGCGGGACGGCCAGCCGGCCCTGCCCTCCCCCTTCGTCCAGCGGCTGCTGCTGCGGCACGAGGCGGACCGTCCGCCCGGGACTGCTCCCCTCTTCCGACGAGCCGGCGACGTCGCGACCGCGTCGACCCGCCCTCCACGCCTTGCCCCCGGCGCCTTCACCGAAGCACCGGATCGCCATGCCGAGCCCCGCATGCTGAAGCACGTGAGCCCGAGCGCCCTCGCACGCTTCCGCGACTGCCCCTACCGTTGGCTCCTCGAATCGGGTTACGGCCTGAAGGAGCAGGACGGGATCCTCGAGGCCCTCGAGAGCCGCGACCAGGGCACCATCGTCCACGAGACCCTGGCCGCCTGGCTGGCTCCCACCGGTCCCGGCGTCCAGGCCCTTTCCGAAGGCCGCACCGACGACGCCCGCCGCCTGCTGGCCGAGGCCGCCGCGGACCGCTTCTCCCATCACGCCGGGGGTCTGCCCCAGCGTCCGCTGTGGGAGGCGTCGTTCCTCTCGATGGCCGACGACCTGGTCGCCTACGAGGCGGAGCGCATCGCCGAATGGCGACCGGCGGCGGTGGAGGAACCCTTCGAGCTGCCCCTCGGCGTGCTGCGGGACTGGCTCGACGACGGCACCGTCCTGTCCGACGCCGAGGCCGTCGTCCCGCTCAAGGGTCGCATCGACCGCCTCGACGTCCGTCGCGACGGCGAACCCGGCGTGATGGTGCTGGACTACAAGACGGGCTCGGCGCCGAGCTCCAAGGACATCGGCAACGGCGTCGACCTGCAACTCGCCTGCTACGCCCTGGCCGCGCTGCTGGCCGGCGCCGGCGGCCTGTCCGTGGGCGAGGACGATTTCTCCGGCGAGTTCTACATGGTCAAGCGGGACAAGATCGGGATCCGCAAACCCGTCCCCCTGACCGTCGAGATGCTCCGCCGCGACGGCGCCGCCGTCCTGGAGACGGCCCTCGCCATGATCCGGTGCGAGGGCCCCTTCCCCCTGGCCCCCGGTCACGAGGGCAACGCCGATCCCAAGCCCTGCCGCTACTGCCACCTGGCCGGCGTGTGCCGCCGCGACGAGCGCCTGGCTCTGGCGCGGGAGGAGGCGACGCCGTGACCGACGACCGCTTCCACGACCCCCGCGTGGACCGCGACCTCGCCTCCCGCGAGGCCACCGTCACCCAGCGCCTGGGCGCCGATCCCCGCCGCCACGTGGTGCTGCGCGCATCGGCGGGATCGGGCAAGACCAAGGTGCTCATCGACCGCATCGTGCGCCTGCTGGTGGACGGCGCCCCCCTGAAGAGCCTCGCGGCCATGACCTTCACCAAGAAGGCCGCGGTGGAGATCCGCGACCGGCTGCTGCGCGCCGTCCGCGCCATGGCCCTGGACGACGACGACGCCCTCCGCGACCGCCTCCGCAAACTGCTCGGTGCCGACCCCGCAGACCACCACCTGGCCCGGGCCCGCGGCCTGTTCGAGGAGGTGCTGGAAGACCCGTCCGGCGTCCACATCGGCACCATCCACACCTTCTGCCAGTCCCTGCTGTCGAGGTTCGCGGACCTGGCGGGCGTGGATCCCAACTTCGCCATCATCGAGCGCACCGACGAGCTGCGCGACGAGGCCCTGGACCGCCTCGAACGCGAATGCGCCGCCGACCCGGACACCCGGGCCGCCTTCGCCCGCCTCGCCTCCTCCCCCGCCGCCGCCCGCGACGTGCTGGGCGAGTGGCTGCACCGCCGCCTCGAGCTGGACCGCTGGTGCGACGCCGTGGCCGCGCGGACCGGCACGGCCCACGCAACGCGCATGGACCTGCTCCCGGATCTGGAACGGGACCTGGCAGGCGCCGTGCTCTCCGGCACGGTGCTCGAGCACGCGGACAACCCCGGCCCCGAGGACCTGCGCACCCCCGCCCTCGAGGCCATCGACCTCTACATCGACCAGGGCATCCCCGCCGTCCGCCGGGCCCAGGAACCTCACGACACGCCGGCATTCCACGCCTACCTGGACGCCCGCGCCGACGAGCTCCGGGGCATCGCGACGGCCCTGCAGCACGGCCGCGACCCCCTGGCCGCCCTGAAGGCCGTGCGCGCCGCCGTCTTCACCACCGACGGCGAAGGCTGGAAGCCCAAAGCCGGCAACGCAGGCGGTGACAAGAACAAGGAGGAGCGGCTGGAGGCCTACGCCGTGGCCGCCGGCCTGGTGGTGGGCGTGATCGTCCTGGGCGACCTGATGGACCTGCTGGAGGCCAACCGGCGGCGGCTGAGGTTCGGCCTGCGCCTGCTGGACATCTACGACTCCCTCAAGCGGCGCGACCGCGTGCTCGATTTCCACGACCTGGAGCGCATGGCCTGGTCCCTGGTCCGCGACGAGGAACTGGGGCCCTGGGTGCTCTATCGCATGGACGAGCGCCTGGACCACGTGCTGGTGGACGAGTTCCAGGACACCAACCGCAACCAGTGGGACATCCTGGAGCCCTTCGTGGACGAGTTCATGGCCGCCCGCGACGACCGCGACCGTCCGCGCACCGTGTTCCTGGTGGGCGACGTGAAGCAGTCCATCTACCGGTTCCGCGGAGCGTGCCCCGAACTCTTCGGCCAGGCGGCCGACTCCATGTCCGCCGCCGCGGGCCAGGACGTGTCGCTGACCCTGCCCACCAACTTCCGCAGCCTGCCCGAGGTCGTGCTCACCGTCGGCGAGCGGTTCCAGGCCACGCCGCTCCGCAACCACCTGCCCGACCCGCGCGAGGTCGACGCCGCGGCCCAGCTCCCCTTCCGGGACGACGCCCCCGGCCTGGTGATCTTCCGCCCCGTCGTGGAACGCGAAGACGACGTCGACGTCCACGAGGCCTGTGCCCGCCGCGCCGCCGCGCAGATCCGCGACATCGTGACGACCCGCGAGACCCTCGACGAGGACACCGGCGGCCGCCGCCCCGCCGCCTACCGCGACGTGCTCGTGCTGTGCCGGGCGCGCACCAACCTGGGCGCCGTGGAAGACGCCCTCCGCCGCGAGGGCATCCCCTACGAGCCGGCGGGCCGCGGGGCCCTGGGTGCCGCGCGCGAGGTCCACGACATCGCCGACCTGCTCCGCTGGCTCGTCTTCGATTCGGATGACGCCGCCCTGGCCTCCGTCCTGCGCTCCCCCCTGGTCCGTCTGTCCGAGGACGAGCTCCAGGGCCTGTTGGCGGCGACACGCCGCCGGGGCGATCTCTGGAAGCACCTGTCCGACCTCCCGGAGGACCACTCCCTGGCCCCCACGGCGTCCCTGCTGGCCGGCTGGCTGAAGCGCGCCGGCCTGGACGGCGCCCACGACCTGCTGCGCCGCATCTACCGCGAGGCCGACGCCCCGGCCCGCTACGCCGCCGCCCTGGGCGAGCAGGCCCGCCAGAACCTCCTGCGCCTCCACGACCTGGCCCTGGCTCACGACGCCGCCCCCCACGCGTCGCTGCGCGGATTCCTCAGGGAACTGGACCGCGCCGCCGACTCGAAGAACCACGAGGAAGGCGCCCTGCCCGAGGCCGACGGCGGCCGCGTGCGCGTCATGACGATCCACAAGTCCAAGGGCCTCGAGGCCCCCTACGTGCTGCTGGTGGACGCGGCCGCACCGTTCCGGGAGGACCCGTCCACGGTCCAGGTCGGCGGGGACCAGGGGCCCGTGGTCGAGGGCGTGAAGAAGGAGCATCGCCGCCCTCCCGGCGGCCAGGTGGAGACGGCCGTCTCGACCGCCGCCACCCTGTCCGTGCGCGACGCCCGCCGCGAGGAGGCCAACCTGCTTTACGTGGCCATGACCCGCGCCCGGGACGAGCTCCACGTCCTCGCGGTGGAGCCCTCGCGCGGCCGCTTCAAGCCGAGCCATGCCCGCTGGCTGGAGGACGCGGGGCAGCCCATGACCCCGTGGGACGAGCCGACGGTCGACGGAGCCGCGAGCGCCACGACGACGGCTCCCGTGACGGACGACCCCAAGCCGTGGACTCCCATCGACACGGGCCCCCGCCTGCGGGTCGTCTCACCATCGGCCCTCGGCGACACGCCGCTGCCGGGCCCCGACCCGACCCCCGACCACGACACCGCCCCCGCCGACACCCCCGACCCCGCCGAACGCGGCACCCGCATCCACCTCTGGCTCCAGCGCGCCGCCGAGGCCGGCGCCATGCCCCCCGGCGCCGGCCCCGAATGGGAGGAGGCCCGCGCCGTCTTCGAGAACCCCGCCCACGCTTCCATCTTCCATCCCGCGGACGACGTCACGGCCCTCTGCGAAGCCCCCCTGATCCACCGCCTCCCCGGCGACGGCGTCGAGACCCGCGTCCAGGGATTCATCGATCGCCTGCTGATCGCCCCCGACCGGGTGACGATCGTGGACTACAAGTCCAAC
Organism: uncultured Fibrobacteraceae bacterium; assembly: GCA_964343835.1. Classification (GTDB taxonomy): domain Bacteria; phylum Krumholzibacteriota; class Krumholzibacteriia; order LZORAL124-64-63; family LZORAL124-64-63; genus CALEMW01. The sequence continues at coordinate 221,892 of CAYFKR010000002.1, forward strand.
CGCCCCGGCCCCGGAGGCGTGGACGCCCTGGTGGAGCACTACCGCCCCCAGATGGACGCCTACCGCAAGGCGCTCGCAGCCGTCCACCCGGACCGATCGGTGGAGGCCGTGCTGCTGTTCACGCATGTGGTCGGGAATGAAGGGCCGGGGCTGGCCATCAAGGTCTAGTCGATCAGGGACTCCAACCTCAGACCCACCGGCATATGGTCGCTCAGCACCGACTGGTACTCGCCCATGCCGTTGTCCAGGTGCTGGTCCACGCGGATCGTGAGCACCGAGGCGCCCGGAGCGTCCACGTCGTCGAAGAGCTCGTCCGTCACCAGGATGTGGTCGATGTGGCTGGTCAGCTTCCACGACCAGCTGGCCTGGTCCGCCACCAGGGGGGCGTCGGCGAAACGCCAGTGGGAGGCGTCGTCCAGGAAGGTCTGGAAGACGTTGCGGCTGGTGACGTCGTCGATCTTGTCGTTGAGGTCGCCCAGGATCACCACGTCGCGCTCCGGGGCGTTGACCTCGACCCAGGCGTGGAGGCTGTCGCTGGCGGTCCGGCGCCTCAGCTCCTCGTCCCAGCCCTCGCCGATCCAGCCGTCGCCGCAGCACTTGAAGTGGTTGCCGATCAGCAGCAGCGAGCGACCGCCGGTCTCGCATTCCATCACCAGGGGACGGCGCGGGAAGGCGTAGGAGTCGTGGCGGTAGATCTCGTAGATCGTGTCCACCTGGACCTCCGCGGTCCGCCAGATCCAGGCCAGGTCGATGTCGTAGGAAGCGCTGTTGGCGCGGTGCCCGTCGTAGTCCGGGAGGAGCTCCAGCAGGTCCGCGAAACGGGCGGCCGACTCGATCTCCTGCAGGGCGAGCAGGTCGGGCTCGATGCGCCGGATCGCCTCGGCCAGGTACTCGACGGTGTCGGTGCCCTGGCGGGGGAAGGTCTGGATATTCCAGGTGACGATATCCACCGTCGTGTCATCCCCGAACGACAGCCCGTCCATCAGTTCCGTCTCCGGCGGCGTGACCACGTCGCGGGAGTCGGACGAGCCGCAGCCGCCGGACACGAGGGCGAAGCCCGCGGCGGCGGTCAGGGCGAGGAGCAGTTGCGGAAGACGGGTCGTCATGGGCTCTCCGGGGTCGGCGTCGATCGTCTGCACTCATAATGGCACCGACGGAACGATCGTGCAAACGCCGGGCCCGTCCAAGTAGGACGCGCCGACCGGAGGGAGGTAACGGAAAAGCGGAAGGGCCGCCCCTCTCAGGACGGCCCCCTCCACGCCGACGGATGGTGCCCGGTTCCGGCCATCGCCTTCAGCCGGCCGTCGACTGCATTGGCGCTCGCGCGCCGTTGTCCGTTCGTCCGTTCGATCCCGCCGGGGGAACGACGGACATGCTGTGCATCGTCGGAGCCGGCGACGGCTTGAGCCCAAAAAGAACGAACCCCCGACGCCCTGGGGCGAAGGGGGCTCGACTGTCGAACCGGCCGGGACGGATCACACCATCTCGAACCGGTCCTTGACGCTCGTGTCCACGGGAGCGGGCTCCGGCGAGGGCACGGGTTCGGCGATCACGGGAGCCTCCTCAGGCTCCGTGGCGCCGCCCAGGCTCGCGCTGAAGGCCGCCAGCCGCTCCGAGAAGGCCGCAAAGGCATCGGCCGCCGCGGCGAACGCCGTCTCGGCGTCCGGGCGGTAGGAATGCTCGCGGTGGTCGTGGTCGTCGTCGTCCTCGACCCTGCGGAAGGCATCCTTCAGGTCGTGCTTCAGGTCCTTGACCATGTCCTTGAGCTCGGCGCGGGCGTCGTCGTCCAGATCGAGCTCGCGGGTGATGGACCTCAGCATCTTGCCGATGCCGCGACCCATGTGCGAGAACATCCGGCCGAAGTGCTCGGGACTGCCGCGTCCGTGGCGGCGGCCCTCGACACCCTCGTGCTCCTCATGCTCCTCGACCTCCGTGTCGGCCGGCACGGCCCGGGGCTCGGGCTGGAACGCGGGGTCCTGGACCACGGTCGTCTGCTGGAGCTGCATCCGCACGCTGAACTCCAGGGACATCTCCATGGACGAGGCGTAGGACACGTTCGTGGTCTCGGCGGGGACGGCGGGCGTCTCCGCTGCGTCGTTGGTGGCGCCGGTGCCTTCGGTGAGCGACGCGGTTCCCATACGCGAAACGTACAGGCTCTCGGCGTAGCTCATGGAGAAGGACCGGCCGACGGTCATCAGGGTCATGTCACGACTCCCTTCATGATGGTCATGACCGTTGCGGACCCCATCGAGGGGTTCCGTTCTCCTGATTCGGCGTCGTCGCTCCCGGCCTGATCACGAATATTTGATGGATGAGCACGACAAAGGGGCCACCCCTCGCGGGACGGCCCCTCCCTCGGCAACAGAGGGTCGCGTCTAGTCCATGCCGGACTTGCGCCGCAGCATCTCGCGCTCCACCTGCAGGCTGATGCGCTGCAGACCGGTGCGCAGGGTGCCGGCGGCGGCCTCGTCCTCCAGATAACGGAGGCCGTAGCGCATGCCGTTGCGACCCAGGTCGCGGACGCTCTGGATCAACATGGTGCCACTGAATTCCTGGTCGTCGTGGCTGACGCTGGTCTCGATGGTGGTGCCCATCAAGTGCTCCGCCTTGGCGACGACGCCGAAGCCGGCCACGCTGATGTCCACCATCTGGCACTCGTGCTCGTCGGCCACGCGGGCGCCGACGTTGGCCGAAATGGTCGAGACCCTGTAGTTCTCGCGGTTCTCCGCCGACACCGGCTCCCCCTTCAGTTCCAGCTCGACGACGAGGGCCGGATCCGCCTCGCGGACGCAGGCCACCCGGGCCGACTGCTGCATGAACTTCCGGCGGTGCTCGAAGTAGACGATGAACTCCTGGTCGGGGGTCAGCGTGAACGGCACGTCCTTGAAGACGGCCACGGCCTTCTCCCCCTCGAATCCCGTGACGGACCCCCGGTACAGCCAGTTGTCGAACGTGCTGCCGGGAGCCTTGGTGAAGAGATCCTGATCGGTGGTGAGCATGATGAATGACCTCCTCTGGTCGTGAACCACCCCTTACGGCGGCGCATCCTAGCACAGCGATTCGGCGTTGCACGCCATTTCTCGCTACAGCTGACCGATTTTTGCCCGATGAAACGACGGTGGATTCGGTCCGGAGAAGGACCGGGAAGGGAACGATCGAGGAATGTTCGCCCCAATGATCCGAGTGACCGCTCCAGCTTTTGGCATGAGGGCCGTTTTGGTCCTGATTCTGGCTGCGAACCTGCTGCCGGTGACCGACGAGGCCCGCGCCGTGACCTTCGAGTCCGGCATGGAACGCCTGCCCGTCGAAACCGACATCCAGTACCTGGCCGATCCCACCGGGGAACTCGACCTGCTCGAGGCCGTCCGTTCCGGGGACTGGGCCGGGTGTCCCACGTCGCCCCCGAACTTCGGCTATACCGAAGACAGCTACTGGTTCCGTTTCCCCCTGACGGTGGCTCTTTCGGACAGCCGCACGTTCCTCACGTTCGACTATCCCCTGATCGACGAGATCGACTTCTACCTGCTCTCCGGCGGCCGCGTGTGCGATCACGTCCGGATCGGCGACCGGCTCCCGTTCGACCAGCGTCCGATCCGACACCACGATTTCGTGCTGCCCCTGGACCTGTCGGATGCGACTGAGCACGAGGTCTACCTGCGGGTGCGCTCCACGTCGTCCCTCCAGATGCCCATGACCCTGTGGCAGGAGGAGCGGTTCCTGGCCGACGCCAACACCGAGTACCTCTTCCACGGCGTCTTCTTCGGCGTGATGGCGTCCATCGCCCTTTACGGCCTGTTCGTCTTCGCCTCGATCCGCGACTTCAACTACCTCAGCTTCTCGTTCTATACGCTGATGTTCATGGGCATCCCGGCGGCCATGCACGGCTACGGCTTCCAGTACGCCTGGTCGAACCTGCTGTGGTTCCAGGAGAAGAGCTTCGTGATCCTCATCCCGCTGGTGGCCGCGGCGAGCTACGCCTTCGCCCGGCGCATCATGCGGCTCCACGACCTCGCGCCCCGCATCAGCCGGACCTTCCGGATCCTGGCCTGGGTCTGCGTCGCGGGCCTCGCGCCGGCCATGGTCTTCCCCTACGTCCACGTCCTGAAGGTCGTGCTCGCCCAGGCCGTCCTGGTGGAGGGCTCGATCCTGGCGGTGGGCGTGTGGGCCTGGCACCGCCACGGTTCGCGCCCGGCCATGCTGTTCACCCTGGCCTGGGTGGCGTTCTTCCTGGGCACCCTGATGATGATCCTGAACAAGCTGGGGCTGGTGGAGCGTTCGACCCTGACGGAATTCGGGCCATCCATGGGCATCATGGCCCAGGCCATCGTCATGTCCATGGCCCTGACCGAGTCGTTCCGCGAGGGCCGCCGCGAGCAGCAGAAGGCCAAGCGGGAGTTGATCCGACACCAGGAAGAGGCGAGCCAGAAGCTGGAGCGGGAAGTGCACAAGCGGACGTCCGAACTGCAGGCCGTCATGCGCCAGCTCGCCCAGGTCAACGAGGAGATCGAGGAGTCGAACAAGCTCGACGGCCTGACCGGCGTGTTCAACCGCCGCGCCTTCGACGAGCGCCTGCAGATGGAGGCGGAACGCGCCACACGCACCGGATCGTCCCTGGCGATCCTCATGATCGACATCGACAAGTTCAAGAACTTCAACGACACCTACGGCCACCAGATCGGCGACGACTGCCTGATCAACGTGGCCAAGGTCATCGAACGCGAGGCCCGCCGCACCACCGACTTCGCCGCCCGCTACGGCGGCGAGGAGTTCAGCGTGATCCTCACCGAGACCCCCGTCGACGCCGCCATGCAGGTGGGCGAGCGCATCCGCGCCGCCATCGAGGCCATGGAATTCCTGGTGGACGGGACGCGCGTGCCCGTGACCGTCAGCGTCGGGGCCTGCTCCTGCAACCTGAGCCCTGGCGACGACCCGAAGAACGTGGTCGCGTCGGCGGACCAGGGGCTGTACGCGGCCAAGGCGAACGGGCGGAACCGGGTGGAGGCGGGGGTTTGTGCGGTGGATCCGGCAGCGGCCGATCGCGAACCGCAGTCCGCCTGATCCCTCAACCCTTCCTGAACTGCACCCCTCGCCACTCCGCGAAGAGCGGCTTCAGCCTGTTGCGCTGGTACTTCCCCGTGCTGGTCACCGGCACGTCCGTGCCGAACACCACCACCTTGGGCCGCTTGTGGTGCGGCAGCTCGACGGCGCAGGCGGCGATGATGGCGTCGGCGCTCTCGGGTGCGCCGTCGTCCATCACCACGTAGGCCCCGATCTCCTCGCCGTAGACGTCGTTCTCGAAGCCCACCGACACGCCGGCCTTCACGCCGGGCAGGTTCATGAGGATCTCGTCGATCTCCAGGGGCGACACGTTCACGCCGCCGCGGATGATCAGCTCCTTGAGGCGGCCGGTGATGAAGAAGTAGTCCAGGCCGTCCTCGCCCTGCAGCTTGAAGCCCTCGTCGCCGCTGCGGAACCAGTCGTGAGCGAAGGCGTCGGCGTTGGCCTCGTCGTTGCGGTAGTAGCCGGTCATCACGTTGTGGCCGCGGATCACGATCTCTCCGCGCTCGCCGTGGGCGACCGGTCGGCCGGCGTCGTCGTGGATGTCCATCTCGTTGGCGGGGATCGCGCAGCCGATCGATGGGAATCCGTGGTCGCCGAGCCAGCCGCGGTGCACGTCGTCGTCCAGACCCACGGGCAGGAAGCACGAGTAGCAGGTGGTCTCGCTCAGGCCGTAGCCGTGCATGATGCGCAGGCCGAAGCGGTCCTGGAACTGGAGGGCCAGCTCCACCGTCAGCGGGCCCGCGCCGCAGATGATGTGGCGGAATGCAGAGAGGTCCAGCCCCTCAGCCGACACGCCGGCCTGCAGCAGGAACGACAGCAGGGTGGGCACCACGCTCACCACGCCGATGCGCTCGGACGCGAGGCGCGGCAGGAAATCGCCCGTGTGGAACTTGCGGTTGAGCACCGCGGTGCCGCCGTAGGCGAAGGGCGTGACCAGCGTCACGATGGTGCCGTTGACGTGGTGGATGGGCAGCACGCACATCATGCGCTCGCCCGGTTCCATGCCGTGCCAGCGGGCGATCTGGGCCGCGTCCACCAGCAGATTCGACTGGGTCAGCACCACGCCCTTGGGGTGGCCGGTGGTACCGCTGGTGTAGACGATGAGGGCCTCGTCGTCGGGGTCGGCGGCCAGGTCGGTCAGGGGCTCGTGGGCCAGGGCGTCGGCAAAGGCCGGCAGCTCGTCCGCTTCGCCTCCGCACACGACGAACGTCGCCAGCCCGGGCAGCGCATCGCCCAGCTCCAGCATCCGCTCCAGGTACTCCACCCGCACGAAGGCCAGCTTGGCCAGGCTGTTGTCCAGGATGTAGACGACGCGGTCGTCGTCCTCTCCCACGTTGATGGGCACCACCACGGCGCCCAGGCTCCAGGCGGCCAGGTACTGGACGACGGTGTCGTCGTGATTGTGGGCCACGGTGGCCACGCGGTCGCCGCGGCCGATGCCGACGTCGCGCAGGAAGCCGGCCACGCGGGCCACGGCGTCGGCCAGCTCGGCGTAGGTGCGGGCGCGGCGGGAGCCGTCGTCATCCAGGTAGACCAGGGCCTCCTGGTCGGGGCGGTCGGCCAGACGGGCCGCGAGCATGGCCGGTACGGTGGCGTGGTCGCGGAAGGCGTCGGGGTCGGGGGCGCCCGGCAGGGTGCGGGCGGCGGCGATCCTGTCGAGGGGGGTCCGGTCGGCAGTCATGGCGGTTCCAGGGGGCTGGCGGTGGGAGCTCAGGATACCGTTGCCGGTCCGCCCGACCCTGGTATCGCGACGATCTTTTCACGAATTCATCCATCAGTGTCCGTCATGGCCCGATCAGCGTGCAATCACCAACTTGCGTGCCACGGATCCGGACCCCGCCTCCAGCCTGGCCAGATACACGCCCTCCGCTGCAGCCCGCCCCGCTCCGTCACGCCCATCCCAGGCCAGCGAATGCACGCCGGCGTCCAGGCCGGGCCGCTCGAGTCTCCTGACGAGCCTGCCGCGCTGGTCGTACACCCCCAGCACCACGTCTCCGGGTTCCCGCAGCGAGAAGTGGAAGACGGTGCTGCCGCCGGAAGGGTTGGGAACGGCGCCTGCGAACGACACCATGGTCGTCGGGCCGGCGCCCGGCTCCACGGCCGTCGTTGGCGCATCGGTCAGGAAGGTGAAGTCGTCGGCCCAGACGTAGAAGGCCTGGCCCACCTTGCCGTCGGTCTCCTCGTACCGGAACGACTGGAATCCGCCGGGCGTGGCGTCGATGACGCCCATGAAGTTGAAGTCGAAGGTCGTCCAGCCGCCGAGGGGCGCTCCGTCGTCCAGGATGATCTCCACGGTCGCGCCGTAGATGCCCCGGACCCAGCCGCCGACCCCGTGCAGGGTGGGACCGGTGGGCTCCCGGGTCCCCGTCCAACCGTCGTTGTACAGGCAGTGGGGAGCGGGATTGTCGACGTCGCACTCCCCCACCGAGCCCGTGGCGTAGCCGTGCTCGAAGTCGAACACGCCGTATTGACCGGTGCGGGCCGGGCCGTTGCCGGTGGTGATCCTGTTCCAGGCGGGATCGTACCAGTGGTTGGACGTCCAGCGGATCCCCTGGCTGACGACGGCGTCGGCATCATACGGCGAGCGGGCGACGCCCCAGGCCGCGTCGTCCTCGAACCCCTCGGTGAAGGAGTAGAGGCCCAGCTCCGCCGCCTTGCGCAAGTACTCGCTCTCGCTCCAGCAGGCGTACACGTCGGGACCGCCTTCGCAGGCTGACAGCACGACCACCGCCTCGGCGGTCACGGCGCCGAACACGGCGCGGTAGGTGAACGTGTCGCGGCCGTCGAATCCCGGCCCGGCGTCGTAGGTGAACGAGCCGTCCGCGGCCAGGACGAGGGTCCCCAGGGCGGCGTCGGTCACGACCTCGGCCACGGCACCCATCTCGAAGGCGTTCTCGTCATCCAGGATGTCGTTGTCGAGAACGCCGGGGAACTCCACCACGCAGGTCACACCCCTGGGGACGAAGAATTCGTCGTCGAAGGCTTCGAGCACCTGGGCGGTCGAAGGAGCGGCGATCATCATGGCAAGCAGAACGGAACCGAGGGACGTGAAGAGGCGCATAACGTCATCCTCCAGGCGAGTTCGCTGAACGGCGGGGATATCAGAGTAATTCAGTATAACATAGGCTTGGGCCGGCGATCACCGTTTCCGCTCGATCGTGAACCGCTCCCCCATCTTCGTGTACTCGGCCCCGGCCAGACGCCCCACCGGTTTCATGAGCCCGGTGTCGATGCGGCCGTCCTCGAGCAGGTCGTCGCGCACATGGAACCGCACGACCTCGCCGATCACCAGGGCGCCGCCGCCGGCCTCCTCGGCTCCCAGATCCACGATCTGCGTGAGCCGGCACTCCATGCTCACGGGCGATTCGGCGACGCGCGGGGCCGAGACAACCTCGCAGGCCGCCGTCGTCAGGCCCGTCTCGGCGAACTCGTCCACATCGGGGGCGAACTCCACGGCCGTGTCGTTGGCCCGTTCCACCAGCTCCTCCGTCACCACGTTCACCACGAACTCGCCCGTGGCGCGGATGTTGCGGATGGTGTCCTTCTCCTGACCGTCGCTGAAGCGGCGCAGGGGCGCGAAGACCACCGTCGGGGGCGAGGGGACCGCACCGGTGAAGAACGAGAACGGAGCGAGGTTGGGCACTCCCGCCTCGTCCACGGTGGAGACGAAGGCGATGGGCCGCGGCACCACCGAGCCGATGAGCAGCTTGTAGTTGGCGCGGAGGTCCTGCTTGGCGGGGTCGATGATCACTGGTCGTCTCCCGTGCTCCAGCTCAGGGGGTAGTCGGGGTCGTCGGCGTCGCCGGCGGCCCTCGCGAGGGTCAGGGGCGCGAAGGTGTCGATCATCACCGCCAGCTCCACGGTGTCCTTCGCCCCCAGCGACGGCTCCAGCAGCCCCGGCTGCGGCCCGTGCGGGAAGCCCATGGGGTGCAGCGTCAGCGACTCGCTCTCGATGCCCTTGCGGCTCATGAAGTTGCCCTCCACGTAGTAGAGGATCTCGTCGCTGTCCACGTTGCTGTGGGCGTAGGGGATGGGGATGGCGTCGTCGTGGAAGTCGAACAGGCGCGGCACGAACGAGCAGATCACGAAACCCGGGCCGGTGAACGTCACGTGCACCGGGGGCGGCAGGTGGACCTTGCCCACCGCGGGCATGAAGTCGTTGATGTTGAAGGCCCACGGGTAGTAGAAGCCGTCCCAGCCCACCAGGTCGAAGGGATGATGGCCCAGCACCGAGGTCTGCACCTTCTCCCCCACCTTGATCTTCACGGTGAACTCGCCGCGCTCGTCCACGGGGTCACGCAGCTCGGGGGTCCGCAGGTCGCGCTCGCAGTAGGGGGCGTGCTCCAGGAGCTGGCCCCACTGGTTGCGGAAGTGCTTCGGGGTCTCGACCGGGCCCGCCGACTCGGTGATCAGCAGCTTCACGCGGCCGTCGTCGAAGCGCCAGCGGTGGATCACGCCGCGGGGGATCACCACGTAGTCGCCGGGGCCGAAGGCCAGGTCGCCGAACATGGTCTCCAGCACGCCCGTGCCGTGGTGCACGAACACCAGCTCGTCGGCCATGCCGTTGCGGTAGAACCAGTCCACGGACTCCATGGGCTCGCAGGTGGATACCGTGACATCGGCGTTGTACGCCAGCACGCGCCTGCCGTGGAGCCAGTCGCCGCCGCCCTCCAGGGCGAACGTGCGCAGGTGACGGTTGCGGTGGGTCGGGTCGGCCAGGGCCTCCACGCCCAGGATCTCCGTCTCCCCCACGGCCTTCACGGTGGTGGGCGGGTACAGGTGGTAGACGTTGCTGTAGACGTCGCTGAAGCCCTGCCGGCTCACCAGCTCCTCGTAGGTGTGGCCGCCAAGGGGCTTGAACACCACGTGCCGCTTGCCCGGCACCTCTCCCTGCTTCACGTAGAAGGGCATGTCGGTCCTCTCATGCGGGGTCCGCGACGGTCTGCCGCAGCACGCCCAGGCGTTCGATCTCCAGTTCCACCACGTCGCCCGGCGCCAGCCAGCCGCCGGCGGCGTCGGGGGTCAGTTCCAGGATGCAGCCGGTGCCCACGGTGCCCGAGCCGATCACGTCGCCCGGGTGCAGGGCCGCGCCCCGCGACGCGTGGGCCAGCATCTCGCCGAAGCTCCAGTGGATGTCCTTCCAGTTCCCCTGTGACAGCACCTCGCCGTTGCGGCGGGCGGTCATGGCCAGGTCGTAACCCTTGCCGTCGCGCGCGTCGGCCAGCTCGTCGGGGGTCACCAGCCAGGGGCCGATGCCCGTGGCGAAGTCCTTCCCCTTGGCGGGGCCCAGGCCCACCTTCATCTCCTGGCGCTGGAGGTCGCGGGCGGACCAGTCGTTGAGCACGCAGTAACCGGCCACGACGCTCTCGGCCTCATCCGGATCCAGATCGGCGCCGGCGCGGCCGATCACCGCCCCCACCTCCAGTTCGTAGTCCATCCACGCGCAGCCGGGCGGCACGGCCACGGCGTCGCCGGGACCGCGCATGACCGCGGGATTGGAGAAGTAGAAGACGGGGATCTCGTACCACTCGGGCACCATCTCCAGGCCGCGGTGGCCGCGGGCGGTGCGCACGTGCTGCTCGAAGGCGTAGAAGTCGCGGAACGACGGCGGACGCGGCACCGGGGGCAGCAGTCGGACGTCGTCCAGGGCCAGGATCGCGCGGCGGTCGCCCTCCCGGGCGGTGTCGGGATCGAGCATGCGGCTCGCCCCCACCAGGGTGCGCAGCATGGGCTCGCAGCGGTCCCAGTCCTCGAGTGCCTCGAGCATGGTGCGCGGCACGCCGGTCCAGTCCTTGGCGCCCATCTGGACGTTGAGGCAGGAGCCGGCCACGTAGACATCGACGATAGTGTCCGCGCCCCGGACCAGGCCGAGGCGCGGATAATCGCCGTCACGCGAAGTGAAGGAACAGAGCTTCATCAGAGGTTGCCCCTGCGCTCCTGCTCCCGCTCGATGCTCTCGAACAGGGCCTTGAAGTTGCCCTTGCCGAAGCTGCGGGCGCCCTTGCGCTCGATGAATTCGTAGAAGAGGGTCGGGCGATCCTGCACGGGCTTGGTGAAGAGCTGGAGCATGTAGCCCTGGTCGTCGCGGTCCACCAGGATGCCGTACTTCTGGAGCTCCTTGACGTCCTCGTCGATGTCGCCCACGCGGTCCAGCAGCATCTCGTAGTAGGTGTCGGGCACCTGCAGGAACTCCACGCCGTTGGCCTTCAGCTTGGAGATGGTCGCCACGATGTCGTGGGTGTACATGGCCAGGTGCTGCACGCCGGCGCCGTAGTTGGCCTCCACGTATTCCTGGATCTGGGACTTCCTGAGGCCGTCGGCGGGCTCGTTGATGGGCATCTTGACGTACTCGTTGGGGTTGGCCACCACCACGCTGCGCAGCGCCGTGAACTCGGTGGACACGTCCTTGTCGTCCACGGTCCAGATGCGGTGGAAGCCGAACACGTCCTCGTACCACTTGACCACGGTCTCCATCTCGCCGTCGCCCTGGTTGCCCACCACGTGGTCGATGAACTCCAGGCCCACGGGCTCCACCGGGGCGGTGGGCTCGATGGCGTCGTAGCCGGGCAGGAAGGGACCGTCGTAGTCCAGGCGCTGCACGAAGGTGTGCAGGGTGTCGCCGTAGGTCCCGATGGTGGCCAGGATCACCTTGCCGTGCTCGTCCTCGATCTCCGTCGGTTCCATCACCGCCGGCGCGCCGTTGGCGGTGGTGTACTCGAACGCCTTGCGGGCGTCGTCCACCAGGAAGGCCAGGTCGCGCACCGCGTCGCCGTGCTTGGCCAGGTGGGCGTTGTGGGGGTGGTCCTGCGTCATGGGCGTCTCGAGCACCAGGGTGATCTTGCCCTGCCGCATGACCCAGCACGTCTTGTCCCGGCAGCCGGTCTCGAGGCCCTTGTAGGCCACGGGCGTGAAGCCGAACCGTTCCTGGTAGTAGACGGCCGCCTGCTTGGCGTTGCCGACGATGAAGCCCACGTGGTCGGTACCCAGGATCTCGAACGGTGCGCTCATGCGCTGCCCTCCTCTGCCTCGATGGTCTGTGTCGGGGAACCTGAACATATAAAACCAACGGCGTCTTGATTGCCAGAGAAAACGGGAATCATGCCCGTTTTCACCGATTCCGGCCGATCACGCGCCCTTGCGCAACTCCCGGATCATGCCCAGATCCTCCGGCCTCATCACCCGCAGCCCGAACACCGCCGCCACATAGAGCACGCCGGTCACCCCGACGGTGGCGAAGAACGCCCCCAGATCCGACTCGGGCAGGTGGGTCCAGCCCACGCCCCAACCGGGCGCCACGGTCCGCAGCAGGGCCGCCGTCGCCACCCAGGCCAGCAGCAGGGCCGCCGTGCCGCCGAGGTGCCCCCGCATCCAGGGTATCCGCAGCCCGGTGTGGCGGATGTAGTGCCGATGCAGCAGGTGGCTCACGAGCTGGCTGACCACCGTGGCGATGGCCGCGCCGTCCCATCCCATGCGCGGGATCAGCACCACGTTCAGCCCCACGTTGGTCACCATCACCGCCGACGCCAGCCGCACGAAGGTGTTCTCGCGCCCCATGGCCAGCAGCACGCGGTTGTACACGTTGTTGGCGGAGTTGAGCACCAGCCCCGCGATCACGATGCGGAACACCGCCACCGCCGGCCCGAACTCGTCGCCCTCCACGATCAGGCCCATGAGGGTCTCGGCCCCCAGGATGCAGGCCAGGGTGATGGGGAACACCAGCAGGTGCAGGTAGCGCAGGGCGCGGCCCGCCATGCGCTGGATGTCCTCGATGGGCTTCTCCCCCGTCTCCTTGTAGCGCTGCAGCGACGGGAACAACGCCGTGGCGAAGATCTGCGGGATCATGATCAGCAGGTCCAGGGGCCGATGCCCCGCACCGTAGATGCCCGCGGCGAACTCGCCCAGCATCTCCATGACCATGATGGTGTCGATCTTGTAGGCGATCATGCCGAAGGTGGTGGCCAGGAAGATGGGCATGGCCATGCGCACCAGGGTCCGCACGTCGGGACCGCCCGGCTCCGCGCCGCGCCACGGTCCGGTGTTGCGCAGCATCAGCGGCACGATCACCACCAGCCGCGCCAGCCGGCTCGCCACGTTGGCCCAGAGGATCCCCATCACGCCGTGGCCCAGGTCGATCCACCACCACGCCAGGCCGAAGTACACCAGCGCGCTGACGATCTGGCTCCAGGTCTGGTGCTGCACCTTCTCGTGGGCCTGCAGCACGGCGTCGCAGGCCATGCCCACCGTCTCGATCAGGATGCCGAGGCCGGTGACCAGGATGGCGGCCCGCACCAGGGAGTCGTAACCCGTCAGGAACACGTAGCCCAGCAGCACGCCGTAGGAGAGCGCCGCCAGGGTCAGGCGGATGCGCAGCGCCGAGCGGAACACCGCCGCGGTGTGCTCCCGCGCCTTGACGATCTCGCGGGTGGTCAGGGCCCCCAGCCCGAAGTTGGAGACCACGATCATGATGCTGGTGATGTCCACGGCCGTGGACCACACGCCCGTGCCCTCGGGTCCCTCGAGCCCCGTCAGGCGCCGGAAGATGAAGTAGCCCAGCAACCGGCCCGAGAACAGGCCGATGGTCAGCAGGGCCGTGTTCTTGGCCACGAAGCGCGATGCCTTCACGGGGTCTCCATCTGCGGTCAGAAGGTGCCGCCGGTGGCGGCGGTGAGTCGTGCGCCGCCGGAACCGTCGAGGGGCCAGGCCAGGTCCAGGCGCGCCACGTCGGCGCGGGAGGAGCGGGTCGGGCCGAAGCGCAGGCCGATGCCGGCCTCGTGCCGGAACGTTCGCAGGTCGGCGGGGTCGTCGCGCCACCAGGCCGAACCGCCCGACGCGAACACGGCCACGCCCAGCCGGTAGAATCCCAGCAACTCCCCGGGGACCAGCCTCACGTGCTCCGCATTCCAGCGGACCAGGCGGTCGCCCGCCATGCCGTCATACTCAAGGGTGCGCAGCCCGCGTGTCAACCCGAGGACCGGCACCTCCGTTCCCGGCGCATCGGAGGCGATCACGCCCTCGGCCCAGAGCCGCCACAGGCCGTCTCCGGAACCGCCGTGCCAACCCGCCAGCGCCTCTACCAGGTGCCACCGCGCCTCGGGACCGCCAAAGGCGCCCAGGGCCTCCACCCGTGAGAACAGCCACCCGCCCGCGGCCGCCGACCAGTCCTGGAGCTTCAGCTCGTAGGCCAGCCGCTCCACGTCGCCGCCCAGGACATCCAGCACCGGACCGGCACGCAGGCGCAGCCAGGGATCCAGGAGCAGGTCCTCCTCGGGACCCAGCTTCGTGACGTAGCGGGCCTTGGCCCAGTCGCGGCCCAGGGTCTCCACGTGGAAGACGAGCTGGGCGGTGCGGCCCTCGATGCGCGCAAGGCCGCGGCCCGCGGCGGAGCGGAAGGCGGCGGCGTCCAGCAGCACGTCGTCCGACGTGTCCACCGGGTCGTCCAGATCCAGGGCCAGGTGCTCGGTGAACAGGCCCGCCCCCACGCGCCACAGACGCCCCTGCCCCGCGGGCGACAGGCGCCGGATCCACACGGCCGAAAGCCCTTCGCGCTTCACCGGCGGCGTGGCGTAGAGGCGGTCGTCGCCGTCGAGGTCCGTGGCCGAGCGCCGCAGGAACCAACGCGGCTCGAAGAGCATGTCCCAGCCCTGCACGTCGAAGCTCCAGGCGTCGTCCTGGGCATAGAAGGGACGCGAAAGGCCGAACGAGCGGGTGTGGCCGTCGCTCAGGTCCGCCGTCACCAGCGACAGCCGCAGGTCCGAGCCCAGCAACCGGCGGTTCTCCAGGCGGAGCTGCTGCCAGCTGCGGTCCTCGTCCTCGCCCAGGCCCGCCTCCAGCTTCACGCCGTAGCCCAGGAAGTTGCCGTCGGCCACCAGCAGGGTCCAGCGGTCGGCGCTGGAGGAGCGGGAGTAGGCCACCTGCGTGGACAGCGACCACGTCTCCTGGACCCGCACCTCCACCGGCACCGTGCCGTCGGGCAAGGTGTCCACGGCCACCACCGACACGTTGGTCAGGAAGCCCAGGGAGCGGAGGTTGCGCTCGGTCTCGGCCAGCAGCTCGGGGTCGAAGGGGTCGCCGGGCGCCATGAGCAGCTCGCGGTCGATGACGTGGCGTCGCGTGCCCGGGTGCAGGGCGTTCATGGCCCCGTGGACCGCGCCGACCAGGCCCGAGCCCACCTCGTCGGCGCCGTAGATATCCGTCACCACCACCCGGAGGTCCCCGACGACGGCCGGCTCCACCCCGGACACCGGACCGACCCCGAGGACCAGGGCCAGGACTGCCGCGCATGTCAGGGTTCGGGGGCTCATGTCATCTCTTCCGCCGGAATGTCATGTCATCAATGTCACCCGCGGCACGATCCACGCCGCGGAGCATTCCAGAGATTAAGTCGTATCTCCATGATTAACAAGCTGTTTTGCCGATCCTCACTCGCTGGCACGGAGCTTGGAATAGGGAGGACGAACAACGCACCACACGAGCCGCCGCCCCGCGACGGCCTGACCATTGTCGACGACACGAGGAGGACCGACCATGACCACCACGAGCCTGACTCCCTTCAGCGCCCTGATCAACAGCGTCTTCGCCCCGACCACCTGCGCCGCCGACGGCGAGGCCCGGGCCGTGCGCCTCACCCCCCGCGCCGACATCCTCGAGGGCGACTCCGACTTCATCATCCGGATGGATCTGCCCGGGGTCAACCGCGACGATCTGAACGTGGAGCTCGACGGCGAGACCCTCACCATCAAGGCCGAGCGCCGGGGCGGCACCGACGACGGCTACCGCGCCCTGCGCAACGAGCGCGCCGCCGGCGCCCGCTTCGAGCGGACCTTCCAGCTCGGCCGCGGCGTCGACCGCGACAACGTCAGCGCCCTGATGACCGACGGCGTGCTGACGGTGGTCCTGCCCAAGAACGAGCAGGCCGTCTCCCGCCGCATCGAGGTCAAGTAGACCCGTGCGGCGTTCACGCCCGAGGGATCGGGCGTCATAGACCCGGAGGATCCGGGGGCAGAAAGGCCGGGACACGCTCCCGGCCTTTCGCGTACCATGGGGCCGCCATGAAACTCATCAGCTTTATGCACTCGGAGGGGCCGCGCGCCGGCGTCGCCCTGACCGACAGGATCCACCTCGACCTCGCCCAGGCCGACCCATCGCTCCCCCGCACCTGGAACGAGCTCTTCGGTCGCATGGACGAGGTGCGAGCGCTCTTCGAGCGCTGGCACGGCCCCCACGACATCATCGACGGCGTGCCCCTCTTCGGAGCGGGCAAGTTCCCCCTGCTGCCGCCCATCATCTCGCCGTCCAAGATCATGGCCGTGGGCCTCAACTACCGCGACCACGCCGAGGAGCAGGACAAGCAGCCGCCGAAGGCGCCCATGTTCTTCAGCAAGGCCGTGACCTGCCTCCAGGCCCACCTCGGCCCCATCGCCCTGGACGACGACCTGGACCAGGTGGACGCCGAGGCCGAGCTGGCCGTGGTGATCGGCAAGGCCGGGCGCCGGATCCCGCGAGAAGAAGCCGCCGACCACATCGCCGGCTACACCTGCATGAACGACGTGTCGGACCGCGAGGCCCAGTACGCCGATCGCCAGTTCTTCCGGGGCAAGAGCATCGACACCGGCGGCCCGTGCGGCCCCTGGATCGTCACCCCCGACGAGCTGCCGCCCCTGGCCCACGGCCTCGAGATCACCGGCACCGTGGGCGACGAGGTGCTGCAGTGCAGCAACACCGACCAGCTCATCTTCCCGGTGGACGTGTTGATCTCCCACATCAGCAGCCACATGACCCTGCTGCCCGGCGACATCATCAGCACCGGCACGCCGGCGGGCGTGGGCGTGTTCCGCGACCCCCAGCGGTTCCTCCGCCCCGGCGACGTGTGCGAGGTGACCATCGAGGGCATCGGGACCCTGACCAACCCGGTCATCGCCCGCTGATTCCCCGTCGTTCCCCCTGATGCCGCGTCGCGCCTTTCCGGGCCGCGACGCGGTGCAGGATGCAACGTCGCTCCGCGGCGGCGTCGCCTCCTGCCCGCCCCGTCACGCTCCGGACTCGCCCGCGCCGTCCTCCCGGCCGGCCGCAACCCGTTGCCCCCCAGCCCCTCAAGCATCACCGCCGCCTGCCGATGCATCCCCAACCCCCCGGTACGGGGTTTGCAGTTTCCACGGCGTGGCGGCGTTGCCGCCAGGATTCGAGGCTCGCATCAGGAGGACGCAACGATGGTCCCGGCCGCGACGCTCACCCCGACACGGATGTCGGGCATCTACGAAGCCCTGCCCCATTACCACTCCTACTTCCGCCGGCACGCCGCCAACGCCGACGAGACGGAATTCCGCCTCGAGGTCGGCCGCCAGCTCCAGGAGATGGGACAGCAGCTCCTCGACGGCGCCGAGGCGCGCGGCCACATGCTGGGCCAGGAGCAGCACGACCTCGTGGAGATGATCACCGAGGACCTCACCACCATCCTCCGCCTGCTCAACCGCAGCGGCGTGATCCGCATGGTCGACGACCCCGAGATCACCATCCCCCAGCTGGACACGGTGGACCGCCAGCTCATCCTGCTCCTGGAGCGGCTCTGGGCCGATACGGGCGATCTGCTGGACGCCGACGGCGACCGATTCCAGGAGGTGGGCGCCGACATGGCCGGTTGCCTGGCCGTGTTCCTGGACATCGCCGAGGAGCGCAACCGCCTGCTGGGCCTGGGATGGGAATCGGAGTTCGGCCGCCTGGGTCTGGACCGCCGCGAGACCGACGGGGAGGACGCCTGACTTGACCGACGCCGTGCGACACGACCGGTCGTGGGAGCTCGTCCCCCGCGGCCGCGACTTCACGTCCTGGTCCGTCGACCCTCCCGAGGGCGTGGTCCAGGGTCCCCTCGACCTCGACTTCTTCGCCGGAGGCCGCCTCCACGTCGTGCTGGAGGAGGGCCAGATGGGCCTGCTGTCGGTCGACGGCGAACTCCACCTGCACATGATGGAAGGCGTCCACCTGCTGCGCGTGGGCGGCGACGATGGCCTGCCCGCCGACGGCCGTCTCCACTTCGTCCACCTGGACGCCCCCATCCGCGTGCCCTGGCGCCAGCACGTCGCCGTGCGCGGCGAGGGCGCCCGCGAGGCCCACGGCCATTTCGACGTGACCATCGCGGACCCCTCGCTCTTCCACCGCGCCTTCCTCACCGGCGACGACGACGGCGAAGCCCTCTGCATCCGGAAGCTCTCGACCCTGCTCCCCGCCCTCCTCGCCGGCCACCTCGCCGCATCCGTCGGCGACGGCGACCTGTCCGAGCGGGCCGCCGCCCTGGACCCTTCGGTGCTGGACCCCGACCTCGCCGCCTACGGCCTGGCCTGCACGGCGGTCGTGGCGGAGAAGACGGTCGCGCCGCAGCCCGTCGTCGTGGACGCCCGATAACCCGCGTGTTAGATTGTGCCCCCTGAACCCGAGACCCTGGGGGAGCCCTCGCGATGTTCCGTCCACTGCTGATCGCCTCGCTACTCGTCGCCGCGCTCCCCGCCCTCGCGGACGACTTCTTCGCCGACCAGTACATCGGCACCGTCACGGTGGAGGGCAACACCTCCACCCGCACGTCGCTGATCCTCGCCGAATTCGGCATCCGTACCGGCGATCCCCTCGACTACGACGCCGTCGACGCCGCCTGGGAGCGCCTGGAGGACCTGGGCTGGTTCGCCTTCGTGGACATCTCCATGGACGACAGCCTGGACGAGGTGCCGGTCACGATCCTCGTGGAGGAGGACCGCACCACCCGCGGCTACCCCATCATCGACTACGACCCTCGCTGGGACATCCTGCTCGGCGTCCGCATCTACGACATCAACCTGGGCGGCCGCGGCGAACGCCTCTCCGTCTCCGGCATCTGGCATGAGCCCCACCGCTACGAGGCGTCGTGGGAGCACCCCTGGCTCTTCGGCGTGAAGGGCCTGGCCCTGTCGCTGGACGGCCGCTGGGAGGACGCCCCCTTCGTGTTCCGCGACTTCGACTACCGCGCCTGGGAGGCCGGCCTCGGCCTGCGCTGGGACTTCGCGGAGCCGCTCTTCGTGGCGGGGCGGGTGGCGCGGACGACGTTCGAGCAGGAAGGCGGCATGACGTCGGCGGTGGCGTCCTGGAACGCCGCCGAGCGCGAGGGCTGGTCCGTCGGCGGCACCCTTGGCCTGGACAGCCGCGACATCGCCACCTACCCCACGCGCGGCGCCCACCACCGCATCTCCGCGACCCGCCACGACGGCGACGGCTTCGACGCCTTCACCGAACTGACCGTGGACCTGCGCCAGTACGTGCCGACCCCCTGGGGCCACGTGCTCGCCCTCCACGCCCTGGCCCGCGAGGTCGACGCCCACGTGCCCCCCGAGCACATGCTCTTCTGGGGCGGCGCCGAGACGATCCGCGGCTACCACTACGGCGAGATCGAGGGCGAGGAAGGCTGGCTGCTCTCGGGCGAGTACCGCTGGCCCCTGTTCCTGGTGCCCATCTCCGCCGACGGCCGCGTGATCTCCGGCGGGCTCCACGCCTTCGGCGACGCGGGCGAGATCGCGTTCCACGAGGGGACCGCCGGCGTGCGGCACTCCTACGGCGCCGGCCTGCACCTGGGCCTGTCGAGCCACGTCTTCCGCTTCGAGGTCGCCCGCACCCGCGACGGCCGCACCGCGTTCCAGTTCATGGACCACTTCAACTTCTAGGGGGGAGGTGACGTCATGCTGCCCAACGAACGCTTCCGCCTGACCCGGTTCGCCAAGAGCGCCGGCTGAGCGGCCAAGCTCAGTCCGGAGGGTCTGGACTCCATCCTGAAGACGTTGCCCGAAACCCGCGGTCCCGAACTGCTCGTCGGCTGGGAGACCTCGGACGACGCCGCCGTCTACCTCGTGGACGACGGCCGCGCCGTCGTGTCCACCGCCGACTTCATCACCCCGGTGGTGGACGACCCCCGCGCCTTCGGCGCCGCCGCCGCCGCCAACTCCCTGAGCGACGTGTACGCAATGGGCGGCCGCCCCATCATGGCCCTCAACCTGTGCGGCTACCCCCAGGGCGAGGTGCCGCCCGAGGTCATCGGCGAGATCCTCCGCGGCGCCGCCGAGGTCTGCCGCACCGCCGGCGCCGCCATGGCCGGCGGCCACACCGTCCGCGACGCCGAGGTGAAGTTCGGCATGGCCGTCACCGGCCTCGTGGACCCCGCCCACCTGCTGCGCAACTGCACCGCACGCCCCGGCGACGCCCTGATCCTGACCAAGCCCCTGGGCACCGGCGCCCTCGCCGCCGCCCTCAAGCAGGACCACCTGCCCCACGACGGCGACCACGCCCGGGCGTTGATCGCCACCATGAGCGCCCTGAACGCCTCCGGCCCCGTGCTGGCGGAGGCCGGCGCCACCGCCTGCACCGACGTCACGGGCTTCGGCCTCACGGGCCACGCCCTGGAGATGGCCGTGGGCAGCGATGCCGCCCTGCATATCGACGCCTCGGCCCTGCCCCTGCTCCCCGACGCCGTCGCCCTCTGCGGCCAGGGTTTCACCTGCGGCGGCACCAAGGCCAACGCCGCGTTCACCGGCGGCCGCATCGCCTACGCCGACCATCTGGACGAGGCGACGGTGGGCCTGCTCAACGATCCCCAGACCAGCGGCGGCTTGCTCGTCGCGGTTCCCGGCGACCGGATCGACGCATTCTGCAAGCTCGCTCTCGATGCCGGAGCCTCCTGCGCCGCCGTCATCGGAACGGTCAGCTCCCGGACTCCGGACTCTCCCTACCTCATCTTCGAATAATTCCTGAAAAACCCCTCAAGCAGTTCGTTGCGGGGCCGATGTTTGCTGTGCGCGGGACCCGCCCCCGCAGCACGGCGCCGGTTCATGGAGGATCGGTCGCACCGGCGCCAGCAACGGACCAAGTTTCAGGAGGAGCCCCCTTGTCGACCTCAACGCTCAGCCTGAAGAACATCCATCCGCGGGACCTCAAGCTCGTGGTCAAGGAAGTCCCCACGCTTCCCATCGTCTACCAGCAGCTCTTCAGCAAGATGAGCAACCCGAACGTCTCGATGCCCCAGCTGGCCGAGATCGTCTCGAAGGACCAGTCCCTGGCCACCAAGATCCTGAAGCTCGTGAACTCCGCCTTCTACGGCTACAAGAAGGAGATCACGACCATCAGCCGCGCCATGGTGATCCTGGGCTTCCGCACGGTGCGCAATGCCGCGCTGGCCATCAGCGTGTTCGACTACGTCGCCGGCTGCCCCGAGGACAGCAAGTTCCCTGTAGAGGATTTCTGGAAGCACAGCCTCTGCACGGCGAGCACGTGCAAGGTCCTGGGCCAGAAGGTCGGCATCAAGCAGCAGGAGGAGACCTTCGTCTGCGGCCTGCTCCACGACGTCGGCAAGCTGATCATGAAGAAGTACTTCGAAGAGGACTTCAACGAGGTCTGCGACTACTCGCTGGACAACCAGGTGAGCTGGAGCGCCGCCGAGGACAAGCTCCTGGGCGTGAACCACGCGACCCTCGCCAAGGCCGTCCTGCGCAGCTGGAATTTCCCGCCGAACCTGGTCGAGGCCGTGCAGTTCCACCATACCCTGAGCTCGGGCGCTTCCTACCCCGACCTGGTGTCCCTGGTGAACGTGGCGGACCACATCTCCTACGAGCTGGACATGGGTGCACCCGCCAGCCGTGTCGGCGCGGAGTGCGACCCCGCCGCGCTGAAGGAGCTGGGTACGACCATGGAGCAGTGCATGACCCACAAGGATGAGATCCTGTCGGAGACCGAGGCGGCCCTCGAGATCCTGCAGATCATCACCTGATCCGGTCCGGGCGGAAACGGAAAGGGCGGCGCCGACCGGCGCCGCCCTTTCTTCGTGTTCCAGACGGCCGTTACTCCGCCTCGGCTTCCTTCTCCATCTCCGGCACGTCCAGCGACCTCACGTCCTCGTCCACGGTCTTCGGGGCCTCCAGCTCGTCCTTCACCGTCACCCCCAGCTCGCGGAACTTGCGGGCCTGGGGCAGCACCATCCGCTCCAGCGAACCCACCGCGGCGTCGTAGGCCCCCCGCGCCCCGTCGATGCCCTTGCCCACCTTCTGCATGTGCCCCAGGAACGACGCGATGCGGTTGTGCATGACCGCCCCCAGCTCGCTAACCTTGCGGGCGTTCTCCGCCAGGGCCTCCTGCCGCCAGCCGAACATCACGCTCTTGAGGATGGCGATCAGGGTGGTCGGCGTGGCGATGATGACCTTCCGCTCCGCCGCGTACTCCGTCAGCCCGTGGTCCACCTCCAGCGCCGCGTACAGGAACGCCTCGTTGCTCAGGAACATCACCACGAAATCCGGCGTGTTCTCGAACTGGTCCCAGTACGACTTCTGCCCCAGGGCGTTGATGTGGTCGCGCAGGTGCCGCGCGTGCTTCTGCATGTGGGCGGCGGCCTCGGTCTCGGAGTCGGTGGCCAGTGCATCCAGGTACGCGTCGAGGGGCGTCTTGGCATCCACCACCAGATGCTTGCCCGCCGGCAGCTTCACCACCAGATCCGGCCGGAACGCCCGCTCCTCCCCCTGCACGTGGGCCTGGGTGGAGAAGTCGCAGTGCTCGCTCAGCCCCGCCAGCTCCACGATGCGCTTCAGCGTCATCTCGCCCCACTGCCCCCGCACGCTGGGCTTGCGCAGGGCGCTCACCAGGTTGCGGGTCTCGGACTGGAGCCGCGCCTGGTCCTCGCGCAGGGTCGACAGCAGCTGGTTCAGGCCGCCGGCGCTCTCCTTGCGCTCTTTCTCCGTGCGGTCCACGTGCTCGCGCAGCTGGTCAAGGGTCCTGGAGATGGGCTTGACCATGCTCTCGACGGCCTGCTCGCGCTTCTCCAGCTCCCCCTTGGCCGTCGCCTGCTCCCTCGCGAACTCGGCCTTGGCGAGCTGCAGGAACGACTCGCTGTTCTGCTGGAGTGTGTCGGCGGCCACGGCCTTGAAGGCATCGCGGGCGTCGGCGGCGGCCTTCTCCACGGCGGCCACTCGCTCCGCCGATGCCTTGCGCTCGGCTTCGAGTTCCGCGGTGAGGCGGGCCTCGGCGGCACGGGCGCGGGCGTTGGCGAGGAACCAGCCGAGGGCGAGGCCGGCGGCGAGGGCGATGAGTGCGGTGAGGGTGGGGGTCATGGGGGCCTTTCGGGATCGTGGTGACGATGGAGGACATGGTAGCAGATCAAGCACGCCGGGTGGAGACGATGGTGCCCCCCGGCGTCGGTTCTCGCCAGGGTGTCGTCGACCGTATTCGGCTCCTCGTGCCGATCAGCCGTACGACGACCACGTGACCCACCTGTAACCCGCTGATCTCATGGAACATATGACATTGTTCTTTGCAACGCGAAATCTCTCTTGATTATCGTACGCCTATTGCTTACCATACAGCTTCGACCCCCTCCCGGATCGGCAGACTCCGTTGCTTCAAGATGCCCAACGCGTCCACGAACGCCTCGTGGATGCCCTCCGCGTATTGCGCCGCGCCGAGCGCTCCGCCGTCACACTGTTCGCCCACGTGATGGACGACGGGCTGTTTCGGCGGCTCGGGTACGCCACCATCGAACTGTATGGGACCCAGGGACTCGGGCTGTCCGTCGCGAAGACGCGGCAGTTCGTGCGACTGGCGGCTGCGTTGGAGCGGTTGCCGGCCACGCGGGCCGCGCTGGACGGCGGCGAGCTGTCGTGGACGAAGGCGCGGACCATCGCCGCGGTTGCAACATCGCGCACCGAGGAGCGGTGGGTGGCGGAGGCGGCGGTCGCTACTTCGCGTGAGTTGGAGGTGAAGGTCGCGCAGGCGCGAAAGCGGAACCGCCGCGAACGCGATCGGTTGCGGCGTGCGCGGGGGCAGGCGGCCATGGTGTTGGACACGCCCAAGGCCGCCGCGTCCGTCGAGACGCCCGTCACGGTGTCGCTCACCCTCACGCCGGTGGAAGCCGCGCGGTTCGAGGGGCTGTTGGAGACGCTGCGCAAGAAGGGCCACCGTCAGTCCCGCGCCGCCCTCGTCCTGGAAGGGCTCGATGCCCTGGTCGCCTCCGACGGACCACGTGGTGCGGCCGCATCCCCTTACCAGGTCATCGCCTACACCTGCAACACCTGCAACACGACCACCGTCGCCGGCCGCCCCGTCGCGCCCGCCGCCGTAGCGGCCATGCAGTGCGACTCGGTCCGATCATCGCAGGACCCTGCAGAGCCCAACCGCTCCACCATCCCCCCATCGATCCGCCGCGCCGTCCTCGCCCGCGACCACCACCGATGCACCACCCCCGGCTGCGGCACCACCCGCTTCCTGGAGGTGCACCACATCACGCCCCGCGTACGCGGTGGCACCAACGAGCCCGACAACCTCGCAACCCTGTGCAGCGCGTGTCATCGCCACGTCCATGAACGGGAGGTGCCCACATAGAAGAAGCCCGGCGCCATCGCGGCACCGGGCTCCGATTCCATCGCCAGGCGCAGAGGTCAGTCGCCCTGCTTCTTGATCAGGTCGGTCAGGCCGGCCTGGTCCTCCAGGCGCTCCAGCAGGATCTCGCGGGTGAGGAAGCAGGCCTCGGTGATCTTCTGCGAGCGGAGGGAGTAGTGGACGTTGATGCCGTCCTTGCGGGTGTTCACCACGCCGGCCTGGCGCAGCACGGCCAGGTGCTGGGACGTGTTGGCCTTGGGGATCTCCAGGCGCTCGGCCAGCTTGTTCACGCAGATCTCGCCTTCCTCCTTGAGGATGTCGAGGATCTCGAGGCGCTTCGGGTTGGAGAGCGTCTTGCAGAGTTCGGCCTGCATTTCGTACAGCTTCTTGTCCACGTCAGGACCCCTCGGAAGGCGTGATTCGTCGGGAATGTGAAAAGCCCACGTCAGAGCTTCAACTTAACCGAGCGGTGCTGGACTGTCAAAATCAATGTCCTGCGCAACATGATTGTCCTGCAACTATAGAGACTGTTAACGTCGCAATTCGGCAGGGAGGTCGAATCTCACATCTTCTTCCATGACAACGAATTCCTCGATATCCCATCCGTCTCCCCGGAGTTTGTCGACGATGCCCTGGACCAGGTGCTCGGGGGCCGAGGCGCCCGCCGTCATGCCCACGCGGGCCTTACGGTCGAGGACGTCGTCGGGCAGGTCGGCAACGCCTCCCACCAGGTCGGCGCTCACACCGCTGCGCACGGCCACCTCGCAGAGGCGGCGGGAGTTGCTGCTGTTGGGTGAGCCGACTACCAAAAGGTGGTCGATGCCGGCGTCGACCATGGCCTTCACCCCGTCCTGGCGGTTCTGGGTGGCGTAGCAGATGTCGCTCTTGGCGGGGCCCTCGAGGTCGGGGATGCGGCGTTCGAGGGCGTCGACGATGCCGCGGGTCTCGTCCACGCTGAGGGTGGTCTGGGTGACGTGGTAGACGGGGCGGTCGGCGGGGAGGTCGAGGGCCGCGGCGTCCTCCTCGCTGGTGACGAGGGTGATGTCGTCGGGGGCCTCTCCCATGGTGCCCTCCACCTCGTCGTGCCCTTCATGGCCGATCAGGACGATGTGGCGCCCCTTGGCCGCGTTGGTCACGACCTGCTTGTGGACCTTGGTGACGAGGGGGCAGGTGGCGTCGACCACGCGGAGGCCGCGGGTGTCGGCCTCATCGCGCACCGCAGGCGAAACTCCGTGGGCGCTGAACACCACGTCGGCGCCCTCAGGCACCTCGTCCAGCTCGTCCACGAACACCACGCCGCGGCTGCGGAAGTCGTCGACGACCGCCTGGTTGTGGACGATCTCCTTGCGCACGTAGAGCGGACCCTCGACAGATCCGAGCATGTGGTCCACAATCGCGATGGCCCGTTCCACCCCTGCGCAGAAACCGCGCGGGCTGGCCAGGAGCAGGGTCTTGGTTCCGTTGTTGCCGCTCATGCATCCTCCCGTCTCGACAGCCACGATACAAGCAGCGGACGGCAGGGGCAAACGGCGCATCATCCGTCCTTGACAGGAATGA
Organism: uncultured Fibrobacteraceae bacterium; assembly: GCA_964343835.1. Classification (GTDB taxonomy): domain Bacteria; phylum Krumholzibacteriota; class Krumholzibacteriia; order LZORAL124-64-63; family LZORAL124-64-63; genus CALEMW01. The sequence goes on from CAYFKR010000002.1 coordinate 247,875, forward strand.
ATTCCATGATATAGTTATATGCGAAACTTCTAAACAGATCCCCAGCGGATCACCCCGGACAATGGTCTTTGCGAAAGGTGGCACTCAGCATGACCATGCACCAGATCCTCCGTCTCGTGGCCGGCTTCTTCACCCTGTTGAGCCTGGCTCTCGCCCACTTCGTCAGTCCCAAGTGGCTCTGGTTCACGGCTTTCGTGGGCCTGAACCTGTTCCAGTCCGCCTTCACGGACTGGTGCCCGCTGATCACCATGCTCCGCAAGGCCGGCGTGCCCGAGAGCAAGACCGGCAGCTGCGGCTAGACGACCGATCATGACATCCCACCACCGTTTCTTGACGTGGCACGGCCACAGGAAAGGAACCGACATGCGTATGGACGGAACGATGGCCCGGGTCCTGGCCCTGGTGATCGCCCTCGTCCCGCTGGCGACCGTGGCGGTCGCCGACGAGGCGACGGTCGCCCTGGACGAGCTGGGGACGGTCCGCAACGACACCCTCTACGTTTCGCGCGACGACGTCGTGCGCGCGGCGGGGGCCCACAACGAGATGCTCAAGGCGTCCGGCGCCATGACCGACGCCGCGGCGGCCGACGCCCTCGGGGCGTGGCGGGGCTTCCTCCCCCGGCTCTCGCTGGGCGCCTACCGCATGCGCACCGACGACGCCCTGTACGGCTTCGGGTTCAAGCTGAACCAGCGCATCGCGACCCAGGCCGACTTCTCCGCTCCGCCCATGGAGGGCATGCCGGCGCCGGCGCCCTTCGGCGACGCCCTGAACTACCCGGGCGTGAGCGAGAACAACATCATGCAGGTGAAGCTGCAGCAGCCCGTCTTCAACGGCGGCATGGCCCTGTACGGCAAGAAGGCCGCCAACGCCATGGCGCGTTCGGCCGAGAGCGGACACGAGCGCGCCCGCGAGACGGTGAAACTCCACGCCGTGAAGGCCTACGAGGGTCTGGTGCTGGCTCGGGCCTACGTGAAGGTCATGGAGCAGGCCATGGCATCGGCCGACAGCCATGTGAACCAGGCCCAGGCCATGTTCGACAACGAGATGGTCACCGAGGCCGACCTGCTGCAGGCCCGCGTCTACCGCGACGCCCTGAAACAGCGCCTGATCGAGGTGCGGAACATGACCCGCACGGCCGGCGAGTACGTGAAGCTGCTCACCTCGCTGGAGACGGATCTGGTGATCGCGCCCGCGGACGAGGGCGCCGCCGTGGACGTGGCCGGGGGCGTGAGCCTGGACGGCGTGGGCAACCGCAGCGACCTGCTGGCCAGCCGCGAGCAGGCCCTGGCCGCGTCGCACATGACCAGGGTGGCCCGCGGCGCCATGGTCCCCCACCTGAACCTGCAGGCTGAGAAGAACTGGTTCCACCGGGACGAGTTCCTGGGCGACGAGGCGGACAGCTGGATCTTCGGGATCTACGCCACCTGGGACGTCTTCTCGGGCCTGGAGAACATCGGCGGGCTGAAGAAGGCCCGGGCCCAGAGCCGCGCCGCCGAGTGGATGCACGAGTTCCAGTCGCGCCAGGCGAAGGTGGAGGCCACGCAGGCCGGCTTCGAGCTCGAAGCCGCCGCCGACCGCCTCGCCGTGGCCCGCGACGCCGTGGCCGCGGCCCGCGAAGGGCTGCGCATCGTCGACAACATGTACCGCGAGGGCCTCGCCTCGATGGTCGACCTCCTGGACGTCCAGGCGGCGGCCACCATGGCCGAGGGCAATCTCGTCCAGGCGCGTCACGACTACAACGTGAGCCTGGCCAGTCTCGTCTTCGCCGGCGGATCGATCGTTCCGACGGCCGGGGAGTGATCGCCATGAAGACCATCCGGAGGAACGATTCCATGAGCGTCAAGAGGATCACCGCCGCGGCGGCCGCCGTGCTGCTGCTGACGACCCTGCTGGCCGGCTGCGCCGAGAAGGCTCCCGAGGTCCGGCCCGTGGGCGAGGACGTCGCCTGCGAGACCGTCGTCGCCGCCGAACGCGAGCTGCCCGTGCTGGTCACGGCCGTGGGCAGCGTCGAGCCCGAGACCCGCGTCCACGTGAGCACGCGGATGATGGGCTGGGTCAGCGAGCTCCACGTCGCCGAGGGCGACACCGTCGCCGAGGGCCAGCGTCTGCTGACCATCGACGACGAGGACATGAAGGCCAAGCGCGCCCAGGTGGAGGCCGGCATCCGCGAGGCGAACGCCGTGGTGGCGAACGCCGAGACCATGGCCGCCCGGTTCCGCAACCTGTACGAGGCCAAGGCCGTGTCCAAGGCCCAGCTCGACGACGTCGAGACCGGCCTGGAACGCGCCCGCGCCGGGTTGGCCCAGGCCAAGGCCGCCCGCGCCGAGCTGAACGTCCACCTGGGCTACCTGGACATCAAGTCGCCCATGGCCGGCGTCGTGACGCGGCGCATGGTGGACGTGGGCGACATGGCGGCGCCCGGCTACCCGCTGCTGTTCGTGGACGACCTGTCCACCATGAAGATCGTCGCCCGGCTGGGCGAGAAGGACGTGAACTCCGTTTCGGCGGGCGACATGGTCACGGCTCACGTGACCAGTCTCGACCGTGCCACCTTCGAGGTCGAGGTCGCCCGCCTCATTCCCTCCGCGAACCCCGGTTCGCGCACCTACGACATCGAGATGTCCGTGGCCAACGACGGCCGCCTGAAGCCCGGCATGTTCGCCCGCGTGGACGTGCCCGTGGGTTCGCGGCGCGGCGTCGTGGTGCCGGCCGGGGCCGTGCACGAGCGCGGCCAGCTGACCGGCGTGTGGATCGTGGACGCCGACGGCGCGGCGCAGCTGCGCTGGGTCCGCCTCGGCGATGCCGTGGACGGCGGCGTGGAAGTCCTGACGGGCCTCGAGGGCGGCGAGACCATCGTCGTCTCCAGCGCCAAGCCGCTGGCCGAGGGCGACAGGGTGGTGAGGTAGATGAGCAAGCAGGCAGGCGACTACGGGTTCGCCACCAAGCTGGCCCAGGTCTTCATCGACTCCAAGCTGACGCCGCTGCTGATCCTGGCGACGATGCTGCTGGGCCTGTTCTCCCTCTCGCTCACGCCGCGGGAGGAGGAGCCCCAGATCGTGGTGCCCATGATCGACGTGATGGTCATGCACCCCGGGGCCGAGCCCGACGAGATCGAGACCCTGATCACGCGTCCCCTGGAGCAGATCCTGTGGGAGGTCGAGGACATGGAGTACGTGTACTCCGCCTCGTTCCACAGCTTCTCCATGGTCACGGCCCGCTTCGTGGTGGGCACGGACATGGAGGACGCGTCGGTCCGGCTGTGCAACAAGATCAACACCAACATGGACCGCATGCCCCAGGGCACGATGATGCCCCTGGTGAAGGTGCGCTCCATCGACGACGTGCCGGTGCTCGGCCTGACCCTATGGTCCGACGAGTACGACGGCTACCAGCTGCGCCAGATCGCCGGCGAGCTGAAGAACGAGGTGCAGAGCATCACCGACGTGTCGACCATCGAGATTATCGGCGGTCGGCCCCGCACGCTGCGCATCGAACCGGATCCCCAGCGCATGGCCGCGTTCAACGTGACCACGCTGAGCATCCTGCCGGCCCTGCAGATGGCCAACCAGGCCCTGCCCGCCGGCATGTACGCCGAGGCCAACGAGCAGGTGGCGGTGGAGGCGGGCCAGTTCCTGCGCACCGCCGACGACGTGGCCTCGCTGGTGGTCGGTTCGTTCATGGAGCGCCCGGTGCTGCTGGGCGACGTGGCCGACGTGAGCGACGGCCCCGACGAGATCGAGACCTACACCTTCCTGGGCGTGGGTCCGGCCGGCGAGCACAACGGCATCGACACCGAACGGTTCCGCCGGGGCAGCGAGTATCCCGCCGTGACCGTGTCCATCGCCAAGCGCAAGGGCGCCGACGCCACCCGCGTGACCGACGCCATCAAGGCCAAGGTGGAGGACCTGCAGGGCCGGCTGCTGCCGGAGGACGTCAACGTCACGGTGACCCGCGACTACGGCGCCACCGCCAGCGCCAAGGCCAAGGGCCTGATCCAGAACCTGGGCCTGGCCATCTTCCTGGCGGTGGTCGTGATCTTCTTCGCCATGGGATGGCGCGGGGCCACGATCATCTTCCTGTCGATCCCCACCACGTTCAGCCTGACCCTGTTCATCTACTACATGTTCGGGTACACGCTGAACCGCGTGACGCTCTTCGCGCTGATCCTGGTGACGGGTATCGTGATCGACGCCACGATCATCGTGGTGGAGAACATCCACAGGCACTTCAAGATGAAGGGCAAGTCGGGCATCGCCACGGCCCTGGAGGCCATCCAGGAGGTGGGCAACCCCACCATCATGGCGACCCTCACGGTGATCGCCTCGATGATGCCCATGGCCTTCGTGCGCGGCCTCATGGGTCCGTACATGAAGCCCATGCCCATCGGCGCCTCGCTGTCCATGGTCTTCTCGCTGCTGGTGGCCCTGACCATCACGCCCTGGCTGGCGGTGCGGCTGCTGAAGAACGACGACAAGGGCGGCGCCGACGACGAGGGCTACGACCTGCACTCCACGGTCATCTACCGCACCTACGACAAGCTCGTGCGGCCCATGATCGACAACCCCAAGCTCGGCATCACGGCCCTGCTCGTGGTGGCCCTGCTGACGGCGGCCTCGACCCTGCTGTTCGCCACGCGGACGGTGCAGGTCAAGATGCTGCCCTTCGACAACAAGAGCGAGTTCCAGGTGGTGGTGGACACCGCCGAGGGCACCACCCTCGAGACCACGGCGCAGCTCACCCGCGAGATCGGCGACTACCTGTCGACGGTGCCCGAGGTGACCGACTACGAGGTCTACGTGGGCAACGCCTCGCCGGTGAACTTCAACGGCCTGGTGCGGCACTACTTCATGCGGCGCGGTCCCAACGTGGCCGACCTGCAGGTGAACCTGGTGGGCAAGGAGCTGCGCGACGAGCAGAGCCACGCCATCGCCAAGCGCGTGCGCGGCCCCATCCAGGAGATCGCCTCGCGCTACGACGCCTCGGTGAAGATCGCCGAGGTGCCCCCCGGACCGCCGGTGCTCGCGACGCTGGTCTGCGAGGTCTACGGACCCGACCACGACGGCCGCGTGGCCATCGCGGAGCAGATCAAGAACGTGTTCGAGACCACGCCGGGCGTGGTGGACATCGACTGGTGGGTCGAGGACCCCATGCGCGAGATGAAGTTCAAGGTGGACAAGCAGCGCGCCGCGGTGCGCGGGGTGAGCGTCGCCCAGGCGGCCCAGACCCTCGCCGTGGCCCTGAACGGCTACGACGGCGGCCTGCTCCACGTACCCGAGGCGGCCGAGCCGGTGCCCGTGAACGTGCGCCTGCCCATGGCCGACCGCTCCAGCGTGGAGGCCCTGAACGACCTGTACGTCTATTCCCAGGCGGGCGCCCTGATCCCGCTGTCGGACGTGGTGACCGTGGAGGAGACGACCATCCCCCACTCCCGCCACCGCCGGAACCTGAAGCCGGTGGTCTACGTGACGGCCGACGTGGCGGGCGAGCTGGAGTCGCCGGTGTACGCGATCCTCGACATGCGCGAGCGCATCGCCGGCATCGAGCTCCCCAGCGGCCTGGAGATCAGCCAGAACTTCCGCGAGCAGCCCGTGATGGAAGAGGAGTACGCGGTCAAGTGGGACGGCGAGTGGCACATCACCTACGAGGTGTTCCGCGACCTGGGCGCCGCCTTCGCGGTGGTGCTGGTGCTGATCTACCTGCTGATCGTGGGCATGTTCCAGAACTTCACGGTGCCCCTGCTGATGATGATCCCCGTGCCGCTGACGCTCGTGGGCATCATTCCGGGCCACCTGATGTTCGGCGCCTTCTTCACGGCCACCTCGATGATCGGCGTGATCGCGCTGGCGGGCATCATGGTCCGCAACAGCGTGCTCCTGATCGACTTCATCGAATCGGGCCTGGCGGCCGGCAAGCCCCTGAAGGAGGCCTGCATCGAGGCGGGCGCGGTGCGATTCCTGCCCATCGCCCTGACCGCGGGAACGGTCGTGACCGGCTCCTTCGTGATGGTCTTCGACCCCATCTTCCAGGGCATGGCCATCTCGCTGATGATGGGCACGCTGCTTTCGACGGTGCTGACGGTGGTCGTGATTCCGCTGGCCTATTACCTCTACGCCAGGGGGAAGCACGAATAACGAGTTGTCCCGTCGGCCATTGCGGTTATTCCTGCAAAAAATCAGGAATTAGCTGCTAAAAAACAGTTGGCAGACCGATGCGACGGGTTATCATTGCACAGGTGGTGACGGGATTTCCGGTCCCGTCGCCCCGTGCAGGACATCGATGTCGACAAGTCGGTCTTCTCCCTCCAAACCCCCGCCGGCTTGTCGCTTGCCGGTCGAGCATCGCTCGACCGGCTTTTTTTATGCATGATCCTTATTTTGAAAACGCATTCCAGCTATTGAGCTATCGACAGGCGTTATGTTAAAATGCGAAGAACCCCGCCGGCGATCACCGGGTCTCGCCCGCGACGCGCAGACGGCCCAGCGGCCATCTCCCGCGCGCGCTCCGCCCCGGTCTTCGCGGTTTCACGTGTCCATACCTGCTCACCTCACGAAAAGGGGCACCCCTATGTCCAAGGTACTCGCCAGTCTGCTGGCTCTCGCGCTCTTCGCGGGAATCGCCGGCGCCGGTCAGGTCACTCCCGGTCTCGAGCGCCAGATGCGCACGATGAGCGGCGACGACGAGATCAAGGTTCTCGTGGTCATGAAGGACCAGGTCGACGTCCGCTCCCTCGATTGGGAACTGCACGACACCAAGGCCTCCATGGAGACCCGCCACCGCGTGGTGGTCGAGGAGCTCCAGAAGGCCGCTCACATCTCCCAGCGCGACCTGCTCGCCGACCTGGACGCCAAGGCGGCCACCGGTGAGGTCCGCGGCTACACGCCCCACTGGCTGGTCAACGGCGTGGTCGTGGTGACCACCGTGAACGGCGTGAAGGCCCTGGCCGAGCGCGATGACGTGGACGTCATCGAGGCCGACCTCGTGGTCGAGCTCATCGAGCCCGTCAAGTCCGACAAGACCGTGAGCCCGGACAAGGGCATCGGCATCGCCCCGGGTATCGTGGACGTCGGCGCCCGCCGCGTCTGGGACGAGCTCGGCATCGACGGCACCGGCGCCATCGTCGGCGTGCTGGACACGGGCGTCGACGGCGCCCACGCCGCCCTGAGCGCCCGCTGGCGCGGCAACTTCGCCCCCGCGGCCGAATGCTGGCTCGACGCCGCCGGCCTGGGCGACGCCACCCCGGTGGATCAGCACTACCACGGCACCCACGTGATGGGCACCATCACCGGTCTGGCCGCCGACGACACCATCGGCGTGGCCCCCGGCGCCCAGTGGATCGCCACCAACGTGATCAACATGAGCACCGGCACCGCCTTCGACAACGCCGTGATCGCCTCGCTCGAGTTCATGGCCGACCCCGACGGCGACCCCCTGACCACCGACGACGTCCCCGACGTCGTGCAGAACTCCTGGGGCGTGAACGAGAGCTTCACCGGCTACGTGGACTGCGACAGCCGCTGGTGGACCGCCATCGACGCCTGCGAGGCCGCCGGCGTGGTGCTGACCTGGTCCGCGGGCAACGAGGGCTCGGGCAGCACGACCATGCGCAGCCCGGCCGACCGCGCCACCACCGCGTACAACTGCTTCAGCGTGGGTTCGACGAACCACACCGCCCCCTATACCGTGAGCACGTTCTCGAGCCGCGGCCCCGCCGGCACCGCCTGCGGCCCCGCCGAGAACCTGACCAAGCCCGAGATCATGGCTCCCGGCGCCGACATCTACAGCGCCGAGCCCGGCGGAACCTACCAGCTCCTCAGCGGCACCTCGATGGCCGGCCCCCACGTGGCCGGCGTGGTGGCCCTGATGCGCGCCGCCAACCCCGGCCTGGACGTCATCACCATCAAGCAGATCCTCATGGACACCGCGACCGACATGGGCGTCGCCGGTGACGACAACGACCACGGCCACGGCTTCATCGACGGCTACGAGGCCGTGCTGCAGGTCATGGCCGGCTACGGCACCATCGACGGTACCGTGACCGACGGCGTGAGCGGCCTGCCCATCGCCGGCGCCACCGTGACGATCTCCGCCGCCGGCGAGACCGACCGCGTGCGCACCACCGATGCCGCCGGCTACTACAGCACCATGCTGCCCCAGGGCACCTGGGACGTGGACGTGTCGGCGTTCGCGTACTACGACAACTCGGCGACCGGCGTGAGCATCATCGAGGACACCACGACCACGCAGGACTTCGCCATGACCCCGGCGCCCAGCGCCATGCTCTACGGCTACGTGTACGACGACTCCGCGAACCCCGTGGACGGCGCCACCGTGACCGTGCTGAACACGCCCCTCGCGCCGGTCACGTCCGACGTCACGGGCTACTACTCCATCAGCATGCCCACCGGCTCCGACTACGACGTGCTGGCCCAGGCCTACGGCATGGGCTCCCAGCAGCAGTCGGTGGTCGGCTTCTCCGCCGACACCCAGGTGGACTTCACGCTGCCCGAGCTGACCTTCGAGAACTTCGAGGGCGGCAGCTTCAGCACCTTCCCCTGGGACCACCTGGGCGACGCCCCCTGGACCATCGACACCGCGACGGTCTACGAGGGCGCCAACAGCGCCCGCTCCGGCGTGATCACGCACAACCAGACGTCGACGCTGAGCATCGACGTGGACGTGCTGGCCGCGAGCAACGTGGAGTTCTATTACAAGGTCTCGTCCGAGTCGAACTACGACTACCTGCGCTTCTACGTGGACGGCGTCCTGGCGGGCGAGTGGTCCGGCGAGATCGACTGGACCCTGTTCAGCCACAACGTGACGGCCGGCACCCACACCCTGGCCTGGACCTACTCCAAGGACGGTTCGGTGAGCACCGGCTCCGACGCCGCCTGGATCGACTACGTGGTCTTCCCGACCATCGCCCCGCCGGCGTTCCCGGACGTGTCCTGGACTCCCGCGGCGCTGACCGAGGGCCTGGCCCCCGGCGGCATGTCGACCCAGACCGTGACCCTGACCAACAACGGTGACGGCGAGCTGGACTTCACCTCCACCGCCTTCATGTCCCCCGCCCCGGTCGCCGGCGCCGCGCTGGCCCTGGGCAAGGACGACATCGACACCCGTCCGGGCCACAGCCCCGCCCTCGGCAGCGGCGGTCCGAACACCTTCGGCTACAGCTGGATCGACAGCGACGAGTTCGGCGGCCCGACCTACTCCTGGGTCGAGATCAACACCGTCGGCACGCCGCAGACGTTCAGCGACGACAACAACCAGACCTTCCCGCTGGGCTTCACCTTCAGCTGGTTCGGCACCGACTACACCAACGTGAACGTGTGCTCCAACGGCTGGATCTCCTTCACCTCCACGTCCACGGACTTCAGCAACGACCCGATCCCCACGGTCGGTGAGCCGGAGAACCTGGTCGCCGTGTTCTGGGACGACCTGAACCCGTCCAGCGCGGGCCAGATCTACACCTACCAGGACGTTGCGAACAACCGCTTCATCGTGGAGTGGGAGGGCGTGCCCTACTACAGCAGCACCCAGTACCAGACCTTCCAGGTGATCCTCAACGCCGACGGAACGATCGTGTGCCAGTACCACACCATCGACGACCGGCTGAGCGCCACCCTGGGTCTCGAGAACGCCGACGCCAGCGACTACCTGGCCGTGTCGCACAACGCGGCCTACGTCCACAACGACCTGGCGATCCTGTACAGCTTCGTGCCGCCTCCGGCGCCCTGGTTCACCGTCGACGTCGCGTCGGGCAACGTGCCCTCCGGCGGCAGCGTGGACCTGACGGTGACCTTCGACGCCACGGACCTGACCGACGGCACTTATGAGGGCCACCTGCTGGTCAACACCAACGACCCGAACAACGCCCAGATCGTCGTGCCGGCGACCCTGGTCGTGAGCTCGGGCACCGCCGTCGAGGACACGCCCACGCGCTTCGCCCTCGGCAACGCGTTCCCCAACCCCTTCAACCCGAGCACCGAGATCAGCTTCGCCGTTCCGGCGGGCGGCGCCCACGTGTCGCTGGAGATCTACGACGTCTCCGGCCGCCTCGTGAAGCGCCTGGTGAACGGCTCGAAGGAGCCCGGCAACCACACCGTGACCTGGACCGGCGACGACGCCACCGGTCGCCGCGTGGCCTCGGGCACGTACTTCTACCGCCTGGACGCCGGCACGTTCAGCGCGACCCGGAAGATGGTCCTGGTGAAGTAATCACCGGATCGGAAGCCGACCAGGGAGGGCCCCGGGCGCAAGTCCGGGGCCCTCTCTTTTCGGGGCATACCGGCCGGATCCGGGCCCGATTCCCGAAATCCGCGTATCAGGACCCCGACGATCGTGATAGACTGACTGGCGACGGGGGTCCGTCAGTCCGTATGTTTTAGTGTCCGATCCACCGGTCCTGTCCGTATACCTCTACGTCCGGACGACGAACGAGGGGGCCCGCCTTGACGAATTCCATCGCCGCCCTGCTGCTGACCCTGGCCGTCGCAGGCCTCGCCGCAGCCGGCACCGTCTCTCCCGGCCTGGAGCTCCAGATGAGCGCCATGGACGGGGACGATCCGATCAAGGTCCTGGTCGTGCTGAAGGACCAGGTGGACGTGCAGTCCATGGACCTGGATCTCCATGCCTCCAAGGCCCCCATGGCCGACCGCCACCGCATCGTCCTGGAGTCCCTCCAGAAGACCGCCGAACGCACCCAGCGCTCCCTGCTGGCCGACCTGGAGGCCGCCAAGGCCGACGGTCCGGTGCGCGGCTACACCCCTCACTGGCTGATCAACGCCGTGGTGGTCGTGACCACCGTGGACGGCGTGAAGACCCTGGCCCTGCGCGACGACGTGGACGTGATCGAGCCCGACCTGCAGGTGGAGCTCATCGAGCCCACCTCCACCCTGGCCCTCACCGACGACCACGAGCCCATCGGCATCACCCCCGGCGTGGTGTCCGTGGGCGCCCGCCGCGTGTGGGACGAACTGGGCGTGGACGGCGGCGGCGCCATCGTGGGCATCCTGGACACGGGCGTGGACGGCACCCACCCGGCCCTCGCGGGCAGCTGGCGCGGCAACGACGTGCCGGCGTCGGAGAGCTGGTTCGACGCCGCCGGCCTGGGCGACGACGTACCGGTGGACCGCCATTTCCACGGCACCCACGTGATGGGCACCATCGTGGGCCTGGCGCCGGGCGACACCATCGGCGTGGCTCCCGGGGCGCAGTGGATCGCCTCGAACGTGATTCGGGCGCCGGCCATCGGCGAGGACTTCGACAACGCCGTGATCGCGTCGCTGGAGTTCATGGCGGATCCGGACGGCAACCCCTGGACCGTGGACGACATGCCCGACGTGGTGCAGAACTCCTGGGGCGTGAACGAGAACATCGAGGGCTACTTCGAGTGCGACAACCGCTGGTGGCAGGCCATCGACGCCTGCGAGGCCTCCGGCGTGGTGCTCACCTGGTCCGCCGGCAACGAGGGCTCTGCCTACGGCAGCATGCGCAGCCCCGCCGACCGCGCCACGACCGCCTGGAACAGCTTCAGCGTTGGCTCGGTGAACCACACCCCGCCCTTCGACATCAGCGGCTTCTCCAGCCGCGGCCCCTCGAAGTGCGGCGGCCAGTACGCCACCAAGCCCGAGATCATGGCTCCCGGCGAGGAGATCGTCAGCACCGTGCCCGACGGCGGCTACGGTATCCTCAGCGGCACGTCCATGGCCGGCCCCCACGTGGCCGGCATCATCGCCCTGATGCGCGCGGCCAACCCCGAGGCCGACGTGCTGACCATCAAGCAGACCCTGCTGGAGACGGCCGTGGACATGGCCCTGCCCGGCGACGATGACGCCTCCGGTCACGGGTACATCGACGGCTTCGCAGCGGTGAGCGCCGTGATGGAGGGCTTCGGCACCTTCGCCGGCGGCGTGACCGATGCCGACTCGGCCGTGCCCATCGGCGATGCCCTGATCACGTTGATCTCCCCGGGCCTGCAGACCCGCCACGTCACCACGGACGAGTCCGGCAACTACCTGATCATGCTGCCTCCCGGCCAGTGGCTGGTGCAGGTGGAGGCGTTCGGCTACCTGGACCGCACCGACGTGGTGGTGGACATCGCGAGCGACCAGACCTCCACGCGCATCATCAGCATGACCGCCGCCCCCACCGACCGCGTCTACGGCTACGTGACCGACGACACCGGCGAGCCGGTGCGCAACGCCCAGGTCCGGGCCGTCGGCACGCCCGTGCCCCCGGCCGTCAGCGACGCCTTCGGGGCCTACGAGATGATCCTCCCCCTGGACGACCACTACCTGCTGCAGGCCGACGCCTACGGCATGGCCACCCTCCAGGCCGACGTGCAGCCCTTCGACATGGAGACCCACCTCGACTTCCAGCTCACGCGCCTGACCCTGGAGAACTTCGAGACCGGCGGCTTCGCCCTGATGCCCTGGCAGCATCCCGGCAACATCCCCTGGACCGTGGACGGCTCCACGTCGTTCGAGGGCCACTACAGCGCCCGTTCCGGAGCCATCTCGAACAACGGTTTCACGTTCCTGACCGTCCAGGCCGAGGTGCTGACGCCCGGCGAAATCCAGTTCCACTACAAGGTGTCGTCGGAGGAGAGCTGGGACTACCTGATCTTCTACGTGGACGGCCAGGAGAAGGCGCGCTGGTCCGGCTACAAGGACTGGGCCTCGTTCTCGTACCCCGTGGATGTCGGTGCACACCAGTTCATGTGGGGCTACCTGAAGGACGGCGCCAACAGCAACAACGACGACTGCGCCTGGATCGACTTCGTGATCTTCCCCACCGTCGCGCCCCCGGCCTTCCCCCTGGCCGCGTGGAGCGAGACGAGCGTGGTGGACCACCTGAACACCGGCGACACCGTCTCGAGCGTGATGACCCTGTCCAACGACGGCGAGATCGCCCTGCAGTGGTCCCTGGAAGCCGTCATGGCGCCCCCGCGGTCGGCCTGGGCCGGCCCGCTGCCTCCCGACGGCCCGTACAAGGACCAGATCGAGGTGGACCCGTCCCACGGCGACCTGCTGGGCGACGGCGGCCCCAACGCCGCCGGCTACAGCTGGATCGACAGCACCGACCCCGCCGGTCCCGTGTTCGACTGGGTGGAGATCTTCTCCGTGGGCACCGAGCTGGACCTGAGCGACGACGAGATGGCCACCGTCCCCATCGGCTTCCCCTTCACGTTCTTCGGGGAGACCTACGAGGAGGTGAAGGTGTGCTCCAACGGCTGGCTGTCGTTCACGTCCACGTCCACGAGCAACGCCAACACCCCGGTGCCCTCCCCCGTACCGCCCAACGACATGATCGCCGTGTTCTGGGACGACCTGGACCCGACGTTCGAGGGCAACGTGTACGCCCACCAGGACCTGGAGAACGACCGCCTGATCGTGGAGTGGGAGGCCGTGCCCTACTACGGCACCACCCGCTACCAGACCTTTCAGGCCCACCTGTACGCCGACGGCACGATCCTCTGCCAGTACCAGGAGATCAACGACCGCCACAGCGCCACCATCGGCCTCGAGGGCCCCGACGCCGCCACGTACCTGGCCGTGGCCCACAACGAGCCCTTCATCCAGGACGGCATGGCGATCCTCTACACCTTCGTGCCGCCCCCGCTGCCCTGGCTCACGGTGGACGCCACGTCGGGCCTGATCCCGCCCGGCGGGACCCAGGACATCACCGTGTCCTTCGACGCCACCGACGTCCTCGACGGCCGCTACTCCGGTCACCTGCTCATCGAGACCAACGACCCCGTGAACACGCGGATCATCGTGCCGGCCTCGCTGTTCGTGGGAACGGGAACGGGCGTGGACGAGGACGTGCCCCAGCGCTTCTCCCTGGGCGCGGCCGTACCCAACCCCTTCAACCCGTCCACGGAGATCGCCTTCGCGGTGCCGGCGGGCGGAGCCCACGTGAAGCTCGAGGTCTACGACCTGGCCGGCCGCCTGGTGAAGCGCCTGGTGGACGAGCATCGCGACCCGGGCCGCTACACCACCGTGTGGCGCGGCGACGACGAGCGCGGACGGCGCACCGCCTCCGGCACGTACGTCTACCGGCTGGGCGCGGGCGACTTCACGGCGACGCGGAAGATGGTCCTGCTGAAGTGATCAGTCGCCCTGGATGGCGAATCCTCCACTCTTACTGCGGAAGACGGTGAGTTCGAAGGGCGAGGTGCCGAGGCACCACGTCCTTCGGACGTCTTCGCGGTAGGGGGCGAAGGACGCCTCCACCGCCGCAGGCAGGCCGTCGGTCCAGGGCAGGCGGTCGTGGTCCGACTCGAGGGTCAGGAGCTCGTCGGTGAGGGTCTCGATGAAGGGGTCGTCGGGGGCGTCGTTGCGGAGGGCGTCGAGCTGGTGGCGCAGCATGTCGCGCAGGGCGCCCCGCACGCGGCGCGAGGCGATCTCGTCGTCGGGCTGCTTCTCTCCCGGCATGTCCAGCCAGGACAGGTATCCCAGCACGTAGACGTAGGTGTATTCCCCGAGGCCCATGCCGTGCTCCAGCAGCGCCTCGTTACGGGCCCGGGCGAACCCGCCCATGCGGCCGGCGAACCCCATGACGTTGCCCATGGTGCCCATGACGCCCCGGAACATCTCCATCTTGGGCGTGTCCTCGTTCTCGGCCAGCTCGTCCATGCGCTCGAACTGGGCGAAGGTCTCCTCGAAGGCCTCGCAGTGCTCCAGCAGGTCGTCGCGGACGGCCAGGAAGACCTCCATGCGGTCAGGAGCGACGGAGCCGTCGGGGGCCGGGCGGTACTCGCCCTGGACGCCGTACTGCTCCTCCAGGGTGTCACGGGCCTTCTCCGCCGACTTGAACGGCGCCATGACCTGCAGGCCGCAGCCCACCACCAGCACGATGGAGATCAGGATGGTCGCGCCGCATCCGATGGCGCATCCCTTCAGCCAGCCGCCCGCCGTCGCCATGTCGTCGTCCCTTCCGCCGGGCCGACGCGGCCCTGGCACGGTTCCACCATACGGTCGGCCGCCCCCGCTGTTCCACACCGAAAGCCCGGGTCGTGCAGGACGGGACGACCCCGTCGTGTTCTGCAAGGGTCCGCACCGGAGCGGTGTCCGGCGTCGTTCCTCCGGGTTCCTCGTGACTCCCCGGAGCGGTGCGTCGGAAACGAGCCCGGGACTTGCTGTGATACGCATGACCTGAATGGGGCCTTGGCCCCGACCGATGATGCAGCACTGTACGGGTGAAGACACTCTGTCGGTCCCGATTGCGGCGGGACCCCCGGAAGGAGCGACATGGAGGAAGACACGACAGCCCCTCCCGCTTAGGCGGGAGGGGCCCTCGTCGTCGTACCGGTCGCCCGACGGTACGACGGATCCGTCGGTTACTTCAGAAGAGTCGCCCGCCTGACCTGCGACCCGTCCTCGGTCTCCAGACGGATGAAGTAGGTCCCCGCGGCCTGCACGCGTCCGTCGTCCGACAGCCCGCGCCAGGTCAGGTCGTGGGTCCCCGCCCCCATCTCCCCGTCCTCCAGGACCGCGATCAGCCTGCCGCGCACATCGTGCACGGAGACCTTCGCGCGCCCCGGCCGCGCCATGTCGAAGGACACGACCGTGGCGGGGTTGAAGGGGTTCGGCCGGCACCGGTGCAGACGCGTGACCGAGGGGAGCGGGTGCTCACCTTCCTGCCCGCCCTCGTTGGCCACGACATCCTGCACCGAGAGGCCGAAGTTGCCGGCCAGGACCCGACGGATGGCGTCAGTCATGGCCGCGTGGTCGAAGCGGTGGGGGTCGAATCCCCACAGGACGTCGGGGCGTCCGGTGGGCTTGGTGTCGACGTACTTCATATTCAGCACGCCCAGGGCCACCCCGTCCATGTGGGTGCGGCCGGTGGCGTCGCGGACGGTCCAGTCACCGCAGTACTCCTGCGCGTCCACGTCGATGGCGCCGGGCCAGTCGGCGTTGCCCGCCGCGTGCTGGGAGTCGAGGATCCAGTCGTAGCGGGTGTAGGCCCGCCACATGGGGATGTTGGTCGGCGACCCGTCGGGCATGGACTGGGGCGTCCAGTCGGTGATGCGGGCCGTGACGTTCACGTTGTAGAACTCGTCGTCGCCCCCGAAGACCCAGTTCAGGCCGAGGTCGTCGATGTCGTCCATGTGGTCCACCACGTCCCAGGTGAAGACGGTGTCCTCCATGCCGAAGGCCCAGCCGTGGTCGGCGGTGAAGTCCTCGTCCAGCAGCACGGCCTTGGTGCCGGCGCAGCGGTTGCGCCGGTTCTGGACGTTGTTGCCGCAGAACCCCGGCGAGAGCCAGAAGGTCGGCGCGGCCATGCGGTCGGTGACGGCCAGGCCCAGGGAGCGGTAGGGGAAGGTCTCGCGGCCGAGCACGCGCACCGTGCCGTCCGGGTCCACGAGGGAGCCCTCGCTCAGGGCGTGCTGCTGGCTGCCGCACATGGAGCTCCAGTCCTCGCAGTCGTAGACGACGGGGTAGATCCAGGGCAGGTCGTTCTGACCCGTGGGCTCGAACTGGTCTGCGGCCCGCTGTCCCACCAGGAAGAGGTTGCCCACGGACTCCATGAAGGGCTCGAGCCAGACGTAGCGGTCGGACCAGCCGGTGTCGGCGAAGTTGTTGGAGACGTAGTTGTTGGCGCCGCCTCGGGTACTCCAGACGATGGAGCGGTACATGACGGCCTCGCGGTAGCCCCAGCCCATGTCCTCCTGGGTGTCGATCACGTCGCGGGCGCCGTCCCAGCCGTCGACGGCGCCGAGGATCTCGTCCCAGAAGTCGTCGCGGTGGGCGTCCTCGTCGCGGGCCGTGCCCGTGGCGTCGGGCCAGCCGCCGCTCATGCGGTCGTGGACGTCGTCCACCAGCAGCAGGGGCAGGCGATCGGCGAGTTCGGGCACGGGCACCACGCTCAGGACCCAGGTCATGCGGGTCAGGGAGTGGGCCGTGTCGCGGCATTCCACGGTCAGGGTGTGGATGCCGGAGGAGAAGGTGCGGGGGGCGGTGGCCATGTGCTCGGGAGCATCGCCGAACACGACCGCCCAGCCGGGATCGTTGTCGTCGTTCGGGTCGGCCACGTCCCAGCCCCAGCGATAGCCCTCGATGGTGCCGCCGTACTGGTGCCCGCTGCCGATCCACTCGAACGCGAGCTCCTGCGATCCGGCGATGTCGGATGCGGCCTGGAAGGACGTGCCGGAAGCCGTCTCGGTGCCCAGGAAGCGCTCGCGGATGCTCATCAGGGGAGACGCGGAGTCGTCCGGGTAGACGTTGGCCACCTGGGTCGCATAGTCGAGTTCGGTGCTCACCGAGCCGTTGGCGTCTTCCACCTGGAAGGCGAGGAGATAGTAGGTCGGCAGGCCGTTCCCGTCGTCGTCCAGCACATAGGAGACACCCACGAGGTCCTCGCCCGCCGGCCAGTCCACCCAGTCGCTCCAGGTGGGAACGTCGAACGCCACGAGCGGCCCACCGTGCTAGTCGTACGTGTAGCGCGAGCTGACCCAGACCTCCGTGTCGGGGATCTGCGCCCGGACCTTGAGATAACGGTAACGGGCAGGTGCCGCACCGTCGGGTCCGGAGGTATAGACCACCGACATCTCCAGCCACGGCGACACGCCCCTGGCGGAGTCGTAGTTCACGCCCAGGATGGAAGGCAGCACGATGCGCACGTCCGGATCCTGGGCGGAGGCAGCGCCCGCAAAGAACATCACGGCGGCCAGACAGAAGGCGGTGATCGTCAGCAAGGTTCTCATGATGTTCCTCCCCGATAAGGGCTGCGATGGGGCAGTTGATCGGCTGGGACGGCGGTCGACATGAAGTGAGGATACGGATTCGCTCCGGCGCACACAAACACCCCATGTTAAAAAGGACGATCTACTTCACGAGGACCGCCCGGGTCACCGATGCACCCTCGTCCGTGACGAGTCGGACGAAGTAGACGCCGGCCGCGACGGGCTGTCCGGCCGTGTCCCTCCCCCGCCACTCGATGAGATGCGGCCCCGCCGGCAGCGCCTCGTCCAGGAGCGCGGACACGCGGCTGCCACGGGCGTCGTGGACCGTCACGGCGGCGCGGCCGGGCAGCGCCAGTTCGAAGGAGACCATCGTGGACGGGTTGAAGGGGTTGGGGCGGCAGGGGTGCAGGCGTGTGGCGGCCACCGGCTCCACCGGGGGCGGATTCTCGTTGGACACCATGCCCCCGACATCGAGGCCGAACACGCCCGACAGGACGGAGCGGATGGCGACGGCCATGGATTCGTGGTCGAAGCGGTGGGGGTCGAAGCCCCAGAGCACGTCGGGGCGGCCGGAGGGTTTGGTGTGGATGTGTTTTCGGCTCAGGACGCCCAGGGGGACGCCGTCGAGGCGGGTGCGGCCGGTGTCGGGGTCGATGGTCCAGGAGCCGCAATAGACCTGGGAGGAGACGTCGATGTAGCCCGGGAAATCCGAATCGCCATGGGCAAGCGCCCTGTCCAGGATCCAGTCGTAGCGGGTGTAGGCGTGCCACATGGGGACGATCGTCGGGGAGCCGTCGGGCAGGGACTGGAACGACTCGTCGATCGGCCGGGACGTGACGTTCGTGTCGTAGAACTCGTCCTGCATGCCGAAGGGCCAGTTCCGTTGCAGGTAGTCGGGCTCGTAGGGCTCCTCGATGCGGGTCCAGGTGAACACCGTGTCCGGGATGCTCTCGGTCCAGGGGCGGTCTTCCTGGAAGGCGACGTTGAGCAGGAGCGCCTTGGCGCCGGCGCAACGGACCTGGAGGTGCTGGGTGTTGTTGCCGATGACCCCGGGATACCGCCAGAAGCGGTACGGCACCATGTGGCTCACGATCGAAAGGCCCATGCCGCGATATGGGAACGTCTCGGTGCCCAGGTTGACGAGGGTGCCGTCGGGTTCTTCGCGGACTCCTTCTCCCAGGGCCAGGCGTCTGTAGATCGCTCCGTCATAGGTATCCAGTTCGTCCGTATCCAGGACCACGGGATGCAGCCACGCAAAGTCCTGATACCCCTCCGGCTCGAACGAGGTCATGGCCCCGCTGCCGACCATGAACACGTTCCCCACATGCTCCATGAACGGCTCGAGCCAGACGTATCGGTCGGATCCGTACGGGGCGACGAAACGGTTGTCGACGTAGGAGTGCGGGTGGGAGCGGATGGACCAGACCAGCGACCGGTACTCGACGGCGTCCCTGTAGTCCCAGGACTGGTCCTCCTCCGCGTCCACGACGTCCTGGTCCGGGTCCCAGCCCTCCACCCCGGCGAGCACGCCCTCCCAGAAACCGTCGCGGTAGAAGTCGTTGTCGAGAGGGATGTCGTCTTCGTCGAACCAGCCCAGGCTCGCATGGTCGTTGACGTCGTCGATGAGCAGGAGCGGGCGCCGCTGCGACATCGGCGGGACGGGCACGACGGACAGGACGTACTGGGCGCGCGTCAGCGCCGTCGCGGCATCCCGGCACTCGATGGTGAGGACGTGGATGCCCGACGGAAACGTCGCGACCGGGGTGGCCGTGTGGTCGGGGCCCGTGCCGAAGGGCACCATCCAGCCGGGATCGTCGGGATCGTCGAGGTCGGAGACGTCCCAGCCCCAGCGATAGCCCGCAATCGTGCCGCCGTAGGCGTCGGCGGAGCCGTACCATTCGAACCGGAGCTCCTGGCCGGCGGCGAGGTCGTCGTGGACCATCCCGTGCGTGCCCGAGAAGACGGCCGACTCGAGGTGGGACTCCCGCACCGTCAGTTCCGGGACCAGCCCGGTGTCGATGAAGAAGTGATGCACGGTCACGCAGTAGTCGAGTTCGGTGCTCACGGCCCCGGTCACGTCGCGGACCTGGAGCGCGAGGAGGTAGTACTTCCGCGCCCCGTCAGGGGTCTCGGCGTCGAGCCCCGTGATCGTGAAGCGCTGGGTGGCGTCGGGGTCGTCCCAGTCGGTCCAGTCGCTCCATCCGTCATTCTCGAAGTCGACCAGGCCGGTGCCGTAGGTCTCGTAGGCGTAGCGGGAGGCGACCCAGATGCCCGGGTCGTCCAGCCACGCTTCCACCACCACGTACCGCCAGGCATCGACGGCGGCGGCGTTCAGGTCGGGCTGGTAGAGCATGGAGATCTCGAGGTTCGGCGAAACCCCGCGTGCGGAGTCGTAGGCGTCGGGTCCGCCGGCGAGGATCACGGGCTCCACCACCAGGACGCCGGGGTCCTGGGCGACGGAGATCAGGGGCAGGGCGAGCAGCAGGACCAACATCCCGACGGTCTTCATGGGCGACCTCGATGCGGTTCGTGATAGGGGCGATCCGGGGCCATGGCGGCCGTCGTTGAACATACGGATTCGGCAGGATTCCATCAATCCCCCACCGACGCAGAAGGGCCGACCCAACAGGGCCGGCCCTCGATACTCCGGAACCGCGAACCGCTACAGCCCGGCGATCACCGCCACCGCGCGATCCGCCATGTCCTTCAACATGCCCCACTTCAACCCGAACACCAGCGTCGGCACGGCCAGCACGGCCATGGCGACGTAGTGCAGGGCGGGCACCGGCACGGCCGGGGCGTCCTCGGGAGCCTTGGTGAAGTACATGGCCTTGGCGATGCGCATGTAGTAGTAGAGGCTCACGACGCTGTTCAGCACGCCGGCGATGGCCAACCAGTACCACTCGCGGCGCATGACCTCGGCGAAGAGGTAGAACTTGCCGATGAAACCGGCGGTGGGCGGCAGGCCCGTCAGGGACACCAGGAAGATGAACATCATCATGGCGGCCCAGGGGGCGCGGAAGCCGAGGCCGGCGTAGTCGTCCAGGTGCTCGCTCTTCAGGCTGTTGTTCACCGTCACCACGAAGAGGAAGGCGCCCAGGTTCATCAGGGTGTAGACGAACAGGTAGAAGAGGATCGCCTGCAGGCCCTGGTCGGTGAGCATCAGGAAGGCCATCAGCAGGTAGCCCACGTGGGCGATGCTGGAGTAGGCCAGGATGCGCTTCACGTTGTCCTGACGCACGGCCACGAGGTTGCCGTAGGTCATCGTGACGACCGACAGCACGGCGATCAGCATGGGCCAGTCCACCTGGTCCACCACCGGCTGCAGGGTCGTGTAGAAGAAGCGGATCAGCAGGGCGAAGCCCGCGGCCTTCGGGCCGACGCTGAAGAAGGCGGCCACCGGGGTGGGCGAGCCCTCGTACACGTCCGGCGCCCAGAAGTGGAAGGGCACCATGGCGATCTTGTAGCCCAGGCCGGCCAGCATCAGCACGGTGACGGCCAGCAGGGCCAGCGGATCGACGGTGCCGGCCGAGAGGGCGGCGCCGATGCCCGCGAACGTCATCTCGCCGGTCAGGCCGTACACGTACGACATGCCGAAGAGCATGATGCCGCTGCTCATGGCGCCGAAGATCATGTACTTCAGCGAGGCCTCGGTGGACCGCAGGCTGCCGCGCATCCAGCCGGCCATCACGTAGCTGGTCAGCGACACCAGCTCCATGGCCAGGTAGAGCATCACCAGGTCGGCGGCCTCGGCCATGACCATCATGCCGCCGGTCATCAGGGCGATCAGGGCGTAGTACTCGCCCTTGTTCTCGCGGCCGGCGCCCATGATCTCTTCGCTCTTCCAAGAGAAGAGCACGGTCACCACGGCCGTCAGGGCGAAGAGCACGCGGAAGAACGACGCCATGCCGTCCACCACGACCAGGCTGCCCAGGATCGCGGCCGGCTCGGCGATATCGAGGCCGGCGACGGCGTAGCTCAGGGCGGTCACCGACCCGAAGAGCACGATGATGAAGGGCACCCACGGGCGGCGGCGGGCGATGATGTCGCCCAGCAGCGCGGCCAGGAAGGCGCCGAACATCACCAGCTCGGGCACGAAGGCCCGGGCGTCGGCCCAATCCGGCAGGTTCAGTGTCTCGACGTTCAGCAAGGGCTTCTCCCCGTCACGGTCGCGGCGCTAGCCCGACACGACCTTGATCAGATGGTTCAGCGACGTCTTCATCAGGTCCAGCACGATCATGGGCCGGATGCCGCAGTAGAGCACCACGATGCCGATGGGCACGAGGGTGAACAGCTCGCGGGCCGAGATCTCCGGCAGGTCGTCGTACTTCTCGTTCCTGGGGCCCAGGAAGACGCGCTGCAGCATCCACAGCACGTAGGCGGCGCCGATCACGATGCCGATGGCGGCGATGATCGTGTAGGTGCGGTGCACCGGGAAGGCGCCCATGAAGACCATGGCCTCGCTCACGAAGCCGCTCAGGCCCGGCAGGCCGATGGCCGCGAACAGGGCGAACGACATGACCGAGGTGTACACCGGCATCTGCAGGCCGAGGCCGCCGAAGCCGTTGATCTCGCGATGGTGGGCCCGGTCGTAGATCACGCCCACGCAGAGGAACATCATGGCCGTGATGGTGCCGTGGTTGAACATCTGGAAGACGGCGCCGTTGATGCCGGCTTCCGTCATCGCCGACATGCCCAGAAGCACGTAGCCCATGTGGCTGACCGAGGAGTAGGCCACGAGCTTCTTCATGTCGGTCTGCGCAAGGGCGCAGAACGCGCCGTAGAGGATGTTGATCACGCCCAGCACGGCCATGGGGATCATGAAGGCCGACGCCTGGTCGGGCAGGATCGGGTAGCTGATCCGCAGGATGCCGTAGGTGCCCATCTTCAGGAGCACACCGGCCAGGATCACGGACACGGCGGTGGGGGCCTCGACGTGGGCGTCGGGGAGCCACGTGTGGAACGGGAAGACCGGCACCTTGATGGCGAAGCCGATGAACAGGCCCAGCCAGATCAGGAAGCGCACCGAGTTCACGTTCAGGATGCCGGAGTGGTTCGCCTGGTCCATCATGTGGACCATGTTGAACGTGTGGCCGCCGGTGACCGGATCGGAGACGTTGTAGTAGAAGGCGATCATCGCCAGCAGCATCAGCACCGAGCCGGCCAGCGTGTAGAGGAAGAACTTGATCGCCGCGTACTCCTTGCGCGGGCCGCCCCAGATGCCGATCAGGAAGTACATCGGCAGCAGCATCACTTCCCAGAACACGTAGAACAGGAAGAAGTCCAGCGCGCAGAACACGCCCATCATTCCCGCCTCGAGCAGCAGGAAGAGGGCGAAGTAGCCCTTGGTCGCCTTCTCGATGTTCCACGAGGCGATGATGCACAGGAACGAGAGGAAGGCGGTCAGCAGCACCATCGGCACGCTCAGGCCGTCCACGGCCATGAAGTACTCGATGTTGAAGCTCTTGATCCAGGTGTAGTGCTCCACGAACTGCAGGTCGGTGGTCGACCGGTCGAAGTTCAGGAAGAGCTGCACCGCCAGGATCAGCGGCACGGCGGCGGCAGCCGCCGCGACCGTCTTGATGACCTCTTTCCGGTCGCGGGGCACGAAGGCGATGACCGCCGCGCCGATCACGGGGAAGAACGTCATCCAGGACAGGATGTGGTCAGCCATCGAAGGGCTCCTCTCTTGAGCGTTTCCCGGCCTACAGGGCTCGGAAGACCAGGACGAGGACAAGGACGGAGAAGCAGACGTAGACCAGATACGTCTGCACCCGACCGGTCTGGATACGACGGATTCCCTCGCCGGACGTCTGGATCACGGCGCCCACGCCGTTGACCATGCCGTCCACGATCCACTTGTCGATCTGGCCCGAGAGCCAGCCCAGCATGCGGACGAGGTATCCGGTTCCGTTCACGATGCCGTCGATCACGACGCGATCGAAGGCCGCATTCAGCCAGCTGAACCACAGCGTGAACCGGTAGACGGTCGCCGCGTACAGCTCGTCGAAGAAGTACATGTTCTGCAGCACGTGGTGCACGGCCGACAGGCGCGCCTGCACCTTCTCCGTGCTGATGGCCCCGCGCATGTAGGTCAGCCACGACAGGAAGATGCCCAGGCCGGCGATGGCGATGGACAGGAACATGGCCGTCACGTGGGCCTTGTGGTGCAGGTCGTGGTGATCGTCGTGGTGGCCGCCGTGGGCGGCCTCGGCGGCGTGGCCGTGATCGTCGCCGTGCGCGTCGGCCGCATGGGCGTCAGCCCCGTGGGCGACGGCGCCGTGATCATCGGCGTGCTCGTCCGCATGGGCGTCCGCGGCATGATCGTCGTGCGCGACCACGACGTGGTGGCCGTCATGGCCCCCGCCGTGCTCCGCCACGATCATCTCCAGGTCGTAGGGCGCCACGAACTTGCCGAACCAGCCGTCGGCCGGGCCCTTCCAGCCCGCGGAGACGATGGCCAGCACCGCCAGGAAGACCAGCGGCAGGGCCATGGTCCAGGGCGACTCGTGGGCGTGGCTGTAGCGCTCCTCGTCCCGCGGCTTCCCGAAGAAGGTCTGGAAGAGCATGCGGAACATGTAGAAGGCCGTGAAGCCGGCGGCGACCAGGGCCAGCACGAAGGGGATCATGTGGCCGTCGGTCCAGCCGAAGGCCAGGGCGCCGGCGAGGATCGCGTCCTTGGAGTAGAAGCCCGAGAACAGCGGCACGCCCGAGATGGCGACGGTCGCGATGGCGAAGGTCCAGAACGTGACGGGCATCTTCTTGCGCAGGCCGCCCATCAGGGGCATCTCCTGGGTGTGCACGGCGTGGATCACCGAGCCCGAGCCGAGGAAGAGCAGGGCCTTGAAGAAGGCGTGGGTCCACAGGTGGAACATGCCCGCGGCCGTGGCTCCGACGCCGATGGCCGTGACCATGAAGCCGAGCTGGCTGATGGTGGAGTAGGCCAGCGACTTCTTGATGTCGGTCTTGACCACCGCGATGGTCGCGGCCAGGAACGCCGTGATGGCGCCCACGTAGGCCACCACCAGCAGGGCGTTGGGGTCGAAGAGCGGCTGCAGGCGGGCCACCATGTACACGCCGGCGGCCACCATCGTGGCGGCGTGGATCAGGGCCGACACCGGGGTCGGGCCCTCCATGGCGTCGGGCAGCCAGATGTGCAGCGGCGCCTGGGCCGACTTGCCCACGCAGCCCATGAACAGGCCGACGCCCGCCCACGTCAGCAGCGCGCCCCCGATGGGGTTGGTCTGCATCAGGGCGAACAGCTCCATGTAGTTGAAGGTGCCGTAGGCCGTGAACAGGATCAGGATGCCGATGAAGAAGCCGAAGTCGCCCACGCGGTTGGTGAGGAAGGCCTTCTTGTTGGCGTTGGCGGCGCTGTGCTTGTGGAAGAAGAACCCGATCAGCAGGTAGCTCGCCAGCCCCACCAGCTCCCAGAAGATGTACAGGAACAGCAGGCTGTTGCTCAGCACGATGCCCATCATGCTGAACGTGAAGAAGCCCAGGAAGGCGAAGAACCGCTCGTAGCGCCTGTCCCCGTGCATGTAGCCCACGGAGAACAGGTGGACGAGCATGCTGACGGTCGTCACGACCACGAGCATGACCGCGGTGGTGCCGTCGACCAGGATTCCCGCGTCGGCGGTGAACTCCCCGAGGTCGAGCCAGCGGACGGCGCCCTCGACCCGGAACTGCGGGTCGCCGTGGCGCCAGAAGGTCACGAAGATCCGCAGGGCCTGGATCCACGAGGCGAAGAGCAGCGTGACCCCGACCCAGTCCCCCTTGCGCGGCAGCTTCTTCCCGAAGAAGAAGATGATCGCGTAGGAGAGCAGCGGCAGCAGCAGGATCGACAGCGCGCTCCAGAGGATGGCGTTCTCGCTCAGCACAATCCCTCTCCTATCGCTTCAGACGGTTGACGGTGTCCACGTGCACCGTGCCGAAGTTGCGGAACATCGCCAGGACGATGGCCAGGCCCACGGCCGCCTCGGCGGCGGCGAGCACGATGACGAAGGCCGCCATCATGTGGCCGTCCACGCCCCCGTCCACGTAGCGGGCGAAGGCGACGAAGTTCACGTTGGCCGCGTTCAGGATCAGCTCGACGCCCATGAGCAGGGCGACGGCGTTGCGGCGCGTCATCATGGCGAACACGCCCAGGGCGAACAGGGCGGCGCCCACGGTCAGGAAATGGGGCAGTCCGACGGTCATGCCGTCACCTCCTCGTCGTCCGCGGCGGGGGCCGGTTCATCCACGGGAGCCTCGGCGGGCTCCTCCGCGACGACCCGGCGCTCCCGGATCAGGATGGCGGCGCCGATCATGGCCACCAGCAGCACCAGCGACGCGAACTCGAAGGGGAAGATGTAGTCGGTCATCAGCTTGACGCCGATGGTCTTGACCGTCGGCTCGGCGACGCCGGGGGCCGACTCGGGCCACGCCGTGCCCGTGCCCACCTTGTAGAGCAGGCCGAAGAGCAGCAGCGCGAAGATGCCGGCGGGCACCATGCGGTCCAGGCCGCGGCGCGGCTGGCGGTCGGCGGTCACGCGGGTCATCATCACCGCGAAGAGCACCAGCACCAGGATGCCGCCGATGTAGACCACCGTCTGGGTCACCGCGAGGAAGTCCGCGCCCAGCATGGCGTAGAGCCCGGCCACGCCCAGCAGCGTGAACATCAGGGCGAAACCGGCGTGCACCACGTTGCGGCTGAAGACCACGAAGCAGCCCGACAGCACGGTCACCAGCGCGAAGCCGTAGAAGACGAGATCAGCGGACATCACTCCACCTT
Source organism: uncultured Fibrobacteraceae bacterium (assembly GCA_964343835.1). Lineage (GTDB taxonomy): Bacteria > Krumholzibacteriota > Krumholzibacteriia > LZORAL124-64-63 > LZORAL124-64-63 > CALEMW01. Next base: position 274,337 of record CAYFKR010000002.1, read on the forward strand.
TCCTTCATCGGGGGCGGAACCCTCGTCGGGAGCGGACTCGGCGGGCTGCTCGGCGGCGGCCTTCGCCTCCTCCTCGGCCTTCTTGCGCGCCGCTTCCTTCTTGGCGGCGATCTTGGCCTTCTCCTCCTCGGCGTTGGGCACGTAGAAGCCCATGTCGAGGCGGGTCTCCTTGTGGCAGGGCACCGGCTCCTTGGGGTCCACGAATTCGTAGACGAGCCGCTTGCGGTCGTACAGGGCGTGGTCGTAGTCCAGGCTGTGCTGGCAGGCGTCGGTGGGGCACTCGCTCGTGCAGAGGCCGCACCAGATGCACTTGTTGTAGTCGATGGCGTACCGGTACATGAACCGGTCCTTGCCCTTGCCGACGGTCTCGATGTAGATGCAGTCCACCGGGCAGACCTTGGCGCAGCGCAGGCACGCGTCGCAGCGCCAGGTGTCGTTGATGATGAAGCCCTTGAACCGCTCCGGCAGGACCCAGCGCTCGTCCGGGTACTGCAGGGTCACCGGCTTCTTGGCCAGGTGCTTGCTCGTGATGCCAAGGCCCTTGAAGGCCGAGACCACGGCGTCCTTGATGTCGCGCAGGTACTGCGTCATATCGCCTCCGGGGGTCGTTTCCCCATGGCGTGGCGTCCGGCCGCTAGAGCAGCTCGCCGGAAACCATCATCCAGATGCCCGATCCCAGCACGCAAAGCAGGGACAGGGGCACCATGACCTTCCAACACGTGTGCATGAGCTGGTCGACGCGCAGTCGGGGCAGCGTCCAGCGCACCAGCATCTGCAGGAAAACCAGGATCACGGCCTTGATCACGAAGACCAGGCCGGGCAGGACCACGGGGCCCGCCACCGGATGCCAGCCGCCCAGGAACACCGCCGTGGCGATGCACGAGACCAGGAACAGGTTGGCGTACTCGGCCAGGAAGAAGAACGCGAAGCGCATGCCCGTGTACTCGGTGTGGTACCCGGCCACCAGCTCCGACTCCGTCTCCGGCATGTCGAAGGGGCCTCGGTTCACCTCGGCGATCGAGGCGATGAAGTACAGGATGAAGGCGATGAACAGGAAGGGGTCGTGGAAGAGGGCCCAGTTCCAGATGCCTCCGGCCTGGGCGTCCACGATGCCGTTCATGTTCAGGGTGCCCGCCATCATCACCACGGGGATGGAGGCCAGGGCCAGCGGGATCTCGTAGCTGACCATCTGGGCCGCGCCGCGGGCCGCGCCGTACAGGGCCCACTTGTTGTTCGACGCCCACCCCGCCATCAGGATGCCCGCCGGGGCGGCGCTGCTGACGGCGAAGATGTAGAACAGCCCCATGTCGAGGTTCGAGGCGATGAAGCCGGGGGCGAAGGGGATCGCCGCCCAGGCCATCAGCGAGCCGATGAAGATCACGAAGGGGGACAGCATGAACAGGCCCTTGTCGGCCTCGTCCGGGATGATGTCCTCCTTGCCCAGGATCTTGAGCATGTCCGCCACGGGCTGCAGCACGCCGTGAAAGCCGCCCACCCGCATGGGGCCGTAGCGGCTCTGCAGGAAGCCCGCCACCTTGCGCTCCATCCATGTGAAGACGATGGCGCACGAGGCCATCACCAGCGACATGATCAGCGCCATGGTCAGGCCGCCCACGACGAGCAGCGTGGTCGGGGACATGGAGTCGCCGAAGATCTGGGTCATCAGTCCGGTAATCTGGTCCATGGTCCTACCTGTCGATTTCGCCGAGGACGATGTCCAGCGACCCGACGGTCGCCACGAGGTCGGAGATCATCATGCCGGGTCCGACCTTCTCGATGACGTGCAGGTTCGAGTAGCTCGGCGACCGCACCTTGTTGCGGAAGGGCTTGCTGCCCCCGTCCGCGATCAGGTGGAAGCCGATCTCGCCCTTGCTGCTTTCGGTGCGCGTGTACAGGGAGCCCGCGGGCACCTTCACGAGCTTCTTCAGGTCCGGCGACATGATGTCGCCTTCGGGCATGCCGTCGACGGCCTGCCGGATGATGCGGCACGACTCGTACATCTCGCGCACGCGGACCATGTAGCGGTCCCAGCAGTCGCCCACGGTGCCCTGCTCGCCCGTGCCGTAGGGGATCTCGAACTCGAAGCGGTCGTAGATCGAGTACGGATCGTCGCGGCGGCAGTCGAAGGGCTCGCCGGCGCCGCGCAGCACGGGGCCGGTGCAGCCGTAGGCGTGGCAGGTGTCGACGTCGATGACGCCCACGTCGGCCGTGCGCTCGATGAAGATCTTGTTGTAGGAGAGCAGCGTGTCGTACTCGACCAGCTTCTGCTCCATCACGTCGACCATGTGCAGCACGTCGGCCTCGAAGCCGTCGTAGGCGTCGAAGCGCACGCCGCCGATGTCGAAGTAGTTGTAGAGCATCCGGCCGCCCGACAGGCGCTCGAAGATGTTCAGGATCTCCTCGCGCTCGCGGAAGCAGTAGAGCAGCGGCGTCCAGGCGCCCATGTCGAGGCCGAAGGTGCCGACCGCGATCAGGTGACTGGCGATGCGCTGCAGCTCGGCGCAGATCACGCGGATGTACTCGGCGCGCTCGGGCACCTCGACGTCCAGCATGTTCTCCACGGCCACCGCGTAGCCGAAGTTCATGTTCATGGGGGCCAGGTAGTCGAAGCGGTCGGTGTAGACCATCCATTGGCGCCAGTCGCAGCCCTCGGCGATCTTCTCGGCGCAGCGGTGCAGGTAGCCGATGTAGGGCGTGACCTTGTGGACGATCTCGCCGTCGGTCTCAACCAGCAGGCGCAGCACGCCGTGGGTCGCCGGGTGCTGGGGACCCATGTTGATCTCGAGCAGCTCCGACTGCATGTCGCGGGGCTTGTCCTGGTGCTCCCAGCCGCGGGTGACGGTCGCGTCGCTCATCGTCAACCCTCCTCAGGACGTTCGGGCAGCACCACGTCGTCCTCGCTGAACGGGTTCTCGGCGTAGGTCTGGCCCTCCAGGGGCACGCCCTCCCACTTGTCCGGCATCACGTAGTCCTTGCGCAGGGGGTGGCCTTCCCAGCTGTCCTCCAGCAGGATGCGGCGCATGTCCGGGTGGCCGGAGAAGCGCATGCCGACCAGGTCGAAGGCCTCGCGCTCGTGCCAGGCGGCGGTGGGCCACACGTCCGAGACGGTGGGGACCTCCACGCCCTCGCGGGCGAACCGCGTGAAGAGCGAGAACTTGTGGCCGTGGCGATGGCTGTAGCAGGCATAGAACACGCCCAGGTCGCCGTCGCCGACGCGGTCGGAGGTCTCGGGGCGGCCCTGCTCGTCGTAGCCCAGGATCTTGACGCTCTTGCCCTTGCCGGCGTCGTCGTGGCCGTCCCAGTCCACGCCGCTCAGGCACATGAGCTGCTCGAAGTGCAGCTCCGGCTCGTCGCGCAGCAGGCGGGCGGCCTCGGCGATCTTCTCCGGGGCGATCAGGGAGCCCTTCTCGTACGAGTCGACGTACTCCAGCACGGCGTCGCCGAGCTTCTCCTTCAGGAGGTCGTGGATCGCGTTGGCTTCCATCTAGCGCCCCCCTTCCTTCACGTAGGGGATCTTCTTGGCATAGTCCGACACCCACTTGGGCTCCACGAACTTGCCCTTGCGGCCGCGGATGATATCCTGCAGGCGCATCAGGCCGTCCAGCAGCACCTCGGGGCGCGGCGGGCAGCCGGGGATGTACACGTCCACGGGCACCATGTAGTCCACGCCCTTCACGACGTGGTAGCCGTACTTGAAGTAGGGGCCGCCGCCGATGGCGCAGCTGCCCATGGCCACGACCCACTTGGGCTCGGGCATCTGGTCGTAGATGCGCTTGAGGCGGGAGGCCATCTTGGCGGTGACGGTGCCCGACACGATCATCAGGTCCGCCTGGCGCGGCGTGGCGCGGAAGGCGCCGGCGCCGAAACGGTCGATGTCGTAGCGGGTGGCCGACGCGGCCATCATCTCGATGGCGCAGCAGGCCAGGCCGAAGGTCACCGGCCAGACCGACGACAGGCGGGCCCAGTTGAAGAGCTCGTCCACCGTGGTCAGGATGAAGTTCTTGCTGTCGCTCTCGGTGAGCTTGGCCAGGTCCTCGTCCAGCTTGAAGTCGAGGCACTGCTCGCGCTTGGGGTCGTACCCCTCGGGCGGGGTGGTCGACTCGACGTAGTCCTTCCTCATTCCCCGCTCACCTCCGTTCCGTTGCGGCGGATCAGGTTCTTGACCCAGTCGAGGTCGCCCTTGGCCCACACGTAGGCCAGGCCCACCACCAGGATGGCGATGAACAGCATCATCTCGACGAACACCAGGGAGCCGGCCACCGGGAAGAGGTCCCGGAACACCACGGCCCACGGGTAGAGGAAGAGCACTTCCACGTCGAAGATGATGAAGAAGAGGGCGATCAGGTAGAAGCGGATGTTGAAGCGCACCCAGGAGTTCCCCACGGGCAGCTCGCCGCATTCGTAGGCCACGCCCTTCTCTCCGCCGGGCTTCCGGGGCCGCACGAGCTTGGCGACGCCCAGGGCCAGGTTGCCGAAGAAGATCCCGAACAGGAGGAAGAGGAGGACCGTGACGTAATTGGCGTGCAACCCGGTGGTCACCGCCGCGGGCATCGGCAGAATCGGCATGAGAACCAGCCTGTCGTCCAAGGGCCGCCGGAACGGGAACCCGGCGCGAAAAACGGGCGTTTCTGCCCGATTTTCCGTGAATCCGTGAACGCGACAAATACAATCCACGCGCTTGTTGGTGTCAAGGAATCATCGGGTCCGGGGAAACGATCGTATCGTCCCTCGTTTTCAAGACGCCCGAATGCGGCTCCGGGACCGGCTTTTCGACGCCCTCGATGTTGCGGCGCACGGAGTTTTGGAACATGGTGGGTGGCCGACCGTACCCCTCTGGCCACGCCGACCCCGGAGCGACCATGAGCCGAGTCATCGCCACGATCCTGATCACCGCCGCCCTCGCATCCGCGAACCCCTCCGCCCCCGACACCGTGCTGGTGGACGACCTGGTCGTGCTCGGCGCTCCCGACGGCGCCGCCGACCCCGCCGACGTGACCCTGTCGGCAGCCGCCCTGACCGCCGCCGCCCCCTGGAACGCCGGCGACCTCGAGCCCCTGCTCCCCGCCACCTCCGTCAACGTGAACTCCCGCGGCGAGTCGCTGCTGATGATCCGCGGCGCCCCCGAGCGCCACGTGACCGTGATGCTGGACGGCATCCCCCTGGCCGTGCCCTGGGACGAGCGGACCGACCTGTCGCTGGTGCCCCTGGACGGCGTGGCGTCGCTGCGGGCCACCCGCGGGGCGGCGTCGTTGCTGGGCGGGCCCAACGGCGTGGCCGGAAGCCTGGAGCTGCGGACCGACGGCCACGCTCCGGCCGCCTCCGCATCGATCCAGGTCGCCGACGGCGCCGACTACGCAGGACGTGCTTCCCTTTCGACGAGCCGCGGCGCCTGGGACTGGCTCGCCGCCGCCTCGGTCCGTGACCGAGATGCTTTGCTTCTGCCCGACGGCCTGGTCGCTCCCTACCATCAGCTCCACCCCGAAAAACGCGCCAACACGGACCTGCGCCAGGCCTCGGCCCTGCTGCGCGGCGTGCGGTGGCTGGACGACGGAGGCCGATTCTCGGTGCTGCTGCTGGGCTCCGACGCGGAGAAAGGCGTGGCCCCGGAGACCCACCTGGACGACGGCGCCCGCCTGTGGCGCCTGCCCCTGGTGCGCCGCGGTCTGGCCGGCGTACGACTGGAGCGCCCCTTGGGCTCCCGATGGGAGCTGGACGCCTCCGCCGCCGTGGACGCCTTCGCCCAGGACATCCAGGAGTACGACGACGACGCCTACATGGAGGCCGACGGCCTGGAACAGGGCCGCGACCTCACGGCCCACCTCGCGCTCGGCCTGCACCGCGACCTCGACGGCCTCTCCAGCCTCGACCTCTCCCTGCGCGGCCGCGCCACCCGTCACCGCGAGACCCTGCCCGACCTCGCATCCGAGCACGACTACTCCCAGCGGCTCGTCTCGGCCGTGGCCGAATGGCACGTCGTGCCCGACGCCCCCTGGACCCTCCGCCTCGGCCTGGGCGTGGACGCCGCCGCCACCCCCTCCTCCGGCGACAAACCCGCCCGCGACGCCATGACCGCCCCCGCCCTGCTGGCCCGCCTGACCCACGACGTGGGCCACGGCGCCCAGGCCCACCTGGCCGTCTCGCGCCGCAGCCGCTTCCCGGCCCTGCGCGAGCTCTACTCCGGCGCCCTGGGTCGCTTCGTCCCCAACCCGGACCTCGATCCCGAGCGCCAGACCCTGGCCGAGACCGGTCTGGCCGCCCGCGGCAACGGCTGGGAGGCAGGTCTGACCGCCTTCATCGCCCGCCTGGACGACGGCATTGAAAAGTCGTCGCTGGGCGACGGCCGGTTCACCCGCCTCAACCGCACCCGCATCGACACCCGTGGCCTGGAGCTGGTGCTGTCGAAGCGACTGGGGCGTGGGCTGAGCCTGGGTCTGCACCACGCCCTGCTCCACGCCGCCGTCGACAACGGCGACGCCCCCGACCGCCCCGCCGAGGACCGCCCCGCCCACCAGGGCGCCCTGATGGCCGAGTGGCGCACCCCCGCCGGCTGGCATGCCAGCGTGGTTGGACGCTGGATCGGCCGCCGCGCCAGCGCCGACGCCTCCGACGCCGGCGACGGCCTCATGGCCCTCGACTCGAGCGCCTGGTGGGATGTGTGGTTCGGCCGGAGCTTCGACCGGGGGCCGAACGCCGCGATCGAGGCACGGGTCGGCGTGAGGAATGCCGGCGACGCGGTGGTTTGGGAGCAGGCGGGGTTGCCGGGGGCGGGCAGGACCTACGTGGTTTCGGTGGGGTGGACGCTCTACTGATCGTCCTGTGACGGAAGAAGCCGCCGGTGCGTGGGATCACGCGCCGGCGGCTTCCTGCATCAGGCGTTCGCGTCGATCACTCCTCGATCAGACCGAGCTCCTCACTCAGATCCAACGCCGGCATCTCCCCGTCCCAAGGATTCCGGTCCATCAGGTACCAGTCGAACCAGGCCATGGTGCGCGCCAGGAAGTCCTCGCGGCCGAAGCGCCGGGAGTTGCCGTGGCCCTCGCCCCGGTACCAGACCAGGCGCACAGACGGATGGCCGGCCATCTTCAGGGCGCGGTACATCTCCTGGCTCTGGCTCGGGTGCACGCGGGGGTCCGAGTCGCCATGGAGGATCAGCAGGGGGGTCTTGCAGCGGTCGGCGTAGGTGATGGGGCTGCGCTCGCGCATCAGGTCCCACGACTCGCTCACCTTCACGCCCATGTGGACGTACTCGTCCTCGAAGGGGATGTCGGTGAGGTAGCGCTTGCTGACCAGGTCGCTGACGCCCACGAAACCCGCGCCCGCGGCGAAGCGGTCGCTGTAGTAGGTGGAGAGCCAGTAGGTGGCGTAGCCGCCGTAGGAGCCGCCGGTCACACCCACCCTGTCGCGATCGACGATGCCCTGGTCGATGAGCCAGTCGATGCCGTCGACGATGTCGTCGAACTCCTTGCCCGCCGGATCGCCGAAGGCCGACGCCGCGAACTCCAGACCGCGGCCGGTGCTGCCGCGGTAGTTGGACAGCAGCACGGCGTAGCCCTTGCCGGCGGCCACCTGGCCGCGGGTGCCGTAGCGGGTGTTCCAGCCGTTGCTGTGGTTGGACTCGGGGCCGCCGTGCACCTGCACGATCAGCGGCGCGGGGGTGCCGTCCCAGTCCAGCGGCTTGATGAGCAGGCCCTCAATCTCCAGGCCGTCGCGGGCGGTCCAGCGCACGACCTCCTGGGGAGCCAGGTCCACATCGGCCATCCAGGGGTTGTGGTGCGTCAGGCGCCTGGGCTCGCCCTTGCCCTTCCAGGCGAAGAGCTCGCGGGGGGTATACGGATCGTGGCCGACCATCACCATGGTCTTCACGCCGGTGCGCGAGGCGGGCAGGCCGACGATCAGGTCGCCGTCGTAGCGCACGTGGCGCTTCTCGGAGTCGTGGGTGGCGCCGATGGTGCTCAGGGTGGTGGCGGTGCCCTCGTCGGCCATGTACATGAGGGTCCTGGCGTCCTGCCAGGCGGCGGCGCGGACGTGACCGATGAAGTCGGGCGGCGTCTGGTTGCGGGTCGAACCGGAGGCGACGTCGGTGACCCACAGCGTGCTGGTGGCGTGGTCGTTCAGGTTGGCGGCGCCGGTCCAGGCCACCATCGAGGCGTCGGGGCTCGGGGCGATGCGGCCCAGCTTGCCGGGGGCGTCGGCCACCAGGGCGTAATCGCCGGTGGCGGGGTCGAGCAGGTACACGTCCTGGAACATGTACCGGTGGTCCACGAGGTTCTGCTCGGAGGCGCCGAAGGCCACGTGGCCGCTCTCCGGGGCGACGGCGATCTGGAAGACCGACATGTCGTCGACGAAGGTCTCGGCCTCGCCGGGCTCGCCGCCCCAGGCGAAGGCGACCCTGCGCAGGGGTCGGTTCGACAGGTTCTCCTCGTACCAGCGCGGGAGCTGCTTCTTCTTCTTCAGGCCCTTCTCGTGGGACGGACGCTCGGTGGTGTCCACGTACCAGAGGTGGGCGCCGTCGTGGCTCCAGGCGAAAGTGGACACGCCGGTGGGGCTGGCGGTGGCGTCGAGGGCCTCACCGCCGTCCACGGGGATGACCCAGACCTGGGTCTTGGCGTCCTCTCCCCTGCTCAGGCGGAAGGCCAGGAAGCGGCCGTCGGGCGAGAACGACGGGCTCGACACGCTCACCTCGCCGGTCACGAAGGGTCGGGGGTCGCCTTTGCCGTCGGTGGTCACGACCCACAGGCGGCTCCAGGCGCCACCGGCGGGCTCGTCCATGGCGCGGTTCACCGACACAGTGTAGGCGGCCAGCCTGCCGTCGGGCGAGATGTCGCAGGAGCGGACCTGTTCGATGTCCAGGAGTTGCTGCGGGGTCATAGGGGCGGCCGCGGCGATGGCGGCGGCGGCCAGGACGAACAGGATGGGCAGGAAGCGCTTCATGGGTCCTCCGGGGGCAGGGGTCGGTTTCCCTTCTCGCGGGGCACATCCTAGGCGAAATCGTCATCGGTTGCCAAGTTTTGCAACTGATTTTGTTGAGACAAGAAAATGCAGTATCAACGTGTTATTTCTTGAACAGGATGCGGGCGATTCCTAGATTGGGGCCGCGAGGCGCATTGAGAATGGTTCTCAATGCCATCGACACCATCGCCCCGGAGGCCGTGCCATGACCCGCGCGATCGTCCTCACCCTGCTGCTCCTGTCCACCGCCGCCCTCGCCTCGGACCGCCCCGCCGTGCCCGGAGGCATCGACGACAAGCCCTACCTGGGACGCGGCGGCGCCGACGTGATGATCGGCGGCTACATGGACCACGAGTTCGAGTGGACGGAGGATTCGAGCACCTTCGACGCCCACCGCTACGTGCCCTTCATCACCGCCCGGGTGAGCGACCGCGTGACCGTGTCGACGGAGATCGAGTTCGAGCACGGCGGCAACGTGGGCGCGGACGGGGAGCTGAAGCTCGAGTACGCCGTCATGGACTTCCTGCTGGGCGAGCACGTGAGCTTCCGTGGCGGCGTGATCCTCACCCCCCTCGGCTCGTTCAACCTGCGCCACGACTCCCCCTTGAACGACCTCACCGCCCGCCCGGTGGTGGACCGCCAGCTCGCGCCGTCCACGTTGAGCGAGTCGGGCATGGGTTTCTTCGGCACCTTCTACCCCACCGACGACGCCGTGCTGTCCTACGAGGCGTACCTGCTCAACGGCTTCGACTCCGGCGTGATCTCCGGCGACGAGGGCGAGCGCGTCCTGCGGATCCGCGGCGGCCGCGGCAGCCAGAAGGCCGACAACAACGACGACAAGGCCTTCAGCGGCAGCCTGGGCTACAGCCCCTTCATGGGCCTGAACACGGGCGTGTCCGTGTACACCGGCAAGTACGACGACGCCGGCGAGAAGCGCCTGACCATCGCCGCCTTCGACGCCCTCGCGAGCATCGGCGACCTGGAGCTGCAGGGCGAGGCCGTCACCGCGACGGCGGACGTGGACGAGACCGAGCCCCTGCTCGCCGACGCCCAGCGCGGCGTCTACCTGCAGGCCGGCTGGCACGTGCTCCACGACGCGGTGATGGACGGCTCCCTGTTCACCCTGGTCACCCGCTGGGACGCCGTGGACTTCGACACCGCCGTGGACGGCGACGCCGAGACCGGCCTGACCTTCGGCGTGAACTTCCGCCCCACCGAGGAGACCGTCTTCAAGCTCGACTGGAACCGCACGTGGACGACCGCGCGCGGCGCGACCGAGTCCGGCGACGGCGAGGATCGGGTGTTCTTCAGCTTCGCGACGTATTTCTAAGGAGTCCGGATGCGACTGTTCGCCGCATTGCTGTTCATCATCCTCGGCGCGGCGTCCGCCCGCGCCGAGGAGCCCGAGTGGCGCAGCCTCACCGTCTTCCAGGGACGCGAGGAAGCGATCGCCGAGGTCTTCGCCGGGGCCGACACGGTGTGGGCCGAGGAGTGGGCGCCGACGTCCGACGAGCGACGCGCCCTGTCCGAGCGCGCCGGCTTCCCGGTCACGGAGGAGTCGTTCACCTTGCACCGCGGCCGCCGCGGTCCGCGCGACCTGGGCTGGGCCGTGGTGGTGGACGAAATCGGGCTGCACGAGCCCATCACCCATCTGGTGAAGTTGGACGCGGACCTGGAAGTGGAAGAGGTGCGCGTGCTGATCTTCCGGGAGACGCGGGGCGATGCCATCAAGCGGCCGCGGTTCCTGAAGCAGTTCCGGGGGAAGTCGTCGCGGGATCGGTTGCAGGTGGGCAGGGACATCGATGCGGTGACGGGGGCGACGTATTCTTCGCGGGCGATCGTGCGGGGGGTGCGGAAGGTGATCGGAGTCGTCGAACTGGTCGACGAGAACCGTGTCGCATCACGCCCTTGAGGAATGATACCGCCCACAGCCGCGCACCCGGCTGCAGGCGGTATCATCCCTCAACTGCCGACCCGCCCCCTGAAGTGCTCCGACAACGACATCTCCCCCACGCCCATCTCCCCCTCCACGAACATCCGATGCCAAAGATCCAGCGCCACCAGCTCCATGATCCGCACGGCGTGCAGTTCCACCGCTTCGAACAACCCGGCCACCGCCTCCGGGCGGCACAGGTCCATCAGGAACGGCGAGGCCAGCAGGCCGCGGCGCACGAGGTCGCGCCACTCTGGGTCCTGGAAGTGGATGAGGGTGTCGATGGCGCCGCCCTGCTTGGGGCGGTCCACCACGTCGCGGGGGAGCAGCTCGTAGGAGAGCAGGCGGTGCAGGCGCTTGTAGACGAAGTCGCCGGGGCGGTCGGGGTGGTCGAGCAGGCGCAGGTCCCAAGGGAGGGACAGGATGAAGTCGCCGACCGGTCGTGAGAGGAACGGCGAAAACGTTTCGATGCCGAGATGATCAGCGAAGCGGCCGGTGGGCAGCAGGATGCCGTCGAGGGCGTAGTCGCGGTTGAGCACGGTGCAGCCGAAGTCGAAGAGGGCGTCGGGGTCGCGGGCGAACCAGCGCGAGAGGGCGTCGGTCAGCAGGCCGCGGTAGGCGGCCAGGGCCTCGGCCTCGTCGGTCGGGCCGTCGGTGGAGCGGACCCAATCGTCGACCTGGCCGAGCACGGCACCGCCGGACGCAACGCGCAACGAGGCGCCGGGGCCTAGCCGCTTCACGTCGGCATACGCCGTACGCGGCGCGCAGACATAGGACCGACCCAGGTACTCGCGCAGCGCACCGTGATCCAAGCGCGACGCCACGTCGGGATAGGCCGCCAGCAACGGCGCGAACCGGTCCGAGAACGCCACCACGCCGTCGCGCTCGAGCCAGTGGATGTTCACCACGCCGGGGTTGCGGTCCTGGATCAGCGTGACGTCGGCGCCGTCCTTCACGACCAGGGCGACGTGACCATCGAGGTGCCTGATCGCCTCGGCGCCATGCGAACGATAGAGCTCCAACGCGGTCCGCGGATCGGCCGGATCGGCGTCGGCGAAGGCCGGATCCAGCACGGCCAGCACGTGGCCCAGCACGACCACGGCCAGCTCGCCGTCGGCCGCATAACACGCGGGCCGCGACGCCGGCGACAGCAGCATCAGGTCGTCGTCGGCATGCACGACGTCCGGCATCTCGTCCCCGAACAAGCCGCCGGGCAACGCCGATGCGTCGGGCAGCGGTCGGGAGCGATCGGTGCGGGCCAGGCCCAGGATCGTCGCGCTCATCGCACCCTCTCCCCGCCCACGAACACGGCCGTGGGCTCCGCGTCCAGCCAGTCCCGCGCATCGGATCGCGGGTCGCGGTCCAGCACGGTCAAGTCGAACAGAAAGCCGCGCTTCAGCACGCCGAGATCATCCTCGCGATGCACGGCGAACGCCGCGCCGTTGGTGAAAGCGTGGAGCGTGGACTCGAGATCCAGCGCCTCGTCGGGATACCACCCGCCCTCGGGTTCGCCGCCCTTGGTGCGACGGGTGAGCGAGGCGTAGATCCCCTCGCACGGATCCCAATGCTCCACCGGCGCGTCGGAGCCGAAGGCCAGGGGCACGCCGCGGTCGCGGAACGTGCGCCAGGCGTAGGCGCCCTTCACGCGGTCGGGGCCGAGGCGCTGCTCGGCCCAGCGCAGGTCGCTGGTGCAGTGGGTGGGCTGCATGCTGGCGATGGCGCCGACCTCGGAGAACACGGCGAAGTCGTCGGGATGCACCACCTGGGCGTGCTCCACGCGGTGGCGACGGCCGAGCTTCCCGTACTGGGACTTGTGGATGGCGTCCAGGGCCACGCGGTTGCCGTGGTCGCCGATGGCGTGGATGGCGGTCTGGAAGCCGCGGCGGTGCACCATGTCCACCTTGCGGTCCAGCTCGTCGGGGTCGGTCACCAGCAGGCCGCGGCGGCCGGTCTCGTCGGCGTAGTCGGCCAGCAGGGCGGCGCCGCGGCTGCCCAGGGCGCCGTCGGTGTAGTACTTCATGCCCATCACGGTGAAGCGGTCGTGACGGGCGTACTTGGCCATGGCGCCCATGGAATCGTCGTCGGAACCCTCCATGTAGACGAAGAGGCGGATGGGCAGGCGGCCTTCGGCGGCCAGGCGTTCGGCCACGTCGCAGGTGGCGACGCTCTGGCCCATGTCGTGGACGGCCACCAGGCCGGCGTCGGCGCAGGCGTCCAGACCGGCCAGGATCCAGCGCTCGCGCTCGGCGGGCGTCGGGTCGGGCAGCTTGTCGTGGAACAGGTCGATGGCGTTGTCGATGAGCACGCCCGTGGGTTCGCCGTCCGGGTCGCGATGGATGCGGCCGCCCTCGGGATCGGGAGTGGCGGCGGTGATGCCGGCCATGCGCAGGGCGGCGCTGTTGAGCCATGCTGCATGGCCGTCCACCCGCCGCAGGTAGATGGGACGATCATCCAGACCGACCAGGTGCTCGCGATGCGGGAACGCCTTGTCGGGCCACAGCGACTGGTCCCAACCGCGGCCGCGGATCACGGTGGCTTCCGGATGCTCCAGCGACCACACGCGCACCCGCTCCACCGCCTCGTTCACCGACTTGCACCCCACGAGCTGCACCTGCTCCTCGAGCTTGCCGATGCCCGACACATGCAGATGAGCGTCGTGCAGACCGGGCAGGGCCAGCATGCCGGGCACGGTGACCACCGGCCACGGCGAGCCCTGGGGCGTACGGGCATAGACCTCGACGATGCGGCCCTCGGCGTCCACCGCCACGGCCTCGGCCTCGGGGAAGTCCGGGTCGCCGGTCAGGAAGACGGGGCCGACGTAGATGGTGACGGCGGTGTCGATGGATTCCACAGGGAATTCCTCCGCTTGGGCGCAGGCAACGAGAGCGGCTAGGGCTAGAATGAGGGCCGGCCGGGACATGTCACGCTCCATGATCGGGTTGGAGGCCGCGGACGTAGGCGAGCAGGGGACCGAAGTCGTGATCGTCGGCGGCGCGCATGGCGTCAATGTAGCATCTGCGCTGCTCTCCCGTCGTCCGGAGATCGCCGGCGGAGGCCCAGACGAGTCGGGGGCGTCCATTGAAGTCGAGCAGCAGATCGGCGGCGAGTCGCGCGTGGCGACCGTTCCCGTTCGGGAAGGGATGGATGCGGACGAGATCGTGATGGAAGCGGACGGCGCGCTCGAGCCAGTCGTAGGCGTCATACTCGATCCAGCCGCGAACGTCTTCGCAGCAACGGGCGACCGCCTCCCCGATCAGTCCGGGAGCGATTCCCGGCGACGTAGCTCGAGTCCTGTAGCGACCCGCCCATCTCCAGACGTCTCCGAACATGCTCCCGTGGAGGCGGCAGAGTCCGGACGGCGTAGGAAAGCCTCGGCGAATGGTTCGGTCGGTCCCGACTCGCAGCTCCGCGCGCAGGATGTTCGCATGTTCGATGGCATTCAGTTCACCCTGAGTCGTGACACGAGGGATCAGTCCGACCAGATCGTCGGGATCGATGGGTGTGGAGTCAGGCTTCATCTTCCCAGATCGACTTCGGGTGGTTGTGCAGGATGTCTTCGACGGTATCCCGGATCATGGCTTCGCGCTCCTCGGCGGAGACATGCTGACCCTCGAGGCTCATCGTCGAGTCGACCCGATCATGGATCCGTCGGGCGAGCACTTCGGCCCGGCGCCTGAGCAATCCGTCGATGGAGCCCCCGCGGGGTACGAGCTGGTAGACGACGTCGCAGTCCATGGCGTCGGCCGCCTTGCGGAGCGTCCGGATCGTGACCCGGCCCTCTGGCTCGTCCTGCTCGATCCGTGCCAACGTGGATTGGGCCACACCCATCCGCCGGGCGAGGCGGGTCTGGGTCAGACCCAGGAGGAATCTCAGACTCGCGACCTTCGACGTGGGATCCAGGAGCTCTCCCAGCATGTCCCTGAGGGGCGCATAACGCTGATCCCACTGTCTTCTCAGCAGTTGTCTTTGAGGCATGACGATCTCACAATCGAATATTTTCAATGACCTTCATTTCTGTCATCGATTATATTCGATCCTTTACTGTAATTCTATAGTATATTTTCGATTAATAGGGCAGCACATTGGTCACGGTATCCCCCTCCGCCTCCCGCAGCAGGAACTGCTCCGGCCGCAGCCGCAGCACGTCCCGGCGCCAGGACTCGGGGTAGCCCACCTCGCGGGCGTGGCCGTCGTCGTTCACGTAGCCGTCGTTGTAGACGGTGATCAGGCACTCGGCCAGCTCGCGCCAGCAGGCGGTGGTGCGCTCGCCGGCGGAGACCGAGTAGGTGGTCAGGTACTCGGCGGCGAGGGCCGGGTCCTGTTCGTGGAGTTTGGCCGCGGTCTCCTCCACGGCGGGCTGCATGGCCAGGAAGCCTCCTTCGAGCTCCTGCTGCACGGCGCGGATGTCGCCGATCATGTGGTCGTACTTCAGGCAGGCGTAGTTGGCCACCAGATTGAACACCCACCAGGCCGAGTCCCACGAGAAGGCGTCCAGGCGGCCGACGGCGAACGACGGCGGCACGTCCGTCACGCCCGCGTACATGGGGAACCAGACGGTGGTCGCCGTGTCGTCCACGCCGTACCACAGGCAACCGCCCACCGGGTCGGGTAGGTCGGCGCGGCACTGGGCGATCATGCTGAAGCCCGTCTGCTGGGTGGAGATGGGGCGCTCCCACGAGTAGGTGGTGCCGTCCATGTCCCAGGCCATGGGGCGCCAGCGGTTGGGGCAGCCGAAGGGGCCGGCGTCCACGCCGGCGGTCATGTCGTAGTCGGTGCCCTCGTAGTGGTCGCGCATCAGGGCCATGACGTCCTCGAGGGAGAGCTTGCGGTCCGGTTCGATCCACAGGGGATAGCGCTCGGCGTCCGGGTCGCCGCGGTGGAAGGCGGGATCGAAGTCGGCCTCGCGCGACGGGGCCGCGCGCCGGAACAGGCTCCACACGCGGGTGGCGCAGTAGCGCAGCTTCTGGGCGTCGGCGGGGCAATAGACCTTCGCGAAGTCCAGTGGGCCGTCGGCGGGCGACCACCAGCCGCGGGCCTCGGCCACGTCGAAGATGTTGTCGGAGTAGAGCGTGTTGTCCGGGTCGTCCTTCGGGAAGGTGCCGATGCGCGCCATGTTGGCGTGGGCGCTCACGGTGCCGTCGGGCAGGCGTCGGGCCACCCACACGGCGCCCTTCACGTCGGCCCCCGCGCCGATCATCTCCATGATCCACACCTCGCGCGGGTCGCAGATGGAGAACGACTCGCCGGTGCTGCGATACCCATGGGTCTCGATCAGCTCGGCGATGACCTCCACCGCCTCCCGCGCCGTCCCCGCCCGCTGCAGCGCCAGGTTCATCAACGACCAGTAGTGCAGGCCCGTGTCGCGGTTCCAGAGCTCCATGCGCCCGTCGAACGTCGTCTCGCCGATGGCCACCTGCCGGTCGTTGATCAGGCGCACCACGGCGTGGGACCGCGCAGGCTGCGGGATCTCCGCGTGCAGCGTGCCGTCCCAGTGACGGACTTCCTGCACGGCGCCGGGCTCGTGGTCCGCGGCGGGGGTGATCTGCAGGATGGGGTGGAACACGCCGTCGCACGTGTAGGTCACGAAGGCGGATCCGTCGGCCGAAGCGCCAGGGGTGACCAGGAGGTTGGTGCAGGCGAGGACAGGAGCGGCGGACAGCAACAGGACGAGGGCGATGGCGCGCATGGGTTCCTCCGGGGGTGATGACCGCGCGATCCTAGCGACTCCGGGGGCCCACGTAAAGAGGACCGGCCGCCCGAAAGCGACCGGTCCCCGTCATGCCCACGAGCGGTGCTGCCTACTTCACCAGCACCATCTTCGTCGTCTCCCGCACGTCCGCCGCACGGAACACTGCGAAGTACACGCCGGCGCCCTGCATGCGGCCCCGGCCGTCACGGCCGTCCCACACCGCGGTGTGCTCGCCGGCCATGCGCTCGCCGTCCACCAGGCGGCGCACCAGGCGGCCGCGCTGGTCGAAGACGTCGATGGCCACCGGCCCGTCCTGGGCGGTGCTGTAGCGGATCTTCGTGGACGGGTTGAACGGGTTCGGGAACGCGCCGGCGAGGCGGTTCTCGAAGGCCGGCAGATCGTCCACGGCCGTCTCGGTGACGGCGAAGGTCGTCGTCTCCATCAGCTGGGGCGGCGCCATGCCCTGGGCGACCCAGGCGTCATGGAGCTGCTGGCCGTAGTCGTTGGTGGTGTTCGCGTCGCGCAGGAACTCCACGTACTCCTTGCTGATGGACTGGTAGTACAGGGTGACCTCCACGCTCTCCGTGCCGACCGGGAGCGTGTAATGGGTGTCGTCCCAGTACTGGCCGTCGGCGTAGGGGTACGCCACCGGCGGCGACTGGATGGTCTCGAACGCGGCGTTGGTGAAGCCGCGCGGCGGGATGCGGTTGTCCAGGAACACCGTGTCGTTCAGCACGAAGTGGAACGACGGGCCGGCCGCGATACCCAGGATGCCCGCCAGGCGGTGCGAGGTGCCGGGCTCGATGTGGTAGATCTTGGCGTCCTCGTCGTGGGTCAGGTGCCCGGTGGCGAAGTCGTAATGGCCGGACTCGTAGACCAGCGCCATGCCCGCATCGTAGCCCTTCACGTTGATCCAGATGCGGCGACCCTCGGGATAGCCCGACGGCAGCTTGTGGCCGGTCTCGTTGATCACGCGCACGTTCACGCCCGGGAACCCGCCCTGGGCGTCTTCGGTGACCTCGAGGGTGGCGGCCTTCTGGAGCATGGCCGTGACGCGGGCCTTGCCGTCGGCCAGGGCCGCGGGATCGGTCTGCCCGGGGAAGAAGGTCTCGATGATGTCCGGCACGAAGTGGTTGCCGCCGGTCAGGTCGTGCACGCCGAGGTCCGAGCGGTTGGGACCGCCGTCGGCGCCACGGCCGTTTGCATCGGCCATGTGGCAGTCCTGGCAGGTGGCAACGATGCCGTCGGGCTTCACGCCCGCGAACTCGGGGGCGTACACGCCGGTCAGGGCGTACTCGCTCACGCTCCACTCGCTGTAGGTGCGCTCCACGGGGAACATGTCGCGCTTGTCGCCGGTGGCGTGGGGCGTGTCGAGGGCGTCAACGTCGTACAGGCCGGGGGTGGCGCCCGCCATGAAGGCCGGGTTGCTCACGTCGTGGCAGGTGCCGCAGATGTCGGAGCGACGGTGGAAGTCCGACTCGTAGAACACGTGGTCGGCCTGGGCGTCGGCGTAGGGGCCGCGCATGATCGGGTCGGGGTCGGTGACGAACTGGCCGTTGCCGTAGAAGTCGGGCACGGCGTCCAGGTCGTTGATGACGTCCTCGTCCGCGGGGGGACTCACGCCCGCCTGGTAGACCGGGTCCACGGCGCGGTGGCAGTAGTCGCAGTGCACGCCCCAGCGGTCCTTGTCGGTGAGCAGGCCGCCGGTGGTGTCGAGGGAGCGTCCCTCCTGCCAGCCGCCGGGCGTGTGGCAGCGCAGGCAGAGGTCACCGCTCGAGGGCGCGTCCTGCTCCGCGATGATCATGGTGGCGATGAAGACCGGGTCGCGCATGGTGTTGCCCATCATGCTGCCGGACCAGTTGTACCAGGGTTCGGTGGCGGTGTCGAAGTCGCCGTGGCAGCTCCGGCACACGGCGTCGGGATCGTCCAGGATGCCGCCGTCGAAGGGCTGGGTGCCGGGCAGGTCGAAGTCGCGCAGGGTGGTCGGGGCCACGCCCTGGGTCCAGGCGGCCACGGTCAGGTCGGCGTCGCTCATGTCCTCGCCCTCGTTGCCGCCGGCGTCGTAGGCCTCCACGATGATGCGGGCGTTGGCCGTGGGCAGGATGGGCAGGAAGATGTCCTCGGTGCCGTCGTTGAGCAGACCCTTGAGCAGGGGCTTGCGGGTGGCGCCGGAGTCGTCGCTGAGGTAGATCTCCACCTTGGTCACGCCCACGTCGTCGGTGGCGGTCCAGGTCACCGTGAACACGGTGTTGGGCTGGAGGGTCTCGCCGCCGTTGGGCGAGAGCACCGTGACCACCGGCGGGGTGACGTCGGTGGAGCCCTCGGGCGTCAGGTACGGCTCCACCTCGGCCAGGTCCACGTTCAGCGAGGAGCCGTAGTTGGCGAGTGACAGGCCCGGGAACGTGGGCGTGTTGGTGAAGCCCGCGATGTCGGTGATCTCCTGGAGGTTGGAGAACCCGTCGCCGTCGGAGTCGTTCGCCTCGACGGCCAGGATGGACTGCTCGTTGGAGAGTCCGCCCTGGAGCCCGACCTCCACGGCCAGGCCGTAGGAGTTGCGGGGGCCGCCGCCACCGAAATCATAATGACAGACACCGCAATGCGACGAGCTGCTCGGCAACTCGTTGAGCTGGGTGCCGTCGGCTTCCGGGTAGAGGGAGAAGAACGTGCGTCGAATGGGATTGCGCGCGATCGCGGCGTGAGCGATGAGCAACACGACGACGATGACGAGCAGGCGCGTGGGCATCCGCCTGGCCATCGCGGGACCTCCAGGAGTGTGCGGGGTGCGCCGGCTCCCCGTCTCTTGAGACCGGCGCTCTCCTTTGAAAGAAGCGCTTCAAGATTGTGACAGACGTCATCCGCAATGTCCAGCAAATGATTATATGATATCAATTCTCATGATCATATGTACCAGAACCCGCATGGACACCGGGACATCCGCGGGTGATCATGTCTGCGGACCCGCTCAGAGGACCGATCCGTACCGGAGGACCCGTCATGATCCGCATCGTCGCCGTCGGCAAGGTGAAGGACACCCACTACGCATCCCTCATCTCCATGTACGCCAAGAGGATCCGTCCCTGGGCGAGCATCGCCGTGGATGAGCTGAAGGACCAGGGCCCCGACCGCGAGGCCCAGGCCATGGTGGACCGGGCCGGCCCCAGCGAACACGTGGTGGCCCTGGACGAGCGCGGAACAACCATGTCGTCCCGCGACCTGGCCGCCCTTCTGGCCTCCCACGGCTCCCTCACGTTCTGGATCGGCGGCCCCGACGGCCTGGGCGATGCCGCCCGCGCGCGGGCCGACCGCACCCTGTCGCTGTCGCCCATGACCTTCCCTCACGAGCTGGCCCGACTCCTGCTTGTGGAGCAGATCTACCGGGGACTGTCCATCAACCGGGGGCACGCCTACCACCGGGATTGACGGAACCGGCGGGGCGGGACTGCGTTCACCGTGCTTGGCTGCCCCGATGACGTTCCCTATACTGGTCCGGTCCGCGGCCGGACCCGCCGGCCGACGAGGCCCGACACCACGGAGTGATCCATGAATCGATCCAGCCTGCGGCACGTCCTGCCGGCCCTGCTCGTCCTGTGCGCCGTCGCCGCCGCGCCGGCCACGGCGGCCGAGCTCACGCTGACCGGCCCCGACGGCGCCCGAGTCTCCCTGAACGGAGACCCCGTCGGCACACTTCCCCTCTTCGAACCGCTGGACATCGCCATCGGCGAGTACCTGGTGGAAGCGACCCTGCCCGGCGCCCACGACATCGTCCGCGAGCTGACCGTCGTGGAAGAGGGCGAGGTGCTGGCGCTGCACCTGCGCTTCACGCCCATGAGCCGCACCACGGCCGTGGTCTCGAGCCTCCTGCTTGCCGGTTCGGGTCAGCGGCAGATCGGCCGCGACCGGCTGGGCTGGATCCTGACCGGCGCCGAGGTGGCCGGCCTGCTCACGGCCCTGGCCGGCGAGCTGCAGATCTCCAACCACGAGAGCGACTACCTGCGGTCCATGGAGGCGTACAACAACGCCGTGACCCCTGATGCCATCGCCCACTGGCGGGCCCAGGCCGACCACCACCACGACTCCATGACCTCCGCCGCCGACCGTCGCGACCTGGCCCTGATGCTGGCCGCCGGTGCCGTGCTGGTGAGCGTGGTGGATTCGTGGCTGAGCTTCCCGTCCCTGGACGCCGACCTGACCCCCGACGGCACCGCCCGCCTCGGCCTGAGCCTGGACTTCTGAGGAGGACGACGATGACCCGCATCGACACACGACGCACGATCGCGCTGCTGGCCGCCGCCGCCGCGACCCTCCTGTTCGGCTGTACAGAGCCGCCGGAGAAGGGCACCTTCGAGAACCCCCTCGATCCCATGGGCCCCCAGGGCGGCGACCCCTTCGAGCTCCAGGCCGTCGTCAGCGGCCACGAGGTGCTGGTCACGTGGACGGGCCAGAGCCAGGGCGACCTGGCCGGCTACCAGATCCTGCGCACCCACTCGGCCGACGGCATCTTCGCCTGGCTCGCCGACGTGGCCGCTACGGCGGTCTCGTACCGCGACTCCTCCTACGCCCCCAACCGCGAGAACTGGTACAAGATCATCGCCCTGGACGGCGAGGGCGCCGTGACCGACGAGTCTTTGGTGACCGCGGCCATGGTGCTGCCGCCGGCCCAGGTCACGTTCCCGGTGGGCGCGTCGACGCCGTCGCGCATCGTGGACGTGGAGGCCGTGACCGCCGTGGGCGACCGCATCGAGATCGACCTGGATCCGGCCTTCCCCGACCCCGTCTCCCTGGACTTCGACGAGGAGGGCCTGGCGGCCGGCACCCTCGACATCGGCGCCGCCGACGCCACGGGCGAGTGGCGCTACATCCACTCCCGCGTGTTCACGGGCGAGGCCGTCTCGGCCGTGCGCCTGGACTCGCTGCGGGTGAACTTCGCCCCGGCCCTGCAGTTCGCCTCGAGCGGCGGCACGGTGGCGTCCCGCACCACGCCCCTGATGGTGGGCGGCAGCGGCGGGGTCGTGCGCATGCGCTTCGCCGTGGACCGTCCCGGTCTGGAGGGCGCGGCCTGGCTGGACGGCGCCACCACCTACGAAGGCTGGGAGCTCACGGCCGAGGCCGACTCGCAGCTGGTGTACGGCGAGTTCGAGTGCGACTTCGGCTTCACGGCGGTGGACAGCGCCTGGGCCGCCCCCGACAGCCTGCTGGGCTTGGAGCTGGTGCTCAACGGCGGCGTCGAGCCGGTGAGCGGCGGGTTCATCCCCGTCGACATCGCGGCGACGGCCACCCACATCCGCGCTGCCGGATCGCCGGAGGACCTGGCGTCGACCGCCTGGCAGCCCTACGGCGACGCCGTGACCTTCGCTCACGACGGCTGCGACTCCCCGCTGGAGAAGACCGTCTGGGCCCAAGTGCGCAACGACTGGTTCACGGCGGACCCGATCTCGGCCACGGCCACGTGGGCGCCCCCCGAGGTGCTGGGTACGTCAGTGTCGCTGGCCGACACGATCCACGCCGGCCTGGAAACGGTGATCTCCGGCACGACGGTTCGCGGCACCTGCAGCGACCCCGTCGACCTGGTGGAGCTGAGCTGGGTGGAGGACGAGTGGCACGCCGCCGTCGGCACCGCCGGCTGGACCTTCGCCTGGACCGCCCCCGCCGAGCCCGGCGAGGTGAGCATGACGGTGCGCGTGACCGCCGGCGAGGAGACGGCTGAGCTGACGTTCGGGGTTCCTGTGGAGTGATCCGCGCAGACGACGGAGAGAGGAACGGGAGGGCGGCCGCGGCCGCCCTCCTTCTCGTTACGGGTAGACCTGCTCCATGGTCATGACCTCGCGCGACTCGACGTCGCCGTCGTCGTGCTCCCAGTCCACGGTCACGGCGGCGCGGCCCTTCATCGAGATGCGCACGGGAAAATTCCGCTCCACGAAGGCCCGGTCGAACCACATGGCCTCGTACACCCGCTCCTCGTCGGTGGGCTTGAGGAAGCCCTTGAAGGAACCGGCGGGCCAGAAGACGTCGGCGTCGGTCATCACGGCCACGCGGTAGAGGACCTCGTCGCCGCTCTTGCCGTCGGGCAGGATGGAGATCCGGAACTCCATGCCCGCGCTGTCCACGAACGACCCCTCGGCCCGCGACAGGGTCTGCCACTGGTCGGTCACGTCCCACAGGCCGACGATGGGGTCGGCGTCCTCCCCCAACGCATCCACCTGTGCCATCACCGAATCGGCGTCGACGGGTAGCACGTCCCAGTCCTCGGTGAAGCGGTACACGTCGCCCTTCATGCGGAAGCAACTCGTGAGCAGGTTGGGCTCCTTGATCTCGGTGACGTGGAGCAGTTCGCCGCCCACGGCGCAGGCGCGGCGGCTGAGGGCCCAGTACACGTCCCAGAAACCGCACTGGATGGTCATGCCGGTGTCGCCCACGCCGATCTCGGCGATCTTCTCCATGGCGCGGAAGGGCGTCTCGCCTTCGGAGAGGCTGAGGATGGCGCAGTCCTCGTTGCGGGGCGAGAAGTCGTCCACCAGGGCGTTGACGGTGACCTTGGGGGCGCATCCGGCCGCGAACACGGCCAGCAGCAGCACCGGTGCCCACCGCCGCATCACAGCTTCACCACCCGCGCCGCGCCGTTCATCAGCGACAGGATCTCGATCATGTTGCTCTCGCGACCGACCTTCAGGGCGTCCTTCAGCTCGAACCAGTCCAGGCAGGTGCCGCAGCTCAACAGTTCCACGCCGGCGTCGGCCAGGGCGGCGAGGTCGTCCAGGGCGTGGGAGCCCTCGCAGCACAGCTTCACGCCGGCGTTCATGAACAGCACATGGGAGGGCAGGTCGCCCTCGGCCTTGGGCAGGTTCTTGACGGCGGCGAGCATCAGGGCGCGGCCCAGCTCGGCGTCGCCGGCCCCCAGGGAATCGGAAGCGATGAACACGACGGTGCGGTCGGACACGATGGTCTCCTCGGAGGTTCGGGTCAGTCGGATTCGGGCGGCACGTTGCCGTGGTCGGTCAGATCGGCGGCGATGACGCGCTGCATGTCGTAGCCGTCCGGATCGTACGCGGTCCTGATGCGCATGACGCTCAGTTCGGCGGTGCCCACGGGCCCGATGGTGGGCACGTAGGTCACCACGGCCACCATGTACGGGTGGAAGGTGCCGATGGGGTTCCCCTGCTCGTCGACCTCGGTCATCTCCCCCAGGTCCACCACCGACAGGATCTCGCGGGCGTCCACGTAGGTCACCCCGTCCACAGCCGTGGTGCGGCGGCCCCGATGATGGACGTACAGCCAGATGTCGTCGGTGATGGCGGGCACGAGCTGATGGGTGACGGTGGAGCCGGCGGTCAGCGGCTCGTGGAGGTAGACCCAGCTCGGATCCGGATCCAGGTCGCCGTAGCCGATGATGGCGTCCTCGGTGCGTTCCCAGCAGCCGTCGCCCAGGAAGAAGGGCACGATGACCTCGAAGGGGTCGTCCTTGGCCGGGTCGGCCGGCAACACGCCGTACCGCTCCTCGATGGCGGCGCGCAGGTCGGGCCGCGCCTCGGCGATGCGGGCCAGCAGCCCGCCCCCGATCACGGACTCCGCCTTGTCGGGCAGGAACGCCTCGGCCACGAGGTTCTGGCCTGTCACGCCGGAGTCGGTGGTGATCTCGCCGTCGAACCACAGGGAGGTGGTG
>CAYFKR010000003.1:0-288845 GCA_964343835.1 uncultured Fibrobacteraceae bacterium
GTCACTATCGCGATAACCAGTCCAACCAGTAGTTGCATTCAGTCTCTCCCAATATTTTGAACCTAACGACGGCTTCAGCTGCGAAGGTGCCTGGCGTGGCCCTGGCCCTGCAGGGCCGTAGCGAAGCTACTCTGTGTCTTCAGCCAGGGCCGTGCCAGGCGCCTTTGACAGCTGCAAGCGCTTGTTATGCACTAAAGCACCTTCAGGGGATCTCGTCCCCCGTTCTCTGGAAAGCACTCTACACAAACGGACTCATGGAATTTGATCAAGTTATGCCACTTCTCGCAGATTGATCTCCTCGTCGTATAGTCCTCGGCAGTTGGCTCGTCACTTTGTGGTGACCACTTAAACTTTGTCCCCCTATGCCCGAATTGAGTCCAGTCTATTGCCAGATTGCTACAGTTGGCTCCAGCATTCGGTTTTAGTGGCACATCGTACTCACATAGCCACCACTGATACCTTGCACCCGTACTTACGCGCTTTGGGATTCGACTAGCCGCATCAGTTGTTAGGGCGGCCCCAGCCCACTGCTGAGCCTGCTCTAGCTCATATGCATCAACCACAGCAGGGCCCACCAGCATTTCATTGTCAGGATCTGCGTAGAACTCACCATAAGCAATGCCAGCCCTTATCTTGGTAGACGTCATCATCGATGTAAACACCAGCCATCCGACCGTCTCTAATACGTTTCGGCAAGAGATATCCTCGTCGTTCTGTGCATAGATAATGACGGTATCGGAGTACCACGCAAACCCGACTCGACCCTGGTCTCGCATTTCTACTAACTTTGGAGGCACATCAGGCACAGACCCGTGCTTCACACAAAAGCCGGCCAGCCGCTGAAATAGGCTTAAATCCTTGTCAACTAGAACCGAGAGCGGACGAGTTCGCACGAGCTCCTTAAAGCCCAAGATATCACAAACCGCTATCAATCTATTGCTAACGGTTTTCATGGCTCCTCTTAATAAGCATAACCAAATATGGACTGCTGGTGATATCAGATGAACTGCAGAAAGAGCCCTGATATCCAGAGCAGGTCCGTTCTATTCGTCTCAATCGGGAAGCGCCCACTCATCCAGGCCGCTATTCGTCTGCTGTGATATGAGATGGACTGCACCCAAAGATCTTCTTCAAACCTACCACACCCGAAAACCCCAAGTCAATTAACCCGCCTCCCGCACCATCCCAACCAACTTGAGAACAGTATTCATATTCCTCCCAGTCCCCTTCACCCCAACACACCCCTCAACCCCCGCCGCCAACCGCGACCTCCCGATCCCCTCCGGCGCAAACAAATAGAACACATCCCCCACGAGCCCCCACTCCTCACTCTCCCCCCTCAACCTCTCCACCCTCTCCTCAGCCAGCACCGGCCGCCCCATGCAGAAGTAGAAGTGCACCGCCTTCCCTTCCCCCTCGGCAAACGGATTCCTCTCCACAGCCCCCATCAACTCCCCGGCCTCCATCACCAACACATCCGGCGAAAACCCGAACCGCTCCTCCAGCCGTGCCCCCAGCCCATTTCCAGGGTTCCCGGCACTCTTCAGCACCACGTTCCCACTCTGGATATACGTCCGCACCCCCTCGAACCCCATCTCCTCCAGCAACCCCCGCAGCTCCTTCATGGGCAGCAGATTCCGCCCTCCCACGTTGATCCCCCGGAACAGCAGCACCCAAGTCTTCATCCGCCAGCCCCCTCCGTTTCAGCCCCGAACCACCGTCATCACCTGATCGGACCACGCCCTGCCAAAAATGACAAGACCCACTCAAGCCCTGCGTTTTCGGGCCGATATCTCACACGATCCGACCCTGAATCCCTCTCGTTTCGGAGGCAAGACCAATGACCCGTCGACTCACCCTGATCACGCTGACCCTCGCCATGTGCCTGGCCGCCCTGCCGTCGTTCGCCGAGACCGGCCCGACCGCCGCCGAGTACGGCACCG
Organism: uncultured Fibrobacteraceae bacterium; assembly: GCA_964343835.1. Classification (GTDB taxonomy): domain Bacteria; phylum Krumholzibacteriota; class Krumholzibacteriia; order LZORAL124-64-63; family LZORAL124-64-63; genus CALEMW01. The sequence continues at coordinate 1,944 of CAYFKR010000003.1, forward strand.
TGCTGAACCTGTCCGGCAAGCAGCGCATGCTGACCCAGAAGATGAGCAAGGAGATCATGCTCATCGCCCTGGGCCAGGACACCGACGCCAACGTGCAGAACCTGGCCAAGACCGCGGCCCTGTTCGACAAGACCCTGGCCGGCCTGCGCGACGGCGACGCCGACCTGGGCCTGCCGCCCACCTCCAACGCCCGCATCGTGCGCCAGCTCGACAAGGTGCGCGACATCTGGACCGGGTTCCACGCCACGGTCGACGAGATCGTCGGCGCCGGTTCGGTCACGCCGGATCAGGTCGCCGTGGTGGCGTCGTCCAACCTGCCCCTGCTCAAGCAGATGAACAAGTGCGTGAAGCTGTACGAGAAGGACGCCAGCACCGCCGGTCTGGAGTCGGACCCCGGCCTGGCCGTCACCATCAACCTCTCCGGCAAGCAGCGCATGCTCACCCAGAAGATGAGCAAGGAGTTCCTGCTCTGCGCCTACGGCCATGAGAAGGAGCAGAACCAGCTCAGCCTGATGGAGACCTACAGCCTCTTCGAGCGGACCCTGACCGGCCTGCTGGACGGCGACGCGACCCTGGACCTGCCGGGCACCAAGAACCCCGCGATCCGTGACCAGCTCGTGGTGGTGCAGGGCCTGTGGTCCTCGTTCAAGCCCATCGTGGAGAAGGGCGCCACCTCGGACTCCATCTCCGCCGCCGACATCGCCGAGATCGCCGGGGCCAACCTGCCCCTGCTCAAGCAGATGAACAAGGCCGTGGGCATGTACGAGAAGGAAGCCGCGTCCGCCGGATCCGTGTAATCGAACCCTGGAGTGACCGATGTCGATCAAGAAGAAGCTCATCATGGGAGGACTCGCGGCCAGCGTATTGATGGCCGTGGTCCTGGGCGTCTCGTTGTTCAGCTACGGACAGCTCTCCCTGGGATTCGGGAAGATCCTCGAGGACTCCGACGTCGGGGCCCGCAAGTCGTCGGCCGCTTCGGCGGCCGTCGCGGCGGTCAACGACTCCCTGTCCGCCCTCGACGGGAGGATGGGAGCGCTGTCCGAGGACATCGACAAGTCCCGGATGGCCGTGCAGATCAACGAGCGGAAGATCCGTAGCATCGCTGCGGCCCTCGAGGAGCTGAACGGGACCATCGAAGACGTCGCCATGAGCCTGCCCGACGGCGACCAGCGTTGGGACCTCGAGGACCTGGCCGACAACGTCGGCGACCTGCAGGAGCAGGTCCAGCGCGAGGCCGTGGTCGGTCTGACCGCCACGATCCGCGAGATGGACCGGTTCTCCTCCGACCTGACCGGCGAGGCCGCCGCTCTCGGCGAACTCGTGGCCACCCTCGAAGAGGGAACCCAGGTCAGCCTGGAGGTCAGCGAAGCCAGCACCGCCATCCGCGACCAGGCCGGCAGCTTCCGCGGCGACATCGCCGTGAGCCGCAACCTGGTCACGATGCTGGTGCTCGGGATCATGGCCGCCCTGCTCGGCGGATCCGTGTTCTTCGCCCGCTCCATCACCGGGCCCATCAGCGAGGTGATCCAGAGCCTGCGCGACGGAGCCGCCCAGCTGATGTCGGCCTCGGACCAGATCACCGACTCCAGCGACCTACTGGCCGACGGCTCCTGCAAGCAGGCCGCCAGCCTGGAGGAGACCTCCGCCTCCCTGCGCCAGATGTCCCATCAGACGCAGCAGAGTTCGGAGCAGGCCCGGACCGTCAACACGGTGACCCGGAACGCGGGCGAGCTCATCGACCGCAGCGCCGACGCCATGCGCCGTCTCGACGAGGCCATGTCCAGGATCCGCACCAAGTCCGACGAGACCATCAAGGTGGTCCAGACCATCGACGAGATCGCCTTCCAGACCAACCTGCTGGCCCTGAACTCCGCCGTGGAGGCGGCTCGTGCCGGTGACGCCGGCAAGGGCTTCGCCGTGGTCGCCGAGGAGGTCCGGAGCCTGGCCCAGCGCAGCGCCGAGGCCGCCTCGAACACCGCCGCACTCATGGGTCAGTCCGTGGACAGCGCCCGCACGGGTGCCGACCTCAGCGACGAGCTCTCGACCGCCCTCGCCGAGGTGACAACGAGCATGGACGAGGTCGGACGGCTCATCGACGAGATCACCGGCAAGACCGTCGAGCACGCGGATCAGATCAAGACCGTGGACGAGACCGTGGGCCGGATCACCGACATCGTGCAGCAGAACGCCGCATCGTCGGAGGAGACCGCCAGTTCCGCCAAGGAGCTGGGCAGCCTGGCCGAGGACATCAGCTCTTCCATCGGAAAGCTGGAGACCATCGCCAGCGGATCGTCCTAGAAACGATTTGCGAGAGGGAAACGACGAAGGCCCGGAGCGCGAGCTCCGGGCCTTCGTTCGTTCGCAACCGTCGGCGACTACTCCATGACCCTCCGGCCCACGTACAGGTGCCCCGACTCCCAGCACGACACCACGAAGCTCTCGTTCGCGTCGCCCAGCCAGGTGCCGTGGGCCGGCTGCGTGGCGCCGGCGGGCAGGGCGGTGGTGGTGCTGGCCACCACGGCGCCCGAGGCGTCGATCTCCGTGATCGTGTACGTGTCGTCGTTGAAGCCGGTGGTCAGGGCGTACACGCCGCCTCCGCTGCGCGCCAGGAGCGACACGCCCACCGGGCCGTCACCCACGGCCTGGCTGCCCACGAGGGCCGCGGTGCCGGCGCCGTCCCAGGTGATGATGGAGATGCTGTCCGACCCGAAGTTGGCCACCACGGCGATGCCGTTCAGCCAGCGCATCAGGCGGGGCGTGTCGCCCAGGTCGCCCAGCTCGGTGGCCGCGAATCCTTCGCCGCCGTCGCTCCACAGGTAGGCCTTGCCGGGTGATCCGCCGTAGGCCACCAGCAGCGGGCCGTCGGCCTCCACGCCCACGGCGCTGGTCGGGCTGCCGGGGGCGCCGGCGATGTCGCCGAAGGTGATGCGGTCGGTGTCCGTGTAGGATTCCCCGCTCCAGGCGAGCTGGCGCACTTCGCCCCACCCGCTCACGAACAGGCAGCCGGCGGCGCCGCCGGTGAACGGGACGGCGTCGGTGACCGAGGTCTGGAATTCCACGAGCTGGCCGAACTCGAACCAGTCGTCGTACTCCGCGTCCCAGCCCACGAGGAAGGCGCCGCCCAGGTCGTACTCCAGCAGCGACGGCACGCCGGCATCCGGCACCAGCAGCGCCGAACCCAGCGTGGCGTTGGTCAGGGGCTCGGCCGCCAGACGGTCGTACGCGGCCATGGTGGTGCGTGACACCAGGTCGAAGGCCGACGTCCCGTTCTCGGTGGACAGGAACACGGGCACCGGGTTGGCGCTCTTGGAGCCGAAGGAGGTGGGATCGAAGCGGACCGCCATCTCGGGCTTGCCGGCAGGCGACCGGAAGAGCCCCACGGGCACCTCTTCCACATTGGGATCGCGAACGACGACGGTCAGTCGCGCCTCGAAATCGCCGCAGCTGCCGATCTCGTCCGTGAAGACCACCTTCAGGATGTAGGTGCCGGGCTCGTGGAACTCGATCTCGTGATCGCCCTGGGCCGGGTCGAATACCGACACGTCCTCGGGACCGGCGCCGAGGACCTCGAGCTGCGAATTCGTGGTCTCCACGTTCCAGCCCGGCCCCAGGAACTCGTAGTAGGTGCCGGTATCGCCCACGAGCAACTCCGTGGGTCCGCTCAGGGCGGCTTCGCACGACGGGACCGCCGCGTTGATGGTGATCACGGCCGTCAGGATGTCCTGGGTGCAGACGGCGCCCTCGCTCTCATCCGTCAGGGTCACCGTGACCGAGTACAGACCCTCCGCGGAGAACGTGATCCGGCGGTCCGGGCTGTCGTCGGAGATCTCGTCGATCATGGCCGTGCCCGGTCCCTGCACGTTCCAGACCGCGGTGTAGTTCCGCCCCCACGACCCGCCGACGTTCAGGGTGAAGTAGATGAGCTCCTCGGCGAAGCCCTCGGCCGGACCCGTGAGGGTCGCCTCGCAGGACAGCGGGGTGGACGGGCCATCTTCGGGGCACTCACCGGCCATGATCAGGGGCATGGCGAGCAGCAGGATGACGAGCTGCAAGGGGGAGCGGATGATCGTGTTGGGGCGCATGGGGTTCCTCCGGGCTCGTTCGAGGCGAGACACGCGAAGGCCTATTATCCCACTAAATTAGTCTGAATTACAAGACGGGAGGGCCGGCTCTACTTGATCGCATCGGTCATCGTCGCACTCAACGACGCCGGCAACCCCACGATCACCACCCGCTTCAACGCCAGCGCCCAATCCGTCCCCCACGGGCACTGCTGGATGATGGTCAGCAGCACGGCGACCACCACCAGCGACACCACGTACGTCGCCAGCACCCGCTTCACGAACTCGAAGGCGTACTCGCGGAAGTAGTGACGGTAGAAGTTGGCGAACACGAAGATGCCGATGAACACCACCGAGATCAGCGCCAGCAGCGCCACGTTGACGCCGGGCAGGCGGGTGCCCAGGTTCCAGGTCTCCTCGGTGAACGCCACGGGGATGGCCAGCACCGACGAGCCCACCATGATCTGCAGCAGGTCGCGGGCGCGGAGCTCCACCATCAGGGGCTTGAGGACCGTCGAGATGATGTCGCCCGACTTGTCCAGCACCGGCACCAGTCGATGCAGGTGACGACCGGGCCCCACGCGGTGGACCGACGTCTCGCCGACGCGCTTCTCCTCCATGACTCCGTCCTCCCGGCTGCTAGCCTTCGTCGCCCGTGGCCTTCGAGTGCAGATCCACCGTCACGTTCTCCTCGTCGCTCAGCCCGGCATAATACTCACGCAGGATCGAAAGCACCTCCGGCCGCGAGAACTCGTCGGGCACGTCGCCGCCCTCGCTCAGGGCCTTGCGCAGGGCGGTGCCGCTGAGGAACAGGCGGTCCTCCTTGCCGTGCGGGCAGGTGCGCATGCTGATCATGCCGCCGCACTTGTAGCACCAGAAGGTCCAGTCGATCGGAAGCATCTCGATCTCCATGGCGTCGGCGGGGATCTCGCGCCAGATCTCCTGGGCGTCGAAGGGGCCGTAGTAGTCGCCCACACCGGCGTGGTCGCGGCCGATGATCATGTGGGTGCAGCCGAAGTTCTGCCTGAAGAGACCGTGGAGCAGGCCCTCGCGCGGGCCGGCGTAGCGCATGTCCAGGGGGTAGCCGCCCTGCAGCACGGTGCCGTCGCGGAAGTAGCCGTCGACCAGGGCGTCGATGCACCGTACGCGCACGTCGGCGGGGATGTCGCCGGGCTTCAGGCCGCCCACGAGCTGGTGGATGTACAGCCCGTCGAGGGTCTCCAGGGCGATCTTGGCCAGGTACTCGTGGCTGCGGTGCATGGGGTTGCGCAGCTGCAGCGCGGCGATGGTGCGCCAGCCGCGCTCCGCGAACACGGCGCGGCTCTCGGCGGGGCGCTGGTAGATGCCCTCGAACTCCGAGGGGAACGCGCCCTCGCTCAGCACCTTCACCGGGCCCGAGAGGTTCAGCTCCTTCTGGTCCATCACCATTTGCACGCCGGGGTGGGCGGTGTCGACGGTGCGGTACACGTGCTCGCACTCGAAGGCCTTGTCGGGGGTGTAGCGGCTCTCGACGGTCATGGTCGCCATGAGTTCGCCGTCGGGGGCGTGGAGGGCCACGTCGTCGCCGTCGTTCACGCCGTCGAGGTCCGCGGCGGCGGCGCTCACCGTCACGGGGATGGGCCAGAACAGGCCGTCCTTCATGGTCATGGTCTCGCACGTGCCGCGCCAGTCGGCCTCGTCCATGAACCCGCGCAGGGGCGTGAAACCGCCGATGCCCATCATGATCAGGTCGCCGGTCTCGCGGCTGGTGAGGGTCAGGCGGGGCAGGCCCGCGGCGCGGTCGCGCTCGGCGGCGAGGGCCTCGCCTTCGAGGAGCAGAGGGACGAGTTCGTCGCTACCATGGGGACGGATCAGATCGGCCATGCTTCGCCTTTCGGGTGACGCTCGACGGTCGGAGCGGTCTCGGGGTACGATGCCGCCGACGATTCTACCACGACACGGAGACGAGATGGACCACCTGCTGATCGCCGCCGTCGCCCTGTGCGTCTCGGGACTGACCATGTTCTCGGGGTTCGGGCTGGGCACGCTGCTGTTGCCCGCCTTCGCCCTGTTCCTGCCGGTGGAATCCGCGGTGGCCGCCACGGCCGTGGTGCATGGGGCCAACAACGTGCTGAAAGTGTCGTTGCTGGGGCGTCATGCGGATCGGCGCGTGGTGCTGCGGTTCGGGTTGCCGGCCATCGTGGCGGCGGCGTTCGGGGCGCGGCTGCTGGGACGGCTGGCCCTGGGCGAACCCCTGACCACGTGGACCCTCGGCGGCCGCGAGGCCGTGATCACGCCGGTGGGTGCAGTGATCGGCGGCCTGATGATCGTGTTCGCCCTGCTCGAGATCGCCGCCATGCTCAAGGGCCGCGCCGTGTCGCAGAAGTGGCTGCCGGTGGGCGGCCTGCTCTCCGGTTTCTTCGGCGGCCTGTCCGGCCACCAGGGCGCGCTGCGCTCGGCGTTCCTGGCCACCACCCGCATCACGCCCCACCAGTTCGTGGGCACCAACGCGGTGGTCGGCTTGACCGTGGACCTGGTGCGGCTGACCGTGTACCTGGGCGCCCTGTCCGCCGCCGGTTCGGCGTGGCGGCCCGGTCCGCTGGTGCTGACGGGCTGCGTGGCCGCCTTCGCGGGCGTGGTGGTGGGCAAGCGGCTGCTGGACAAGGTCACCATGACGGGCGTGCGGCGGCTGACCGGCGCCATGCTGCTGATCGTGGGCGCCGGGCTGGCGTCCGGACTCATCTGAAGGTCGTGACGATGAAGAACCTGCGCTTCGCCCTGCTCCCGCTGCTCGCCCTGCTGCTCTCCTGTGACGGCGGTGAGCCCGCGCCGAAGAACGTGCTGTTCATCGCCATCGACACCCTGCGCGCCGACCGCATGAGCCTGTACGGCTACGATAAGCCCACCAGCCCCCACATCGACGCCTTCGCCGCCACGGCCACGACCTTCGACCGCGCCCACAGTCCCAGCTCGTGGACCCGCGCCTCGTTCGCGTCGTACTTCACCGGCCTCACCCCCCACGCCCACGGCTGCGAGAACCGCGACGGCCAGCTCGCCGAGAGCCACCTGACCCTCGCCGAGCGCTTCCGCGAGGGCGGCTACGCCACCGCGTCGATCTACGCCAACGCCAACATCGCGCCGGAGTTCGGGTTCGATCAGGGGTTCGACCTCTACGACCACCCGCCCACCAACGCCGGCTACCCCCGCGACTGGCAGGTCACCGACGCCGCCGGCATGAACGAGCGCACCCTGAAGTGGCTGCGCGACGAGCGCCCCGCCGACGAGCCCTGGTTCCTCTTCCTGCTCTACATGGATCCCCACGACCCCTACATGCCCCACGACGAACATGTGTTCGGCCCACCGGTCACCAACGTGCACAACGGCTCGCGGCGCGTGCTGCGCGCCATCGACAACGGCGAGCGCATCACCGGCCTCGACCAGTCCAAGGCCGTGATCCAGGGCCTGTACGACGGCGAGATCGCCTACGTGGACCGCCACATCGGCGCCCTGCTGGACGAGCTCGACGCCCTCGGCCTCGCCGACGACACCGTCGTGATCCTCACCGCCGACCACGGCGAAGGCCTCTGGGATCACGACGAGTACCGCAGCCACGGCGAGCAGGTCTACCAGGGCCAGATCCACGTGCCCCTGGTGCTGCGCTGGCCCGGCCGCACCGAGGCGGGCGCGCGGGTCGCGACGCCGGTGAACGTGCTGGACGTGTTCGGCACCCTCACCACCGGCCTGTCGCTGCCCGGCGACGGCGCCACCCAGTCCGGCTCGCTGTTCGCTCCGTCCGGCGCACCCCTCTACATCGAGGAGCTCGTGGGCCGGAAGGACATGCGCTCGGTGATCGACTGGCCGTGGAAGCTGATCCTGAACCGCGGAGGTCTCGTGGAGCTCTACCATCTGGAGCGGGACCCGCGCGAAACGACGTCCCTCGTCGACGAGGAACCCGACGTGGCTGCGCGGCTGACGGACATCGCCACCGCCCGCCGCCTGGAGGGCGAGGCGATCCGCGGCGGCGTGAAGATCGAAGGGGACGGGCCGGTGATGGACGAATCCACGAAACGTGAGCTGGAGGCGTTGGGGTACTGATCTCCGTCAGGCCTCGGGGAACCCGATCCACCGCCAGTACCCGAGGAACGTCCACGCCCACAGCGCCGCGAAGCTGAGCACCAGCACCGCGATGCCGTGCTTCAGGAAATCCTTCTGCTTCACGAGCTGGGCCCCCGTCAGGGGGTCCTTGCACATGGCGTAGACCAGGGCGTTGCCCGGCGTGCCGATGATCAGCACGTGGGCGAAGGAGCTGGCGAAGGCCGTGGCGAAACCCACCGTCCACGGATGCAGGCTGCCGCCCTGGGCCATGGGCACGGTGATGGGGCCGAGGGCCGCCACGGTGGCGCCGTCGCTCATGATGTTGGTGACGGTGCCGGAGATCAGGCTGGCGATGATGGGCAGGCCCGTGCCCTGGAGCCAGGCTTCGGGCATGGCGCCCACCATGGCGTCGGCCAGGAACATGGCACCGCCGGTCAGCGCGAGGCCCTTGCCGATGGCGCTGGCGCCCGCGTACAGGAACACCACTTCCCAGTGGATCTTGGCCACCTCGGACCACTTCATCACGCCCAGCAGGTTCAGGGCGATCAGGCCCAGGATCGGCGGGCCGCCCACGCCCAGCCTCTCGCTGGCGAACACCCACAGCACCACCACGCCCAGCAGCACGCCGGCGGTGGTGCGCTCCTCGCGGGTCATGGGTCCGATGCGCTCCGCCTCGCGCCGCACGATGGCCGACGCGTCCAGCTTGGTCACGCCGATCCGTCCCCGGAACACGAAGAAGAAGTAGGCCGCCACCACCAGCGTCGCCACGGGCACGAAGGGCAATCCGTAGAGCATCCACTCGGCGAAGGTCGGGGCCAGGCCGTAATCGGACAGGATGCCCACCATCACGGCGTTACGGCCACCGGCGGCCGGCGAACCAGGGCCGCCCATGTTGGCGGCGAAGCAGAGCATCAGGGCGAACATCACCAGCAGGCGGCGGTTGGTGACGGTATCGCCGCTCTCCTCCGAGTGCCGGGAGTGGATGAGCAGGAAGATGGGCATCATGAACGCCACCAGCACCGTGCCCGACACGAACGAGCAGGTCAGGGCGAACAGCGGCAGGAACACGAACATCATCCGCCACAGGTTGTTCACCGGCGCCAGCAGCAGCAGTCCGATGCGGCGATCGAGCCCGGTCTGGGTGATGACCCGCGCCATCACCAGCGTGCCGAAGATGAACAGCACCGAGTCCTTGGCGAAGGCCTGCACGATGCCGTCGGGCGACATCACGCCCCCCACGTACATCACCCCGCACACGATCAGCGCCGTGATGCCGATGGGCGCCGCCGCCGTGGCCCAGAACAGGGCCGCCAGCAGGATGGCCGCGATCATGAGCTGGGCCTTGCGCGCCGCCTCCACCGCCGGCAACGGATGCCCGCGACCGGCACGCTCCCCGGCCAGCCCGGCCGAGGGGTGACCCTTCTCGCTGTAGTACTCGGTGATGGACTCGCCCTCGTCCATCTTGTTGTAGTCCATGTAGCCGGTCAGTGAAAGGCGTCCCGGCTCGGCGCGCTCCTCGCCCGTCTTGGCCACATCCAGCGACGACACGAGCCCCTGGGCGGGCGGCAGCAGCGCCGCGACCACCACGATGAGGGCGCCGATGAGCAGCATGATGGGACGGTTGTTGGGAACGCCCAGCAGACGCTTCCACACGCCGCCCTTGGGGGCGACGGGAACGTCGTGGCGGGCCAGGGTGTGGCGCTTCTCGCGCTTGGCCTTGTCGAGGATGCGGCAGAGCTCCTCCAGGTCGGCGGGCTTCTCCAGGTAGCCGAAGGCGCCGGCGCCGCCGACGGCCATGGCCAGGTCCACGCTGCCGTCGCCGGTCAGCACCACGATCTGGACCTCGGGGCGGATCTGCTTGATCTCGCGGAGTACCGCCTCGCCGTCGGTGTCGGGCAGACGCATGTCCTGCACCACGACGTCCAGGTCGCGATCGCCTCGCACGGCACGCACGGCATCCTCGCCCGTCCCGGCCTCCACGACCGTATAACCGCGGTCGTCGAGGCGCTCGCGCAGCGTGGTGCGGAACTCGGCGTCGCCGTCGAGCAGCAGCACTTTCGCTCTGGTGTCGCTCACCTTCGGTCTCCTTCCGGCGGCGCGAGTCTACCAGCGGGCCGATCCCGTGTCACCGCGAGACAAGCTCCCTCGCCAGCGCCTCCACCTCGTCCATCACCCGCTGCTGGGAGAAGACCTCCCGCGCGCGACGCTTCCCCGCCTCGCCCATGGCGCGCCGCAGGTCGGCGTCGCCCGCCAGCCGTGCCAGAGCCAGGGACAGCGCCTCGGGGTCGCCCACCGGCACCAGCGTGCCGGTCTCGCCGTCGACCACCAGCTCCGGGATGCCGTCCACCGGCGTGGCCACCACCGGCAGCCCCAGGGCCATGCCCTCGAGCAGGGTGTTGGGGAAGCCCTCCTCGCGGGTGGGCAGCACCAGCAGGTCGGCGGCGGCCATCAGGTCCGGGGTGTCCGTCCTGAAGCCGAGCCAGCGCACCATGTCGTCCACGCCCAGCTCGCGGCCCAGGGCCTCCAGGCGGGGACGGTCGGGGCCCTCGCCGGCGATCAGCACCACGGCGCTGCAGGGCGTGCCAGCAGCGTCGGCGCGTTGCCGCCAGACGGCCAGGGCCTTCAGCAGCGTCGCCTGGTCCTTGCGGGCACCCACCTCGCCGATCATGGCGATCACGGGCGCGTCGTCGGGCAGGTCCAGGGCCTCGGCCGCGCGGCGGCCGTTGGCGGCGGCCGTCAGGGCATCGGCGTCGATGCCGTTGGGGATCACCCGCACCCGCGAGCGGTCGAACCACGGCGCGCCGCCGACCACCTTCGGCACCAGGGCCTCGCAGTTGACGATCATCCGGTGCACCAGCCGCGTGTACACGAACCGGAAGTGCCAGACGTCCTTCACCGGGTCCGGACTGCCCCGTCGGGCCACCTGCCGGAACCCCGGCCGCCCCAGCTGCGACAGCCCCACCAGACGGATCTCCCGGGCCTGGTTGGTGAACGCCACGTCCACGCCCTCGCGGCGCAGCATCCGCCCCATGGCCCACAGGGTCCGCGGGTCGAAGATGCCGTGCATGGGCAGGGGCAGCGCGCGCAAGCCGGCGACGGCGGCGCGGCGCAGGAGCTCGCCATCGGGCTGGCCCACCACGCACACGCGGTGGCCTCGACGGGCCATGTCGGCGGCGGTGTGGAGGAACCACTTCTCGCCGCCGCCCCAGCCGGGCAGCGAGTTCACGAAGGCGAGGGAGAGGGGTCGGCTCATCGGGTCCTTCCGCGGTCGGGTGTCTCCGTTTCCGCGATTGAACGGTGCGGACGTGCCGGCGTCAACGGGAAGGAGCCGCTCCCGGTCGGAAGCGGCTCCTCGTTGCGGGCCCGTGACCGTAGGGGGTCAGCGGGGAACCGCAATCAGCTGGACATTGCCGTTGCGCAGGATCTTCAGCAACGCCGGCCGGTCCGGATGGTCGTCGATCAGCTCCTCGTAGTCGTCCAGGGAGCTCACGGCCCTCTGGGCCACCTCGATGATCACGTCGCCCTGGCGCAGTCCGCGGTACCAGGCGTTGCTGGTGCGGGCCACGTCCACGACCACCACACCCCGCACGTCGTCGTCCAGGTTGAGCTGGGTGCGGGCGCGGTCGGTGAGGTCGCGCACGGTGACGCCCTCGATGCCCTCGTCGTTCTGGCGGTCCTCGCGGGGCGCCGCGGCGGTGCGCAGATCCTCGGGCATCTCGGCCAGCTCCACCTGGAGGGTGCGCTCGCGGCCTTCGCGGAGCACCAGGAGGTCGGCGTCGTGGCCCACGCCCGCCAGGCTGATGGTGTTGCGGAGCTGGCTGATGGAGTTCACCTCGCGACCGTCCACGGCCAGGATGATGTCGCCCTCCTTCAGGCCCGCCCGCTCGGCCGGCGTGTCCTCGTTGATCACGGACATCAGCACGCCGCGGGGGCGCTCCATGCCCAGGGCCTCGGCCATGGTGCGGTCCACCTCGGCGGTGATCACGCCCAGCCAGGCGCGCTTCACGCGGCCGTCCTTCTCGAGCATGCCGCGGATGCGGTCGGCCATATTGCTGGGAATGGCGAAGCCCACGCCCTGCGACCCGCCGCTGCGGCTCATGATGGCCGTGTTGATGCCCACCAGCTCGCCGGCCATGTTCACCAGCGCGCCGCCGGAGTTGCCGGGGTTGATGGGAGCGTCGGTCTGGATGAAGTCCTCGTAGTCCATCATGCCGATGCGGCGGCCCGTGGCGCTCACGATGCCCAGGGTCACGGTCTGGCCCACGCCGAACGGGTTGCCGATGGCCATGACCTGGTCGCCGATGCGCAGGACGCCCGAGTCGCCCATCCGTACGAAGGGCAGGGGCTCGTCGCTCTCGATCTTGATGAGGGCCACGTCGGTCTGCTCGTCCTGGCCCACGATCTCGGCGTCGAACTCCATGGCGTCGCTCAGGGCCACGCGGATGCGGGTGCCGCGCTCGATCACGTGGTTGCTCGTCAGGATGTAGCCGTCGGGGCTGATGATCACGCCGGAGCCCAGGGACGTCTGCACCTGCTCGCCGCCGCCGTCGGGCAGGCCGAAGAAGCGGCGCATGAACGGATCGCCCAGCTCGGGGTGGTTCGCGGGCAGCTCCACCAGCTTGTCGGTGGAGATGTTCACCACGCCGGGCATGGCCACGTCGGCCACGTCGGCGTAGCTGCGCAGCTCGTTGGCGGGGGCCGCGTGGGCGGCGGCGGGCTGGAGGGCGGAAGCCGCGTCGTCGTCGCCGGAGGCGGACAGGCCGAGGGCGAAGCCCAGCGCCAGTAGAAGAAGGCCGGGAATCCACCCGGCTCGGGGGAAACGCTTCGAAGTCATGGGGTCTCTCCGATCCGTCAGGGGGTCTGTCGGTTCGAGGTGTCGGTTCGAGGGCGAATCCAACCCAGGATCGGCCCAAAGGTTCCCGGACGCAACGAGACCCGGCGCAGGCCGGGTCTCGCAAATCGTCGGTCGAGGTCGCTACGAGCGCCTAGCCATCGTCACCAATGGCCTCCACGGGGCACTCTTCCATGGCCTCGCGGCACAGCTCCTCTTCCTCGTCGTTCGCAGGCTGCTTGTGGACGTAGCTGTAACCGTCGTCCTCGTTGCGCTCGAAGTTGTCCGGGGCGGTCTGGCGGCAGAGGTCGCAGTCGATGCAGTTGCTGTCCACGTAGAACTGTCCGTCGACGTTGCTTTCGACCTTGTCGGTGGCGTCGGCCATGGTGGTGCCTCCTGTGTAGTACGGGGTCCCGGGCCCATGGCCCGCGTCGGGTGCGCCGGCTCGTCCGGCGTTTGCCATCTAAATAAGACAGATCGCTCGACTGTCAACGGCATTTTTTGCCGGAGGGTCAGTGGATGTAGCCCAGCGACTCCAGCTGGCGCCGCGTCTCCTCGTCGATGGTGACCGGCTCCAGGTCGTCCGGCGTGGGCCGCACGGCCTTCATCAGCAGCGCCACGAGGGCCTCCACCGCCTCCGGATGATCGCCCGCGATGTCGACGGTCTGGCCCGGATCCGTGGCCATGTCGTGCAGCATGCCGCCGCCCCGGTCGTCGACGGTCAGGCGCAGGTCCCCCACGCGCACCGAGCCCAGGGCCCGGTCGAACGGCACGGGATCGAAGGCCGGATTGCGGTCCTTCATCATCTGCAGCAGGCCCGGAGCGGGGCCGGCGTACTCGGCGAACACGGGCCGGTCCATGGACGGCTCCGGCGCGAACAGCGAGCGGCTCGAACGGGGTGCGTCGAAACCCTCCACGCCGCACAGTTCCAGCACGGTGGCGAAGAGATCGCTGACCTGCACGGGATCGTCGCGGTTCTCCCCCTCGCCGACGCCCAGGTCCCACGCCTCGCGCAGCGCGGGCGGCACGTACACCACCATCGGCACCGCCAGCAGGGTCTCGTGCAGGCTGTACTGGTGCTCCATGAGGCCGTGGTCGCCCAGGTTCTCGCCGTGGTCCGAGGTCACGATCACCACCGTGTCGTCGGCGTGGCCCTCGCGCTCCAGGGCGCGCAGCAGCTCGCCCAGGTAGCGGTCGGCGTACCAGGCGTCGCCGGCGTACAGGCGCGCCACGCGGGACCAGTCCACCGCGGCGTGGTCGTGGAGGCCGGCGTTGTAGTCGTGGCCCCACCAGATGGTGACGGTGTCGTCGGCGGGCAGGTCGGCCAGGTGGCGCTCGCGGTAGGCCCTGGGCGGGTCGTAGGAGAGATGGGTCTCGAGCATGTTGACGAACATCAGGAAGGGACGATCGTCGTCCTCGCGCTCGCGCAACCAGCGGCCCGCACTGCCCATGGTCTGACGCCCGCCCTGGTCCCCGAACCGCGACTCGAGGGTGTACACGCCGGTGATCTCGGCCTGCTCCTGCACCTCGAACCCGCGCAGCACGTTGGTGGCCTTGGCCGTGAGCCAGGGATTGCTGAAGAAGGCGCCGGTGGCGTAGCCCGCCTCGGCGGCGAGCTGGGCCATGGTGGGCACGCGCGGATCCAGCCGGGGACGCAGGGACACGCAGTTGTGGCCGCTGGGCAGCAGGCCCGTCATGAGCGAGGCGTGGGACGGCACCGTCCAGGGCGCGTTGGCGAAGGCGTTGGTGAAGGTCACGCCCCGACCCGACATGTCCGCCAGGTTGGGCATGTGGCCACCGGCCTGGAGGATCTCGGGGGAGGCGTCGTTGCTCAGGCCCGACGCGTCCTTCCGCAGCGTGTCGAGCACCACCACCAGGACGTTGGGGCGAACGGGCTCCTCGGCGCAACCGCCCAGGCAGAGCGATGCGGCGGCGAGGGTCATGATCAGCAGTCGGCGCATGATATCTCCTTCACTGACGCTCCAGTCAACCATGGCACACTGCGCAGTACAAGCTCCGGGCAAGACCAAAACCCCAGTAACCAGATCAATGGCAACAAGATACGAATTGAGTTGCAGTTTTCCACAAAGTCACCGACAATATGAGTACAGCCCTTTGTAGACTGAAAGTCGGCTCCATGCCGTGCGATCGATAATCGATCCTAGGTCACAAAGGGCTGAACTTGTCGGGTTCCAGAGGATATTTCTTCGTGTAGATGTTCTTGGGATACTTGTCCGTATCGTAAAGATCCCATACTACCTCGATCTGGTCTTGAAGTGTCTTGTAGAATCGATCTTCCCTCTTGGTAAAGACCCTCTGAATCGCCCATAGAAAGTAGTCCGCAGCCTGCAGGCACGGTTCGCCGGTCGGGCTCTGGCATTGTACGGTAACAGTCGTGTCGGCCCCATTATCGTACATTTCCCCGAAGGATACCGCCGCCTTGTTGACGGCCTCGGTCAACGGGAGCTGTCGCGGACGAGAGCCTCGCTTCTCGAAGTAGATGTGGTTTTCAGATGCGAGATGTAGCGAGCGCTTAAAGAGATGGGTAACCAAATGATCATAGAAAGCGCTCTCTTTGGAATGAAACGACGACCTGAACGTACGAAGTCGTTTGCGGGCGAAGATGAACTGGGCACGGACAGGAAGCTCCCGAAGCAGCTTGAAGACCTCGCTGCGGACTTCCGGGCTGTCGTCTTTGGCGTGAAAAGCGACGGCGGTTTTCTTGAATGATGGGATGCTGTTGTAAAGTGGATCTGCCTTGAGCTGAGACCTGAGCTCTTCAAGAGCCTGACGAATGATGGTCGGCTCTTCCGTGCGAATATAGCCAAGCAACAGGTAGCTTGAACATCCTCCTTGGCCGATAATTGAATTACCACGGCGATCGAAGAACGTCGTGTCGCCCGATTCATCTACGAAGAAATACCGTTTCGTGTCTTCAGGAGCCTTCATTCAGCCAACATAGTAGATTTCGCTGGGCTCGTAAACCGAGCCAATTAATCGCCGTCGAGTCATGGAGCCGCTCTGGGCGCAGGGGGTCATCGTGCCCTTCCGCCCCCCATCACACCCCATCCCATCCTGAACACCCGTTTTTGATGCATTGTGAAATTACATCACCCTGCCCGGTGACGGGTTTCGCAATGGGCGTGCATCAGGGTTGGCATAATGCTATCTTGCGGCCCGGGTCCCCGTGCAGCCGCCTCGCCCGACGTCAGGGAACGACGAGGAACGACGCGGAGTCCCCGATCCCCACGAGACGCCTCCGGTTACGGTCGATTTTGACTCGTGATCTCAGGATCCGGTGGCACCCGCCTTGCTGAATGGTGAGGCGTGCGGCCGGCGCGCCTCGTCGGCAGCATCACAGGACGGCAACGATAGTCGCGGGCTTCGCCCCACCCCGACAGCAAAGGCGGATCGAACGATGATCTCTGGTGACCGCACCCTTCGAATTCCCATCCTCGCGTTCCTCGTTCTGATCGTCCTGGGCACGGCCGCCGCGGCCCAGGAGGACGTCTCGTACACCTGGAGCGCCCCTTCGACGGGCTCCCCGGTGACCCACTACGTGGTGCAGGCGTCCGTCAACGGCGGACCGTTCGAGACGGTCGACGACAACGTCGCCGTCAACTCCTACATCCTGGTCGCCGCGTACGAGAACGAGTACGCGATCCGCGTGGCTGGGGTGGACTCCCAGGGACGGCAGGGTCCGTGGTCCGTGGCTTCGGATCCCTACACCCCGACCCTGGGCGCGCCGGGTCAGCCCGGCAAGCCGATCGCGGTCTTCTGATCGCGCTCGGATCCTCCTGACGACAAGGACGGCACCCTCCGGGAGGGTGCCGTCTTTGTTTCCTGCCTTGATGTCTAGTAGGAATGGGGCAGGGCGATGCCGACGCGCAGGCTGATGCTGTCCCAGTTGTACTCCGACGCGTCGTAGAAGCGTTCGGTGTCGAACCGGTTGCGCTGGTACTGGGCCAGCACCTCCCAGTCGCCGGCCCGCAGGCCGACGCCGGCCCGGGTGGCCACGCTGTTCACGCCGTCGGCGAAGTACGTGTCGTCGGAATACTCCTCGCGCAGCTTGTTCCGCACCAGCGACGCTCCCGCCGTGACGTAGAACCGGGGACCGTGCCGCGGCCCCTGCAGGAAGTGCTGCACGTCCACGCCGTAGCTGAGGGTGGCGGTCTTCACGACGGTGTCGAAGGTCTCGCCGGCCAGGAAGTGATCCTCGTAGTCGGCGAAGTGGAACGACGGTGCGATGGCCCAGCCGTTGTTCAGGTGCTGGCGCACGCGCACGCCCGCCTCCCAGCCGATGCCGGCCTGGGTGCCGGCAGGCGTATCGAACGACGCTTCCAGGTCGCCGCGGGGCATCACGGCGCCGGCCTCCACCAGCACCTCCGTGGGGCCGCGGACGGAACGGCGCACACGGGCCGAGGCGTCGTCGGCGACGAGGGTCAGGCAGAAACCCGCCAGCAGCATGACGGAGAGAAGTCGGAATCCACGGTTCATGTCGGTCCTCCGGGTTGCCGAGAGGTTGGCACCGATGTTCTTGTACGGGGGAGGGTAGGGACGGGTTCCGGTGCGGTCAACCGCAACCAGCGCTGGTCACGTCCCCCGGCGACGGCTATCCTGCGGGCGAACCCGCACACGAGGAAGGATCCACGTGACCAGCAACCGCGACCGCGGCGTCGACCGCGAGAATCCCGCCGTCCAGCGCAAGCTCGACGCGGCCATCCAGGCCTACCAGGGCGGCGATTTCGCCAGGGCCCTGAAGATCAGCGAGGAGCTCGCCCGTCGCACCTCCCCGCCGGCCATGGCCCTGTTCCTCGTCGGCGCCATCCGCTTCCGCTCCGGCGACGCCGACAACGCCCTCGCCCCCATGCGGCGCGCCGTGGAGCTGGCCCCCGACGTCCCCCTGTACCGCTCCACCCTGGCCACGCTGCTCGACGCCCGCGGCATGCGGCAGGAGGCCGGCGAACACCTGGCCCACTGCGTGAAGCTGGCGCCGAAGGACCCCTCCACCCGCATGGTGCTGTCGGAGATGCTGCGCAGGCAGGGCCGGTTCGACGAAGCCCGCGAACACGCCGAGGCGGCCACCCGGTTGCTGCCGTCCGACCCCGCCCCCTGGCGGCGTCTCGGTTCCGTGCTGATGGACCTGGGCCTCGTGGACGAGGCGCGCAGGACGTTCGCCACCGCCCTCGACCTGGCCCCCGACGACGTGGAGACCCTCACCCGCTTCGGCTCCCTCCAGCGCAGCTGCGGCGACAAGGACGCCGCCGTCGCCACCTTCCGTCGCGTGCTGGAACTGGACCCGGCCAACGGCGTGGCCAACATGCGCCTGGTGGACATGGCCCCGGAACACGCCGCCGACCCCGACACGCTCGCGCAACTGGCAGCCCGCGACGGCCTGCCCGACCAGCAGCGCAACCAGCTCTACATCGCCCTGGGCAACGCCGGCGAGAAGGCCGGCGACCACGTCCGCGCCTTCGCCGCCTGGCGCGACGCCAACCGCTTCCGCGCCCGCTACCTGGGCCAGCGGTTCTCCCTGGAGCACTACAGCGCCTTCGTGGACGAGGCCGTGGCGCGGTTCGACGCCGACTGGTTCGCCATGCGCACCGGGTCCGGCGCCGGCGACGAGACGCCGCTCTTCGTGGTGGGCATGCCCCGCTCCGGCACCACCCTCATCGAGCGGATCATCGGCTCCCATCCGCAGGCGTACGGCGCCGGCGAGCTGCCCGACGTCACCGTCCTGCGCCGACGCCTGACCGGCTCTCCCGACGACCATCGGTTCCCGGACTCCCTCGACGCCCTGGACGCCGCCCAGCTCCGCGCCTGCGCCGACGCCTACCTCGCGTCGATCCGCACCATGGCTCCCGGCGCCGCCCGCGTCGTCGACAAGATGCCCCACAACTTCGAGCACCTGTGGTTCATCGCCCTGATGTTCCCCGGCGCGCGGGTGATCCACGCCAGGCGCAGCCCCCTGGACACCTGCGTGTCGTGCTTCCAGACCGACTTCGAGAAGTCCCACGGCTACCGCAACGACGCCGCCGACCTGGGCGGCTACTACCGTCAGTATCGTCGCCTCATGGACCACTGGACCGCGGTCTGTCCCCTGACCGTGATGGACGTGCAGTACGAGGAACTGGTGGCGGACCAGGAGGCGGGATCGCGCAGGATGATCGAGTTCGCGGGGCTCGAGTGGGACGACGCCTGCCTCGACTTCACCCGCGGCGGCACCGCCGTGCGCACCGCCAGCGCCGACCAGGTGCGGCGGGGTATCTCCACGCGGTCGGTGGGTCGGTGGCTGAACTACCGGGAGCACATGCAGGACCTGATCGAGGCGATCGGGCCGGAGCTCGTTGCGGAGTCGGAACGCCTTGCGGAGCGCTGACCCCGGCCGCGGACTCGCCCCCTCCCTCGCCGCCCTGACCCTCGCCCGCACCGCCGTCAACGTCTCCCGTCGTTTCGCCTACCCGTTCGTGCCCGCCCTGGCCCGTGCCATGGGCGTGCCCGTGGGGGCGGTGCAGGGCGCCGTGGCCTTGCAGGGCGCCACGGGCGTGGCGGCACCCCTGTTCGGCCCGTTGATCGAGCGCTGGGGTCGGCGCCGCACCATGGTCGTCACGCTGCTGTTGATGGCGGCGGCTGGATTCCTGGGCGGGGCCGTCGGGGGGTTCCCCGCCTTCGCCGTCGTGCTGGCGTTGTGGGGGCTGGGCAAGGTGGTCCACGACCCCGCCCTCCAGGCCTGGGTGGGCGACCGCGTGCCCTACGCACGGCGCGCCGCCGCCATGGGGGTGACGGAGCTGAGCTGGGCGGCGTCGCTGCTGGTGTCGGCGCCTGTCCTGGCGTGGCTGCTGGACCGGGGCGACGTGCGACCCGTGCTGCTGGCTGTAGCGGCTGGCCTCGCCGGCGGCGCGTTGCTGGTGTGGCGCGTGGTGCCGGCCACGCGCACCGCTTCCGAACTGGCTCCCCGCCGCGTGTCGCCCCTCGCGGCCTGGCGCGAACTCTCCCGTCCCGCGCGGTCGGCCATGCTCTTCTCGTTCCTGCTGGTGGTGGCCAACGAGGTCTACCTGATCGACCTGGGCGTGTGGCTGGAGCGGGCCCACGGCCTCGGGCTGGCGGGGCTGGGTGTGGCGGCCCTGGTGATCGGTTCGGCAGAGGTGTGCGGCGAGGTGCTGGTGATCACCCTCACCGACCGTCTCGGCAAACGCCGTTCCGTGCTGGCGGGCACGGCCCTTTCGGCGGCGGCCTACGCCCTCACGCCGATCCTCGGCGAGCACTCCCCCACGGCGGCCCTCGCCCTGGTCTTCACGGCGTTCCTGGGAGTGGAGGTGGCGTTCGTGGCGTCGTTCCCCCTGATCACGGCCCTGGCTCCCGACTCGCGAGCGGTGATCATGAGCGCCAACTTCGGGGCGCATTCCTCGGGGCGGCTCGTGGGGGCGTTGCTGGGGGGCGCGCTGCTGGCGGCGGGGGGGGCGTTCACGGTGGTGACGGTGTTCTGCCTGGCGTGCGGGGGAGCGGCGCTCGTCGTGCTGGCACGGGGGGTGCCCGACGTCGACGAGCGGGACTGATGAGGCGGCGCTCCTAGGACGTCGGACTCATCCTCTGCAGCTCCTCCTCGATCCTCTCCGCCAGGAACATCTTCAGAAGACTCTGGTAAGGGACATCCCTCTTGTTCGCCAGGACCTTCAGGTCGGCCAGCATGTGCTCCGGCAACCGCAAGGAGATGGTCTTCAGGGAGGGCTTCAGATTGGGCAGCACCACGGGGTGCGCCTCCGACCAGTCGATATACTCGGTCGAGTCCGACTCGGACCAGAAATCCCGCTCCCGGTCTTCCGACCTGTGCCTGGGAATGTTCTTAACCTTCTTCGCCATAGCGCTCATAACTCCCGCGTTCCTTCCGGCTCATGTCACGGGCCGAAATCACACGAATCCTGTCCCCACGAATCGTGAAGACCATGAAGAGCTTCCGCCCCGAGTCCGATCGGCCGAGAAGGTAGAAGCGGGACTCCTCCGCCGAGTGGCCCTCATCAGGGCGAGCGAGCAAGGGGTGGTTGAAGAACACCTGCTCGCATTCCGAGATCGTGACGCCGTGCTTCTCCCAGTTCTTCAGGAGATTGCCCTCGTCCCAATCGAACCCCGTACAGGCTGCCAATGCATCCAGAATACTCATGACAGCTTGTATATGTCAGAAGTATACACAATGTCAAGGTTCAATACAACCCGACCTTGCTTGCTGAATCGAGTTCCACCCATCAAATGACCTTTCGGGGGTGTGAGAGTCCGAGTGATAGCCCGTTGGAAATGACGTGAACGGCAGTTGGCGACCAGGGGCACACATGGAATCCATGGTTGTCGTTCACCGCTTCTGCGCTCGTCACTACGTCATACGAGCAACGCCCATGCCCTCCCGGGCACGGGCGTCGCCACGTTCGTCGATTCCGGCTACTCCGAGTACTTCACCGAACACCCATACGGCACCGTCGCCTTCACCTCGGGCGCCTCGCCCTTCAGCACGGCCGTCAGGGCCTCGGCCACGTGGTTGGTCTTGCCGAGGGGGCCGAAGCCGCGCTCGTCGTCGATGGCGCCGGCGTAGGCCAGCATGCCGTCGGCGGCGATCACGTACATGTGGGGCGTGGTCTTGGCGCCGTAGGCCTTGCCCACCGTGCCGTCCTCGTCGATCAGGACGGGGAAGGTCATGGCGTACTCCTCATGGGCGGCCTTGTTGCGCTCCAGACCGTGGCCCTGCTTGTCGGGGGCGCTGGAGTTGATCGCCAGCCACACGACGTCCTTCTCGGCGAACTTGGCGAACGTCTCGTCCATGGTCTTGTTCGCGCCGTGGTGGCGCTTGATGAACGGGCAGTCGGGGTTGAACCACTCCAGCACCACGACCTTGCCGGCGGACAGGTAGGACGAGAGCGTGTGCTCGACGCCGTCGGTGTCGACGAGGGTGAAGTCGGGGGCGGCGGCGCCGGACTCGAGGGCGAGGGCCGGGACAGCCAGCAGCAGGGCCAGGGCGCCGGTCAGGCAGAGGCGGACGGCCTTGGTCATGATCGGTCTCCTTGATGGGGGGACGCGGGAACATCGAGAGTCACGAAACGGACCGCGCCGTTGCGCAGCGCGATCCTCAGCACGCCCCGGGCCGGGCCGACCGCGTCGTCGCGGGGGCGGAAGCGCAGGGCGAGGTCGGGGTCGTCGGAGGCGGCGTCGGACAGGGCGTCCGACAGCTCGCCGCAGTCGACGGCAGGATGGAACTCCAGGCCGACGGCGTCCGGGGCGCTCACCTTCAGCACGTCGCCGTCCCAGGCCGCGATCACGCCCGCCGAATCGGCGGGGCGCGGCAGACGACGCAGCACGTTGGTCAGGGGCGTGGAGTCGGCGGTGGGTTCGGCGTGGGCGCCTACGGGCACCGTCACCGTC
Organism: uncultured Fibrobacteraceae bacterium; assembly: GCA_964343835.1. Taxonomy (GTDB): domain Bacteria; phylum Krumholzibacteriota; class Krumholzibacteriia; order LZORAL124-64-63; family LZORAL124-64-63; genus CALEMW01. The sequence goes on from CAYFKR010000003.1 coordinate 24,315, forward strand.
AGGGTGGTATCGCCGGGCACGCAGGCCTCGCGGCAGGCCAGCCAGCGCAGGGTGGCATCGAAGGAGACGGTCTCGCCGAAGGGCGCGTCGGGCGCCACGGTCACCGACTGCATCAGCACCAGCTCGCCCTCGTACACGTGGTCCAGGATGCCGCCGGGCGCGGCGTGACGCGCGGCGCCGGGCCAGCGCAGGGGGCCCGCGGTCCAGCCTTCGGGCAGGTCGAGCTCGACCGACGGCGGCAGGCCGGAGTCGTTGCGCAGGTCGGCGTACAGGTGCCATTCGTCGGCCAGCTCGAAGCGCCAGCCGAGAGTCAGGGAGCGGCCGGGGACGGCGGCGGATTCGGCCACGAGGACCGAAGCGGTCACGTCGCGCGGGGGCGGCGGGGGCGCGTCGCCGGAGCAGCCGGCGAGGGCCGCGGCCACGACCAGGAGGGCCGCGGCCGCCAGGGATGTGCGTGGGTTCTTCATGGGGGTCATGCTAAGGGCGGGGACCCCGGGGCGCTAGTAGTAGACCGTGAGGACGAGGTCGACCCCGTTGAACCTGTTGAAATCGTACCCGTTCGATGAATACGAATTGAGCAGCTCTTCTTCCTGGTCAATGGTGCCGGTTTCTTCGCCTTCCCTCCACCAGTAGAGCGCCTTCCACTGGTAGCGGGCACCGAGCGCGAACTGATCCATGAAGCGCCACTCGACACCAAGCTGACCCTCGACACCAGCACTCCACAATCTCATCGTGTAGGTCATGGACGAATCATCAACCGATTGAGAGCTCCTCTCGCGCTGCATCCCGACACTGGGGCCGACACCCCAATACAGGGACACGCCGCGACGAGCCGGCAGGTAGTGGATTCGCTGAAGGACCAGATCCATGTCCAGGAGTCGCCTCTCGTTGACCCGCGTGAGCCCACTATCACCAGCGACCTGCTCGTACTCATCCGACTCGCCCTCGAGGGAGAGTCCGAGTCTCCATCCCCGTGTCGCAGAGGTCCGCTTCATCAAGGCGATATCCATACCATCCAGTGCAAACAAGTTGAAGTCGCCACCCACCCCGAACTCCAGCGCGTTCTCCGGATACGGATCGCAACAAGGCGGCAACTCATCCTCGGAAAACACCAGAAGATCGAGCCCGCGAGGCCACTGAACCTCTTCCTCCTCCTGCGCAACGGCAACGGAACAAAGCAAGGCGACCAGACCGATGATGATCAGGCGTCGGCTCATGTCGATTTCCTCCAGGATCGAATGTCGTTCGGTGATCAGGGGAGTGATCGGGTCCCATCTTAACACCGGAACGGCTTCGTGATATCCCTCTTTCATCGGCGACGGAACCCGCCGCCCCGTCCCACGTATCGACCGGCCCGCCCATCCTCCAGGCCCCGACGACGGGATCGACCATGAACGACCACTTCGACCCGCCCCCCTCCCTGGTCTCGGCCCGCCTGGACCTGCGCCCGGTCACGGCCGACGACGCCGGACTGATCCATCGGTTCAACGCCGACCCCGTCGCCCTCGAACACATCGCCCGCGACCCCTACACGGACCCGCGCCAAAGCGAAGGGAAAGCCGAAGACTTCGTGGACGCCATGCGCACGCGCGCCGCCCTGTGGTGGGTGTTCGAGGTGCGCGACATTGGCGAGAGCGTGGGCTACGGCGGCCTGTTCGGCTTCGACCGCGCCGTTCCCAGCGCCGAGATCGGCTACGGGTTGCTGCCGGATCATTGGGGCTGCGGCTACGCCGGCGAGGCGGTGGAGGCCATGATCCGGTTCGGTCTCGACGATCTGGGTCTGCACCGCATCCACGCCCGGGTCCACCCGGGCAACGAGGCGTCGGAGCGCATCCTGCTGAAGCTGGGATTCGTGAAGGAGGGCGTGCTGCGTCACGTGGAGCGAGCCCGCGATCAGTGGTTCGACATGGCGGTCTACGGACTGGTGAACAACTGACCCGTTTGGCGCACCGCGCCGCCCGTGCTAGCTTGGGTCGGTCTCGAACCCGGGAACGACCATGATCCGCACCACCGTCCTGCTGCTGGCCGCGGCCCTGATCGCCGCCTCCCCCACCCCCGCCGCCGACCGCGATCACCTCGACACCACCGAGGTCCTCGCCATCGCCGGCACGTCGGCCGGCCTGCTGATGCTGGGCAACCATCTCCAGTCGGCGCTGGCCCCGGACGAACCCCGTTGGCGCGACCCCTTCGGCTTCGACCGCCGGGCTACCGACCTCCTCGCCGCCGACCCCACCCACGAGCACGTGAACTTCATGCAGGGCGACCGCGCCGCCGTGATCAACGTGATGGCCATGAGTGTGCTGGTGGGCACCGTGGACGGCGGGTGGCCGTCGGCGGAGCGCACCAGCGACGTGCTCCAGGGTCAGTTGCTGTACTGGTCGGGGCTGGCGTCGCTGTCGGGAGTGCAGTCGGCGGTGAAGGGTGCGGTCGGCCGGCAGCGTCCGCTGGCGCGGCTGCATCCTGAGATCGCCGCCCGGCGTTCCGATGCGGACCGGGCCCGCGACCTGCGCTCGTTCTGGTCGGGCCACGCCTCGAGCGCCTTCTACGCGTCGACGTTCCTCAACCTGCGCCTGCGCGCCGCCATGCGTCGGGAGCTGACGGCCGAGCAGTGGGACTCGTGGAGCTGGGTTTCGCCGACGGTGCTGTACGGCTGGGCCGGCTACGTGGCGTTCTCGCGGGTCCACGCCCGGGAGCACTGGCTGAGCGATGTGGTGGTGGGATCGGTGGCGGGATGGGGATTCGCCACGCTGTTCGAGAGCCTGGATCGGCCCGACGAACGCGGCGATGCGGCGGCCAAGGCGGTGCCGCTGCTCTCGCTTTCGTGGTCCTTCTAACGGTCGGGGATCTTCCGCACGCCCCCGAACAACGCCACCCCCCGCGACCCTCCGGCCCGCGCCCGGGCCACCGCCTCCTCGAACTCCCCCTCGCCCTTCAGCTCCGGAAGATACAGCGCCGCGTGCAGCGGCCGCGACGGCGGCAGCGCCGCCACGCCCTCGGCCACCACGCCCTCGATCCACGCCACGGGCTCGTCGTAGAAGCTGTGGTAGGTCATGGGCAGTACGGCGTCGAGATCCCACGACGGCCAGTCCTGCCGCACGAGCTGCCGGGCGATGGACGGTGACGGGAAGACCGAGGCGGTGATCTCCTTCCCGTGGCCGCGGGCCGCGTCGGCCAGCTCGTTCACCAGGCGGGTGACGGCGTCCCAGCGGAAGCGGCGCCAGGCCGGGTCGGCGGGCGGGTCGGGCAGCTCCAGGGGATCGACGCCCTCGAGGGCGCGGAAGGCGGAGCGGCAGGCGTCGCAGTAGCAGAAGTCGAAGCGGGGCAGCTCCTCGTCCTGCACCAGGTCGTACTTCTCCCACAGGGCGCGGGGCAGGATCACGTCGGGGAAGCGGATGTAGTCGAGGCAGGCACCGGCCAGGCCAACGATCTCGAGGGACCGCTCCAGGCTCGCGCGGAGCCAGCGGCGCGTCTCGGGACGCGTGGGGCAGAGGAAGCGGTAGTAGGGCACGTAGGGCGGGTCGTCGTGGGTGGAGCGGCCGTCGCGGCTCACCACGTACCAGTCGGGGTGCCCCTCCATGAGCTCCTGGTCGCGGCGGCAGAGGGTCCACCACCAGGCGTGGAGGTCCAGGCCCTCGGCGGCGGCGCGGCGGCAGGCGTCGGCGTCGGCGCCGCCCATCACCACGGAGTGGATACCGGCGGCGCGCATCTCGGCGAAGCGACGGGAGAGGTCGTCGGGGGTCTCGTCGGGGAGGCGGCGGGTCCAGGTCCAGTTGCGCTCGGCGACGGGAGCGGGAGCGCGGGATGAAGCGAGGGCCCGGGTCGCCGGCGCGACGGCCAGCGAGCCCAGGCCCAACGTCCTGAGGAAGGACCGGCGGTCCATCACTTCCCCATCATCTCGTCCGCCAGCGCCGGCGCGTCGTAGAGGTCGCGCAGCACCGTCTCGATGGCGGCGGCGTGGACGGCCACCATGCGGTTGGCGGTGTCGTCGTAGACGAAGCGGCCCACGAGGCTCTCGATGTTGCCGTCGAACACCAGGCCCACCAAGCGGCCCTCAGTGTCGATGACCGGCGAACCCGAGTTGCCGCCGATGATGTCGCACGAGGCCACGAAGTTCATGGGGCGGTCCGGGTCGATGGCGGCGCGGCGCTCGTAGAACCGCTCGGGCGGCGCGAAGGGCGGCTGCCGGTCGAAGGCGGCGGCGCGCTCGTACAGGCCGCCGAAGGTGGTGCGCGACGGGGCGCGGGTGCCGTTCATGGGATAGCCGCTCACCCGGCCGTAGCTCAGGCGCAGGGTGAAGGTGGCGTCGGGATGGACGGTCTTGCCGTACACGGCGAACCGCGCGGCGCCGATCTTCTCGCCGGCGGCCGACAGCACGCTCGTGACGTTCTCCTCGCGCCACTCCCGCTGCTCGCGGAGCATGGGGTCCACGGCCAGGGCCAGGCGGATCATGGCGTCGTCGCTGTTGCGCACGGCGTCGATGCCGCCGTCCACCAGGGCGCGGCGCGCTTCCGGATCGAACAGGGTGGTGCCGTTCACGAGTTCGGCGGCGCGGGCGGCGGGCTCACGGCCGTCCAGGACGAGACGGACGAAGGGATCGTCGGCGCCCAGGTCGTCGCGCATGCGGCGCAGCGTGCGGGCGATGGAGAACTCCTCCAGCTCCGGGTACATCGGCGCGGGGGAGAACAGGCGAAAGCGCACGCGGCGCAGGTCGGCCTCGTGGTAGCCCTCCAGACGCTCGGCGTCGGGCTTGGCGGACTCCTCCACCAGGCGCACCAGGGTCTGGGCGATGCGGCCCAGGCGGAAGCCCGGCATGCGCCGCGACGACAGCTCCTCCAGGCGCTCCACGCGGGCGGCCTCGGCCTTCTCGATCATGGTCCAGGCGTCACCGAAGTTCTCCTTCAGGTCCGGGTCGGCGTCCACGCGGGCGCGGAAGTCCTCCTCCGCCCGCTGCTTCTTGGCCCAGATGGCCTCGTCCAGCAGACCCTTGAACTCGCCGGCGCCGGCCTTGCGGCCGTTCATCATGCCCATGAGCATGCCGCCCACCTGTCGGGCCTGCTCGGGGCCGCGGGCGGCGTACTCGCGGGCGTCCGCGAGCATGGTGTCGATGCGGGCCTCGCGGCGGGGATAGGTGTGGTCGCGCTGGGTGCGGAGCTGGGCCATGGTTTCGAGGCGGTCGGTGGAGCCGGGGTGGCCGGAGACGAAGACCAGGTCGCCGTCGCGGGCGCCGTCGGGGCGCAGGGTCAGGTGGTGCGGGGTGGCCAGGGGCTCGCCGTCCTTCCACACGCGCAGCAGGGCCATGTCGAGGCAATAGCGGGGGAAGGTGAAGTTGTCGTCGTCGCCTCCGAAATAGGCGGCGTCCATCTCGGGCGCGAAGACCATGCGCACGTCGGTGTACTGGTCGTAGCGATACACCCAGTACTCGCCGCCGTTGTACAGGGTCACGACCTCGCACTGCAGGCTGGTGCGCTCGCGCTCCTCCAGCTCGATGGCGGCCACGGCGGCCTGGCGGGCGTCCAGGGCCTCCTGGCCGGATTTGCCCTTGGTGGCGGCGTGGACCCGGGCGGTGACGTCCTCGTACGACGCCAGCACGTTGATCTCCAGGTCGGGGCACGGCAGCTCGTCGGCGAGGGTGGCGGCGTGGACGCCGTCGGCCACGTAGTCGTGCTCGGCGGACGACAGCTTCTGGAGCTGGCCGTGGGCCACGTGGAAGTTGGTGAGCACCAGGCCGTCGGGCGAGACGAACGATCCGGAGCCACCGTCGTTCAGGCGCACCGACGCGCGCTGCACCAGTTCCAGCCACTCGGCCGAGGGCTCGAAGCCGTAGCGGTCGCGGAGCTGCTCCACCGGCGGGTTGTCGAGGGTCCACATGCCCTCGTCGGCGACGGCGGGCAGGGCGAGGGCGATCAGCAGCAGGGCTGCGGCGGTGCGGACGGTCATCGGGGCCTCCGGTGTGGTAATGAGAACGACGGCGAGGGCGTCAGTCCCTGAACAGGACCTTCACGCCTCCCCAGGACGTCGTCGCGTTCGGGACGATCGTCACGTCCACGGCGCGACCGCGGCCGGTGACCGTGTCGAACTCGAACCGCCAGGTGCGGTCCGGGGCGAGCTGTTCGAACACGAAGTCGTCGCCGGGAACGAGGTTGTAGTGGTAGCCGATGCTGGCGATGTCCCAGTCCCCGAGCACGCGGAACTTGAAGCGGTGCAGACCGGGCTCGGCGATCGCCACCTCGACGCTCCAGGCCCCGGCGGAGAAGGTCGCCGGCACGCCCCAGTCCCAGGCGCCGATCTCGGCGGCGCTGCCGATCACCTCGTACTCCGACCCGGGCGGTGCGAAGTGGGAGCAGGCTACGGCATTCGCGGCGGGTTGCCAACCATCGCCGACGGCGTTGGTGTCGAAGCGGAAGTGGATCGACTCCCCGGCCATGGTCGTGAACAGCTTGGCGTTCTGGAGCGGGTAGGCCATGTCCAGGGGGTAGTTCAGGCTCCAGTCCTCTGTGGCGATCTTCCACTCGTGATACCCGTAGGGCTGGTCGCTGACGATCCAGACGCCGTAGACGCCGTCGCCTGCGGCCCCGTCGTCGTGGAGCCCGTCGTCATGGAGCTGGTTTTCCGGCAGGGCGTCCCAGATGTCGCCCGAGCCGGCGAAGTGGGTTCCCCTGACGTAAAAGGGCTGAGCGCACGCGGCGGCCGCGACGAGCAGGAGCACCGCGGTCAGGGCTGATGCATGAGATCGAGACATGGCTTCCTCCATCCGCTGATGCCCCGGATATCGGCCGATCATACCACCGGAGCGTTCCTCCAACCACCTGCACGACCGACCAACTCCCGACCACCCCGCACGCTCTCCGGCCGCTTTCGCCTCCCCGAACGACGGGTTACGCGCGTCTACCTGCAACCACGCACTGGCCCGATCCTTGATGATGTGACGCCGCACCGGTTTGCCCGGCTCAGGCCTCAAGTACCCAGCGAATCGGTCGACAACAGGTGAAGCATCGGGGACCGATTCGAATCGAGGGAGTGGAGAATCATGAGGATCAGAACGCCCCTGACAATCATCCTGACCATCGTTCTCGCCGTGCTGCTGCCGCTGACGGCCGCCGCCGACGTCAAGATCGGCGTGCTCGCCAAGCGCGGCGCACCCAAGTGCATGCAGCAGTGGGGAGCCACCGGCGCCTACCTCGGCGCGGCGCTAGGCGAGACCGTGAAGATCATTCCCCTGAAGTTCGAGGCCATCGGGCCCGCCGTGGAGAACGGCATGGTGGACTTCGTGCTGGCCAACTCGGCGTTCTACGTGGAGCTGCAGAAGACCCACGGCCTCGACGCGGTGGCGACCCTCGTGAACTCCCGGGGCGGCAAGGCCCTGGACAGCTTCGGCGGCGTGCTCTTCACCCGGGCCGACAGCCCCGTGAAGACCCTCGCCGACGTGAAGGGCCGCTCGTTGATGTGCGTGAAGCGCTCGTCGTTCGGCGGCGCCCACATGGCGTGGCGCCTGCTGAAGGAGAACGGGGTGGATCCGGAGACGGACTGCTCCGAGTTCATCGAAGGTGGCAAGCACGACAACGTGGTGCTGGCCGTGCTCAACGGCACCGTGGACGTGGGCACCGTGCGCAGCGACACCATCGAGCGCATGGCCGACGAGGGCAAGATCGACACGTCGCAGCTGCGCCTGATCCACGCCGTGGACGACGGCTTCCCCTTCGTGCACTCGACCTGCCTCTACCCGGAGTGGCCCCTGGCCAAGCTGCCGGGCACCGACGCCGGCCTGGCCGGCCGCGTGGCCGAGGCCCTGATCGCCATGACGTCCGACGAGACGGCGGCCCAGAACGCCAAGATCGTCGGCTGGAAAGCCCCCGCCGACTACGCCCCCGTCCAGGAATGCCTGACGGTCATCGGCTACGGCGCGTTCGGCAAGGAGTAGCTGGAATGTTCAAGAATATCGGCGTCGCCTTCAAGTTCCTGCTGGTCATCACGGTGGCCATCGTGCTGCTGCAGGTCACCATCACGACCATCGCGACGCGGTCGGCCCACGGAGCGGCGGACCGCATCATCGGCCTCGCCGTCGATGAGTTCCAGTCCCAGAAGGACCGCAGCGCCAAGCAGCTGACGGAATCGCTGGTCTCCCACGGCCAGTCCACCGCCGGCCTGCTGTCCGACGTGGCCGCCGGCCTGATTCTGGGCTACGACTTCGACAGCCTGGCGAACCTGGCCACGAGCACGGCCAACGATCCGTACGTGGCCTGGGTCAACTTCTACGGCACCGACGACAACCCCCTGACCGACCGGCACGAGGCGGGCGCCGACACCCAGGTGATCCGTCGCGACATCGAGTTCGAGGGCATGGCCGTGGGCCGCCTGGAACTGGGCCTGGAGTTGGGCGCCGTCGAGGAGAGCGTGGCCGCCGTGGAGCGACGCATCGACCGCGTGACGGCCGAGACCCAGAACGAGGGACACGACGCCACCGGTGCCATGGTGCTGCAGATGATCGTCGCGTCCTTCGTGGGGATCCTGGCCCTGTGCGGCGTGACGTACGTGGTGCTGCGCAAGGTGGTCATCAAGCCCTTCTACAAGCTGGGTATCCAGCTGGGGCAGCACGGCGGCAGCCTGGCGAGCGCCTCGGTCCAGGTGTCCGACGCCAGCGGCCTGCTGGCCCAGGGCACCCACAACCAGGCCGCGGCCGTGGACCAGACCTCCGACTCGCTGAAGCAGATCACCCAGCTCATCCGCGACACCGCCGAGCACACCGCCGAAGTCACGCGCCAGGCCTCCGACGCCAGCAGCGCCGCCCAGGCCGGCAGCATGTCCATGCAGAACGTGACCGACGCCATCAACCGCATCAAGGATTCGGCGGACCAGACGGCGATCATCCTGAAGTCCATCGACGAGATCGCCTTCCAGACCAACCTGCTGGCCCTGAACGCCGCGGTCGAGGCCGCCCGTGCCGGCGAGGCGGGCAAGGGCTTCGCCGTGGTGGCCGAGGAGGTCCGCAGCCTGGCCATGCGCAGCGCCGAGGCCGCCCGCGACACGGCCCGCCTGATCGGCGAGTCCCAGACCAACGCCGACAACGGCGTGGAGATGGCGCGGGAGATGGACCGGAACCTGGACGCCATCGTGGGCAACGTGAACCAGGTGTCGGCGGTGATCGAGGAGATCAACCGCGCCAGCGCCCGGCAGACCGAGGGCATCGAGAACATCTGCCGCTCGGTGACCGAGATCGAGACCGTCACCCAGAGCAACGCTTCGGCGGCCGAGGAATCGGCGGCCGCCAGCCGCGACCTCGAGGAGCTGGCCGAGGAGCTCGAGACCCACGTGGACGTGATGATGGGGGTGCTGCGGGGATCGCAGCGCAACCGCATCCACGTGAGGGACAGGATCGGCGCCGAGAAGGCCGCCGCCGCGTCCCTGCCCGTCATGGCCACGCCGCGCAAGTCGCCGGAGCCCGTGGAGGACGCCGGATCGTTCGACGTGCTCGACCTGGACGACGCCGACTTCGCCGCCATGGACGCGGAGGACGTGATCGAGATCTGATCCGCGCCCATCGTGCCGATCAGCCGAAAGGCCGCCCCTTGGGCGGCCTTTCTCGTGTCCGGGCGGTATGGTCTTTGCTACCGCGCTGTGCTACGTTCGACGGGTTCCCGGACCCGTCGCCGAATCGAATCCAGAATCCACGAGCAAGGAGGGAGCTCCGTCATGAAACGACGACTCGTCATCGGTCGGACCCTGTTGGTGTGCTTTCGCTTTACGCCGTCCTCGGGCTGGCCGGATGCAGCAGCGACGATCCCGTGACCCCCCACGACGAGGCCGAACTGACGGCCGACGACGTGGCCCACCAGGCCGGCTTCATCGCCTATGCCATCGTCAACGTGCTGCCCACCATGGCATCCAAGGCCATGCCCGGTCTCGAGACCATTCCCGGCTTCTCCGGCGATTTCTGGGCCGACTCGAACCCCGATCACGTCTGGACCGACGCCGACCACTTCCTGACCTGGACCCCCGAGGGCTTCGACCTGACGGTGGACTGCATGTTCGACATCACCTCGACCGGCGGCCTGGCCAATGGTGACGGCACCCTCGAGGCCGGCGACCTGGTGATCACCTTCGACATCACGGACGTCCAGGTCGTGGGCTCCGGCTACCCGGCCAGCGGCCAGATGGTCGTCTCGTCCGGCGGCTACTCCGCCACCATCACCTTCAACGGCGCCACCGCCACCGTCCAGATCGCCACGTCCAGCTGGACCATCGATCTGAGCGACGGCACCATCGTGACCTAGTCGAACCGGGAGGAAGAGGATCATGACGACCAAGCACATGCTGAAGGGCTGGCCGTTGATCGCCGCCGCCCTCTTGCTGTCGGCCTGGATCGCGCCCGCCGCGGCCCAGGACGACGACGAGGACCTGGGCGAGCTGCTCCAGGACATGGGCCAGTTCTACGCCGAGGGCTACCTGGCGCCGTTCATCTCCGGCTTCGGCATCAACCAGAACGCCGGCCTGTACCACACTGCGGACATCCCGAAGGTCGGCCTGCAGCTGTCGTTCGGCCTGAAGGCCATGGCCGCCGAGCTCGGCGACGACGACCGCACGTTCAGCGTCTCCCGCCAGGTGGACCTGTCCGACTACCTCGATCCCGGCGACCCGGGCTACGGCGAGACCGGCGTGCTGGTGGCCTCCGGCCCCACCGCCTTCGGATCCGAAGAGGACGGCAGCCTGACCGCCTACTGGCACGGCCTGCCCGTGTACTCGGAGAGCATGCCCGGCGGCAACATCGACCTGGACTACATCCCGCTGGTGGCCCCGGAATTCTCCCTGGGCGGCATGGGCGGCTTCCGCGTCACCATGCGCGGCGTGCCGATGGAGATCGACATCGAGAACTTCGGCAAGCTCAAGTACCTGGGCTTCGGCCTGGCGTACAGCGTGAACTCCCTGGTGCCGACGCTGCCCGTGGACGTGATGGTGGGCGGGTTCACCCAGAACCTGGACATCACCTACGACAACGGCGACGAGGCCTCGTTCAGCGCCAGCGCCAAGAGCTACTACGCGGCCGTGAGCAAGACCTTCTCCATGCTGACCGTGTACGGCGGCGTGGCCAAGGAGGAGTCGTCCATGGACGTGGCCTACATGTACGTGGGCGACGAGTTCGACACCAGCGACGACGAGGAGATCGCGTTCAGCCTGGACGGCGTCCAGGAGAAGCGCACGACCCTCGGCGCCACCCTGAATCTGGGCGTCAAGGTCAACGCCGAGATGAGCATGGGCAACATGACCAGCTACGCCGGCGGCATCGTTCTCGGCTTCTAGCCGGAACCTTGGTCCCGGGTGCGCGAAGGGCGGGCTCCTCGGAGCCCGCCCTTTCTTCGTGCGGTCTTCTCCCCGGTCCTAGCTGGCCGCCGCCTCCGCCGCGAGGTCGCCGTCCTGCAGGAACCGCCGCCAGTGCTCCAGAGCCAGGTCCGACACCTGCCACGAGGCGTGATCGTCCTCGAGGGACCGGACGATGGTGCCCGGCTCGGCGCCGCCCTCCTGCTCGCGTCGGTGCCGCGCCACCCCTGGCAGCAGCACCCCCACGGTGTAGAAGAGCCGCAGGGCCCGGGGCGTCCACGTGACGACGCACTCGGTGGGCCCGGCCTCCACGTGGGCGCCGTAGCGCAGCAGGTCCGCAACCTGGTTCGATCGCAGGCTCCCGACGCGCCACGGTCGGATGGATACCGCATGCAGACGCACGAAGCCGTGACGACGATACGACACGAGCACCGGGTAGCCGCCACTCGTCCACATGTCCCCCAGAAGACTCACCGAGCGCAGGCCGCGCACGGAGTCGGCGGGCAATACCGACAGCACGCGCTGGACATCGCGTTTGGTGAGCGGGTGCACCATGGGAGGGGAAACGGGCGTCACGATGACACGGGTGGGACTCATGGCGGCGGGTCGGTCGTCGTCGCGGCGGATTTTGCCGGGCGGGCCCCGGCGGATCCCGGTGAGATGGTTCCTGTCCATGCTCGCCTCCTTCAGCCTTCCAGACGCACGGATGGTGCGAATGGTCACGCGGACGGGCGGCCGCGCGTACGGGGATCGTTGGCTGGTGCGAGAGCGGTCCCGCCCGGAGGTACCCCCTTGAACCTGGGGCGGGGCTTGGGCGACCGAATGCTGAAGAAGGGAGGCACGGTGTCGTTCGGCCGCTCTCCCACGTCGTCAGTATACGGGATATCGGGGAAGGCGCGCAAATCCCAGCGCCCCGACTCCTATTTCGTTTGGTCGGATTCGACGGGCGGGAGGAGGTGTCGGAGCATGGCGCGGGCGCGATCGTCGGCAGGGTCGATCGCCAGGCAGGAACGGCACGCGGACACGGCGGTGATCGTGTCGGCATTGGCCCATGCGGCGTCCGCCAGCAGCGACCACAGACGGTGTGACGGCTCGCGCTGCACGGCGCCCTGCAGCACCCGCACCGCCGCGCCGGGACGGTGGGCGGCGAGCCAGGCCGAGGCTAGACGCTCGGCGTCGGCGGCCGGCGGCGTGGGGCCGTAAGCCGCCTCGTAGTGGCGCGCCGCCTCCAGGGGAACGCCGACGGCGAAGCTGAGGTCGGCCAGGCGCTCCAGATCGACGCCGGTCAGCGGCGCGAGCCAGTGGGCGGACTGGAGGGCTGCGGCGGCGCCGGGGAGGTCGTCGATGGACTGGAGGGCGTCGGCGGCGAGGGACCAGGCGGCGGGGTCGTCGGGACGGGCAGTGGACGCGGTGTCCGCGACGCGACGGGCCAGGACCGGTCGCTCGGCGCGGAGGGCGGCAGCCAGGGCGGTGCGGAGGTGCTCCACAGTCGGGGCGTTCGCGACGTCCAGCCATCGGGCTGCGAGGTCGGCCGCCGCGGGCGGATCGTCGGCCAGCAGGCGGGCGGCCGCGGCGTCGTGGAGCAGGTCGGTCTCGTCGGACGGGCCCAGCTCCCAGGCGGCGAGCAGGGCGTCGGAGGCCGCGGCGTAGTCCTCGACGGCGAGGGCGGCGCCGGCCAGGGCCAGGCGGACGGTGCGGGAGCGGGGTTCGAGGTCGGCGGCGGCCGTCAGGTGGTCGACGGCCTCGGCGTCGCGGCCCAGGGCCCGGAGGCTCAGGGCGAGGTGGAGGCGCAGGAGGTGGTGGTCGTGCTCGGGGTGGTCGGTCACGACCTTCTGCAGGACCTCGACCGCCTTGGCGTGGTCGCCGGCGTCGCGATGCTTCTGGGTGAGGGTCAGGGCGCGGCGGGGGCGGGGCGGGGCGTGGGACGGGTCGTCGACGTCGTCCTGAGCCGCAGATGGAATCGCGACCGCCAGGGCCGCCAGCAGGATGAGCGCCGCGATCCTCATCGCCGCCCCAGTTCGAAGCGCACGGTGGTGGCCATCCACGCCGCCACCGGTTCGCCGTCGATCACGCCGGGGTCCACCGTCCAGGTGGGCACGTTGCGCAGCACCGACTCCTCGAACCAGCCGGCGGGTTCGGCCTCCAGCACCGACACGTCGGACAGCGATCCGTCCGGGTTCACCAGGAAGCGCACACGCACCCAGCCCTCCACCTGACGCTGGCGGGCGCGGTACGGGTAGACGGGCTCGAGCCGCGTGACCACCCGGGGCGGCGTGTCCAGCTCCGAGGCCTCGAACACCAGGCCCGTCGCGTCGAAGCGCAGGTCGGGGGCGGCGAGGGTGGGGATGGGCAGGGCCAGGTCGAGCTGGGGAGCGCCGGGGGCCGGGCGCGAGAGCTCGGGGGCGAAGTCGGGGGCAGGGGGCTGCTGCGGCGGGTCCGGCTCGCGGACGCGCTCCTCCTCGGGCGCGGTCTCGGGGCGCACCGTCGTCAGGCTCACCGCCGACGCGAACAGGGGCGGCGCCTCCAGGGCCCGCTCGTGCTGCAGCACGCCGGAGACCATCAGCAGGGCCGCGTTGGCGGCGAGGCCCAGGGCGATGGCCAGCGGGATGCGCGTCCGCGCGGTCACGACCCGTCCTCTCCCTCGCGCCGGGCGGCCAGGCTCACATCCGAGGCGCCGGCCAGGCGGCACTGGTCCATCACCCGCACGACGACGCCGGTCTCGCTGTGGCGGTCGGCCACGATCACCACGCCCGCGGCGGCCGACTCGGCCAGGGCCCGCTCCACGTGGGCGCGGACGCTGCGCACGTCGATGCGACGGCCCTCGTAGAACACGTCCCCTTCGTCGGTGACCCCGATCATGATGGTGGCGCGTTCGCGGGTGGTGGCGGTGGCGGCCGTGGAGGGCGTGACGTCGATGCCCGTCTCCTTCACGAAACTCGTGGTCACCACGAAGAAGATGAGCAGCAGAAAGACCATGTCGATGAGCGGACCCATGTTGATGTCCACCCGGTCGCCGCCGCCGCGGAGCGATCTGCGCACGTTGATCATGCCGCCGCCTCCATCTCGCCGAGGGTCCGTTCCAGCACCGCCGTCGTCTCGTCCAGCGACGTCTCCAGCCGCCGCGCCCGGCGTCGCAGTACCGCTCCGGCCAGCAGGCCCGGAATGGCCACCAGCAGTCCCGCCTGGGTGGTGACCAGGGCCTGGCTCAGGCCGCCGGCCAGTTCGCGGGCGTGGCCGGTGCCGAACATCGCGATCACGTCGAAGGTGCGCACCATGCCCACCACCGTGCCGAGCAGGCCCAGCAAGGGCGCCACGGCAGCCAGCACCGTCACCGCGGCCAGACCTCGGCTCAGCTCGGGGCGCAGGCGGGTGGCGGCGAGGCGGAGCATCTCGGCGTCGAGGCCGGGTCGGCCGGTGCGGTCCGCGGTGAACGCGCGGACGAGGCGCGTGCGCAGGCCGACGCCTGCGGCGGGTGCGTCGGTGTCGCCGCGCACCACGCGCACCGCGTCGGTCAGCTCCATGTCGGAGCCGCCCAGCGCACGAAGGGCCAGCCAGCGGTCGGCGGCCGTGATCCAGAGCGCGAGGGAGCAGGCCCCGAGGGGCCACATCACCCAGCCGCCCTGGGCCGTCTGCTCCGCGATGCGCGCCACGAACTCCACTAGCCCCGCTCCTTCTCCACGATGTTGGTCAGGCCCACGGCCTTTTCCTCCATGTCGCCCACCAGGTGGTCCACCCGGCGCGACAGCCACGTGTGCACCAGCATGATGGGGATGGCCACGGCCAGGCCCAGCTCGGTGGTCACCAGTGCCTCGCTGATGCCGCCGGACATGAGGCGCGGGTCACCGGTGCCGAAGAGGGTGATCACGCGGAAGGTGTCGATCATGCCCGTCACCGTGCCGAGCAGTCCCAGCAACGGCGCCACGGCGCCGATGACCGCCAGGGCCGATACGCCCCTCTCCAGCCGGGGCAGCTCGCGCAGGATGGCCTCCTGGAGCACGCTCTCGAGGGTCTCGCGCTTCTCGCCGCGGGCGGCGAGTCCGGCGCGGAGCATGCGCACCACCGGCCAGCCCTTGCCGCCGTGGGTCTCCACCAACGCTTCGCAGGCCGTCCACTCCCCCTTGGCGGCCAGGGCGTTGACCTCGCCCATGAGGCGGTCGGTGTTGCCGTGGATGCGGTGCAGGGTGAGCAGACGCTCGACGGCGATGATCAGGGCCACGGCCGCCAGGGCCAGGATGGGCCACACGATGGGGCCGCCCGCCTCGAGCTGATCGCGCAGGGAGGTGGCGTGGGCGATCTGGCGCACGGCCGCGCCGCCGCTCAGGTCCACCGGCGCGCTGTCCGACTCGCCGTCGAGCCACGACTCCAGGCTGCGGCGCAGGCCGCGGGGCGGGGTGGCGGCCTGGGCGGTCAGGCGCTGGTCGTCGGGGTTCCAGAGCAGGAAGCCGACGCCGTCGTCGTCGCGGTGGACGGCGCCGAAGCGGCCCAGCAGCACCACCTCGCCGGCGGCGTCGCGGCCGTCGCGGCCGCCGTACGTCACGGTGCGCGACTCCACGCGGCCGGACAGGGCGATCTCCTCGAACAGGAGGTCGGTCATGACGGCGATGTCGTCCAAGTCGGGGAAGTAGCCGTCACGCAGCAGGGGCGCGAGGCGCTCCAGGCGGTCGGGGCGGCCGGCGGTGACCAGGGACTGGCGCAGCAGGGTCTCCAGGTCGCGGGCGGCCACGCGCACGTTGCCGCTGATCTCGCGCACCTCCAGGGACTGGTCGGCCCAGGCCTCCTCCAGGCGGATGCGCTCGGCGTCGAGGCGGGCCTGGCGGGCGTGGTGGTCGGCGACCACGCGCTCCAGGGAGTCGCGGCGGGCCCCCAGGGCGGCCACGGCGGCGGTCAGGGCGGCGCGGTCGGAGAGGATGCGGGCCTCGGTCTCGGCGGCCTCGTCGCGGGCGGCGGCGCGGTCGGCGTCGGCGCGGCGCCAGGCTTCGCGGAGGTCCTGGGCCGGGGCGGCGGAGGCGAGGGCGCAGCAGAGGGCGGCGGCGAGCAGGATCGTCTTCATCGCGCGATCCTCCCCACGGGCAGGGGCAGCACCTCGACGGGGCGCAGGCGGGCGGCCATGTCCATGGCCATGGAGATGTCGCGACGGTGGCGGTCGTCGAGTTCGATCCAGGCGCGGGACGCCGGGTCCCAGGCCCCCACGCGGCCGCCGTCGGGGGTGCGCCAGAACAGGCAGGTGCGGCCCACGCGGAGCATGTCCACGGTGAGGGTCTCGCCGGCCACCTCGATGCGCTGGTCGCCGGTCTCCACGCTGCCCCCGTACGACGCCTCCACCTGGAGGGCCTCGAGGAGCAGGCGCAGCTTCTCGGCCGGGGCGGTGTCGGGGCGGGCCAGGTCGCGGTCGAGGGCGGTCAGGCGGCGCGAGCGCTCGTCGGGCAGGAAGGGCAGGTCGGCGGCCACGGCGCGCTCCAGTCGGCCCAGCACCGTGAGCAGGGAATCCTGGAGGCCGGCCTCGAGGCGGCGAGCCTCGTCCATGCGGCGGGTCAGCTCGTCCACGCGGTCCTGCAGGGCGGTGGTCCGCGACCCCTCCAGCTCGGCGCGCTCGGCGAGCCAGGCGGTCTCGTGGCGCAGGGCGCGCCAGCGGGCGGTCAGGTCGTCGCGCTCGGCGGCCCAGGCGTCCTGGTCGGCCTGGGTGCCGCGGCGGACATCCATGGCCTCGGAGGCGGCGTCGGCCAGGGTGGCGTCCTGACCGCCCGACGGGAGGGCGACGAACAGGGCCAGCCCCAGGGTGGCCAGCGGAATCGGAATGGTCCGGCGGTCCATGGCGTCCTTCCGGGTTCGGTCAGTCGTCGGCTTCGTCGCGGGGCGTGATCAGCTCGCAGGCGTTGCACTGCTCGGAGGGCTTGGCCTGGCAGAAATAGCCGAACCCCTCCACCCAGTCGGCGGCGCCGCGGGGGCAGCGGTCGGTGTAGTCGATGAAGCCCACCAGGCGGTCCAGGATGATGCGGGGCATGTCGTGCTCCATGCGGCAGGCGGCGTCCTCGGCCACGGTCTCGTCCACGTGGAGGATGCGCACGAAGAAGTCGCGCAGGGCCTTGTGGCGGCGGATGACGTCGAGGGCGCGGGATTCCCCGTCGGGGGTGAGGGTCACCACGCCGTAGGGCTCGTAGTTGATCAACTGCTTTTCCGACAGGATCTTGAGGGCTTGCGTCACGGACGAGCTGTTCACGCCGAGGCGCTGGACCAGGTCCTTGGACCGGGCCACGAGCTTGTCCTCGATCACGTGGTAGATGGCCTCCAGGTAGTCTTCCTGGCTGGCGCTGAGGTCGGAGCGGACCATGGGATCATCCCTTCCCGGGGCGGGACCTGACGAAAAATGTTAGTCGGGACACGAATTTGTCACGGTCCGGGGGGAAAGTCAACACGGCGCCGTCCCGGGGTCGGGAGCGGCGCCGTGGGCGTCGAGGCGAAGTCGGCGGGGATCAGCCCGTCAGCACGACCGATTCGAAGAAGGCGCTGATCTCGGGGTCCCCGTACAGGCGGTCGTCGATGTCCCAGGCCATGATCATCAGCACGTGCCCGTCGATGATGAACCCCTCCATCCAGACCTGGCGGGGGCCGGCGGCCTCGCCGCAGACGGCGCGCACGCCGGTCACGCCGTGGCGCTCGATGGGGCCCTGGCGACGGATCTCCAGCCCGAGGCCGGCGATGACCTCGCCGAAGGTGCGGGTCACGTCGGCGGGCGTGGGCACGCCGCCGTCGGTGAGCTCGTTGTAGACGGTCACCTTGCAGCCGCGATCGGCGTCGCCCGACCGCTCGCAGGTGACCTCCACCAGGGCGAAGCTGCCCGGGAAGCGCTTGGACGGCACGGTTCGCGTCCGCTTGCGGGCGCAGCCCGAGGGCCAGACGGCCTCGAACCGACCGTCGCCGGAGGCGGCGTGGTGCGCCTCCACCTGGTCGACGGCCTCCTGGGTCGGCGCCGGGGCCTGGCCGGCATCGCCGACGTCTCCGGACTCCACGGCGGTGTCGGCCGCCGGTTCGTCCGAACCGCCGCAACCGACGGCGAACAGGGCGATGGCGATCAGGACGAGCATCAAGCGGCTGGTCATCGGGCGACCTCCTGCAACAGGGACTCCATCTCGTCCATGGACGAGACGAACAGGTGGACCACGTCCTCCACGGGACCGGAGGACGTCATGTCGACGCCGGCGCGGGCCAGGGTCTCCACGGGGTAGCGGCTGTCGCCTGAGCCCAGGAACCCGAGGTAGTCCTGGCGCTCGGCGTCGCCCCCCTCCAGCACGCGACGGGCGAGGGCGGCCGACGCCGCGAACGCCGTGGCGTACTGGTACACGTAGTAATTGTAGTAGAAGTGCGGGATGCGGCACCAGGTGCGGGGGCTGCGCTCCTCGTCGAAGGCCACGGTCGGACCCCAGTAGCGCTGCAGGATCTCCAGGTACACGGCATCGAGGGTCTCGGCGGTGAGGGTCTCGCCCGCCTCTCCCTTCAGGTGCATGGCGTGCTCCATCTCCGCGAACATGGTCTGGCGGAAGACGGTGCTGTTGATCTGGTCCAGCAGCACGTCCAGCAGGTACAGGCGTCGCGCCGGATCCTCCGCGGCGTCGATGAGCCGGCGCATCAGCAGCATCTCGTTGAACGTCGACGCGACCTCGGCCGTGAAGATGGGATAGTCCGCGTACACGAACGGCTGCGTGCGGCACGTGTGCCACGAGTGCATGGAGTGGCCCATCTCGTGGGCCAGGGTGAAGGTGTCGCGCAGCTGGCCGCTCCAGTTGAGCAGGATGTACGGGTCGGTGCCGTAGCAGCCGCTGGAATAGGCGCCGCCGCGTTTGCCGGCGTTCTCGTGGACGTCGATCCAGCGGTCGGCCAGACCCTGGCGCACGGCGCCGACGTACTCGTCGCCGAGGGGTACGAGGGACGCGATCATCTCCTCGCAGGCCTCGTCGTAGGTGAACGAGAACTCGCCTTCGGGGAACAGGGGCGCGTAGAGATCGTGCTCGCCGGGGGGCGACACCTCCAGCACCCGGGCGCGCAGCTCCGTGTAGCGGTGGATGTGGTGCGCGTTGTCGTTGACCGAGGCGATCAGGCGGTGGAACACGTCGGTGGGCACGTTGGCGTTGTGGAGGGCGGCCTCAAGGCACCCGGCGTGGTTCCGGGAGCGGGCGTAGAACACGTGGTTCTTGATGTTGGCGTCCATGTTGGCGGCCAACGTGTTGATCACGCCGCCGTAGGCGTCCATGAAGCCCTCGAAGGCCGCCTTGCGGACCCCCCGGTCACGACTGCGGACCAGACGCGAGTAGCGGGCCTTGGTGAGCTCCACCTCGGCGCCGCTCTCGTCGCGGACCGAGGGGAACGACAGGTCGGCGTTGTCCAGGGCGTTGAAGACCGAGCCGGCGCCGCGGGTCACGTTGCCGGCCGACGCCAACAGGGCCTCCTGCTCGGCGGGCAGCACGTGGGGGCGGCCGCGGCGGATGTCGTGGAGGAAGTGCTCGTAGAGGCGGAGGTCCGGGTCCTCGTCCAGGAACCCGTCCAGCACGGCGTCGTCCAGGGCCAGCACCTCGGGCTCGAACCAGCTGGTGGCCTCGTTGTAGCCCACCGCCAGGGTGCCGGCGCGGCCGTCGCGGGCCAGATGGTCCCCCACGCGGGTGTCCTCGTCGCTGCGCATGGAGGCGTAGACCACCACCCGGTCCAGGATCTTGCGGACCTCGAACAGCGTCTCCACCACGGAGCGGAAATCGGCGGCCGAGCGACTCATGCGGCCGGACAGACCGGACAGGCGCTCGAGGCCTTCGGCGACGCGGGCGGCGTCGGCGTCCCAGGCGTCCCAGTCGGGATAGACGCGGCTCAGGTCCCACGTCAGGTGATCGGGAATCTCGTGCCGTTCACGCACGGCGGAATGGTCGGTCATGGGGCCTCCGGCTGGAATGGGCGACGCGGGCGCGCGGGCGCGGCGCGGCGCGGATCCGGGTCAGGATAACGATCGTGATGGAGTCCGTCCACCGGACTGTGACGACGGGGACGGCCGGGGATCAGTTGAACACCAGGGTCTCGTCGTAGATCTCGATGCGGTTCTTGCCGTGACGCTTGGCCGCATAGAGGGCCTGGTCCGCCGCCTCCAGGAGTTCCACGGCGCCCATGCCGTTGCGGTAGGTCACCAGACCGCCGCTCAGGGTCAACGACGCCAGGGTCGCCGGCATGTTCGCCGGACCGCCGATGTCGAACACCAGGTCGGCGAAGCCGCTGCGGATGCGGTCGGCCACGACCCGCGCGCCCTCGTTGTCGGCGTCGGGCAGGATCACCAGGAACTCCTCGCCGCCGTAACGGAAGGCCTGGTCGTAGTCGCGCAGGCAGGATTTCAGGTGACGGCCCAGACGGCTCAGCACCTTGTCGCCCTCCAGGTGGCCGTAGGTGTCGTTGAAGATCTTGAAGTTGTCCAGGTCGATCATCAGCACCGACAGGCTGCGGCGGCGGTTGTGGCAGCGCTCCACCTCGCGCACGATGCAGTCGTTGAGGTGGGTGCGGTTGAACAGGCCGGTGAGGCTGTCGGTGACCATGCGCTCGCGGATGGTCATGTTCTCGATGTCCATGTCCTGCAGCGACGACGCCAGTTCGCGGGTCAGGGTCACGGCGTCGTGCAGCGCGTCGTCCTTCTGGGACAGGATGTGCACCATGTTGTTGAACGCCTCGCCCAGCTCCTCCACCACCGACGGGCAGGCGTCCTTGTAGACCGGACAGCGCACGCAGGATTCGCGGGGTCGCAGGGCCTCGCCGTTGAACTGATCCACCAGGGAGACCTCGTCCAGGTAGCCGGGCTTCTCGGGCTTCTCGTTCATGTGGAGGCAGCGGCACGGCTCATCGTCGATGGCGTCCCAGCAGGCGCTCAGGTTCGGGTTCCGGTAGAACGCATGCCTGCCGGAGATGACCTCGTCGAACAGGGGCAGGATCTCGTTGCGGATCCTTTCGACGATCTCATCGTAGGACATGGTCTGGTGGTCGAGGTTCGACATGGCTCCTCCGGGGGCGGCCGTCTTGACGCCGGCGACGCCCATCAGCATCATGGGGACGTACCTGTTGATCATGATGATCGGCAATCAGGGCAGGGACTTGACGCTTTTCACCGATGTGAAGGGGACGGCATGGGACTGTTGGGAGCACTGTTCGGAGGCACCGTGGGGTTCATGCTGGGCGGTCCCCTCGGAGCGATGATCGGCGGCGCCATCGGCGCCCAGAGCAGCGGCGGCGCGACCGTGGGCGGCGGCGCCCGTCGCATGGCCGGGGCCGGATCGGCCCAGAACGCCCAGTCCGCCTTCCTGGTGGCCGTGATCAGCCTGGCCGCCAAGGTCTGCAAGGCCGACGGCCACGTGTGCGAGGCCGAGGTCCGCGCCTTCGACGCCTTCCTCCGCGACAACCTGCGCATGCCCGCCGACGAGCGCCGCTTCGCCGCGAAGATCTTCAACGAGGCCCGTGACAGCCACGTACCCGCCGAGGACTTCGCCCGCCAGGTGCGCACCCTGCTGGGCGGCCACCCCGACCGGCTGCGCGACATCGTGACGGTGCTGCTGCAGATCGCCCACGCCGACGGCTCGCTCCACGCCGCCGAGGACCGCCTGATCGCGTCCATCGCCCGAGAGATGGGCCTGACCGATCACGACTACCAGCAGTGCAAGGCGTTCTTCGGGGGCGCCGGCGGCAGTCGCGGCGCCTCGGGCCGCCCCGCGTCGGCCGGCGCCGCCACCACGGACTACGAGGTCCTGGGCCTGACTCCGGCCGCCACCGAAGACGAGATCAAGAAGGCCTACCGCGGCATCGCCCGCGAATACCACCCCGACGTGCTGCAGAGCAAGGGCCTGCCCGAGGACTTCATGAACTTCGCCAAGGAGAAGCTGCAGAAGGTCAACGAGTCCTACGACAGGATCAAGAAGGAGCGGGGCTTCTAGTGCCGGAACTGCCCGAGGTCGAGAATGTCGCCCGCGCCCTGCGCGCCGGGCTGGAGGGTCGCCGCTGCACCGGCCTGAAGGTGCGGTACGCGGGCGTGCTGGAGCCGTCGTCGCGGGCGGTGCGCCGGGCCGCCGTCGGCCGCGTGCTCGACCGGGTCCACCGCCGCGGCAAGTACCTGGTGATCACCTTCGCCGACGACGCCGGCTCCGAGTCCCACCTCATGCTCCACCTGCGCATGAGCGGCCAGCTCCTGTTCGCCCCGGACGAAGCCCCCGACAAGCACACCCACCTGGTCTTCGACTTCGAAGGCATCCCCCTCCACTACCGCGACGTCCGGAAGTTCGGCCGCTGGACCGTGGTGGACCACGGGGAGGAGCCGGCGGCCATGGCCCACGTCGGCCCGGACATGCTGGAGATCCGCTTCAAGGTGTGGGACGAGCGGGTGCGGAGGCGACGCGCCCCCTGGAAGGCGGTGTTGCTGGACCAGGGCGTGGCGTCGGGCATCGGGAACATCTACGCGGACGAGGCGCTGTTCAAGGCGGGGGTCCACCCCCTCGCGACGCCGGCGGACACGGACGAGGATGCGCGCCGCGCCGTCTGGAAGGCCGCCAAGGCGGTCATGCGCCTGGCCGTGAACCACGGCGGTACCACGTTCCTGGACTTCAAGGACTTCCACGGCAAGCCCGGCAACTTCAGGCGGAAGCTGCGGGTGTTCCAGCGGGATTCGGAGCCGTGCCGGGACTGCGGCGCGGCGATCGAGCGGATCGTGGTGGCCGGCAGGTCGACCCACTTCTGTCCGGAGTGTCAGCGGCGCTAGGGCTTGTTGTTGAACACCCCCGCGATCCCCGCCAACACCAGCGCCGTACCCCCCAGCGTCCAGCCCGTGACGGCCTCCCCCAGGATCATCCATCCCAGGAACACGGCGATAACCGGGTTGGCGTAGGCGTAGGTCATGGCCACCTGCACGGGCAGCAGCCTGAGGATCGTGATGTACGACGTGAACGCCAGCACCGACCCGAAGAGGGTGAGGTAGACCCACGCACCCCAGGCCGCGGGCGTGGGCGTGGGCAGGGGTTCGCGCAGGATCAGCATGACGATCAGGAAGGTCGCGCCGCCGAACAGGTGCTGCCACCCGCTCACGGATCGGATCCCCAGGTCGGGACGACGGCGCGTGAGCCACACCGACCCGATGGCCCACCACAGCGGCGCGGCGAGCAGCGCCGTCACGGCCCACAGGTCGGCCGACGCGCCCTCGCGCAGCACCGGCCACGACAGCACGCCCACCCCCACGAACCCGATCACCAGGGAGCCGGCCAGCTTGAACGACGGCATGCGCCGGTCCAGCACGGCTTCGATCAACGCCCCCCAGATGGGCATGACCGCCACCAGCAGCGCCGCCAGTCCCGAGTCGGCCTGCTTCTCGGCCCAGGTCACCAGGCCGTTGCCGCCCAGCCACATGAGGGCGCCCGTACCTGCCAGCACCACGGCCTCGGAGGCGGTGGGCCTGATGCGTTCGCGACGCAACGCCGCCCAGGCCAGCAGCACGATGCTGGCCACCGTCACGCGCATGAAGGCCAGGGTGAAGGGAGGGAACCCGCCGCCCTCGCGGACGGCCACGCGGATGGCGAGGTAGGTGCTGCCCCAGACGAGGTAGACGACGGCGAGGTGGAAGAGCCCGGAGCGGCTCATGGTCTTGTCCTGCAAGAGGGCCTCCAGCGCCGTCGGCGCCGTCGGGGTGGGGCGGAACTCAGATCTGGTCGGTGAGCTCGAGGCCGACTTCCTCGAGGAACAGCCGTTCGCGATCGTCGAAGCGGGCGGCCTGTTCGGACTCGACGTCGAGCATGCCCGCCAGGCGGCCCTGACGGAACAGAGGCAGCACGATCTCGGACTTCACGTCGGGATTGAGGGTCAGGTAGTTGAGCTCCTCGGTCACGTCGTCCACCACGATGGTCACCTGGCGTTCGGCCACCTGCCCCGTCACGCCCTTGCCGAAGACGATCTCCGTGTGGGGGTTCTCCTGCCCGGCGAGGGGGCCGAGCACGAGGTGGTCCGAGTTGTCGGCGTCCACCAGGTAGAAGCCGACCCAGTCGTAGCCGGGGATGCCGTACAGCAGCTGGCAGACCTGGGCCATCTTGTCCTCCGAACGGGCCGGCGTGGAGCAGATGGCGTGGACTTCCTCGAGGAGCTTCACGTGTTCGGACATCGATGCCTCCGGGCGTGGGGCGGTGGGCTTCCGACGGCGCCAGTGTAGTGCCTTTCCGGGTTTTCGTCATCAGGGATGCGCATGGAAAAGGCCCCCGCCGGGAAGGCGGGGGCCGGAGGTGGTCGCCTGTCTCGAAAGTCTAGGCGATGCCCTGCCGCACGCGCCTCGGAGGCGACACGGGAGCAGCCACCACGGGCTGCGCCATGGGCGCCGGCGCCACGCGCGTGAAGGGCATGACGTTGGACACCGCCGGGGTGTCGAGCCCGAGCTCGTCGGCGGTGAGGGACTCGCCCACCTGGAAGACGGTGTCGACGATGGTCATCACGTCGTCCAGCACGCTCTGGCTCGCCAGGGAGTCCACGTAGAGGCGCATCTTGTGGGGCATGACCTTCTCGACGTAGGCGGTGGCGGGATCGCCGGCGGCGGCCAGGATCTCTTCCTCGTTGCGGAACTTCAGCGTGGCACGGTGGGTGATGCCGGGCCGCACCTCGAGGATGCGCTCGAACTCGGCCGGGAACATGTCCGCGTACTCGGGCACCTCGGGTCGGGGGCCGACCAGCGACATGTCGCCCGTGAGCACGTTGATGAGCTGGGGCAGTTCGTCCAGCTTGTGGCGTCGAAGGAAGCGGCCGACGCGGGTCACGCGGGCGTCGCCGCCGACGGTCAGCTTGCCGCCGCGGCGGTCGGCGTCCGACACCATGGAGCGGAACTTGAAGATCCGGAAACGGGTGCCGCCGCGGCCCATGCGGACCTGGCGATAGAACACCCCGCCGGGGCTGTCAAGTTTGACGGCCACGGCGATGGCGGCGAAGAGCGGCGCGAGGAGTGCGAGACCTGCGGCCGAAATCATAAAGTCGATGCTGCGCTTCAACATCCCTGTCCCCCAGGCATTACTGGTCCGTCCACTTGCCTCGGGCGTAAAGCAATCGATGTGCCATCAAATGTGGTGGGTAGGCCGAAAGAAGCTCGAACGCGTCCGTGCGTCGGCTTCCCTCTCCAGCCCAACCCCCAGGGCAGCGGAATCATAGGTTCCGGGGGGGTTATCGTCCAGAACGAAGAACGCTTAAGGAGTATCGGAAGCTTGGAGGTTGGAGTTTTTCCGGGATCGGGTGTACCGTAGGTGGGCGGTCGTCCGGACGACGACCGGGCATCCCGCACGATTCCGGGCCACCAACAAGGACGTCATGCGCCCATGAGGAAGGATTTCCTGCCCTTCTCCCCTCCGAGCATCGGTGAGGAAGAGATCGCCGAGGTGGTCGACAGCCTGCGCTCGGGCTGGATCACCACGGGCCCCAAGACCAAGCGCTTCGAGCAGGAGTTCGCCGACTACGTGGGCGCGCCCGCCGCGCTGGCGCTCAGCAGCTGCACCGCCGCCCTGCACACGGCCCTGGTGGTCAACGACATCGGCCCCGGCGACGAGGTGATCACCACGCCCCTGACCTTCACGGCCACCGTGGCGGTGATCGAGCACGTGGGCGCCACCCCCGTGCTGGTGGACGTGGAGCCCGACACCCTGAACATCGACCCGGCCCTGGTGCGCGCCGCCGTGACCGACCGTACGAAGGCGGTCATCGCGGTGCACTACGGCGGACACCCCTGCGACATGGACGCCCTCCGCTCCACCTGCGACGAGCACGACCTGTTGCTGGTGGAGGACGCCGCCCACGCGATCCCGGCCCGCTACAAGGGCGAGTTCATCGGCTCCCGCGCCAACCCCGTGGCCTTCTCGTTCTATGCGACCAAGAACCTCACGACGGCCGAGGGCGGCATGCTCACCGGCTCGTCGGACCTGGTGGAGAAGGGCGTGGTGGCCAGCCTCCACGGCATGGACCGCGACGCCTGGAAGCGGAACGACAAGTCGGGGAGCTGGCGCTACGACATCGTCACCCCCGGCTACAAGTACAACATGACCGACCTGCAGGCCGGCATGGGCCTGGCGCAGCTGCGGAAGATCGAGGGGATGCATGCGCGGCGGAAGGAGATCGTGGCGCTGTACCGGGAGGCCCTGGAGCCGCTCGGGGCGTTCGACCTGCCGGTGGAGCGGGAAGGGTGCGAGAGCGCCTGGCACCTGTTCCCGATCCGGATTCGGGAGGGGGCGCTGGCGATCACGCGGGATGAGATGATCGAGAAGCTGCGGGAGCGGAACATCGGCACGAGCGTGCACTTCATCGCGGTGCATACGTTCAGCTACTACCGGGAAAAGTACGGGTATGCGGCGGAGGATTATCCGATCGCGTATGGGGAGTCGGAGAGGTTGATCAGTTTGCCGTTGCATCCGGGGTTGAGTGATGGGGATGTGGGGGACGTGATCGAGGCGGTGAAGGACGTGCTGTCCCTGTAGCGGCTCAGTCGAGCTCCATCCGGTAGACGTTCATGGCCCGTCCGCCCGAATCGAAGGTCCCCTCGCGGGTGAATCCCGACCGCTCGTAGAACCGATTCACGTTCTCGTTGCCCTCGGCGTCCGTCGTGAGGGTCACGCTTCCCAGGCCGAGATCCGCGACATCCTCGAGGAACGCCTTCAGCAGGGCGCTCCCCACCCCGCGCCCCTGTCCCCCGACGCCGATGGACGAGAGCTCCACGTCGCCGTACTCGTACGATGCGGCCCCCACCCTCTTCACGTTGTAGAGCAGACGCCAGAGGACCGACGGATCCCTCAGGAATCCGTGGAGGATCGGACCGATCATCTCGATCTTCCTCTTCGCGAACGACGTGTAGAAGAACGCGGGATCGACGAATCCCGCCACGAATCCGTTGACCTCACCCTCCTCGTCCACGTGGACCCGGCAGATCCCCTGTTCGTACTCGAGACAGCAGGCATAGTAGAAGCGGACGAACCGTGATCCCATCCTGGTGAGGAAGAACCCGGGAAACGCCTCGGCGTGCACGCGGGCGACGGCATCGAGGTCGGTGGGATCCATTTTCCGAATGGTCATCGATTCGCTCCTTCCACCCCCGCCAGGTAGTCGGCATAGCGCCGCACGGCATGTCCGGCATCGAATCGGTCCAGGAAAACGCGCCTGATGCGCTCCTTGTCTCCGGCTCCGCGTTTCCTGATTTCCAGGACGGCCTCGTACAGGGCTCGGCCGGACCGCTGTTCGAGCACGACGCCTAGATCGTCATCCCGGATGCTGCGGCCCACCTCGCTATCGGGGTCCAGCATGGCGATGACGGGCCTGCCCGCCGCCACGATGGGGTAGAACTTGCTCGGTACCGCGAGTCCCTCCACACCCGGCTCGAGGACGACGAGCGCCACGGAGGCAGCGCCGAGAAACTCGGCCTGGCGCGCCGGATCGAGGAACGGCATGAAGACGACGTTGCCGAGCTTCCTTTCCTCGACCTCGCGCATGAGCAGGGGCTTCCGGATGCCGTCGCCGATCATGAGGAAGACGATGCCGTCGTCGTCGCGCGACAGCTCCGCCGCCTCGATCAGCGGGCCGAAATCCTGGGCGAGGCCCATGTTGCCCGCATACTGGACGACGAATCTGCCGACAAGCTCCGGGTGCTCCTCGAGGAATGGATTCTCCCGGGAATCCAGGGGCATGACGTCCTCCCCCCGGACCCAGTTCGGGATGACGGTCGAGTCGATCCTCGACGACTTGCCGTCCACGTGCCGCTTCATGCAATCGCCGATCACGACGACTCCCGCTGCCTGTTCGAGCACGGCGACGAGCCAGGCATGCCAGAGACGGAAGACGGGGCCCTTTCGGCCCAACATCCCCAGATGTGCGGCCATGTCGGGATACACGTCCATGAGGATCACGGAGTAGGGAACGCGCAGGAGCTTCGCGACGGGACCGGCCATGAGCGGCAGGAAAGGGGGGCTCGCGAGGATCAGGACGTGGTCGCACCCCCTTGTCGAGCGCACCATCCCGAGGGCCGCGACCAACGAAAAGAGGAGCTCGCTGAGCATGCGGAGCCAGGTCCGCTTGGTCCGCCCGAAGACGAGGGGGATTTCATGGACGCGGTCGGGGGAGGCGGCATGGTCCCTGTCGGCGGCCTTCGTCGTCGCCACGTCCACACGGATACCGCATCCACGCAGTCCGTCCGCCAGCTCCGTCATGAGACGAGCGCCGCTGCTGCGTCCGGGCGCGTAGTGGTCCGTCATCAGCAGCAGTCGCTTCATCACGTCCGGTACCACACCGTTCGGTTCACGTAATCGGTGTAACTGAGGATGATGCGCACGATCTTCTCGGAGACGTTGTCCGGTCCGTAGTCGTCGACCGGGTGCAGGGTCCGCTCCCCGCCGCGCTTCTGGCTCTCGAGAATGTCCAGGCCCTGTCGCACCCTTTCGGGAGACATCCCGGTCATCATCACCGACGCCTCTTCCATACCCTCCGGGCGCTCGTGGGCCGAGCGGATGTTGAGGGCGGGGAAATTGAGGATGGAGGATTCCTCGGTGATCGTCCCGCTGTCGGACAGGACGGCCCGGGCCTCCCTCTGGAGCTTGACGTAGTCGTGGAATCCCAGGGGTTTGAGCAGCCTGACGCCGTCGCCGAACTCGACGCCCTTCGCGTCGAACCGCTTGCGGGTCCGGGGGTGGGTCGAGACGATGACGGGAAGACCCTTCACCTCGGAGAGCTCACGCAGGATGGCGACGAGGGCGTCCAGGTTGCGGTCGTCCTCGACGTTCTCCTCCCGGTGTGCACTGACGACGTAGTAGCCGTGCGGCTCCAGCCCCATCCGCTCGAGGGCGTCGGAGGCATCGATGCCCTCCGCGTGGTACTCGAGCACCTCGCGCATCGGGCTCCCCGTCACGATGACGCGGTCGCTGGGCAGTCCCTCCCGCAGCAGATACTCCCGTGCGATCCTGGAGTAGGTCAGGTTGACGTCGGAAACGTGGTCCACGATTCGTCGGTTGATCTCCTCGGGCACGCGCTGGTCGAAGCACCGGTTGCCCGCCTCCATGTGGAAGACCGGGATCCTGCGCTTCTTCGCGGGCAGGGCGGCGAGGCAACTGTTGGTGTCGCCGAGGATCAGCACGGCGTCGGGACGTTCCGTGTCGAACACCCGGTCGGCGAGGGCGATGACCTGGCCGATCGTCTCGGCGGCCGTATCGCCGGCGGCGCCCAGGTAGTGGTCCGGGCTCCTGAGACCCAGGCCCTCGAAGAAGATCTCATTGAGTTCGTAGTCGTAGTTCTGGCCGGTATGGACGAGGACGTGGTCGAAGTGTTCGTCCAGGGCCGGCAGCACGCGCGAAAGACGGATGATCTCCGGGCGCGTTCCGACGACGGTGACGACCTTCATGGCTTGGGACTTGTTCAATGGACGTCCTCCATGATCGTGTCGGGGTTCGCGGGGTCATAGAGCTCGTGGACCCAGAAGAGCGTGATCATCTCGGTGTCGCCTGTGTTCTCGATGCTGTGGGCGTGAAACGTCGGGATGTCGACACAGACGGGGGCCTTCCCGTTCACGGGGAACTCGTGGACGGTGTCCGAGAACAGTCGCCGCAGCCTCAGGACACCCTCGCCGCCCACCACCACGAACCGCTCCACCTTGTGGTAGTGGTAGTGGTGCCCACGGGTGATGCCCGGCTTCGTGACCGAGTACGAGAACTGCCCAATGCCGAGGGACCGCACGGCCTCGGTGAAATGGCCCCGGTCGTCGTCGTGGCGGACGAGGGGGATGGGACACTGCTCGGGGAAGATGTAGGAGCGGTACGTGTTGAAGAGGTCCCGGATGTAGTCGTCCCTGATGTCGGGGATGACGTTGCCGCTGTAGCTCGAAGCGAGGTGCCGCAGCGTCTCCGCCAGTTCGACGACGGACGTCTTCACGCCCTCGACGCGAATGCGCCCTGAGGCGTCTCCCGTCACGGCGTCGAGCAGGGCACGGGCCGCACCCTGGGCGTGGACGAGCTCCAGGGGCGAGTCGCCGTGGACGGTGAGCTCCTCGCCGGCGGCGAGCTGGGTGCAGAAGGTCGAGACGACGGAGTTGTAGAACGGGCGACCGCCCTCGCCGAACACACCCGGCAGGACCACGTCCGTGAACCGTCCCCCCGAAGAGTTTGCCCAGGCGTCCAGCAGGCCGGCGCACTCGAGCTTGGACTTCCCGTAGGGATTGTCCATCTCGATCTGGGTGGACGAGGAAAACGCCACGGCGGCCTTCGAGCCTGTGGATTCCAGCGCTGTCACGAGGTTGCGCGTCAGGGCAACGTTGGTCTCCGCGACCTCCTGTTCGTCGCCGCGATTCATGCCGGCCAGATGGATGATCCCGTCACAGCCGTCCACGAAGGCGGCCAGCTTGTCGTCGGACGAGAAGGTGTCCCGATCCGCGCAGACGACCTCGAGGTCGGGGTTCTCGTGGGCGCACGCCCGGACATGGAAACCGAGAAATCCCGCGGCACCGGTCACGCCGATCTTCACGCGCCCTCCTTCCAGCCGTCCAGGGCGGCCCGGACCTCGGGAAGTCCCATCAGCAGGTCGCGGACGCCGTCGCCGTCGAGGCGCGTCGTGTTGTGGGAGGTGTAGTCCTCGCTCGCGGCCTGGTCCACGACGCCCTGTGTGAAGTACTTGTCGTAGTTGAGGTCGCGACCGTCCATGGTGATCCGGAAGTAATCGCCCATGTCCTCGGCGCGCTGGAGCTCCTCGCGCGTAGCGAGGGTCTCGAAGATCTTCTCGCCGTGCCGGATGCCGATGACCTCCACCGGGGAGCCGGAGCCGAACATGTCGACCATCGTCTCCGCGAGATCGCCGATGGTGCAGGCCGGAGCCTTCTGCACGAAGAGGTCACCTTGGTTGGCGTGTTCGAGGGCGTAGATGACGAGATCGATGGCGGATGTCAGGGACATCATGAATCGCGTCATGCCGGGCTCGGTGACCGGGAGACTCATGCCCTTGCGCATGCGATCGACGAAGTAGGGGATCACCGACCCGCGCGAGTACATCACGTTGCCGTAACGCACCGCGGAGATGGTGGTGTCGCCTCCCTGCCTGGCCGCGGAGAGACCGACCTTTTCCATCATGCCCTTGGACATGCCCATGGCGTTGACGGGATAGACGGCCTTGTCCGTGCTCAGCATCACGATGCTGTCGACGGCGGCGGCGCGGGCGGATTCGACGACGTTGTGGCTGCCCAGGACGTTGGTCTGGACCGCCTGCATGGGGAAGAACTCGCAGGACGGGACCTGCTTCAGGGCCGCGGCGTGGAAGACGTAGTCCACACCCTCCATGGCGGCGTCGATGCTCGCCCTGTCCCTGACATCGCCGATGAAGAATTTCACCTTGGGGTCGGAGAGGCGGTTACGCATCTCCTCCTGCTTCAGTTCGTCCCTGCTGAAGACCCGGATCTCCCCGAATTCGCTCTCACGGATCCGCTCGAGCATCCGGGAACCGAACGACCCCGTTCCTCCGGTGATCAGGATCGTCTTCCCTGCCAGACTCTTGTTCACGACTCCACCGTCCTTGGTGCGTATTCGTCGAGGATCAACGTAAACTGTTGCTCCCAGGGTTTCCACTCGAATGAGGCGAGAGCGTCGGTGCATGCGGCAAGCTCCGAACGGTCGCTGACCAATCGTCGCAGCAGGCTCTTCAGTGCGTCCGCATCGTGGAAGGGAAGCGCGAGGCAGGCGCCGGCCTCGCCGAAGGGGCGAGCCGTCTCCACCTCCTCGTTCACCAGGAACGGCGTCCTCATGACCACACAGTCGCCCCACTTGTTGGGCTCGGCCAGACGGTTGATCTCGATGGCGGGATCGTAGTACGTCACGGCCAGATGGGCCTCAGCATAATGGGCCAGGGCGCGAACGTTGTCGATGGTGCCCAGGTACTCGACGTTCGAGTGCTTCACGAGCCTTTCCGCCGCTGCGGACTGGAGCCGTCCCGCGAGGATGACCCTCAGGGGGTCTTCATCCCTCCAGCCCGCCAGTGCACGCTCCAGGACGCCGATGCCGCGCTCCTCGGTGAGCCTGCCGTTGGCATAGATCGTCAGGACCTCCCTGCGCTCCAGGCCCTCGTCCGATGCGACCATCCGGGCGGCCTCCAGCGTCGCCGTCGAGGGAACGTTGGCCACGATGCGGAGATTGTCGCCTCCTCGAGTCCATCTGGACAGGGAGGGGACCATGTGGACCACCGCCCTGCGGACAACGACCCGCTCCATGAGCCCGATCAGCCACTTGACCGGTCCCGGCCAGTTGTAACTGAGGGACAGGTTGTCGTTGTTGTCGTAGAGATAGCGCAGCGGCTTGAAGAGCGAAGCCAGTGCAACGGGCATAGCCGCCGCGAACCCGATGCAATAGAACGACCTACCTGCGCCGTCCCGGAGCGCGTCGCGGAAGACCGCCGCCATGAACCGCACGTAGCGGAGCGCGAGCCCTTTGTTGCTGAAACCTCCGCCCCGGAGGAGACAGCGCCCCTCCGGCTCCTCCTCGTCGGCCCTGACCCAGTACCAGTGGTCGTGCCGGCGGCCGGTGTCCCCGAGGACCCCCACGATCTTCTTCATGCGCGGGAACACCGAAACGTCCGCGGAAGGGGTCACGATCGTCAGGAGTCCGTCGCGACGCCCGCTCATGACGGAACCTCCGCACCGCCGTGGACGCGGCGGGACGACAACCAAGCGCAGGCCCAGAAAACGACGACCGGCGTGAGGGCCGCGAATGTCGTGGCGGCATTGCCGAAGACCTCCGCCTTCAAGGCAAAGACGCCCCGGTACAGGAGCACGACCCAGAGCCCCAACATGATCGGCGATCGGATAAGACGACGGATCGCATCGATGGCTCCGAGGACGACGCCGAACACGATCCCCACCACGATCACGCCGAACACACCCCCGTTCATGAAGGCCTCGGCCACCAGCCCGGTCGTGTAGGACGTGAGATTCCAGCCACCGCCCAGATCATACTCCCCGGGATAGATCATATTCGTCAGGTACGGACCGCCGCCCAGGGGCTTGTCGGGCCAGACGCGCCTGGGCACGAACCCCACGGCGGCGGCGAGAAACGTCTTGCCGTTCAGGTAGTCGACCCTGGCCGGATGCTCGGCCATCCACCACGTGTTCTCATACTCGCCGTAGGCCGAGACAAGGGCCGTCGACATGGAGACCTCGGTGCCCGTAAGGTCGTGGAGGCTCTCGTCGGCGAAAATGTTCTCCCTGAGCTGGCCCATCACGAAGCCGGCGATGAGGATCGCGGCGGCGAAACCGGCGAGCCTCAGGATCCTGCCGCCGTCCAGCTTCCCGGCGGATCCCAGGATCACCTGGACGAGCGCAACGATCACCAGCGGCATCAGGACCGTGGTCCTGCTCCCCGTCATCAGCCCGGTCATCACGGCCGCCACGGTGAAAACCCCGGGCAGGGCGAACCACCAGCGGGTGCCGCCCCGACCGCGCCGGGCATGAGCGTAGCCCTGGGTGATGACGGCGACAGACAGGGGCCATAGCATCACCGCCGACATGTATCCCATGCCCGACAGCAGCAGGATGCGGTTCTGGAGGAACACACCCAGGCCGTGGGTCATGATCTGGACGATGAACCAGCCCACACCGACGAAGATGACGGCTCCCGACAGGATCGACCCCGTCACGATCGCAGCACCGCTGGGGATGGACCAGGAAGCGGGATCGAACGACTTGTCAGTGCATCCTGATCCTGTCGCCCGGGCCGTCGCGAAAAAGCCGGCGAACACGCAGACCCCGAACAGGACGAACCAGGCGAGCGAAATCATCATCGATCGCGTCCCGTAGGTGTCCTGGTGCCAGTGCTGGCCGGTCCCGTCGGCCAGGACCGGAACGATGAAGTACGTGAGCGCGAAGACCCATGAGAACAGAGTGGCGGCACCGTAGGGGCGAGTGATCGCCCGGAGCCCGAACACGAGGAACGGAAGCACGACGAACAGGCAAGCCCCACACAGATATGTCGCCGTCACGAGACCGTTCACGACCCTATGCCTCTCCCCCGAGATCCTTGATCTTCTTCGCGGGCACGCCGCCGAGCACGCAACGGCCCTCCGGATAGCTCTTCGTCACCACGGCGCCCGCACCGACCACGGTATGGTCCCCGAGCTCCACGCCCGGCAGGATGACGGCGTTCATCCCGACCCAGCAGTTTTTCCCGATGACGATGTCGCTCCCGGGAAGGTGCCGGGCAGGATCCATGGGATCGTGGTTCGTCGTGATGAGGCCGACGTTCGGCGCGATATAGGTCCCCTTGCCGATCACGACCTTCGCAGAGAAGCACTGGAAGTAGCATCCGAAGTGCTGGAAGTTGTTCAGGTCGTCGGGATCGAACTCCAGGTTCCGCCAGTTCTGGATGGCGATCCTGTGGCTCACGGGATATGGAACGCTCCTGTTGAAGCCCAGGATCTTCTGCAGGAGGATCGACCTCAGAGCCCAGTACCAGCCCATGATGGCGCCGTCGTCGAAGAGCCTGCCGCGCAGGTACTCCCGCCTGAAGAACAGGGGGGCGATCAGCCTCATCAACGGAACGAACGTGACCCTCAGCGCGGATCTGGCCAGGTTCCTCATGCCGCCTCCTCGCCCGCGATCACGGACCAGTAAAGCCCCAGGTAGCCGACGTAGGTGACGGCCAGCACGCCGGCCAGCCAGGCCACCGCCGTCTCGGGAGACCCGCCGCTGCGCGGTACGACCACCAGGACGCCTGCCACCAGCACGATCCGGACCGCGTCGAACACGAACTGGATCCCCTGACGGCCCATCAGGTTCGCCGTGATGGAGACAGGCGACGTCAGCAGCTGGAAGGCGAAAGGCGCCGCCAGCATCGAGACATACGAGCCCGCCGTCCTCCACTCCTCCCCGAACACGAAGCCGAACACGGGCGGTCCGAACAGGCTGCCGATCAGTACGACGGCAGAGAACGGCAGCATCCTGAAGACGGTCCTCTTCATGAGCGCCCGCAGGGCGGCGCGGCCTTCCTTCCGACACTCGACGAACCGCGCCGCGTAGACGTTCGCCGCGGCGCCCCCGATCACGAACATGGGAATGCCGATGACGCGCTGCCCCATGCCGAACCAGCCCGCGACCGTGCTTCCGTAGAAGGCGCCGAGCAGGATGGTCGGCAGCAGGAGCGCGCTGTTGTTCAGGATCGTCGCGGGCCCCGCATAGAGCGGAAACCTGCGGAACTCGCCGAGGACGGCGCGGACGTCCGCCCTCGTCACGGTGCCGGGAAATCCATCCGGCCGGCGACGCCACAGGGTTCCGACCCCCGCCGTCCTGCCGACCGTGTGTCCGATCATCAGCGCCTGGTGCCCCCAGGCCATGAATCCGCCCGCGACCTGGATGACGGCTCCCGCAACGCTTTGCCACATCCGGGTCCGTGCCAGCACCTGAAATTCCCCGCGGCGCGTCACCCAGGCAAGGAGTCCCTGGAACACGCCCGTGGACGCCATGCCTACCGGAAGCAGCACAGCGACGAAACGGGCGACGGATCGCGGTACCATCGAACCGTCGTCGGTCAGCAGCACCAGGACCGTCGCCGGCACTGCCACCAGCAGACCGAACGCGATGGAAACCGCCACTGAAGCGGCCAGGGCGTGGGCTGCCGTCGTCTCGTCCTCGGCCGCGAGGACGGCCTGGTCGTAGCGCAGCGACGCCACCAGACCGAGGATGGCAAACACCGACACGTACATCGTGAGGTATCCGATCTCGTCGGTCGTATAGAGACGGGTCAGCATGGGCGCCACGGCGATTGTGACGGCCTGTGCAACGCCGTTCCCCACGACGAGGACGCGTCCTCCGCTGGTCGCCTTGCCCAGGATGCTCATGACGGAGCTCCAGGAGTTCCCGTCGGGGTGGACGGTAGCGTTGGGATCCGGACGATCACCCTGCGGCCCGCATGCGGCGGTTCCGACCGATCATGGCCACAATGATCCCGAGGAGGAATCCCAGGATCATGCCCGCCAGCGCCGCTTCGGCCCTGACGGGACTCGACCTGCGTGTCGGAATACCGGCCTCGTCCAGGACACTGATCGTGCCGAGCTGCTTGTTCTCGTCGATCCGTGCGAGTTCGTACTGGCGTCGAAGCTCCACCCAGACCGCCGTCTCGGCCTCGACCTCGCGCTGGAGATCCATGTAGATCCGGGTCAGCGACGGCGACGATTCGTAGTTCCTGTTAGCGTCGAGGAACTCGGTGAGGTTCCGGGACGCCTGGTCCAGGGACTCGCGATTCACCGCCAGCCGCTCCTCGATGAACGTTCTCTGCTCGGTGGCCTTGGAACTGCGGTGGATCTTGTTGAACCGGTCCAGGAGGGAGACGGTCTCGTTGGCCAGGTCCGCCGCCAGCCACGGCCTCTCCGGAACGCTCGCCTTGAGGGCCATGAAGCCCGTGCGGTTCTCCCGCGAGAAGACGATGGCGGTCTCCCGCAGCACCGACCTGAGTTCGGCCCGGGACTCGG
Source organism: uncultured Fibrobacteraceae bacterium (assembly GCA_964343835.1). GTDB lineage: Bacteria > Krumholzibacteriota > Krumholzibacteriia > LZORAL124-64-63 > LZORAL124-64-63 > CALEMW01. The sequence continues at coordinate 61,107 of CAYFKR010000003.1, forward strand.
CTTCCGAGACTCCGTCGCGGTCCACGCCGAAGACCTCGAAGAGGTCGGCGCGATCGCCGTCCGGGCTCATCCACTCCCCGTCGATCAAGCCGTCCAAAAGACGGTCGGAGTGAACGATGCGCTGGTAGAGCTGCTCCAGACCACCCTCCGAGTCCAGACTGAAGCCCGTGAACGAGGCGACCTGGCTCAACAGGGACGACTTCGACTCCTCCGCCTGGGGCAGCAGCGTCGTCCGGGCGGTGTAGATCGAGGGCTGGAGGTACGTCCACGCCACGGCGAGGACCACGACCGCGAACGTGCAGGCGGCGATGACGTTCCGCCCCTCCCAAAGTCCCTTCAGGAACGAACGGATGGCTTCCGTCTCGTCGGCGGAGTCCGCCGTGCGGTGAACCCTGGTATCGTCCAAGACTCTCCCCCTCGTCTCAGTTCGTCCTGTCCACCACGAGCCACACCGTCGCCACACTAGCCAAAATGCTCGCGATCTCCTTCATCGTCTCCAGCTTCCCCACCCCGTCGTCCGGCGCCTTCGCCGGCACCACGATCGTCGACCCGGGCATCACCGAAGGATCGTTCCAGTACTTCCGGATCTGCTTCGACATCCCGTTCGGGTACACCACGTGGGTCTTCCACTTGTCCGACCCCTCGGCGAAGCCGCCCGCCCGCGACACGTAGTCACCCAGGCTCTTGCCCTTCTCCCAGATGATGCTGGTGGGGAAGCCGACGGCGCCGGTCACCTTCACGGTGTAGGGCACCGGGGGCACGAGGATCTCGTCGCCGTCCTCGAGGATGGCGTCGTGGGCGCTGCCGGGTTGGTCGAGGGCCTTGCCCAGATCGAGGGCCACGTTGCCGATGCCGTCCTTGGCGCGCACGATGCGGGCGCCGGGAGCGTAGGCCGTGGGCTTGAGGCCGCCCACGCGGGCGATGACGGCGCTCAGGCGCTCGTCGGGCCGGTCCAGTGTGTAGCGGCCGGGGTAGCCCACCTCGCCGCGGACGGTGACGGTGCGCTGGAGCTGCCACCAGGGCAGGGCGCGGACGGCCACGCGGTCGTGAGGGCGCAGCTCGAAGTGCGATCCGTTCTCGAGCCACTTCTCGCCCAGTTCCACGTGGATCACGTCGACGGTGCTCTCCGGGGGCGTGTCGAGGTCGCGGCTGGTGAGGGCGGCTTCGCTCAGGCGGGAGATCTCGGCGTGCATCAGGTCGGCGCTGTCGGTCAGGCCGCCGGCCTTGAGGATGAGCTCGCGCAGGGTCATGCCCTCGCGGAAGTCGAAGGCGCCGGGCTCGCGCACCTCGCCGCTGACGACCACCTGGTAGCGGTCGTTCAGGTCCCAGATGGAGAACACGCGCAGGGCGTCGCGGGCCTGGAGGGCCGGGTCGTCGGCCTCGCCGCGCATCACGGCGCCCAGGGGGACGTCGAGGCTGTGGTAGGTGCCATCGGACGACGTGCGGTCCATCACGGCGCGCTCCATGAGTGTGTCGTCCCACAGGCCTCCGGCGCGGCGGATCAGGCCGCGGACCGTCTCGCCCTGCACCAGCTCGTAGCGGCCGGGACGCTTCACGTTGCCGTCGATACGCACCCAGTTCTCCAGGCGGTCGGCGACGCGGGCCACCTCGAGCACGTCTCCGTCGCGCAGCAGGTGCTTCATCTTGAGGCGGAGGTCCAGGTCGCGCTGCACACGGTCCGGGGAGTCGGGCGTGCGCTCGGCCGGGGGCAGGATGCGCTCCACGTGGACCACGTGGGTCTCGGCCTCGGGGGTGAAGCCGCCGGCATGGGCGATCAGGGTGCGGACGTCCTCGTCGGGCAGGGCTTCGTAGATCATGGGGCGGCGGACCTCGCCGGTCACGCGCACCGTCACGCTGCGCGGGGGCACGAAGACGGTATCGCCCTCGCGGAGCACGACGTCGCCCTCGCGGCTGCCGCTCAGCAGGTAGTCGTACAGGTCCAGGGAACCGACTTCGTCGCCACCGCGCATCACGCGCACGTCGCGCAGGGAGCCGGCGTCACCGGGGCCGCCGGCGGCGTGCAGGGCCGTGAAGACGGTGGCCACGCTGCTCAGGTCGTAGGCGCCGGGAGCCGCCACCTCGCCCACCACGAACACGCGGATGGCGCGCAGGCGGCCCAGGTTGACCTCCACGAACGTGTCGCCGCCCTCGCCGTCGGCGGCGATGCCGGAGTAGCTGCGGCTCAGGGCCTCGCGCACCGACGCGGTGACCTGGTCGAGGGTGCGGCCGGCGCAGGACACGCGGCCGCCCTTGGGCAGGATGATGGATCCGTCGCGGTCCACCAGGCGCTCGTGGCGGAACTCCACCTCGCCCCACACGTCGACCACGATCTGGTCGCCGGGGCCGAGCATGTAATCGCGGGGGACGGGACCGAAGGAAGCGGGGGCGAACTGGGCCGCGGAACCGCGGAAGAAGGAGGCGCCGAAGAGCTCGTTCTCGGGGTCGACGGGCTCGGCGTCGGCCGTGTCGGCGGCTGCGGCCGCGGCGGCGAGGTCGGCGTCGAACGGCAGCACCACCACCGGCGCCGCCTCCGGCAGCTCCGTGAGGCCGGGTTCGACGACCGCTTCTCCGACGGGCGCACCCGTCCGCTCCCGGTAGCGGCGCAGCAGCTCCTCCTGGGAGAGCCCGCTGCTCCGGGCGGCCTGTTCGAGCATTTCGGGGGAGAGTTCCTGGGCGCCCGTCTCGGAGGGCGACAAGATGATCAGCGCCGCCAAGACGCCTGCGAACACGACGCCGGCGGCCGCGATCGCGGTCGCAAACTGGGTCCGGATTCCGTTCCGCATGAGCTCGAATCCCTTTCCGGGGTCCAAGAAGGGCGGCGGGGCATCCTTGCCTTCGCCGTTCCGGGTGAGGATAGCATCGGAGGGGGGGGAGGCAAGGGGTTTGTCGGAAAGCGGAGGGGTGTACGACCCGCGATGGCCGCTGGCGTGCTATGATCCTGCACGTTATCATCTTGCATCGGACCCGCCCCCGCGCAGCATGCCCCCAACGGAGGACATCGCTTGAATATCCCGCTTTCCCGACCCGACATCACCGACGTCGAGCGCGACGCCGTCATGCAGGTCCTGCGCACGCCGAATCTGGCCCTCGGCCCCAAGCTCGTGGAATTCGAGCGCGCCATGGCTGATTACCACGGCCGGCAGCACGCCATCGCCGTCAACAGCGGCACCAGCGGCCTGCACCTGGCCATGATCGCCCTGGGCGTGGAAGAGGGCCACGAGGTGATCACCACCCCGTTCACCTTCATCGCCTCCACCAATTGCATCCTCTTCGAGAACGGCACGCCCCGGTTCGTGGACATCGACCCGGCCACCTGGAACCTGGACCTCGACGCCATGGAGCGGGCGCTGACCCCGGCGACGAAGGGCATCCTGCCCGTCCACGTGTTCGGCCTGCCGTGCGACATGGCCCGGATCAGGGACTTCGCCCGGGCCAACGGCCTGTGGGTTGTGGAGGACGCCTGCGAGGCCGTGGGCGCCTACTCGCGGAACGTGATCGCAGGGAAGGATTCGGACATCTCGGTCATCGCGTTCTACCCGAACAAGCAGCTGACCACCGGGGAAGGCGGCCTGGTCCTGACCGACGACGACGACCTCGCCGCCGTCATGCGCTCCGCCCGCAACCAGGGCCGCTCCGCGGACGGCGGCTGGCTGAGCCACGAGCGCCTGGGCTACAACTACCGCATGAGCGACATCCAGGCCGCTCTGGGGCTGGCCCAGCTCACCAGGATCGACGAAATCCTGGCCAAGCGCGCAGCCGTGGCCCGCATGTACGACGAGCGCCTGGCCGGCCACGACCACCTGGAGTTCCAGGCGATCCCCGACGGCGTGTCCAAGAGCTGGTTCGTCTACGTGGTGAAGCTGTCAGAGTCCTATGGCCAGCAGGACCGCGACACGATCCTCGCCGCGTTGAGGGACCGCGGCATCCAGTGCAGCAACTACTTCACGCCGGTCCACCTGCAGCCGTTCATCCGTGAGCGACTCGACACCGCCCCCGGCGACTACCCCGTCACCGAGCGCGTGGCCGAGCGAACCATCGCCCTGCCGTTCTACAGCACCATGCAGGAGCAGGATGTGGAGAAGGTGTGCGAGGCCCTGCTGGAGGTCTCGACCAACGGCTCGCGCAGGACGGCGTCGAGCTAGAGGGGTTTCGCGGGAACCCCGACCACCGTCGCGCCTTCCGGAACGTCCCGGATCACCACGGCGCCGGCGCCCACCACGGCGTCGGCGCCGATCTTCATGCAGGGGATGGTCGACGCGCCGGTGCCCACGAACCCGCGGGAACCCACCTCGGTGGCTCCGGCCAGGGTCGCGCCCGGGCAGACCTGGGCGAAGTCGCCAAGGACGCCGTCGTGGTCCAGGACCGCGCCGGTGTTGAGGATCGCGCCGTCTCCCAGGCGGCTCGCGATGTTGATCACCGCGCCGGGTGCGATGAAGACGCCCGCCCCCATCTCCGTTCCGGGAGCGATCTGGGCCGACAGATCCACGAGGCTCGTGCAGGGCCGGTCCGTGACGGCCTTCATCCGCCCGAAGATGGTCTCGCGGATGCGGTTGTTGCCGATGGCCACGAACCAGTCCGCCGTGCCGTCGCGCAGTGGCGCGCAGTCTTCCGGCTCCTTCGCGATCACCGTCACGTCGAGGAAAGCCTCGCCGACCTCACGACCGGCGTCCACGAATCCCAGCACTTCACGCCCCGTCGCCCGCGCGATCTGGTAGGCCACCTTGCCGTGGCCCGACGCCCCGATGATGACCAGTCCGGTGTCGCTCATGACGTCTCCTCGTCGTCGTTGCCCGTGAAGGGCGGCATGGTGGCGTGGCCGTCGTGGCTGATGCCGCTGGGGCGGATCACCTGGACGGCCGTCATGGCCAGGATCCCCAGGTCCAGCCAGGGGGACGCGTGGTCCACGTACCACGTGTCGAGGGCGAACTTGGCGGGCCAGTCCAGGGCGTTGCGCCCGTTGACCTGGGCCCAGCCCGTGATGCCGGGCGGCACGTCGTGGCGACGGGCCTGCTCCGCAGAATAGAGGGGCAGGTACTCCATGAGCAACGGCCGGGGGCCGACGAAGGCCATCTCGCCGCGCAGCACGTTGAACAGCTCGGGCAGCTCGTCGAGGCTGGTGCGACGGAGCCAGGCTCCGAGGGGGGTCATGCGCTCGGCGTCGGGCAGGAGTTCGCCGTTGGGGCCGCGGGCGTCGGTCATGGTGCGGTACTTCAGGATGTGAAAGGGCTCGCCGTGGAGGCCGGGGCGCTGCTGACGGAAGAACACCGGAGCGCCCAGTCGCGTGCGGATGACCAGCCACAGCACGAGCAGCAAGGGCAAGAGCAGCAGCACGAGGACGAAGGCCCCGAGCGGATCGAGGACGCGGCGGACGGCGAGCCAGGCGCGCCTCATGACGGCCCCTCCCCGTGTCCGGCCGCGGCCAGCAGGACGCCCTCGAGTTCGTGGGCCAGCAGGTCGCGGTCGTAGCGGGTGCGGGCCAGTTCGGCGGCGGCCGTCGCCATGGATGCCATCCGTTCGGGGTCGGCGAGAGCGTCGGTGAGGGTCCGCGCGGCGGCGGCAGGATCATGGGGATCGAGCAGGAGCCCCGCCCCGGTCTCGCGCAGCACCTCGGCCTGCCATCCGCCGTAGTTGATGGCCACCGGCCGGCCGGCCGCCAGGGCGTCGAAGTATTTGTTGGCCGAATTGTGCCACATGGGTTCCAGGGGCAGAAATAGCGACGTGGCCACATCGGCCGCCCGCAGCAGGGCGGGCAGGCTCTTCTTGGGCTGGGGCGGCAGCATGAAGAAGTTGCGGTCCAGCACGCCGAGTTCCGCGGCACGGTCTCGGATCTTCGCGTGTTCCATGCCGTCGCCCACCACCAGGAAGCGGAGTTCGGGATCGATATCCTGCGCCGCCGCAGCCGTCTCGGCCAGGTAGGACACGCCGTTGATCAGGCCGAGGGTACCGGTGTAGACCACCAGAGGACGGTCTCCGAGCCAGTCGTGGGACACCCGGAAGGCGGCGGCCTCCTCGTCCGTGGCGGTGAAGAGCCCGCGGTCGCAGGAGTTGGGGATCACCGCGATCCGGTCGCTCGGGTAGCCGGTCCGCGCCACGCCGTCGGCCATGCCCGGCGACAGGGCCACCACACGCTCGGCGTTGCGGTAGGCGAACCGCTCCAGGGCCCGGGCACCGGCCTTCAGCAACGGGTTGCGCAAAGCTCCCACGGCGATGGGCAGTTCGGGCCAGAGGTCGCGCACCTCGAACACCATGGGCGCCTTGCGTTTCCGCGAAGCGATCACGCCGGGGATGGCGATGGTCAGGGGCGTGCTCGTGGCGAAAACCACGTCGGCCTCGCGGCTCGCGGCCCGGCGGCTGCAGGAGGTCATGAACTTCAGGAAGGTCCGCATGCGCTTGGCGAAGGAGTCGCGGTTGGAGTACGGGAGGTGCAGCACCTCCACGCGGAATCCTTCGCACTCGTGTTCGTGCCAGCCGGGGAACGGCGCCCAGGTCTCGTCCAGGAAGGCGGACGAGGTGATCATGGTCACGTCGTGGCCCTTGGCGGCAAGGCGGCGGGCCATCTCGTAGCTGCGGGTGCCGCCGGAGAGGTCGGGGGTGGTGAAGTACTGGTGGAGGTAGAGGATCCTCACGAGGTGATCCTCCGGTAGAGGTCGAGGAGCTTGGCGGCTTCGTGGGTCCAGTTGTAGCGGTCGCGGACCGCGGCCAGTCCGCTGTCCGACATGCGTGCGTAGCGCTCCGGATCCTCCAGGACGGACAGGATGCCCTCCGCGAGGCTCTCGGCGGAGCCGCCCGAGCAGCACCGCCCGCACGCAGCGTCATCGACGATGGACCGCCATAGCGGAAAATCGCTCACGACGACCGGCAGCCCGCAGCTCATGTACTCGAACATCTTGGTGGGCAGGCTGCCCACGTAGTTGCCGACCGGGCGCAGAGGCGCGACGCCCACGGCGGAGCCGGCCATCAGCGCATAGGCCTCGTCCAGCGGCACGCGTCCCGGGATACGGACGCGTGCGGCCAGGGCCGGATCGCCGAGGCGGTCGAGAAGCACCTCGGCGGTCAGGGGCGCCGTGATCGGGCCGGCCAGGACCAGATCGAGATCGTCTCGTGATCGTGCCGCGATCCTGAAGGCGTCGATGATCTCGAGCGCGCCCCGCTCCACCGACACGCCGCCCACGTAGCAGATCCGTGCATTCATAGGCGCGGTCCTGGGTTCGTTCGCGATCCGATCCAGGACGGGGTAGTTCCTCACGACCGTCGCATCGCACCCGACGTAGTCGTCCGCATAGCTGTCCTCGGCCAGGACCACGGCACGCACCGACGACAGGCAGATGCGCTCGATCAGTCCGTACATCCACGCCACGAACGGGCGCAGCGGGCTCGGGATCCAGGGCTTGATGCGGAGCTGCTGGCGGATGTTCTCGTGGATGTCGTAGACGAGGGCCGCGCGACGACCCGCACCCGAGAGCGCCATGGCGGGCAGGAGCTCGGGGTCGTGGATGTGGACGACGGTCGGGGCGAGGTTTCGGACAAGGCCGGCGGCCTTCCTTAGCCGGGCGAGCCGGGCGGAAGGCGTCTGGACCCGCGGGCCCAGATCGTGGAGGACGATGCCGTCGCGGGGATCGAGGGAACCGGCCTCGGGAGCGCAGTAGTGGACCTCGTAGCCGGCATCGGCCAGCGAGGCCACCTGCTTGTGGAAGATGCGGGTGTCGCCGGGGACGTGGACGGTGGTCAGGACGGTGATGCGCACGGCACTCACGATCGCCCCCTGTCGGCCAGTTCCTCCAACGCTTCGATCAGGGCGGTCGACTGGTTCTCCCAGTTCACCATCTCCCTTACCTGTTCCGCCCGGGCCGACATGGCGCGCCTCCGATCCTCGTCGTCGAGAATGATGCGCAGGGCACCGGCGATGGACTCGGGGCTTTCGGGATCGAATACCGCTCCCACTTCGAAGTCCTCGACGATGGACCGGACCGCCGCCTGGTCGCTGCCGGCGACCGGTAATCCCACGGCGCAGTAGTCGTACAGCTTGTTGGGAGAGCAATGGATGTTGTTACGGCAGGTATTCCTGTAAATCACGACACCGACATCGGCGAGGCGCATGTAGGAAACGACGTGATCGGCGGGAACCCGTCCGACCATGACGAGTCGATCGCTCGTTCCAGCGGCTTCGGCCATCGATTCGAGCTTCCTTTGAACGGCCCCGTCGCCCACCATCATCAGGACGACGTCTTCGGGAAGCACGCTCAGGGCGGCGACGAGATTTTCCAGACAGCGCTCCTTCGCGAGCACTCCCTGATAGATCACGACCTTCCTGCCCGCGACCCTGTCGGCGATCCCGTCGAGTTCGACATCCGGCCCTTGAGGGAGCCCCTCGCGACCGGTCACGTTGAGAACGGCGACAGGCATCGAGTCGAGCGGGTATTCCCGCATCATGATCTCGGCCCGCTCGCGGCTCGCACACACGACCAGGTCCGCCCGCCTGGACAGGCCTCGAACAAGCCGACGATATGGTCCTCCGAGCCATGACGTCAGCAACGGACCGCTCCGGTCGAGCTCCAGTTCATGGGCGTCGTAGACGAAGAGACCACCGGTCAGCCGGGATGCGATGTAGGCGGGTACCGCACCCGCGATCTCGTGGCCGAAGAAGACGTCCGCACCGCCACGCGCCGACCTGACGAGCGTCTTCACCAGGAACTCCAGATACTTGACGACCCAGAAGACCGGCGACGAGGGCAGACCCCTCGTCACGATGCGCACGTCCTCCAGGTCCACGTCGGGGCCCCAGTCCGGCACAGGCCTCTTGCCTGGAGAACCGACGACGCGCATTTCGAAGCGCGTGTCCAGAGACGCCACCTGGCGCCTGATCCTCATCACGTTGCCCGCATCATGGAGGGTGATCACGGCGATCCGCATGACGCCCTCCTCACACTGTCCGCATGATGGACGCCGAGGAATCCGAACACCCAGAAGAAGAATGCGAACTGGGGATTGAGCAGCAGATCGCTGTCGGTCAGGAACAGGGCGGACATGGCGAGCCAGCAGGACGTGAAAACGGCCCCCAGGGCTCCGGCGTCCGCATCGCCACGTCCGGCTCCCACCCACATCCTGCGAGCGAGTCCGAGGAACAGAGCGACGAACAGGAGCAGTGCAGGAATGCCGTGTTCCGCCCCGACCAATGCGTACAGGTTGTGGGGCTCCATCGCCGAGGGCCTGTCGCCGATCATCATGAACCGCGGTCTGTCCTCGCCCAAGGGGTTGTGGATCCACGTCGTCCTGACGTCGCTGTACAGCAGGCCCGGGCCGCGGCCGAGCAGAGGGTTGCCGAACATCTCGTCGACAGCCGCCTCCAGACTGTCGCGACGGATGTCCAGCGAGAAGTCGTCCGTCTTCAGGAACCGTTCGAAGCTGTAGTCACCCTGGACGCCGCCCCAGGCCAACACCAGGCCGATGATCACCAGCGGCGTCGCGAGCGCTCTTCTCGATACGTGCCGCCGACCCCACAGGACCCAGTACAGGAAGTGGACGAGCATGAACATGATCAGGACAGAGCGGGCCAGGGTGAACATCACGGCGAACACGTTGAGCAGAGCTGCCGCCGCGAAGATGACCCTTCTGGTCTTCAGGTATTCATGAAGCAGCAGAGCGTAGGCCAGGACGACGAGAGCTCCCGAGGTGATCGTGCTCCCGATCGGCGACCATCCCCTGACGAACCCCGCCCCGATCGTCTCCTGAACGGGCCTCCAGCCGAGCATCCTGCCGAAATCCCCCGGAGCCAGTGCCGTCGCCACCATGATCGCAGGTGTGACGATCCCCATGGCGAGCATGAACAGGAGCCGCACCCTGCGGTTCGAATCGGTCGACTCGGCATAGAATTCGACGACGCCTCCAGCCGCGATGAGAGCCGCCCAAAGGAAGATGAGGATCTGGATTGCGGCGACGACTCCCTCCGCACCCCCTTTGACCAGACCGCTCAGAACCGCAAGCAGGCTCCAGGGCACCAGGAAGCGGGCGGCGACGCCGATGCGCGGTAGCCAGGCCCTTTTCCCGTACCCCCGGAGATACATGACGACGACGGAGACGGCCGCAAGGAACACGACGATGCCCGGAAGAGGTCGGCCAAGAGCGGTCACCATGAACATGGCGTCGAATCGCGACAGGAAGAACGTGACGGCGAAGAAGAGTCCCGTGACCCACAGATCGGACCACCTGAACCCGTGGACCACCAACCAGGTGACGATCGCAGCGCCGATCGCGCCGAGGATCATCAGCGCGATCATCGGAACACGCCCTTCACGTACTGCATCTCCTTCTTCAGCTCACCCGTCAGGATGAGGATTCCGACATAGACCGCGAACGCCGCCGGTGCCGCCACCAGGATGTCCCAGAGTCCGGCTCCGGGAACGACGGACATGGCCCCCCAGCATACGCCGGCAAGGACCGCACCCGCACCCATGACGCGAACGAACGTCCTGACGGGCATCGTATCCCGCCCCATCCCGACTCCCCAGCGACAGGCCCCGGCAAGAATCACCACGTTGCCGGCCAGGGCCCCGGCTGCGGCGGCCTGATACCCGAAGCGCCCCACGAGGAGAAGCGACACGGAGATGTTCAGGATGGCGGCGGCGAAGCCGATCGCCGCCATGACGGCCGTCCGCTTGGACACCAGGAAGATGAGCGTGAAGTACTGGCTCAAGCCGTAGATGAACGAACTCAGCGACAGGATCCGCAGCGCCGTGGCCGCCACGGCATACTCCCCGCCGGCAACCACGCCAAGGACCGGACGGGCGAGAACGGCCAGCAGCAGCAATGCGGGAACGCCGCCGAGCAGGAAATAGCGCACGCCGTCGTTGATGACCCTTTTGATGTCTCCCGATTTCTCCCAGTAGTCGATGGCGATGGGGTAGAGACCGAGCATCACGATCTGCTGGAAGATGATCATCGGGGCGGAGCCGACGTTGACCGCAGCGGAAAACAAGCCGGTCTGTTCCGACCCCTCCAGCCCCAGCACGACGTACCGGTTGCCCAGGTTGATGAGGGTGTTGACGACCTGGATCGTCACCAGGGGCAACCCGAACAGGGCGAACCCCTTGATCGTCTCCCGCGACACGGACGACAGCCTGATCGTCCTCCAGTCCCTGAGCGCATACCAGGACACGACACCGACGACCAGCACCGCGACGCACCTGGCCGAGAAATAGCCGCTCAGGGATGAGGTCAACAGCAGGGCGCCGATACCGACGACGTGCCGCGATACCCCTAGCGCTGCCCTGACGAGGGTGAAGGCCAAGGAACGGTGCAGCGCGCGGAAGACCATCTCGCCGCTCATCGCGAACCCGGCCAACGTCGCATCCAGGATCGTCCAGCCCATCAGGGCACCCACGGCGACATCGACCTTTTCAGGAAACAGGCGCTTGCCGAAAACGACCACGGGAGTCATGACGGCGATACCGATCAGGATACCGACGGCATGGTTGGTCGTGAAACGGGAGAGGTCGTCCGCCATCGGCGAACGGAACCTCAGGGCGGCGTTGTTGACCCAATCGAAGAAGATCACCCTGAGCAGGCCAGCCGTCAGGAGCACGATGGACAGATCGCCGTAATCGGCAGCTCCGAGCATTCGGGCCAGAATGGGGATCGAGAGAAAGCCGAGCAGAGGCTCGACGAATCGGGATGGTGCGTACTTCAGGATCGCCCTGCCGACGCCGCTTCCGTTCACGATCGGTTCGGAAGTCGTCATGCGTCCGACTCTTCTTCACGGTGCACGCCCGGCACCCTCTCCGCCTCCTCCCCCGACAACCCCTGAAAATCCCCCACGATCCCCAGCAACTCGTTCCACCCCTCGCGCATGTTGTTGTCGCGGGCCGACCCGAGCAGCTTCTCCACGCGCTCCTCCAGATCGTCCGGCAACGGCTGCCCGCTCGGCGTCTTCCGGATGCCGGGATTGGCGGTGGGCAACGGCTCCTCCCCGTCCGTCCACAGCTCCTCGTACAATTTCTCGCCGGGGCGCAGGCCGGTGTACGTGATCTCCACGTCCGCGCCAGGCGTGAGGCCGGCGAAGGAGATCATCTGGCGGGCGAGCTGGTCGATCTTCACGGGGTCGCCCATGTCCAGGATGAACACGTCGTCGCCCTCGCCCATGGTGGCGGCGTAGAGCACCAGGTGGACGGCCTCGCTGATGGTCATGAAGAAGCGTTCCATGCGCGGGTCGGTCACCGTCACCGGGCCGCCGTTGCGGATCTGCTTCAGGAAGAGCTCCACCACGCTGCCGGCCGAGCCCAGCACATTGCCGAAGCGGATCGTCGAGAAGCGGGTACCGTCGGGCTCTGCGCGACCCAGGCCGCGGATGACCTTCTCGGCCACCTGCTTCGTCGCTCCCATCACGCTGGTGGGGCGCACGGCCTTGTCGGTGCTGATCATCACGAACCGTTCCACGCCGTGCTTCTGGGCGAGACGGGCCGTGTTGAGGGTGCCCCCCACGTTGTTGCGGATGGCCTCGGCGGGGTGGTACTGGAGGATCGGCACGTGCTTGTAGGCGGCGGCGTGGAAGACCACCTCGGGGCGGTGGTTGCTGAACAGCACGTCCATGCGGCCGTCGTTCTTGATGTCGCCCAGGAAGAACACGAGGTGCGCGCCGGGGTGCGCCTTGCGCAGCTCCTGCTCCAGGCGGAACAGGCCGTTCTCGTCCTTGTCCATGCACACCAGCACGCCCGCGCCCTGATCGGCGATCTGGCGGCAGAGCTCGGAACCGATGGAGCCGGCGGCGCCGGTCACCAGGATGCGGCGGCCCTCGATGAGCTCGCGGATCTCCGGCACGTCGCTGCGCACCACGCGACGGTTGAGCAGGTCGTCCAGGCTGAAGTCCTGGATGCGGGTGACGGCCTCGCTGCTCTGCAGCACCTGCCAGATGTCCGGCGTGGTCTTCAGGGGCAAGCCGGTTTCGCGGCACAGCTTGACGATGCGGTAGATCCGCGACGTCGAGACCGACGGCATGGCCAGGATCACGGCCTCCGCCTTCGCCTTCTGCGCCACCTCGGCCACGCGGTCCACCGGCGTGGTGACGGGAACCCCGTGCAGGGTCGTGCCGTTCTTCAGCGGATCGTCGTCCACGATGGCCACGGGTTTGAAGTCGTTGAGGCGCGGGGTCATCATGGCTTCGAGGACCAGGTTGGCGGCCTCGCCGGCGCCCACCACCACCACGCGGGTCTGGGGGCCGGGGCTCACCATCATCGAGATCGAATCGAGGATACGGTAGGCGTAGCGCCCCAGGAACGTGAAGATCAGACTGAACACCGTGTCCGCGATAAGCACGGAGCGAGGGAAGTGACCCGAGTGCATCCACATGAGCGCTGCGGCGTCGATCACCGAACCGACCAGGGTGGCCATCACCAGAGGCGGCAGGTCGCGCAGCGACGCGAAGCGCCACGACACCCTGTGCATGCCGAACCCGTAGAACACCGCCAGCCGCACCGGCACCGCCACCACGATCATGGAGCGCCACCAGTGCATCCACTCGAAGTCCTTGTCCAGCCACGACCACTGGAACCGCGCCACGAACGACAAGGTCACCGAGAGGGCGCTGATCACCCCGAAGAAGAGCACGAAGAACAGCACGCGATGCTTCCGCACGGCGCGACTCAACGGACCGTCCCTGTAGGGGTTGAGGGACTGCAGGGTCCTGCGGATGGGTTCGACCATGAATCTCCGTGGCCCGGCCGCAGGCGGTCGGGGTCGAAGGGGAGCTCGGTTCGGGGTTCGATCGCGATCGGATAGAGAATAGTCGGCGCCCTGCGGATGTTCCAGATCAATCCCGCCTGCCCGGCCGACGCCGGGGGGCATCTGGACACCCACCCCCCAACTTGCTAAACTTACCTCATCGCTCAGGGGGTCCTATAATCAGGCAACAAGACAAACAATCCATCATCGGCCTCATCGAGTCCGTGGTGTACCGGATCACCCGGAACCACGAGGACGTGCAGACGGCCACCACCGAGATCATCGAGGACCTCGAGGCCGACGACCTGCGCCACCTGCAGGAGCGGGCGAGTCTGCACACCTGGCTCGTGACCGTGGCCCGCAACAAGGCCATCGACGTGCAGCGCCGCCGCCTGGGGCGCAAGAAGGTGCCCGCGGCCATCCGCGACCTCGGGCCCGCCCACGCCGAACTGTTCCGCCTGTACTACCTGGAGGCCATGCCTTACGGCGAGGTCCGCACGGCCCTGGTCCAGGCCGGGCTCGTCGACGGTGCCGTGGCGCTGGCGGACCTGATGGGCGAGATCCTGGACGTCATCGACCCCCGCACCCTGCACCGCGCCAGCTGGGATCGTCCCGCCGCCGCCGCGGGGCTGGGCAGCGGCCGTCTCCTGGAACTCCATGACGAACTGCGCCGCCAGGCCGAGGACCGGGGCATGACCCTGGGCCTGGAGTACCGCGAGCACGAGGACCGCGTGCGGCGGACCCTGGCCGCCCTGAAGGCCTTCCGCGCCGAGCTGCCCGCCGACGAGCGCCGCATCCTGGAGATGCGCTTCGACCGGGGCATGACCGCCCGCGAGATCGCGCGGGACCTGGGGATCGAGGACGCCCGGCAGGTCTACACCATGGTCGACCGCTCGCTGCGGACCCTGCGCAAGCTGTTGACGGCCGCGGGGTTTTCCGTGCCGGTCGTGATTCTCGCGATCTGCGCTCGTGTTTTCGCGGGTTGGTCCGTCCTGTGAATCGACATCGCAACCGCCCGGGCCCACCACTGGGGGGAGGACGAAGAGAAGCCATGGCTACTGCACATCTCGACCCGACGATCATCGCGGCGATCGTCGATCACGGACCGGACGGCGTCGACGCCTCCGAGCTCCGTCATCTCTCTTCATGCACGACGTGCCTGGAGGCCTACCACGACGTGGCCTCCCTGCGTGGCGTGGAGCTGAGCGGTCTGACCGGCCCCGTCGCCGACGTGTCGATCCGTCGCGGCCCGCGCCCCACGCTGGTGGCCGTGCCGGCGCTGTTGCTGCTGGTAATCGCCCTGGCCGTCTCGGTGACCACCACCGTCTCCCGCAACCGCCTCCTGGACGACGCCCTGCACCCCGTGCGGACCGCCCTTGCCGAACGCTCCCTCACCGGGTTCGTGGCGGCCGAGGCCGCGCGCCTGCCGGCCCCCGCCGCTCCCGTGGAGCGCTCCGGCTCGCTGGAGTCCTCCCTGGACGACCTGCTCGGCGTGGTCCGCGACGTGGACACACGCCTGGACGCCGACGACCGCATGCGCTGGACCCTGCTGTCCGCCCTGGGCGCCGACCGGCTGGAGACCCTCCGCACCCTCCACGCCGCCCTGCCCGCCGACCAGCGGAACACCCTGTGGGCCCGACGCATCGGCGCGCTGGTCGCCTACCGGGAGAGCCGGCTGGAGGAGTCGGAGGCCCTGCTCAGGGGCGTGCTGGCGGAAACCCCGCGCGACGACGCCTCGCGGTTCAACCTGGCCCTGCTGCTCTGGGAGACCGGACGCTCCGCCGAGGCCCGCGACCTGGTGAGCACCCTGGACGCGGGCTCCGACCTGCTCGGCGCCCGCGTGCGGGACC
Source organism: uncultured Fibrobacteraceae bacterium (assembly GCA_964343835.1). Lineage (GTDB taxonomy): Bacteria > Krumholzibacteriota > Krumholzibacteriia > LZORAL124-64-63 > LZORAL124-64-63 > CALEMW01. The sequence goes on from CAYFKR010000003.1 coordinate 76,667, forward strand.
TGGAGCGGCGACTGGCCCCCTGACCGGGCACGACCGAAACGACGAACGGCCGACGAGGATGACTCGTCGGCCGTTCGCGTGATGGGGGCGGGCGGGGTCCACGTCATGGTCTTCGACATGGTCCTGAGATGGAGTTCACGACATCGCCCGGTTCGCCCGAGGAGACATGAACCCCGCCCTGTCGGCCCTTCGCCCTCCAGGAACGTCGCCCAACATTCCCGAGGAGGCCGAGACCGCCCGGAGCATTGCGCCCCGCGGCGATCATGGGTGCGGACGGACCGACACGGGCGGTTCCGAGCCGGGTTCGATTTATTTTCGGAAAATATTCAGACGCAGCCGTCGGGCCGGGGCAGGCCGGCGTACTTGCAGGCGCCGTGGGCGGGGCCGTTGGGGAAGAGATCGTAGATGCGCGACAGGCTCATGCCCGTTTCGCGGCAGAGCAGGCGGACCATGGGGGCCACGTCGTGCTCGCGCCAGTAGTCGCGGACGAACGCCATGACCTTCCAGTGGTCGTCGGTCAGGTCGGCCACGCCGTCGGCGGCGGCCATGGCGGCGGCCATGCGGCGGCTCCACTCCTCGGGGTGGAGCAGGAAACCGTCCTCGTCCACATGGGTGCGGATGCCGTCGTGCTCGAAGAGGCGGGCGCTGTTGTTGGCGTCGTTCATCGGTGGTCTCCGTCGCTGGGTGCCGTGCGGGTCCGGGGAGGATGCCACGAACCAGGTCAGCCGTCGAGGCTCATCAACCGTCGCCCTCGGGGACGTAGATGGTCGCGATGCTCAGGAGTCGAGAGCTGAGGAAGACGCCGGCGGATACGGCGGCGTCGTTGTTGATGGTGAAGGCGAGTCGACCGTCCTCGAGGCGGAGCCGGATCATGCCGGACCGGTCGTTGAAGCAGTTGCAGTCGCCGACGGTCAGGACGCCCTCGAGCTCGGTCAGGTCCAGCTCCCACTGTTCGCAGGCCTCGTCGTTCATCTCTTCCTGGATGAACAGGATGTCGAGACCCGTCACGTCGTCGTGCTGCGCGATCTCCGTCGACCTGAAGATCCTGTCGCCGATGTCGCGCCCGTCGTATTCAGCGAACGCCTCGACCATGGCCGGTGTGCCGATCACTCCGGCCCGGAGCACGCCGTCGTCGTGCAGGTCCTCGGACCAGCGCACGAACTTCAGGATCTTGAAGACGACGGCTGCCTTCAGCTCGGGCAGCTTGTCCTCCGTGATCACCGTTTCGCCCGACGCCGCCACCACGTCCCACGCCGCGAACAGGCACACCGACGCCATGGCCCAGGCCAGGGCTGCGGTCGCCGTTCGCGATGCCGTGAGACGCTTCAGCATATCACCAGAACCGCCGCTCGCAGGTCAGGAGGAAGGCACGCTCGATCTCGGAGCCGTAGGCGCTGCCGCTGTGGTCCGCGAACTCGATGTGCCGTTCGTCCAGCAGGCTGGTCCCCGTGACCGCGAACGTCCAGTCGGGCGTCGGGCTCCAGCCGAGGCGGACGTCCAGCTCGTCCAGGGCGTCGTACGAGGAGCCCCGGATGGAGAAGGCGTCGCGATAGCGGTAGAAGAGGTCGAGTTCCACGCCGTCGGCCGGGGAGGCCATCACCCGGAGCGTGGCCATGGTCTCGGGCGCGCCCAGTTCGTCGTTCAGATCACCCGTCGGGTCGTCCTGCTCGATGGAGATCACCGAGTAGGAGCCCTGCAGGCGCAGCCCCTCGGAGAGGCGAACGTTCAGGACGGCCTCGCCGCCCTTGGTGCGCTTGAAGGGGCCGTTGTCCGTGAGCATCATCATCTGCATCACGGGCATGCCGTAGATGGGATGCGGTCGCATGCCGGAGGGCGTGAGGGTCATCATGCCCTCGTAATCGTTCACGAAGGCGGCCAGATCCAGGTGGACGGCGTCCATGGGCCGGACGCGGTATCCCAGTTCGAAGGCGTGCAGGTGCTCGGACGCGAAGGCGTCGTTGCCCAGCATCGTGATCATCACGGGGAAGTCGGGGTTCCCGGGCGTGGCCCCCGGCGGCATGATGCCGATGTCCACGAAGATGTCGCGGTTGGCGCGGGACGGCACGCGGACGGCCTTGGAGACCGATCCCCAGAGGGTGTTGTCCTCATTGGGCGTCCACGCGAACCTCATGTTGGGCTGCCACTCGGGGTCGATGAAGTCGCGGTCCTCGTACTTCACGCCCAGGGTCAGGCGCAGCTTCTCCGGCACGATGGCGATCTCGTCCTGCACGAACCCGCTGACGGTCCACTCCGAGATCGTGGCGGGGTCGAAGCCGTAGCCGCCGATCCCCTGCTGGTCGTCGTCGTAGCGACGGTAGCCGAGCCCCCAGATCACCTGATGGCGCGAGCCGAGTGCGAAGTCGTGCTTGGCTTCCACGTCCAGGATGCCGTGGACGTCCTGCAGCAGATACTCGCTGCGGTGGAACCAGGTCTTGGCGAGGTCGAGCGAGAAGCCGGAACGCTCGGAGATCTCGCGATCCCAGGTCAGGTGGGCCGAGCCGACATGGAAGTCGATCACTTCGTGGCGGATGCTCGAGTACGGGGGCGAAGGGAAGAAGCCCGCCGACGTGGCGCCCTGCTCGGATTCGAAGTAGTGGCCCGTCGCGGTGACGTGGTCGCGATCGGAGAGATCGGCGCTCCAGCGTCCGTTGAGCAGGAACTCGCTCCAGTCGTCCCGCGCGTCGGAGCCGTCGTTCCGGAGCGTGCCGTCGTAGTCGCCCACCAGGGCGCTCAACCGGTACGACTCGCCCTCGGTGGCGGAACCGGACAGCCGCCCCAGCACCCGGTACTTCGTTTCCGGGCCCGCGGCCACGCTCAGGCGGCCGCCGTCGTCGGACGACGCCTTGCGGGTGATCACGTTGATCACGCCGTTCACGGCGTTGGCGCCCCAGAGGGTCGCGCCAGGACCGCGGATCACCTCGATGCGTTCGATGTCCTCCACCGGCACTTCCGACGATTCCCAGTACGTGCCGCTGAACATCGGCGAGTAGATGCTGCGCCCGTCCACGAGCACCTGCAGCTTGTTGGCGAAGCGCTCGCTGAATCCGCGGGCGGAAATGGCCCAGCGATAGGCGTCGATACGCGCCACATGGAGGCCGGGTGCCAGCCGCAGGGCTTCCGGAATGGTCGTCGCCCCGCTGCGCCGGATGTCCTCGGCGGTGATGACGAAGACGGCGGCGGCGGCGTCCTGCACGCGCTCGGCGCGCTTGGAGACCGTGACCACCTCCACGTCGAGGAGTTCCTCGAGACTGAACGTGTCAAGGTCGAGGTCGTCGCCCATGATGGCGAACGCCGGTACGGCGACCGCCACGGCGACCAGGATCCTGAACAAGGACTTCATGATGTTCCCTTCGCGACCCCGGGACGTCCGGAGGTCGGCTTCTATCCGGGTGCTTCGGCGGGGAACAGGTGGGGTTGAGACGAAAAAGGCCCGCCGAAGCGGGCCTCTTTTCCGGTATTCCTGCCGGAATCAGGAATCCAGCAGCAACGCCGCGATGCGCTCGGCCGTGCGGCCGTCCCAAAGCGGCGGCACCTCGCCCTTCTTCCACTCGCCGGCCATGACGGTGGTCAGATGGCCGGGCAGGAGTTCGAGGGTGGTCAACTCGTTGGTGCCCATGGTAATGGTGATGGGCCGCTCCGTATTGGGTCGCAGCGTGAGGCAGGGAATGCCCAGGTAGGTGGTCTCCTCCTGGATGCCGCCCGAGTCGGTGAGCACGAACTTGGCGTTCATGGTCAGGTTCACGAAGTCGTCGTAGGGCATGGGGTCGGCCAGGTGGATGGGGAACGGCCCCTCGGCCGCGTCCTCGCCGATGCCGTGCTCGGCCATGACCTTCCGCGTCCGCGGGTGGACGGGAAAGATGATGGGGGCCTCCACGGCCTTCAGGGCCGCGAAGATGGTCCGCAGCGAGTCGGGATCGTCCACGTTGGAGGGGCGGTGCAGGGTCACCAGGCCGTACGAGCCCTGCTCGGCGCCGAACCGCTCGTAAGCCGCGCGATCCTTCGCCCGATCCAGCGCCCCCGCCAGACTGTCGATCATGATGTTGCCCACCAGGTGCACCCGGCCTTTGTCCGCCGCCTCGCGCCCCAGGTTGTCGTTGCCGTCCTGGGATGGAGTGAGCAGCAGGTCGCTGATGGCGTCGGTGGCCAGGCGGTTGATCTCCTCTGGCATGGACCAGTCGTTGCTGCGCAGGCCGGCCTCCACGTGGGCCACCTTGATCCACAGCTTCTTGGCCGTGAGGGCGCAGGCCACCGTGGAGTTCACGTCGCCGCACACCACCACCACGTCGGGCTTGTGCTCGATGCAGGCCTTCTCGAACTCGATCATCACGCCGCCGGTGTTCTCGGCGTGGCTGCCGCCCCCCACGCCGAGGTGCACGTGGGGCTTGGGCAGGCCCAGGTCCTCGAAGAACACGTCGGACATGTTCTTGTCGTAGTGCTGGCCGGTGTGGATGAGCCACGGGTCGCAGCGGTCCAGGTGTTTCTGCAGCTCGTGCCAGATGGGCGCGATCTTCATGAAGTTGGGGCGTGCGGCGGCGACGAGGAAGATCCTGGTCCTGGACATCGGGGGCTCCAAGGCGTGGGGCGCGGATTCGGGGCGATCCGGTCGAATATAGCGGTTCGGGGGGCCCGCGTCACATGAATGGTCAGTCGGGGTCGCGGGTGAGGGGGACGAAGCGGACGGGGATGACGGTCTCCGTGACCGGCCCGGACGGTCCGCGCGTGATCAGCTGGAGCTGCTGGACCCTCCCGACGGGTCCGACCGGGATCACCAGGCGCGCGCCGGGTGCGAGCTGGTCGACCAGGGGCCGCGGCACGTGATCCGGCGCCGCGGTCACGATGATCCCGTCGAAGGGCGCCAGGTCCGGAAGACCGGCGTAGCCGTCGCCCTCGTACACCGTGACGCGGTCGGCATAGCCTGCGTCCTCCAGATCGCGGCGAGCGCGACGGGCCAGGGGCGTGACGATCTCGATGGTGTGGACCACGACCCCCATCTCCGCCAGGACCGCCGCCTGGTAACCGGAACCGGTGCCCACCTCCAGGACGGTGTCGCCGGGTGCGACCCCCAGCAGGTCGGTCATCAGGGCCACGATGTAGGGCTGGCTGATGGTCTGGCCGTGGCCGATGGGCAGGGGGGTGTCGTCGTAGTCGCGGGCGCGGAGGTCGTGGGGGACGAAGGCGTGGCGGGGCGTACGGCCCATGGCCTCGATCACGGCGTCGGCGATGGGAGGCCGGCCGGCCACCGCAGAGGCGGACCTGTCGTAGGCGGTGATGGTTGCGACCATGCGGGCCCGCCGGGCCTCGTGGTCTTGAATCCGGTCGTCGGCTCGTCCGCAGGAAGCGGTCATGACGGCCACCGTCAGCAGAAGGAGGGACAGGGAGCGCGATGCCATGATCCCGTGATCCTATCACACCGTGCCGCTGCAGCGCGAAGGGCTTGACAACGGCTTAACACCCCGCCACATATGAGAAATACCCACCCCGATGGAGGTCATCCATGCCCCGGCGCCGCGCCCTGCTCCTGCTGCTCGTGATCCTGCTCCTGGCCGGCTGGCGCTGGCAGGCCTGGTCGCGCATGATCAACCTGATGATGCCCGCCGACTCCCGCCCCGGCACCGCGACCTTCGTGCTGGAACGCGAGACCCCCGAGACCTTCCGCGCCCTGGCCGCCGAGCTCACGGTCACGGCCGCCGCCATGGACATGGACTTCGACCACGTGGAGCACTTCCGCGGCGCCGGCATCCTGACCTACGAGGGGCCGGAGACGTGCCTCCGCTGCCACACCGACGTGCACTGGGAGAACGAATACGACGAGGCCTTCGACGAAGACCTCATGACCAACCTCACCGACTCGTCCCACTACCGCTTCTTCAGCGACCGCCATCCCAACGTGTGGGGCTTCAACGGCGAACTGGCCGACCCCTTCCCCATGGGCAAGATCAACCGCCCCTGCCCCAAGCCCGGCTCCTTCGCCATGACGGCCTGGGCCGAACTCGTGGTCACCGCCGGGGGCGACACCATGAGCGAGGGCTGCGGCCAGTGCCACATCGGCGGCCAGTTCCAGGCGCCGCTCGGCGAGATGATGCCGCTGTACGAGACGCTGCCCGAAGAGGCCGCGGCCATCGACTGCCTCATCTGCCACAGCGCGCTGTACGACATGAACCGCAAGGTCGTGGTGGAGGACGGCGGCCGCCTGCGCTGGGGCCAGGACCGGTCCATGCGCGCCGCGGTCACGGTGACGACGCCCACCGCCCAGGCCTGCCTGCGCTGCCACCAGCACAACTTCGGCGGCGACGTCTACGTGGACGAGGCGGACCCGTCGTACATGCCGAGCATCATGCAGCCCGGCGCCGACCGGCCGCGAGTCGCCCACCCCGGCTCCAAGCGCGGCACCCCCTACTCCCCGTCGTGGGACGTGCACGCCGCCGCGGGCATGAGCTGCCTGGAGTGCCACCACACCGAGGGCCACCGCATCGCCAAGGGCCTGCACACCACCACGATGATGGCCAACGACCTGCCCGAGCGAGTGGTGACCTGTACGGAGTGCCACGAGCCCCCCGTCCACGCGGAGACGGAGTGGTCCGACGAGCTGAACGATCACCTCGATCGCGTGGCCTGCGTCACCTGCCACATCCCGAGCCTCCACCCGGACAACGCCACCCGCCGCGACTTCGCCCACACCGAGTTCGAGGACCCGCCGGGCATCCACGTGTACCACGACACGGAAAAACTGACGGAGCCCGGCACGGGTATCGACTACGTGTGGTGGAACGGCGACGCGACGTTCCTCGGCAACCCCATCGGCGACCACCCGGACGGAGGGACGGGTTACTCGTTCTACGACGCCGCCAACCGCTGGCCCGAGTTCGCCGACTTCGACTACGACGCGTGGTACGAGGAGACCATGCGCCCCATCGCCCGCCGCAAGCCGTCGCAGCTCTACGCCATGAAACGCTTCAACGGCCGCCAGCACATCGACCTGCAGAACATGGGCCCCTTCGGCGGCATGTTCGTGCCCTACAACCTGCCCACCTACTACCGCACCGGCGACCCGGACGCCGCCGCCCGCGCCGAAATGGACAAGTCCATGATGGGCATGATGTACGGCTGGATGTTCAAGGTGTACATGCTCGACCGGTTCATGGGCTTCATGGACATCGACGGCTGGAACACCGGATCATTCGAGGACGTGCGCGCCGGCCGCAACGTGGAGGCACGGTGGATCCCGACGGACGCCAGGCTGGAGATCAGCCATGGGGTGCGGCGCGTGGGGGCGTTGACGTGCGTGGATTGTCATGGGGCGGAGGGTGTGTTGGATTGGGAAAAACTGGGGTATGTGGAGGTGCCGGAGGTGTGTTTGGATTGATCCGGATGCCCGCATCACACCGAATCCACGTGAAACTCGCATAACCTACAATATATCAGCTAGATAGGCCGCATACCCCCGCAACAGGCCCGCAGCAACAGCCTCAAGGCACAGACAGTCACATGGTCTAGCGACATTACCTAATTGCCGTCGCACCAAAATGTTACGCCGCAATTACTAATTCTATGGGTGTTAGTAATAAACTAGTAGACACGTTCACCAATCGATCCTATACTAATACTAATGACTTTGACTTTGACAAAGGAATCCCATGAAAAAGCCCCTCCGCCCCCCCACGATGATCGAACTCTGGTCCGACTTCAGCTCGGACCCGGAGCTGATGTCGGAGTTCGTCGAGGCCATGAACCAGACCGGCGGACCCACACCTGATCAGCGGTACTATCACTGGGACAGCCTCCGGCACAGGCCGACTCCGGAAGGACTGGACCACCGCCGCTGGTGGCACGCCATCAAGATGGCGAGGTCCTCCATCTCCAGGACACTGCCGATCGTCGATGCCTTGGGAAGGCCATTCAAGCTGGCGATGCCCGACCTCGTCTGGAGAATGATCCGCGACGTGGACGCTCGCGCGACCGGCACGATCAGGATGAACGAGCCCGTGACGAGCCCGCGAACCAGGAGCACGTACCTCGTAAGACAGCTCCTGGATGAAGCCATCACATCGAGTCAGCTCGAGGGCGCTGCGATGACGAGGCGAGAAGCTCTCGAGATGGTTCGCGACGACAGGGTGCCGCGGGACACGAGCGAGCGGATGGTCCTGAACAACTATCACGCGATGCAGGCCATCCGTGGCTTCAAGGATTCGAAACTCACACCGGAACTCGTCTTCGAGATCCATCGCATCGTGACTGAGGGGACGCTCGATGACCCCGACGACGCCGGACGCCCTCGCCGGCCCGACGATCCGGTCCATATCTACGATCGGGTCGGTAACATCCTGTATACCCCCCCGATAGCTTCCGAGCTGCCATCCCGGCTGGCCGCCATGTGCGAGTTCGCCAACGATGACGGCGACGATCCCTACATCCATCCCGTCGTTCGCTCGATTCTCCTGCACCTCTGGCTCGCCTGCGATCACCCCTTCGTGGACGGGAACGGCCGCACCGCACGGGCGCTGTTCTACTGGTCCATGCTGCGCCGCGGCTACTGGCTCTGCGAGTTCCTGTCCATCTCCAGGATCCTGCGAGAGGCCCCCACGCGATACCAGCGATCGTTCCTCTACGTCGAGACGGACGACAACGACGCCACCTACTTCGTCCTGAACCAGCTGGAGGTCCTCAACAGATCCATCGACGACCTGTATTCCTACTTGGAACGAAAAACACGCGAACTCCACGACATCGACCGGGTCCTGTCCGCCGGCGCCCCCTTGGGAAGAAGCCTCAACCACCGGCAGCTGGACATCGTCAGGCACGCGCTGCGAAACCCAGGCTACGCCTATACCATCGCTGCGCATCGCAATGCGAACGGTGTCAGCTACCAGACAGCGAGGACGGATCTGCTGGATCTCGTTGAGAGGGGTATCCTGTTGAAGGGGAAGGGTGCGGGACGCACGTTCGTGTTCACATCACCGGCGGACCTGGAAGAGCGGCTGAGGATTCTCGACTCCTGATCGTCCTCACCCCCTCCGATCCTCCGTATCCCAAGCCCTGATCTCCACCTCGAAATGCCCCCTCACCACCGCCGGATCCGCCTCCGCAATCGCCTCCGCCTCCTCGCGCCCCCGCACATCCACCACCGACATCCCCCCCGCGCCGTCGGTGAACGGACCGCCCATGACCATCGCGCCGGTGTCCATGACGTGGTGCATGAGCTTCACGTGGTCGGCCAGGGGGCCGGGCTCGGCAGGTTTGAGGTCGGGATCGTAGGCGGGGCCGGGACGGTAGATCATCGCGAACAGCACGGGCGCACCTCCGGTCAATCGACGGGGGCCAGCCCCGCGTCTTCCATCATGCCCAGCTTCATGCGTTCCATGTCGGTCAGGGGCAGCACCTCGGGGGCGCGTCCGTCGCGGTAGACCCACACGCGCTGGCCGGGCTCGAGGGTCACGTCGGGGGCGTCGCCCACCAGCGGGTCGACCAGGATGCCGCCTTCCCACAGGCACACGCACGAGGCGTCGTCGGTGCGGAACACGGCGAAGGTGGTACCGGTGAGCAGGGCTTCGAGTTCGCCGGTGGTGAAGGCGAAGGGGAGGTCGCTCTTATGGCCGCCGGTCGTGCCGAAGATCTCGCCGGCGTTCACGGTGAGGCGCTGGAAGCTGGCGAACCAGCGGCGGGGCGGCGGCGGCAGCTCGACCTCGGTGCCCGGCATCATGCGGAAGCGCAACAGCTCGCCGAGCTGGAGCTCGACCTCCTGGCCCTCGCCCGTGGTCACGAAGCCGTGGTCGATCGTCATGCCCGACTCGAAGGGCGCGCCGCCCGCGGTGTCCAGCACGCGCCACTCGGCAACCGGCTGCATGCCCACGAACATCAACGCCAGCACCGCAGCCGCGGCGGCGGCGAAGAACCCGGCCCACACGCGGCCGAAGGCGCTGCCGCCCTCCGGCATGCGCAGGACCTCCGTCCCGTCCAGGAAGGCGGCACGCGCACGGGCGCGGGCGTCCTGGTCGGCGGCGGAGCGCGGCAGACGGCGCAGGGCCTGGAGGGCCTGCGTCTCGTCGGGGCCGAAGCCGTCGTGGGTGCGGTCGTCGTTCATGACCTCGGGCCGTCCTTGCGGCGGCGGAATCGTTCTCCGAGCCGTTTCACCGCGCGGGAATGGCGCTGGCGGACGGCGTCGGTGGTGATGTCCAGGGCGGCGGCCACGGCCGCCGTGTCGAGCTCCTCGTAGTCGCGCAGCAGGATGATCTCGCGATCGTCCGGCGACAGGTCCTGCAGGGCCGACCACACGGCCCGCAACTCCTCGTCCTTCTCCATGGCCGCCTGCACGCCCGGGTCGGGGTGGGCGACGTCGAGCATGGTCGGGTCGTCCACGCCGGCCTCGCGCTCGGTGGTCTTGTGGGCCCGCGAGCGCCAGTGGTCGCGCACCACGTTGGTGGCCACGGTGAATACCCAGCCCGTCGGGTCGCGCTCGGGGTCGAGCCGGTCGATCACGCCGTGGAGCTTCAGGAACACGTTCTGGCACAGGTCGTCGGCCAGGGTGCGGTCGCGCGTGAGGTTCACCACGTGGGCGAGCACGCGCTCGTAGTAGTGCTCGAAGAACGACTCCATGGCGGCGCGGTCGCGGCCGGCGACGCGTCGCAGGAGGTCGGGCGGCAGGTCCCGCTCTTCCGGATGGAATGCTGATCTCGGCGGAACCATGTCACCCCCTCTCGGGAACTACGAAGTCGGACGGCGCGGTGCGACAGATAAAAAAGACCTGTCACGTCTGGAATCGAGACTCCGTAGAGGGTAGCGAGGCCCGCAAGGGGCCGTCAACGGTCCAGCGGACCTCGACCACGAAAACCTTGAACGGGAGACCAACCATGACGCGAAGCGCACGAACCCTGATCCTCGCCCTCGCCGCCGTGATGGCCGCGAGCGCCGCCCCGGCCGGCACCGGCGACCTGACCCTCGAGTTCTCGAACCTGATGACCCTCGACCCCGCCGTCGACGGCGTGTACGAGGGCTGGGCCATCGTCGGCGGCATGCCCGTCAGCACCGGCGTGTTCAACGTGGACGCCATGGGCATGCCCGTGGACCCCATGACCGGCGACCCGATCCCGCTGTTCGACGCCGGCGTGGACATCTCCGCCGCCACGTCCATCAAGATCTCCATCGAGCCGCCCATGGACGGCGATCCCGGCCCGTCCGGCCTGATCGTGCTGTCGGGCGACGCCATGGGCGGCGCGGCCCTGCTCACCGCCGCCGTGCCCGACCTGGCCATGCTCTCCACCGCCATGGGCTCGTACATCCTGGCCACCCCCAGCGATGACGGCGTGGACACCATGAACGGCGACCAGGGCATCTGGTACCTGTCCATGCCCGGGCCCATGGCCGGCCTCACGGGCCTGCCCGACCTGGGCGCCTCGTGGACCTACGAGGGCTGGATCGTGGACGTGTCCGGCGCCATGCCCGTGCCCTACGGCACCGGCACCTTCAACGCCGCGGACATGGCCGACTCCGACGCCGCCGGCTCCATGGGCGGCGGCCCGCCGTTCCCCGGCCAGGACTTCACGGCCTTCCACGGCGGCCCCGTGCTGGACCTGGACTCCGGCGACTTCGCCGCGGTCATCTCCATCGAGCCCGTGCCCGACAACGGCGCCGGTCCGTTCCTCTTCAAGCCGCTGGCGGGCATGATCCCCACCGACGCGCTGATGAACGGCGGCATGCTGGGCAACCAGACCGACGACACCTTCCCCACCGGCGTGGCCGAGTTCGGCGAAGCGCTGCCCGCCGAGGAGATGGGCTGGGGCGACGTCAAGAACCTCTTCCGGTAGAAACCCCCTCGCCGGAACGAGCGACGGGCGGCTCCCCTCGGGGAACCGCCCGTCTTTTCGTGCTCCGGTGTCGTCGTGGCGACTAGTGCGCGGCCTTGCCGGGCAGCGCCGGCTCGGCGATGTACGCCTCGTCCTTGAGCTTGCCGGTCAGGGCCTTCATGAAGGCCACGATGTCGGCCTTCTGCTCGGGCGTGGCCTCCACCTTGACCTGGTGCTTGACCATGATGTCGACGATCTCCTCGAGGGTCTCGATCGAACCGTCGTGCATGTAGGGACCGGTCTCGGCGATGTTGCGCAGGCCGGGCACCTTGAAGAAGAAGTCCTCGGCCGGGTTGCCGGTCACCACGGAGCGACCCTTGTCCTCCATCTCGTAGGGCACCTCGAGGCCCATCTTCTGGTACAGGCCGCCGCCCAGGGCCGGACCCATGTGGCAGGTGGCGCAGCCCACGTCGATGAACGCCTGCACGCCGCGCACTTCCTGCACGTTGAGGGCGCTGCCGTCGCCCACGAGCCAGCGGTCCCACTTGCCCTTGGTCACGAGCTTGCGCTCGAAGGCGCCGATGGCCATGGCCACGTTGTCGAAGGTGATGGGCTCGTCCTGGCCGGGGAAGGCGGCCTCGAAGAGCGGGCGGTACTCGGGGATCCCGCGCAGGATCTCCTCCACCTGCTCGCCCGTCTCGATGCCGTGCTCCACCGGGTTGAGGATCGGGCCCTTGGCCTGGGCCTCGATGGTGGGCTCGCGGCCGTCCCAGAACTGGGCGATGTGCATGGCCGCGTTGTAGACGGTGGGGCTGTTGCGCGCGCCCAGGGTGCCGTCGTGGCCGGGCGAGGTGGGCAGGCCGTCCACGCCGAACTCGTCCAGCACGTGGCAGCTGTTGCAGGAGATGTCGCCGCTGGCCGACATGCGATCCTCGTAGTAGAGGATGCGGCCGAGGTCGATCTTGGCGTCGGTCAGGGGGTTGTCCGGCGAGGTCATCTCGCGGTTCATGGTCCCGAACATGCCCTTGATCTCGGCGCTCGGGGGGCCGCCGGGAGCGGTGTCGTCGGGCGTGCCGCCGCAACCGACGATCACGAAGAGGGACGCGAGGGACAGGGCGATCAGCAGACGGAGACCGGAAGCCATGGCACACCTTCCAGGAAACAGGAGACTTCTCGTGTTCGAATAGGCGCAGAATAGTCATCCCTCTGTCGGACTTCAACATAGTAAATCGGTAGGATATTTAGGTATTTCCCGGCGCTGGCGCCCCGGGGGTGCCCCGGATACACTCCCGGCAACATGGACACGAACCCCCGGAGGACCCATGGCCGGATCCGGATCCAGGACCGTCATCTACGCCGCCCTGGTGGGCAACACCCTCATCGCCGCCACCAAGCTGGCCGCCTCGGCCATGACCGGCAGCGCGGCCATGCTCAGCGAGGGCATCCACTCGCTCGTGGACACGGGCAACCAGGGGCTGCTGCTGCTCGGCCTGAAGAAGGCGTCGCGCCCCGTCGACGAACGGCACCCGTTCGGCCACGGCAAGGAGGTCTACTTCTGGTCCTTCGTGGTGGCCATCCTGATCTTCGCGGTGGGCGCGGGCGTGAGCATCGTCGAGGGTATCCGGCACATCCGCCACCCGGCCGCCCACGGCTCCCCCACGGTGAACTACGTGGTGCTGGGCCTGTCCTTCCTGTTCGAAGGCGTGGCCTGGTTCATGGCCTACCGCGAGTTCCGTCACGAGCAGGGTCGCCGCTCCCTCCTGCGCGCGGTGCGCGAGAGCAAGGACCCCACGACCTTCGTGGTGCTGTTCGAGGACTCGGCCGCCATGCTCGGCATCATCGTGGCGTTCCTGGGCGTGTGGCTCAGCCACGTGACCCACATCGCGTGGTTCGACGGCGCCGCCTCCGTGGTGATCGGACTCATCCTCGGCGGCACGGCCGTGTGGCTCGCCCACGAGACCAAGGGTCTGCTGATCGGCGAAAGCGCCGCCCCCGAAGTGGCCGACGACGTCCGCCGCCGCGCCCTGGCCCAGCCCGAGGTGCAGGCCGTCCACGAGGTGCTGACCCTCCACATGGGACCGACCCACGTGCTGGTGACCGTCAGCCTGGACGTGGCCGACGACGTGCCGACGGGGCGGGTCGAGGAACTGGTGACGGGACTCGTGGCCGATGTGAAGGGAGCGTGGCCGCGGGTGCGGAAGGTCGTGATCGAGACGGCGGACCGGGCGCCGGCCTCCGCCGAATGATATGAGGCCCCGGCCGATGGCCGGGGCCCCCTGCTGCTCTATTGGTCGGAATCCCCGAAGATATTGCCCGTTTGGACTCCCGGTGCCTGGGGGGGGCTCCGGGAGCTCCTCCATCATGGACAATGCGTTCGGGGGTGGACCGTTGCATCGAAAGTCGGAAAAACCTCACAGAACATGAGAATCACACTCAAGGGCTCGTAACACCTTCCAATACGGCGCCATCCGGGACGGCGGCCGGAGCGTCCGCGACCACGCGGGCCTCGCCTCTCACCGTCACGTTGCTCCCGAACGTCACATCCCCCTCCACCGTCAGGCTCGCACACTCCTTCAGCGACGGCGCCCCGTAGGGGAACCGCGCATCGAGGTCGTCCACGAACTTGTAGTAGCGATCGTCCAGGTCGACCACGCAGCGGCCCAGGGCGCGGGCCGGGTTGGGGACCACGCGGGCGTCGTCGGTGAGGGTGAAGTTGTCGGAGCGCACGTCGAGCAGGTCGCTGCACTTCTTGATGGGCGCGAACCGGGTGGGCGGCACGCGGATGGCGCCGGCGCCTTCGAACGTTTCGATGGCGGAGCCCATGGCCGTCTCGAGCTGCCACACCGCGGGCGACGACGGGTCGCGCGGGTCGAGGGTCTTGCCGTTGCGGATCATGGGCAGGCCCAGGATGCCGTCACGTTCGTCGAGCACGCGCTTCAACGCGGGCAGGTGGAGCCACAGGGAGTTGGTGTTGAAGTAGCAGTGACGGGAGGTGTCCTGGAAGGCGTCGAGGTCGGTGTCGGGGCACTGGGCGATCTCGCGCAGAACCAGGCGGCCGTCGGAGACGCGGCGGGCCAGGTGGCCGCCCTTCTTGTCGGCCGGCGTGCGGTCCGCCACTTCCATGAGGAACGGCAGGCCGGTGCTGGCCATGTGGCCGAGGATGGCCGGGTCGATGACCGCGCCCAGGTTGTCGCTGTTGGACACGAAGGCGTACTCGAAGCCGCCGTCGAGGAGCTGATCGAGCAGGCCGCTGGTGAGCAGGGCGGTGTAGAGGTCGCCGTGGCCCGGGGGGCACCAGCACTGGCCGGGGTTGGCGCTGTTGTCGGCGGGCTCGAGGGTGTCGCGCAGGAGCTTGGGCACCTTGTGCTGGAGGAAGTCGAGGGGCAGGCCGCCCTTGGCCAGGTCGTCGTAGGGGGCGAGGGCGGCGAGGGAGTCGTCGCGGGTGCTGAAGCTGTTCATCAGCAGCAACGGCACGCCGGCGTTGCGGGCCTGGCGCGCGATCACGTCCAGGAACGTGAGCCCGTTCTTGATCGGCAGCAGCGACTTGGCCTTCTCTAGTCCCATGCCCGTGCCGAGTCCGCCGTTGAGCTTCAGGTAGACGGTGCGCGGCAGGGCGGCGCGGCCGGTCTCCACGAGGGCGGGGTCGAGGGCGTCGGCGTCGGGCAGCGTGTCCACGGGCTCGAGTTCGGACTCGGGCATCAGGCCGGTCTCGCCGGACGCGAGCTGGGCGTGGTAGTGGAGGAAGGTGTCGACGGCGACGGCGGGCAGACCCTCGTCGTTCATGCGGCTGCGGATGCGGTCCTGGACGGTCATGGCGTGCTCCGGGCGGAAGGCGGAGGGACGGGTTCGGATGGGAGGCTAGAGGAGGCGCGCGCGGGGGTCCAGTCCTCGATCCGGGTGTCGTGAATAATCCTATTCCGTGCCGGAAGTTCGACCTATGATCGCCGGGCTTGCGTTCGGATTCACCTGCTCCGGAGGTCCTCTGATGATGCCCCGATCACTGCTCCTCGTCTCATTCCTCATCCTGGCGTTCGCGGCCCCCGCCGCCGCCTGGACTCACGACGTTCAGGCCAACGAGCCGATCTGCGCCCTGGCGGACGACGCCTCGGCCCCCCTCATCGTCGACGACGGCGAAGGCGGCGCCTACATGGCCTGGGTGGATCAGAGGGGCGGCAGCATCTCCATCTATGCCCAGCACCTCGACGCCGACGGCCAACCCATCTGGACGGTCGACGGGCTGGAGGCACTGTCCAGCTCCGGCCTGATCGGGACCTTCGACATCTGCCTCGGCGACGCCGGCGAACTCTGGGTCGTGGCCACTCTCTACGACGGAAGCTACTACCGAGCCCGCGTCCAGCGCATCACGTCGGCCGGCACGCGATCGTTCTCCACATCCGGACTGGAGGCCACCCCGGGATCCTCCGGTTCGTCGCAGTACGACGTGGGCATCATCTCCGACGGCGCCTACGGGGTCATCGTGTCCTTCTACGATCGTCGCAACTACGTCGTCACCGGCTACGACATCTGGGCCCAGCGCCTGTACCTCAACGGCACGCGCCTGTGGGGCAACGACGGCGTGCCCGTGTGCGAAGCGGCCAGCACTCAGGACGACTGCATGATGGTCCTGTCCGAGCCGGGCAGCGCCATCTTCGTCTGGAGGGACTACCGCAACGGCGACTGGGACATCTACGCCAGCCTGCTGGACGGGAACGGGTCCCCCACATGGTCGACCGACGGCATCTCAATGATCGTCATCACCGGTTCGACCCAGACCCTCGACGCCGTGTGCACCGACGACAACGGCGGCGCCTACATTGCCTGCACGGACTACAGCACGTCGGCCACCACGGGACCCGACATCCTCATGAAGCGGATCCACCCGCTCAACGGCGACTACTGGTGGTACACCTACGTCTGCGACCAGGACGACTCCCAGCTCGACGCCCGCATCGCCCCCGACGGATCCGGCGGCGTGTACGTTGTCTGGCGCGACGGCCGCACCGACTCCTACGACGGCACGTCCCTTTACGGTCAGCATATGCGCCCCTCCGGCGTGAAGGCCTGGGCGGACGACGGCTCGCTGATGGTGTATCGGGACGGCAACGTCGCCATCGAACCCGGCGGCGCCATCGCCGACGGCGAGGGCAACCTGCTCCTCTCCGTCGAGATCGCCAACTCCGTCATCACCCAGAAAGTCAGCGACACGGGCAGCAAGCTCTGGGGTACCTCCGGCAAGGTCTCATCGGCCTGGATCTCCCTCCCCAGCGATACCGGGGCATGCAGCGACGGCGACGGCGGCGTGATCACCGTCTGGGAAGACTGGCGCACCGGCTACCAGGGCGACATCTACGCCCAGCGCATGGACCGTTGGGGCTTCGCCGGCGAAGCCAACCCCACCATGGAATCCATCGACGATCGCCCGCACGATCAGGGCGGCGAGGTCATCGTCACGTGGAACCCGAGCGTGTACGACACCATCGCCGACGACCGCATCGACTACTACAGCCTGTGGATGAAGTACGCCTACACCGCCCCGCGTCCGCCGGTGGTAACCCCCGACCACGTGCGCGACGTCAGCGAGCGCAGCGGCATGGACCCGGCGCAGACCCGCGTGCTGCTGGAGACCGGCTGGGCCTTCGTCGTCCAGCAGAACGCCGAGCGCATGGAACAGTACGCGGTGAACGCTCCGACCTACGGCGACTCCACCGACGCCGGCGCCCCGCGCACCGTGTACGTGGTGTACGCCCACGACACGGCCACCGACGGTCTCTGGCCCACCCTCGAGTACTACGGCTGGTCCGTGGACAACCTCTCCCCCGGCGCGCCCTTGTCGCTGGCCGCGCAGATGGTCGGCGGCGATGCCGAGCTGGGCTGGGACGCCAGCGGCGTGAACGACGAGGACCTGCAGGAATACCGCGTGTACCGCTCGGCCACGCCCGGCTTCACCCCGGGACCGGGCACGTTCGTGGGCGCGGCCGCGGACACGGCCTACACGGACGCCGTGCCGCCCCCGGGCACGCTGTACTACCGGGTGACCGCCGTGGACATCCACGGCAACGAGGGCGCTCCCTCCAACGAAGCCCTGGTGAACTCCACCACCGGCGTGGACGACCCGCTGCCGCTGGTGTTCGCCGTGGGCGCCTGGCCGAACCCGTTCAACCCTTCGACGACGATCTCCGTGGAGAACCCTGCCGACGGATTGGTGCGGGTGGATGTGTACGACGTGCGGGGGGCGCGGGTGAGGACGCTTCATGACGGAGCGCTGCCCGCCGGCGTGATCCCGATGAACTGGGATGGCGCCGACGATGCGGGGCGCGCTTCGCCGAGCGGGGTGTACTTCGTGAGGGCGCGTGGAGGGGATGAGAGTGCGACGGTGAAGGTGCTTCTGGCTCGTTAGCGGAGCATCGGTCGCTGGTGAGGGCGGTCCTTCGGCGGGGCCGCCCTCGTTTATTGCCGACTAGGGCCGAACCGCAAACACACTCCGCGCCAGATCCTCCCTGACCCGCTCATGCAGCGCATCGTCGTCCATCCGCGCCACCGCCCGCTCCACCTTCTTCAGCTCGCCCGCGCGCGCGTAGGCCAGGTGGCAGATGGCGTCGCCCGGCGCCACCGACGGTAGCGTGGTCATGCCCAACACCACGCCGGCCCGCGGTGCCTTCACCACGTTCAGCCGCTTGCCGCCGAGGCTGATGTTGGTGGCCAGCTTGTCCCCCTTCTGCACCACGTCACCGGGGGTGACGTGGAAACGGAGGAAGCCGCCGAACTGGGCGCGGACCCACTGGGTGGCGTCGGTCTCGATGCGGTAGGGAGGTTCGATCGGGTCACCATCGACCATGCCGAGATGGCGCAGGCAGTTGCGGATGCCGCGGATGGCGTATTCCACCACCGTCGGCTCCACCTTCCACACCTCGCCGGCTTCGAGGATCAGCGTGGGGCAGCCGGCCGCGGCCGACGCGTTGCGCAGCGAGCCCGCCGGCCCCTGGGCATTCACGATGAGCTCGGACCCGAACGCCCTGGCAAAGGGCTCGAGGTTCGGGCAGGTCAGGTCGGCCCGCACGTTGGGGACGTTGGTGCGGCGCACCGCCGCGGTGTGCAGGTCGATGCCGAAGTCGGAACGGCGCACGATCTCGTCGAAGATCACCCGCGCCATGCGGCTCGCCAGGCTGCCGCGCGACGAGCCTGGGAAGCAGCGGTTCAGGTCGCGACGGTCGGGCAGGTAGCGCTCATGGCGCTCGAACCCGAGCAGGTTCACCACCGGCACCATGATCAACGCGCCCGCCTTCAGTTCGAAGGGCCGGTCCACGATGATGGTGCGGATCACGCCGGTGCCGTTGATCTCGTCGCCGTGGACGGCGCCGGTCACGAAGACCGTCGGTCCGGGCTCCGCCCCGCGCCACACCTGCACGGGGATGCGGATGTCCATGCCCGAGTAGGCCTCGGCGATGGTCACCTTCACCTCGCGCATCTCGCCGGGCTCGATGACGGTCTTTCCCCACACGCCGACGTCGGGCTTGAAGTCGCTCACGACGGCTCCTCCCCGAGCTGCTCGATCAGATCCGGATCCAGCTTCTGCACCTTCCGCTTCTTCCTCCTGCGGCGCCGCGCCGGCACCAGATCGCGCATGGATTCCAGCTTGCCGTAGCACAGCATGCGGTCACCGGCCTCCAGCTCGCGCGTGGTCTTGGGATTGGAGATCACGGTGGTGCCGCGGTTGAGGGTCAGCACCACGATGTCGCGGTCGCGCAGCCCCGAGTCGGCGATGGTCTTGCCCACCAGCTCAAACCCCTCGGGAATCATCAACTCGGCCACGCCGTAGCCGGTGCTCACGGTCAGGCGCTGGCGGATGTCGAGGTCGGGGAAGGCCACCTGGTCGTTGATGTAGTCGATGACCGCGCCGGCCACGTCAAGCCCCGTGCAGGTCTCGATGCCCTCGAGGCCGGGCGAGGAGTTCACCTCCATCACCTGGGGCCCGTCGTTGCCTTCGAGCATGTCCACGCCGGCCACGCGCAGCCCGAGGATCTGGGCGGCGCGCACGGCCGTGCGCTCGTACTCGGGGTCGAGCTCCACCACTTCCGCCCTGCCGCCTCGGTGCACGTTGCTGCGGAACTCGTTGCCCTGGGCAACGCGCCGCATGGCGGCCACCACCCGGTCCCCCACCACGAAGGCGCGGATGTCGCGGCCCTTGCTCTCCTTGATGAACTTCTGGACGAGCACGTTCTGCCGCACGCTCTGCATGGTCTCGATGATGGCCTCGGCCACCTTCGTGGTCTCGGCGAGGATCACGCCCACGCCCTGGGTCCCCTCGAGGATCTTGATGATCACCGGAACGCCGCCCACCCGCTCGATGGCGGATAGCACATCCTTGCGATCGCGCACGAAGGTGGTGTGGGGAATCCCGATGTCGTGACGGCTCAGCACCTGCAACGACCGCAACTTGTCCCGCGAGTTGGTGATGCCGGCGGCGGTGTTGGGCGTGTACACGTCCATCTGCTCGAACTGCCGCACCACCGCGGTGCCGAAGTAGGTGATTGACGCACCGATGCGGGGCAGAATCGCGTCGTAATGGCTCAGGTGCTTGCCGCGGAAATGCAGGTCCGGCTCGCCGGCCTCCAGCTCGATGGCGAAGCGCAGCGTGTTGAGCACCTTGACGTCGTGCCCCCGCTCGACGGCCGCCTGACGCAGACGCATGGAGCTGTAGCACTTGGGAGAGACGGAGAGGATGGCGAGCTTCACGTGCGTCCTTTCTGGCTGGTCTTGCGGATCTTGACGCCGCCGTGCAGGTACTTGCGCGTCGGGCTGACGAGGGTGTTCGCGGGCAGGGCCATGCGCCCCACGAGCATGCGGCAGAGCATGCCCTTGCGCGAGACGAGGGTGAGTTCGATCTCGCGTTCAATGGGGCCGATGGCCAGGCGCGTGCGGAAAACCAGGCGGCGTTGCCTGACGCCGCTGCTGGGCTTGATGGTGGTCTCGCGGACCGGGGTGGCCTCGACCCAGGTGGTGCGCAGGTCCGGCTTCTCCTTGATGACGACCTCGAAGCGCACGCGACCGTCGGGGAGCTCCTCGAGGGCGCCCACATGGATGGCGCTGGTGCGGGCGCCGGTGTCGATCTTGGCCTTGAGGCGGGGGATGCCCCAGTCGGGGAGGGAGACGATTTCTCGCCAGCCTACGATGACGGGGTCTTTGGGTTTGGGGGGCATGGCGTTGGTCCCGGGTAGGGAGGTGTACGCGTGACGGGCCGGGGGGCCGTCGGGGGTGGGATAGTTTAGCACGAGGTGTTGGAGGGGCGCAGTTTTTCAGAGACGAGGCCCGTTGTGAGCGCGGGGCGGGCGGGTACACGTGAATTCCTTGTAACGCCATATTTTCCAGGTAGTTAATCAACCCACCCCTGCAACAGCCTACTCAGGCAACAACTCCTGGGGCACCGCCCCTGGATCATACGCCCCAGGCCTGTTCTTCTTCGCGTACTTCACCGCCCACGGCACCATGAACAGCAGGATCGCGAGCTTGGTCAGCGCCACGGCGGGGATGAGGATCGCGCCGGTGACCAACAGCACAAGCAACAGCATGCCCAGCCCACCGACGGCGCACCCCAGTGACCCCCAGTACACGAATGGCGCACTGCCCTTCACGAACCGCACGCCCGGCGCGCCCGATGTGGCGAGCGCCGAGTGGAGGGCCGTGATGAAGACGCGGTACTCCGGACCGTTGTCCTGGAACCTGCCGACGCCCTTGTAGGAGGTGGAGGTGACGATCATGCCGCCGCCGCCGCGACGCTGGAGCCTGCACTCGTACTTCACCAGGTCGAATCGGGTGGGGTTGTAGGCCAGGCGTACCGATTCGATTTCAGACAGGAGCCAGATTTCGGAGCCATCGCCACGCGCAATGCGGAGCACACCCCCGTCCGGGCCGCCCTCGAGTTCGAGGACGGTCTCCGGTTCGAGGATGCTGCGGCGATAGATGTAGGTCGCCTGCGCCGTCATCGCTACATGCCCCAGAGGTGTTCGGTGTTCACGTCGCGGCCCATCAGCTTCAAGTAGTAGTAGAGCTGATTCTTGTGGCTCTGCAGGTGCAGGATCATGTCCATGAAGTGCTCGCCCAGCGACCGCTCGCAGCCGGGGTTCCAGGGGGCGACGGTCATGTGGGTGTCGAGCTTCTCCTCGCCGGCTTCGGCGATCATCTGGAGGCAGAGGGCTTTGTCGGCGGAGAGGAGGTCGCGTGCGGCCTGGACTGATTCGACGGAGGGCAGGGCTTCGGCGGGCGGGAGCATAGGCTCGCCGTCAGCGTGGTCGCCAGCGCCTTCGGGCATGCCCCAGTCGCCAGTCAGGAAGCCGCGGCAGCAGTAGCCACAGGCGTTGGTCATGTGATGCATGCACTGGCCGGCGGTCATCCAGTTGGAGCCGGTGGCAGGCTTCCAGGCGAGGTCGTCGTCGGAGACCATGGCCATGAGATTGTCGGCAACCATGTAGTTGTAGTGGGCGGCTTCGGTCAGGAGTTTGGTCCAGTTCATCGTTTCCCTCCATCGGGGCGTGGGGTCGCTCGGGGGAGAGAGGGTACGATGACTCGAGACCGCAGACCACCTGAAGTGTATGAGCAGCGACAACAGCCTGATTATCGGATAAAAGAAGCCCCCCGCGCATTACGGGGGGCTTCATTCACAGGGTGCGTTACTTATCTCAGTGCGACTTCCTCGAAGCCATCAACCGCGCCTTAGCCCTCGCCATAGCCGCATCCGCCCGCGCCACATCAGTCTTCTCATCCCGATGCGCCAACCGCTCCTTCGCCCTCTCGAGCGCCTGCTCGGCCCGCGTCACATCGATATCCGGCGCCGGCTCACAAGAGTCAACCATCACCGAAACCTCATTCCGAGCCACCTCCACGAACCCGTTGGACACGGAGAACACCGAGGCGGGCCCTCCATCGTCCTGCTTCATGGTCATCACCCCGGGCACCAATGCGGTGACCAGGGGCGCGTGGTTGGCCAGAATGCCGAGGTAACCGGCGATGCCGGGCAGGGTCAGGCTGACGGCCTCGGTTTCGAGGAGCGTCTGCTCGGCGGTCACGATGGAAATCTTGAACGACTTCGCCATTCTACTTCTCCATCGCTTCGTACTTCTCGAGGACCTCGTCGATGTCGCCGCACATGTAGAAGCACTGCTCGGGGATGTGGTCGTAGTCGCCGGCCACCAGGCCCTTGAAGCTGCGGATCGTGTCCTCGAGCTTCACGTAGCGGCCCGGGCTGCCGGTGAAGACCTCGGCCACGAAGAAGGGCTGCGACAGGAACTTCTGAATCTTGCGGGCGCGCTGCACGATGAGCTTGTCCTCGTCGCTCAGCTCGTCCATGCCGAGGATGGCGATGATGTCCTGCAGATCCTTGTAGCGCTGGAGCACGCCCTGGACCTCGCGGGCCAGGTCGTAGTGCTCGTCGCCGATGTAGCGCGGGTCCAGGATCCGGCTCGTGGAGTCCAGCGGGTCCACGGCGGGGTAGATGCCCAGCTCGGCGATCTGGCGGCTGAGCACCGTGGTCGCGTCGAGGTGGGAGAACGCCGTGGCGGGCGCGGGGTCCGTGAGGTCGTCGGCGGGCACGTAGATGGCCTGCACCGAAGTGATCGAACCGCTCTTGGTCGAGGTGATGCGCTCCTGCAGGGCGCCCATCTCGGTGGCCAGGGTCGGCTGGTAGCCCACGGCGCTCGGCATGCGACCGAGCAGGGCGGACACCTCGGAGCCGGCCTGGGTGAAGCGGAAGATGTTGTCCACGAAGAGCAGCACGTCCTGCTGCATCTCGTCGCGGAAGTGCTCGGCCATGGTCAGGCCGCTCAGGGCGATGCGCAGGCGGGATCCGGGCGGCTCGTTCATCTGGCCGAACACCAGGGCGGTGTTCTCCAGCACGCCGGACTCGCTCATCTCCAGGTACAGATCGTTGCCCTCGCGGGTGCGCTCGCCCACGCCGCAGAACACGGAGTAGCCGCCGTGCTGGGTGGCGATGGCGTGGATCAGCTCCATCACGATGACCGTCTTGCCCACGCCGGCGCCGCCGAACAGGCCGATCTTGCCGCCCTTGGCGTAGGGAGCCAGCAGGTCCACGACCTTGATGCCGGTCTCGAAGACCTCGTTGGCCTCGCCCTGCTCGTCGAGCGGCGGCGGGGCGCGGTGGATGGGGGAGCGCTTCTCGGGCTCGGGCACGCCGCCCTTGCCGTCGATGGGCTGACCCAGGAGGTTGAAGAGGCGGCCGAGGCTCTGCTGGCCGACGGGCACGCTGATGGGCGCGCCGGTGTCGGAGGCGGGCATGCCGCGCACGAGACCGTCGGTGGAGTCCATGGCGATGCAGCGCACCACGTTGTTGCCGATGTGCTGCGCGACCTCGACCGTCAGGTCGATCTCCTTCTCCGCGTCCTTGATGGTGATCGCGTTGAGGATCTCGGGCAGCGAGTCGGCGCCGAACTCGAGGTCCACGGTGGGACCGATCACCTGTACGACGCGTCCGATGTTCTCGGCCATGAGCTTCTCTTCTCCTTGCTCGGTACGTCGCCCGGCCTTGTGCCAGGGCGTGTCATTCAAACCGTTACAGAGCGGCGGCGCCGCCCACGATCTCGCTGATCTCCTGCGTGATGGCGGCCTGGCGCTCGCGGTTGCGCTGCAGCGTCAGGGCCTCGATCATCTCGCCGGCGTTCTGGGTCGCCGCGCTCATGCTGGTCATGCGCGCGCCGTGCTCGCTGGCGTAGGCCTCGCAGAGCGTCAGGTACATGCGGTTGCGCAGGTACTGGGGCAGCAGGGCCGCGTAGATGGCGCCCTTGTCAGGCTCCCAGATGTAATCCAACGCAGGGCCCTCGTCGTCTTCCGCCGCCTCGGGCGGCGAGATGGGCAGGGCCGTGTCGATGTTCGGGCGCTGGGTTAGGGTGCTGACGAACTCGGCGTACGCCATGCGCACCTCGTCCACCTCGCCGGTCAGGAACCGGTGCTGGACGAACTCGGTGACCTGGCGGGCCTTGTCGTCGCTGGCCTGGCCGCCGAAGTCGTCGTGGGCCTGGACCACGTCGAAGTCGCGCTTGCGGAAATAGTCGCGGGCCTTGCGGCCCACGGCCAGCACCTGGACGGCGACGCCGGCGGCGACGTCCTCGTCCATGGCCTTATGCGCGGCGCGCATCACGTTCATGTTGTAGGCGCCGCACAGGCCCTTGTCCGAGGTGCACACCACGTAGAGACGGGTGCTGACCTCGCGGGCCTCGAACAGCGGGTGGTCCGCCGACCCGGCACCGGCCAGACGCTGGAGCAGCGCCTGGAGCTTGGTGCTGTAGGGACGGGCGGCCATCAGCCGATCCTGCGAGCGGCGCAGCTTGGCCGCCGAGACCATCTTCATGGCCTTGGTGATCTGCTGCGTCGACTTGACGGATCGGATCCGCTTGTTGATCGCCTTGATGCCGGCTCCGGCCACGGCTTGACCTCCCTAAGGCACCCCGCTTAGCGGGAGGCCTTGTACTCCGCGATGGCGGCCTTCAGGTTCTCGGCGGTCTCGCCCTCGAGCTTGCCGCTGCTGCGGATCTCGGCCAGGACGCTCGCGTACTTCTCGTCGAGGTACGCGTGCAGGCCCTTCTCCCACTCGGCCAGGGTCTCCACGGGCAGGTCGTCCAGGAAGCCCTCGTTGGCGGCGTAGATGATGGCCACCTGCTTCTCCACCGGCATGGGCACGTACTGGCCCTGCTTGAGGATCTCGACCATGCGCTCACCGCGGGTGAGCTGGGCCTGGGTGGCCTTGTCCAGGTCGCTGCCGAACTGGGCGAAGGCCGCGAGCTCGCGGTACTGGGCCAGGTTCAGGCGCAGCGAGCCGGCGATCTTCTTCATGGCCTTGGTCTGGGCCGAACCGCCCACTCGCGACACCGAGATACCCACGTTGATGGCGGGCCGGACGCCGGAGTAGAACAGGTCGTTCTCCAGGAAGATCTGACCGTCGGTGATGGAGATCACGTTGGTCGGGATGTAGGCCGACACGTCCGACGCCTGGGTCTCGATGATCGGCAGGGCCGTCAGCGAACCGCCGCCGTTCTCGTCGCTCAGCTTCACGGCGCGCTCGAGCAGGCGGCTGTGCAGGTAGAACACGTCGCCGGGGAACGCCTCGCGTCCGGGCGGACGGCGCAGCAGCAGCGACAGCTGGCGGTAGGCGTTGGCCTGCTTGGACAGGTCGTCGTAGATCACCAGGGTGTGCTTGCCCTGCCACATCAGGTGCTCGGCCATGGCGCAGCCCGCGTAGGGCGCCACGAAGAGCATGGGCGCGGGCTCGGAGGCCGACGCGCTGATGATGGTGGTGTACTCCATCGCGCCGTGCTCTTCGAGCGTGCGGTGCACCTGGGCGACGGTCGACTGCTTCTGGCCCACGGCCACGTAGAAGCAGTAAACGTCGGTGTCCTTCTGGTTGATGATCGTGTCGATGGCGATGGCCGTCTTGCCCGTCTGGCGGTCGCCGATGATCAGCTCGCGCTGGCCGCGGCCGATGGGGATCATCGAGTCGATGGCCTTCAGGCCGGTCATCAGGGGTTCCTTCACCGGCTGACGATCGATGACGCCGGGCGCCTTGATCTCGATCTTGCGCGTCTGGTCGGTGGGGATGGGACCCTTGCCGTCGAGGGGCTGGCCCACGGCGTTGACCACGCGGCCGATCACGGCGTCGCCCACGGGCACCTCGGCGATGCGACCGGTGCGCTTGACCTGGTCGCCCTCCTTGATGTGCGTGTCGTCGCCGAAGATGGCGCAACCGATGGAGTCTTCCTCCAGGTTCAGCACCATGCCGTAGATGTCCCCGGGGAACACGACGAGCTCGCCGGCCATGGCGTCCTGCAGTCCGTAGATGCGGGCGATGCCGTCGCCCACCTGCAGGATCGTGCCGACGCTCTCGACGCCGAGGTCGCTGTCGTACTTCTCGAGCTCCTGAGAGAGGATGGAGCTGATCTCTTCCGGCCTGAGTTTCACGGTGGAACCCCTTATTCTC
This sequence comes from uncultured Fibrobacteraceae bacterium, assembly GCA_964343835.1. Taxonomy (GTDB): domain Bacteria; phylum Krumholzibacteriota; class Krumholzibacteriia; order LZORAL124-64-63; family LZORAL124-64-63; genus CALEMW01. Next base: position 103,421 of record CAYFKR010000003.1, read on the forward strand.
CGGATGTTGGTCCGGATCCAGTTTCCGGACTACTTAGCGCACGTCCGCCTCGCCCAGCTGCGAGCGCAGCTTCGCGAGGTTCGTGCGGATCGTCCCGTCGATCACCCGGTCGCCCATGGTCACGCGGACACCGCCGATCACCGACGGGTCCACCTCCTTCTCCAGCACGATGGCGCCGCCGGTCACCTGTCCGAGCTTGGCCGAGAGGGCCTGCTCCAGGTCGTCGGTCAGCGGCACGGCGGTCGTGACGTGGGCGCGGGTGGTGCCCCGTTCGACCTCCACGAGGCGCACGAACTCGTCGTGGATCTCCACGACGTTCTCCATGCGCTGCTTCTCGACGAGCATGACCAGGAACCAGCGCAGCACCGGCTCGACGCGATCGCCGAACACGTTGCCGATCAGGTCCTTCTTCTTGCTCTCGTCGATGTGCGGACCGGCGAGGAATCGCATCAGGTCCGGCGTATCCTTCAGGACGTCCATGACCCCGGCGAAGGACTCGGCGACGCCGTCCATGACGCCGCCCTTCTTCGCCGTGGCGAGCAGGGCGCCTGCGTAGCGGGATGCCACTGCGCGGTTACGCATTGGGCATCTCCCCGAGGTCGTCGATGTAGTCCATGATCAGCTTGCGGTGCGTCTCGTCGTCGAGCTTCGTCCTGATGAGCTTCTCCGACGACTTGATGGCCAGGTCCACGACCTGGTCGCGCAGCTGCATCTGGGCCTTCTGCGACTCGACCCCGATGTCGTGCTCCGCCTTCTCGAGGGTGGCCGCGGCCTTGGCCTTGGCCTCGTCCTGGACGCGGGTGGCGATCTCCTCGCCCTTCTTCACCGCTTCCTGGACGCGTTCCCGCTCGAGAGACTTGATCTCCGCGAGCTGGGTCTCGAGATCCGTGCGGATCTTCTCGGCATCGGTGCGCGCGGTCTCCGCCTCGGCGTAGTCCGTGCTGATCTTGTCGCGACGGGCGTCCAGCATGTCAAGCATGGGACCCCAGGCGAACTTCCTCAGCACCAGCACGACGATCGTGAAACCGATGATGTTGGTGCCGATCACTGCAAAATCGAGATTCATCGTCCGAACCTTCCGCGGTCGTGACGTTCTTCCGGTTCCGTGGCCGGGAGCGGCGTGCCGCCCCCGGCGTGGTCCGGAGTCTTCAGGGTCTGCGGGGAACTAGCCCAGCTTACCCATGAGCAGGATGACCGACAGCAGAGCGTAGATCGTCAGAGCCTCGATGAACGCGGCGCCGATGATCATGGCCGTCTGGATCTGGCCGATCGCCTCGGGCTGACGGCCCATGGCCTCCATGGCGGAGCCGATGGCGCGACCGAGACCGAGACCGGAACCGACAGCAGCGATACCGACACCGAGGGGGAGAGCCAATCCGAGCAGTTCCATTGTTCCTCCTTCACCCTGCATGGGTGGGGTTCGGGCTCCGCGAGCCCTTTTCTTTCCGGACCACGTTCCGGACAACGTCCGGATTCATCTCGGGCCACGCGGGCCCGATTCCTAGTGCCCGTGCTCCTCGTGCGGGAGCATCAGGGCGATGTAGACCATGGACAGCAGCGTGAACACCAGGGCCTGGATCGTGCTGGTCAGCAGCGCCAGGAACACGATGGGCACCTGGATCGGGATGCCGACCGGCAGCCCAGTGGACGCCAACATGCCCGCGCCGAGCACGATGAACACGGCGATGAGCTTGTCCTCGCCCATCACGTTGCCGAACAGTCGCAGGCTCAGGCTCAAAGGCTTGATGAACTCGCCGAGCAGGTGCAGCGGGAACATGAGGGGCACGAACGCCCACTCCACGCCGCTGCGGGGCGAACCCGCCATGTGGTGCAGGTAGCCCAGGGGACCGTTCTCCTTCAGGGCGATGGCCTGCACGTAGATGAACGTGCAGATGGCCAGCGCGGCCGTCGTGTTGATGGCCGACGTCGAGGCGTGGAAGAAGGGCACCAGTCCCATCAGGTTGTTGATCCAGATGAAGATGAACAGGGTGCCGAGGTAGGGCACGTAGCGCCGATGGCCGTGGCCGACCACCGCGTGCACCAGGTTGTCCAGCCCGCCCATGAGCAGCTCCACGGCCATCTGCAGGCGGCCGGGAGTGTCGGTGCGCTTGGCGGTCACGCTCATCAGCAGCGTCATGATGATGACCGCCGCGATGGCCGAGAACATGGGATCCAGCCAGGCCCAGCCGTGGGCGATGTTGAATCCGATGCCGATGAAGTTGGGCAGGTGGTAGGGGTCGTGGTGCTCGCCGTGGTGGTCGTCGCCGTGAGCGTCTCCGTGGGCGGCATCGCCGTGCGCATCGCCGTGGTCGTCGTGGGCGGCGGCGGCGTGATCGGACCCGTGATCGTCGTGCTGGGTCGTGGCCTCTTGGCCGTGGCCGTGATCGTCGTCGTGGCCGTGCTGCTCGGGCTCGGCCCAGGCGAGGCCGGCTGCGAGGGTCGCGGACAGGACGAGGATCAGGCTCGGCATCAGAGCGCGGCGCGCGGCGGCGGCAACCTTGTTGGGCATCATCGTTCGGATCCACTCCGGTCGACGTTGACTCATTCCGCGGGCGGTCGGATCTGCAGGGTCGGCTTGCCGACCAGCGCCGCAACCACCAGGACCACGAGAAGAAGCGAGAAACCGAGGATGCAGCTCATCGCGGGCACCATGTCCGCGAGCAGCACCCAGAGCGCGACGCCGTACAACGCCGCCTTCCCCAGCACCAGCAGACCGACGGCCCGACCGTTGCGGGGATGTCCCGGCGGGACGAGAGCATGCCTCACGAGCAGCTCCACCGCCCAGAATCCCAGGGCCGCCCACACGGCGGAGCCCAGGAAGCCGAGAAGGAATCGGGTCTCGACCCGCGAACTCATGGCGAGTGAGATCGCGACGGCCGCAGCCAGGGTCCAGAGACGCGTCCTGCGCAGGATCGGCGAGTTCATGCGTCCCGTCCGTCCCCGCTCTGCGCCTGGCGCTGGAAGACCAGCTGGACCTGGCGCCCCGCGGCGGCGAGTCCGAGGACGGCGCCGACCGCTTCGAAGGTCGTCTCGTGCCCCCAGCGTCCTCCGGCCCAGCGGCCGAGGAGCCAGCCCATCACCGGTCCGATCACCAGCATCATCGGGATCGCGGTGTAGATCCCGATCTCGCGGGCCTGCCGCGCCCGCTGTTCCAGCTTGGTCTCATCGTCCCGGGGCGGCTGCGCCATGGGGCACCCCCTGCGCGAAAACCCGTTCCGCGCGCAAATCGACGTCGGCGGCGACCGTTTCCGGCCGTCGCGGGCGTCGTGGCGGCCCCCCAGCAGGCTGCTGAAAAGCCGGGACAATTAAGGTTCGCTATTGGCCGATTGTCAACTCTTTCCTGCCGTTTGGGCGAGATTTAGCCGACAGGAGCAAAGTGGTCTGAAATCATGTCTTTTATAAGGATCGTGCGCCTCGCGCGTGGATCCACGCACAAGGCGCACGAAAAATCATTTCACCCCGAGATCAGGCTACTTGGACTGGCTCTGAGGGGGCTGCTGGGCGGGCTGGCCGCCGCCGGCCGGCACCTTCCGGGGGCCGCCCATGGAGCAGTTGCCCTCGAAGAATACGCCCTCGTCGATCACCAGACGCTTGGTCTTGATGTCGCCCTCCACATGGGAGCCGCTCTGCAGCTCGATCTTGTTCTCGGCGGTGATGTCGCCGAAGAGCTGACCGCCGATGATGGCGTTCTTCACCTTCACCGAACCGTGGAGCACGCCGGTCTTGCCGATGACCAGGCTCTCGGGCTCGGCGATGTCGCCCTTGAACTCGCCCTCGATGCGGAAGGTGCCGTTCACGTGCACCTTGCCCTCGAAGCGGCATCCCTGGGCCAGGATCGAAGTCTGACGGCTGTCCACTTCGTTGCCGTCCGCGTCCTTACCGAACATGTCGCGTCCTCCTGGTACGTCGCGGCTCCCGTGTCGCCGCGGTGGAGCGGGATCCCTCCCGCGATTGCGCCCTGTCGTCGGTCACGCGTCCGGTTCGCTCCCCGGGGAACCGGGGATCACCAGGCGCGGGTCCATGGCCTCGCCGTCCTTCCAGACCTCGAAGTGCAGGTGGGGTGCGGTGACCCGCCCCGTCCCGCCGAGGGTGCCGATCACCTGGCCGGCGTCCACGCGGTCCCCCGTGCGGACGGCCAGGGAGTTCATATGGCCGTAGACCGTTACGTAACCGAATCCATGGCGGATTTCAACATAGTTTCCGAGGTCGTCGTGCCAGCCCGCCTGCTGCACGATGCCTCGTCCCGCCGACACGATGGGCGAGTCCACCGCGGCGGTCAGGTCGATGCCCTGGTGCGGGGCCCGTCCGTTGGGGATGTCGCCCTCGTCGTACTCCAGCGTCACGAACCCGCCGTCCACCGGCCACACGTCTGGCGGCGGCGTCATGATCACGCCGGCCACCTCGCCCAGGCGCGCCGACAGGCCGTGGCCAGAACTATCCGCGGGGGCGATGCCGAGCAGCGTGAGCAGCCGCTCCTGCAGGTCGCGCATCTCCTCCATCTCGCGGTTCAGCTCCTGCACGCGCACGGCCTCGGCGCGGGCCTCCACCAGCTGCTGCTTGAGCTGGGGCAGCTCGCGGGCCTGTTGGGTGAGCGACGCGTACGACAGCACCACCAGCACGAACAGGATCGTGAGCACGAACAGCAGCACGCTCATGGCGATCAGCAGTCGCCGGCTGATGGCGTATTCCTGGGTGCGGCCGTCGTCGCTGGGGATCACCAGGATCCGGGTGTGGGGCGGAAAGCGAAAGAGCACGGTCAGTCTCCTTCGAGGTCGTCGACCAGGGCGAAGCCGGCGTCGGCGGCGGGGCCGTGGACCGAGGGACGGTAGCGCGGGAAGGTCATCTCGAAGCAGGCGCCGCCGTGCTCCGTCTCGCAGAGTTCGATGCGGCCGCCGTGCTCGTGCACGATGCGCGCGACGATGGACAGCCCCAGGCCCGTACCCTTGCCGTACTCCTTGGTGGTGAAGAACGGCAGGAAGATCTGGTCGCGGGCGTCGTCGGGAATGCCGTCGCCGGTGTCGGAGAACACCATCTCCACCTCGCCGCTCTCGCCGTCGCGGATGGACACCGTGACGCGGCCGCCGTCGGGCAGCGCGTCGAGGGCGTTGGCCAGCAGATTGAAGACAACCTGCTCCACCTCGTTGCGGTTGCCGTAGACCATGCCCTCGTCGTCCACGTCCAGGATCACGTCGACGTTCTGGGAGCGGATGGTCTTCTCCATCAGGAAGACGGTCTCGCGCACGACCTCCGCCAGCATCACACGCCCCTTCTGCCGACCCGACGGCCGCGCGAAGTTGAGCAGACCCTTGATGATGATGCGGCACTGCTCGGTCTGGCGAATGATGCGCTGCACGTCCTCGAGCTCGTCGTCGCTGCCCTCGGCGAGGGCTTCCTCGATCATCTGGGCCGACAGCAGGATGGAACCCAGCGGCGTGTTCAGCTGGTGCGCGATGCCCGCGGCGAACTGGCCGATGCCCGCCAGCTTCTCCGTCTCGCTCATGCGGCTTTCGAGCTGCTTCTCCGTGGTGATGTCGCGGGCCAGGACCACGAACGAACGCGGCCGCCCCAGGTCGCGCTGGCGTGCGCTGCCCGGCGACGCGGAGATGGGCGAGACCGTCATGGAGATCTGCCCCTCTTCGGTCTGACCGCGGCGTCGTAACGGGAACTCGAAGTTGAGGCTCCGGTTCAGCCGCGTGGCGTCGGCCATGGCCTGTTCGATCTCCACGCCGTAGCACAGATGGATGTCGCGGAAGGGTCGGTTCAGCACGGTGCGGCGCGGCACGGCGAAGAGGGCTTCCGCCGCCTTGTTCCACTCGAGCACGTGACCCTGGTCGTCCAGCAGGAAGATGGCCTCGCCCGCGTGGTTGATGATGTTGCGGTACTTCTCCTCGGAGCGGCGCAGCCGGATCTGGTCGGCCTGGCGACGGCGGAACACGAGCCAAAGACCCCACCCCACCATCACGAAGAGCATCATGGACAGCACGGTCCACAGCTGGGCCAGGATACCGTAGCTGCCGTGCTCCGGCGCCTCGAACAGCGACCCGCCCGCCGACAGGTGTTCCACGAGCTGGGCGATGCCGTAGGCCACCGCCACCAGCAGGGTGGCCGATGCGGCAAGGAGCATCAGCAAGGGGCCGTCGAGCCACGGCCATTTGCGCATCAATCTTGTTAACTTGTTAATTTTAAACAAGTTACATCACCTAACTCAGGTCGGTATCCACGCCGAGCCTCTGGAGCAGGCCCATCAGGTCGTCGTCCGAGTAGAACTTCAGGTTCAGGGAGCCCTTGCCCTCGGCGTCGCGCTCGATCTGCACCGGAGTGCCCAGCGCCTCCTCGGCCCGCTCGCGCAAGGCGCGGACCTCGCGGGTCTCGCCGGCGGCGGCCTTGCGGCGGCGCGGTGCGGAGGCTTCGCCCGTGCGTCCGGTCAGCATGGCCTGCACGCGCTTCTCGCAGTCGCGCACCGACAGGCCGCGGCTGCGGCACATCCGAGCCAGGCGCAGTCGGCTCGAAGAGTCGGTCACTCCGAGCAGCACCTTGGCGTGCCCGCGGGTGATCTGTTCGTCCTGGAGCATCTCCTGGATCTCCTGTTCCAGGGAGAGCAGGCGCAGGGTGTTGGCCACGCCGCTGCGACTCTTGCCCAGCATCACGGCGAGCTCCTCCTGGGTGGCGCCATAGCTGTCGAGCAGGCGGTCGTAGGCCAGGGCCTCTTCCACGGGGTTGAGGTTCTCGCGCTGGATGTTCTCGAGCAGGGCGACCTTGAGGGCCTCGGTCTCCTCGTAGGAGCACACGATGGCGGGGATCTCCTCCACGCCGGCCATGCGGGCCGCGCGCACGCGGCGCTCGCCGGCGACCAGGGAGTACTTCGGGTCGGGCCCGGGTTCTCCGCCGAGTTCCATGCGCTCGTCCAGGCGGACCGGGGCCGGCTCGCCTTCGACAAGCTCGCGCACCAGGACGGGCTGGAGCACGCCGACCTGACGGACGGAGTCGGCCAACTCGTTCAAAGCATTGTCTTTAAAGATCTTACGCGGCTGGTTTGGATTGAGGCCGATCAGCTCCAGACTGATCATCCGCGCTTCGCGATCGCCCAGGCGGCCTCCGGCTTCATCGGTGCGCTGGGGCTGTTCGGCGCCGGAGATCAGGGCGGAGAGCCCGCGACCCAGGACGCGATCCTTGCGTGCGTTCATTCCTGCACCTCCTTGCCGGTCCCGCCGGCTGCGGCTGCCTGCTCTGCCTGGTCCACCTGGTTCAGTTGCCCGGTTTCGGCGGGCTTGTTGGCGGCGATGACCTCTTCGGCCAGCTCCATGTAGCTCTGCGACCCCAGGCACTCCACGTCGTACAGCAGGATCGGCTTGCCGAACGACGGCGCCTCGCTCAGGCGCACATTGCGGGGGATCTTGGTGTCGTAGACCGTTGCGCCGAAGTATTCGATGGCCTCCTCGGCCACCTGGTTCGACAGCTTCAGGCGCCGGTCGAACATGGTGAGCAGCACGCCTTCGATGCGCAGGTCGGTGTTGAGGCTCTTCTGCACGAGCTGGATCGTGCTGAGCAGCTGACTCAAACCCTCGAGCGCGTAGTACTCGCACTGGATGGGAATCAGGATCGAGTCCGAGGCCGTCAGGGCGTTGAGCGTCAACAAGCCCAGGCTCGGCGGCGTGTCGATGATGATGAAGTCGTACCGATCCCGGGCGGCCTCGAGGGCATGGGACAGGAACTTCTCCCGCGACACCTGGGAGACCAGCTCGATCTCCGCCCCCGCCAGGCGTCGATCCGAAGGGATGATGTCCAGGAATGGGATGGGCGTCGGAATCACGGCGTCATCCAGGCGGGCCGTACCGAGCATCACCTCGTAGCTGGTGGATCGGTAGTCCTCCACGCCGCAGCCGCTCGTAGCGTTGCCCTGGGGGTCGAGATCCAGCAGGAGCGTCCGCTTCTCGGCGGCGCCCAGGCTGGCGCAGAGGTTCACGGCGGTGGTCGTCTTGCCGACCCCACCCTTCTGATTGGAAATGGAGATGATCCGGCCCATGGGATCCTACCTCGTCTCAGGAGCGTGTCTCGGGAGTGTAACTGGTCAGCAAGACGAACATTAGACCCCTCGACAAGGCCTGTCGAGTGCATTTCGTTAGTTATCCACAATCTCGATTGAAAAAACGGGGATAAGTCGGGCTGATTCTGGAGTGTTCCACGTGGAACACCAATAGAATAATGTGTCGACTCAGACACAAACAAGTGTTCCACGTGGAACAATCGGTAACTCAGGCAGGGTGAATCGAGACCAGAAGGGCAGAGTCGGGGCGACGGGAGACATAAGGAAGGACAAGGTGACCCGCGCTACCCCAGGTGCAATCGGGCTCCAAAGGCTCAACAGGAAGCCCCAGATCAGATACCAAGCCTGACACCTCACAGGACGAGACCATCCGGACAACCACCAGGCTTGACCGGCAACCTCCACCCGCAAACCGATCCAACCCCTCGAGGACCTGCTCTTCGGTCATGGCCAGTGCCTTCATGGAGATCATGACCAGATCCGTGTCGATCGGAGATGGCGCCGGTGTCATCCTGCTTCCCCAGGACGCCTCATGGACCCTCAGCCCGTCACACCCCATCAGGCGCCCGGTACGCTCCAGAAACCAAGCGCGCTTGGCGCGCGGCTCCACCAGATCTCCACCGCGCACATCCAGGTCACCCAGATCGGCATGATCCTGCAGCATCCGGCACCAGATGAGGCCCGGGAAGCCTCCCCCTGTGCCCAGATCGATGGCATGAACGCTGCGTCCCTCCTGAGCCAACCGGTCCAACAGCACTTCACCCGCAGAGACGCATTCCTCGATGAGCTCATCCGTCATGCCTGTGGGATCCTGTCGGGAGACGAGGCTGAAGCTCTTGTTCCAGCGCAGGACCTCGGCGCGCAGGATATCGAGGTAGGTGCGATCCGACATCATGATCCTGCCTTCTTCCGACGTACCAGGACCGACAGGACCGCCAGATCCGACGACCGGACGCCATCGATCCTGGCTGCCTGCCCCAGGGTGGCCGGGCGGACCTTCGCGAGCTTTTCGCGGGCCTCCCGGCTGATCTGTTCGAGGTGATCGTAGCGGAATTCCGCGGGAATCTCCAGATGGTCCAGATGGGCCTGCTCGGCGAGCTGGCGCTGCTGACGGCGGATATACCCCTCATAGATGAGGGTGGTGGACGCCTCCTGGCGCGCCTCGCGCACAGCCAGGGGCGACAGCCCCATGGTGGCCTCCGCCAACGAGCGAGCGAGCTCCGGAGAGTCGGCCTCGAGATCCGTCAGCTCCACCTCGGGGCGGCGCAACAGCTCGGCGGCCGGCACGGACGGCTCGCCGTCGCCGCCGACCATCGTCGACCTCAAGGCATCCATCATCCGATCCGCGGCCGTCACCCTGTTCTTCAGCAGGGCCAGGTCCTCCGCCGGAAGCAGTCCGAGGCGCTCGGCATGGGGCAGCATCCGCCGCACGGCCGTATCGCACCGAAGCGCCAGCCGATGCTCGGCCCTCGACGTGAACATGCGGTAGGGCTCGGAGATCTCCTTGGTAGCCAGATCATCCAGCAGCACGCCCATGTAGGATTCGTGGCGGGCGGGAACGAAAGGCTCCTCCCTGGCCAGCGAAAGGGCGGCGTTCACCCCGGCCACCAGGCCCTGGGCCGCGGCCTCCTCATAGCCGGATGTCCCGAGGATCTGCCCGGCCAGGTACAATCCTCGCACGGGCCGGCTCTCCAGGGTCCGCTCCACCTGCCAGGACGGGACGGCGTCGTATTCCACCGCATACCCGTGGCGCAGGAACTCAGCCCGCTCCAGACCGGGAATCGAATGGACCACGGCCTCCTGGATATCCGCCGGCAGACTGGTGGACAGGCCGTTGACGTAGACCTCCGGCGTGTCCAGACCTTCCGGCTCCAGGAAGAGCGTATGGCGATCCCGCTCCGGGAACCGAACCACCTTGTCCTCGATGGACGGGCAGTAGCGCGGCCCCTGTCCTTCGATCACGCCGGCGAACAGCGGCGAGCGGTCCAGCCCGTTCCGGATCAGATCGTGACTCGAGCCGTTGGTGGCGGCCATCCAGCAGGCGATGGCGTCAGCAGGCAGTCCGGCCGTGAAGGCGGACAGGGGCTCCGGATCGTCGTCGGGAGGCTGGATGTCGAGGCGGTCGAGGTCCAGGCTGTCGACATGGAGGCGGGGAGGCGTGCCGGTCTTCAGGCGCACCAGTTCGAACCCGTGGTCCGACAGGCTGCGGCCGAGATCCCGGGATGCGGAGGACCCCTCGCGACCACCGGCCACGGAAACGTCGCCGGTGTGTATGAGGCCGCCCAGGAAGGTGCCGGCACAGAGCACGACGGTGTCGGCACCGATGCTTTGGCCGTCCGACAGGGTCACACCGGTCACGCGACCATCGGATGTCGTGAGACCGGCGGCGTCCCCTTCGATGACCGTCACACCCGGCGAGCCCGTGACCAGGGCGGTCATGGCCTCCTGGTAACGATGCTTGTCGGCCTGGGCTCGCGGGGCCCGCACGGCCGCCCCCTTGCGCCGGTTCAGGACCCGGAACTGGATCCCGACCCGGTCGATGACCCGGCCCATGACGCCGCCCAGGGCATCGATCTCGCGGACCAGGTGTCCCTTGCCCAGCCCGCCGACGGCGGGATTGCAGGGCATCCGACCGATCTCCTCGGCGTCGTGGGTGACCAGCGCCGTCGAACATCCCCGGCGCGAGGCCGCCATCACGGCCTCGATGCCCGCGTGACCGCCGCCTACAACAACAACCTTAAAACTATGTAACTTATTTATTTTCAATTACTTACCAACACAGAAAGCCGAAAACACGTGATCCAGGAGCCGCTCGCTGTACACCCTTCCCGTCGTTTCGCCGAGCCGCGACAGGGCCGCGGCCAGCAGGGTGGCCACCACCTCGTCAGGGGCGCCGGTCGCTTGACGATCCGTCAGATCGGCGAGGTCGTCCAGGGCCTCCTCCAGGCGTTCACGATGGCGATCGCCCAGGGCTCGACCCGTGCGCGCCACGTTCTTCAGCCGGTCGGCATCAACGGCGTCGATCAGGGCCTGCTTCAGGGCGTCGAGTCCCTCCCCCGTCACCGACGAGGTGCACAGGCCGTCGCCGACACCCTCGACCAGGTCGCAACGCGAGCCGACGGGAATCACGGTCACGCCGTCGGCGACGAACTCCGGGGCTGCTTCGCCATCGAGGGGCGAGACCGCCAGCACGATGTCCGCCGTCCCGGCCGCCTCGCGGGCCTTCCCCACGCCGGCCGACTCGACGCGGCCCGCATCGTCGCGCAGGCCGGCGGTGTCGTGGAGCACGAAGGTCACGCCGTCGATCACGAGGCGTTCTGAGACGATGTCGCGGGTGGTGCCCGGCTCCGCGTCCACCAGGGCACGCGACTCGCCGAGCAGGGCGTTGAAGAGCGAACTCTTGCCCGCGTTGGGAGGACCCGAGAACACCACGTGGACACCGTCGCGCACGAGGCGTCCGGCATCGGCGTCGGCCAGCAGGGCGGCGATGCGGTCGCGGCCGGCGGCCAGCACGCGCGACACCTCATCCGCCGCCGGGCCGACGTCCTCGTCCTCGTGGAACTCGAGGCCCCCTTCCAGCGACGTCAGCAATTCGAGCAGCGGTCCTTCGAGATCGTCAATCGCCCGGCGTAGCCCGCCGCGCAGCCGACCCAGGGCCGCCCGCGCCGACAGCGCGTCGTCGGCATGGATGAGGTCCGCCACGGCTTCGGCCTGGTCCAGGCTCAACCGTCCGTTGAGGAAGGCGCGGCGCGTGAACTCGCCGGGACCGGCGGCCCGGGCGCCCGCCGCCAGGCAGGCATCCACCACCAGCCGCGCCGTCACGTCACCGCCGTGGCAGGAGAACTCCACCACGTCCTCGCCGGTGTAGGTGTCGGGGCCGTTCATGGGCAGCACCAGCGCCTCGTCCAGCTCGGCGCCGTCGACGGGCGAGCGCACCACCGCCAGGAACGCGCGGTGCGATTCCACCTCGCCGCGCAGTCGCGGGTGATCGCACACGGCACGTGCAACGTCCAGCGCGTCGGCTCCGCTCAAGCGCACCACCGCCAGCCCTCCCCTTCCGGGAGGCGTGGCGACGGCGACGATGGTGGCGGCTGCATCCACGGAAACACCTTCCAGAGAAAACGGGGGCGACGCCCTGCGCCGCCCCCGTTCCATCATCCGAACCGGGCGGCTACTCGCCGTCCTGTTCCTTCACGATCACCACGTGGCGGTCCGGGCCCTCGCCCTCGGTGATGGTCGACAGGCCGTCCACCTCGGCCACCTCCATGTGCACCACGCGGCGCTCGCGGGCGTTCATGGGGGGCAGGTGATCGGGCTCGCCGGTCTCACGCACGCGGCTCATGGCGTCGGAAGCCAGGCGGGCCAGCTTGCCGTCGCGGCGCTGCCGGTAGTTGTTGATGTCCACGTCCACCTTCACGTGCTCGCCGGACGCGTTGGACAGGATGCGGTCCACCAGATGCTGCACCGAGCTGATCATGGAGTTGCGGCGACCGGCCATGGCGTCGGCGCTGCCCGCATCGGTCACGATGCGCACGTTGCGGTAGCCGTCCTCACCCTCGCTCACGTTGGCGCGGCAGAAGAACCCGCAGCGCTTCATGAGATCCTCGGTGGTGGCGGCGATGACCTGGTCCAGGTCGTCACCCTCGGCGATGGCCATGCGCTCGGCCAGATCCATGGCGACGATGGGCTCGCCGGACACCACCTCGGCGGCGGCGTTCTTCTTGGTGTCGTCGGTGTTCACCTGGACGGTCTCCTTGGGAGTGGTCTCGTTGGGTTCGTTGTCGAACGCCTCGCCGGTGTCGTCGACCCGGGCGGCTTTCGTGCGTTCAGTCCGGCGCTGCTCGCGTTCCTCGGGCGAGGGACGACGGCGACGACGACGGCCGTCATCGCGATCGTCCTGTCGGTCGTCGGACCGGGGCGCCTCGGGCGCCGCATCCTGCGTCTGCTCCACCGGAGCATCGGAGCTGGTTTCCACGACCTGCTGTTCCTCGCGGTTCCTGCCGCGACCGCGACCGCGGCCTCCGCGACGACGACGACGACGGCGACCCTCGCCGCCCTCCTCGCCGCCACCGGCAGCGTTATCGGCCCGGGGCCTCTCCTCGCGGGTCTCCTGCTTGCGCTCGTCGCGGTCCTGGCGCTCCTGGCGCTCCTGACGACCACGGCCCTCGCCGCGACCCTCGCCGCGACCGCGCGCCTGCTGCTGATCACGGGAGCCTTCGCCACCCTCGCCGCGTCCACGACCGCGACCACGGCCTCCGCGACGACGACCGCGCTTGCGCTCCTTGCGGCGGACCTCCACGCACGCGGCCTTGCGGCCGAGCACGCCGAACAGTCCCGACTTGCCTTCCTCGATGACGGTGATCTCGACCTCGTCCTTGCGCGCGCCGAGATGGAGAAGGGCCTCGCTGATCGCCTCGTCGACGGTGCGGCCCTCGCTGCGGATCATGTCTCTGTCGCTCATGCTGTCTGGGCACCTCCGGTTGCGGGTGCGGAACGTTGGACCTGCCAGGACTGGAGGGCGGTCATGCCGGTGTTGATCGTCCAGTAGATCACCAGTCCGGAAGGCATGTTGTAGAGGAAGAAGAGCATCATGATGGGCATGACGGTGTTCATGGCGGCCATCTGACCCGCGGCGGCGCCGGTCTGCGGCGTCATCTTGGTCTGGAGCCAGGTGGCGGCGGCCATGATCAGCGGCAGCAGGTTGAAGTGCTGGCCCAGCAGAGGCAGCGACATCGGCAGCGTGAACAGCATGTCCGGCTGCGAGAGGTCCTGGATCCAGAACAGCCACGGCGTCTGCCGCAGGTCGACCATGTTGTACAGCACCTGGTACAGGGCGATGAACACGGGCATCTGGATCAGCATGGGCATGCACCCGGCCATGCCGGCCATCGGGTTGACGCCTTCCTCCTTGTAGATCTTCATCATCTCCTGGTTGTAGCGCTGCGCATCCTTGCCGTACTTCTTCTTCGCTTCGTCCAGACGCGGCTTCAGGCGCGCCTGGGCTTCGGCGGTCTTGCGCATGGCGCGGGTGCCCCTGGCCGTCAGCGGCCAGAACACCAGCTTGCTCAACACGGAGATGACCACGATGACCCAACCGTAGTTGGGGATGAAGCGGTGCAGCCAGTTCATCAGGTGCAGCACCAGCTCCGAGATGGGCTGGATCCATTTCCAGCCCAGGTTCACGGTGCGCTCCATGGCGCAGCCGTAAGTCTTCAGACCCTCGAAGTCGCCGGGTCCGAAATACCAGCTCAGTCCGGAGGCGAAGCCGGCGCCCGCACGGCGCAGGGGCAGCTCGACCTCGAAGGACTGGCGCATGGTCTCGCGATCGCCGCCGACGCGGATGCGTCCCTCGACGGCTTCGGAGACGGAGTCCGGCACGAAGCCGGAAATCAGGAAGTACTTGTTCTGGATGCCGCCGAAGCGCACCGAACCGCGGTACGCGCCGAAGGCCTTGCCGTCGTCGCGGTCCAGGTCGTTCTGCTGCTTGAAGTCCAGCTCGTCCCCCACCATGGCGAAGGAGCGGAACGACACGGGGCGGCGCATGGCGCCCTCGATGGCGGCCTCGGTCACGGCGATGCCCGACGACCACACGTAACGGGCCGACACCGGCTCGCCCAGTACGCGCTCGAGGATGCGGGCCGCGGTGGCGTCGACGGTGGACACGTCGTAGCGCACGTCGAAGCGGTAGTCGCCCGGTGCGAACGCGTAGATCTTGCGCACCACGATGCCGCCCTCGGTCTCGGCGCGCAGGCTCACCTCGCGGGGCGAGGCCGAGGCGTCCACGGAAGCCGGTCCCTCCACGGAGAACACCGCGTCGGTCAGGTCCAGCTCGCCACGCTCGAACAAGAGCACGTCGCCGCGAGGTGCGGGATCCAGCTCGCCGCGCGACGGCACCAGCTCGACGGGGCCTTCACGGTCGATGCCCGTGAACTCCAGGCCTTGCCAGCTCGTCACCACGCCGGCGCGGGGGTCCACCGTCAAGCGGTACAGGTCGGTGGCCACGCGAACGGGCGAGGCGTCGACGGCGGCGAAGGACAGCGGATCGAAGGTCGGGTCCGCGGCGGGCTCCTCCAGGGAGGCGGCGAAGCTCTCGCGGTCCGCGGGCACGGCGGCGGGTTCGGCGGGTTCGAAGGCGTCGGGGGTCCGGGCCGGCTGGTCGCCGGTCTCGGCGGTAGCGGCGGCGACGATGGTGCTGTCGGCGGCCGCGGCGTCGGGGTCGGGTCCGTACCACTTCATGTAGAGCTTGGACCACACCATGAAGAGCACGAAGAGCAGGCCCATGGCCAGCAGTGTCCGTCGATCCATGACGTCAATCTCCAGTCGTGTCGTCAGCGGTCCCGGGAACGGGGTCGTACCCGCCGGGGTGCCAGGGGTGGCAACGTGCGACGCGGCGGACCGTCAGCCAGAGGCCTTTGGCCAGTCCGTGGGTCCGCAGGGCGTCGGCGCCGTAGTGCGAGCAGGTGGGACGGAATCGGCACGTGGACGGAAGCAGGGGCGACAGGAGTCGCTGGTAGATCCGGATCAGTGCGTAGGGTATCCGCCACATGGCCCCACTGCCGTGGTCAATGCTCGAGCGGTCCGGTGTCGTCCGTCGACCGCTCATCGAGGTCCGGGGCTTTCTTCTTGCCGCAGCCCTTCAGGAACTCGTCGAGCATCGCGAGGGATTCTGCCTTCACGGCGTGAATGTCGCAATCGAGAATCGCGCGTCGCGCCACGGCCACGATCCAGAGGCCGTCGGCCGGCGCGTCGGGTCCTGCTCCGGACGCACAACAGGCGGTGATCTCCAGGGCACGTTCCGGCTCCTTGAAGATGACCGCCTGCAGCAGTTCACGCAGGACGCGCTTGGCTCGGTTGCGCTGCACGGCGCCGCCCACCTTGCGGCTGGCGACGACGGCCCTCGCGTCGTCCTCGGCCGGAAGCAGGTACAGGACGTGCGTGCGTCCCACGAGCTTGCGGCCTTCATTGTAAACAGTCTGAAAGTCTCGTCGTCGGGTGAGCGATCGCGTGATCACGGCTCCCCCATCGCGTGCCCGCGGATCAGGCGGACAGGCGCTTGCGGCCCTTGGCGCGGCGGCGCTTCAGGATCAGGCGACCGGCCTTGGTCGACATCCGCTTGCGGAAGCCGTGCGTGCGCGCACGCTTGATGTTGCTGGGCTGAAACGTCCTCTTCATGGACCATCCTCCTGTCGGTCCATCCCGGTCTTGACAGGTCCGGAACGAACGAAAAAAAACACCCGGACCCCGGATGAACCGGCCAAGAGTAGTCAAGTCCCATCCCCATGTCAAGATCGAACGACAGGAGTCCGCGATCTCGTGTTTGATTCATCCACAGATCCGGGCTCGACTATCCACCGTCGACCTCGGCCCGCTTTTTGGCTGGCCGTCGGCTGCTGAAACCCTCTAACTCATTTTTCCATGGTCGGTTGGAAGATAATTCATCTTCTCCACACAAAAGTGCTTGCAGGGGTTTTCCCTGCGTGATAGGTTTCGCTCAACAGGTGTTGAAAACCTGGATGAGATCATCTCAAGTTATCCACAGTTGGTCTGATTTGTGGATAACTTTCTAGACAGACAGCAGGGCGGTTCTCTCAACACATTGTTACACAATCAGTTCGAATGAGTGCGGGCGTGTGGATGCGTTTGCTCTCAATGGGGACGTCTGTGGAAAAACGGAGGAATCGTGCGATTCTTCCGGATAACGCAGGAGAACGGGCCGATTCATGGAAATGTCTCCCCTGACCAGCTACTGGGACACCATCCTGGAGTCCGTACGCCGTAAGGTCAGCCAGCAGACATTCGAGACCTGGTTCATGCCCCTGAGGCCCCTGTCCTGGGACCAGGACGAGGTGCAGGTGGTCTGCCCCAACTTCTTCTTCAAGGACTGGTTCGGCGAGCATCACCTGGAGAGCCTCGAGCAGGCCCTCTCCGACCACTTCGAGCGCTCCATCCGCTGCGTGCTCCAGGTGGAGGCCGTGCAGCCCGAGTCCACCAAGGACGAGCTCTTCGACCTGACCGACGCCATCCGCGAGCCGGGCGGCATCCCCCAGGACGAACAGTCCCGCAACGATTCCGGCGACGACGGCCGCTCCCGCGTGTACCTGAACCGCGACTACACCTTCGACACCTTCGTCATCGGCGCCGGCTCCAAAATGGCCTACGCGGCCAGCGTGGCCGTGAGCGAGCGCCCCGGACACGGATACAACCCGCTGTTCCTCCACGGCGGCGTCGGCCTGGGCAAGACCCACCTGATGCACGCCGTCGGCAACGCCGTGATCGCCCGCGACCGCAGCCTGCGCGTGTGCTACGTCACGGCCGAACAGTTCATGAACGACCTGATCTTCTCCATCCAGAAGAACAGGACCTACGAGTTCAAGCGGCAGTACCGCAACGTGGACGTGCTGCTGGTGGACGACGTGGCCTTCCTGGCCGGCAAGGAGTCCACCCAGGAGGAGTTCTTCCACACGTTCAACGCGCTGTACAACGAGAACAAGCAGATCGTGCTGACCTCCGACCGTCCGCCCAAGGAGATCCCCACCCTCGAGGAACGCCTGCGTTCCCGGTTCGAGTGGGGACTCACCGTGGACATCGGTCCACCCGACCTCGAGACGCGCATGGCGATCCTGAGGAAGAAGGTGGAGACCAACAGCATCTACATCTCCGACGACGTGATCGAGTTCGTCGCCACCAACGTGACGAACAACATCAGGAATCTCGAGGGAGCGCTGATCAAGCTCCTGGCGTTCGCAAGCCTCACCGGCAGTGAGATCACCCTGGACATGGCGAAAGAAGTACTCTCCTCCGTCTTCCAGGCCTCACCAGTCAAGGCGGCGACAATTGCTGACGCCATGAACGTGGTTTCCGACCACTACGGAGTCACAGTTGATCAGCTCAAGTCCAAAAGGCGCACCCAGGACCTCGCCTTGGCACGCCAGGTGGGCATGTACATCGCCAGAGAGAAGATCGGCGCTCCCTTCGAGAAAATCGGCCGGATGTTCGGCGGGCGGGACCACACGACCGTGATCCACGCCCACAAGAAAATCACGAAGCGCTGCGGGGAGGACCCCTTGTTCCGCGGCACGGTCAAGGACCTCATCGAGCGGCTCTGACGGGCCGACTCAGCCCCAGCCACGTCCGCGGATCCTCCTGGGTCCGCGTTCCTTTCGACGACGGGACCCTCTGTGCACGACCGGGATAACATGGTGGACAACCTGCGGATGAACGGGGGAGATATGCCCACCGGAATGTCCGTGTGTGGACACCGTGTACAACAGACCCGGTTGTCCCCGGATCCGTCCACCATCGGGAACGCCCGGATCCGGACCGGAAACACTGTAAAGGCCCGTGGATTCGCAACCTATCCACACTATCCACAGGCCCTACTGCTTATCTCTACCTTTTATAATCAACTTGAAGAGGGGAAGAGGTGTGCCTATCATTCTCGTCCCTTGGACCCGTCCCCGAGCCACGTCCCGAGCGGAGGCCCACAGTGAAGATCACGATTCCCCAGTCGGAGCTCAACAAGGCCCTGCAGGTCGTCTGTTCGGGCGTGCCGTCCAAGACCACCCTGCCGGTCATCTCCTGCGTGCTGATGGAAGCCGAGGGCGACACGCTGACCCTCTCGGCCACCAACCTCGACCTCTCGGTGAAGACGAGCGTGGCGGGCGTCCAGGTCATGACCGGTGGTCGCGTGGCGGTGCCTGCGGCCAAGTTCGTGTCCTTCGTGCGCAGCCTCACGGCCGGCGACGTGACCATGACCGAGAAGGGCGGCACCTTCAAGGTGGTCGCCGGCAAGGCGTCGTTCAGCGAGGCCTGCATGAACGCCGACGAGTTCCCGAACCTGCCCGAGGTGGGGGAGGACGGCGGTCTCGAGGTGGAGTCGGCCGTGCTCACGCGGATGATCAAAGCCACGTCGTACTCGGTCTCCAAGGATGAGACGCGACCCGCCCTGATGGGCATCCTGTGGGAAGTGAAGCCCACATCGCTGACCATGGTCGCCACCGACGCCCACCGCCTGGCGCGCATCGAGCGCAAGCTGGACTGGGCCGTGACCGACATCCGCAACCTCATCGCCGACACCCAGGGCCTGCTCACCTACGCCCGCCTGGTGGAGGGCGAGGAGACCACGAAGCTGCACATGGGCGACAACCAGCTCAGCTTCCGCATGGGCGCCACGGTGCTGCACACGCGCATCCTCGAGGGACCGTTCCCCGACTACACGGCGGTCATCCCCAAGGCCAACGAACTGCAGCTGACGGTGGACCGCGAGGCCTTCGCCGGCGCCGTGCGCCGCGTGTCCATCACCGCGGACCGCATCACCAGCCAGATCCGCCTGGGCATGGAGTCGGGACGCATGGAGCTCTCCGCGGTGGGTACCGACGGCAGCCGCGCCGAGGACGAGATCCCGGTGAGCTATGACGGCGAGGCCATGGAGATCGGCTTCAACTACAACTACCTGCTGGACGTCCTGAAGAACCAGGGCACCGACGACGTGGTCGTCTCCCTGAAGGACTCCCAGAGTGCGGCCCTCGTCAGCCCCGTCGGCGACGACGCGGGGGAGGTGCTCTGCCTGCTCATGCCGCTGCGTCTGACCTCCGAGTAGGGCGGACGTGCGCCTGACCGAGGCATCCCTGCTGGACTTCCGCAACCTCGCGGAAGTCCGGCTTTCTTTTTGCCCCGGCGTGAACGTGCTGCTCGGGGCCAACGGTCACGGCAAGACGAACGTGCTGGAGGCCCTCAACTACCCCGCCCTCGCCCGCAGCTTCCGCGGTGCCCGCGACGACGACCTGGTCCGCTTCGAGGCCGACGCCTGCCACCTGCGCCTGGGCGTGGAGCGCGACGACGGCGAGACCATGGAGATCGAGGTGGGCATCGAGCGGGGAGGGCGCCGCCGCGTGCGCGTGGACGGCGACGACGTGCCCCGCCGCGTGGATCTGGTGGGTCGCCTGTCCACCGTCGTCTTCGATCCCCAGACCGTGGAACTGGTGCGCGGCGGACCCGAGAGCCGCCGCCGCTGGCTCGACCAGGGCATCAGCGGCGTCGATCCCGCCTACCTCCGCGACCTCCAGGCCGTGAACCGGGCGCTGCGCCAGAAATCGAAGCTGCTGAGGGACGTCCGGCGGGGCTTCACGTCGTTCGGAGCGGTGCGCGAGGACCTCGCCACGTGGAACGCGGAGCTTGCGAAACACGCCGCTCCGCTGGTCCGTCGGAGGGCTTCGTGGCTCTCCCGCGCGACCGATTTCGCGGACGCCGCCTACGGCTTCCTCGCTGACGAAAAAAAGCCTCTGCAACTCATTTACAGGCAAGGGGTTGGAGTGGAGGATCCGGGAGGCTCCGAAGACGATTTCGCACGGGAAATTCTGGGTGTTTTGGACTATATTGGAGCGGATGAGGTCCGGCGCGGCCGATGCCTCTCCGGACCCCAGCAGGACGATGTCGACATCGTCCTCGACGGCGTGAATCTGCGCACGTTCGGATCCCGCGGAGAGACCCGCACGGCCGCCGTCTCGCTGAAGCTGGCCCAGGCCGACATCGTGTTCGAGGAACGGGGCGTTCGCCCCGTCCTGTTCTTCGACGACATCTTCAGCGAACTGGACAAGGACCGCTCCCGCAAACTGCAGGAGCGCACGGCCGACGATCACCAGGTGTTCATCGCGACCGCCCGAGCCGAGGACGTATCCGGGTGGAAGCCCGATGCGCTGCGCACGTGGTCGGTCCACGAGGGCGCCGTCACCGCCTGAACGGTTCCGTCATGACGCGAGACCGAAAAAAAGGCAGGCCCGAGACCATCGGGTCCATCCTCGAGTCCGTCCTGGAACGGACGGGGCTGAACCGTCGTGCCGGGGAACGGACCCTGCTGGAGGCGTGGCCCGCCGTGGCCGGCGAACGCATCGCGGCCCACGTGCGCGCGGTGGATCTGGAAGACGGCGTGTTGGTGCTCGAGGCCGACCACGCCGCATGGAAACAGGAATTGACGCTCCTCTTCCCGGAGCTGCTGAAGACCTTCCGCGAACGCTTCGGTCTGGACGCCGTGCGCGAGATCCGCTGGCTTCACCAGCGGCGCGGACGCGGCGGCTCCCGGCGTTGACGGCTCCCCGCAGGAGCGACGACGCACGGATGCGACAGCGACCGCAAGGACGGATCACCATGGAACGAGAGACGACACCAGAGATGAACGAATCCGGAACGCCCCGCGAGTACACCGCGTCGGGGATCCAGGTCCTGAAGGGCCTGGAGGCCGTCCGCAAGCGCCCCGCCATGTACATCGGCGACACCGGCGTGCGCGGCCTGCACCACCTGGTCTACGAGGTGGTGGACAACTCCATCGACGAGGCCCTCGCCGGCTATTGCGACACCATCACCGTGACGATCCAGCAGGGGGAATCGATCCGCGTCGTGGACAACGGCCGCGGCATCCCCGTGGACATGCACAAGACCGAGGGTAAGCCCGCGCTGGAGGTCGTCATGACCTCGCTGCACGCGGGCGGCAAGTTCGACAAGGGCAGCTACAAGGTGTCCGGCGGACTCCACGGCGTGGGCGTGAGCTGCGTGAACGCGCTGTCCACGGAACTCATCGCCGAGGTCCGGCGCGGCGGCAAGCTGCACCGCCAGACCTACGAGCGCGGCGTGCCCGCCACGGGCGTGGAGGTCGTGGGCGACGCACCGGCCGACGACACCGGTACCACGGTGACCTTCCAGCCCGACCAGCAGATCTTTCCCGAGACGGTCTACCACTACGACACCCTGAAGTCGCGGCTGCGCGAGCTGGCGTTCCTGAACAAGGGCATCGCCATCACCATCGCCGACGAGCGCGACGACCAGGAGAAGACCGAGACGTTCTGCTACGAGGGCGGCATCGTGGAGTTCGTGCGCTGGCTCAACGAGAGCAAGACGGCGGTCTGCGAGGAGCCGGTCTACTTCGAAGGGGAGAAGGACGGAGTCCAGGTGGAGATCGCCATGGACTACAACGACGGCTACGCCGAGAACCTCTTCACCTTCGCCAACAACATCAACACCCACGAGGGCGGGTCGCACCTGTCCGGCTTCCGCGCCGGCCTCACGCGCACCATCAACGCGTACGCGTCCAAGGAGAATCTCTTCAAGAAGGAGCTCAAGGCCCTCAGCGGCGACGACGTGCGCGAGGGACTGACGGCCGTCATCTCCGTGAAGATCCCCGAGCCCCAGTTCGAGGGACAGACCAAGACCAAGCTCGGCAACACCGAGGTGAAGGGCCAGGTGGAGGCGCTGGTGAACACGGCGCTGGCCACGTACCTGGACGAGCACCCGTCGGTGGCCAAGAAGGTCGTCAACAAGTGCGTGGGCGCCGCCCAGGCCCGCGAGGCCGCGCGCCGCGCCCGCGACCTGACGCGGCGCAAGTCGGCCCTCGACTCGGCCGCGCTGCCGGGCAAGCTGTCCGACTGCACGAGCCGCGATCCCGCCGAGTGCGAGCTGTACCTGGTGGAGGGCGACTCGGCCGGCGGCTCGGCCAAGCAGGGTCGTGACCGCCAGTTCCAGGCCATCCTGCCGCTCAAGGGCAAGATCCTGAACGTTGAGAAGGCGCGCCTCGACAAGATCCTGAGCAACGACGAGGTGCGCACGGTCATCACCGCGCTGGGCACCGGCGTGGGCGCGGGCATCTTCGACATGTCCAAGCTGCGCTACCACCGCATCATCATCATGACGGACGCCGACGTGGACGGCGCCCACATCATGACACTGATCCTCACGCTCTTCTTCCGCTACTTCCGCGAGGTGATCGAGGCGGGCTACGTGTACGTCGCCCAGCCGCCCCTCTACCGCGTGAAGAAGGACAAGCGCGAGCAGTACTGCTACACCGACGACGACAAGGACCGCCTCGTCGAGGAGATGGGCGGCAGGGGCGTCTACGTCCAGCGCTACAAGGGTCTGGGCGAGATGAACCCCGAGCAGCTCTGGGAGACGACCATGGATCCCGAGCACCGCACCCTGGTCCGCGTGACCATCGAGGACGCCGCGGCCGCCGACCACGTGTTCACCATGCTGATGGGGGACGACGTCGAGTCGCGCCGGCGATTCATCGAAGAGAACGCGGAAGACGTGAACCTCGACGACCTCGACATCTAGTCCAAGTGGAGAACCGACGATGAGCGACAAGAACATCGGCACCATCATCGATGCCGACATCAACGAGAAGATGGAGAAGTCGTACCTCGACTACTCCATGAGCGTCATCATCAGCCGTGCGCTGCCCGACGTGCGCGACGGCCTCAAGCCGGTGCACCGCCGCGTGCTCACGGCGATGAACGACCTCAACCTGCAGCCCAACAAGCCCTACAGGAAATCCGCCAAGATCACCGGTGACACCACGGGTAACTACCACCCGCACGGCACCGCGTCGGTGTACGACACGCTGGTGCGCCTGGCCCAGGACTTCAGCCTGCGCTACCCCCTGGTGGACGGTCAGGGCAACTTCGGATCGGTCGACGGCGACTCCGCCGCCGCCGAACGATACACCGAGGCCCGCATGACCAGGCTCGCCACCGAGCTCATGCGCGACCTCGACAAGGAGACCGTCGACTACGTCCCCAACTACGACGGCTCCCGCGAGATGCCGTCGGTGATGCCGTCGGTCATCCCGAACCTGCTGGTCAACGGCGCCGACGGCATCGCCGTGGGCATGGCCACCAAGATCCCGCCGCACAACCTCACGGAGGTCTGCGACGGCCTCACGGCCCTGCTCGACGATCCCGACATCGACGCCTCCGGCCTGATGGAGTACGTGCAGGGCCCTGACTTCCCGACCGGCGGCATCATCCAGGGACGCCGCGGCATCGTGGACTACATCAACACCGGCCGCGGCCGCGTGGTGGTGCGCGGTCGCACGGAGATCGAGGAGGACGCGAAGGGCCGCGCGCGGATCGTCATCTCCGAGCTGCCCTACCAGGTGAACAAGGCGAACCTCGTGGAGAAGATCGCCAACCTCGTGCGCAGCGGTCAGCTCGACGGCATCAGCGACCTGCGCGACGAGTCGGACCGCAAGGGCATGCACGTGGTCGTGGTGCTGAAGAAGGACGCCTACCCGCAGGTGGTGCTCAACAAGCTCTTCACCCACACGCAGCTGCAGCAGACCTTCGGCGTGATCAACCTGGCGCTCGTCGGCAAGCGGCCCAAGGTGATGACCCTCAAGGAGACGATGCAGGAGTACCTGAAGTTCAGGGAAGAGGTCGTCGTCCGCCGCACGAAGTACGACCTGCGCAAGGCAGAGGAGCGGGCCCACATCCTCGAGGGCTACCGCATCGCGCTGGACAACATCGACGAGATCGTCGAGCTCATCAAGACGAGCGAGTCGCCCGACAGGGCCAAGACGGGTCTCATGGAGCGCTTCGGTCTGTCGGACCTGCAGGCCCAGGCCATCCTCGACCTGCGCCTCGCGCGCCTGACCGGCCTCGCGCGCCAGAAGATCGAGGACGAGTACCGGGCGCTGATCGAGCGCATCGCCGAGCTCAAGGAGATCCTCGCCAATCGCGACCGCCAGCTCATGATCATCCGCGAGGAGATCGCGGAGGTGAAGGAGAAGTACGGCGACGAGCGGCGCACGAGCATCGAGATGGCCGAGAACGACATCGATTTCGAGGACATGATCGCCGACGAGGAAGTCGTCGTGACGATCAGCCACAGCGGCTACGCCAAGCGCATTCCCATCGACACCTACCGGACCCAGGGCCGCGGCGGCAAGGGCATCACGGCCATGGCCACCAAGGAGGAGGACTGGGTCGAGCACCTGTTCATCGCGTCGACGCACCAGTTCCTGCTGGTGCTGACGGAGAGCGGACAGCTCTACTGGCTCAAGACGTATCACCTGCCCGAGGGCACGCGCACGTCCAAGGGCCGGCCCATCGTGAACATGATCGACGTCGCCCAGGGCGACAAGGTCCACGCCGTGGTCGCGGTGCGCGAGTTCACGGAGGACCACTTCCTGGTCATGTCCACGGACAAGGGCATCGTCAAGCGCACGCCGCTGACCGACTTCAGCCGCCCGCGCCGCGCCGGCATCCGCGCCATCAACCTGCTCGAGGACGAGCACCTGGTCGACGTGAAGGTCACCGGCGGCGACAGCCACATCATCCTGGCCTCCAGCTCCGGCATGGCCATCCGCTTCCACGAGACGGACATGCGCCCCATGGGCCGGACCGCCCGCGGCGTGAAGGGCATCGCCCTGGGCGACGGCGAGTCGGTGGTCGGCATGGTGAAGGTGGACGGAGATGAGTCCACCCTGCTCACCCTCACCGAGCACGGCTACGGCAAGCGCACGCCCATCGCGGACTACCGCGTGCAGAAGCGCGGCGGCCGCGGCCTGATCACCATCAAGTGCAGCGAGCGCAACGGGCCGCTGGTGGGCATCAAGGAGATGGCCGACGATCAGGAGTTGATGGTCATCACGCGCAATGGCATCATGATCCGCATGGCCGTGAACGACATCTCGACCCTGGGTCGCAACACTCAGGGCGTGCGCATCATCAGCCTGAAGGGCGACGACTCCGTGGTGGGGATGGCCCGCATCGAGGCCTCCGACGACGATGTAGTCGCCGCCGACACCGACGAGACCTGATCGAGCCATGAAGACCACCCGGACCGACCGCCTCCGGCGGACCCTTCTCCGGTTCCTGAGGGCCGCACCGCTCCCCGCGGGCATTGCGGCCCTCTGTCTTTTCGGCGTGATCCCCGCCGCCGCCGAGTCCGCCAGCGTTTCGACCCTGGCGGGCGAGCTCCGCGCCACCGTGGACGACCGAGCCGGCGTGACGTTCTGGACCGAGGCCTGGAGCGCCGACCGCGCCCTGCTCACCGTGACTCCGCCGTGGACTCCGCCCACCCGCCGCCTCCTGGCCCGGGGCGACGACGTCGTGCTGCGCCTGACCCACGAAGGAGCGCCCGGCGGCCACCGCGGCTTCTCGCGCATGGCCGACGACGACGGCGACGGTCGCATCGACGAGGACCGCCTCGACGGCGTGGACAACGACGGCGACGGCAAGGTGGACGAGGACTTCGCCGCCGTCGGCGACGCCATGCACGTGGTCCACCGCATCGTCGACGACCACGCTCGCCGCCTCGAGACCTACCACTGGGACTACGAGCACCTGCGCGAGACCCTGATCCTCCACTGGACCCGCGAGGAGGACGGCGCCGCCGACGCCGTGCTGCGCCTGCCCGAGGGCGCGTGGCACGAGGCCCGCATCGGCTGGCACGACCCCCGCCGCCCCGGCGTGGATCCGGCGGATCGCGCCATGGCAGCGGCCCTGCTCGTGGACGACGAGGGGGAGTGGTGGATCGGCGTGACGGTCCTCGGCGGCGACGAGCTCCTGCGCCTCGACGGCCCGGACCTGCGCTTCGCCGTGGACGGCTCCGCCCGGATCGCCGTGAGCGTGACCCGCACCCTGACCCAGCTCCGCTGCCGCCAGGCCACCGCCCACGTGCTGTACGAGGGTGCCCGCGCCGCCCCCGACGCGGACCCCGTGCCCTGGATCGTGCCGCCTCCGGTCCGCCCGTCCGGCGCCGAGTCGCCCTCGGCCAGGCTCTTCTTCGACGACGCCGGCGCCGCGGTCCTGGAGATCGCCGCCCCCGAGGGCTGGCCCCTGTTGCCCGACCCTGAGACGGTGCGCATCGAGGGCGCCGACCCCGGCCCGCCCACCGCCGTGGCGTGGACCGACGGCGAGCGCGACTGGTCCGCCCCCTGGTCCGCCCGTGGCCCCCTGGTCCAGCGCCTCCGGTCGGTCCACCCGTACATGGACTCCGAGCGGGGCACCGTCCCGACCGTCGACGGTACCTGGAGCCTGACCTTCCCGGCGGCCGCCCTCCCGATCGACGACGCCACTGTGACCCTGAGCACCGTCTGCGGCCACGACCTGAGCATGACGGCGATCCGGCCCCCCGAACCCGCCGCGGCCCCCGAGCCCAAGGACCCCGCGGACGACGACTCGGACCGCCGCCCCTCCCTGGCCCCCCATCTGCTCGAGCAGTACCCCAACCCCTTCACCGACCACCTCCAGGTGACGTTCCGCGTGCCCCGCACGGTGGGAGAGGGGTTCGTCTGGGACGAGGACGAGGAGCCGCTCCTGGCCCCCGAGGCGGACATCCCCTACGGCTCGCCGACCCCCCGCGTGACCATCCGCATCTACTCGGTGGCCGGCCACGAGGTCGCGACCCTCTTTGATGAACCGTGCGGTCCCGGCACCGACACCGCCACGTGGAATGGCCTGGACACCCAGGGTCGACCGGTGGCCACGGGCACCTATTTCTGCAAGCTCCAGATCGAGAACTGGTCTGTCACGAAACGCGTTGCATTGATCCGCTAGCCCTAATTCCCTATAGTTATCAGGGTTCTGTGATCTCCAAAATATCACAGAGTTGTCACCATTCAGTCGGCGTCGGCATGGCGACACGACAAGATGTTGTTCCTATGAAATTAATCCTTGTTCCATCGGTGGAATTCTCCTATAATCGTCTCATCATTCGTCAAGTTCTTTGATGCACCTGTGGACATGCACACGATGGAGCGACACTTTCCGTCCGAGGGGGACAGTCGTGAAGGAAAGACTGGAACCGATCGAGGAAGCATGGAGCAGTTTTATCGTCGAGTTCCCATCGTGTCCGAAGATCAAGACCGACAACGGTGAGTTCATCCAGAGCATTCTCTTCCTCTGCGCTGCAACCGAGAAGAATCCCGCCGAACTCTGTTTCGCCTTCTTCGGGCCTCAGATCCTGCTTCGCCGCCTCGCAGAGGTGGACGCCGAGACCGACCTGGCCGCGGCCCGCCTCCTGTTCGTGTACGCGGCCGAAACGCCGGCCAACCTGAAGTCGACCCTGGACCACTTCCAGGCCCGATTCTCCACCCCCGTGCTCGTGAGTCAGAGGAGCAACGTGCAGCGGTCCGCCCAGCACGTGCTCGAGTATCTGACCAACTCCGTGCCCGGCGGCGCCCCCGCGCCCACCACCGGCGCGACGATGGACCCGGGGCTCGTGCCCCTGCCCAGCGACGTGCCCCTGTGGGCCGGTCCGCTGCCCGAGGTCGTGCTCGATGGAGCCGGCGAGAACGGCATGGACGTGGACGCCACCACCGAGATCCAGGACTACCGCGCCGAGTACGCGTGCCGGTACGTGCTGCAGAACTTCAGCGAGAACATCAATCGCGACCGCATGGCCGAGATGGTGCACCTCTCGCCGGGGTACTTCTCGAACCTGTTCCGGGTCGAGGTGGGGATGAGCTTCAGCGACTACCTGATCCAGATCCGCATCGACAACGCCAAGAAGCTGCTGCGTCGGTTCGATCTGTCGGTGGAGGAGGTGTCGAAGCAGTGCGGGTTCAACTCGCTCGCACACTTCAGCCGCACCTTCAAGGACCGCTGCGGCATGCCGCCGCTTAAGTTCAGGAAGTCCCCGCAGGCGGCCGCCCAGGCCTGACCTGGAAGACCAGCTGCGGAAACGGAACGAACCGACCGAGCCCCTCTCGTCACGGGAGGGGTTCGGCGTGTCCGGACCGTCCACACGACCGGAGATCGCCCGTGTCCCTGATCACGCTGACCGACGCCTCCTTCGACTACACCCGCGAGCCCATCCTCGCGGGCGCCGAGCTGCGCCTGCACCCGGGTGAGCGCGTGGCGCTGGTCGGACCCAACGGCGCGGGCAAGTCCACCTTGCTGGCGATCCTGGCCGGCGAGCTGGACCTGCTCGAGGGCCGGCGCGAGCAGCGCAACAACCTGCGTCTGCGTTGGCTGCGGCAGGAGACCACCTTCGATCCCGACGACTGGGCCGGCCGCACCACCCGCGGCATGGTGGCCGAGGCCGCCTTCCCTGAAGTGCTCGAACTGGAAGCGGAGATGGAACGCGTGGGCGCCGCCCTCGCCGAAGCGTCGGACGACCGCGCCGAGGAACTGGGCCGCGAGCACGGCCGTCTCCAGCAGGAGTTCGAACGCCGCGATGGTTACACCTGGCGGCCTCGCCTCGAGGCGGCGCTGTCGGGACTCGGCGTGCACCGCGACCTGTGGGACCGCGAACCCGGCGTGATGTCCGGCGGCGAGCGCCGCCGCGCCGCCCTGGCCGCCGCGCTCCTGGCCAACGCCGATCTGCTCCTGCTCGACGAGCCCACCAACCACCTGGACCTCCAGGCCCGCGAGTGGCTCGAGGCGCACCTGTCGCGCTCCACTGGAGCCATGGTGGTGGTCTCCCACGATCGCTTCTTCCTGGACCGCGCCTGCGACCGCACCCTCGAGCTGCGTAACGCCAGGCTCACCTCGTGGTCGGGCAACTACTCGTCCTGGGTGAAGGAGGCCGCCGCCCGTCGCGTGCGCGAGGAAGGGGCGTGGCGTCGGCAGCAGGAGAAGATCGCGCGCACCGAGGAATTTATCCGCCGCAACCTGGCGGGGCAGAAAACGAAGCAGGCCAAGTCGCGCCGCACCCAGCTGGAGAAGGAGGAGCGGCTGGACCGCCCCGACGCCGAGCAGAAGAACTGGCGCATCACCCTCGCGCCCGGTCGACCGTCCGGCGCGGTGGCTCTGGAGGCAGAGGGCCTGGCCAAGGGTTTCGGCGCCGGCCCCCTGTTCGAAGACGTCACCACGCTGGTGGCTCGCGGCGATCGCCTGG
Organism: uncultured Fibrobacteraceae bacterium; assembly: GCA_964343835.1. Taxonomy (GTDB): domain Bacteria; phylum Krumholzibacteriota; class Krumholzibacteriia; order LZORAL124-64-63; family LZORAL124-64-63; genus CALEMW01. Next base: position 133,074 of record CAYFKR010000003.1, read on the forward strand.
GCATCGTGGGTCCCAACGGCTGCGGCAAGTCCACCCTGTTGAAGGTCCTCGCCGGCGAACTGCTGCCCGACGCCGGCCGCGTGGTGTGGGGCCACAACGTGGACCTGGGCGTGTACGACCAGCAGCTCCGCCGCGTGTCCGACGAGAACACCGTCCTCGACGAGCTCTCCGACGCCTGGCCCGGCGCCACCCTCGGCGCCCTGCGTACCTTCGCCGGCGCGTTCGGGTTCGGGGCCGACATGATCGACCGCCCGGTCGGCGCCCTGTCCGGCGGCGAGCGCGCCCGCATCGCCCTGATGCGCCTGATGCGCGAGGGCCACAACACCCTGTTGCTGGACGAGCCCACCAACCACCTGGACGCCTCCACCTGCGAAGCTCTGGAAGACGCCTTGCGGGATTTCGACGGAACCCTGATCGTGGTGTCCCACGACCGCCGCTTCCTGGATCAGGTGGCCACGCGCCTGCTGGTCTTCGATGACGGCGGCACGACCCAGCACCTGGGCACGTGGAGCGAGTACGCGGCGAAGCGCCGCGAACGCCGGGAAGCAGCGGCCGCTGCGGCACCGAAGCCCGCGCAGAAACAGGCGGCCGCCAGGTCGACCGCCGCCGGCCTGAGCAAGAACGAGATCCGCCGCCGCGAGCAGTGGATCGCCGAGGTCGAGGTGGAGATCGCGGCGCTGGAGGAGGAGCAGGAGTCGGTGCTGGCCCTGCTGTCGTCCACCGACGCGACTCCCGACCAGCGGCAGGAAGCGTCGCAGCGCCACGGCGAGATCGAAGCCGCCATGGCCGAATGCATGAATCGATGGGAACAATGGCAGGACGAAATCCATGGCGATGATTGACCACGATTTGTCGAAGCAGCGCGAACGCGTCGTCGTGTGCGGCGTCGACCTGCCCCTGCGCTTCGGCGACGAGACCGGCGGCGTCTGCGACCTCGACGAGCTCGGACGCCTGGTCAAGACCGCCGGCGGCGACGTGCTGGGCGAGGTGCGCCAGCGTCGCGACCGACCCGCCCCGCGCACCCTCATCGGCAAGGGCAAGCTGGAGGAACTGCAGGCGGTGGTGAAGGCCACCGAGGCCACCCTCGTGGTCTTCGACAACGACCTCAGCCCCGCCCAGGGACGCAACCTGGAGAAGTCCCTGAACGGCAAGGAGTCGCGCCCCGACAAGCCGACCGACGCGGGCAAGATCTCGGTGATCGACCGCACCGAGCTCATCCTCGACATCTTCGCCAACCACGCCCGCACCCGTCAGGCGCGCCTGCAGGTGGAGCTGGCCCAGATCCAGTACATGCTGCCGCGGCTGGTGAAGCTGTGGAGCCACCTCGAGCGGCAGGCGGGCGGCATCGGCACCAGGGGCCCCGGCGAGACCCAGCTCGAGACGGACCGCCGGATCGTGGGCAAGCGCCTGGCCAAGCTCAAGAAGGAGCTGAAGGCCGTGGCCGCCGATCACGAAGTGCAGTCGCGTCGCCGTCGCGACCAGTACACCGCGGCGCTGGTCGGCTACACCAACGCCGGCAAGTCCACCCTGCTGCGCGGCCTCACCGACGCCGACGTGCTGGTGGAGGACAAGCTCTTCGCCACCCTCGACACCACCACCCGCCGCATCGAGATCGACGAGCGCCGCAAGCTCATGCTCTCGGACACCGTCGGGTTCATCAAGCGCCTGCCCCACAACCTGGTGGAGTCGTTCCGCGCCACGCTGGCCGAGGTGGAGGAGGCCGACCTGCTGGTCCACGTGGTGGACGCCTCGGGCGAGGACCCCGAGGAGCAGATCGTGGCCGTGAACCGCGTGCTGGCGGAGATCGTGCCCGAGGACCGCGACACCCTCATGGTCTTCAACAAGATGGACGCCCTGGACCCCGACCAGGCCGAGACCATCCGCAACCGCTTCTCGCGTCTGTTCCCTGGCTCGGTGTTCGCGTCGGCTCTGGAGCCAGACGGCCTGGAGGCCGTGCGCGCCGCCCTCGAGTCGCGCCTGATGGAGCAGGAGACGGTGGTGAGGATCGCCGTGCCGTACAAGCGCATGGATCTGGTGGCCGTGTTCCACCGCACCGGATCGGTGCTGGAGGAGGAGCATGGGGACGAGGGCGTGCAGCTGGCGGTGCGGTTGAAGCCGGAGGAGTTGTCGCGGTTGACGGGGGGGGATTCGGATGTGGTGGTGTTGGAGTAGTTGAACACCATGTCGAGATCTCGGAGGTGGTCGCAGATTGCGACCACCTTTTTTGTCAGTGCTCCGGCTCTTCCGCCATCTGCGCTCCATGCCAAACGGCCACGACCCAGACCGTCGACCCCATGACCCGATAGAAGAACCGGTAGGGCTTTACGACGACCTCGCGATGCGGCAGCTCGGGGTACTCCGGTATGACTCTTCCCGATTCCGGGAACTGCTCCAGACGCTTCAGGATCTGCAACGCCTTGTCCTTGAACTGTCGGGCGGCTGTCGGGCTGTCCTGCTTGATGAAGGACAGGCCCTCGAGAAACTGCACACGGGCCTTCCCGGTGAAGCGGACCTGCATCAGGAGTCGTCCTCGAGCAGGGCTTCTGCTTCATCCATGACATCGTCGAGCGTATGACCCTCGTCGGCCGCGATTTCCTTCTCGCCCATGGCGAGTTGATGGAGCAGTTCACGGGCGCTCTCGGTCTGCTCGTACGCCTCGATACCCTGAATGATGGCGACGGCGCGGCCGTGCTGGGTGATCACGAGGGGATCAGGTGAGCCCTGGAGTTTCTCGAGGACGGACGCCACATCGCGGCGGAGGTCGGAGACGGGGACGATTGCTGGAATTCTCATCTATGGCACCTCCATTGGTACAATATATTGTACCATATATTATCCATTCCAGCAAATCTCGAAACCGGTGTTTGGTATCCCATCCAGGCTCATCGCAGGAATCGTACCTTGTCGCCTCAAGCCCACTCGTCCATTCTGATCCGACATTGCATCTGCCTCGAGCCAAGGAATCGTGATGCCCAACTCGCTCCGTGACCTCTTTCTCCTCCGCAAAGACATCACCTTCCTCAACCACGGCTCCTTCGGCGCCTGCCCCCGCCCCGTCTTCGAGACCTACCAGCGCCTCCAGCGCGAACTCGAAGCCGAGCCCGTCGACTTCCTCGCCACCCGGCGTACCCTGCCCGCCCGCCTGGCCGAAGCCCGCGCCCGCGTGGCGGACTTCGTGGGCGCCGACCGCGACGAGATCGTCTTCACCACCAACGCCACCACGGGCCTCAACACGGTCGCCCGCTCCCTCGACCTGCGCGACGGCGACGAGATCCTCACCATCGCCGGCCACGAGTACGGCGCCATGGACCGCATGTGGCGCTTCCTGTGCGGCAAGACCGGCGCGCGGCTGGTGGCGCGGGAGCTGCCGTTCCCGCTGGATGATCCGGCCGAAGTGGTGGAGGCCGTGTGGGCCGGCGCGACCGACCGCACCAGGGTCCTGTTCATCAGCCACATCACCTCGCCCAGCGGCGTGGTGCTGCCCATCGAACCGTTGATCGAACGGGCGCGCGAGCGCGGCATCCTCACGATCATCGACGGTGCCCACGGCCCCGGCCAGCTCGACCTCGACCTGCACGCTCTCGGCTGCGACGTCTACTGCGGCAACTGCCACAAGTGGATGCTGGCCCCCAAGGGCGCCGCCCTGCTCTACGTGCGCGCCGACCGTCAGGACCTCATCGAACCGCTGGTGGTGAGCTGGGGTTGGGAGGCCGACCGTCCCGGCCCGAGCCGCTTCGTCGACGAGCAGGAATGGACAGGCACACGCGACGTGTCGGCCTGGCTGGCGGTGCCGGCGGCCATCGACTTTCTCGTCGAACACGAGTGGACCACCACCGTCCGCGCCGCATGCCGCGAACTGCTCCTCGAATCCCGCACCCGCCTGCTGGACCTGCTCGGCGAGCCGGCCCTGTGTCCACCCGATCCCTGGTTGGCTCAAATGTGCGCGGTGCCGTTGCCGTCCGGCGTCGACGGCGAAGCGTTGCACAAGCGCCTCCGCAAAGATCACGCGGTGGAGATCCCGTTCACACAGTTCGCCGACCGCGACTGGCTCCGCTTCTCCATCCAGGGCTACACCACCCGTGACGACATCGACCGCCTGGTCACCGCCCTCGAAACCGAACTCGGAAGGACCGCGCCATGAAACGCATGGGCCTGATCGGCGGCGTGACCTGGCAGTCCACCATCGACTACTACCGCCTGATCAACGCCGGCGTGAACGAGCGGCTCGGCGGCCACCACTCGGCGGAGCTGGTGCTGGCGTCGGTGGAGTTTCAGCCCATGCTCGACCGCGTGAGCGCCGGCGACTGGGACGGCGCCCGCGACATCCTGCTGGCCGAGGCAGGCCGCCTGGTCTCGGCGGGGGCGGAGGGCCTGGCGGTGTGCGCCAACACCCTGGCGAAGATCGCTCCGGACGTGGCGGAACGGGCGGGTCTGCCGTTGATCGACCTGATCGACGCGACGGCGGGATCGGTGCGAGCCGGTGGCGTCGATCGCGTCGCATTCATGGGCACCGGCTACACCATGCGTGACGGCTTCTACGTGTCGGGCCTCGCGCAACGCGGCATCGAGGCGCTCCTGCCGACCGACGCGGAGATCGAGACGATCGCCCGCATCATCCTGGAGGAGCTGGCCCACGGCGTGGTGACGGACGCGAGCCGCGCCGAGGTGGTCACCATCGTCGAGCGCATGATCCGCGACGACCACGTCGACGGCGTGATCCTCGGCTGCACCGAGCTCCCGCTGCTCGTGAACGCGGACGACGCCGACGTGCCGCTCTTCGACACGACGCGCATCCACGCGCAAGCGATCATCGACTTCATGCTGTCAGGGGAGTGAGGGCGCCGACCGGTCGGCCGACGCCCGAAGTGCGGTCGGCTAGCGCCAGTCACTCTTGACGGCGCTCCAGGTGGTGTCCTCGTTGCCGACGATGCCGGTGGCCGTCACCAGGATGTCGTCCACATAGACCGAACCGTTCAGGTCGACGTCGTGGTCCACGCCCAGGATCACGCGGCCGATTCCGGTGCCCGTCAAGCCGTGGGCGCGGTCGTCGACCACCAGGGCGTCGTCCCACAGGACGTCGTAGGTACCGGCGTCCATGTCGTGGATGATGTGCAGCGAGTGGGTGATGCCGGGGTTGTAGGTCCCGATGTTGCCGACGCTGCCGGCCTCGTCGCGGCAGCTGACGTCGCCGGCGGAGGTGAAGGTGATCGTGTTGAACTGATCGGCCGACCCGCCGTGCTCGCGCACGTAGAACACGTAGCCCTCGAGCTCCGAAAACATCAGGTTCATGGAGATCTCGACGATCCCGGACGTGGCCTCCGAGTCGCCCAGGAACTCGAACTGCACGGTGCCGGTGCCGAAGTCGGCGATGTCGTCGATCATCAGGCAACGGGTGGCCAGCACGCCGTCGACGATGATCGCATCGCAGTTGGAGACCTGGTTGGGCTCGCCCATCGCGGCGCCGCCGGTGCCGATGGCGCCGGGCGTGAGGCCCTGGAAATCGACGTCCAGGACGGTGTCGGCCACCGCAACCGAAGCGACCATGAGAATGGCGAAAATCGTGGCGCAAGACTTCATTGTTTCCCTCCATATGAGCAGTGGGGAGCCGCGCACCACCCGACGCGCGACCGCTGAGTTGCAGAGCTTCGAAGGAGTATAGCTTGGACGACCGCGAACGCCAAACCCGCATCGCCGCCTCGCGCGCCGGCCGCGCCGCCGTGGAGGCCGGCGACCCCTGCGGATGGTTCGAGCCCCTCTACCGCGCCGCCCGCGAGGCCGCGGCTCCCACCGACGTGCCCTGGGTCGACCTGCACCCCAACCGCTTCCTGCTCCAGTGGCTCGAGCGCGAGAACCCCGCGCCCTGCCGCTGCGCCGTGGTGGGTTGCGGCCTGGGCGACGACGCCGAGGAGATGGCGCGCCGCGGGTTCGAGGTGACGGCCTTCGACGTGTCACCCGAAGCCGTGGCGTGGTGCCGTGAACGCTTCCCCGATTCGACGGTGAAGTACGTGGCCGCCGACATCTTCGCGCCCCCCGCCGACTGGCTCGCCGGATTCGATCTGGTGGTGGAGGTCTACACCGTTCAGGCCCTGCCCCTGTCCATGCGCCCCGAGGCGTCGGCCGCCGTGGCCGAACTCACCGCCCGCGGCGGATGCATGGTCGTGGTGTGCCACGGCAGGCCCGACGAGGTCACCGACCCGCAGGGCCCGCCCTGGCCCATGTCGCCCGGCGACTGCGGGGGATTCCTGGTGGACGGCATGACGGAAGAGTCGTTCGAGGAGATCGACGACCCGGACGACGAGGGCGTCGTCAGGTTCCGGGCCGTCTACAGGCGAAGCTGACTACCAATCCTTCCAGTGGGGGGCCCAGCCGGAGGCGTTCTTTCCGGCCCGCGGCCCCCCGCGCTCCTTCGGCGACTTCTCGTACACGGCGCCGTACGCGAGCCACCCCAGCAGCGGCAGGCAGAGCAGCAACGACCAGGCGATCTTGCGCCCGGGCGAACCGGCGGCGCGCAACCACAGGTGGGCGATCAGACCGATGGTGATCACCACGTAGAGCGCGAGCATGACGGTATCCATGATCCCCTCCTACTGCTGGGCGAGCACGGCCTCGAGCACCGCATCGCGTCCCGATACGAAATCCTCCCAGGTCTCGACGACCGGCAGATCCACCGGCACCCACCCGGGATTGTCCGGCATGATCCCGAATCGCTTGGACGAGCAGTTGAAGCCGAGTCCGGTGCGCGGCAGGTCGAAGCGGACCATCTGACCGAAGTGGTCGGGCCGTTGACCGGTCGGCTCGCCCGCCACCTTCGCCCCGGCCACGAGCACGAAGTACGCGGCGTCCAGCACCGCCGACGAGAACGTGCCGCCGTCGGTCAGCACCCAGGCCTCGGCGGGATGGTCGGCGAGGGCCTTGGCCACGTCCACGAGCTGGTGGGAGGAGCCGCCGCCGTTGCCGCGGACGTCGAGGACGAACTGGGTTACGTCATGGGCCCCGAGGAGGTCGAGGATCTCGCGGGTCATGTCGGCGCGGGTGTAGTCCTCGAAGTCGCGGCACGCACCGTACACGGCCACGATGGCGGAGCGATCCTCCCGGTATTCGACACGGTTCACGGCGCCCGAGGTCGGGTTCGCATGGACGCGACCGGCACCTTCGCCGGAAGCGCCCAGCATGACCGAAACCTCGCGCCCGTCGTCGTGGACCACGGAGCATTCGTAGCGGTCGTCGTTCTCGATCAAGCCCATGGCGTGCATCATGGCGGGCATGGACAGCAGCCTGGGCGCCGTTCGTCGAACCCATCCCTCGGTCTCGGCGGCCACCAGGGAGCGAGCCGCGGCCATCACGTCGTCGATGGGGCTTTCGCCGCAGCGCATCACGCGTCCGCCCAGCAGGTCGGCGTATTCCTCCGAAGCCCAGACGACCCGTACGTCGTCTCCGAACCACGCGAACCCCGCTCCCACCGGCATGCCGATGCGCGTGCGCGAGGCGATGCTCGTATGAGCGTCGCCGAGGCGAGCCACCGCCACGGTCGCCCTGGCCGCGATCTGCAGGTCGGTGAGGTCGTCGGCCGCGTCGGCGACGGCAGTAAGTTCGGCCACGAGCTCCGCCTTGTCGTGACTCGCATAGGGATCGGGGTGACTCGACTCCAGCAACTCCACGAGGCGCTCGAAGTCGGCGCGCCACCTGGCCGCACGGTCGTCGATGGGTTCATAGGTCGCCACGGAGATGTCGTCGAACAGCGTCTCGCCGGTCATGGACAGGAAGCAGAGCACGGTGACCACGGCCACGCCGTCGTCGATGGACAGGTCGTACGTCGCGGAGGTCCAGTCGCGCGTGTCGGCGAAGCGGCACAGGAACGCCCGCCCCACCGATGCGCCTTCCGCATCCTTCATGATGACCATGATCTGGCTGTTGGTGTACCTGTGACCGTCGGCGCGGACGTCGCGGGTGGCCATGCGGCCGGAGACGGCGACGGTGCCGATCCCCGCCACGTCGATGTCCTGGCTCACCACGAGCCAGCGTTTCGTGTCCGTGCCGCCGGAGAGGGAGAGGGCCAGGCCGCCGTTCCCGTCGTCCACGGCGGCGGCCACGGACTGCGGTCCCGACTCGTCCTCCACGGCACCGTCGACCAGCGCCCAGCCGACCGGCGCACCGTCGACCCACTCCTCGAACCCGCCATTCTCCACGAGCTCCGCCGCCTGCACCGCGACCGCGAAACACATCAGCACGACGATCATCCTGATCATGGTCTCCTCCATCCTGTTCGACATGGTCTCACCCGTCATGGACGGCCCGACCCGTCCGTCTCCCAACCCATCTCACTCCTTGCCCGCCCGTCCGGAGCGGGCTACCCTCGCACGGTCGGGCACGGACGCCCGGCCATCGCTTCCCTGCACGGCATACGGAGATGCCCTTGAATCAACTCCTGCGCAACCGCAGCTTCCTGGCGGTCTGGTCCGCCCAGTTCGTCTCCGGCCTCGGCGACAAGATCGCCGTGCTCGCGTTCTTCTCCCTGGTGCTCGACCGCACCGGCGACGTGGCCGACCTCGGCCTGCTCGCCGCCGCCCAGATCCTGCCTGGCGTGCTGCTCGGCCCCGCGGTGGGTGTGCTCGTGGACCGCTGGAACCGCAAGGCCGTGCTCATCGGCGCGGACCTGCTGGGCGTCTCGGCGTGCCTCGTGCTCCCGCTGATCTGGGGACGCCTCGAGTTCGTGTACCTGGTCGCCGCCGTGCTGTCGGTCGGTCGCCAGATCGCCGGCCCCGCGCGGTTGGCCATCGTGCCGGACCTGGTGCCGGCCGAGCACCTGAACAAGACCAATGCGTTGTCCATGTTGTCCCAGAATGTGATCCTGTTGCTGGGCATGGCCGCGGGCGGTCTGCTGGTGCACCACCTGGGCGCGGCCATGGCGTTCCGGATCGATGCGGCGACGTTTGCGGTGTCGGCGCTGATCCTCGCCACACGGCGCTTCACGTATCTGCCTCGTGTCGACGAAGACGCTCCCCCGACCCGCGAACGCTGGTCCGACATCCTCCAGGGCGCCCGCTGGATCCGCTCCCAGCCGCGCCTGCGGTTTGCGGTGACGTTCCTCGGGGTAGTGACCATCGTGACCGCCATGCAGCCGCCGCTGGTGTTCGACTTCGTGCGCAGCACTCTCGGCCGCAGCGAGGCCCAGCTCGGCCTGATCTTCGGCGCCGCCGGCCTCGGCGGCCTGCTGGGCGCGGTGGCCGCCGGCGTGCTGCGCGAACGCGGCGAACCCATGAGAGTGGTCACGTGGCTCATCGCCCTGGACGGCGCCTTCCTGCTGCTGTTCGCCGTGAACCGGAACATCGTGGCGGCGACGGCGCTGTTCCTCCTGTTCGGCGCCCTGAGCACGGGCGTGCAGGTGAACCTCGCCACGTTCCTGCAGAAGGAGACGCCCGCGGAACGTCGCGGGCGCATCTTCGGCTGGCTGAGTCCGCTGCTCGGACCGGTGAGCCTGGCGTCGGTGCTGGTGGGGCCGCTGCTGGCTTCGAAGCTCGGGGCAGCGGTGGTGTTGGCTGGGGCCGGGGCGGTGGAAGTGTTGGCCGGGCTCGGGGGGCGGTTGCTGGTCGGGCGCGATGCCGGGGTCGACGCCGAGCGGGAGTTGGCCGGCGAGGCGTGAGATTTGTTGCAGGCGACTGTTTTGTAACTCTTTATTATTCATAGCCATACATCGAATACACGTGTACTCGCTCACTCCGGATCTCGGAGCAGGGCCACGCCCATGCCGCCGAACAGGACGACGGCCCAGACCATGGCCATGGCGACGGCCCACACCAGACCGTTGTCCCGGACGTGTTCCGGCCGCTGGTCCGCACCGGCGATGTCGAAACCGAACCCGATGAGAGCAGCGGCGCAGAGAACGAGCAGGACCACTCCCGCAGCGCGAGGCTTCCGAGACGCGAACCATCCCAGGGCGCACAGCACCGCAGCGATGATCGCCGTCGCCCAGGCCACCATGGCCGAGACCGCTCCGCTGTGGGTGAGGTGCGCTCCGAGAATCTGCAAGACCGCGATCACGGCGACGCCCACGAAGACCCTCGCCACCCCCGCCCGCGCCCCCCAGTACTGCACCACGAAACTCACCACGTACACCACCAGTGCCAGCTGGATCAGGAACTCCAGATCGAAGTACAGATCATGCTGTCCCCAGGCCGCCGGCAGCGACTCGTGGTAGTTGGCCATGATCCGGTCCGCCGTCAGCAACGCCACCACCGGCAGCAGGGCGTGGAAGCCGGCGCGGTGCATGACGCCGCGGGTGAAGTCGTCGTCGTCGCGGAGCAGGCCCAGCTCACGCAGCAGGGGAGGACCGAACACACCGAGCCCGAGCAGGCCCATGGAGAAGATGCCCATGCGCATGCCCACCAGGCTGATGATCACCAGGGCGATGCCGATGCGGTCCGCGGTCAGGAGCCTCGTCGATCCCGTCATGTCGCGTCCTCCTCGTCCACCATCTCGAACAACTCATCCACCCTCATCCCCAGCTCCCGCGCGATCTGAAAAGCCAGCAGCGCCGACGGCACGTACTTGCCCTTCTCGATGGCCAGGATCGCCTGCCGCCGGACCCCCACCCTGTCCGCGAGGTCCTGCTGCGTGAGATCGAGGCGCGCCCGGTGCTGCTTGATGTGGTTGATGAGCTTCATGGAGACAAATGTACGCTATAACGAACATAATGTCCACTTCTAATAACAAAATGGTCGATATAAATTACATGGCGCGCTCCAGCCCCACGGAGCGCTTTCAGTGTTTCGCAACTCCATGAAATCAAACAAATTAGGTCGCAATACCGCCCCCGTGAAACCCCCGAAATCCTTGATTTTTCCCCCCACATTCACCACGATTGATGCGAGGGAAACCCCGCCCCGCCGCGGCCGTACCCTCTGCGCCGGCCCCGCCGGCTCCCATATCCCAAAGGAGGGTCCAGGATGGAGATCACGATCACCCGCAACCCCAGCCCCCCCGCGCCTCCGACCGACGGCAACTACGGATTCGGCTCCATGTTCACGCCGCACATGTTCGAGATGGCGTACGAGAACGGCGCCTGGGGCGAGCCGCGCATCCTCCCCATCCACGACATCGTCCTGCACCCCGCCGCCAAGGTCCTGCACTACGGTCAGGAGATCTTCGAGGGCATGAAGGCGTACACGAACCCCGATGACGGGTCCGTGCACATGTTCCGCCCCGAGATGAACGTGGCCCGCTTCAACCGCTCGTGCGAGCGCATGTGCATGCCGCAGGTGGACCCCGCCCTGTTCATGGACGGGCTGAAGCGGCTCATCGACATCGACCGCGACTGGGTGCCCGAGTCGCCGTCGGCCCTGTACATCCGGCCGACCATGATCTCCACCCAGCCGAGCCTGGGCGTGAAGGCCAGCGACTCGTACCTCTTCTACATCATCGTCGGTCCGGTCGGCAGCTACTTCGCCGGTGGCATCAACCCGTTGCGCCTGAAGGTGGAGGAGACCTACGTGCGCTCCGCGCCGGGCGGCGTGGGCAGCGCCAAGACCGGCGGCAACTACGCCGCGGCCCTGCTGCCCATCAAGCAGGCCCAGGACGAGGGCTTCGACCAGATCGTGTGGCTCGACGCCAGGACCATGTCCACGGTGGAGGAGATGGGCGCCATGAACATCGCCTTCGTCTATGAGGACAAGGTGATCACCGCGCCCCTCGGCGACACGATCCTCCACGGCGTGACCCGCGACTCGGTGGGTGTGCTGTGCAACGACTTCGGCCTGAACTGGACGGAGACCCCGCCGGTGATCGCCGACATCTGCGCCGACGCCGACTCGGGCAAGCTCCTCGAGGCCTTCGCCTGCGGCACCGCTGCGGTCGTCACGCCCATCAAGAGCCTGTACTTCCAGGGCGCCGAACACGTGATCGGCGACGGCGGCGAAGGCCCCGTCACCCTGAAGCTGCGCGAGGCCCTCTGCGGCATCCACACCGGCACCAGCGAGCTGCATCCGGAGTGGATCGAGAGGATTCCGGTGCACGAAGCCGTGTAACCCGGCAGGCGCGGATACGACGAACGAAGGCCCCGACCGGAGACGGTCGGGGCCTTCTCCGCTATCGGGGGGGATGGCGGCCGTGGTCCCATCTCTGCTATCATGATAGGAACCCTTTCGCCCGGGAGTCCCGCCATGTCCGACCTCCAGACCCTCTCCGGCGTCGGTCCCAGCATCGAGCAGGACCTGTTGGATCTGGGCTACCGAGGCGTATCCGACCTGACGGACGAGGATCCCCAGGGCATGTACGACCGCCTCATGGACCTCAGGGGCGAGTACATCGACCGCTGCGTGCTCTACGTGTTCCGCTGCGCCGTGTACCAGGCCGGGGCCGCGCGCCCCGACCCGGACCTGAAGCTCTGGTGGAACTGGAAGGACCAGGCATGACCCGCACCTCCGGCATCATCGCGTTCCTGCTGATCGTCACGGCCATCGCCGCGACGGCGGGCGACACGTACCTGCCGCTGGAGGTGGGGAACCGCTGGGGCTACTCGTCAGACCTGGAGTACATCGGGCCCGACATCAAGGAGTGCAGCGCCGGTCCCAACGAACTGCTCGGCGGCGCCTATGCCATCCGCTACCTCGTGTCCGACCACAGTCCCGACCTGGAGAACTACTGGTCCACGAACGGCGAGGGAGACGTGCTGCTTCACGGCTTCCGTCGTCTCGACCCGCGCCGCGCCTTCTACTACGACCCCCCGCTCGTGCTCGTGGACGCGCCCCTCTACGAGGGCAAGACCTGGACGAGCGACGTGGGCGTGCGCACCACTCCCACCGGCCCCGAAGTCGGTCGCCTGGTGGTCACGTACACCGTGACCGAGCCCGACACCCTGATCGCCGGCGGCGAGCCCCGCGTGGCCTGGGGCGTGCTGGAAGATCAGCAGGTGGTGGCGAGCGCCATCGGCGAATCGCTCATGCCCGACGGTCGCAGTCTCCCCGTCGACAAGGCCGACCCGGTCGTGCCTCACTGGTGGAGCCTGAACGTGGGCGAGATCCAGTACCGCTCGGCGGGCACGTTCCACCTGGTGGACTTCTCCGTGCAGGCGGTGCCGGCTGAGCGGCGGAGCATGTCGGGGCTGAAGGGGATGTTCCGGTAGCACCCTCCTTGCGGCGCCCCCCGCCGCACGTTACAGTCGTTCCTCCCGACCCGCGAACCACCGAGGAGCGCCCCCATGCAGAACCTGAAGCTCGACCGTCCCCTCGTCGCCTTCGACCTCGAGACCACCGGCGTCCACGTCGAACGCGACCGCATCGTGGAGATCGCCCTGGTGCGCGTGGAGACGGACGGTTCGCGCCGCACGTTCCGCTCCCTGGTCAACCCCGAGGTGCCCATTCCGCCCCAGGCGTCGGCGGTCCATGGCATCACCGACGACGACGTGCGCGATGCCCCGGTGCTGGCCGCCCTCGCGGGCGAGGTGGTGGCCTTCCTGGACGGCGCCGACCTGGCCGGCTTCAACTCCGCCCGCTTCGACGCCCCGTTCCTGGAGAACGAGCTGCGCCGCGTGGGCTGCGACGTGAGCTTCGAGGGGCGCCGCCATCTGGACGCCTTCCGCATCTTCACCCGCATGGAGCCCCGCACGCTGACCGCCGCCTACGCCAAGTACTGCGGCAAGGACCTCACCGACGCCCACAGCGCCCTGGCCGACGTCGAGGCCACCCTCGAGGTGCTCGACGCCCAGATCGCCCGCTACGACGAGGTCCCCGAGACCTCCGCGGAACTGCACGCCTTCTGCAACCCGGATGAGGGCAAGTGGGTGGACCGCGGCCGCAAGTTCTTCTGGACCGACGACGGCCAGGCCGCCTTCGCCTTCGGCAAGTACAAGGACATGACCCTCGAACAGGTGAAGGCCGAGAACGCCGGCTACCTGGAGTGGATGCTGGGCAAGGATTTCAGCGACGAGGTCATGCAGATCCTGCGGCGGGCTTTGGACGGAGACTTCCCCAAGAAGGCGTAGCGTTCCCCAGCGCTCCCGATTTTGCTCTTTAACTATGTATCAATTTATCGTATAATATTGCATTGCAAATCGCACTCACGCCGCAAGGCCGTTCAGGGCTGGGGACATGACCGAACAGACACGCTTCCTCTCGGGGCGCTTCAGCCTGAAGCGCACGCTCATCCTCGTCGCCGTCGTCGAGACGGTGCTCGCCGTGGCGCTGTTCGTCTACTGGACCAACTTCCGGGACGAGTTCTTTCCCTACCCCGTGAACGCCGACGGCACCGTGTCCGTGGAGGGTGCCCCCCTGCTGGTGGGTTACGGCAAGCCCCTGTCTCCGCCCTGGGTCTTCTCCGAGGTGGGCACCGACACCCTGCGCCTCAACGGCCTCCCGTTCCTGCCCATGCGCGAGAAGGACGCCGCCGCGGGCCTCCAGCCCGGCGACCGCGACCGCCTGCTGACCGTGAAGGCCATCCTTGCCGAGGCCGAGGTGGCCTACAAGACGGCCGACGACAAGCCTGAGGGCATGGATCGCTTCGCCGGCGTTCTGGAGGGCTACCTGGGATCGTTCGTGGAGTCGGTGTCGGTGAACGGCGAGACGAACCAGGTCACCGTCGACTTCGTGGACGACTTGCCGCCCTTCACCGTGACCTTCATGCAGGATCCCCACTGGATCGAGCCCGAGGGCATGCGCCGCCAGAAGCACTTCGAGATGATCGAGGAGTTCACCATCTGGATGCAGGGCAACGACGCCGACGCCGTGTTCAGCTTCGGTCCCTACCACACGGCCCTGCTCTCCGGCGGCGACATCCGCAGCGACTACATCACGGTGCTCTCGCAGCTCGAGGCCCTGTCGTCCACCCCCCGCGGCCTGCCGTCGGAGGACGACGTGCGCCGCGAGCTCGGCGACGAGACCTACGGCGAGTGGGAGGGCCTGGTGCAGGACTTCCTGTCGTGGCGGGGAATCCACTCGATCCACTGATCCGGGCTAAGGCGCCCGAGTCTCCATCTCCGTCTTTCCCAGATACACCGCATAGGTGCCCAGCCAGTGGCCGCCCGCGTAGTGGGCGTCGCTCACGGCGGCCAGGGCCGAGCTCGCGTGCGCTCGAGCCGCGGCGTCCACCGATCGCTTGCGGGGGTCCGTGTCCGGCAGGGCGCGGGCGATGCGCAGCAGGTTCCAGGCGCGGCTCAGGTTGAGCCCGTCGAGGTGGGCCAGCTTGCCGTCGGCGCGGTCGGTGACGCGGGCGAGGGGGAGCCAGTCGGCGGAGCCGTCGTGGGGGATGCCGGGCAGGAAGTCTTCCAGCCAGCCGGCGAACCGGGCGGGCGACAGCACGCGAGTCATGAGATCGGCCTCGGACAGGATCGGGGAGAGGAAGTCCTGGCCCGAGGGCTCGTAGGCGAGGCTCGCGTCGAGGTCGGTCAGGTAGAACTCGAGGGACTTGTTCCTGATCAGCGCCCACATGTCCTGCCGTCCGGTCACCTCCGCCCAGTTCCAGACCAGCCCGAAGGCGAACGCCGTCTGCGAGTGCTCGCCCGTGCGGATGGGGTAGGCGAGCTTCGGCAGCCAGTCCAGGAAGCGATCGGCGCACGCTTCTTCCAGTGGGGCGAGGGCGGCGGCCCAGCGGTCGGCGTCGGGGTCGCCGGCGTGGGCGTGCAGTTCGGCCGCGAGCTGCAGCAGCCACGCCAGGCCGTACGGGCGCTCCCATGAGGCGCGGCCGTCGGCCATGAGGTAGTCGACCTCCGCCGCGATGGGGCCGGGCGCAAGGTGCCGGTCCAGCACGTCGCGGATGCGTTCGCGATCCACGTCGAACGTCGGGTCGAAGTACGCCGCCGCCAGCAGCCAGTGGCCGTGCACCGAACTGTGCCAGTCGAAGCAACCGAAGAAGGCGGGGTGGAGGGAGCGCGGCGTACCGGCGTCGGCGTCCGACGCCATCACGTGGCCGATCTTGTTGGGGTACTCGCGGTCCACGCAGTCGAGGGCGAGGTCGACGAAACGCTCCATGCCGGTCGAGGCGACCAGAGGCGGCGAGTATGCGCGCACATGGTCGCCGGTACGGGCGACGGGACCGCGCACGTGGTCGTCGATGGGCTCGCCGCAGCCGGCGAGCAGGAGCAGGGCGACAAGGACAGGCAAAGCGCGGATCGTCATGACGGGTCTCCATGGCGCGGGTGTTCGTACCAGCGCCATCGTAACCCTAGTAAGGCGGCTGCTCCATCCCGTAAGCGGTCCACTCCTCCTTGGCCGGCCCGTACACGCCGGGCACGGTCAACCCGGTCTGGCGCATGAGCACGGTCATCTGGCCCAGGTGATGGACCTCGTGGGAGAAGAGGATGAAGAGGGTCAGGCCGCGGGGCCAGGTCTCGCCGTAGAGCTCGTCGGTGACGGCCAGGTCGGCGTCGGTCCAGCCCTCGAGGGCGGTCCGCAGGTCGGCGACGGCGGCCTCGTAGCCGGCCACGATGTCCGCAGCGGTAGCCGGGGGCATCGAACGGTGGTCCACCGCGGACAGGCCGAGCCCACACTGGTTCATCATCTCGGGCAGCGTGGTCGTGATGTGCCAGGCCATGCCGCCGAGGGTGCGGTGGTCGTCGGCCACGCTCACCGCGAGGCTCTCGTCGGTCAGGGCGCGGAAGATCTTCAGGGTCGCGTCGCTGCGGGCGGTGAGGCCCTGGAACACGTCGTCCATGGTGCGGAACATGGGGGCTCCTCGTCGTCGGTCAGGCCCGATACAGCTCGTCCAGGGCGTCGAACAGGCTGTCGCGCACCTCGCTCAGGGAATTCATCAGGCGCTCCGCTTCGTCCGTCCTGCCCTCGTTGTGGTGCACGACCACGGAGCGTCCGATCTCGTGAACGCGGTCGTGGTGCTTGCCGACCAGGTGGTAGGATGCCAAATGGTCCCAGCGACGACCGTCCTCGCCATGATACCAGCGCCCGAAGGCGCATGTCTTGGACGAGTTCACCTTGTCCAGGTCCATGGGCTCCACGCCCTTGATGAGCTTGCGGAGGCTGTCGAGCCACGTGTTGTGGGCCTGCTTGATGACGGCGATGTCGAACTTCTCGTCGCGGACCTTGTAGGCGGCGAGGATGCCGTCGAGCTGGCCGGCCATGCGCGAGAGCTGTCGTGCGTCCAGTCGCGTGCGCTCGGCCCCGGCGGCGGTGCGGGCGGCCGTACGGTCCACGCTGTTCACGCTGTCGGCGATGGAGCGGATGCCTTCGGACGCCGAGACGACCGTTTGGGCGATGTCATGAGAAGCCTGCGCCACGTTGGAGATGCTGCCGGAGATCTCGTTGGACGTCGCGAGCTGCTCTTCCACGGCGCTGGCGATGGTCTGGGAGATCTCGTCGACCGACTCGATCGTCTCGGTGATGCTGCGCGACGCGACCATGGCGTGGTGCGTCCGCTCCCTCATGGTGGAGATCTGGCCGGCGATCCGTTCGGTCGCCTTGGCCGTCTGCAGCGAGAGGTCCTTGACCTCGTTGGCCACCACGGCGAATCCCTTGCCGGCCTCGCCGGCGCTGGCGGCTTCGATGGCGGCGTTGAGCGCGAGCAGGTTCGTACGCCCGGCGATGTGTTCGATGGCGTCGAGGACCTGACCGATGTCGTCGGCGGACCGTTCCAGCTCCTCCATGACGACGGCGGCCTCGCGGGCCTGCCTGTTCGCCACGCCGGAAACCTCGGACGCCTTCCCGCAACTGGCCGCCACCCCGGTGAACGACACGTTCATCTGGGTCAGTGCCGACGCGATGGACTCCACGCTCGCCGACATCTCCTGGGCCGACCCGGACACGACGGCCATGTTGTCGGACAGGCTCCTGGTGGCCTCGGCGGTGGTGGACGACTCGCGGTTCGACGATGCGGCCGCCGACACCATCTCGTCCGCCGTCGATGCGAGCTGTCCGGCGGACGACGTCAACGTGCCGCTGGCGTTCTTGATGTCGGAAAACACGGCCTGGAGATTGTTCGCCAGCTCGTCGATGGCTGAGCCCAGTTCGGAGTCGGCGCCCTCTTCGCGGACGGCTGCGTTGAGGTCGCCGCGCACGGCGGCGCGCACCAGCTCCAGGTCCTCGTCCGATCCAGCGGAGATCCGGCGGCCGAGTACGAAGACGACCAATCCGAGCAGGACGCTCGATCCCGAGAGAATCGTCACCAGGGCGGAACCTGCTCCGAGGGATGTAGCGAAAGCGGCGGCGGACACGACGGCGACGCCGAGGCCTGCACCCGGCAGGACCGACCTCTGGGCGAGAAGGGACATGGTGTGGATTCCTCCGATGCTGATGTGTTCAGGGCTCGGAGGCGATCATCGACGGGAACGCCGACATATTTACAATGAAATACGGTTTTGCTTTTCAGGAGCCCGGATCGGCCTTCACTCCCGTCGCCCGGATGGAAGAAGGATCGTGCGCGTGGCACGGGGTGACAGCGTGGATCATACCGCACCCGGGACACGGGGTCGCGAACTTCGTCATGGAGAACGTCGCGCCGCAATCGCCGCAGGGAATCTCCACGGGCACGGGCAGGGGGGCCTCGCTGAAGCCCATCATGCGCACCTTCTGAAGGATCATGGCGCCGTCCTGGCCGACGCCGGAGCAGCCGTCGTGCATGGGTGACCTCTCGGGTTCGGGTACCCCTTCAAGATAGGATGCGGACCGAATCGGCCGAAAAGAAAAATCGACCCCGCGGTAAAGAATGAGAGGCGAATTTTCACAGGTGATGTCCCGGGTCACGGGCGCACCGGGATGCGCGACGGCCGATCAAGGCGCATATCATGAATCATATCAGCCTGTTAGCGACATGTACCGATTCCGTGACATCGGGCACGCCTCCTGCGGTAGGGGGATCGACAGCGTCATCCCCTGCATGACCCGACCGAGAGGACCAGCCATGATCGTCACCAACCGCATCCGGAATTTCCTGCTGGCAGCGGCCGCCTTGGCCCTGCTGACCGGCGCCGCCCGCGCCCGTGACTACGACAACGACCGCCGCGGCCTCATGCTCGGCTTCAACGTGGCCGGCGGCGGCGCCGAGCTGACCTACCGCGCCCTCGGCGCCGAGGTGAAGCGCGAGATCGAGGGCGGCAGCGGCGCCGCCGTGCGCCTGGGCTTCGGCCTGAGCGACCACGTGGTGCTGGGCATCGAGGCCCACGGCATGCGCAAGGAGGACGCCCTGACCGACCTGGAGGCCGGAGCCGCCATGGTCACCGTCACGTGGTTCCCCGGCGGCGGCGGGTTCTTCCTCCGCGCCGGTGCCGGCACCGGCATCACCACCCTCCGCCTGGACCAGGCTCCCACCGTTGACTGGGTCGAGCGCGAGGGCGACGCCGGCATGTTCGGCCTTGGCTACGAGTGGCGCATGGGCCGCCAGTTCGCCCTGGGCGTGGCCCTGGACGGCATCGTCACCGAGTACGAGGACCTGGGCGGCTTCGTGGACACCGAGTTCGGCTTCGGCGCGGCGTCGCTGCAGCTCAACTGGTACCTCTAGGCAGGAACCGAGCGCGCGGGATGACGCGTGAGGCCCGCTCCCTTATCGTGGGGGCGGGCCTTCCACGTCAGGAGACACGATGACCAAGCACCGCTGCGCATGGGCCAACCCGGCCAACCCCCTCTACGTCGCCTACCACGACACCGAATGGGGCGTCCCCTCCCGCGACGACGCCCACCTCTTCGAGATGCTCATCCTCGAAGGCGCCCAGGCCGGCCTCAGCTGGGAGACCATCCTGAACAAGCGCGAGGGCTATCGCCGCGCCTACGACGGCTTCGACCCCGAGCGCATGGCCCGCTGGCCCGACTCCAAGCTCGAAGCGTTGCGCGAGGACGCCTCCATCGTCCGCAACCGCCTGAAGATCAAAGCCGCCCGCACCAACGCCCGCGCCTTCCTCGCCGTGCGGGAGGAGTTCGGGACCTTCGCCGACTACCTGTGGGGGTTCGTGGACGGGGATCCCATCGTCAACACGTTCAAGACGCTGAGCGAGATCCCCGCCACCACGCCCGTGTCGGACGCCATGAGCAAGGACCTGAAGAAGCGCGGGTTCACGTTCGTGGGGTCGACGATCTGCTATGCGTACATGCAGAGCGTGGGGATGGTGAACGATCATGAGGTGGGGTGTTTTCGGTATCGGGAGTGCGGGGCAGGGTGAACTCGACGGTGATGCGCAGCCAGGCGGCGAATGGTTCGCAGTCCCTGATGCCGGCCTTGAACCCGGAGCGGCGGACGGCGGCCAGCGCGGCCTCGTCAAGAGTCTCGTACCCACAACTCTCCGCAACGTAGGCCGCAGCGACGGAGTCTGCGGCCGTAACGTAGACGGCCACGCGAACCGCTCCCTCCTGCTCGTGATCCAGGGCCCAGGCGGGGTAGTGGGCACGGGCGCGGTGGACGACTCGTGGGAGAGCGTCCGGGGGGCAGGGAATGGAGTCGGGGTCAGTCGCGTGGTGTCGGGCGACGGCGGGCGAGGATGCCAGGCCGAGGATGATGGCAGTCGCGAGGCTGAACATCACTGTCGACATCGAGCACCTCGTGGGATGTCCACTACGACCCCACATGCTCCACCCTCACCCGCGCCATCTGCTTGCTGATCGCGCCGAGCAGGTCCCACACTCCCAACACCACGAGCACCAGCACGAACGTGAAGGAGACGTCGAAGCCGAGCGCGCCGAAGCCGAGGGGCATGAGGATGAGGTACATGCCGCTCTGGTGCTTCTTGTCGAGGATCGGGTAGCGGCGGTGCGACAGCTCGAAGAGCGCTGCGTAGACGACGTGAACGATGGCGACGGCGATGAGTTTGTCGGTCATATCCATGGTGGCGACTCCTGTTGAAATGATATGGGCAACGATACCACGGCCGACATTCCTGTATAGCGGCTATCGGGGACTGGCGATGTGTCTGCACTCCAGGGTCTCATCGTCCACGAAGAGAATCTCGAGCACGCAATGTCCGGCTCCGCCGCGGGATGGGTAGTCCAGCATCAATCGATGTGCCGACTCGGCGTGCCATGTCCCTTCCAGATTCGAGTAGGAGAGCGGCGGCGTTCCGCACCACCCGGACGTGCGCACGAGCAGCACGCCGCCGGGCTCGAATCCATAACCGCGGCGCTGACCATCGAGCGTGTCGATCCGCTCGTAGATGCTGATGTCGGTTTCTGAGTCATGGGAGACGAAGCCCCAGGAGCCGATCAGCGCGTCGGCGCAAGGCGAGGCGGGGCCCGGGTCGGAGCAGGAGGCGAGGGTCGCAACGAACAGGACGGCGGAGAGGGCGGCGACGGTCTTCATCCAGGAACCTCCGGTCGGCGGGGCGGCCTGTCGGGCGGTCTTGTATTCCGGGAGGGGAGGGTAGGTTTCGCGGGGCCGAACACCTTCACGCAGTCTTCCGTTCCAGCATCTCCGCGATCCAGATTGTGATGATCGACTGACGCGACACCCCGAGCCGTTTGGCCTCCCTGTCCAGCGACTCGACCATCCAGGTCGGGAAGTCCACGTTGACGCGCTTGGGTTCCTGGTTCAGTCGACGGGCTTTGTCGAGATCGAGATCCGGCGTCAGGTTCTCGTCGTCATCGAACTTATTGTCGAAATCATTCGCCTTCATAGAACTCGACTTCCTCCTTGCGCGAGCGTCTCACCGAGATGATCCGGATGCGCTCTTCGCGGTACGTGATGACCGCCGACCAGTGGGACGGACCGATCATCCCGATCACGAGATACCTCGGTTCGTCGATGGTTCGGGCGGGGACTTCGATCACATCGGAATCGAACCAGAGCAACTGGGCTTCCCAGAAGTCGATTCCGTGCTTCTCCTGGTTGACGCGGCTCTTGACGGCGTCGAATTCGAACTCCATGGGGTCTCGTCACTGGGAGTATTGATTATATACCAAATATATACCACAATCAACCCCGATAGGGGTGGTGTCCGGGAGCAAGGGGACAAGTCAGGCCGTTGGGTGAATCGTGCTCTGCATGGGCCATACCCGCCAATGACATAGCCCCTAACACAAGAAGCCGGGACCGAAGGTCCGGCTTCCATATTCGGCACAACTACCGCGACTCAGCGGTACATGGTCTTGAGTTCACTCCATGTAACATCATCGCTACCCAGCCAGCCACAGCCGCTTCCATCCCCAAGCAAATCGATCCGCGTCGCCTCGAAATAGTTGCCCCCCGGCATGCTGCTCTGGTGCATGACACCGAAGATCTGGACCTTGAGGTTCGTGTCGACGTACGTGTCCCACTGCTCCTGGATACCGACGAAACTGATGACTTCATCGGGCCAGCATCCGATGCCACAAGGGTCGTTCCCGGACCCTGACGAGAAGAGTCGACCCATCCAGAACGGAGCGTCGGCACATGTCGCATAGTCGAACGATGGCGGGCCGCCCATCCAGTCCGGATGGTGCAGAACGCCGGAATCGTCCATGCGCCAGGCCTGGAAGCGCATGAAATCGGTATAGGTGTCGCCGGGATAGCTAATCGAGAACGTGATCGTCTGACCGGCCGGAGGAAACGGAATCGTGTCATGCGAAATGAGGCTGGGCTCTCCACAGACCAGGACCGAGAAGGCTGTAATGGCCATGGAACAGGATTCGTAGGAAACGTCCGGAGTGAAGATGGATCCCTCGAAGCGAAGGCTGTCTCCTTCACACGTGACGTCGAGGGTTATCGCGGCGTTCGATGATGCCGAAACAAGCAGGACCGCGGTCAGCAGGATAAAGGCCTTGATCATGATACTTCCTTAGATATGAAGGCCGAGTCAGGACTCGGCCCCCGGCGGATTTCGTGGATCGCTCAGAACCCCTCCCGCACCATCACCTCATCCAACGCCAACTGCCCAGCCCTCTCCCGAGCCTCCTCAACAGCCTTCCCCACCGTGATCGCCATCACGATCTCATGATCCTCCGGCAGGTTGATCAGCTCCGCCACCTTGGCGAAGTCGAACCCGACCATCGGGCACGTGTCGTAGCCCATGGCCTTGGCGGCCAGCATGATGGTCTGGGCGGCCATGCCGCCGGAGCGGAGATTCTCGTCGTGCTGACGGTCGGGGTTGCCGTCGTACACGCCCATGATCATGGGCACGATCTGCTCGCCGACCGCCGGCGGGGCGTTGCGCCAGTAGCGAGCGGTGTCGCGGCCGTAGGCCTTGGCGTCGCCGCACACGAAGACGATGGCGTCGCAGTCCGAGAACTGGGCCTGGCCGTAGCCGACGGCGCGGACGGCGTCCTTGCGCTCCTGCTCCGTGATCACCACGAAGCGCCAGTTCTGGATGTTGAAGGATGTGGGCGACAGGATCGCGGCTTCCATGAGGCGCGTGATCTCGTCGTCGGACATCGTGTGGGCGGGGTCGTATTTCTTGATCGAGCGGCGCTGCTCGATGGCGTCGAAGACATCCATGGTTCAGGGTCCTTTCGTTGGCTGACAGGATACAGCAGGAATCGTGCACCGCACGGTCAGACGACGATCTCGCCGTCCCACAGCACGACCGTCTCGCGGCCGTCGGCATCCACGGCGATCACATCCGGCCGATGCACCAGATAATCCATGTGCATCTTCGAGGTGTTCTCCCCGCCCGGCATGCCCTGGTTGCCCCCGAACGCCACGTGGATGGTGCGCAGCGCCTTCTCGTCCTCGAGCATGTTGCCCACCAGGCGGGCGCCGGAGTTCAGGCCGATGCCCAGTTCGCACACGTTGCGGGCGCCGGGGTCGGTGTCCATGAGTTCGTTCACGCGGTCGGTCAGCGCCGGGTCGTCGCTGCGCACGTCGACACAGCGGCCGTCTTCCACCACGAGCGTGAGCACCGTCGACACGTTGCCCTCGCCGCCGAAGCAGCCGTCCACCATCAGCACGCCTTCGCCGCGGGTCTCCGCGGGGCACAGGTAGACCTCGCCGCAGGGCAGGTTGATGCCCTTCTCCGTGTCGGTGATGTGGACGTCGTCCACCACGGGGCGGCCCGCGACGGACAGGGTGAGGTCGGTGCCGAGCTCCGTGGTGAGGCGGACCGTCGCGGCGCCGGACAGGGCGGTGCGGATGCGGCGGGCGCGGTCGGCCATCTCGGCGTAGTCCACCTCGAGGGGGCCGTCGAGCATCATGGCGTCGCCGATGCCGGGGGAGTGGCCCAGGCGCAGGTCGCGGTCCTCGATCTCCTTGAGCCAGAGCAGGCGGAACGGCACCTCGTCGCTGCGGCCGCTGATGGCGTTGATCACCACGGTGCGGCCGTTCAGCAGGTCGACCATGCCGGCAGGGATGGCCGACAGCGGGCGGTCTTCTTCGGGTAGGGAGCAGGTCTCAACGTCGCAGCCGACTGCCGCCGCCGCTGCGGCGAAGGCCTGGGGGCAGGAACCCGCCGACGCGTCGCCGACCACCAGCACGCGGTCGTCGGCGACGAGGTCGAGGGCGTGGACCAGCGCGCCGCGGGCGGCGGTGGTCATGCGGTCGAGATCGGTCACCGGAAGCGCGCCTTCAGGTCGCCGAAGTCCACCGTCTCGTTGCCCACGGCGCAGGCGGGGTCGTTGGGCTCGCCCGGCGTGTCGTGGATGCAGAGCTCGAAGTCGCCGATGGCCCAGGAGGAGCCGCACTTCAGGACGTGGCCCGGAGCGTACGTGCCGTCGGGACCGACGATGGTTCCGCAGTACAGGTACTCGCCCTCGTCGTTCTCCTTCAGGCCGACGCAGTCGATCACCGCGGACCACGGCTCCACGTCGAGCACGCCGTCGGCGTCGGTGTCGAGCAAATCGCCGTAGGCGCCGGTGAAACCGGTCACCAGCATGTGGGTCACGTTGTCGCTGTTCTCGAAGTTGAGGTCGCCGGTGGCGTCGGTGGAGCCGCAAGTGCCCGAGAACGTCGACTCGCCCATGCAGAACAAGCCGTCGAGCTGGATGTTGTAGCTGCCCAGGTCGACCACGGCCTCGACGGTGCCGGTGGGGGAGTCGCCGATCACGATGTAGAAGTAGCCGGCAAGCGACTCCTCCGGCGTGCCCATCAGTTCGAAGTACTCGTCGTAGTCGGAGCTGGGCTGGTCGATGCGGATCTCGTTGATCTCCACGGCCAGGGCGGGCGCGACGACGATCGTCGCGAGCAGGAGCGCGATCAAGGTCTTCATGGTCATCTCCCTCGTGTTGAACATCCTCGTCCAACGCGAGGCTACCACCCGGACAAGCGCCCGGCAACCGGATTGGAACCGCTCCCGTCCGTGGTGTATCTTGAAGCGCCTCGACCCTTGCCTGGAGCGAATCGTGCGCCTTCTGATCTTCGCAGCCCTCATCCTGACGACGTCGGTCGTCTTCGCGTCGTCGCCCGTCGTCCGCATGGTGGAGGCCGCGCCCTCGGTGGAACTGGAGGTCCTGGACTGGGGTGGCACGGGCCCCGACGTGCTGCTGCTGGCCGGCCAGGGCCACACCGCCCACGTCTACGACGCCTTCGCCCCCCGCCTGGCGGAGCACGCCCGCGTGCTGGCCGTCACCCGACGCGGCTACGGCGCCTCGACTCACGCCAACGGCGGCTACGACCTGTGGACTCTCGCCCGCGACCTGGTGGCCGTGTGCGACAGCCTGGGGCTGGCGCGTCCCGTGCTGGCGGGCCACGCCCTGGCCGGTTCCGAGATGGCGTTCTTCGCCGCCGCCGCCCCGGGGCGCGCCCGGGCCATGATCTTCATCGACGCCGCCTACGACCAGTCCCTGATGCCCGAGATCAACGACATGGCCCCGGCCCCGCCGCCGGCACGGCCCACCGCCGTCGACCTGGCCGACCCGGCGTCCGTGCGCGAATGGCTGCGGCGCACCCGCGGCGCCCTGTTCCCCGAGTCGGAGGTGTCCGCGCTGTTCGTGTTCGCGGCCGACGGGCGTGTGAAAGACCGCAATGCCTCCAACCTGGCCGACGGACTGATCCTCGACGCCCTCGCTTCGCCCCCCTGGGCCCGCATCGACGCCCCGGTGCTGGCCCTGTTCACCAAGCCGTCCCTGGCCGTCCACTATCCCGACCGCACGGGGCTGGACGCGGCGGAACTGAAGGCCGCGGAGACCCGGGTGCGGCTGTTGAGGCAGATCTCGTCGGTGTCCATCGCCACCTTCGAGAAGGCGTGCCCGCAGTCCCGGACCAGGGTTCTGGACGGACGATCCCGCTATCCGTTCCTGACCGAGCCGACCACCACGCTGGTGGCGATCCGGGACTTCCTGTCGGGCCTGCCGCAGTAGGTCGAATTCCCTCAAGGATCCCGTCTTCCTGACGATTCTCCCATGGTACGCCCAAGGACCATGGGGACTCGCCCCCGGGGAGGACGACCTTGCGACGCAAGATCCTGATCGTCGACGACCATCGACGGAACATCGATATCCTGGAGCGGCTGTTCGCCGCCGACTATGAGATCCGCTCCACCCTCTCGGGCGTGGAGGCCCTCGAGGTGGCGCCGGACTACAAGCCCCACATCGTGCTGCTGGACATCATGATGCCGGAGATGGACGGCTACGAGACGTGCCGCCGCATGCGCGAAATGGAGGGGCTCAAGGACACCAAGATCATCATGGTGTCGGCCAAGGCCATGGTGTCGGAGCGGCTGGAAGGCTACCGCGCCGGCGCCGACGACTACGTGACCAAGCCCTTCGACCTGGACGAGCTGGCGGCCAAGGTGGACGTCTACGCCCGGCTGCGTCACGAGGAGATGGTCACCCGCGACATCGCGGACCTCACCGAGCGCCTCATGTACCGCGCCGGTCCCCCCATCAGTTACGTGCGCGACGCCATGGACCTGCTCCGGGACGAGGGCGACCTGTCCGAGGAGCACCACAAGCTCGTGCGCATCTCCAAGGGTTGTGTGAGCGCCGTGTGGAGCGTGGGCATGGAAGTGCGCACGCTGATCTCCATCGAGGTGGGCGGGTTCGAAATCAGCCCCGGCCCCGTGGACATGAGGTCCGTCGTGGACGCATCGGTGGAGGAGGCCGAATGGCAGCTCCGGCGGCGCGGCGCGAACATCACGACCGAGCATGAGGGCTCCGCCCTGGTGGAAGCCGACGAGACCCACATCCGCCAGGCCATGCACGCCGTGACCGACTACGTGATCCGCCATACGCCCCGCGGGGCCGACATCGGCCTCACGACGTCGGGCGACGGCGACGTGACCGTCTCGTTCGCGGTGCGGAACCGCGGCTCCGACAACACGGAGACCCGGCACGCCACCACCGACGAGCGCGACATCGCCCTGCGCGTGGCGACCCACGTGGTGGAGCTCCACGGCGGCCGCATCGACATCCACGTGAACGGCAACATCGTGGTGGGCTGCGACATGACGGTGCCGGCGAAGGTCGCGACCGGCGATCAGGCCCCGGCTCCCGTTCCCCCCGAGCATCAGCCCGCCTAGTCGGCGAAGGAGCGAGCGATGACGCGACTGATGTTCTGGAGCCGATCCCTGCAGTCCCGCCTGACGGTGTTCAACGTCGTGGCGGTGGCGTTCGGCCTGGCCATCGTCTGCGTGTCGGTGCTGGCGTTCGAGTACCGGGCGATCCGCGAGGACCAGCGGAGCGAAATCGGGTCCATCGGGATGATCATCGCGGACAACCTCCAGGCACCCCTTGTGTTCGGCGACGTCGCTGCGGCGATCGACGCCCTCGACGCCCTGGACACCCTCGAGGACGACATCGACGCCTGCGTCGTCGGTCCAGACGGCGTGCTCTTCGCCTCGAACCCCGACGACGGAACCTGGGAGGCGCGACTGGTCGCCGACATCGAGGTCGACGGCATCGCCGGCCGCCAGCTCCACGTCCAGGACGTGATGGTGAGCGGCGACGTGGTCGGACGCCTGTACCTGAGTGCCGGCCTCGAGCGCTTCTACTCCTACATGCGCCGCATCCTGGCCTTCGTGTCCGTTCTGTTCGTGGGCGCCCTGGCCCTGTCGGGCATGGTGGCGCGCAAGGCCGTCATGACCGTCACCCTGCCGCTGCGCAACCTGCGGGCGGGCACCCGGGACATCATCGCCAGCCGCGACTACTCCCTGCGCGTCCCGCGCATCTCCAACGACGAGCTGGGCGACCTGACCGACCACTTCAACACCATGCTGGATCAGGTCGAGGCCCGCGACATGGCCCTGGTCCGCTCCCACGAGGAGCTGGAAGCCCGCGTGGTTGAGCGTACCCGCGACCTCGAGATCGAGGTGGCCGAGCGCAAGAAGGCCGAGGACTCCATGCGCCTGGCCAAGGACGATGCCGAGCTGGCCAACCACGCCAAGAGCGAATTCCTGGCCAACATGTCCCACGAGCTGCGCACGCCGCTGCACGGCATCCTGTCGTTCGCCCAGTTCGGTCTGCGCGAGGCGCCCCCCGGCGCCGACTCGAACCTCCACGAGCTCTTCGACAACATCAAGGGCAGCGGCGAGACCCTGCTGGTTCTGCTCAACGACCTGCTCGACCTGGCCAAGCTCGAGGCCGGCCGCATGACCTTCGACATGGACGAGCACGTGGTGCAGGATCTGCTCGAGGCCGGCGTCGCCGAGTTCGACTCCTACGTGTCGGGCCAGAACATCCATGTCGGCCTGGTCGGCGACGTGGGCGACCTGGTGGCGACCCTCGACCCCATGCGCTTCATGCAGGTCCTGCGCAACCTGCTGAGCAACGCCGTGAAGTTCTCGCCGGAGGATGGGCGCGTGACCGTCGAGGCGACGGTGACGGAGGACGTCCTGACGGTGGAGGTCTCGGACGAGGGGATGGGCGTCCCCGCCGACGAGCGCGAGGCGATCTTCGACAAGTTCATCCAGTCCAGCCAGACCAAGACCGGCACCGGCGGCACGGGGCTCGGCCTGGCCATCACCCGCGAGATCGTGGAGGCCCACGGGGGTTCCGTGACGGCCCACGAGGCTCCCGGGGGCGGAGCACTGTTCCGGGTGGCCATTCCGCTGGTCGGGGCGGCTGTTCCAGTATCCTGAATGCCATATGGTGGCTGAGTCTATGATGGATTAGTCGATAATGGACTAATCCACTATCTCCACTAAAGAGTATCGAATATCCCCCCTTCTCTTTGATGTTCTGTCACGCCCCCATTGTGGTATCATTGTCCCTGGCAAGATGATTCACGTTTGACCGCGGGACAGCATGATCCATCAACTCGCTGCATTCTTCTCCGCCGTCCGCTTCCGGTCGGCGGGATTGCTGTTGGCGGCGGCCCTGTCGGGTGCCGTCGCGCCGGCCCATGCCCGCGACTGCCTGGACTACGCATCATACGGCGGCCCCCACGGCGACCCGCCCCTGGGCGGCGGTCTGCTCCTGGCCGGTGACGCCCTCGACCTCGCTGTGCAGGGCGGCCATGCGTACCTGGCGTGCGGCGCGGCGGGCATGCAGGTGGTGGAGCTGAGCGTACCGACAGCGCCGGTCTGGGTCGGGGAGGAGCCGGTCGCCGGGTTCGCCGCCGCCATCGCGGCCTGGGGAGACCACGCGGTGCTGGGCGTCGGCTCGACGCTGCGGATCATCGACATCACGTCGGCCCCGGATCCGGTGCAGCTCCAGTCGTTGAGCGTCGGCGGCGTCGTCCGCGACGTGACGACGGAGGGGAGCCTGGTGCTGGCGTCGGCCGACTCGGCGGGCGTGGTGGTGTTCGACCTGGAGGGCCCGGATCCCCTGGCCACCCTCGGCGCCGTGCAGACCTCGATGCCGGCGCTGTCCGCGGCCGCCTCCGACGACGGCTCCACGGCCTGGGTCGCCACCGCGGCGGGGGTCGAGATCGTGTCCCTCGACGGCGGCGCCCCGGCGCTGCTCGGCACTCTGGTCACGGGGCGGGCCATGAGCGTCGTGGTCCGCGACGGCGACGTGCTCTGGGCGGCGTCGGACGACGGCGTGCTCATCGCCGTGGACGTCGCGGAGCCGCGCACGCCCCGGGAGTTCCGCAGGCACACGTTGCCCACGGCGGCCGTCGGCCTGCATGTGGAAGACGGATTTGCGTACGTGGCCGGCGACGATGGCCTGCTGCGCATCGCCGGCGTGGGGCGTCGCGGCACCTACGTTCCCCTCGGCACCCTGCCGACCCCCGGCGACGTCCATGCCGTCCGCGGCGTCGGCCCCTACCTCATGATGGCCGACGGCGCCGGCGGCATCCAGGTGGGCTGGCGCCAGTGCGACCTCGCCCTGGCCGTCGGCCCCGCCGCGAACCCGCGCGCCCGCCTGCTGGGCGCCGTCCCCAACCCCTTGAACCCGGGCACCACCGTCGTCTACTCCCTGGAGTCGCCGACTCGCGTCCGCATCAGCCTGCACGACGCCCGCGGCCGCACCGCCGCCGTCCTGCTCGACGAGGATCGCCCCCGCGGCTCCCATGGCCTGGAGTGGAACGGCCGCCTGGCCGACGGCACGCGCGCCGCGTCGGGTGTGTGGTACGTGAGGATGGAGGCGGGGGGACGGGTCGAGACGCGGGCGCTCACGCTGCTGCGCTGATCATCCGGATCATCCGGATCTTCCGGAACCCATCAAAGAAGAACCGCGCCCCCTCGATGGGGAGCGCGGCTCCAGGCGTACGCCGGTACGTGTCGGCGGCTACCAGCTCGGACGACGGGGACGCTCCTCGCGGGGGCGAGCCACGTTCACCTTGACGGTACGGCCGTCGAGCTCCTGGCCGTCGAGCTTGCTGATGGCCTCCTGCGCCTGCGCGTCGTCGGGCATCTCCACGAAGCCGAAGCCCTTGGAGCGACCGGTGTCGCGATCCATGATGATGCGGGCCGACGAGACCTCGCCGAAGGCGGCGAAGGCGTCGCGGAGCTGATCATCGGACATGTGGTAGGACAGGTTGCCGACGTAGATGTTGGTCATTTCAGAAAACCTCGGAAAATCTCGAGCCACTCCAGAGCGCTGTCGTCAATCCATGGCCCGGGATCGAGGACAGTGTGCCCGCGCCGCCGGCGACGGTGCGGGCCCGATACGGGAATGCGAATTCCCGGGGACAGTCTAGCACAACTTGTGGACGGGAAACTAGCACTTGGCGGCGATCGCCGCAGCCATGTCCGTGGTGGTCGACGACCCGCCCATGTCGTACGTCCGTACCTCGCCCTCGGCGATCACCTCGGCCACCGCGTCCTCCAGCCTCTTGGCCATGCCGGTCTCGCCCAGGTGGTCGAGCATCATCTTCGCCGACAGGATCATGGCGATGGGGTTGACCTTGTTCATCCCCACGTACTTCGGCGCCGACCCGTGGCTGGGCTCGAACACCGCCAACTCTCGCCCGATGTTGCCCGAGCACGCGAACCCCAGCCCGCCCACGAGCTGGGCGCAGAGGTCGCTGAGGATGTCGCCGAACATGTTCGACGACACGATCACGCCGTAGTCCTCGGGATTCTTCACCAGCCACATGCACATGGCGTCGATGTTGGTCTCCCACAGCTCGATGCCGGGGTATTCCTCGGCGATCGCGCGGGCCTCGCGCACCATCAGGCCGCTGGTTTCGCGCACCACGTTCGGTTTCTCCACCACCGTGACCGTCGGGTAGCCGAAGGTCTTCGCGTACTCGAAGGCGTCGCGCACGACGGCGCGGCAGCCCTCGCGGGTGAAGATGCGGCAGCTCATGGCGATGTCCGCGCCGTCCACGTCGGCCATGCGGCCCATCTGGACGGGGTGGGTCGCGCTCAGGTGTTCGCGAACGTTGTCGGGCAGCGGGTGGTACTCCACGCCGGCGTACAGCCCTTCGGTGTTCTGGCGGAAGACCACCAGGTCCAGGCCGTCGCGGAAGTTCAGGGGGTTGCCCGCGTAGGCCTTGCAGGGACGCAGGTTGGTGGAGAGGTCGAAGGTCTGGCGCAGGCGCACGATGGGGCTGCGGTACACGTGGCCCTGTCCCTGGAGTTCGGGGACGAGGGCGGCCTCGGCCTCTTCCTTGGGTAGACTCGTGATGGCGCCGAAGAGCGCGGCGTCCACGTCCTTCAGCATGGCGATGGTGCGGTCGGGGAGGGGATTCGCTTCGGTGCGCCAGAACTCCCAGCCGATGTCGCCGGGCACGTATTCGGCGTCGAAGCCGAGGGTGTCCAGGACGGTGCGGGCGGCGTCCATCACGTCCACGCCCACGCCGTCGCCGGGCATCCAGCCGATCCTGTACTTCGCCATGGGGGACCTCCCGGGCGTCGTCGTCAGCGCCCCGTGGACGTATCGGTCACCTGGTGTTCGATCCGGTATTCCAGCATGGCCTGGAGCGTGCGCACGGCGGGCCGGTCGGCCTCGGCGATGTTCCGTTCCACGAGGCGGCCGTTGAGCCCCTGGGTCATGGCCACGAAGATCATGGGCGGCAACCACGGCAGCCAGCGCTTCCAGCGGTGGGCCTCCAGCAGGCCGGAGCAGCCCGTTGCGCCCGTGGCCAGGATCACGCAGAAGCCGGCGGCGGACATGTACAGGTACTGGAGGTTGAGCCAGTCGCCGCCGCGGTCCATCACGCTGAAGGGGATGACCGTGATGATGGTCCAGGCGATGAAGAACCGCAGGGGCTTGCTGCCGAAGATGATGCCGAAGAAGCTGAACGACACGATGCCCATGGACACCATCACCCGCACCACCACGCGCCAGTCGTAGAGGAACTGCACCAACGGGTTCGACGACTTGAGCAGGTCGCTCACCTGCATCGGGAAGACCATCAGGTTCAGGTAGCGGAAGATCGTCTTGAACGAGAGCCAGATCGACACCAGCAGGTTCTCGTGCCGCTCGGCCGGCACGACGTCCTTGAAGCCCCACAGCTCCCGCGCCACCGCGAAGATCACACCGACCACGAGCAGCACGACCATGCTGACCGGGAACACGCCCCGGCCGCCGCGCTCGCTGTAGAAGAAGAACTTGTAGGCCACCAGGGCCAGCATGATGGAGAAGAGCACCGGCTTGGTCAGCCCCGCCAACCCGAAGACCACGAGACCGAGGATGTACCAGGGCGACGTCATGCGTCCCTGATCGTGGAAGTCGGCGCGGATCAGCGCGAACAGCGAGAGCAGGTACAGGAAGCCGAGCATCAACGGCTCGAGGCCGGCCACGCTCAACAGCACCTTGCCGTAATGTCCCACCGACAACGCGAAGAGGATCGCGGCCGGCACCGCGATCCGCGACTTGTGGAAGAGCATGTTGACCAGCAGGTAGAGCAGGAACGAGTTGAGTCCGTGGAGGGCCAGGTTCACGGCCATGTAGCCGGCGGGGTCGATGCCGAACAGGGCGTACTCGACGCCGAAGGCGAGGCGCAGCAGGGGCTGGCTGAAGAAGGCGCCCAGGTGCATGAGCATGCCGGCGGGGTCGAGGGCGAGGATGCGGGCGTCGTCGATCACCTGGAAGTCGTGCACGCTCCACAGGGGCAGCGTGACGACCTTGCGGTACACGACGAAGACCAGCACCTGCAGGCCCACGAACATCGGCACGTGGTAGCGCATGTTCCTCATGCGTCGCGGATTCCTTCCGTGTTCTCCGTTGACCCGACGATCGATGATCACCGATCCTCCGACGGCGATCAACCTCCTTCATCGGCAGGAGCGGCCCTTGCCTTACGTCTCCCGTGGCGGTCACAAGCTGGAACACGCCCTCGACGCCTTCGCCGTGGACCCCACCGGCCGCGTGTGCGCCGATCTGGGCTGCAGCGTGGGGGGATTCACCGACTGCCTGCTGCAGCGGGGGGCCGCCCGGGTCTACGCCGTGGACACGGGCTACGGCGTGCTGGACTGGAAGCTGCGCAGCGACGACCGCGTGGTGGTGATGGAGCGCACCAACGCGCTGCACGTGGAATTGCCCGAGCCATGCGGCCTGATCTCCATCGACGCCAGCTGGACCAAGCAGGCCAGGATCATCCCCAAGGCCCTGGAGCTGCTCGCCCCGGACGGCGAGATCCTGACCCTCGTCAAACCCCACTACGAGGCGCCCAGGGACTGGATCGTGGACGGCGTATTGCCCGACGAGCGTCATGCCGAGGTCCTGGCGACCGTGGCGACGGAACTGGCGGATCTGGGCTGCACCGTGGAGGGCCCGGTGGAATCGCCCCTGCGCGGCGGGAAGGCCGGAAATCGGGAGCACCTCTTGCGTGTTTTGCGGGTTGTGTGAGATTATTGCGGATCATTCTGTCTGATCCGGGAGATTCCGCGATGATCCGTCCGATGCTCGCCGCCACCCTGCTCGCCTTCCTCGCTTCCGCGGCGATGGCCACCCCCGCCGACCCCCTCAAGCCCGTCGACCAGGTCGTCGACGAGGTGGTGGCGTTCCTGCACTCCGACGTGGGCATCGACGGCATCCGCACCAACGACGACGACCCCGAGGGCTACCCCGTCCCCCCGTACTTCTACCACTACGCCATCAAGGACCTGAACGGTCTGTGGTCCGGCGGCGGCGGCTATCCCGGCTACGACGCCGTCAGCTACCCGGCCTACACGGCCTCGGTGGGCATCGACGCCTTCCTGGCCCACTGGCGCTACACCGGCAGCACCGAGTCCCTCGATCGCGCCGTGGCCTACGCCGACTGGATCCTCGACCACCTCACCCCCGCCGGCGACCTCTACGCCCGCGTGCCCTACAGCACCCAGACCGACGCCATCATGGGCGGCGGCTGGGACGGCGAGGCCATCGAACTGGACAAGCCGCCCATGTTCGGCCTGCGCCTGCTCGACCTCTACGACGTGACCGGCGACCCGCGCTACCTGGCCGCCGCCGACACCATCGCCGCGACCATGGCCGCCACCCAGATGACCGGCCCCGTGGCCGACGACGGCCGCTGGCCCTTCCGCGCCCGCCCGTCCGACGGCCTCGTGACCCAGGACTACACCAGCCACCTCACCCCGGCCGTGCTCTTCCTGGAGGCCATGGGCGACCGCCTCGCCGATCCCGCTCTGACCGCCGCCTCGCAGCGCACCTGGGACTGGTTGCTGGCCAACCCCTGCGACCCGGCCAGCCCGTCGTACCAGCGATGGGAGGGGTTCTACGAGGACCAGTCTCCCGACATGCAGACGGGCTTCCGCGACCACTACTCCGCCCACGAGATGATCATCGAGCTGGTGCAGCGGCAGCCCGCCGGCTGGCAGGCCGTGGCCGTCGACATCATGGACTGGGTCCGCGCCACGTACCTGATCGACGGCGACGGCACCGAGGCCGGCATCTACTGGCCCAGCACCTACGAGTGGTCCGGCTGGCCCCACGCCACCTTCGCCTCGACCATGCAGTTCGCCTACGCCGCCCAGCTCCTTTACCAGGCCCTCGACGGCGACCCCCTGCAGGACACCGAGCTGGACCGCCTCTCCCAGGGCATGGTCCTCGTGTGTACCCACGGCCAGAACGACCGCGGCATCGCCGAAGACGGTCGCATGCACACCACCCTGCAGGACATCTGGGCGTACCTGGACAGCACGAGCTGGTACGAGCAGAACTTCAACACGGTGAAGTACATGATCGCGTTCATGGGATTGGATCCGTCGTGGGCGCCGGTGGACGAGGATCATCTGCTGCGGTGGACGTCGTCGATCACGTCGATCGTCTACGGCGGCGCTGCTCGTGTGGCGTACTCCACGCTGGGCGGCGCCGGGTTCGAGACGTTCAAGCTGGCCTCCGTACCCGGCTCGGTGCTGGTCGACGGCACGCCTCTGCCTCAGCTCGCCTCCGACGACGGCGCCACCGAAGGCTGGACCTGGGATGCAGTCACGCAACTCTGCACGGTGCGCCACGGCGCCGGCCCGGTGGAGATCGTGGCCTGGAGCACGGACGTGCCGCCGGTCGCGGCTTCAGCATTCCGACTGTTGCCGCCGTCGCCCAACCCCGCCAACCCCGCCGTGACCCTGACGGTGGAGCTCGATGCCGCCGCGACGGTGCGCCTGGACGTGCTGGACGTCCGCGGCCGCGTGGTGCGCTCGGTGCTGTCGGGGGACCTGCCCGCCGGCACCCATGCGCGGCGCTGGGACGGCCGCGACGACTCGGGGCGCGAATGCGGCTCGGGACGGTACGTGGCGCGACTGGTGGCCGACGGCGCGGTGTCGACGCGCGCGGTGACCCTCGTGCGGTGATCCGCACCGCCTTGCCTTCCCCGTCGCCATTGCGTAATCTGCCCTCCACGCCCGACCGCCACTCCAGAGAAGAGGACCGACGATGACGCTCCCGCGCCTCGCGCTCTCCCTGCTGTCCGCCTTGTTGCTGCTGACGTCCTGCGCCCCGTGCAC
This sequence comes from uncultured Fibrobacteraceae bacterium, assembly GCA_964343835.1. Classification (GTDB taxonomy): domain Bacteria; phylum Krumholzibacteriota; class Krumholzibacteriia; order LZORAL124-64-63; family LZORAL124-64-63; genus CALEMW01. The sequence continues at coordinate 169,111 of CAYFKR010000003.1, forward strand.
CCCGGACGGCTGCGACGTCGCGCCGTTTCCCGCTCCCGCACCGGTCGCTCCGCCGCCGCCCCCGGCAGCCGGTGACGGTCCCTGGAACCTCACCCTCTTCCACATCAACGACACCCACACCGCCTTCGACGCCGAGCCCGCCCCGTGGCGCGACGACCGCGCCGAAGTCGGCGGCGTGATCGCCCTGAAGGCGCACCTGGACGAGCAGCGCGCCGCGGCCGCACCGTCGCTCACCCTCGACGCCGGCGACTTCATGACCGGCAACCCGGTGGGCGAGCTGGAGGTGGACGGCGTGATCGGCGGCGCGTGGATGGCCATGCTCAACGGCCTAGGCATCGACGCCGGCGTGATCGGCAACCACGACTTCGACCAGGGCCGCGCCAACGCCCGCGCCCTGGCCGCCGCCGCCGACTGGCCCATGATGGCTCTCGACCTGCTGAACGAGGACGGCGATCTGGAGATCCCCCAGCAGCCCGTCGTGTTCGAACGCGCCGGCGTGCGCGTGGGCGTGATCGGCGTGACCTGCGCCGGCCTGTTCGACGTGACCGCCGACTCCCGCGTGGCCGGCCTCCGCCTGGTGGACCAGGAACCCGTGGTGCGTCGCTGGATCAACGAGCTCGACCCCGACACCGACCTCATCGTGCTGATCACCCACAACGGCATCGAAGGCGACCTCGCGTTGGCCGAACGCCTGGCCGGAAGCGGCCTCGACGTGATCGTGGGGGGCCACAGCCACACCCGCACCCGCGAACCCCGCCTGGCCGGTGGCATCCTGGTGGTGCAGGCCGGCGGCTACATGCAGAACCTCGGTCGGCTGGACCTGCGCGTGGAGGACGACCGCGTGGTGGAGTACGCCGGCCGCCTGATCCAGGTGGAGGCCACGGGCCGCACCGCCGACCCGGAGCTGACCGCCGTGGTGGAGCACTACGCCGCGCTGATGGACGAGGTCTACGGCCGCGAGGCGGCTGTGCTGACCACGGCCTGGGACCGCGACTCCCGCGGCGAGAGCAACGTGGGCAGCTGGATCTGCGATCGGCTGATGGAGCGCGCCGGCGCCGACGTCGCCCTGCTCAACTCCGGCACCCTGCGCCGCAACTACGCCGCGGGTCCGGTCACGTTGCTGCAGCTCCACCAGCTCATGCCCTTCGGCAACCTGCTCGAGACGTTCGAGGCCACCGGCGCCGAGCTGGAGCGCATCTGCCGCGTGAACGCCGCCGCCGCCGAGAGCGGCGAGCACGGCATCCTGCAGATCGCCGGCCTGCGCTACGCTTACACGACCGACGGCGGCGATGTCCGCCTGCTGGAAACCTCGGTCGGAGGGCAACCCATCGACCCCGCGCGCGTCTATACGGTGGTGTGCCCGGACTACGTGGCCATGAAGGCCCGCCTCTACATGGACATGGACCCGCCGGCCACGCGCTCGGCGGGCCCGACCATCACCGAGGCGCTCATCGAGGCCGTCGAGGCGGCCGGCACCATCACAGCGACCACCGACGGGCGCATGGCCCGTCGCTAGATAGCAAGAACCGGAGGAACACCATGGCGGATGTGATCGACTACGAACTCGTCGGCGACGACATGCAGGCCGTGATCGTGGAGCTGGACCCCGACGAGGCCGTGCAGGCCGAGGCCGGCGCCATGCTCTACATGGAGCCCGGCATCCAGATGAACACCGGGGCCGAGGGCGGCATCTTCGGCGGCCTGAAGCGCGTGTTCACGGGCGAGAGCTTCTTCATCACCACCTTCAAGCACACCGGCGCGGGCAAGTCCCACGTGGGCTTCGCGGCCCCGTACCCCGGCAAGATCATCCCCCTGGACCTGGGCTCCATGGGTGGCTCGATGCTCTGCCAGAAGGACGCCTTCCTCTGCTGCGCCTACGGCATCGACATCGACGTCGCCTTCACCAAGCGCTTCGGCGCCGGCCTGTTCGGCGGCGAGGGATTCATCCTGCAGCGCCTGTCCGGCAACGGCCTGGCCTTCGCCCACGCCGGCGGCGCCATCATCCAGCGCGACCTCGCCCCCGGCGAGACCCTGCGCGTGGACACGGGCTGCCTGGTGGCCTTCCAGGAGTCGGTGGAGTACGACATCCAGTTCGTGGGTGGCTTCAAGAACGCCCTGTTCGGCGGCGAGGGCCTGTTCTTCGCCACGCTTACCGGCCCCGGCCGCGTGTACCTGCAGACGCTGCCCTTCAGCCGGCTGGCCGGACGCATTGCCGCGGCTGTGGGACGCAACCGTGGAGAGCACCGCGGTGCGGGCGGCATTGCGGGGAAGGGCGGGTTGCTGGGGGACCTGCTCAGCGGCGACTAAAGCATACGGAGAGAGCCTGACGGTTCAGGCAGGGAGGCCGTGGGGCCGGTCCGGGAGGGCCGGTCCCGAGTTCATCCCGATATTGATGATTCACTGAATACCCCCTATTCTCCCCCCGAATCGCCCACCCGCCCGGATGCCGACATCCGCAACGAGGGAAGCCATGCACGACTACGACCACACCTACACCGAAACGCCCGACTACTTCGGCGAGACGAGCCGTCTGCTCACCGACCACATCGAGCTGATCCCCGAAGGGGCCCGCGTGCTCGACATCGGCGTAGGCCAGGGCCGCAACGCCCTTCCGCTGGCGCAGCGCGGCTGCAAGGTGGTGGGCATCGACCCGTCGGCCAAGGCGCTGGAGCAGACATCGGCCCTGGCGGCCCAGGCGGGCGCCGAGCTCGAGCTGCACCAGTGCGGCGTGCTGGACTTCGCACCGGAGGGACACTTCGACGCCGTGCTCTGCTTCGGCCTGATGCAGATCATGCCCCGCGGCGAGTGCGCCAGCCTGGTGCACCGCATCCTGCAGTGGACGCGCCACGGCTCGGTCATGATGCTCTCGGCCTGGCACGTGGACGACCCGTCCTACGACCGCATCAGCGACGAGTGGGAGCGCGTGGCTTTGCACAGCTTCCGCAGCCCGGCGGGTGAGTACCGCACCTACCTGGCCCGCGGCGTGATCCGCAACCTGTTCCGCGGCTGGAAGACCATCCACCACCACGAGGGGATGGGCCCGATGCACAGCCATGGTGGCGGGGATGAGCACCAGCACGGCGACATCGAGCTGGTAGCGGTGCGGCAGGGCGACGACTAGCCTCCGACCCGAAGCGAAACGAACGACGGCCGGCGCTTCCACAGCGCCGGCCGTCTTCGCGAAAGGCCGGGAACCGTCGGTTGAATGTCCCTCGCCCGCAGAACATTCAAGAGGTGACGATTCCCGGCCAGGGCTCGCGACGCGTTCGCGTCGCCGGAGCCGCTCTTGCTTGATCGCGACGGGCCGGCGTCCATGCCGGCCCCGGAACAACTCCGATGGGTCAATGCGCGAAACCGGGAATCGTTGCATGGAATAATTCTTGGCCTGATCAGGAAAAACGGAATCCCGTCATGTGTTACCATCTTCCCGTCCCTCGCCCACGGGACATGCATCCTTGGAGTGCATCATGATCGAGAAGAAGGACGTGGAATTCGAGCCCGCCGAGAAGGAAACGGTGAAGGCGGATGGAGGGTCGTGTGGTTGCACCTGCGGCGGAGCCTGCAGTTGCGCCTCCGGCGATCTGGCCGTGAACCAGGCCCTCAACGTCAAGAGGCAGCCGGGAGAGGATTCGTTCCATCTCCCGAATCCGCAGTAGTCGCACGATGAACCCGATCCTCCCGAACGTCCATGTGTTCGAACATGGAGATCGTTGGTACGCCTACGACTCGGCGCCGAATCAGATATACGGCATCGACGAGTCCGTTGCCGCCGTGCTTCAGGGTCGTGCTGCCGAACTCGATGATGCAGCCTTGGCGATCGCGAACGACGAGATCGCGAGCGCCCGGGCTGAAGGCGTTTTCCTGGAGTATTCCCCGTTTCTCGAGTCGTCATGCGCTTCATGCCGCGACGATGTCGACAGGGGGCCGATCCGCCAACTCACCGTGACCCTCACCGAACGCTGCGACTACCGCTGCGCCTACTGCCCCTACACCCACGGCGGCCTCGACTGGCAGCGGCCCCACGATTCGCGGACCATTCCGTGGCCGACACTCCGCTCCGCCCTGGGCTACTTCCTGGACCGATGCGATCAGGTCTCGGACCCCGCCATCGCATTCTATGGAGGCGAGCCGCTGCTCGAAGTCGATCTGCTCGTGAAGGCTTCGTCCTTCATCAGGAGCCATCCCGGAGGCGATGCTGTCCGCATCACCGTGGACACGAACGGGGCGGGGCTTACTTCCTCCCGTACCATCGAAGCGGCCATCGGCAATCGCTGGGGATTCCAGGTCAGTCTCGACGGCCCGGCGGCGATCCACGACCGGCATCGACGCACGATCGACGGGTCGCCCACCCATGCCCGCATCATGGCGGGCCTTGATAAGCTCTATGATGCGGATCCGACGATTCATGAACGGATCAGGTATCAGGCCACCGTCGTGGACGCCCGAGACCTCGGTACCGTTGCGGACTGGTTTCAGAATTTCCCGATCCATGTTCAATACGGCATCGAAGCGGCACCTTTTGTCGGAGTGAATCTGGCGGATCTATCCGGCACCGACCTGAGTGCGTTCGGCCTGGACGATGACGACTACCGGAACCGGATGCAGCACGTCGCATCCCTCGCCGGCCGATATATCGAAGCCCTCGCGGGCGGCCATCCCGAACGGGTCGATCCCGTTTCCAGGTCTCTCTTCGAACAGGAGCTGATCCGCCACCACCACCGCGACAGGCGGCATGCTCCCGAATCACTGTCTCCTGCAGGTTGCTGCAAGGCAGGTCTCAGGCGACTCCACGTAACGGTCGACGGCACGTATCAACCCTGCGAACGGGTCGGCCGCTTCATGGAGATCGGAGATGTGGAACAAGGGGTGAACCCCGTGGCTGCGACCGCCACGGTGGATCGCTTCGTCGAGGCTGTCGGAGACCGCTGCAGCTCGTGCTGGGCGGTGCGCAACTGCACCCTGTGCGCAGCGACGCTGGGCGAGACCTGGAAAGGTGATGGTAAGGGATCGACGATCGACGAGGGGTGGTGTCGAGGTACGAGGGATGCCCTCGAGAAACGGCTCAGGCTTTGGCTCGAGATCTACGAACGGAATCCGGATGCCCTGGAGTTCCTCAAGACGTCAGTTCTTTCGTGATGTCCTCTCCAGGTAGGATGGTTCGGCCCACATCGTCACAGGGCCGTAGTCGTCGGTCATGAAGGTCCGTCCAAGGAGCAGGATCGACTCTCCATCGACCATCACGTATTTGACCTGCAGGCTGTCACCGGGATTCCTGCCGAATTCGAGCCACGTGTCCCTGTACTCGCCCGAGAACGCGAAGTCGTAATCGAGTTTCGCGATGGACATGTCTTCCATCGTTTCGTCGATGACCGTCTCGGAATAGGTCTGTGTCATGGAATCGAGCCCGGATTCGTAGGTCGCCGTCAGGCAGTCCTTTCCCATGATCGTGTGGCCGTAGACGGATTTCAGTCTCGTCATCCCAGCCATGTGGAGTTCCTTGACCAGGGCGTATTGACGACTCCGTTCCACGGCCTCCTCGACCGAAATGGTGGAATCCCTGCCGGTGACGATGAAGAACTCGCCGCTGTCCTCGTGAGGTTTCAGCTGAACCGCCTCACCGACCCTTTGAGCTCCTTCGAAGTGGAACCGATAGCCCCCCAGATGCTTCGTCCCCGTGAACGTCACCATCGCGACCGCCGCGATCGCCAGCACCACCGTCACCGGCCGCTCCCTGCGCCGCCTCGCGGCACGTCGCTGCAGGGCCGCCCGCAGGGCTTCCTTGTGGGCCGAGGGCGGTTCCATATCGTCCGCGACTCGGCGTAACCGACGTTCGAGATCCATGTGGTCACTCATAGCGTTCCCTCACCAGTCCGCGGAGCTTCTCGAGGCACCGGGCGAGCCTCGCCTTCATGGTTCCCAGCTTCACGCGCTCCACGGCTGCGATCTGCGGGACGGTCAACTTCTCCATGTAATGGAGGGTCAACCAGGTCCGACACTGCGGGTCGAGTTCCTCCAGGGCGGCCCGGAGGGCCTCGTCCGCCTGCCGCTCGTCGAGCTCGTCGTCGGGCGAAGGTCCGGCGTGGGCGATGCGTTCGCCGGACGCGTCGACGTCCTCGAGCGGATCCGTCTTCCGCTGCTTCCGCTTCCGGTCGTGGCCGTTCGCTTCGTTCTTGGCGATGGCCATGAGCCACGACAGGAATGGGCGTCCCTGCCAGCGGTAGCGGCCGAAGTTGTCGAGGGCCTTCATGAACGTGTTCGAGGTCAGTTCCTCGGCCAGGTGCTCGTCGAAGGTCCTCTTGACGAGGAAGCGGTAGATGCGGTCGTAGTACTTGTCGTAGAAGTACCAGAAGTCGTCGGGATTGGTCCTGACGCGCTCGATCCAGCCGCGTTCCTCGGTGAACTCGTCGTCGGAAGAGTCGACGTCGCCGATCTCCTCCCTCTCGTCCCCCCGCTCATCACAATGCGGGTCGGGAGGGATCGTTGCGTCGAAAGAAAGATCGTTGTCTGAATAGTCGGACATCATACCCCTAGAGTCGGGATCAACGCGCAGGGGTGCAAGGAATTAGGGAAACACTAGCACAACCGTGACGTTCCGTCGATCTCGTGCGGGCCGGGGCGTCTTGCCCGCCCGCCGGGGCTCTGCTACCTTGGCCCGGCACGACCCGAAACCGACCGATTCCGACTGTCCGCTGACCGGAGGGCCCCATGGCCGGCATCCCCAACGAGTCCCTGCAGAGCTTTCTGGCGTTTCTCGAGGAGCGCGGCGAACTGATCCGCGTGACCGAGCCCGTGGACCCGTGCCTGGAGCTCACCGAGATCGCCGACCGCTTCGTGAAGGCCGGCGACCGGCCCGCGCTGCTCTTCGAGAACCCGGTGCGTGGCGAGTACAGCCGCGCCCGCGGCCTGGACCGCGACGCCCGCACCGCCGACGGCCGCCCCGTGCCCGTGCTCATCAACCTCTTCGCCTCGGACCGGCGCATGGCCTGGGCCCTGGGCTGCGAGTCCATGGACGAGGCCGTCGCGAAGATCCGCGAGCCCCTGGAGATGGGCCCGCCCGAGTCGCTGTGGGACAAGATCCGCATGCTGGGCAAGGCCAAGGAGTGGGGCGCCGGCATGCCCAAGACGGTAAGCAAGGGCGCCTGCCAGGACGTGGTGGTGCAGGGCGACGCCCTGAACGACCGCGGCATGCTGGACATGATGCCCGTGCTGACCACCTGGCCCCTGGACGGCGGGCCGTTCATCACGCTGCCCCTGGTGATCACGCGCAACCCCGAGTCGGGACGCCGCAACATCGGCATGTACCGCATGCAGGTCTTCGACGGCCGCACCACCGGCATGCACTGGCAGCTCCACAAGACCGGCGCCGAGCACTACCGCGAGCATGAGCGCCGCGGCGAGCGCATGCCCGTGAATGTGGCCATCGGCGGGCCGCCCGCCCTCACGTACGGCGCCACCGCGCCGCTGCCGCCGGAGATCGACGAGGCCATGTTCGCCGGCTTCCTGCAGGGTCGTCCGATCACCTGGACCAAGGCCGTGACCAACGATCTGCTGGTGCCGGCCGAGGCGGACTTCGTGATCGAGGGCTACGTGGAGCCGGGGGAGCGGCGCAGCGAGGGCCCGTTCGGCGACCACACCGGTTTCTACACCCTGGCCGAGGACTTCCCGGTGCTGCACGTGACGGCCGTCACGTCGCGGCGCGATCCGGTGTACCTGACCACCATCGTGGGCGTGCCGCCCATGGAGGACAAGCAGCTGGGCTGGGCCACGGAGCGCCTGTTCCTTCCGCTGATGCAGAAGCCTCTGCCCGAGGTGGTGGACTACCATCTTCCCGCGGCCGCCTGCTTCCACAACCTGGCCATCGTGGCCATCAGGAAGGCGTACCCCGGCCATGCGCGCAAGGTGGCCAGCGCGCTGTGGGGGATGGGCCAGATGATGTTCTGCAAGAACATCGTGGTGGTGGACGAGGATGTGGACGTGCACGACGCCAACGAGGTGCTGTGGCGCGTGGCCAACTCCATCGATCCCAAGCGCGACTGCTTCTTCGCCGAAGGCCCCGTCGACCACCTGGACCACGCGGTGAACACCCAGTTCACCGGCGGCAAGATGGGCATCGACGCCACCACCAAGTGGGAGGGCGAGGAGGGCTTCCGCCGCGAATGGCCCCCCATCGTGCGCATGGACGACGCCGTGAAGGACGACGTGGCCGCCAGGTGGTCCGACCTGCTCGCCAAGGTGGAGCGCCCGTGACCTCCCAGGACCCCCGCGCCTCCATGCACGAGCGCGACCGGTCGGCCTGGACCGTCGCCGACCCCGGCGCCCACGACCGCACCGTGCGCGGCATGTTCTCGCGCATCGCCGGCGTCTACGACTTCATGAACCACTTCCTGAGCCTCAACCGCGACAAGGCCTGGCGCCGCCGCCTGGTGGCCAACCTGGACCGCGACACCTGGGAGCTGCTGGACCTCTGCGCCGGCACCGGCGACCTGGGCCTGGAGGCATTGCGTGCCGGCCGCTGCCGCGAAGTGGTGGCCGCCGACTTCACCCATGCCATGCTCGCCGCCGGCGCCTCGAAGGGCCTGGCCCGTCCCGGCGGCGTGCCCGCCGTGACCGCCGACGCCCAGGACCTGCCCCTCCGCGACGCCTGCGTGGACGCCGTGGTGGTGGGCTTCGGTGTGCGCAACATCGCGGACCTGAAGCGCGGCCTGACCGAGGCCCGACGCGTGTTGCGACCCGGCGGCCAGCTCTACGTGGTGGAGTTCTTCCGCGACGATCCCCACGCCGACGGCGAGGCTCGCGGCCCCCGGGGTCCGGTGCGCTGGATGCTCAACACGGCGCTGCCCTTCCTGGGGCGCGCGGTGGGGCGCGACGGGTCGGCGTATGGGTATCTGGCGGTGAGCATGCAGCGGTTTTTGACGCCGACGGAGTATGCGGCGCTGCTCGGCGAGCTCGGGTTCACGGACGTGACGATCGAGCGGATGACGTTCGGGATTGCTCATGTGGTGGGGGGGCGGCTCGCCGACGGCTGACTCCGGCACGCACCCGCCTTGTCCGTCGACCCGCCCCTTGTTAACGTGGATCCCTCTTCGACCCGGAGGACCGACGTGGCAGCGACCCCCATCACCGTAGCCTGGACCGGAGCCAGCGGCATCGCCTACGGCGTGCGCCTGGTGGAGGTGCTGCTGCGCGCGGGCGTGCCGGTGGACCTGCTGCGTTCCGATGCCGTGACCCAGACCGCCGCCGCCGAACTGGACCGTCCTCTCGACCAGGTCCTCGCCGACCTGTGCTCCTGCGCCTCCCCGGACGCCCCCCTGCGCGAGTTCGGTCGCGACGACTATTCGGCCCCCGCCGCCAGCGGCTCCGCCCCGTCCCGCGGCATGGTCGTGTGTCCCTGCTCCATGAGCTCGATGGCCCGCATCGCCACCGGCACAGGCGAGACCCTGCTGTTCCGCGCAGCCGACGTGTGCCTGAAGGAAGGGCGGTCGCTGATCGTGGTGCCGCGCGAGACGCCCCTGGCTCTCCACCACCTGGAGAACATGACGAACCTGGCCCGCGCCGGCGCCGTGGTGCTGCCGGCCATGCCGGGCTTCTATCACCGCCCCGAGAGCGTGTCCGACCTGGTGGACTTCGTGGTGCAGCGGATCTGCGACCGCATCGGCGTCGCCGTGGACCTCGCCCCGCGCTGGGGGGAGGGCCGATGAGCATCGTGTCGCGCTACATGGGGCTCGTGAAGTTCGAGCACACCATCTTCGCCATGCCCTTCGCCCTGATGTCGCTGCTGGTGGCGACCGGGGGGCGCCCGGAGCCCGTCACGTTGCTGTGGGTGGTGGTCGCCATGGTCGGTGCCCGCAGTGCGGCCATGGCTTTCAACCGCATCGCCGACCGGCACATCGACGCCCACAACCCGCGCACCTCCGATCGCCACATCCCCGCGGGCGAAGTGAGCCTCGTCGGAGCCGTGGTGTTCACGGTGATCGCGTCGGCCCTGCTCGTGTTCGCGGCCCGCCAGCTCAATCCGCTCTGCTTCGCCCTGTCGCCGGTGGCGCTGGCGGTGGTGCTGTTCTACTCGCTGACCAAGCGGTTCACGGCGTGGTCGCACCTGTTCCTGGGCATCGCGCTGTCCGTGGCACCGGTCGGGGCGTGGTTGGCGGCCACCGGGAGCTTCGACGCCTTTCCCTTGCTCGTGGCTCTGGGCGTGGCGCTCTGGGTCGGCGGATTCGACGCCATCTACGGCTGCCAGGACGCCGACTTCGACCGCGGCGTCGGCCTGCACTCCCTGGCCGTCCGCTACGGCACCGACGGCGCCCTGCGCATCGCCCGCCTGTTGCACGTGGCGGCCGTGGCCTCGCTCGCCTGGGCGTTCCGCATCGGTCCCGGCCTGGGCCCAGTGTCCCTGCTCGGCGTGGCCGCCATGGCCGGTCTGCTGGTCTGGGAGCACCGCATCGTGCGCGGTGGCGACCTGAGCCGCATCGACGTGGCCTTCTTCACCATCAATTCCTGGATCGGCATGCTACTGCTGGGATTCGTCCTGGCGGACGTCTACCTCGTCTGATCCGCGCCATCTCCCCTTGCAGTTCGCGACCCGCGATGCCCCGATGAGGCGTTTTGCGGCACGGTGCGGAACCCGCCGGGCCCGTTGCCGGCCGTTCCCGTCGATTCCCCGTGGTTCCTAGTGATGCCCGGCCGAGGCCCCGCTTTTCCGGGCATCTCCCATATCCCCTTGTCCAGCATGAAGTTGTAAACAGCCCTGAACGGCCGCCCCGGGCCGATCCGCGAGTTCCGATCTCATCATCCGTCTTTTTTCATGATGGGGCTCAAGGAGGCATGGTCATTGCCGATGCCTCCGGTGACATCCACGTGGCCCACAGTGCGGGCCCGAGGCAACCCGCCCGCATCATCGGGCCCCACAGAAAGGTTCGGAAACATGAAGACTTGGAACAGCCTGCTCGTTCTCGCCATCGTCGCCCTCGCTTCCGTCAGCTTCGCCCAGACGCCCGGCATCGGCGTGTTCTTCGACGAGGCCGGCACCATCAGCGACGCCTCCCTGAACGGTGGTCTCGGTGAGATCCACACCGCCTACGTCTGCGCGACCGACTGCGAGATGATGGTGGCCGGCGCCAGCTTCAAGCTGGTCCTGGATCCCCAGATCATGCTGCTGACCGCGACCTACCCCGAGGGCCTGGCCGTCGGTGAGATCGCCGCTGGTGTGGACCTGGGTCTGACCAACCCCATCGCCGCCTTCTTCGGCGACGCCGCCCTGCTGGCCACGCTGCAGCTGACCACCTTCGACAACCTGATGGACCACGCTCCGCTGACCATCAGCAACCACCCCAACTACCTCACTCCGATCGTCGCCGACACCAGCGCCACGCTGCACGAGGCCGCCGGTCTGACGAGCTACCTCACCATCCCGGTCGCCGCCGAGGAGATGAGCTGGAGTGGCGTGAAGACCCTGTTCCAGTAGGAACGGTCGACAAGAGCACACGGCGCATACCCCCCATCGCGCCGGGTGCAACGAGACGGGAGGGAGACCGGGCGGTTCCCTCCCGTCACTTCGTTTGCCACCACCGCCATGACCCCCGCTCCCGTCGCCTCCGGGGGCTGGCGATGGTGACAAACGACTTCGTCGAACAGGCTGTGACTGGGTACCTGTCAGTACGATCAGTGAACAAACCTGGCCGTGCGTGGACAGGGAGAGCTGGGGCGGTTGGCTTGGAGCTGGCAGGTGGGACTCGTTGCGGCTGCGCAGCAACATTGCGGGAGGGAGGGCTCGGCGCGGCGCTGCCGCGTCATTGCTGTTGGCCGAAGAGGGTGGGGTTACTTGGTTCGCCGGATGATGTGGTAGCCGAAGGGGGTCTCGACGACGGCGGAGAGCTCGCCGACGTCCAGCTTGAACAGCGCATCCTCGAAGGCGGGGTCGGTCATGGCGGGTTCGATCATGCCGACCGTCCCGCATTCGAAGCGGGAGAGGTTGTCGTCGCTGAAGCGGGCGGCGATGTCGCAGAAGTCGGCGCCGTCGCGGAGGCATTCCGCAAGGACCTCGTCGGCGAGGAGTCGGGCCTGGTTCTTCGTGCGGGTGGCCCGGACGGCGGTGGCCTCGGAGTCCTTCCAGGTGATCATGACGTGCTGGGCCTCGTAGCGGCGGGCGTGGAGGCGCTTGATCACGTGGTAGCCCTGCTTGGTCTCGGCGGCGGGGTAGACCTGGCCGGGCTCGAGGTCGAAGAGCGGCACCTCGAAGCCCAACGGCAGGCGGCCTCGGGGGAGAATGCCCAGGTAGCCGCCGGTGCGGGCGGCGCGGGGGTCGTCGGAAAACTCTCGGGCCAGGTCGGCGAAGGCGTGGGTCGGGCCGGTGGCCTTCACGTACAGGCGCATGGCCAGCTCGCGGGCTTCGGCGCGGGAGCGGGTGACGCCCTCGATGGGCGGGTCGCTCTCGACGTGGGCGATCAGGATATGGGCGGCGGCGGCCTCGAGGGAGTCGTTCACGGACGAGGCGGGATCCTCGCGCAGGACCGGAGCGTCGGGGGCCGGTGTACGGGGGCCGAACACGCTCATGGCGCCCAGGGTCAGGGCCGTGGCGACGACGGCGAGGATCAGCCAGTTGCGCAGGGTCACGGGGTCTCCTCGTCGTCACGGTCCAGGGTGAACTTCGGGGCGCCCAGGGCGCGCAGCACCTTGCGGGCGAACAGGTGGTACGTCTGCAGCTCCCAGTCCACGATGCCGGCGCGCATGTGCATCTGGCGCCAGAACGTCAGGAACTTCTCGCGCTCGCGCTCGCTGTACCCCACGGCGTCCATGGCGGTTCCGAGGTGGGCGTACATGGTGTCCAGCTCGAACTGGGTGGGAGTGCGGCTGGAACGGTGCGGGTGCGTGGGGCGGCTCGGGCGCTTCGGGCCCTCGTCGCCGGTGGCGCGGCGCCAGGCTTCGCGGATCTCGTAGCCGTACACCATCACGGCCTGGGCCAGGTTCAGGGACGAGTGGGCGTCGTCCGTGTCGACCATCGTGAGGTAGCGGCAGGCATTGACCTCGTCGTTGGTCAGGCCGGTGCGCTCGGTCCCGAACATGATCCCCACCGGGCCCTCGGCCGAATGCTCCACCAGGATCTCGGCGCACTCGCGGGGCGACACGTGGTCCCACTTGCGCAGCTCGCGGCGGCGGGCGGTGGTGCCGGCCACGGCGATCAGATGGCGGATCGCGTCGTTGTGGTGGGTCTCGATGCGGGCGCGGTCCAGCACGTCCTCGGCGCCGTGGGCCATGACCCGGGCACGCTCGCCGTGGGGGTCGCGGGGGTTGATCAGGCAGAGGTTGGGGATCCCCATGTTCTTGAGCGCACGGCAGGCCGCGCCGATGTTCATCGGCTCGGTGGTGTGGCTCAGGATCACGTGGATGTTCTCGAGCTTCGGCGTCATGGTGCTCCTCGGGTCGGGATCAATATGACCCCTGGGGCGCTCCGGGGCAACGCGTCAGCCCACCAGCAGGCGGCGCACGTCCTCCAGGCCGTCGGCGTCACCCATGACCGTGAGGTGGTCGCCCACGGCGAGTCGTGTGTAGCCGTGGGAGACGATCTGATGGCCGTCGCGCACGACCGAGAGCACCAGCACCTCCGCCGGCAGGTCCAGGTCGCGCAGGGCGGCGCCCTGGAGGTCGCGGGAGCGGACCTCGATCTCCTCCACGTCCTGTTCGGCGTCCAGGCCCAGGATCATGGCCGTGGCGGCGGGTGAACGGACCATGTGGTCCAGGAGGCCGACGAAGGCGGTGCCTGGTTCGACGGGCACGGCACCGAGCTCGCGGAAGCGGTCGGCGTTGGCGTGGTCGTGCATGTGGACCACCACGTGACGGGTGCCCACGTCCTCGTACAGCATCTCGCAGATGTGGAGGTTCTCGTCGTCGTCCAGCAGGGTGACCACGGCCTCGAACTTGGCGAGCTCCAGCTTCTTCAGGCACTCAGGATCCAGGCTCTCGATGCCCACGATTTCCACGCCCGGCACGTGCTCGTCCACCTGACCGGTCAGGGCCCGGCGCGAGGCGATGCGCACGCTCCAACCATGCCCCGCGAGCTGCCGCGCCAGGGCCAGCGACTGGCTCTCCAGGCCGAAGATCAGGGCGTCGCGGGTGCCGCCGAACTCGGGACGGTCGGCCTGCGGGTGGGCCTCGCCCAGCTGCTTGAGCACCCACTTGAACAGGGGCGGCCCGATGAACTGGTTGACGACGATCACGCCGATCATCAGCGACGCGAACACGCCGCCCCACGACGGGAACTCCCCGGCCACCTCCTTGGCCAGACCGAGCCCCACGCCGGCCTGGGTCACGTAGCCCGCCCACGCCAGCCGGTTCTGCCGCGCCGGTGCGCCGGCGATGGTACCGCCGAGCCAGCTGCCCAGCGCGATGGTCATCAGCCGCACCGTCACCAGCGCCGCTGCGATGCCCACACCCCCGGCCAGCACGCGCAGGTCCAGCGACGCGCCCGTGAGGGTGAAGAACACCACGTAGACGGCCGGGCCGGCGTCGTGGAGCAGCTTCTCGAACTCCATGCGACGCGGCGTGAGGTTGGCCACCGTCACGCCGGCCACCATGCACAGGAACAGGGGCTCGGGCAGAATCTCGAAGCCAAGGACGCCCTCGCTGGCGTGGCGCACCCACTCGCTGAACCGGAAGACCGCGGCGCCCAGCAGCAGGATCACGGCGATCTTGCCCATCGGGACCAGGCGAGTGCCCAGCACCAGGGCCAGGAACCGGCCGGCGACCCAGCCGAGGGCCGTGGACAGGACCAGGTCGACCATGAGCAGGCCGAGGGTGGGCAGGTTCAGGGAGGAGCCGGTGAGCACGGCGTCGGCCACGGCGGCGGCGCCGGCGAAGACCATGATGACCACGGCGTCCATGACCACCGTCACGCCCAGGGCGGTGCGCGTGAACGGCCCCCGCGCCCGCAGCTCCCGCACGATGGCGATGGCCGACGACGGCGATCGCGCCACCAGGATGGCGCCGGCCAGCCCCGCCACCGCCAGACGTCCCGCATCGCCCAGCCCGGCGATGGCGGGCACCCGCGCGAAGAGGGTGTAGGCGGCGAAGGTGCCGAATACGAAGGTGGTGACCACGAGCCCGCCGGTGGTCCAGGCAATCGTTCGAAGCCGGCCGCGCAGCTCCCGCAGGTGCAGTTCGGCACCGGCCGCGAAGCCGATGAACGCCAGGGCGATCTGGTCCACGAACCGGAGCTTCGGCAGCGCCTCGACCGGGATCATGCCCAGCACCGACGGCCCCGCCAGGGCGCCGGTCACCAGGAAACCGGTGATCAAGGGGAGCTTCCAGCGCGCGAACGCCCCGCCGATGCGCAGGGCCGAGAGCACGATGAGCAGGAAGGCCGCGAGTCCGGCCAGGGTGGCGGTGTCGAGGGGCACGGGAGTCCTTCCCAGTGGAGACGATCCGTCGTACGCTCCACCCATGGGAACACGGACCGGTCGGTTCCGCAACCTCGGGGCTCCGCGGTCGTAGATCCGGCCAACCGATCCAAGGGGGTTATTCCATGACCGACAAGCTCATCGGCGGATTCGTGATCTTCCTGGGCGTGAACTTCCTGCTCGACAACTTCGGCATGCCCAACGTGAACCTCGGCGACCTCTTCAAGCTCTGGCCTCTGGCCCTGATCTGGGTGGGCTGGAACATCTGGCGCGACGGGAACAAGAACTGCGACCGCGACGGGACCTTCGAGTAGCTATCCTTCAGGTACCAGATCCATCTTCAGGCGGCGGCCTGCGGTCTTCCTGCGGGCCCAGCGGCGCATGAAGGTCATGGCCGAGATCAGCAGGACCCACCCGCCGACCTTCCACCACGTTCCCGCCATCATCATGCCGAACACGACGACGTAGGCGATGCTCAGCAGGAAGGCCAGGAGCATGGGCGCCGCCCGGCTCAGGTCCTGGTGACGGCTCATGGCCTGGGAGAAGGGCATGGTGGCGGTGCGTGCCTGCAGGAACAGCACCGACGTCTCCCAGCAGGCGGTCAGCACCAGCATGTCCGCGATGGTCCAGTACCAGGGGAGTCCCTCCGCCAGGGCCCGGTAGCCGTAGGCGGCCAGCATGGGGGTCAGGATCATGGTGCGGCCGATGCGGCGCTGGGCGGACATGATCCGCCAGCCGTCGAGGTCGGCCAGGGCCACCGGCCACATGGCGTTCGGGTTGCTGGTGAACAGCAGGCCCGAGAACGCCATGGGAGCGTACATGGGTAGCCAGAACGAGAAGTTGATGGCCATGAGGGCCGACGTCGTGAGCGGCTCGTCGGTGTCCACGTCCACGGAGAAGATCACGCCCAGCATCATGGCCGCGAACATCAGCGGGATGACCAGGATGCCGCCGAGCACGCGCCAGTCGTCGCGCATGTGGGCGGTGAGCAGGCGCCTCATGGTCCAGCCCTCGACGGTGCGGGTCCAGGGGCGCAGCACCAGGTCGAGGGCTACCGTCCAGTGGCGGGTCGAGGGCGGAGAGTCGATCACCACGGGTGCGGTTTCATCGCCCCGGGCGGTGGGGATCCGCGACACGAACCAGGCGAGCAGCAGGGTCGAGGCCGTCAGCATGGCCACGTGCAGGCCGAAGCGGGCGATCGACGCCGGGTCGCCCCAAGGCGCGGCCCACAGGGGCGGCAGGGCGGAGTGCAGGTCGGTCCATTCGATGAGGTGCCTGGCGTACCGGGGCGCCGCCATGACCAGCAGCCACACGAAGACCATGGCGTTGCCGTCGGCCAGCAGCGCCGCCATGCGCCGCGCCCGCTCGCGGCCGCCGCGGTTCACGATCAGGGTCGCGGTCAACAGCACGCCCAGGGCCAGCGCGCACGACTGCACCAGCAGCCCGACACCCAGCCCCAGCGACGCCAGCACGAGCGGCCGCCCCGTGAACGCGAACACGACCAGGGGCAGGCCCGCCGCCGCCGCCGTGAAGATCAGCAGCTCCTTCAGCAGCACGCCGACGCGGGCCAGCAGCAGCGCCTGGGCCGGGATGGGCCACCACCCCAGCACCTGGCGGTCGTCCTCGTCCAGCAGGGCGGGGCCGACGCGCCCCACGAGCCAGGCCGCGCCCATGAGCCAGTGGCCGAACGAGAGCACCACGGCGCCCGGGGGAGGATGATCCCCCGTTCGCGCGAACAGGATGGACAGGAAGACCGACCCCAGCCCGGCCAGGACGAGCACGAGGGTCCGCGTGCCCTGGGGCGACATGCCGCGCTTCTTCGAGCGCTCGTGGATGAGCTCGATCTTGCCGTCCGCAGCCCGCTGCAGGGCCCCGGTCAACGGCCGGACGACGGCCGGGTCGGCGCCGGCCAGGCGGATCACGCCGTCGACGATCCTCGTGGCCGCCTTCACTCGGCGCCCTCGCCGTCCAGCATCTCGCGCCACGACGACCCTTCGCCATCGTCCCCCTCGGTCATCGCCAGGAACACGTCGCGCAGTCCCGCTCCGCCGTGTTCGTTGCGCAGGTCGGCCAGGGGTCCTTCGCGCAGCAGCGCTCCCTTGTGCATCAGCACCAGGTGCTCGCACAACTCCTCCACCTGCTGGAGCACGTGGCTGGAGTAGACCACCGTCTTGCCCTCGGCGGCCAGGTCGCGCAGCAGGTCGCCCAGGCGCTTCTGGCTCTTCACATCCAGACCGTCCATGGGCTCGTCCAGGAACAGCACCTGGGGATCGTGGAGCAGGGCGGCGGTCACCAGCACCTTGCGGCGCATGCCCTTGCTGTGGGCGCCCAGGCGCTTGCCGCGGGCGTCGGCCACCTCGAAGAACTCGAGCAGGCGGGTGGCGCGGCGGTGGATCACGTCGGGTTCGAGGCCGCGGACACGGCCGGCGAGCTCAAGGAATTCGTCAGCGGTGAGTCCTTCGTAGACGGCGCCGTGTTCGGGGACGTAGCCGATGGCGCGGCGCACGCCCGGGGCGTCGTCGACGATGTCGCACCCGGCCACCTCCGCGCTGCCCGACGTGGGGGGCAGCAGGGTGGTGAGCATGTTCAGGGTGGTGGTCTTGCCTGCGCCGTTGGGGCCGAGCAGGGCGGTGATGCAGCCCGCCGGGATGGTCAGGTCGAGGGCGTCGACGGCGAGGAGGTCGTCGAAGCGGCGGGTGAGGGAGTGGAGGTGGATCATGGTGCTGCTCTTCGGTTTGTGATTGTCGTGACGATAGGCGGGAATCTTGCCATGGGTCATGTGACTCGGCAAGCCCATTGGAATCACGGATTCTTAGTAGATTTGGATTACGAAGATGTGTATAATTACACAGTGTAATTATACACAGTGTATAATAGCACAGTGTCAAACTCTACAGGTAGAGCCATGAGCAACCCATTCGCATATGGACGCATCGTTCGAAACGCAGATTATTGCGCCAGGCCCGACCTTGAGCAAATGCTGGCATCGAATATCGAGAGTTCACATAACACAGCGGTCTTGGGAGCAAGGCGGACCGGCAAGACGTCGCTGATCGTTCAGACGGTCGGGGCGATGCCGGAGGTCAGGCTCATGAGGGTCAATATGCTGGCGGTCAAGGGTGTCTCCGACGTCGGCCGACGACTGTTGACCGGGATGCTGTCCCTCCAGGGTGACGACACGCTTTGGGGGAAGACAATGCGTGCCTTGGGGCACCTCCGGCCCAGCGTGTCGCTGGATCCGGGGTCCGGAGCCCTGAGCGTGACGCTGGATTCGATCGAGTCTCGCAAGCCCGAGTCCATCGAGGGTATCCTGGAAGCGATAGGAAGTCTGCATGACAGTCGTCCCATCGCAGTTCTGATCGATGAGTTCCAGGATGTCGCCCGAATGCAAGACGGGGAGCAGATCGTCGCCCTGATGCGCGGCGTTATCCAGTTCCAAAGCAACCTCCCGTATATCTTCGCGGGCAGCGATCAACACGGTATGCACATGCTGTTTTTGGATCCCGATAGCGCGTTCTATAAGAGCGCTCATCTTCTGCCGGTCGGGCCCATTGAGAGGGAGCACTTCAGACGCCATCTCCAAGCGCTCTTTGCCCGGGGGGAGCGTGTCGTGAGCGATGATCTCTGGGAAGAAGTCTTCAGGTTCACGTCGGAAGTGGCGGGCGATGTCCAGCAGATGTGCCATGCGCTCTGGGAGTCCAGCTCTCCCGGCGAGATCCTGGGACGGGATCGTATGAACGGCGCGATCGAGCAGGTGATCTTCAAGGACCTCATGGGGTTCGAGACGCTGCTCGATACGATCAGCGAGAGGCAGATGGGCGTGTTGCGCGCCGTCGTTCTACGCGGCGGAGAGCATCCCTACGCTGAAGAGTTTCTCCAGGATGTCGGTACCCGCCAGACCGCGACGGTCCGCGTCGCACTGGAGGGGCTCGTCAAGAAGAGGATCCTCGTAAGGCAAGGCCGTAGCTATCGCACGTATAGTCCGTTTTTTGCGGCATGGCTGCTGAGAGAGGGGTTCTAGCGACGCCCGGCAACCAGATAGACCACCAACGACACCACGATCCCCGGTGCCGCCGGCTCCAGCCCCCCAGGCAACTCCCATCCGCCCAGGATCAGCGCCAAGGCCGTGCCGCCGCCGGCGACCATCGACGCCACGGCGGCCGTGCCGCCCCCCCGCTTCATGAAGAACACGCCGAGGGTCGGCACCAGCAGTCCCGCGACCATGAACGTGTAGGCGTGCAGGATGATCTCCAGCACGGTTCCGAACCGGGCCGCCAGCAGCACGCCCACGGCGCCGATCAGGCCCGTGGCGACCATGGAGGCCCGCAGCTTGGTGCGGTCGTCGGCGTCGCGCAGGGCGGAACGGCCGAGCACGTCGTTCACCACGTTGCCCGAGGCGGCCATCATGCAGCTGTCGGCGGTGGACATGATGGCGGAGAAGTAGGCGGCGGCCACCAGGCCGGCGGCGCCCACGGGCAGCACGCTGGAGATGAGCAGGGGCAGCCCCGTCTCGGGCTCCACGCCGGGATGGATCACGCGGGCGCACATGCCGAGCACCACACCGGAAAAGGCCATGGCCGGCCACTCCAGCAGTCCGGCCAGGTACCAGGCCTTCCGTGCCTCGGCAGGTGTGCGGCAGGCGAAGATCCGCTGGTACAGGGTCATGCCCACGAACCAGATGGGCACGATGGTCACCACCCAGTTCACGATGGTCATGGGTGCGATGGCGAACAGGTCGAAGTGCCCGGCCGGCAGGGCCTCGCGCAATCCGTCGATGCCGCCGACCCGGCCGATGGCCATGGGCATGGCCACCAGGATCAACCCGCCCAGCAGCAGCAGCCACTGGATCGAGTCGGTGTAGACCACGGCTTTCAGGCCGCCCGCCATGGTGTAGACGATGGTGATGCCCGCGATGGCGAACAGCGAGAACGTCATGGGGTCCCAGCCCATGGGGGCCGTGGAGAACACCGTCGACGAGGCGAGCTTGGCGCCGGCGAGGATCTGTCCCCCGGTGAAGCCCAGGTACCCGATCCCCGAGATCACCGCCGCGACCATGGCCGTGCGCGGGCCGTAACGGCGACGCAGCAGGTCCGGGTAGGTGAACAGCCCGTGCTCGAGGTCGGCGCGCTTGACGCGGGGGATCAGCACCACGGCCGTGAGCCAGGCGCCGAGCAGCCCCGTGAACAGGAGCCAGCTCCCCGAGAGGCCCATGGCGTAGCCGAGCCCGCCGAGACCGATGGAGAATCCTCCGCCCACGTCGGTGGCCACCACCGACATGCCGATGTGCCGCCAGTCCATGCTGCGGCCGCCGACGTAGTAGTCGGCCATGTCGGCGTTGCGGCGCATGTGGTACAGGCCCACGCCGAGGACGACGAGCATGTAGACGGCGAAGATGCTCAGGTCGATGACGTGCACGGGAACCTCACGGACGTGTGGGGGAGTCGAGACCGGGAGTCGGCTCCGAGCGGCGGCACCAGATGTTCATGGACTCCCAGCCGTTGGGCATGCGGCAGTTGTTCACGAGCCGGCCGGTGTAGTCGTAGCCGAGCTTGGCGAAGGCGCAGTTCATGCCGGGCTCGTCGGCGCGGGCCAGGGTGTAGAGGTCGCGGATCCCGTCCAGTTCGGCCACGTCCAGCTCCAGGCGCCACAGCAGGTACGACATGAGGCCGCCGCCGCGGCGGTCGGGGCGGGTGGCGCAGTCGGTCATCTCCGCGGAGCCGCGCTTGTGGTCGATCTCCGCCGAGGCCACGGCAGCCAGCCCGCCGTCGGCGTCCACCAACAGGCGGAAGCGGCTGGTCTCCTCGCGGATGGCGGTGGCGATGGTCGCCTCGTCCAGGGGCGTGGGGTACTCGGGGAAAGTGGCGCGCAGCAGGGCGGAGACCTCCGCGGCGTCGTCTTCACGGGCCGGGCGGCAGTCGAGGTCGTCGGGCGGGGCGGGCGTGCGCGGTTCCTTGGTGCAGGCGTGGGCGGCGATGCGGTCATGCTCGCCGTCGCGCGGGGCTTCGTCGCGGCCGTCGTCGGCGTAGCGGGCCCAGATGCGGGCGTCGATGCCGTCGGGGAAGAAGCCGCGGATGAAGCCCTCGCCGAGGAAGCCGCGGGTGATCCAGTCCATGTCGTCGCCGGGCAGGGCGTAGACGGTGAGCTTGGTGTAGGGGAGGTCGTCGGCGCCGAGGCCGGCCACCAGGGACGAGACGGGGGGTGCGTCCACGTCGTCCACCAGCAGGCCGTACGCCTTGATGCGGCTGTTGGCGGGATCGACGACGATCTCGCGACGACCCGACGGCGTGGCGATCCAGGCGTTCTGCGCACCCTCGGCAGCGGGGTCCAGGCCGCCGTAGACGTCGTCGAAGATCGCTCTCGCTCCGGCCGGCATCGCCGTCACGCCTCCGCGGTCGCCACGGCGAACCCGCTGTGACCGGCGGCCAGCATGGCCTCCTTGATCATCTTGTCGTGCTGCCTCGGGTCGGCCCAGCGGCGACGTCCTTCGGCGGGCAGCAGGTGGATCGGGTCGAAGTACAGGAACGACGTCGTCTCGTCCACGACGGGGCTGCGGTACACGCTGATCCCGGTGACATCGTCGTAGTGGTCGCAGCTGTGGAGATCGCGCTTGCCGCCGCCGCCGGGGACGTCGGTCACGAAGGTCGGCGTGTTGAAGCCCGCGGTGGCGCCGCGGACGTGGCGCTCGACCTCCATGGTGTCGTTCAGGGTGGTGCGCAGGTCCTCGACGCCGGCCACCATGTCGTGCTGGTAGACGTAGTAGGGCTGCACGTTCATGTACGAGAGCTGGCGCACGAGGCCGACCATGGCGTCGGGATCGTCGTTCACGCCGCGCACCAGGACGCTCTGGTTGCGGACCTTCACGCCCAGCTCGAACAGACGGTTCATGGCCCGGCGCGAGATGTCGGTGATCTCCTCCACGCAGTTGAAGTGCGTGTGCAGGCAGACCTCCTTGTGCATCCGGCGGCCGGCCTCGGTGGCGCGGGCCAGGACGTCGGTCCAGGCCTCGTCGCGCAGGATCTTCATGGGCATCACGGCCGGCCCCTTGGTGGCCACGCGTACGCGGCGCACATGGGGGATGGCCAGCAGGGTGGTGAGGATCTCGTCGAGCTTGCCGGCCGACAGCAGGAAGGTGTCGCCGCCGGAGACCACGACGTCCTCCACCTCGGGACGCGACGCGAGGTAGGCGAAGGCCGCCTGCCAGCGCTTGAGGTTGGGGCGGTACCCCTCCTTCTCAACCGAGTCGGTGCTGCCGCCAACGGCGTAGCTCCGCGTGCAATAGCGGCAGTACACGGGGCAGACGTCCAAGGGCAGGAAGAGCGCCTTGTCCGGGTAGCGGTGCACGAGGCCCGGCGTGGGGGAGTCGTCCTGCTCGTGGAGCGAGTCCAGCGACAGCAGGGGGTGATCAGGCCTGCGGCTCGAGGCGACCGGCAGGAACTGGATCCGGATCGGGTCGTCGTAGGGCGCGCTCCAGTCCACCAGCGAGATCAGATAGGGCGTGACGCGCACGTTCATGGGTGCGGCGGCCAGTCCCCGCTCCACGTCGTCCAGGAAGTCGGCGGGTGCGATGTCGCCGACCGCGGCCCTCAGCGTCGCGGCGTCGCGAACGCTGTGGCGCGTCTGGAACGAGGGATCGAGGAAGGTCTCCTCGTCGATCTCGGCATACGCGGGAACGTGCGACCAGAAGCGGCCTGATGTGAAGTCACGGTGGGCCAGGTCGGCATCGGACACGGGATCCTTCAGCGGCGCGGGGATCTCCACGTCGAGCAGCCGCTCGAGCTCGGGTTGTTCGGAGATCTCGCCGGGGAGGTCCTGGACGGTCTGCGGCGCGCCGGCCGCGTGCGGTTGCGGTTCAGTCGAGCTCATCGGAGGGGGACTCCTTGTTGACCTCGGCCAGGAGGTCGTCGACCGGAACGGTCGTCTCCTCGATGGGCCGGGTTTCCAGCAGGGGGGCGGCTTCGGGGTCGGTGACCTCGAGCAGGTCGACGATCTTGTCGAGGGACTGGCCGATGGTGATCAGCTCGGACTGGGTCAGGTCGGTGAACCCCTCGACGAGACGGTTCTGGAGGAGGGACGGGACGGTGTGCACCATCCTCAGTCCCTGTTCGGTGATGTGCACCAGCACGATGCGGCGGTCCATGGTGCTCCGTTCGCGGATCACCAGGTCCTTGGCTTCGAGCCGGTCGAGGATGCCCACGACGGTGCTCGGGCTCAGGTGGACCAGCTTGGCGAGGGCCGACGTGGTCAGGGGGCCGTCCGCCTCAAGGGTCTGGAGGCAAAGAAGTTGCGGGCTGGTGATCTTGTGCTCCGCCGACAGCTTGTGGGAATAGATGTCGACGGCCCGCATGATCCTGCGCAGGGACCGGAAGATCCACACGGAGAAATTCTGTTGCTGGTTCACGGCCCGGATCCTTCGAAGATGAATGATTCGTGTGCGAATCATTATGGTACAAATTCTTCGCATGTCAAGGATTCCGCTCTTCGCCGGTGTTGCGCAGATTGGCAATCACTGGGATCATGGACGGGTTCCCCGCCGCCCCGCCATCCCACCCGGAGGTCCCCCGTGCCCCGTCCCATCCTCCTCCTCTGCGCCCTCCTGATCGCCCTGCCTTCCCTCGCCGCCGACCAGCGCGAGATCACCCAGGCCGACATCGCCCCCATCGCATGGCGCAACGTGGGGCCGACCAACATGTCCGGTCGGGTGGCCGCCGTCGCCCTGGTGCCCGACAGTCGCAACGAGCTGTGGATCGGGTTCGCCACCGGTGGCCTGTGGCGCACCAAGAACCTGGGTACCACCTGGAGCCACGTGGCCCTGGACGGCATGACCAGCAGCATCGGCGCCATCGGCGTGGCCCACGCGCCCGACGACTGGTCCGGCTGGGACGCCATGGCCGCCGCCGGCGACACCGTGGCGCTGGAGGACCGTGCCGACAAGGGCCGCGGCCGCATCGTGTGGGTGGGCACGGGCGAGGGCAACGGTCGCAACAGCTGCGCGTGGGGTAACGGCGTGTACCGGAGCGTCGACGGGGGCGGCAGCTTCGAGCACGTGGGCCTCGCCGAGACCCACGACATCCCGCGCCTGGCGGTGGACCCGCGCAACCCGGACGTGTGCTACGTGGCCGCCATGGGTCACCTGTGGGGCCCCAACGACGAGCGCGGCCTGTACCGCACCCGCGACGGCGGCGAGAACTGGGACCGCGTGCTGAAGGTGGACGACGCCATCGGCGCCTGCGACGTGGTGATGGACCCGCAGAACCCGGACACGATCTACGCCGCGCTGTACCGTCGTCTGCGCACCCCCTGGAGCTTCGACGGCTTCAGCGACCGCGCCGGCATCTACCGCAGCGACGACGGCGGCGATTCCTGGACCCGCCTCACCGCAGGCCTGCCCGCCCGCACCGGTCGCATCGGCCTGGAGGTGTTCGCGGGGAACACGGACATCCTCTACGCGTCGGTCGAAAGCGACCAGGGCGGCATCGGCCGCAGCGCCTGGGACGACCGTTCGCCCGCCGGCGGCCTTTTCCGCAGCGACGACCGTGGCGACACCTGGCGCCGCGTCAACGACCTCAACTTCCGCCCCTTCTACTTCTCGCGCCTGGCCATCGACCCCGAGGACGCCGACCGCGTGTACATGCCCGGCTGGGACTTCGCCATCAGCGAGGACGGCGGCGTCACGTTCCGCCGCAGCTCCGACAACGTGCACGTGGACCATCACGCCATCGTGGTGGACCCCGCCGACCCGGACCGCATCGTGATCGGCAACGACGGCGGCTGCTACATCAGCCACGACAAGGGCGCCACCTGGGACGTGTTCGACCACCTGGACGTGGGCCAGTTCTACCACGTGGACGTGGACGACTCCGACCCGTACCGCCTGGGCGGCGGCCTCCAGGACAACGGCTCATGGATCGGCCCCTCGCGCACCTCGTTCCGCTCCGGCAGCGACAACCAGGCCGGCATCCTCGCCTCCGACTGGACCGCGGTCTACGGCGGCGACGGTTTCCGCGTGCTCTTCGACCGCGAGGACCCGGACATCGTGTACGCCACCAGCCAGGGCGGCAACCTGGGCCGCGTGAACCTGCGCACCATGCTCACCGAACCCCTCAGGGCCGCCGCCGACGAGGGCCAGACCCGCATCCGCTGGAACTGGGACGCGCCGTTCCTGATCAGCGCCCACGACCCGTCGGTGCTCTACCACGCCGGCAACCGCGTGTTCAAGCTGCTCGACCGCGGCGACCACTGGTACGCCGTCAGCCCCGACCTCACCCGCAACGAGGCCGACAAGGTGCAGGCCGAGGGCTCCCAGGCCGAGGCCTACGGCACCCTCACCGCCCTGGCCGAATCGCCCGTCATGGAGGGCGTGCTCTGGGCCGGCAGCGATGACGGCCTGATCCACGTCACGTTCGACGACGGCGGTTTCTGGAAGGAGGTCACCCCCAAGGAGGTGGGCGGCCTGTACGTGTCCCACCTCGAGGCCTCGAACCACGACGAGGCCACCGCCTACGCCGCCGTCGACGGCCACCGCAGCGACGACATGCGCGCCATCCTCCTGAAGACCACCAACGGCGGCAAGAAGTGGAAGAGCATCGTCGGCGACCTGCCCGCCGACAGTCCCGTGCGCGTGGTCCGCGAGGATCCCACGAACCCCGACGTGCTCTACTGCGGCAACGAACGCTCCGCCTACGTGACCTTCGACGGCGGCGAGCACTGGCTGCGCATCGGCGGCGAGTCGCTGCCGACGGTGCCGGTGTACGACATCGCCATCCAGACCCGCGAGCACGACCTGATCGCCGGCACCCACGGCCGCTCCCTCTGGATCCTGGACGACGCCCGGTGCCTCGCGGGACTTCCGGACGTCAAAGACCAACCTCTGCACCTGTTCGCCGTGGACGACGCCACCCCGCGCCTCTACGGCTTCCGCGGCTACGGCAGCGGCCACCGCGTCTTCCGCGGCGCCAACCCGCCCGACGGGGCCGTGTTCACCTACTGGCTGCGTGACCTTCCCGAGGGCAGCGTGAGCATCAGCATCGAGAACGCGGACGGGGTGAAGGTGGCGTCGGTGAGCGGGTCGTCGCGGCCCGGACTCAACCGGGCCACCTGGAACCTGCAGGCCGGACGCGAGCACAGCTGGGGCAACGCCAGGCGGCAGGGGCCCGAGTTCGTGGAGCCGGGGGAGTACACGGTGAAGGTGAGTGCGGGGGGCGAATCGGCGAGCACCGTGTTCACGGTGCATCCGTATCCCGGTTACCGCGCCCCGGAAGACAGGGCGGAGCTGCCGCCGGAAGGGCCTCGGGCCGTGGAATGAACGGGGTCGGTCCGTCGTGTTATGATGGAGTGACGATGGGAGGTCCATCATGATGCGTTATCTGATCGTTCTCTTGTTGCTGCCGACGCTTGTCGGGGCCGTCGAATACTGGCCTACGGAGGCCGGAACGACGTTCAGGTATGTCGACGACGGGGGCGATGTTCTCGATGTCGAAATCCAGGCGGGGTACTCCGACGGTGAAATGATCCGTTCCTCGACGCTCGAGGGCGAGTGGGGGATCTGCTGGGCGGATGAGACCTATCGTGTGACGGACCAGGACGATGTCGTGCTGACGTACGTGACTTCCATGTGTTCGGGCTGGGTGGATCCCGACTTCATGCTGGTGGACCCCGGTCTCCTGATGATCTCCGATCCGCAGGACCCCGTCTCCCGGGTCGAGGAAGCCGGGCTCTACGGCAGTCTGGTCACGGTCGTCATCGCAACGGCTGTTCCCGAGACCATCACGGTTCCGGCCGGCACCTTCGAGGTCGTGCCCGTCTATTTCATGGCGATCGGATACGCACCAAACCTGCCGACCACCTGGTGGCTCCACCGCGACCTGGGCCCCGTCAAGATGGAGCCCGGAGGGTGGGAGCTGGAGAGCTGGACCGGCATCGTCTCCAACGACGAGATGACCTGGGGCGACGTGAAGACCCTCTATCGCTGATCCAAATATTTATCTGTAATTCCAGGATCTGATCCGTTCATCAAATCGGAGACGATATCGACGGTGGAATCCCGATCCATCACAGGTTCAACGAGGAGAACAACGATGAGAACCACGATCATGTTGTTGCTGATCTGCGCTTCGCTCGCCAACGCCGCAGACTACTGGCCCATGGAGCTGGGCAAGACATTCGTCTATGGCAACGGATCCGAAGTCCGGACCGTCAACCTCCAGCTCGATCATGACGGCGAGTCCGTCGTACGCTGGACCGACTACGAGGGCCCCGACGGCATCTTCACGACGGAATCCTACGGCATCGACGGCAGCGGAAACGTGGTGGTCATCCGAGGCGGCGGGGGCAGCGCATGGGAAGCCAGTGGCGCCCATGAATATCAGCCTCCCTATGTCCTCCTCGACTACCCTCTGTATGCGGGCAAGATCTGGGCGACATCCACCTACAGGCAGCATCTCATCGGAATCGGGCCCAGCTACTACGACAGCTTCTTCGTCAGCGTCCAGGGCCCCGTGACCGTGACGGTGCCGGCCGGCACGTTCGATGTCATGGTCGTCGAAGTCACTCCCTCCGTCACCACGCCGGCGATCACGTACTGGCTCGATCTCGAGTTGGGCCCCGTCAAGTACGACGACGGCGAAGTGTGGGAGCTCGTGAGCTGGAGCGGCGAAGTCTCCAACGACGACATGACCTGGAGCGACGTGAAGACCCTCTACCGCTGATCGCCCCCGACGATCTGCGCCCCCGCGCCCCGGACGCCGCGCCCGATCTGCGCGGCGCCGGCGGCGCACAGGATCATCGCCCCGCCCAGCAGGCTCCAGCGATCCGGCCACTCTCCCCACAGCCCCCATCCCGCCAGCAACGCGAACACGATGCTGCTGTAGTTCACCACGGAGATGCGCGCCGCCGGCGCCAGCTGGTAGGCGTACGTCAGCCCGAACTGCCCGCCGGCCGCCCCGACGCCGATGGCCGCCAGCGCCAGCCACTGCCCGGTCGTGGGCGCGACCCATCCCGCCGCGGCGAAGGGCGCCGTCACGATCACCGACACCGCCGAGAACGCGAAGATGATCCGGTGTGGCGGTTCCAGCCCCTTGAGCGACCGCACCAGCGTGTACGCCGTGGCCGCGAACACCGACGACGCCGCGCCGACGAGCGCCGGCACCACCGCCGCGTCGAACCGCGGCTTGATCACCAGCATGGCCCCCGCGAACGCCACCAGCAGCGCAGCCACCAATGGCCGTCCCAACTGCTCCTTCAGGAACACCCGCGCGAAGAGGAACACGAAGAAGGGGGAGAGCTTGTTCAGCATGGAGGCGTCGGCCAGGGGGACCCGGTCGAGGGCGTAGAAGTAGCACGCGACTCCGGCGAGCCCAGAACACGATCGCAGCAGGACCCGCCACGACCACGGCTTCCAAGCCAGCACGGACCCACGACCGTCGCGCATCACCCAGATCCCGGCGATCAATGCAGTCACGAGATTCCGCACGAGCACTTTTTGGGCGAGCGAAGCGACGCCCGCTCCCCTCACCGCGACCCCCATCAACGTGAACGACAACGCCGAGCCGATCATGAAGGCGACGGCGTGTCCTGTGCGATCCCTGCTCGGCACGCGACTCTCCTGATCAAGGTCCGTGGTTCGGAATGGGCGGAGGCCCTGCATGATGAAGCCCCCCTCCCGGAGGCGTTAGGAGAAGTTCGACTCCGGGAGGGGGGCTTCATCATGCAGGGCCGGCACCTATTTCGAAAGCACCACCTTCGACCAGGAGACGAGTCCCGAGCTCTGGGCCCGCACCAGGTACACGCCGCTCGGCAGGATCCGCCCGGTGCTGTCGCGACCGTCGAAGGTCACGCGGTGCTCGCCGGCGCTCCGCTCGCCGTCGAAGAGTGTACGCACGGAACGCCCGCGCACGTCATGAACGGTCACGCTGACGTACCCGTCGGCCGGCATCGTGAACAGAATCTCCGTCGCAGGATTGAACGGATTCGGCGCCGCGCGCAGATCATGTCCGGGCAACGTCGGCAGCTCGTCCACACCGGTCGTGGTGTTGCTCAGCAGCCAGTTGCTCGCATTCAGGAAGAACTCGCGGTTGTTTGAACCAGCCTCGAGCCAGTTGTTCACGTGGGACTCGCTGTCGGTGCCGTCGGCGCAACTCGACGAGTCGCCGTAGCCGACCACGCGGCCCAGGCCGTACTCGGACCAGGCGGCCACCGCGGCGGCGCCGGAGTCGGTGGAGATCAGGGCGCCCACGTTGGACAGGTCGGGGTTGGCCGAGGGCCACAGGCTCATGCCGTTGCCCACGTGGAAGATCACCGCGTTCACGTCGCCATAGGGGCCGTGGAGGACGGGGTTGGACGGGTCGGCGATCATGTTGGTGTAGGTGCCCGTGATGGAGTTGTTGCCCTCGTCCTTCACGTTGCAGTGGATGCCGAAGTTGGCACCGCAGAACGTCTCCGTGTCGGAGCCCACGGGATCGCTGATGTGCGGTACGGAATACCCGCCGAAGATGGACGGCGAATCCCAGCCGTTGCCGTTGCGGTCGCTGGCGTTGTGGTTGGCCACGAACATGAACGAACCGCCGTCGAACACGAACTGGCGGAGGGCCTCGATCTCGGCGGCGCTGAACGGGTCCTGGGGCTCCACGCAGACCACCATGTCGACGTCGGCCAGCAGGGCGGCGCTGAACGGGCCGGTGTTGCTGCGGACGGTGTGGCCGGCCTGGTACAGGGCATAGCCCCAGCTCGAAAGCTGGCCGCTCCAGTCGGTCTCGGCCGTCGGCGTGGTGGGGGAGGGCAGCGGGTGGTTGTCGTCCACGCGCCAGTTGCCCGACGAACCCGCGTCCTGGTCGTGGGCGTGGTCGAAGAGCACGACCTTGCCACCGGTCTGGCCGGCCTGGATGAACACGCTGTAGTACGAGGCAGGGGCGCCCACGGGGTTGGTGGCCTCGGCGCTCTCGTCGTCGCGGGCCCACATGTAGTACTGGAGCTCGAGGCCGCCGCTCATGGAGCTGAAGGTGGTGCTGTACACGCCGCCGCCCTGGTGGGTCAAGGCGGTGGGCAGGAACGAGCCGGCGTCGGTGCGCGACCAGACCCAGACGGCGTCCACGGTGCCGTCGGGGTCGGTGACGGTGCAGCTCACGGTCACGTCGTCGCCGTTGACCGGGGCGGCGGGGGAGTGCTGCACGTTCGTGATGGCGGGCACCTGGTTGCCGGAGCCGGAGGTGCCGTCGTAGTAGAGCTCCACGAACTCGTAGACGTAATCCGTGGGGTCGGTGACCTCGCTGATCACCAGGCCGGAGAGCACGCCGTCGGGGGCCTCCACGCCCGAGGCGGGCGAGGGGATCTCGTCGATGGTCGTGAAGGCCTGCGACTCGGGGTCGGCGCGGTGATACGAACGCCGCGTGGTGGTCACCGGATCGGTGGGGCCGTCCTGCACGCCGCCGCCGGAGTTGAGCAGGGTGTAGGTCTCGTCGCCGTTGATCATGGGCGCCGAGTTGCTCGAGCGCAGGAACACCGCGTTCGCACCCAGGGAAACGCCGTAGTACGACTCGAACGCCGCCTGGTCCACGTCGCGGGCGATGATCACGTACCCGCCGGCGGGCACCATGGTGCCGGCGGGGAAGGTGTACGACTGGGTCGAGTTGGCCTGCTGGAGCGTCCAGCCGGAGATGTCGAGGTCCTGGGCTGCGGCGGACAGGGCGAGGACCGTCGCGAACACGGCGACGGCCAAGGCGCGGACATGGCGCATGAGCGGTTTCCCTCCGATAGGCGTTCCGACGGGGTATGGGAACGCCGGACCAGGGGCCCGGCGTCGTTGATCAATGATACCACATGGAGTTCGATCCTGCAAAACCAGCCTCAGTCCATGGCGGCCTCCGCGGCGGCCAGGGGCTCCTGCTCCTCGACCGCCTTACGGGTGAACCGGACGGTCCGCGCGGCCCCGATCCAGGTGGCGCCGTAGGCCAGGAAGCCGATGAACCGCAGTCCCGACGATCCGGCCCCCAGGTCCTCGAGGATGACCTTCGCCCCCAGGGCGAACAGCAACGGCATGACCAGCCAGCCCGGCTCAGGGCGCTTGAGGATGCGCACCATCGCCATCAGCAGGACGGCGGTGAGGCAGCCGGCGAGGGTGCGGACCACGGCGATGAGGCCGGGATCCCCGGCGTCGGCCCAGCCGCCGATCCGCCCGGCGACCTGGGCCAGCAGACCGAGGCCGAGCAAAGCCGAGGCGCCGAACACCACGGCGGTGGGCAGTCGTCGCGTCCAGGCGGCGTCGACGGGAAGGGCGGTCGACGCCAGCACCCATCCGCAGACGAAGACCATCGCCGTCACCACGAGGCGGTGGAGCTCGAGCAGGGGAGCGGCGTCGGTGGAGGAGAGGGCGGGCAGTGACGCCGTCAATACGCCGGTCGCCAGGATCGAGGCGAGGGTGATGGCGGCCCCGTGGTAGCGGAGGGTCAGACGGCTGCGCCGTGCCCCGAGCAGCGAGAGGACCAGGGCGAGTCCCATCCAGAGCGCGCCCACCCAGCCGCCGGCGGGCAGGAACGCGGCGCCGGTCAAGACCAGCAGCACGGCCAGGGTGGAGTGGTAGTAGAACTCGGCGCCCTTGCCGTGGGTGCGCTGGACGCCGGCGAACGAGAAGGCGTACATGGCCGCACCGGCCGCGAGGGCTCCGGCGCCGATGGCCATGGCGGCCGTGTCGCCCGACCTGGCCGCCACCTTGGCGGCGCCGAAGGCCAGACCCATGGTCGTCAGGGTCTGCAGGATGCCGAACGGGCCCACCGAGCGGCGCATCGACAGCATGGTCCTGGAGAACATCCCCACCGCCAGGACGAACTGTCCACCCGCCAGCAGCAGCACGACGGCGGCCGCGGGATAGCCGCCCTCGGTCCGCTCCGGCGAGCCCGCTGCATGGAGCAGGGGCAGCAGCAGCACGATGTTGGCCCAGGGAGCGGCCAGCCAGGCCGGCGCTGGCCAGCGGCGGCCGTACCAGGAGGCGGCCCCCAGCGCCGAGGTGATGATCAGGAGCAGGCAAGCCGCCGCCTTGGCGTCGGTGCCCCAGTAGATGGCCGAGCCCACCACCATCGCGCCGCCGACGGCCACCCCCGCCAGCACCTGCCGCTCCAGCCTGTCGGCCACGAACACGAAGGCGACCGTGACGAGTCCGGCGCAGGCCAGGGCGATGGCGGGGTCCACGTGCCCCTTGGCAGCTCCGGACTCCCAGAGCAGGGGGTAGGCGATGAGCGCGGCGAGGAGTCCGTGCACCAGCCCCCGCCGCGAACCGGCGACCCGGCGGCAGCGGTCCGCCCACACCAGCCACCCCGCGGCGTACGCCAGCCCCAGCGCGAACCCCATGCCGGGGGCCAGCACGCCGTCGTCCACGGCGGCCCTCAACAGGAAGGCGCCGGCGAGCCCTATGAACAGACGGCCGATGAGGGAGGCGTAGTGGAGTCGGGGGCGGGTATCGACGACGGGTGCTGCCTCGCTGGATGCCGGTGATATGGGAGCCGCTACAGGAGCAGCCTCGGCCACGACCGCCTCGTCGGGGAAGACGGCGGCCTCCAGGGCGGCGATCCTCCGCTCGAGCTCGCGCGTCTTCGCGTCCATGGCGACCCCCTCGGGCTGTAAGCTATTGATAATGGATCCATTAACGCGAACATGGGTTTGCATGTTCATGTCCGCTTGGTCTACAATGCCATAAACAGCTACCAGTTTTGTAGGAGTTTTTCGTGACCCAATCGACGCACTCCACTTCCCGCTCCGGCCCACTGGGCATCGTCGCCTCGGTCATTCGCTGGCTCACCTCCCGTGACACCCTGAACCTCGCCGACGAACGTCGTCCCGACCCGGACGACGTGCCGTTCCTGCGCTGGTTGACGGCCCGGGACGATCTGGCGGCCCATGAGAGCCCACGCGACCCGGACCAGGTGAGCCCGCTCCGCTGGCTCGTGTCTGGATCCGACGGAGCGGAGACCCGATCCCACCTCGACCGGGAGACGCCATGAAACCCGACAGTCCCCTCTGGCACGCCAAGCATGTGGTGCGGGCCTTCCTCCTGCTGATCGCGGGTATCATCGCCCTGGTGCTGCTGCGGTCCCTGCTGGTGCCCGACTCCTGGGGCGAGCATGGCTGGTACCGCGCCGACAACGTGGAGGAGCAGCGCAGCCATGCCTTGAAGCACGGCGGCGATCGGGCCTGTCTCGAATGCCATGACGAGCAGTTCGAGACCCACGAGGCGGCGGGCCATGCTTCGGTGCGCTGCGAGGGGTGCCACGCCCCGGTCGCCGTCCATGCGGAGGACGGCGAGTGGTTCGCCGAGATGCCCGTGGACCGGAGCGCCGAGCTCTGCATGACCTGCCATGCGTTCCTCGACGCCCGCCCGGAAGGCTTCCCGCAGGTCCGCCCCCGCGACCACGTGGCGGAGCAAGGCGGAGAGTTCGGACCGGAAGTCTGCTTCGACTGCCACGACGCCCACGAACCCCTGTAGCCCGACCCTGGAGGACGACATGCACGAGCAAGACAAGAAGTGCGGAAGCTGCGGGGAGGGCTGCGGACTGACGCGTCGGAGATTCCTGAAGCACCTGGCCGTGGCGGGAGCCGCCGTGGCCGGCACCACCGTGGTGGGACTGATCCTGCCTGAAGGCGTCGCCGGCGCCGTCGAGGTCGACTACGACTGGACGAAGCACCGCTGGGTCTACCTCATCGACACGCGGGAGTGCATCGGTTGCGGATCCTGCGTCCGGGCGTGCCGCGCCGAGAACGACGTGCCCCACGGCAACTACCGCACCTGGGTGGAGCGCTACCGCATCGACGCCCACGGCGAGGCCGAGGTGGACTCGCCGGGCGGAGCCGAGCACGGGTTCGAGCGCATCGCCTCGGGCGACGTGCGCAAGGCGTTCTTCGTGCCCAAGCTCTGCAACCACTGCGAGTCCACGCCCTGCGTGCAGGTGTGCCCGGTGGGCGCCAGCTACACCACCCGCGACGGCGTGGTGCTGGTGGACCACGACCACTGCATCGGCTGCGGCTACTGCGTGCAGGCCTGCCCCTACGGCAGCCGCTTCATCAACCACGACACCCACACCGCCGACAAGTGCACCTGGTGCTACCACCGCCTGACCAGGGGCGAGACCACGGCCTGCGTGGGCATCTGCCCCACGGGCGCCCGCATGATCGGTGACCGGGAGAACCCGGACGATCCCATCAACGAGATCCTCGCCACCCAGCGGATCCACGTGCTGCAGCCCGAGCTGCTGACCAAGCCCCAGTGCTACTACACGGGCCTCGACATGGAGGTGCGCTGATGATGGGCGAGTTGACCGGGTACCTCTACCCCAACGACGTTCACATCAGCTGGAGCCTGATGATCGTCATGTACCCGTACATCACGGGACTCGTGGCGGGCGCGTTCATCGTGTCGAGCCTCTACCACGTGTTCAACCGCGACGAGCTGAAGCCGGTGGGCCGCCTGGCCCTGGCCACGTCGCTGTGCTTCCTGCCGGTGGCCATGTTGCCGCTGCTCAACCATCTGGGTCACCCGGAGAACGCCCTGAACATCATCGTCACGCCGAACTTCACGTCGGCCATGGCGGGTTTCGGGTTCCTGTTCTCCGCCTACTTCATCCTGGTGATCCTGGAGGTGTGGTTCGTCTTCAGGGCCGACATCGTGAGGTTGGCGTCGGAATCGCGGGGGTTCCCGCGGCGCTTCTACAGCGCCCTGTCCCTCGGCGTCTACGACGTCTCGGAGAAAGCCCTCGCGATCGACCGCAGGTTCATCCGCGTGCTGGCCGCCCTCGGCATCCCGATGGCGTGCCTGCTGCACGGATACGTGGGCTTCCTGTTCGGGGCCCTGAAGGCGAACCCCTGGTGGTCCACGCCGTTGATGCCGGTGATCTTCCTGTTCTCGGCGGTCGTCTCCGGCATCGCCATGCTCATCGTGCTCTACCAGATCGGCTGCCGGTTCAAGGGTTTGGAGGTGGACCGTGAGGCCGTGGCGTCGATGTCGCGCTGGCTGTGGCTGTTCATGATCATGTCCCTGACCCTCGAGATCCTGGAGATCATGACCCTGGCCTACGAGCGGGCCGAGGAGTGGGAGGTCATCGGGCACCTGCTGACCCACCAGCTCTCCATCTCGTTCATCTCGGTGCAGATGGTCATCGGCGGGCTGATCCCGTTCATCCTGCTGATGCTGGTGGTGACCATGGGCGGGTCCATGCACGACAGGCTGCGCAACACGCTGTCGTTCTCGGCGTCGATGCTGCTGCTGCTGCAGGTGCTGTCGATGCGCTGGAACGTGGTGATCGGCGGCCAGATGTTCTCCAAGAGCATGCGCGGCTTCCGCGAGACCTACGTGCCGGGGCTCTTCGAGAAGGAGGGTGTCCTGGCGGCGGTGGTGATCTTCCTGATCCCGTTCGCGCTGCTGACGTTCTTCGAGAAGGTGCTGCCCACGCTGAAGGGATCACGGGGGGGAACCGGCTGACAGCGGACCCGACGTCGGTTCCTCACGCCCGCTCCCTCCACGGGGGCGGGCGCTTTCTTTAGCGGGAAGCGCGGGCGGTGGAGCCGGCGCCGGCGAAGGACTCGCGCTGCCAGGCCCAGAGGTCGAAGAACTCCGACGTCTCCTCGAGGCGGTAGTGGGCCAGGAAATGTTCGCGGAGCTCGGGGGAGAAGATCTCCTCATGAGGCGGGTACCAGTTGCGCTTGGCGAAGGGCGTCTGGCCTCGGGGGATGAGCCAGATGTCGATCATCCCGTCGTCGAAGCAGTCGAGGGTGGCGGGAGAGAGGTCCACGTGGGCCCGTTGGGCGTCCATCTGGGCCACCACGTCGATGAGCATGGGCTGCTCGGCGAACGCCAGCAGGGGTCGCTGGTAGGTGTGCCGGAAGTGGGTGCCTTCGCCGCCGTAGCCCATGCCGATGGTGCGGTCGTGATGGGTCGCCAGGATGGTCCGGATGTCAGCGTCGACGGCGGCCGCATCGCGCATGATGCTCCCGGCCTGCATGCCCGACCGGTACCCGTTGACTCCTCCCGACCAGAGCACCGCGATCAGGAACACGAACGTCAGGCCGGTTCGCCAGGCGGGCGGGAACATCGTCATGTCCGGGGCCGAGTGGCGGCGGTCCTTCCAGAGCATCGCGCCGGCCACCATGTTGATGGGGGCGAGGGGCAGCAGGTGGACCAGGCCGGCCCCTGGCTTCAGGGCCAGGGTGATCACCGCGAGGTTGCCCACCAGCCAGGCCAGGCCCAGGCGCTCCGCCAGTCGCGTGCGGTCCGGGAACCGGGCGCCCGCGGCGAGAGGCGCGAGCACCGGCACGGCGTAGAGGAGTCCGCGGCGCAGGAGCAGGGCGAGGTCGTCGGTCTGCAGGCCGTGGTGCGTGGACATCATCACCCACTGCAGGTAGTGGTACGGCGAGTTGCCGGGATGAAACGCGAAGGGCGCCAGCGCCGACGCGAGGCCGAGGCCCAGGGCCGAGAGGGTGGCCCGCCAGCCGTGGCGGGCGTCGAGCATGGCCAGCACCGGCAGCATGTACAGGCCCGAGTGGATCTTGAGGTTGACCATGAACCCGAACGCGAGCGCCGTGCCCAGGACGGCCCAGCGGCGGTTGCCGAGGCCCGAGCACCACAGGCCGAACGAGGCGCCGGCCAGCAGGTAGGCGTCCGGCCGCACGACGAACGCCGACGAGCCGCACGTCCAGACCAAGAGTGCGCCCACACCCGTGAGCACGACCGCGGTCCACTCGTTCACATGACGACGCAGCGTGGCGAAGAGCAGGGCCAGGGATGACAGCAGCGCCACGAACGCGCCGATCTTGGCTGCGGAGATGGTCAATCCGAACAGGGCGAAGGCCACGTTGGTGGCGATGAACACGGTGGGTCCGTACAGCACGCTGTAGCGCTGGGGGGCGTCGGGCGAGTGATAGAGCTGACCGCCATGGTGCAGCAGTCCGGCCACCGACGTGACCATGGGCTCCACCTCGCTGGCGAACCCCAGCTGCGACGCATACCAGGCTCCGAATCCGACGAACGACGCCAGCACCAGGACCGCCACCCCGCAGGCCAGGGCAGGGCCGCGTCGATCCAGCAATCCGATCACCCGTTCGCGCACCGCCACAGAACGCGACAGCACGGCCCACACGCCCAGCAGCACGACGAAGGTCGCGACCGGGTAGAGGGCGGCCTGGATCAGGATGTCGCGGACGGATCCGGGCATGGGCGGACTCCAGGGGCGCAGGCGCCCCGGCTGCTCGGGCACACGGGTCGATGGGTTTCGAGATGTGCGGCGTGGATCGGTCCGTCGTTCCGGGCGCGGGCACGGGGGGGAGTGTAGCACAATGATACGAAAAGTCAATTTGGCCAGCCTGCTAGGCCTTGACCAACTCCACCAACCCCTCCACATGACTCGTCATGGGGAACATGTCCACCACCTGTGCCCGCTTCACCTCGTACCCGGCCTGGGCCAGGGCTCCGCAGTCGCGGGCGAGGGTGGCGGGGTCGCAGCTCATGTAGAGGATGCGGGCGGGAGCGAGGGCGCCCAGGTCGTTGGTCACGTGCTCGCCCAGGCCGGTGCGCGGCGGGTCCACCACCACGGTGGTCGCCGACCAGTCCAGGTTGCGGCCCAGGCCGGCGGCGGCGGCCAGCTCGGCGCTGAAGGGGCCGGTGGCACGGGCGGCGGAGGGGCGGCCGCTGTCGTCGGCGGACTGGGTGCGGGACATCTTCCAGCCCAGGGTCACCTTCTCCACCGGGGCCATGACCACGCGGGCGCGGTCGGCCAGGGTGCGGTGGCGCTTGTAGTTGTTGCGGGCGTCCATCACGGCCTCGCGGTTCTCCTCCACGCCGATCACCTGTTTGAACCTGTCGCCTAGGGCCAGGCCGAACAGGCCCACGCCGCCGTACAGGTCCAGCAGGGCTCCGGACGGGTCGTCGGCGGTGCAGCCGGCGTCGTCCAACCACGACGCGGCCAGGGCCAGGGCCTCGGCGGTGGCGGCGTAGTTGGTCTGGAAGAAGCTGCGGTGATGCACGCGCCAGGTGCGCTCGGCCATGCGGATCAGCAGGTGATCGCGGCCCCACAGGGGACGATTGTTGAACAGCACGCCCTGGCAGCCGGGGGCCGGCGCTTCCTCGCTCTCCTTTAGGACCATCTTGAGGGGCTTGGTGCGCGACGGTGGACCATAGAGCGACGCCAGCCATCCACCCTCGGGATCCATGCGCACCACGATCTGGTCCACCGGCGGCAGCAGGCGCACCCAGGGCAGAATCACCTCGTTGAACGCGGCGGGCATCAGGCCGTGCTCCTCGATGGGCATCACGTCGTGGCTGCCCTTGCGGATCACGCCCCAGCGGCCGGCGGGGTCGCGGGTCAGGCGCACCTTGTTGCGGTAGCCCAGGGCAGGCGCGTCGGGGTCGGGGCCGGTCAGGCGATCGGCGATGTCCATGCCGCCCTGGCGCCGGAAGCAGTCGGCCACGATGCCGACCTTCGCCGCGCGCTGGGCCTCCACCGACAGGTGCTGCAGGTCGCAGCCGCTCATGGAGCCCAGTTCGCCGAGGGGCGGTTCGACGCGGTCGGCCGACGGCTCCAGGATCTCCTGCACCGCAGCCTCCACGAAGCCCTTCTTCGACTTCACGACCTTCACGCGGACGCGCTCGCCCGGCACGGTACCGGGCACGAAGACCACGCGGCCCTCGTGGCGTCCGAGGCCACGGCCGCCGGTGACGATGGTGTCGATGACGGTCTCGAAGACGTCGCCGGTGCGGAGGTCGGGGGTCTTGGCGTCGGTCATGGGTCGGCTCCGGGCTGAAGGAGGCCTCAAGGTAGCACCCCGGGGCACCGCAGCCAAGGCGCCGCAGGGCGCGATCCTTGCATCGTCGATGCTGACCATGACACCGCCTTGCCCTACAATCGGCGCCATGGAGCGCTCACGGACACGGACGTCCCGGCCGCTGCGACCCCTTCGGGTCGCCTGCCTCGTGCTGGCCGTCGCTTTCCTCGCAACGGGTTGCGCCCCCCACCGCCGCGGCCGCCTGCCCGCCGACGAC
The DNA here is from genome assembly GCA_964343835.1 of uncultured Fibrobacteraceae bacterium. Lineage (GTDB taxonomy): Bacteria > Krumholzibacteriota > Krumholzibacteriia > LZORAL124-64-63 > LZORAL124-64-63 > CALEMW01. Next base: position 208,507 of record CAYFKR010000003.1, read on the forward strand.
CTGCCCGTTCCCGCCGAGCGGCCGCCTCTGGTGGAAGGCCACCGCCCCGCCGAAACCCCGTCCACCGCCTGGACCGAAATCGACCCCTCGGCGCCCCCCGCCGAACGGGTCGCGGCCATGGCCGACTCCTTCATCGGCACGCCCTACGTGTGGGGCGGCAGCACGCCGTCGGGATTCGACTGCAGCGGCCTCGTGCAGTTCGTCTACAAGGAGGTGGGGGTGGGGCTGCCGCGCCGCGCCGTGGACCAGTCCCGGTCGGGACGGGCGGCGTCGTTGCGGGACCTGGAGCTCGGGGACCTGGTCTTCTTCCGCATCGACCGCGACATCATCTCGCACGTGGGGATCCACGTGGGGGGAGGGGAGTTCGTCCACGCGCCCGGCACCGGCAAGACCGTGCGGCGCGATTCCCTGGACGACGACTGGTGGCGCCGCCGCGTGAAGGCGGTGCGCCGGATCATCGCTCGATGATGCCGTCCGGTCCGAACCGCAGCAGGTCCGAGGTCGCGATGGCTTCCTTGATCACCGCCGGCAGATCGATCCTCTCCGACAGTTCCAGCAGGTCGTCCGCCTTCGCGTTGAGCACCGGCCGCGGGGAGCGGATGGAGCAGCAGTCGCGATAGGGCTCGATGGACGCCTCGTACACGCCGATGCGCTTGGACAGGTTCACGATCTCCACCTTGTCCAGCCCCACCAGCGGCCGCAGGATGGGCAGCTTCAGGTCGGGGCTGATGGCGCGCAGGTTGGGCAGGGTCTGGCTGGCCACCTGGCCCACGCTGTCGCCGGTGACCAGGGCGTGGCAGTTCTCGCGCAGGGCCAGGCGCTCGGCGGTCTTCACCATGAAGCGGCGGAAGAGCACCATGTCGTGGGAGTCCTCGACGACCCCCACCGAGCGCATCTCGTAGGGCACCACCGGCACCATGTGCACCGCCAGGGGAGCCGCCGCCCAGCGGGCCAGTCCCGAGGCCAGGCGCTCGATCTTGCCGACCCCGGCCTCCTTCAGGTTCCGCCCCGCATAGAAGTGCACGAACGCCGGCCGGCAGCCGCGCTTCATGAGCATCCACGCCGCCACCGGGGAGTCGATGCCGCCGCTCAGCAGCGTCATCACCCGGCCGCTCACGCCGAAGGGCAGGCCGCCTCCGCCGTCCACGCGCTGCGTGAAGACCAGGAATTCCTTCTGGAGCACCAGCACGCTCACCGTGAAGTCGGGGTTGGTGAGGTCCACGCCGATGCCCAGGGCCGGCTGCACCACGTCGCCCAGGGCGATGTTCAGGTCGGTCGAACCGATGGGGAACGCCGGGTCGCTGCGCCGCGACTTGATGCGGAACGTGCGGGCGGCGCCGACGTCGCGCTTGGCCTTGTCCACCGCGGCGGCCTTCAGGGCGGCCAGGTCGGCCTCGTGGTCGCCGGTCCGTGGCACCGTCTCCGACGCCGACAGCCACTGGATCCCGAACACCCGCGACAGCTTCTCCACCACGCGGTCCACGGCGTCCGGATCCTCCACGCGCACCAGGAACCGGCTCTGGACGTGGTTGACGGACGTCACGGGCTCGCCGGCCACCGCGTGCATCATGTTGTTGCGCAGGCGGCGCTGGAACATGCCGCGGTTGCGGCCCTTCAGGGCGATCTCGGCGTAGTGGGCGCTGATGACGTGGGGGGTGGGCATGTCGGGCTCCGGTCTGGTGGCATCGTACGGCGGACTGCATGGAAAGGATGAGACAGGAAGATCAGAAGTCAACCGCAAGTACGCCCTGATGCGACCGGAGGAATCGAGGGGTGTCCGCGAACTGATGATCCATGTTCCCGATCCGTTCAGGGGGGCTTTCGACGTGTGGTATAGTACAAGTGATTCCAAACATCGATCGCGATCAATAATTCGAAAGGACGGTCATGACGATATCCAGGAACAGCGTCGGTCTGCGGGCGATCGCACTGTTTGCCGTGGTCGCTATGGCGGGTACGGCTCTTGCGGGCGCGGATATCGCCGACACGGAGGAGCGCAGCGCAGGTGCGTCGATCGTTTTCGACGCTCACCGGAACCTGTGGACATCGACCGCTTCGAAGCATGGACCCGGAAACATGTCCCTACGAGTTCCGAGTCCCGACATGCTGGGCGATATCCGGTCGTTGGATCAGCGGATCGACCAGTGCATCGATTATCGCATCCCGGGCCAGGTCTCCGGCATGGACGTAGGGCTCGATCGACACACATACATGATTGCAAGCAAGGGACCCTACCTGTACGTCACGAGCTACCCGGAATCCGATGTCGTGATCATGAGACGCGGCATGGACATGTTGGAGCATGTGGGAACGATTGAAATGAACGGATCGGGGAGGGACGTCTGCATTTCCGATGATCATCTGTTCGTGAGCGGCCGGTATGACGGAATCATTATTGCGGACATAGCAGATCCGGAGTCGCCCGTCATCGTTGGCAGGATAGATGAACCGGGCGGCATGGGTATCTCGTTCATGGCGGTCGATGACGGCTTGTTGGTGTATGCGACCATGGTGTTCGGTCTGCCGCTCCACAACTACCTGACGATCGTCGATGTCCAGGATCCAGCCCATCCCGTGAAATTGAGCGTGATACAGGACTTCGAGAATACGCGTGAGATGGTGTTTTCCCACGGCAAGCTCTTCGTCGCGGACATCTCCATTATCAACAGCGGCATACACGTCCTCGACTTGACCCATCCCGAGAACCCGGTGCGCAACTACTTTCTGGCCGATCCGGGCCGGGCATCCGGACTGGCGGTCGTCGGGGACCACATGTTCGTGACGGATATGTCGGGGCTCGCCGTACTGGACGTTTCGGACGCCAGTACGCCCGTTCTGGTGACGAGAATGGACATGGTGGAGACGGACAGGATCGCGGTTTCGGAGGGGATCGCGTATCTGACCAGCCCGTACGACGGAATGCTCGTCGTCGACATAGGCATTCCGGCCGGTCCAGAACTGCTGGCAGAACATCCGCTCCAGGGTGAGACCAACGACGTTCATCTGCATGGGAAGAACATCATCGTGAGCTCGCAAGACGGGGGCCTGTATGTCGAGCGTATGCAGTGCCCTTTCACCGAAACGCAACCTCACGGCGCGACCGCACCGATGATCATGCGGGATTCGGCGGTCCGGACGCTGAGTCCCGTCACGCGATCGGTCGCCGTCTGCTTCAGGTTGACCAGGCGGATGTCGATCCGGTGCGACGTATACGACGTTCGTGGCCGGCTCGTCGACACCATCGCGGACCAGGTGTTCGGTGCCGGTGATCACGAGTTGAACTGGGATGGCCGCGACCAGGCCGGAAGATATGCTGGAAGCGGCGCCTATCTGGCGGTGCTTTCCGGCGACGGGGTCGTAGGATCTCAGCGGGTGCTCGTCGTCAAGTGAGCCGAACGCGACCAGGGAGCCGATCCGGACGGCGTTTCCGTTATGAACGATGATGCCGAGCGAGAGTGTATATGGGACAGGGCCCCGCTTGCAGCGGGGCCCTGTCTTTTCTCTCGGGGCGGACGCTACTTCAGCAACGTCATCTTCCGCGAAGCCGCGAACCCGTCGTCCGTGGTCAGGCGGTAGAAGTACGTGCCGCTGGTCACCGAGCGGCCGGACTCGTCGCGGCCGTCCCAGCGGTAGCTGCCCACGTGGTCGCCGGCCGGGAGCACGGCGTTCACCACGGTGCGCACCAGGCGGCCGCGGGTGTCGTACACGCCCAGGTTCACCTTGGCCTCGCGCTCCAGCGAGAAGCTGAAGGCCGTGACCGGGTTGAACGGGTTGGGGTGGTTGGCGCCCAGGGCCGTCGTCAGCAGGGACGGCACGGGGGTGGTCAGGTCGTTGGCCGCGCCGGGGGTGCCGCGGTCGCCGCCGCCGAACACGGGGCCGCCCTCGGAGCCCCAGGTGGCGCCGTCGTCGTTGTCGCCGATGCCGGTCCACTGCATGGACGCGCCCACCGGGTCGGGGAAGATCGGGCCGCCGTCCCAGGCCACGGTGTCGACCATGCGGCCCTCGAGGTCGGTGAGCACGAGCTCGTCGCCGCCGTTGGCCAGAGTAATGCCGGTGTACTGGTAGGCCAGGGTCACGCCCTGCAGCCCCATGGCCGCGGCGTCGATGCCGAGGACCATGTATTCGCCGGCGTTGATCACCAGCGGGCCGCCGTTGGCGATCACGTGGCTGTCGGTGTCGAAGTCGGAGATGGTCCAGCCGTTGATGTCCACGGGGTCGGCGCCGGCGTTGTAGATCTCGAACCACTCGCCCTCGCCGTCGAGGATCACGTTGGGGTTCTGCATGATCTCGTTGATGACCAGGGAGGCCAGGGGGCCGGGCACCGTGATGGTGATGCTCGAACCCGGGGCGATGGGGTTGCCGGCCACGTCCTCGACCAGATCGACGGTCAGGGTGTGGGGCGTGCCCGTCAGCGACGAGGCCACGATCAGCACGACCACCGCAGGATCGGTCTGCTGGGTCGCCGAGAGCACGGTCACGGGGGTGCCCGAGCCGGTCTCTGCCACGGCGTAGTTGCCGGCGACCTGGGCCGTCACGGGATCCACGGCCTCGCTGAACACCACGGTCACGGTGTCGGCCTCGGTGAAGGCGGCGGACACCAGGGTCGGCGGGGTCACGTCGGGACCCTGGCCGTTGTTCACCACGTCCGTGGCCAGGCCCACCAGGATCTGGCCCTGGCCGGCGTAGGTGCTGCCCGCGCCGGCGGCCACGAGCTCGTCGCCCACGATCCAGCCGGTCATGGTCGGGACGGTGTCGTCGTCGATGCGGATCACGACCGGGCCGCTGCCGTCGTCGATGGTGAAGTTGTGGGCCGGGTTGTCGCCGGCGGTGGTGGAGATGGCGGTGATGGGGCCGGTGGCCTGGACGTACGTGCCCTCGTTGGTGGGGGCGGCGGCATCCAGGGTGGAGGCCTGGGCGGCGGGGGTCAGCGCGGGGTTGCCCGACGACACCAGCTCGACCTCGTAGTTCAGCAGCTCGACGGTGGTGCCGTACCACACGGCGGTGCCGGTCACCTTGACCAGGGCGCTCGTGTCGTTGAGCAGGGTGCCGCCGGTGCTGCGGGTGGTGCCGAAGACGTTCAGGCCGCGGCCCGAGGCGCCCTGGATGTAGGCGCTGACGGACGTGCCGTCGGCCTTGTAGTCGCCGGGGATGTAGACCTGGCCCTGGACCATGATCACGCTGCCGGCGTAGCCGAGGGAGTCCGCGTGGACGGACGCGATGGGCGTGATGGTCTCGGGGGCCACGGTGTAGCTGTAGGTGCCGGTGGCCGGGTTCGAGCCGAACTGGCCGTCGTCGTCGGTGGCCTCCACGAAGTAGTCCACCACGTCGCCGTCGACCATGCCGGGGATCGTGGCGGTGTAGGTGATGCCAGCCGACAGGGTCATGGTCACGGCGTTGGCGCCGCCGCCGTTGACCACGTAGTAGAGGGTCACGTCGGTGACGGTGCCGTCGGCGTCGTCGGCGTCGGCGTACACGGTCACGGCCTCGGCGGGCTCGGGCAGCAGGCTGCGGTGGTACACGTCGGTGACGGTGGGGGGCAGCAGGGGTGCGCCGCCGTTGGAGGCGCCGGGCGTGCCGGAGTCGCCGCTGCCGAAGGGCGTGGCGGAGGCGGTCCAGTTGGCGCCGGAGTCGTTGGCCACGGCGTCCTCGACCAGACACATCATGGACGCGCCGTTGGGGTCGGGGAAGAGGGGGCCGCCGTCGTAGTTCACGCGGTCGATCTCCACCAGCGAGGCGTTGAGCAGCACGACCTCGTCGGCGCTGTTGGACAGCAGGAATCCGCTGTACTGGTACAGGGCGGTCACGCCCTCCAGGGCCATGGTGGCGGCGTCGCGGGCCAGCACGGCGTAGCCTCCGGCGGGGATCACCAGGGGACCGCCGCTGGCGATCACGTGGCTGTCGGAGCCGTCGTCCTTGAGGGTCCAGCCCTCGATGTCCACGGGGTCGACGCCGGTGTTGACGATCTCGAACCACTCGCCGACGGTGTCGGACAGGACGGACGGGTTCTGCATGATCTCGTTGATGACGATGTCGGTGTCGGCCGCCGTGACCGCCGAGGCGGACAGGAGCAGAATGCCGATCGCCAGCACGCTCGCGAGACGGGTGCGCATGATGATCTCCGTTCTTCTACGGTGACGAAACGGTCCGAGCTCGCGGACCCCCGATGGATAACGAAACGGGCCCACCGCGCCTGCGGAGGACCCGTCCATTGTACGACATCGCGTGTGAAAATTCGATGTCGAAACCGATTTTTTGAAGCCAAAAACCCCGAATCAGCGCCCGATGACGAGGGAGCCCGTCTTCCGCACGGGCGTCGATCCGTCCAGGGGGCGGCTGACGACGGTGTAGAAGTAGGTTCCGGCGGAGCAGGTGCGGCCGTCGCCGTCGCGGCCGGTCCATTCCACGGCGTGCTCGCCGGCGGGGCCGCTGCGGGGCGGGAAGCCCTTCACGAGCCGGCCGCGCAGGTCGAACACCGCCACCTCGTCCACCGTCGGGGCGGCGGTGGCCCAGGAGATGCGCGTGCGGCCCTGGGAGGGATTGGGGCTCGCCGGGCGCAGGGCCAGCAGGGGCGAGGCCGAGGTGCCGTCCACGGCCGTCAGCTCCTCCACGTCGAACAGGAGCCAGCCGTCGGGGTCCAGGACCACCGAGGTCACGGGGCCCGGGGTCGCCACGTCGAACTGCAGGTCCAGGTCCTCGAGCCACATGGTCATGGTGGTGTCCCAGGAGGCCGTGGAGACGCGCACGTCGATGGGCAGCACGTAGGGGTCGTCGCCGTAGACCGGGTCGGCGGGCTGGATCTGGGCCAGGTCCACCGTCACGCCCCAGTCGTCGTCCTGGGAGAAGGGGGTCCACAGGAGGGTCAGGCTCGGGTTCGTGGCGCGTCGGAGCCACTGGTCGAAGAACCAGCCCAGGTCGCGACCGGCGGCGGCGGCGGCCACGGCTTCGAAGTCGTCGGTGGAGGCGGAGCCGTGGCGGAACGCCGGGTCGTCGCACCAGTCGCGAAGGGCCTGGAAGAAGGCCGTGTCGCCGATCTCGCGCCGGAGCATGTGCAGGGTCCAGGCGCCCTTGTAGTAGACCATGTTGGCGAAGTAGTACCAGGGGTCCGACTGGTCCGGCTCGCGCAGCAGCGGCGCCGTCCACCAGGTGGTGGTGGAGCGGGCGGCCATGAACCACTTCAGGGCGTTGGCCCCGCCCACGTGCTCGGCCCACAGGGCCTCGGCGTAGGTGGCGAAGCCCTCGTTGAGCCAGATGTGGGTCCAGTCGTCCGGGCTGACCAGGTTGCCGAACCAGTGATGCGCCACCTCGTGCATGAGGATGGTGTCGAACCAGTGGTCGCCGGTCACGAAGATGGACGAGTACGTGGTGGCCGTGGGGTGCTCCATGGCGCCGTCCCAGTCGAAGACGGCGGTGCCGTACTTCTGGCCCGGGTAGGGCCAGGGGCCGAAGAGGTTCTCGCAGAAGGCGAGCATGTCCGGCAGCACGGAGAAGTCCTCGACGGCGTCGTTCAGGTGGGCGGGATAGACCCAGCTCCGGATCTCGACGGGGCCCTCGGCGCCGTCGTACACGTCCACGATCTCGCGGTAATCGGCGGCGGCCACCGAGACGTGGTACGTGGCCACGGGTTCGTCCTCCTGCCAGGTGACGGAGGACCAGGTGAAGTTCTGCTCGGACTTGTGGGCGGCGGGGGGAACCGATTCACGCAGCCTGGCCAGACCCCGCTCGACCGCGTCGGATCGGGCCGCCGCGGCCGTCAGCACGCCGTTGGAGACGATGGACATCTCCACGGGAGCGGAAACCGTGGTCGTGACGGTCGCCTTGTCCGACGGCACGTCCTTGCACGGCCACCACGAGCGGGCGCTCCAGGGCTGGCTGATGGACGCGGCCACGACCCGGCCGTCGTAGCGCGGCTCGAACCGCATGCCGTAGATGCCGTGGGGGGCCGGGTAGCCCTCGTAGACCACGGCCACGGACCAGACTTCGCCCTGGGCGGCGGTCGTCGGCAGGTGCACCGTCAGCCGGTCGTCGGCGTGGGTGAAGGCGGTGCCCTGGTACTGGGGGGCGAGGGCGGCGGTCATCAGCACGGTCATGCCGTCCACCAGGTCCAGCACGATGTCGTCCAGGGGAGACAGGATCTCCACGTCGGCCACCACGACGCCGCGGACGTGCTCGGCGAAGGGGTCGATCCACAGCTCGAGGTCATAGTGGAGGACGTCGTAGGCCTCCTGGAGCGGGTCGGGCGTGGTGGTGGATTTGGCGGGGGAGGATGAGCCGAACTTCGCCTTGCCCTCCAGCAGCCAGCTGTCCACGACCGGGGCGTGGTCGTGGGCGAGGGCGCCGGTTCCGCACAGCACGACGAGGATCCCCATCCACAGGAGGGACCTGAGCGAGCGTACGTCGGCGCGGCGGGGCGTCATCGATGCCTTCCGGAGATGCGTCTTGTCGGAACGTCCGGTGTGGACCACTATGGGCCCTGACCGGGTACGACGAGGCGGCACGGGGAACGCTGTTCCCTCGCGCCGGGCGAGATCGTCGAACCGGTGGAGGATAACACAACTCCCCCCTTCATGCACGTCGGCGGCGGCGATTCGTTCGCCGTCCGCCCCGAGGAGCCGTCATGACCTGGATTCCGGGATTCCGCCTCGACATCGACAACGTGCTGCCGTTCGTGGACGCCGAGCGCATCGACGAGCGCGCCGACCTGGCCCGCGCCCTCCACGCCCAGCTGGAGCGCCGCGAGGGCGCCGGGGCCGACTTCCTGGGCTGGATGGACCTGCCGACCGTCATGAAGGGCGAGGACCTGTCCCGCATCGAGGACGCCGGCGACCGCGCCGCCAACGACAGCGACGTGGTGGTGGTGGTGGGCATCGGCGGTTCGTACCTGGGGGCCGAGGCCGCCCTGTCCGCCCTGGTGGACCGTCGCCGGGGGCCCGAGATCCTGTTCGCCGGCACGCACCTTTCGTCGCCGGCCATGGCGCGGCTGATCAAGCGCGTGGGCGAGCGCGACGTGCGCCTGATCGTGATCTCCAAGTCGGGCACCACCCTCGAGCCCGCCGTGTCGTTCCGCCTGCTGCGCGACATGCTGGTGAAGCGCTACGGCCGCGAGGGGGCGGCCCGCCGCATCACCGCCGTCACCGACGCCTCCCGCGGCGCCCTGCGCGCCATGAGCGAGCAGGAGGGCTACGAGACCTTCGTCATTCCCGACGACGTTGGCGGCCGCTTCTCCGTGCTCACCCCGGTGGGCCTGCTGCCCCTGGCCGTGGCCGGACTCGACCTGCGCAAGCTCCTGAACGGCGCCGGCGCCATGGCCGAGGCCTGCGCCGACCCGACCCTGCGCGACAACCCCGCCCACCTGTACGCCGCCGTCCGCATGGCCCTCTACGACGCCGGACACACGACCGAGGTGCTCAGCTCCTTCAACCCGGACCTGCGCCTGCTCCAGGAGTGGTGGAAGCAGCTCTTCGGCGAGAGCGAGGGCAAGGACGGCCGCGGCATCTTCCCGGCTTCGTGCACCTTCACCACCGACCTGCACAGCCTGGGCCAGTACCTCCAGGACGGCCGTCGCGAACTCTTCGAGACCTTCCTGGTGGTGGAGGACGGCGTGGGGCACCTGGCCGTGCCCGCCGACCCGTCGGATCCCGTGGACCCCGCATCGCCGGACATGGACCGCGACGGCCTGGCCTACCTCGTGGGCCGCTCCCTCGACGAGATCAACCTCAAGGCCTACGAGGGCACCCGCGCCGCCCACACCGACGGCGGTCTGCCCAACATGAGCATCATGCTGCAGTGGCTGGACGAGGCCACCCTCGGCGGCCTCTTCTACTTCTTCGAGAAGGCGGTGGCGGTGAGCGGCCGGATGCTCGGGGTCAACCCCTTCGACCAGCCGGGCGTGGAGGCCTACAAGCGCGAGATGTTCCGGATGCTGGGGAAGCCCGGGAGCTAGCAGCCTGCTAGTCGGCGCGGACGGCGGCGGCGTCCAGCAGCGTGCGCACCCGGCGCAGGAGCTGCTCGCTGTCGAAGGGTTTGGGCAGGAGCTGCAGACCCTCGTCCAGGATGAACCGCGTGTGGATGGTCTCCGAGTCGTACCCGCTGCAGAACAGGATGGGCAGGTCGGGATCATGGGCGCGGATGTGGTCGTGGACCTCGCGGCCGCCCAGGTTGGGCATCACGACGTCCAGCACGGCCATGTCGATGCCGTCGCACCTCTTCTCGTAGATGGACAGGGCGTCCTCGCCGTCGGCGGCGGGCAGCACCCTGTAGCCGGCCGCCTCCAGGGTCCTCACCGTGAAGTTGCGCACGCCGTCCTCGTCCTCCGCCAGGAGGATGGTCTCGTCGCCCCCCACCGGATCGGCCAGCTCGACCGTGTGGCTCGTCCTGGACTCGGCTTCCGACCGCTCGATGTAGATGCGGAACGACGTGCCGCGACCCGGTGAACTGGCCACCTCGATCCAGCCTCCGTGCTGGGTCACGATGCCGTAGACCGTGGACAGGCCCAGCCCCGTACCCCCCTGTGCCTTGCGGGTGGTGTAGAAGGGCTCGAAGATCATCTCCATGTCGTTCGGCGCGATGCCGCAGCCGTCGTCGGCCACTTCCAGCATGATGAAGGAGCCGGGGCGGGTGTCGCGGCGCACACGGCTCTCCGCCTCGCTGATGGTCTGCTCGGACAGGACCACGCGGACGCGTCCGTGCTCGTCCACGGCGTCGCGGGCGTTCACGCAGAGGTTCAGCAGCACCTGCTGGACCTGGGTGGCGTCGGCGTTGACCACCGCCGGGACGGGCGACGGCATGAAGTCCAGATCCACGTGACGACCCACGGCCTGGCGCAGCAGCTCGATCATCTCCGCCACCACGTCGTTCAGGTCGATCACGGCCGGCTCCAGGACCTGGCGCCGGCTGAAAGCGAGGAGCTGTCGCGTCAGGGCGGCGGCCCGGTCGGCGCTGCTCCTGGCCTGCTCCATGTCGCGGTAGGGCTGGATGCCCTCCTCCGTGTCCATCATGGCCAGCTCCAGCGAACCGGAGATGGACTGGAGGATGTTGTTGAAGTCGTGGGCGATGCCGCCGGCCAGCTGCCCCACGGCCTGCATCTTCTGGGACTGGGTCAGGCGGTCCTCCAGCTCGCGGCGCTGGGAGATGTCGCGCCCGACGATCACGAGGCCCGTCGGCTCGTCGCGTTCGTCCAGGATGGCGCTCCCGATCCACGACAGCCACCGCGGTCCGCCCGCCGTGTCGATCCGGTGCTCGTGGGCCGAGGTGAACGGAGGCCGCAGGGCGGTCTCCAGGTCGCGCCGCACGCCGTCGCGATCGCGACGGCGCATGAGGGACAGCAGGTCGTGCCCCAGCACTTCCGACTCCGCCACGCCGAACATGCGGCAGAACGACGGACTCGCGATGATGACCGTCATGTCCGCATCGACCTTGAGCACCAGGTCCGTCTGGTTCTCGATCATCAGGCGGTAGATCTCGCGGCTCTCGGCCAGCTCCCGCTGACGCCCGATGACGGCCCGCATCAGCAGGCCCATCAGCAGGGCCATGACGGCGCCGCCGCCCGCCAGGAAATCGGCGGCGGCCAGCGGGCTGCCGCCCGCCTCGACCGGAGAGAGGTGGAGGTGCCAGGGACGGTCCACGATCCGCACCGTGGCGTGGGCGCAGTGGTCCATGCACTCGGGCGTCGTGCCCTCGGGGTGCGTGTAGGCGACCCGGCCGTCGACCTCGGACAGGGAGAAGGTGAAGCGGTCGCGGAGCGACGCCTCGGAGAGGCAGGCCTCCACGAGCTGCTCCACGCGGAACACGCCGTTCACGTATCCGGTGGTGGAACCGTCGTAGATCGACGTGACCGGTGCATAGGTGGCGAGGCCGAGGCCGCCCTGGAAGAGATCGATCACCGACGTCCTGGTCAGCGCGCCCGTTTTCCCCGCTCGGCGGAACGATTCCTGGACGTCCGGCTCCGGGTGGTTGAACAGGCTGCGCTTGCTGGCCTTCCGGTTGGGGGCCTCCGGCACCACGATGTCGATCACGCCGTCGGCGTCCACGTGGTTGATGGCCAGGAATCCGGGGAACAGCTCGATGAAGTGGACGGCGTCGCGCCGGAACCTGCCGTTGTGCGGAGACCGGCTCCGGTCCACGGTGCTGGCCATGTGCCGCACCACGGCGATGCGGGCGTCGACCCAGGATTCCAGGCGCAGGCGGACGTGGTCGGCGGTGATCCGGGCCTCGTTGTGCAGCTCCTGGCTCTCGTGCCGACGGTGGTTGGCCCACAACAGGAAGATGCTCGCCACCGACACCAGGACGAAGAGCCAGGGAAGGGCGGCAAGGGTGGAGAATCCGGGCGAGTCGGCTCTGCGCATCAGGTCCTCGGTCGGTGTGGGGCGATACCGTCGACGCTGTCGTTTCTAGGTCGGCTGATGTGGGCGGATCTTGATGCGAAACTCCCCTTAATCCTCTTCATCCGCTCGGATATCGATGTCCAGGGGCCACTCCAGCGGATTGAGGTGCGGCCGGTACGTCGCCTCCAGGCGGTCCCTGAACGGCTCCAGGGAGGTCGCCGTCGCGGCGGGCGGGCCGTCGGCCCAGAGGGTGCGGTCGAGGTCCTCGTCGAAGGCACGGATCTCCGCCACCAGGGCGTCGTGGATGGCTGAGCCGGTGTCGCCGTTCGCGCGCAGGTCGTGGAGCCAGTTGCGGCAGAGCGGCAGGACGGTCCGGCGGTAGGCGTCGCGGGTTTCGCCGACGCCCAGGGGGGAATCCTCGCCGGAGAAGAGGGGATCGCCGGCGTCGCGACCCCCACGGGGGCGACCGCGCAGGCGGGGCACGTCGGCGGGGTCGTGGCCCAGCCACGAGTGATAGGCCACGGTGTAGATCCACAGGTATTCGCCGGGGCCCATGCCCAGGTCCATCAGGATCACGTGGCGGGCGTGGGCGTAGTCGGCCATGGGCGGCACCAGGTCGCCCACGGCGCCCAGGGCCTTGCGGACCATGAACCAGACGCCGCGGTCGCTGTCGAATTCGTCGGGGGGGAAGGCGGCCAGGGCCGAGTCGGCGGGCCCCTGGGCGGCGATCATGAGCTCGCGGGCGGCCAGGAAGACCTGCAGGCGGCCGGCTTCCAGGGAACCGTCGGCCGGGGGCGTCCAGGCATCGACGTCGCCGTACGCCTCCACGAGCAGGGCCCAGCTCTCGTCGGCCTCCTCGACGCCCTCGAACGTGTTCATGAACTGCCGACCGATCAGGATCACGACCAGCGCCGCCAGCAGCACCATCAGGCCGCAGCCCGAGCCGCAGCCGATCAGCCAGCGGTTTCCCTTGGCTCCCATGGATACCTCCGCCGACGAACGTAGCGGATCGGTCGGGGCGAGTCCAGCGGGTCAGGCGTCCCGGCGGGTCTCTTCGCCGAAGAGGGTATGCAGGGTGTCCAGGTGGCGCAGGCGCTCCTCCTGGGTCTCGGCGTTCTTGAGGGAGGCCATGGAGCGGCCCAGCACCTTCTTGATGAACTGCTGCAGGCTGCGGTCCACGGCGGCGGCCACCTCGTCCGACTCCTGCTTCCGCACCCAGCCCACCTGGCGGTCCTTGAGGTCCTCCAGGTAGGAGCGGAATTCGTCGACGGTGGGGCGCAGGTCCAGGTCGCGGATCCAGCCCTGGAACTCGTCCAGCTCGTGCTCGAGGATGGTCTCGGCCCGGGGGATCTCGCGACGGCGGGCCGCCAGGTTGGACTGCACGATGCCGTCGAGGTCGTCCAGGCCGAACACGTACGCGCCCTCGTGGTCCGCCACGTCGGGGTGGACGTCGCGGGGCACGGCGATGTCGAGCAGGAAGAGGGGCTTGCCGCGACGACGACGCAGGGCCTCGTCCACCATCGCCGGCAGGATCACGGGCTCCACGGCGCCGGTGGTGGTGAGCACCACGTCGGCGTCGGCCAGGGCGTCCACCAGCTCCTCCCAAGGGCGGGCCCGCACCAGCTCGCCCTTGCCGCAGTTCAGCTCGTCGGCCAGGTCGCGGGCGCGCTCGGGGCTGCGGTTCACCACGGCCAGGCCGCCGATCCCCTGCTGCAGGAAGTGACGGGCCGCCAGGCCGCCCGTCTCGCCGGCGCCCACCAGCAGGGCGCGGTGGTCCTCGAGCTTCGCGAAGAACTTCCGCGCCAGCTCCACCGCCGCGAAGGCCACGCTCACCGCGCCGGTGCCGATCTTGGTCTGCGTCCGCACGCACTTGCCCGCCCGGAAGGCGCCCTGGAAAGCACGCATCAGCACCGGCCCCAGCTCGCCCAGGGACTTGGCTTGGCGGTAGGCGTCCTTGAGCTGGGAGGCGATCTGGGGCTCGCCCAGCATCATGCTCTCCATGCCCGACGACACGCGGTACAGGTGGCGCACGGCGTCGCGGCCCTGCAGCCGCAGGCCGAACTCGCCCAGGAAGAACGCGGGGTCCAGGCCGGCGGCGACCAGGGCGCGGCCCATGGCGTCCTGCACGGGGAAGGCCTCGCCGGCCTCCACGTAGATCTCGGTGCGGTTGCAGGTGCTCACCGGCACGCACGACACGAACCCGGCCTCGCTGCGCAGGGTCTCGACCAGGCGCTCCACGGCGTCCGGATCCAGGTGGACCTTCTCCCGCACCTCCGTGGGCGCACGATGATGGTCCACGCCCCACATCACGAGGTTGGCCGCGTCGCCCATCAGACGCCCCCCCTCGTGTTGAAGTCGTGGAAGCTGGGCACGAAGTGGTGGATCAGGCCCATGGTCACGATCACCACGACCCAGAAGACCATGGCCGCCCGGTTCATGCGCCGTCCGCGCCAGCCCCAGCGCTCGTGGCCCACCAGGCCCAGGGCATAGCCCAGGAAGATGACCCACGACGTCAGGATCTTGGGGTCCCAGGGCGAGAGGGCGACGGCCTGGAACTCGGGCAGGCGCTCCCGCAGCGAGTACATCCACAGATGACCGGTGGCGAGGGCCAGGAAGAGCAGGGGCACGCCCAGGCGCACGGCGCCCACGCTCATGCGCTCCAGGGTGTCCAGGGGAGGCAGGCGTCGGAACATCAGCCCGAAGTTGCGGCGCGACAGCTCGCGGGCCTGCACCAGGTACAGCACCGCGTACAGGAAGCTCAGGCTCAGGGCCGTGTAGGCCAGCAGCACCAGCAGCGCGTGGAAGGCGTAGCCGGGGTCGCCCAGCAGGGGGCTCAGCACCGGCGCCGACGCCTGGAAGGCGCTGGCGAAGAACTGCAGCACGAACGCCAGCCCCACTACGAACACGCCGGTCTGGCGATTGTCGAGCACGCGTTCCAGCACCACGTAGATCACCAGGGTGGTCAGGGCCAGGAGCGAGAAGAACTCCAGGGTCGACGCCAGGGGCAGCCGCTCGAGCTGAAGGGTGCGCAGGCCCACATGGACCAGGTGCACCGCCAGGGTGCCGCCCAGCAGCAGCCGGGTCCAGACCCTGGCCTGCGAGCGCTCCCGGTTGAAGTACCAGAGGTAGCTCCCCCAGAGGGCCAGGTAGAGCAGGGGCAGGAGCACCGTCGTCAGTCCGGTCCACACGGCCATGTCACTTGCCTCCCTGTACGACCCGCAGGGGAGCCTGCAGCCGGTCGAGCACCTGCGCGGCGGCCGTCTCGGCCTCCTTGGCGCAGTAGTTCACGGCGACGCCGCGGTACGAGCTGCCCGTCAGCACCAGGCCGGGCTGGTCCGTGAGGGCGGCGTCGAGGGCCTTGAGCCGCGCCATGTGGCCCGGCCGGTACTGGGCGATGGCGCGGGGGTGGCGGATCACCCACGCCCGCTCGGGGGCGCCCTGCAGGTCGAGCACGGGGCGCAGTTCGTCCACGGCCATGGCCGTCATGGCGTCGTCGTCCAGGTCCAGGATCCCGGTGTCCCGGGGCCCACCGGCCATGGCGCGGATGAGCACGCGGCCGTCGGGGGCGCGGTCGGTGAAGATGCTGCTGGTCCACAGTGCGCCCAGCAGCCGGCATCCTTCGCGGGTGGGGATCAGGTGGCCGAAGCCGTTCAGGTCGTGCCCCACGTCGTCGCGGGCGAAGCCGAGGGTGATCACGGCCATGGGCACGTAGGGGATGCCGCCCAGCAGCTCGGCCAGGTGCGCGTCCGGGGCGTGGGCGGCGGCGGCGTGGGCCGGCGATGCGTCCACGACGGCGGCGAAGGGGCCCTGCTCGCCATCGGGGGTGGAGACGTACCAGGCCTCGCCCTCGCGGCGCAGGGCGCTCACGGGAGCACCGGTGAGCACGCGGGCGTTCGGCTCGGCGTCCAGGCCCGCGGCCAGGGCGTCCACCAGCGACGTCATGCCGCCGCGGAAGGAATGCAGCACGCCGCCCGGGCCGGCGTCGGCGGCCTTCTTCTTGGCGCGGGAGATGGCGGCCATGGCCCTGAAGAGTCCGCCGTGATCGCGCTCCAGCTCCACCATGCGCGGGAAGGCGGCGGCCAGCGACAGCTCGCGCGCATCGCCGCCGAAGATGCCCTTCACCATGGGGTCCAGGAACGACTCGGCGAACTCGCGGCCCAGGCGTCGCACGCCGAAGTCGTAGACGGTCTCGTCGGCCGCCGGGTCGTCGGCCGGGTCGGGTCCGCCGCGGCGGGGCTTCACGAAGAGCTCGCCGGCCACGCGCAGCTTGGCCGCCGGCGACAGCAGCCCGGTCTTGATGAACGCCGGCGGCGACATGGGCAGCATGTGCAGCTTGCCGCCGGAGAGCAGGAAGCGCAGGCGGGCGGCGTCGGAGCTGCGGAGCAGGGCGTCGTCCAGACCGGCGCGGTCCACGAGGCGCAGGGTGGCGGGCTCGTTGTCCAGGAAGCCGTTGGGGCCCCACTCGAGCTGCCAGTCGCCGTCGCGGATGGTGCGCAGGTTGCCGCCGGGGGCGGTGTCGGCCTCGAAGACCGTGACGTCGGCGTCGAGGCCGCGCTCGCGGGCGCCGTCCACCACGTGCCGGGCCGTGGCCAGTCCGGCCACGCCCCCGCCCACCACGGCGACCTTCGTCACATCATGATCCGACACGGTCCACCTCCCGGTCGAAGGCCGCGTCGGCCAGGTGCGCGGACAGCGATGCCAGCCAGGTCTCGTCCATGTTGAGGGCGGCGCCGCGGCTGAACTCCTCGACTCCCGCCTTCTCCGCGTCCTCGCGCAGCTCGATGTCCAGCTCGTGGAGGGTCTCGATGTGCTCGCAGGTGAAGCTCACGGGCTGCACGTGGAGGCGTCGGCAGCCGGCGGCGGCCAGGCGGCGCACCTCGTCGGGCACGTCGGGGCCCACCCACTTGATGGGGCCCACGCGGCTCTGGAAGGCCAGCAGCGGATCCGATCCGCCGGGCATGCGGTCGAGCCAATCGACGTGGCCGGCCAGACCCCGTCGCAGGCCGGCGTGGACGGCGTCCACGGAGTGACGCGTCTGGGTCACGTAGGGGTCGCCCGCTTCCACGAAGGTTTCGGGCAGGGAGTGGGCCACGAAGAGCAGGGCGCAGGATGTCGGGTCGGCGCCCTCGTCGGCCCAGCGGGCCAGGGGCTCGCGGGCCGCGGTGGCCAGGGCGTCGATGAAGCCAGGCAGGCGGTGCCAGTCGGTCACCACGTGGGTGGCGGCCTGCGGTGCCAGCCGGTCCAGGGATCGCTGCACGAAGCCCAAGGTGCTGCCGTTGGTGGCGTCGGAGTACTGGGGGTAGGTGGGCACCACCAGGAACTGCTCGGCGCCCTCGTCCAGGAGCTCCGCCACGGACTCGTCGGGGAAGGGATGCCAGTAGCGCATGGCCGGCCGTGCGATCCAGCGCTGCCCCTCGCCGGCCGCCAGTTCAACGAGCCGCTCCCCCTGCCGCCGCGTCCAGTCCAGCTGGGGCGAGCCGCCGCCGTGGCCGATCTCCGCGTACTTCGCCCGAACCGACGGCGTGCGCCGCCAGGCGATCACCCGCGCCAGCAGCGGCGCCAGCAGGCGCGGCACCGGAATGATCATGGGGTCGGAGAACAGGTTGGTCAGGAAGTGACGCACGTCGCCGGAAGCCAGGGGGCCGCCCATGCCGCACAGGATCAGGCCCGTGGGGCGGGCGGGGTCGAGCCGGTCCTGGCGGAAGCGCTGCGTCACGGCGTCCTCACACGGTGCGGCTGAACAGGGGCTTGTCGCTGTCGCGGTCGAAGTACGCGTCCAGCTCCATGCTCACGTTGCGGGCGAAGTGGCGGCCCAGGTCGGTGATGCGGAGGCGGTCGTCGTCGAAGGCGACGAACCCCTCGTCCACGTAGGGCTGCATGGCGGCCAGGCCGTCGGCCAGCAGGTCGTTGGCCGGGGCGCCGAAGTCGCGTTCGGTCAGGGCCCAGGGCAGCTCGTTGTTGCACATCAGGTTCAGGATGGCGAGGCGGCGCAGGCGGTCGTCGTCGTTCAGGCGGTGGCCGCGGATCACGGGCAGACGACCCTCGTCGATGGACTCGCCCCACTGGTCGATGTCCGCGCTGTTCTGGATGAACCGATCGCAGACCTCGCCGATGCCGCTCATGCCGAAGGCCAGCATGTGGGGCGCCGGGCGCGTGGTGTAGCCCATGAAGTTGCGGTGCAGGCGGCGTTCGCGCAGGGCGACGGC
The DNA here is from genome assembly GCA_964343835.1 of uncultured Fibrobacteraceae bacterium. GTDB lineage: Bacteria > Krumholzibacteriota > Krumholzibacteriia > LZORAL124-64-63 > LZORAL124-64-63 > CALEMW01. The sequence continues at coordinate 227,033 of CAYFKR010000003.1, forward strand.
GAGTTCGTCGTCGCGCTTGGCGAAGTGGTCGATGCCGATCCAGTCGTAGCCCGCGTCCTCGAACATGGCGATGGTCAGCTGGAAGAGTTCAAACTTCTCCCAGCCGCTCACCATGTGCGTGGTGTCCACCTTCTCCTGGTTGGGCTTGACCCAGGGCACGTGGGCGTAGCTGAAGCAGGCCACCCGGTCGGGCTGCTGCTCGATGACCACCTCGAGGGTCTCGGTGAACGACTCGCGGGTCTGGCCGGGCAGTCCGTACACCAGGTCCACGTTCACGCCGTCGAAGCCGGCGTCGCGGCAGCCGTGGAACACGCGCAGGGTGCGCTCCAGGGACTGCTTGCGGCCGATGGCCTTCTGCACGCCCAGGTCGAAGTCCTGGATACCCATGCTGATGCGGTTGAAGCCCACGGACCGCAGGTGCTCCGCCTGTTCGGGCGAGCCGATGCGCGGGTCGATCTCCAGGGAGACCTCGGCCTCGGGCGTCACGTCGAAGCGGTCGCGGAACAGGCCCAGGGCCCGTTCCACCTGGTGGGGCTTGAGGTAGTTGGGCGTGCCGCCGCCCCAGTGGATCTGCACGGCGCGGCGCTCGCGGCCGATCACGTCGGCCACCATGTCCATCTCGCGTTCCACGCGGTCCAGGTAGCGGTCCACCGCGTCCTTCTCCCGCGACACGATGGCGTTGCAGCCGCAGTAGTGGCAGTGCTTGGCGCAGAAGGGCAGGTGCAGGTACAGGGAGAGCTCGTCGTCGGGGCGCGTCGCGAGCTCCCGCAGGGCGTCGAGGTAGTCGTCGGCGCCGAAGTCCTTGGACCACGCCGGGACCGTCGGGTAGCTCGTGTAGCGGGGGCCCGGCTTGTCGTGCTTCTGCAGGAGCTCGCGGGACACGTGGACGGCCATGGAATCAGTCTCCCTTGCGGTAGCCCTGGACGGTGTCGACCAGCACCTCGACGGCCTCCAGCGGCGCGCCCGGCAGGATGCCGTGGCCCAGGTTGAACACGTGGCCCTTGGCGGTGCTGCCCTGACGGCAGATCTCCAGGGCGCGGCGACGGATCTCGTCGTGGGAGCCGAAGAGGCACAGTGGGTCCAGGTTGCCCTGCACGGGGCGGTCCAGGGTCGCGGCGGCCTCGGCCAGGTCCAGGGTCCAGTCCAGGCCGAAGCACTCGGCGTCCAGGGTCTTCACGTGATCCAGGAACGGGGCGCTGCCCTTGAGGAAGTAGACGCGGGGCACGCCCGTGTCCTTCAGCCCGTCGAGGATCTTGCGGATGCCGGGCATGACGATCGAAGCGTAGTCAGCCGGATGCAGGATGCCGCCCCAGGTGTCGAAGATCTGCACAGCGTCCACGCCCGCCTCCACCTGCATCTTCAGGTAGTCCAGGATCTGGTCGGCCAGCTTGTCCAGCAGCTCGCGCAGCAGGTCGGGGCGCGAGTAGAGCATGGTCTTGAGGTGCTCGAAGTTCTTGGAGCCGCCACCCTCGATCATGTACGACGCCAGGGTCAGTGGCGCGCCGGCGAAGCCGATCAGCGGCGTCTTCTCGCCCAGCTCCCCCTTGATCAGCCTGATGGCGTCGGCCACGTACGGCGTGTGCTCGCGCGAGTCCACCACGCGCAGGCCGTGAACGTCGTCCTCGTGGCGGACGGCCTTCTCCATCTTCGGCCCGTCGTCGTCGAAGCGGAAGGGCGCGCCCATGGGCTCCAGGGGAACGAGGATGTCGCTGAACAGGATCGCAGCGTCGAAGCCGTAGCGGCGGATGGGCTGCAGGGTGACCTCGCAGGCCAGTTCCGGCGTCTTGCAGAGGCCGATGAACGAGGTCTTCGAACGCACCTCGCGGTACTCCGGCAAGTAGCGTCCGGCCTGGCGCATCACCCAGATGGGGCGCCGCTCGTGGGCCTCTCCGCGGAGGGCGGCGAGGTAGGGGGATCCGGTGGTCGTGGTCATCGCTGGTTCCTTCGGTTGATGGACGCCGGTCCGCAGGCGTCCGACACCTACAAAGCTAATCAACGCAGGGGGTTCGTGTGTCACGGGGTCGTCATATGTGAAGGATTTCACCGGTGTGAAAACAGGCCCGATAAGGTCCTACATAATTGCTGTGAGTTGCCGATGGGAACGGTCTCCAAGGAGGGAGATACGATGAAATCCATGAAGACCCGATTCCTCGTCTCGATCCTGTTCGCAGCGGTGCTGCCGCTGATCGCATTGTCCGCCGTGTTCATCCGCAACGACGCCACGAGCGCCCGCGATCGGGCCGAGAGCGACCTCCAGCGGGTTCTGGCCGCCAAGCAGCACCTGCTCGAGGAACACCTCGCGAACATGGCGGGGCTCGGCGCGAGTCTGGCCGCCAACCCCGACGTGCGCCGGGAGTTCGCGGCCGTCGCGGACGCCGGCGGCCACGAGCATGCCGCCCTCGTCGACCCCGGCTCCGTCGCCTTCCAGGCCCTGCGCTCGGTGCAGGAGACGTACTGGGGAGTGGTGCACCACATCTTCATTGCCGACGCGGACGGCGAGATCATCCTCAGCCCGCCCCACGGCGACGCCAAAGGATCCCACCTGCACGGGACCCTGCACGAGAGCGCCTACTGGCAGACGGCCCTGCAGGAGCCGGTGATCACGGACTTCTTCGGTTTCTCGGAGAAGGACCACTTCCACCAGCTCAGCCTGACGCCCGTGGAACGCCCGGCTGGCGGCACGGTCGGCGTGCTGGCCATCGAGATCTGCATCGATCACGAGAACGCGCTGCTGAACGACCGCTTCGACCTGGGCGAGACCGGTCGCATCATGATGTCGGCCCTGGACGGCACGCCCATCGTGCACGCCATCGACGAGATGGTCCGGACGGGCACCCGCGAGAGCGTGACCCGGGCCCTTGAGCACGGCAGTTCCCTGGTGGAGAGCGAAGGCCCCGACGGCAACCGCATGGTGACGGCCGGCCTGTACGACCCCGACTATCCCTGGGTCCTGGAAGCCACCATGGACCACGACGAGATCTACGCCCCGGTCCGCAGCCGCGTGATGATCGGCGTGGGCCTGATGCTGGCCGCCGTGGCCCTGGTGGTGGGCGTGGCCCTGAGGCTGGCCTGCTCCATCACCGGACCGGTCACGAAGGCCATCCACGAGTTGGAGAGCGGGACCGACTGCGTGAACGGGGCGGTGGCCCAGGTGGTGACGTCGAGCGGATCCATCGCCGACGACAGCGTGCAGCAGGCCGAGCGCCTCTGCGGCATCCGCGACACCGTGGAGGAGATGACCGGCATGACCCGCGACGACGCCGAACGCGTGCGCGACACGGTGCGCGTGACCGGCGAGGTCCGCGGCGCCACCGACCGCGGCCGGGAGGCCATGACCCGCATGATGGACGCCATCGACCTGATCAAGGAGTCGTCGGAGCAGACGGAGAAGGTCATCAACACCATCGACGAGATCGCCTTCCAGACCAACCTGCTGGCCCTGAACGCCGCGGTGGAGGCCGCCAGGGCGGGCGAGGCCGGCAAGGGCTTCGCCGTGGTGGCCGAGGAGGTGCGCAGCCTGGCCCAGCGCAGCGCCGAGGCGGCCCATTCCACCTCCGGCCTCATCGCCGAATCCCGGACCCACTCGGGTCAGGGGGTGGAGGCCTGCCGGGAGGTGGACGAGCTGCTGGCGGACATCTCGGGCCGCGTGGTGGACCTGGACGGGGTGATGCACACCGTCGCGGAGCGGAGCGACACCCACGCCCGCCGCATGGACGAGATCGGCCAGGTGCTCGGCGAGCTCGACGCCATGACCCGCACGTCCGCGGAGAACGCCCGCACCGCCGCCGACGCCAGCGACTCCATGCTCACCGAGACCCGCACCCTCGACCGCCTGGTGGGCGACCTGGAGGCCATCATCACGGGCGAGGAAATCAGGGCGTAGCACCGGCCGGACGATCGGCAAGAAAACGGCCCCCCTCCGAGAGGAGGGGGGCCTTGTCGTGACCGGGCAGTTCGTCTCGGAACTCCACCGGAGCCGCCAGGGGCGGGCGAGGCACGGCTAGAAAGGGCCGTCCCCGAAGTCCTTGGCGTGGCACTTGTTGCAGAGGGAGCGCTGGTTGGTCGGGAACGTGTAGTTGTACCACATGTTCGCCAGGTCATCCACGGTCGCGCCGTCGGCTTCGCTCTGCGGGTGGGCCTCGACCAGGAAGGTCTCGCCGAAGTCCCAGCGGCCGGCGTCGGCGAAGGGCGACGCGTGGGCGCGGTGGCAGCTCAGGCACATGACCTGGTCGGTCGAAGCGGGACCGGCCGTGTAGTTGGTCGAGTCCACGAGGGTCAGGTCCACGTCCACGTCCTCGAAGGGAACCAGGCCGCGGTAGGCGGTCAGGGCGTCGCCACCGGTCAGGTCGTCGGAGCTGACGTAGGCGTTGTAGATGGCGGCGATGCCGCTGCCCATCTGCTCACCGGCAGGGTGCACGTGGTTGGTGTTGCCGACGCTGTACATGTCGGCGTGGCAGTTGCCGCACCACTCGCTCATGCCGCTCTTGTAGACCGTATGGGCGACGTCGCTCTCCTGGCCGGAGCCGGAGACGGTGCGACGGCTGTTACCCTCGGCCAGGGGAGCGTCGGCGGTGAAGTTGTACCGGCCGCCCGGGTAGATCGGGCCCAGAGCCGAACCGTACAGCAAACGGAAGTTCGTGTTGCCGTGGGGGTCGTGGCAGCTGGTGCAGGTCAGGAACGTGCTGTCGAAGGTGCCGCCGGGGGCGGTGCCCAGGACGGCGTCCTCGGCGATGCCGTACACGGGGGAGATCACGTTGTGACCGTGGCTGTCGCCGGTGCTCTCGTAGGCATGGCCGTGGGCGTTCCAGCTCCAGGTCTTGGTGACCCAGTAGAAGTCGCCGCCCGCGCCGTAACCGGCACCGCCGGCGAACTGGCCGTAACCGGCATGGCACTGCAGACAGGTGTCGCTGGCGTTGCCGTTGTTGAGCAGGTACTCGTTGCCCGAGGTGTGGGCCGCGTCGACGTACCCGCCGTCCTGGCTGTTGTGCATGGTGTGGCAGCCGGCGCAGTCGGCGACGCCGGCGTCGTGGAATGCCCACGCGGCGGTGGACAGGGCGATGGTCGCAACCATCACGACGGTGATTTTGAGCATGGTCTTCACTGAATTTCCTCCAGCGATGGTTGACTCCGCTTCGGAGCCGGAAATGCAGGTGCGGTAGTGCACGTTGCTGCGGACCGGGGTGAATTCCCCTGCAGCGCGATCGGTCGAAGCTCCTTTCAAGAACTGCTGACGGTTCACGACAAATCTCCTACAGCGAGAAAGCGTCGGTGCTTTCCCGGCGAACTGCTTCCGTGCGGAACACGTGGAACGACTGGACGCGGCCCTCGAATCCCTGGGCCACGTACAGGCGTCCCGACGCGAAGGTCATGGACACCGGGTGGTAGAAGGCGCCGGGCGAGGAGCCCATGCGTCCGTACTCGGTGACGAAATCGTGGTTCTCGTCGAAGACGACGATCACGTGGCGCATGCGGTCCAGGACCATCACGAGGCCGTCGAGGCCGAACGCCACGTCGACGGGGAAGGAGAACTTCCCGGGGGTCGTGCCCACCTCGCCGAACGAACCGTCGGGGCGGCCGTCGGCGGTCAGCACCAGCACGCGGTGCTCCTGGCTCAGGGGCACGTACAGGCGGCCGTCGGGGGCTTCGGAGGGCCGACCGCAGACCGATTCGGCGCCGTCGTCGGCCCACAGGGCCCGGCGCCAGATGAGGGAGCCGTCGCCTGCGTCGTGCTTGGCGAGCAGGCCGGTGACGGGATCGAGGGTCAGGTAGTGGCCGTCGCTGGTGACGGCCAGGTGCTCGGGGCGCCAGCCGCGCACGGGGGCCTCGGCCGCGAACGCGACGGGCTCGCCCGAGAGGTCGAGGCGGCGGATGGTGCGGCCGCGGTCGCCGTCGCTGTCGATGAACACGAAACCGCCGTCCGGGGTCGGGACGGCGTCGGCGGGGCTCGACAGTCCGGAAAGGGCGCCGGTCGTATACAGCGCGCCGCCGCCGGGATGCAGCACGTGAATGGCGGAACCGGCGGCGTCGCTCACGACGATCTCGCCGCTGTCCGCATCGGTGCTCACGGACACCGGGCGGGGCTGGCCGTGACGACCCTCGTCGAGTTGCAGATTGCCCGCATACTCGAAGACCACGGCCGCGTCCACGGCCGTGCAGATCGCGAGAGCGACCATGCACGATGACAGCGTGGTGACCATCGTCACGAAACTGTCATGGGTCCTGTTCGAGCCTCGGTGCATTGCTGTGTCCTCGATGTCCGTTGCTTCAAAGGGAAAAGGGTCGGAGCGGAGAGCCCCTAGTAACCAACGGGGCAATCATCATACGGCTGTTAGAGATTCGTCAATAGAAATGCATATCGAAACGCCATTTTTTTGAACAATATGATATTGGGACTCAATAAGACGGCATTGTGCGTCAAATGTGGATGCCATATGCAATAATTTCAGCGGACTGACAGCGAAAAACGCCCCCGAAGGGGCGTTCATCGCTGGGATATATTTAACAGTTCAGGCCGTTTCCGGGCCTGATCAGCGCCTTTCCCGGATCATCCCGGTATGGCAGCGGATGCAGAGCTTGCCCCGCGGATCGTCGTGCATGATCTGCTCGGTCTCCGATCCGTGGGGGTCGTGACAGCTCACGCACGACACCGGACGTCCCTCGTTGGTGACATCAAGGGTCCCCGGTCCCATGGGATGATCCACATGGTCGCGGTAGGAATGGCACGCGAGGCAGATGCCGTCGCTGGTGGGGTTGTCCTCGTCCACCGAGGCCACCAGGTGCGGGTCGTGGCACATGCTGCACGTGCGGGCGTCGGGATCCGGATGAGTGAACGTGGACGACGCGATGCGGTCGGCCTGCTCCTCGTGGCACGCGCCGCACACGTCGGCCTGGCGGCCGGGGAGCAGGGCGGCCGTCGGGGCGCTGTGGGGCGAGTGGCAGACGGTGCAGTCGTCGTCCTCCAGCGGGGCGTGGAGCACGGCGCCCTCCATGTCGGCCTCCAGGCCGGAGTGGCAGTCCAGGCAGAGGGCGCGGGAGGCGCCGTCCTGCAGGGGGCCGGCCGGCTCGTGGCAGGAGGAGCAGTCGCCGTCGTCGAAGGGCGAGTGAACCACGGCGTGGGGCAGCCCGGCGGACACCGATCCGTGGGGGTCGTGACAGCCTGAGCAGTCGGCCTGCGACAGGTCGAAGCCCAGGTGGCGGGCGCCGAGGTCGGCGTCGGCCAGGTCGTGGCAGTCGGCGCAGAGGCCGGGCTGGGCCGTGACCAGGGCGTCGGCCTGCTCGCTGCCGTGGGCGTCGTGGCACGAGGAGCAGTCGCCGTCGGCGAAGGGCTCGTGCAGCGTCGGCAGGGCCTGCTTCACCTGCATGTCCGTGTGACAGCCCATGCAGAGCTCGGTGCCGTTGCCGAAGAGCAGCGACTCGAGGTCCGACCCGTGGGGGTCGTGGCAGGCGGAACACTCGCCGTCGCGGACGGGGCGGTGGGCCAGCTCGGCGACCGGGAAGAGGTCCTCGAGCTCGTGGCACTCCGCACAGGCGGCGTCGGTGCTGCCGGCGGTGAGCAGATGACTGCCGCGGGAGGCGTGGGCGTCGTGGCAGGCGGTGCAGTCGCCGTCCTCGAAGGGGGCGTGGAGCATCGAGCCTGAATCCTCGAGATCGTCGTGGCACATCATGCAGAGATCGGCCTGGTCGGCGACCGGCTCGGATCCCTCGTGACAACCGGAACAGTCACGCTCCTCGAAGGGAGGGTGGATGCTGCCTCGCATCAGGTCGGGCTGGTCCGAGTGGTGCGGGGCGTGGCATGCGGCGGTGCAGTTCAGGTCCGTGAGGTCGCGGCCCAGGTGCGCGTTGCGCAGGCTGCGGCTGGACTCGTCGTGGCACTCGAAGCAGAGGCCGGGCTGGGGCGCCGTGAGGAAGGCGCCGTCGGTGCCGCCGTGGGGACGGTGGCAGGTCAGGCAGTCCTCCTGCATGGGCGGGTGAACCGAGACGGAGTCGCCGGCGTCGGCAACGTCGTCGTGGCAGAGGACGCAGAGCAGCGGCTGCGGAGCGGCCACCAGGGAGCCGCGGTCCGAGGCGTGAGCGTCGTGGCAGGCGGCGCAGTTACCCTCGGCGGCGGGAGCGTGGCCGATCCAGGCGTCGCCCTCGTCCAGGTCGTGGCATTCCAGGCACAGGTCCGACTGGGGCTGCAGCAGCATGGCCTCGCGATCGGCGCCGTGAGGGGCGTGGCAGTCGAGGCAGGCGCCCTCTTCCGCGGGCGGGTGCAGACTGCCACCCTCGGGCATGGTCGCCTGGTCCTCGTGACAGCGGACGCAGAGCGCCTCCGGCTCCTGGTTCAGCAGGGCCGCGCGCTCCGATTCGTGGGCCTCGTGGCATTCCAGGCACTGGCCGCGGGCCACCACGTCGTGGGGATGGTCCGTGGCGAGCTGCATGCGGACGGCGCGGTGGCAGTCCAGGCAGAGGGGGCCGGGGTCGGAGGCGAGCAGGGCGTCGCCGCCGGAGCTGTGGGGGTCGTGGCAGGTGGCGCAGTCGCGCTTCACGACCGGGGCATGGCGCACCAGGCCGGCGTCCTCGCCGGAGAGCACGTCGTCGTGGCATTGCAGGCACACGGAGCGGCCGTCGCCCTTCAGCAGGAACGAGCCGTCGGCGGCGTGGGGGTCGTGGCAGGCGGTGCAGTCGCCCTCGTCGGCAGGGGCATGGCGGACGCGGCGGGTGAAGCCGGCGTCGTCGTGGCAGTCCATGCACAGCGAGCCCTGGCGGGAGGTCAGCAGGCCGGCCACGGAGCTGCCGTGGGGGGCGTGGCAGGCGGTGCAGTCGCCGTCGTCCAGGGGCGGGTGGATCTCGGAACGGCCGTCGGCCGGGTCGTCGTGGCAGCCCAGGCACAGGTCGCCGATCTCCTCGGTCAGGACGGTGGCGCCGCTGTCGTCGGTCTCGTGGCAGGACGAGCAGTCCTTCTCGGCCACGGGCTCGTGGCTGAAGGCGGGCAGCAGGCCGTTCTCGTCGGAGCTGTGGGGGTCGTGGCACGAGGCGCAGCCGGTGAACGAGCCCTCGCCGTGGGCGCGGGTCAGCTTGCGCTCGTCGTCGTGGCACGAGAGGCAGAGGTCGTCGCCCGGCAGGATCAGCAGGGCCGCGTGTTCGCCGCCGTGGGGCACGTGGCAGGCGGCGCAGCCGTCCTTGCGCAGGGGGCGGTGGACCTTCTTGCGCGTGAAGGGCTCGGGGTCGTGGCAGGCGAAGCAGGCGTCGTCGCCCTCGGCGGCCAGCATGAAGGGCTCGCCGGTGCCGTGGGGGTCGTGGCAGGCGATGCAGCCCTCGCGTCCCACGGGGAAGTGCACCACGGCGGCCTCCATCTCGGCCTGCTGCTCCTGGTGGCAGTCCAGGCAGAGGTCGTTGCCGGGGCGCTGGAGGGTGAGCCGGCCCACCACGCCGTGAGGCTTGTGGCAGGAGGCGCAGTCCTCGGTGCGGAACGGTTCGTGGGCCTCGCGGCGCTTCAGCTCGTCGGCCATGTCGTCGTGGCAGTCGACGCAGGACTTGGACCGGAACGGGCCGGCGGCCTGGGCGGCGGCGGCCAAGACGCACACGAGCAGGATGATCGACAGGACGCTCTTACGCATCGTTCTTCCTCTTCCACTCCACCAGGTACTCGGCGACGATCTCCTCGGCGCCCGGGGCGATCTCGATCTCGGCGACGTCTTCCAGCATCTTCACGCCGTCGGTGATGGCGGTGCGCGTGCGCTCGGCGCGGAACCGGCGCAGGACCTCGTCGCGGCACTCCTCCAGGGGCACCGGCTCGGTCTCTTCCAGGTCCGTCACCTTGGCCACGACCCATCCACCGGGCACTTCCAGGACGTCCATGACCAGGCCGATCCGGGCTTCGCCGGGCTCCAGTCCGATCATCGACGGCAGGAGCCACGTGGTGGGGATGGCGGCCACGTTCTCCATGACCTCGGCGGTGCGTCCCGCCAGCCAGTCCATCTCCGCTCCCTGGTCCAGGCGCGTCTTGAAGGTGCGGGCCGCGTCCTCGTTCTCCAGGATCACGCTCTCCACCTTCACGCGGGCAGGCGGGGTGACGTGCTGGATGTTGGCCTCGTAGAAGGCCCTCAGCTCGTCCTCCGACGGCTCGCCGCGGGTCTTGCTCAGGATGCCGATGGTCTCCTGGAGAACCAGGTCGCGGGTGTGGTAGCTGGCGAGGACGCGCATCTCGGGCTTCTCCGGGATGCCCTGCTGCTTCGCCTCGTAGGTGAGCAGCGCCTCGGACAGCCAATCGCGGAAATGCTCGTCGCGGATCGCGTCGGCGTCGGGCTTGCCGACCATGCCGTGGAACTCCTGGAACATCAGGCTGCGGGTCAGGCTGCGCACGCGCATGGAGCCGGTGGGCGACACGCAGAGGATGTCGTCGCTGTTGCGCAGGTACTCCTGGACGGCGGGATCGTCGGATCCGTAGTCCAGCGACTCGAGCAGCTCGGTGTTCACCACCACCTGGTACTGCGTCTTGAGGCTCTCGATGTAGGCGTCGATGGCGTCGAACTGCGCCTGCTTCCGGTCCTCGATGTCCTCGGGCACGGAGAAGGCCACCGAGTCCACCAGGGCGAGCACGCTGCGGTGCCGCACGTTCTCGTTCACCTGGTTGAGGATCATGCCGTCGGTCTCCAGGCCGAGCCGCTGGCCCTCCTGGAAGATCAGCGTGTTCTGGACCAGGCGCTGGAGGGTGGCGCGGGCGTCGGGCAGCGTCACTTCGGCGTCGCCCTGCTGACTCTTCATGAGGAACAGCTCCACCTCGAGGTCGTCGAGGGTCAGCTGCTCACCGTTGACGGTCGCGAGCAGCGTGGGCTGCGAATCGTCGGCGGCCGCCGCCGGCATGGCCGTAGCCAGGATCATCGGCAGCAGGGCCGCGAGAAAGGCGGGACGAACCCGTCGCTTGGTCATGGGGATCCTCCGTACGGGAACCCAGGTCGCGCCAGAGGCGGCGGGCGGCGTCGCCCAGCACCTCGTGGGACGACGGGGTCCTCACGGTTCCGAACCAGCCGTACCTCGGCTGGTCGTCATGGTAGAGGCTCATGCACCCCTCGAGGGTGCCGGACCGCAGGTCCGTGAGCCGGGCGAAACACGAGAAGGACGGCAGGACGGCCGGAGCGGCCGTGGTGTCGTCCTCGATCACGATGGCGCCCGCGCCGGAGCGGGCGTCGTAGGAGACGATCTCCGTCGCCAGCATCACGCCGGCTCCGAAGGCCTCGGCCAGCTCGGCCATGCCGTCGGCGTCGAGGCTGCGCGGGTCGTGGCCCGCGTGGATCAGGGCGTGGTTCAGCACGCCGGGGTCGTAGAGGGCGACGTGGCCGTCGGCCAGGACGGTCTCGAGCACGGCGTGGGTGGCGGTGATCACGTCGCCGCGGGCGATGCCGCGGGCCCGGACCGGGAGCACCACCAGGGGCTCGCCGCCGTTGCGCTCGGGCGATGCGTCCAGGCGGGCCACGAGTCCGGCCACCGCGCGTTCGGCGGCGTCGGACCAGTCGTCGTCATCCCACACCTCGGGCTCGAGGGTGCCGGCACCCAGGAGGCGGCCGTCGAGGGTGTCCACCAGGCGGCCGGCGGGCAGCACGCGCCCCGCGTCGAACAGGAGCTGGACCACCAGCAGGCGCTCGATGCCGTGCTCGTCGCGCAGGTCGGACAGGAAGGCGGGGGCCAGGGCGTAGTCGCTGCGGACGCGATGGCGCATGCGCAGGTCCATCACGGCGCCGGCGTCCAGGGGCGAGGCGCCGGATGCGCGGAGGGCGTCGTCCAGGGCGAGCTCGCCGGCGATGCGCAGGTCCGCCGGGGCGGCGGGCAGGTGCTGGAGCGTGCGCGCGGAGAGGAACAGGACGGGGGCCACGGGGCCGCGGACGGCGTCGGCGTCGGGGAGCCGCTCCGCCCCTGCGGAGCCGGCCAGCAGGCATGCGCACGCCAGCGCCGCCGCCATGGCGGTGCGCGTCGCGTGTCGGTGGTGCGGCCTGCGGTCCATGGCGTCCTTCCTAGCGGCTGCTGTCGCGGCCGCCGCTCCCGGAGGAGCCGCCGCTCGGGGCGAGCAGGGTGTCGAGGGACTGGCGGACGGCCTTGCGCGACACCTCGTAGAGACTCACGGGCTGGCCGCCGAAGAGGTTCTTCCAAAGGGACGAGCCGTCGGTGTGGACCTGGGACGTCCAGATCACCCGGCCGGTGATCGTCTCGACCAGGCCGAACACGGCGGTCACGTTGTAGGTCTTGTCGCCGCCGAGGCGCTCGAGGCCGTACTCCTCGATGGCGCCGGTGAACACGGCGTCCACGCCCAGCCGCTCGCCCAGGCCCATGGCCTGCTCGGGCGTCAGCACCACGTCGGCGCCCAGGCGCATGGCGTTCCAGGCCTCCAGCATCTCGCCCGGGTCGACCACCTCCAGGCCCTCGTAGGTGAGCAGTTCGGCCAGGAAGACCGACTCCATGCGCTGCGAGGCGTAGCGGTCCGAGCTCATGTTGGAGAAGGGTGCCACCGCCACCTTCCGGATGAAGCTGAAATCCACGTCCGCATCGACGTAGTGCACCGGCGCCGACGCGCATCCGGCCACGGCGAGCAGGACGGCGGTCAGCAGCGCGGTCGCGATCGTTGTTCTCGACATGTCGTCTCCCATCGCCCGGCGGCGGGTCAGAAGGTCCAGGTCGCCCGCCAGCGGGTGTTCAACGGCGTGCTCGTCACGCCGTTCCTTTCATGATCCTGAACGTCCACGCGGCCTTCCATCCTCAGTCTCGGACGGGCGTGCCAGGTCACGTCGATCCCGGCTCCCCGCTGCCGCGTGTCCGTGCGCGTGTCGCTGTAGTGGTTGACCGAGAAGCGGATGTCCATGCTTCCGGTCGTCAGGGGGTTCCAGCTCAGGATGTGGCGCCAGAGCCATTCCTCGTCGTCCCGGGACTCGTAGCGGACCTGCCCCGAGTAGGTCAACAGGGGGAACAGGGACCAGCGGAGGGTCCCGTCCAGGTCGTCGAACGACGCGAAGCCCTCGCCGGCGTCGCGGCTGACCCAGCGGCTGGAGCGGCGCACGTCCAGCACCATGGAGCGGCGGGGCCGGCTGCGCATGGTGGTGACCGAGAACCACGACGTGGATTCGAGGCCGCTCATGCCGTCGTCCAGCATGCCGTGGCCGACCTTCTGCAGCAGGGTCAGGCCGGGGGCGATGTGCCAGGACAGGTCCACGGCGCCGTCGTCGGTCACGCGGCTGCGGTGGAAGCTGCGGTCGTCGTCGTGGTGCCAGGAGAGACGGACCCAGACGGGCCGCGACAGGTCGCTGGTGGCGGACACGCCCGTGGTGCGGGTGTCGGTGTTGAGCCGCTCGGGGCTCTCCAGGGTGTTGAGGCTGTGCAGGGCGGCCAGGGTCCAGCCGTCCAGGCGCAGGCGGGCGTCGAAGGTGTGGATGCGGCCCTCGAGGTTGCCGCCGTCGTCGCCCAGGGAGCGGCTGTTGAGGTTGGCTCGGTAGCCGACGGTCAGGCGCGAGGTGGCGTCGTAGCTGAGCGATCCCACCAGGCGGCGGCGGTTGGTGACGGAGCCGGCCTCGGACTCGTTCGTCAGGGTCGCGTCGTAGAGTTCGACCTCGTTGAGCAGGATCACGGGCTCGGTGGGACCGGACTTCACGTCCACCAGCTTGAAGCGGCGGGCGGTGACGGGCTCGGCCAGGTCCAGCTCCCAGCCCTGGCGGCCGTCGTTCCACTCGCGCCAGTCGGCGGTGAAGACGGCGGGGGAGACCTCGGTCCAGTCGATGCCCTCGGGGTCGTCGCTGACGTAGAGGCGCCACTCCAGGAATTCGGGGAAGCGCACGATGCGGTCCACGTATACGGCGCCCGACATGACCGCCATGGGGTCCCCGAAATCGAACACGACGTTGCGGTAGTCGCCGCCGTACTCCACCACCGGGTCGGTGTCGTCGCCGATGTCCAGGGAGGTGGGCGTGTCGCGGTCGAAGTCCGAGAGGCCGGGCAGGGACGCGGGAGAGGGCTCGAGGGGGTCGATGTCCTCGGGCGTGGCGTCCAGCACGTAGCCCGTGAAGATGGGCACGAGGCGCAGGGCCGCGTCGTCGCCCGCGGAGACGACCGTCTCCTCGAAGCGGTCCGCGCGGGCCTCCAGCGATGCGCGTCCCCGGCCGCCCTGCCAGGTGGTGGCGCCCTGGTAGCGCAGGCCGTGGGCGGTACGGTCGCGACGCAGTCCGGCGGAGAGGGCCTCGTCGCGGGTGCGGGATCCGGTGTAGAGGAACTCGCCGACGACCGTGTCGAGGCGCAGGCTGCCGCGCACGCCGCGGTCCTCGTTCTCGATCATGTCGCCGTCGGCCTCGCGCCGGTCCGAGTCGGTGTCGTGGGCCCGGATCATGGCGCTGCCCACGGTGAAGTCGTACTGGCCGTACAGGGCGAGGTCGAGGCGCTCGTCGCGGCGCTCGCCGAAGGACGCGCCGTCGTACGATCGCCGGTAGCCGTCCGCGGACAGGCCGGCGCGGAGGGCCGGGCTGCGGTAGTTGAGGGCGAGGGTCGGCAGCAGGGTGCGCGTGGTGAAGCCGGAGGTCAGCAGGGAACTGCGGCTCTCGCTGTCCTCCAGCAGGTCGCGGTGGGCGGCGCGCAGCACCAGGTGCCGCGACAGCCGGACCTGCTGCTCCAGGGAGTTGTCCAGGCGGAATATGCTGGTCACGTAGTCGCCGTCGCCGGTCAGCCCTTCGGTGCGGGTGCCGCGGGCGTCCACGCGCCCGTCGAGGGCGGAGACCGTGGAAGGCAGGCAGAACAGCGCCGCCGCGGCCGCGAGTGCGGCGCAGCGGACGGACCTGCGGATCCCCCCCATCTCGATGTCGGACAACGTCCTCAACGCGACTCCCGATGCTGGTCCGGTCCCGTGTCGTGGGCACACGACGGCAGGTTCAAATATATATCACGGGACCCGGAGTATGTTAATTTTTTGATAGATTGAGAAAGACTCTCAAGAAAGAGTGGTTTACTGGGATATCATAACATCCAATGCTGGGCTTATGGGACATATATAGGGACTATAGATCACAAAAAAGACTCAAGTCGCGCGAGATCTGGCCGATCCATGACTCATGATGGATCAAAAAAATGAGGGTCGCCGCCCCTGGTTCCTGATCGTCGCCGTGGTCTGCCTCGTGGCGGTGTCCGCCGCCGCGGAGGGCTCGCCGGCGGTGGACGCCCACGAGTCCCTGGCTTGCGATTCCTGCCACATGAGGACCGCCGGATTCGGGAGCGGCCCGCGCATCGACGAATCGCGCTGCCTGCGCTGCCACGACACGTCGCCGAAGGCCGCGCCAGCCGCCGCAGCCTTCCACCGCTCCGACGCCGGCTGTGCCACGTGCCACTCGTTCCACCGGCCCTCGGAACTGCGCGCCGTCGACGCCACCTTCGAGCACGACTTCGGCAACCCCGACCTGGCGCGCCACTGCAACGCCTGCCACGGCACCGCCCGCGGCGCCGCCGGCCTGAACGAGGCCCACCGCGCCGCCGCGAAGGTCTACCACGGCAACGCCGACGTCCTGGCCCGACTCACCCCGTCCGAGGGCTGCCTGCTCTGCCACTCGAAGCACGACGCCGACCCCACCGCCCTGCGCATGGTGTCGACCACGCCGCGCTTCAACGAGCATGCGAGTCATCCCTACGGCGCCGTCGTGGCTCCGGGACGGTCGACGGGCGGCTTCCGCATCCGTCGCGACGTGGACCCGCGGCTGCCCCTCTACGACGGCCGCATGGAATGCGCGACCTGCCACGACATCACCGACGACGCACCCGACCTGCTGGTGCGCTACGAGTCTCCCACGGACCTCTGCATGGGATGCCATCGTCGCACCCCCGGCGCCGACATGAACGTGGCCGCGGCCACGGACCCCGCGCACCGCCCCGCCGAGAGGCCCATCGGCCTGGCCGACTGATCGTTCCCTCGCCATGACCGCGGAACGCGAGGCGGCGGCCCCATCCGGGACCGCCGCCTCTTTCTCATCCGGTCTGTCGGAGCGCGTCAGAGCGTCGGCAGCACCTTGGCCACTGCCGCGACCGTGGCGTCCACGTCCGCGTCGGTATGGGCCGTCGACAGGAAGCCGACCTCCCAGCCCGACGGCGCCAGGTACACGCCCTCGTCCAGCAGGGCCCGGTGCATGCGGCCGTAGAACTCCATCTTCGAGCCGTCCACGTCGGCGAACGCCGTGGGGGCCTCGGGCTGGAACACGTTCCAGAACAACGACCCCTGCTGCACCACCGTGGCGGTCACGCCGGCGTCGGCCGAGGCGGCGTGGAGGCCGTCGCACAGCTTCGTCGTGCGGGCTTCGAGATCCGCGTACACGCCCGGCTTGCCCAGCTTCTCCAGCGTGGTCAGTCCGGCAGCCATGGCCACGGGGTTGCCGCTCAGGGTGCCCGCCTGGTAGACGGGGCCGTTGGGAGAGACGCGGTCCATGATCTCCCGCTTCGCCACGTAGGCGCCCACGGGCATGCCGCCGCCGATGATCTTGCCGTAGGTGGCCATGTCCGGCTCGATGCCGAAGAGTTCCGCAGCACCGCCCGGCGCCACGCGGAAGCCCGTGATGACCTCGTCGAAGATCAGCAGAGAGCCGTGCTCGCGGGTGATGTCGCGCATGGCCTGCAGCCACTCACGGCCCTGCACCAGCAGGCCGCAGTTGGCGGGCACCGGCTCGACGATCACCGCGGCCACGGACGAGCCGTGCTCCGCGAAGAAGTCGCGCACCCGCTGCTCGTCGGCCAGGGGCAGCACCACGGTGTGCTTGGAGAAGTCGGCGGGTACGCCGCCGCTGCTCGGGGTGCCGAAGGTGGCCAGGCCGCTGCCGGCCTCCACCAGCAGGTGATCGGCGTGGCCGTGGTAGCAGCCCTCGAACTTCACGATGGTGTCGCGGCCGGTGAAGCCCCGCGCCAGTCGGATGGCGCTCATGACGGCCTCGGTTCCCGAGCTCACGAAACGCACCTGGTCGAACACCTTCACGCGCTCGAGCAGCGCCTCGGCCAGCAGCACCTCGCGGCGTGACGGCGCCCCGAAGCTGCAGCCCTCGCGCACGGCCTCCATGATGGAGGCCTCCACGTCCGCGTCGGCGTGGCCCAGGATCATGGGGCCCCAGCTCTGGCAGTAGTCGATGTAGGAGCGGCCGTCCTCGTCGGTGAAGCGGGCACCCTTCGCGCTCGCGAAGAACACCGGGTCGCCCGGCACCGACTTGAAGGCCCGCACCGGCGAGTTCACGCCGCCGGGGAGGGCGGCCTGGGCACGATCCCACCACTTCGTGTTGCTCACTTGATCCACCCTTCCCGCAGCGCGTCGCGCCCGTGGTACGTGATGATCAGGTCCGCGCCGGCGCGGCGCATGGACAGCAGGTTCTCCATGACCACGGCCCGCTCATCGCACAGGCCGGCGGCGGCGGTGGCCTTCACCATGGAGTACTCGCCGCTCACGTTGTAGCAGACCACCGGACAGAGGGTCGACTCCTTCACCTCGCGCACGATGTCCAGATAGGCCAGGGCCGGCTTCACCATGACCATGTCCGCGCCCTCGTCCACGTCCAGCAGGGCCTCCATGAGCGACTCGCGGCCGTTGCGGAAGTCCATCTGGTAGGTCTTGCGGTCGCCCTTGGGGGCGCTGTCGCAGGCGTCGCGGAAGGGGCCGTAGTAGGCGCTGGCGTACTTGGCGCTGTAGGCCAGGATGGCCGTGTTGGTGCAGCCGTTCTCGTCCAGGAGGTCGCGGATGGCGCCCACGCGGCCGTCCATCATGTCGCTGGGGCTGACGATGTCCACGCCGGCCTGGGCGTGGGTCAGGGCCATCTTCGCCAGCTGCTCCACCGAGTCGTCGTTGGTCACCACGCCGTCCTTCACGAAGCCGCAGTGGCCGTGATCGGTGAAAGCGCACAGGCAGACGTCGGTGATCAGGATGATCGAGTCGCCGAACCGCTCGCGCAGGGCGCGCAGGGCGCGGGGGACCACGCCGTCGGGATCCACGGCGGCGCTGCCGGTGGCGTCCTTGTGGTCGGGGATGCCGAACAGGAGGTGGGTGGTCAGGCCCAGCTCCACGTCGGAGGCGACCTCTTCCACCAGCTTGTCCACCGACGCGTGGGTGACGCCGGCCATGCTGGGGATCTCCTCCAGCACGCCCTCGCCCTCCACCACGAAGTGGGGCGTGATGAGGTGGCGGGCGGAGATGTCGGTCTCGGCCACCAGCTCGCGCATCAGCGGCGACTGGCGCAGGCGACGGGGGCGGTTCAGCAGGTTCATGAGTCGGACTCCGTGGGTTCGAGCTCGAGATCGAGGTCCAGGCCGGCGGCACGGACCATGGCTTGCAGATCGGGGGTGGCGGCCACGGCGACGTCGAAGCCGGCGTCGCGGGCCGCGTGGGCCGTGGTGTCGCCGATGGCGACGCACGGCGGTCGGTCGTCCCAGGCAGCGGCGCAGGCGCGCACAGCCGAGGGACTGGCGAAGAACACGATGTCGCCCTCGCGCCAGGGCGCGTCCGGCAGGTCGGCCGGGGGCACGGCGGAGGTGCGGTACAGGGGCAGCTCGGTCACGTCGAAGCCCGCGGCCGCCAGCGTGGCCCGCGGCTCGTCGAGGCGCCGCTCGGGGCCCGGGAGCAGGACGGAGGCCGGCGCCTCCGCGACGAGCGCGAAGGCGTGGGCGAAACCGGCCCCGTCCCGTTCCCGGATCCCGAGGTCGTCGTTGCCGCCGCAGGCCGCCAGGGCCGCGGCGGTGCCGTCGCCCAGCACGCCGACGCCGGCGCCGTCGGTCGTGAAGCCCGCGTCGTGGAAGGCGCGCACGCCCTGGGGCGAGGTGAAGAGGATCCAGTCGTACGAAGCGGGGTCCAGGTCGGTAGGAACGGGCAGCACGTCGAAGCGCAGCAGCGGCAGTTCGAGCACGTCGCAGCCCGCGGCCTCCAGGGAGCGGCGCCAGGGTCGGCACTGCTCCCGGGTGCGGGTCACGACGATGCGCCGCGGCACGGTCACGTCGATGCGCCTCCCTCGGCCTCGCGGATGATCGCGAGGGCCTCGTCGGCCAGGGCCAGGGCGTCGGGGCCCTCGAGCTGGAAGCGGAGGGGGTCGTCGCAGCCTTCGGGGCTGCACCAGAAGCACACCAGGCGGAAGCCGTCGCCGTGGGGGCGCACGTTCACGCCGAAGGGGAGCTGGCAGCCGCCCTCGAGCTTCTCGAGCAGGCGGCGCTCGCCCTTCACGGCGCGGGCGGCTTCGACGGTCTCGAGGCCGTTGAGGAAGGCCACGAGCTCGGCGTCGTCGCGGCACTGGATGGCGAGCATGCCCTGGGCCGGCGCGGGCACGAAGACCTCCACGTCCAGCTCCTCCACGTGCAGGTCGGAGAGGTCGAGCTCCAGGCGCATGCAGCCGGCGCGGGCGAGCAGGATGGCGTCGTACATGCCCTCGCGCAGCCTGCGCACGCGGGTGGGCACGTTGCCGCGCAGGTCCACGATCTCCAGATCGGGGCGCAGTTCGCGCACCTGGGCCTGGCGGCGGGCGGCGCTGGTACCCACGCGGGCGCCGTCGCGGACGGGGAGGGCGTCGCCGTTCACGAGCTTGTCGTCGTCCACGGCTTCGGGCCGGATCAGCAGCAGCTCACGCGGATCCTCGCGGCCGATCAGCGCGCAGGTCGTCAGTCCGGGAGGCATCTCCGACGACAGATCCTTCATGGAGTGCACGGCCAGATCCACGCGGCCGTCGAGCTGGGCGTCCTCGAGCTCCTTGGTGAAGAAGCCCTTGCCCTCGAGCTTGGAGAAGGGCACGTCGTCGATGCGGTCGCCGCGGGTCTGGATGATCTCCAGCTCCGTCTCGGCGCCCATGCCGCGCAGCAGATCCTGCACGTGGTGGGCCTGCCAGAGGGCCAGATCGCTCCCGCGGGGTCCGATGCGAAGGGGGCGGGACGGGGGCGCGGGACGCTGCTCGTTGGTCACGGATTCACCTCGCGGAGACGGTTCAACCGGTTCTCGGACATCACGAAAGGTAGGCAACGGGTCGGGTGTTTGTGTCATCGAATCTTCATGATGACACCGTGTTTTGCTGTGAAATAACATGGGGGTGACTTGAAATCCGGCCCGGATTTCATGATAGAATGTCAGGGAACGGCCGGGGGAGTTGCACCGCACCCCCAGACCACGACATCAGGCCCCGACCGCGAGCAGACCATGGGATACCGCCTCGCCCAGCGCATCCTGCCCGTCCTGCTCCTGTGCGCCGCCGCGACCGCCCTCGCGGAACCGGTGGACATGGAGCGGGCCAAGCGTGTCTGCGTGAACTGGCTGGCTTATCTCCAATCGTCCCCCCTCGAGGATCCCGAGGCTGCCAACCCCCGCATCTTCGCCGTGCAGAGCATCACCGCCGGCGACACCCTCCTGGGCTGGCACTTCGAACTGCGACCCAAGGGCTACGTGATCGTGCCGGCGCGTACCGAGATGCCGCCGGTGTTCTCGTCCAGCCGCACGGCCACCTGGCCGTCGAGCGACGAGAACCCGTTCCTGCGGGTCGCCCGCGACGTACTCGCCTCGCGCGTTCGTCACCTCAAGGGACATGACGCTCCCCAGGGCGGCCTTGCCCGCGACTGCGCCGACCACGACGCCCACCGCGCCTGGGTCCGCTACGACGAGAGTCCTGCCGACTTCGTGGAGCGGTTGGACTCTGGCATCATGGACGAGGTGTTGGAGGTCGGCCCCCTGCTCGGTAGCCGTTGGCGCCAGGACTGGCCCTTCAACCTGGACTGTCCCATGGGCGCGTCGGGCCGCACGTTCGTGGGCTGCATGGGCACGGCCACGGCGCAGATCGTGCGCTACCACCAGTGGCCCCCCGTCGGCTCAGGCATCTACGGCTACCAGTGGGACGGCGACGACTGCGACGAGTCCCCCTCGGGCGAGTGGCTCGAGGTGGACATGGGCAACGCCTACCGCTGGGACGACATGCCCGACGATCCCGGCTGGTTCCCCACCCCCGAGCAGGAAGAGGCCCTGGCCGAGTTCAACTACGAGGTGGCCGTGGCCTGCCGCATGGACTTCAGCAGCTGCGGCTCCGAGGCCTCCATCAGCCTGGCCCGCGCCGCCCTGGTGAACCACTTCTTCTACCAGCCGTACATCCGCGAGGTCACGCGCTTCCGCTACACCGACGCCGCCTGGTTCGCCGAGATCCAGGACGACATCGACCAGGGCCTGCCCATCCTCTACAGCACCATCATGCACGCCATGGTCTGCGACGGCTGGCGCGAGGTGGACGGCATGCAGCAGATCCACCTGAACTACGGCTGGGGCGGCGCATCGGACAACTGGTACACGCTGGACGACATCGAAACATCGTCCAATCCCTGGGCGGAGCGCATGCTTCTGGACACAGCACCCGACGCCAGCGTGGTGTTCCCCGTGGATGTCCAGTCGTTCGAGGGCGAGCCCGGCCCCGACGGCGTGACCATCCTGTGGGAGAGCGAAGGCGCCGGCGTCCTGGCCGACTTCTGGATCTACCGCACCGGCGGCGACCGCAGCTGCATCCCCATGCCCCTGACCCTCGACCCGCTCTCCGGCCAGAGCAGCTACGAATACCTCGACACCACCGCCCTGGCCGGCGAATACCGCTACTGGCTCAAGGCCGTCCCCCCGGGCGGCGACGATGTGTGGTTCGGTCCCGTGACGACTTCGGTGGTCTCCACCGGCGTCGAAGGCGTCTCCGTCGCGGGGCTGGCCACACCCTCCCCGAACCCCGCCAATCCGCGCACGCGCCTCTCGTTCTCCCTGGCCCACCCCGGCCCCGCCCGCCTCCGCGTCCTCGACGCCCGCGGCCGCGCCGTCCGCACCCTCCTGGACGCCGACCTCCCCGCCGGTGACCACGCCGCCGACTGGGACGGCCGCACCGACGACGGTCGCGTGCTGGCGTCCGGGTCGTACTTCGTGCGGCTGGAGAGCGGGGGAGGGGTTTGGACGGAGAAGGTCGTGTTGGCGCGGTAGTCTTGCCCGTTGATCCGTCGTTCTGCTAGTCTTCCCAGCTCATTCGTGATCCATCGCTTCCTTTATGGAGGATTCGTTCATGCGTCGTGCCGCATTGCTGATGCTGTCGTGCCTCGTCCTCACCGCCGCTACCGCCACCGCCGGGCTCGGGATCAACCTGTTCGGCAAGGCCATCCATTCGAACGAGTACAACCGCGACAACCTCAACGAGGAGAACTGGGGACTCGGTCTGCGCCACGACCTGCGCGTGGGGGAGGCCAGCGCGTTGTTCGTGGAGGGGGGGTCGTTTCTGGATTCCAAGGACAAGTGGGGGTGGCATGCGGGGGTGGCTTATCGGCATCGGATCTGGGGGCCGTTCTCGGGCGGGGCGGGGCTGTATCTGTTCGATGTCTCGACGATCAACGGGGACTACGCCGTCGTCGCGCCGCTGCCGCAGTTGTCGCTCAGCACGGGCGCCCTGGAGTGGAATGCGACCATCGTGCCTCCCGTGAACGGGACGAAGTACTTCGACACCGTGATGTTCAGTGCGACGGTGTATCCGATGGGGAGGACGAAGGCCGGGAAGGGGATGGGGCCGCGGCATCCTGATTCGAGGTCGGGGCTTCAGGTCAGTGTCCTGAGCGACTTCACCGTCGGCGAGTATCAGGGTTATGGAATCATGTATCGTCAGTTTCGCAGGGGTGGCGATGGATTCCGGGTTGGACTGGATGGATATTTTAATTCGAGATCAGTGCAGTTTGAATCAGGGGGTGAGGACGATCGGTTGGGCGGCCATATTACAGTCATATGCGACAGACTCTCGACGATCAGTAATGGTCGTGATTTCGACCTGGTTCTGGCTACTGGGCTCGGGTTCTGGTCGAGAGTAAGTTATCTTGAACGTCGAAATGACTACTATGGTGTCCATCACGAGTCGTCACTTGATTGGAGTGCCGGCGGTAGAGTTGGCTTATCCGTCGAGTATGCCTTGGGAGCATCGGTCTTGCTGACGGCGGAATGTCTGACTTCGCTTTATTACGAATATGAAGATGATTACTCGAACAAGTACACATCCTGGAGCCTCAACCTCGGTCAGGCCGGCCTCGGCGCCGTCCTCTACTTCGACTGACCCTAATAAACCAACCGATACCCCACCCCATGCACCGTCTGGATGTGCTGGGGTTCCGCCGGGTCCACTTCCACGATCTTCCTGAGGTTCAGGATGAAGTTGTCCACCGTGCGCGTGGTGGGGTAGGCGTCGTAGCCCCACACGCGGTCCAGGATGGTGCGGCGCTTCACGGGTTCGCCGCGCTTCTCTGCGAGCACGCGGAGGATCAGCGCTTCCTTCTCCTTCAGGTCGGTGGTGCCGCGGGGGGAGACGGCGGTCATGGCGGCCAGGTCCACGCGGCAGTCGCCGATGATCAGGTTCTTGGGGGCGGCGGACTCGCGCACCCATTCCTGGCGGCGGAAGATGCCCTTGATGCGGGCCAGGAGTTCCTGGAGGTTGAAGGGCTTGGTGATGTAGTCGTCGCCGCCGGTCTCGAGGCCGCGGATGCGGTCCTCGTCGCGGCCGCGGGCGGTGAGGAAGAGCACGGGGGTGCGGTCGCCGTCCTCGCGGATGCGGCGGCAGAACTCGAAGCCGTCCATGCCGGGCAGCATCACGTCGAGCAGGATCAGGTCCACGCCGCCGCGCTTCCAGAAGTGGAGGCCCTCCTCGGCGGTGGTGGCCATGACGGGCTCGTAGCCCTCGAGCTCCAGGTTCAGCCGCAGTCCGTCGGCCAGATGCTCGTCGTCCTCGACGACCATGATGCGCGGGTTCATGCGTCCTCCTCGCAGGCGGGCAGCACCAGCGTGAATGTGGAGCCGCGACCTTCCTCGCTCTCCAGTTCCACGCGGCCGCCCAGGCCCGTCACGTTCCGTTCCACAAGATAGAGGCCGAGTCCCGATCCCTTGGGGCGCTTGGTGAGCGACCCCGACGGGAACTCGATCCGGTAGAAGCTCTCGAAGATCCGCTGGCGCTCGCGACGCGGGATGCCGGGGCCCTCGTCGGCGATCGACAGGCGGTGGTGCCTGCCGTCGCGCTCCAGGGTCACGGTGATGCGCGCCGGCGGCGGGCTGTAGACCACGGCGTTGCGCACCAGGTTGCCCAGTGCCACGGCCAGGGCCGTGCGGGCGCCCTTCACCTTCAGGCCGTCGAGCAGATGCGTTTCCAGTTGCGCGCCGTGGCCGTCCAGGAATGGCGCCATGTCCTCCAGCACCGTGCCGGCCTCGTGAGCCAGGTCCAGCACCTCGTCGGGGCCGCGGCCGTGCTCCTCCTCGCGGCTCACCGCCAGCACCTGTTCCACCATGCCTTCCAGGCGGTCCACGTCCTGGAGCATGGACTTGCGGATGCGGGCGCGGGCGTCGTCGGCCACGTCGGGACGGTCGAGGGTCTCGGTGTAGAGGCGCAGGCTGGCCAGGGGCGTCTTGAACTCGTGGGTGGCGCCGGCCAGGAAGAGCTCGCGGGCGCGCTTGAAGTCGCGCTCGCGGCGGAAGGCGAGGGTCAGGATGGTGGTGCCGGCCAGCAGCAGCAGCAGGAAGGTGGTGCCCTCGGCCACGAACATGCGACGACGTCGGCGGCCGTCGGCGTGGACGGACTCGTGGGCTTCGGGGTCCACCGTCACCTCCCAGCCCGTGGGGGCCTGGTGGAAGATCAGGTGGGGGAAGGCGTTGCCGAGCATGGCGACCGGGTTGCGGCCCACCTCGGGCACGGTGCGGATCAGGTAGGCGGCGTGGATCTGGTCGGTGGTGTAGCGCTGGATCTGCCAGCGCTCGTAGTTCCGGCTCTCCTGGCTCAGGAAGTACACCCACCACGTGCCGATGGCGATGATGAGCGTCACCAGCACGCCGTAGTAGAGACCCAGCCTGTCCTCGATCCGGTGCATCGCGCTCCCGTCGGTTCGGCGTCTCTCCCGGTGGACACCATCGTCCAGGGCCGTCGCGCCGCCCCGACACGATGGCCCATCCGGGCCGGTTCGTCCAGCCGCGAAGCGCCCTCCGATCCCCCGTAATCGACCGATCCTGCCGTTCAGGGCTTCCGGCCCGCCTCGTGCAGAGGGGGTCGACGACGGCGGCAGGAGGCCGCCCATGACCACACAACGGAGGTGACCGATGAACCGGACGAACCTGGACCACGTGGAGGAGACCCTGCGCAGGCTGGGCATCGAGGAGCTGGAGGAGCGCCTGGAGCTCAGTCCCGTGATCGCCTCGGACGGCGATACCCCCGGCGACGACGGCGGCGGATGCTGCCGCCAGTTCTGTCAGTGCGAGGTGGTGCTGCCCGAGCAGCTCAAGACGCCCTGGATCGGTCGCTGATCAATCGCGGGACGGACGCCGGGCCGCCCGCCCCGTCCGTCCCGCACGCCAACCGGGAGGACGCCATGACCGATCACGACCGTCGACCCACGTCGACCGACCGCTGGGAGCTCTGGAACCTGCGGGCGCTCCAGCCCCACGCCACCTTCGCCACCCTCGCGGCCCTGCGGGCCCGCCGTCGGGAACTCGAGGCCCGCGGCGACGAGGTGTTCGTCCACGGGGCCGACGCTCCCCGTCTGGTGGACGACGCCCGCGCGTTCTTCCGCGCCCATCCCGGCATCCATTCGGGCCTGGTGCTCAGCCTGCACCTCGGACCCTACAGCCTGCTGCCCGCCCTCTATCTCGCCGAAGGCATCGAGCCCGTGCTGGTGACCGACGGCGCCGCCCGCGATCGGCTCCAGGCCGAAGCCGAGCAGCGGCAGAAGACCCTCGGCCTGAGCGGCAGCATCGAGTGGGTGGGCACCGACCGGCCCGTGTTCGCGGGTCGCATCCTCAAGGCGCTCCGGACCGGCCGCCCGGTCCTGGTCTACCTGGACGGCAACGGCGGCGGGGGAGGCATGGAGGCCACGCGCGACCGCGGCATGCCGTACCGCCTTCCGGGCCGGACCATCCGCGTGCGGACCGGACCGGGGCGCCTCATCAAACGCACGGGCTGTCCCGTGCACGGCGTGGCGGTGCGCTGGCGCCGCGACGGCACCCTGGCCTGGACGGCCCGCCGTCCCGGCTGCTGGGACACCGCCGCCACCTCGCGCCAGATCACCCGCCAGCTCCACGACTGGCTCTTCGACGAGATCGCCCGCAGCCCGGAGCAGTGGACGTTCTGGAACATGCTGGCCCGCGCCGGCGACGCGTTCTCGCCCGTGGGATTGGAGGAGGGGCCCGGTCCGGACGACCGCGAGCGGCTCTGGCGGGAGTTCGCCGGCGCCCGGGCCGACCGCCCTTCCGCCACGCGACTGGCGCTGACCTGCGGCGCCGAGGTCTGGGAGCCCGACGTGCTGGCCGACCCCGGCGGCGACCGCTTCTGGAGCGCCGAGGGCCTGCGCGACTCCACCCTGGACCTGTTCCGCGACGGCGCCGCGCCGTCCCTGGCCGAACTCTCCGACGCCTGCGGCGACGAGTGGGTCGACTTCCATGGGTTGCGGCTGGTGCTGCTGGGGATCCTCGAGATGAAGACGGCGTCGTGAACGGCGAGCTGCGATCCCTGGCCGACGGGCGCTGGGTCCTGAGGCGCGGCGGACGACGATGGGTACTGAGCGGCGAGGCGGCGGCGCGGTTCGCGCAGCCGGGCGGTGATCCCGAGGCGAACGCGCTCATGGCGCGGCGCCGGGATCCGCGCCGCCCCACGGCGGTCCGGCTCCGGGCGACGCTCCTGCCGGCTTCCGCCGTCGATGCGATCGCAAGGCGCCTCGCCCCCCTCACCGCATGGCCCCTGCTCGGGGCGTGGAGCGCGGCGGGGATCGCAGCGGCGGTCGCGGGACTGCGGACGACGTCCGTCGTCGGCGCCTCGTGGCCCGCCGCCGCGGCCCTGCTGGTCGTCGTGCTGCTGGTTCATGAGCTGGGCCATGCCGCCGCCCTGCGCAAGGGCGGGGGACGGCCCGGCGCCGTGGGGATCGGCGTGGCGTTCGTGGTGCCGGCGTTCTGGTGCGACGTGACCGAGGCGGCGCTGCTCGACCGCGGCGATCGCGTGCGGGTGGACCTGGCGGGGGTGGCATGGCAGGCGGGGCTGGTCGGGGTGCTCGCGGGTCTCGGCCTGATGACGGAAGGCGGCGTTGCGGCGACCCTGGCCCTGGCCGCCCGGTTCGCGGCCGTGTCCGCGGCCTGGAGCCTGGCGCCACTGCTGCGCACCGACGGGGCCTGGGCCCTGTGCGACGCTCTCGGTGTGCGGGACCTCGAAGCCCCCCTGCCCGCGGCAGCCGGCGGGACCCGGTGCGCTCTTGCCGCGGCGTCGCGGTGGGCGACCGCCCTGGCCCTGGTCGCCGTGGCGATCGCGGGGCCGATGCGCGCCGCCCGCCTCGCCGGCGACCCCTGGCGCGGTCCTCCGCCGCTGGACGCCCTGGTGATCCTGGCGGTCGGTGCTCTCTGGTGGTCCTCGGGCCGCCGAGCCGCCCGATTGATCGCCGCGGCCGTGGCCGACCTCCTCCGCAAACGCAACGGGCCCCGGGGATCCTCCCCGGGGCCCGCGCCGCGACCTCCCTGTCGCCGAACCGCTACTCGTCGAAGTAGTCCATCCGGTCGACGGGCATGCACACCGTCGAGGCGATGTTGCCCAGGTGGCTGAAGATGCGCTTGTAGAACCGCATGACCAGCACCAGGCAGACGGCGTCGCTGGTCTTCAGGTCGCTGCGGGTGATCTCCGCGATGGCCTTCTCGAGCTCCTGGCCCTGGGCGCCCACCGTCTCGATGAGGGCGCGGGCGCGCTCCTCGTCGCTCTCGGTGAAGACCTCGGCGGTCTCGATCATGGCGTCGCGCATCACGTCGGCGAAGGGGCCGAGCCGGTCCTTGTACAGGGAGCGGTCGGCGCTCTCGGGCATGAGCTCGTGGGCCACGTCGAAGATGTTCTTGATGTAGTCGCCGATGCGCTCGGCGTCCTTCACCGCGTTCATGAAGATCATGGCGGTGGGTACGTCGTGGCTGGCGCTTTCCACGGCCAGGTGCGTGATGACGCTGCGGCGCACCTCGCGCTCCAGGTGGTTCACGCGACGGTCGCGGTCGTAGAGCTTCTTCTGGGACTCCTCGTCGCTCATGCCCTCGATCAGCACGCGGTACACGAACTTGTTCATCTTCACGCAGGTGTCGAGCATCTCGCCCACGCGGGCGCTGGTGCCCTGGCTCCAGTTGTCCTTGCGGAAGAGGTCGCGGATCGATCCGAACATCGTCATGTCAGTCTCCTCACGAAGCGGAGCCGAAGGCCCGCGAAATCAACACGAACACCAGGGGCATCAGGAAGAAGAGCCCCAGCATGTAGTACAGGGCGAACCAGCGGTTCTCGCTGGTGCGGTGGGCGAGCCCCTGGGCCAGCCTGATGGGGATCCGCCGGAGAGGCTTGAACGGGTAGAAGATCAGGATACCCGTGATGTTGAACAGCAGGTGCACGATGGCCACCGTCACCGCCGCCGAGTTGCCGGCCAGCGACGCCAGCAGCGCCGTCACCGTGGTGCCGATGTTGGCCCCCAGGGTCACCGCCAGCGCTCCCTCCAGGGGGATGATGCCGGCGCCGATCAGCGGCACCAGCAGGCTGGTGGTGATGGACGAGCTCTGCACCAGCACCGTCACCACCACGCCCAGCACCATGCCCAGCAGGCCGTGGCGCGACAGGTTCTCGCCGAATGCGCCCTCGGCGCGGCTCACCACCACGCGGCGCATGAGCTTGGTCAGCATGGTCAGGGCGAAGAACAGGCAGACCAGCGAGAACACCAGCATGATCACGCCGGCGGCCACCTTGGCCAACTCCAGATCGTCCACGAGCCAGCTCTTGAAGGCCTTGGCCGCGGGCTTCACCGCCTGCTTCACCGGGCTGTGGTATTCCACGCCCTGGGACCCCACCAGGTGGCTCGACAGCCAGGTCGCCGTCCGCTCCAGGAAGTGGGTCGCCTGCTCCAGCGGAAACAGCACGATGATCGTCAGCAGGTTGAAGAAGTCGTGCATGGTGGCGCCGGCGAAGGCCCGCCGGAACTCGGCGCGGCGGTTCATGGAGCCCATGGCCACGATGGTGTTCGTGACGGTGGTGCCCATGTTGGCGCCCATGATGATGGGCACGGCGTTGGACACCGTCAGGGCGTCCGCGGCCACCAGCCCCACCACGATGGACGTGGTGCCGCTGCTGCTCTGGATGAGCGAGGTGGCCAGCAGTCCGATCATCAGGCCGATGACCGGGTTGGTGGTGGTGGTGATCAGGGCCTCGCTGAAGTCCTTGCCGAAGACCTTGAACGCCGACCCCATCAGGGCGATGGCGAACAGGAAGATCCACAGCAGGGCGATCAGGAAGAGGACGCGCAGGGGCGTGGGCAGACTCCTGCCCGGCGCGCCGGCGGGCGGCGTGAAGGTCCGGTCGGGTTGTGTCATGTCGTTCCTCGGCCAAAACGACGGATGGGGCGGGCGCCCCGACAGGCTCGTGGTCGCGGCGAAGGTACCCCGGCAAGAGCCGCGAGTCAAAACGTGATTGCGGCGGCGGGCCGGGCCTGCGAGGATGGGACCGTCGCCGGACGTCCCGGTTCGACGAAACGGAGGTGACTCCCATGTCCAAGTTCCTGAAGACGGCGGCCGTGGCCGTCCTGCTCCTGGGCCTGGCCGCCCTGTACGGCTGCGGCGGCGACGCCGAGGCCAACGTCTGCGCCGGCTGCGACGCCGAGCTCGACGCCTCCCAGGCCAAGATGGTGGGCGACGCCATGTACTGCGCCGCCTGTGCCCAGAAGAAGGCCAACGAAGAGGTCATCGCCCGCCACGACTGCGAGGGCGGCTGCGGCATGACCGACTGGCCCGAGGACAAGATGTCCCAGATCGACGGCAAGTGGTACTGCAAGGGCTGCGCGGACAAGATGCAGGACGACCACGGCCACGATCACGACGACCATGACGGACACGATCACGGCTAGCGGCCCCGATCGACGCCGAATCGTCGACGGAAGGGCGGATCCCCGGGGGTCCGCCCTCCTTCTTTGCATCCTCGCGGAATTTGCGTTACCGTGCTCCCGACGGTCGCCCTCCGCGGCGGCGCACCCGTACCTGCACGAGGGGATCCCATGGCCATCCTGAAGGTCGCACGCCTCGGCCATCCGGTCCTCCGCCAGAAGGCGGAGCCGGTGGACCCGGCCGACATCGTCTCCGACGAGATGAAGCGTCTGGTCGAGGACATGCTCGAGACGATGGTCGAGTACAACGGCGTCGGCCTGGCCGCGCCCCAGGTCCACGTGTCGAAGCGCCTGGCCCTGGTCGGCGGCGGCGAGGACGACGACGGCAACCCCGTCGTGCGCCCCGTATTCAACCCCGAGATCACCCCCACCACCGACACGCTGTTCGGCATGTACGAGGGCTGCCTCAGCATTCCGGGCATGCGCGGCTGGGTGGAGCGCCCCGTGGCCATCCACGTGCGCTACCACGACGCCGACGGCGAGCTCGTGGAGCGCGACATGGAGGGCTTTCCGGCGGTGGTCTTCCAGCACGAATGCGACCATCTCGACGGACTGCTCTTCGTCGACCGCATGAAGGACATGAGGCGCCTGGCCTTCGAGGAGGAGGCCGACCGCTTCCTGCCCGTCGACACCTTCATCGACGGCCGCGAGGTCTGACCCGCGGCCCGCAACACCATACGGAGACGGTGACATGAACGACACGGACAACACGCGCCCCGCCCTGACCGCCATGGTCGACGCCTTCAACGCCCGCCGCTACGACGACGCGGAGGAACACGCCTCCGCCATGCTCGCCGAGGCCGTGGGTCGCGACGAGCTCTTCTGGATGGGCCTGCGCGAGACCTGCGCCGGATTCGCCATGGTCATGGACGGCAAGCTGAAGAAGGCCGACCCCGTGATGGTGGCGGCCATGGAGAAACTGCGTAACTTCGGGTACCGGTATCTCGACCTCGAGGTGACGAGCGTCCTGGCGGGCCTGCGTCGCGGCGTCGAGGAGATCCGGTTCGTGGGGGCGGGCGAGAAGAAGATGTTCGACGTGAGCCTGCTGCCCAAGCTGAAGATGTCGGCCAAGGCCGACGCCGAATGACCGCCGTCCCGCGGCGGTCCCTGGAGCGGTGATGATCCCCGGCACCCATCCCTTGTCCGACATCGCGCGGAAGGTCGAGACCGGCGAACGCCTGTCCGTGGACGACGGCCTGCGCCTGGCCGCCTCCCACGACCTCCCGGCCCTGGGCCACATGGCCCACACGGCCCGCGAGCGGCTGCACGGCGACAAGGTCTACTTCAACGTCAACCGCCACATCAATCCCACCAACGTGTGCTACGTGGGCTGCGAGCTCTGCGCCTACGCCGACGATCCCAACGCCCCCGGCACCTGGAGCTACTCGCCGGAGGAGTGCGTCGAGATGGCGCGCCGGGACTTCATTCCCGGCACCACCGAGTTTCACATGGTCGGCGGCCTGCATCCCCGCTGGAAGTTCCCCGTGTACGTGGACATCCTGCGTGCCCTGAAGACCGCTTTCCCCGACGTGCACCTCAAGGCCTTCACCATGGTGGAGATCGACTTCCTGGCGAAGATCGGGAAGATGTCGGTGGAGGAGTGCATCGCCACCCTGCGCGACGCCGGCCTGGACAGCTGCCCCGGCGGCGGCGCCGAGATCTTCGACGAAGAGGTCCGCGAGCGCATCGCCTCGAAGAAGATGTCGTCGGACCGCTGGCTCGAGGTGGCCGGCATGGTCCACGACTCTGGTCTGAAGTCGAACTGCACCATGCTCTTCGGCCACGTCGAGGAACCCCGTCACTGGGTCGACCACCTCGTGCGCCTCCGCGAGCAGCAGGACCGCACCGGCGGCTTCCAGTGCTTCATCCCCCTGGCGTTCCACCCCAAGGGCACGAAGTTCGATCACCTGCCCGGGCCGGACATGTTCGCCAAGCTCAAGTGCATCGCGATCTCGCGCCTGATGCTCGACAACATCCCCCACGTGAAGGCCTACTGGGTCATGCTCGGACGCGAGGTCGCCCAGGTGGCCCTGCGCTTCGGCGCCAACGACCTGGACGGCACAGTCACCGACGAGCGCGTGACCCTCGCGGCCGGCGGCGTCGCCGGCAAGGGCATGTCGCTGGACGACATCCGTACCTTCATCCAGGGCGCCGGCATGACCCCCGTGCTGCGCGACACCCTCTACAACGAGCTGGCCGCCGCCGAATAGGCCTGATCGTTTTCCGGTTGTCTTCGCAGATTAAATCCCAGTAGACTACAAGACGTTGAGCGATTCACAGGTCCCGGTCCAAGGAGCGACCCGTGTCCCAAGGTCCCGCCCCCGAGCAGAGCCGTTTCGGCCGCTGGTTCGCCGGCCGCATCCCCTTCTTCTACGCCAACTGGATCACGTCGCTGGGCAGTGTGCTGGCCCTGGTGGCGGTGGCGCTGCTGTTCGCCGCGCTCATCGTCCACATCGTGAACGTGACGACGGAGCGCCACACCAACCCCTATGTGGACATGATCACCTTCATGCTCCTGCCGGGGCTGCTGGCGTTCGGGTTCGCACTCGTCGGTATCGGCACCGTCATCGAGAGGAGGCGAAGGGGCGGCGGCGAGGAGAAGACGGTCGCCATCCAGGTCGGCGGCGCGGCCTTCATGCGCAAGGCGATGCTCGTGGGGTTCCTGGCCCTGCTGGCCATGATCCTCTTCGGCAGCTTCGGCTACGAGGCCTACCACTACACCGACTCCACGGACTTCTGCATGAAGGTCTGTCACGAGGTGATGGAGCCCGAGGGCGTGGCCTACGGCCGCTCGCCCCATGCCAACGTGGCCTGCGTGAAGTGCCACATCGGTCCGGGCGCCGACTGGTTCGTGAAGGCCAAGATCTCCGGCCTGCGCCAGGTGGTCGCGGTGATGACCGACGACTTCAGCCGCCCCATCCCGGCTCCCGTCCACAACCTGCGCCCCGCCCGCGACACCTGCGAGGCCTGTCACTGGCCCGAGCACTTCCACGGCTCCCAGCTCATCGTGCGCGAGCACACCGAGCCCGACGAGGAGAACACGCCCAGCGTGACGGCCGTGGTGCTGAAGGTGGGTGGCATCGCCGAGCCCGGCCGGCGCTCCACCGGCGTGCACTGGCACGTGGACCCGGGCAACGAGGTGCGCTACCGCGCCGTGGACGAGAAGCGCGAGAAGATCGTCGAAGTGGTCCAGACCACCCCCGACGGCGAGGTCCGGTACCTGAGCGAGGACGCCGGTGAGTTCGGCGACGAGGGCGAGTGGCGCGTGATGGACTGCATCGACTGCCACAACCGCCCGACCCACATCTACGAGCTGCCCTACCAGGCCGTCGACGCCGCCTTCCAGGCCGGGGACCTGGATGCGTCGGTGCCCTGGCTACGGGCCGTGGCCGAGCGCATCCTCTTCGAGCACGAGCCCACCGACGACACCGCCGCCGACCTGGCCGCGGCCATCGCGGACGTCTACCGCCAGGACCACCCCGAGGCCCTCGAGGCCGTGACGGCGTCGCTGGACGCCACCGCCGCGGTCCTCGCCGACATCCTCGAGCGCAACATCTTCCCGGCCATGAACATCACGTGGAACACGTACCCCAACCACATCGGACACATGGGCATCGACGGCGACTACTCCGAGACCGGAGGCTGTTTCCGCTGCCACGACGAGATGCACGAGTCCGAGGACGGCCGCGTGATCAGCCAGGATTGCGACGCCTGCCACAACATCGTGGCCGAGCGCGAGACCGAGCTGGACGACCTGCCGGACTTCGTGTCCGCCGTGCTCAGCAGGTGATGACTGACGGGATCCGTGCTACTCCTTCCCCATAGAGGAGGAGCAGCATGGATCCCGTTTCCCTGTCCGACATCCACGCCGCGGCCGAACGCCTCGTCGGCGTCGCCCACCGCACCCCCGTGCACACGAGCCGCCTGCTGGACGAAGCGGCCGGCGCGCATCTCTTCTTCAAATGCGAGAATCTGCAGCGCGTCGGGGCCTTCAAGTTCCGCGGCGCGTGGAACGCCGTGTCGCAGCTCACGGACGGGGAGGCCGCCCGGGGCGTCGTGACCCACAGCAGCGGCAACCACGCCCAGGCCCTGGCTTTGGCGGCGCGGGAGCGGGGCGCTCCGGCCCACATCGTGATGCCGTCCACGGCCCCGGCGGTGAAGCGTGCGGCGGTGGAGGGCTACGGGGCGCGCATCGTGACCTGCGAGCCGACCCTCGCGGCCCGCGAGACCACGGCCGCGGCGGTGGTGGCGGAGACGGGCGCCGTGTTCATCCACCCCTACGACGACCCGCGCATCATCGCGGGCCAGGGCACCGCGGCCCTGGAGCTGCTGGAGGACGTGCCGGACCTGGACGCCGTCATCGCACCGGTGGGCGGGGGAGGGCTGATGTCGGGCACGTGCATCGCCGGCCACGGACTGCGACCCGACCTGCGGATCATCGGTGCCGAACCGGCGGGAGCCGACGATGCGGCCCGCTCCCTGGCCGCCGGCGAACTCATCCCGCAGACCGGACCGGACACCGTGGCCGACGGCCTGCTGACCAGCCTGGGCGAGCTCACCTGGCCGGTGATTCGCGACCACGTGGAGCGCATCGTCACCGTGGACGACGCGGCCATCCTGAGTGCCCTCCGCCTGTTCTGGGAGCGGACCAAGCTGGTGATCGAACCGAGTTCGGCGACGGCGGTGGCCGTGGCCATGTCGGAGGAGGTGCGGGGACTCGGGCTGCGACGCGTGGGGGTCGTGCTGTCGGGCGGCAACGTGGACTTCGGAACCCTGGCCGCCCTGCTGTCTTGAAGCGGTGGGTTGCGCCCGCACAGCCGATCCCCCTAGTTTCAGCGAGTCCCGAAAGGAGCCCCTCGTGAAGCGCATCGCCTGGATCCTCGCCGCGACCGCCCTGCTGGTCGGCTGTGGCGATGAAGAGAGCCCCACCGACCCCGTGGACGAATCGTTCCGCGTGACCGTCACCGTCGTGGATGCGGAAGGCGCGCCCCTCGAGGGCGTGAACGTCGGCATGTCCAACGAACTGCTCGTGACCCCCGACGTCGCCGCCGCCGCGGCCTCCATCCCCGGCGTGACCGTGCCGGTGGAGCTGACCGGGTCGGCCATCGTGCGCATCGTTGCCCGGAACATGGCCGACGAGGTCGTGCGCAACGTCACGTCCGAGGTGCTGCCCGGAGGCCAGCGCAACGTGCACTGGGACGGCTTCGACGGCGAAGGCGAGCCGGCTCCCTCGGGCCGCTACTCCCTGAGCGTGCTCTTCTACGAACCCCAGGGCAGCGAGCCGGTCTTCACGGCGACGCAGGACGTGTTCCTGGAACGCCCCGCCGGCACCCACGCCCTGGGCGTGACCGACGCGGAGGGCGTGTTCGAGGTGGACGACGTGAACATGTTCCCGTCGTTCTACTCCCTGGCGTACATGGTCGCCACCGACGCCACCGGCGCGGTCACGGGCACGGTACGCGAAGTGGACGGCGCCATCGTCTCGGTGTGGCTGGACGGCCAGGCGGTGGCCTCGGAATCCGTCGCCATCGAGTACGGTCCCAACGAGGTGACGGTGGTCTACGACCCGACCCTGTCGACGCTGCAGGAGCCCCTCGTCGTCGTGCCGGATCCCCTGGTCGACAAGGCGGACCAGCCCGAGTGGGGCGTCGGACCGGCCTTCCCCAACCCCTTCCACTGATCCTCGGGTCACCCGGATCATCGGCGTGCACGCCCGACCGCTCTTGCGGTTCGGCGCGCGCGTTGGTATCCGTGTTCCCCACGTACAGCGCAGCTCCGATCCCCGTCATCCACAGGACCGACATGACCGCAGCCAGTGAATCCGAACCCCGGCACATGCCGTCCGCGTGCCCCATCGACGAATGGGCCTGCGCGGACGATTGCGGCACCCAGGAGTACGCCCTGGTCCGCCAGTGCGACGTGCGCGGCCTGCTGCACTGCCACACCGACTACGCCGGCGGCGCCCATTCCCTGCGCAACATCGTGGAGACGGCCCGGGCCCTGGGCCTGGAGTACCTGGGCGTGACCGACAAGGCGCGCACCCGCGGCTGCGAGGACGGCCTCTGCGCCGAGGGCGTGGCCTACCAGCGGGCGGAGATCGCCGAGATCAACCGCGAGGACGGCGGCCTCTCCCTGCTCCACGGCATCGAGGTGGAAGCGGGCTGCGACGGCTCCCTGCCCCTGCCCGACCACCTGCCCGAGGGCTTCGACTACGTGGTGGCCACCCTGCGCGACCCCAACGGCCACGACCGCGACGCCTACACCGAGCGCGCCGTCCGCACCATCATGAACCCGTTCGTGAGCGTGATCGGACACCCGTGCGGCGACTGGATGACTACCGGCGGCGAGCTGCCCCTGGATCTCTGCACCGTCCTCGACGCCGCGGCCAAGGCCGACGTCGCGGTGGAGATCGACGCCAACCCGGGGCACCCCGACCTGGACTGGACCCACTGCTACAAGGCCCAGGAACTGGGCGTGACCATGGTCATCGCCTCCGACGCCCATCGCGCCGCCCGCCTGGCCGACTACCGTCACGGCGTGGAGCTGGGCCGCAAGGCCGGACTCTGCTGCCGCCAGATCCTGAACACCCGCCCCGTCGACGAGGTGCGGGCGTTCTTCCTCCGCCGCTGAGCCGGCGCCGACCCGGAGATTCCCATGATCAAGCGTCCCGTCCCGTTCCAGCGCATGGCCTTCGTCTGCACCCACTCGCGCCCCGAAGGGCACCCCAAGCCCAGCTGCGGCCGACGCGGCGGTCCCGAGCTGCGCGAGAAGCTCCGCGCGATGGTGGAAGAGCGGGGACTGCAGATGTCGGTGAAGATCTTCCAGGCGGGCTGCATGGGCGGCTGCGAATTCGGTCCCATGATGATGACGGTGGACGATCGCCAGATGGCTTTCCAGGTCACCGAGGACGACCTGCCCGCCGTGCTGGACGAGCTGGCGGCGGACCTGCCGGACGGGCCTGCGGGCTTCTAGAATCCACGACGATCTTCTGGAAACTTACAAGGGGAGCCGCGAAGCGGCTCCCCTTGTGGCTCGAACCGGAGGAGGGAAACATCGGGGGTGGTTCCGGCCCGAGCCAGCAGCTCCTCACGTTTGCCCTAAGGAGGTACGGGCAGGGATTGCAACTCCGGACCTTGCAGGATTGATGCCAGATTTATAGACGAAAGAGCGATTTATAATCGCCAGTAATGCAACAAGATACAGAAACTTGCGTCATATGTTACGGGGTCTTGTGCCGTCAAATATGGTGGCCGCCGCCAAATAGTGTGGATTATGGCCGCCTGATCCCATGCTTGCGCAGCCGCGCGCGCAGCGTGCTCGGGTTCATGCCGAGTACCGCCGCCGCACCCCGCTCACCCTCGATGCGCCACTTCCTGTCCTCGAGTACCCGGCGCAGGTGTTCCTGCTCCACGTCTTCGAGCGTGCGACGGAGGTCGGCGGCCACGGGGGCGTCGGCCCGCGGCTCGAGCTGGTCGGCCAGCAGCAGGGTCGAACCCGTGGAGGTGATCACGGCCCGCTCGATCACGTTCTCCAGCTCGCGCACGTTGCCCGGCCAGGAGTAGGCGGCCAGCCGATCGAGGGCGCCCTGGGTGATCCGCGTGATGGAGCGTCCCGTCTTGGCGGTGAAGCGGGCGACGAAGGCCTCCACGAGGACCGGGATGTCCTCCTTGCGATCGCGAAGGGGCGGCACCGCGATGGGGAACACGTTGAGGCGATAGTACAGGTCCTCGCGCCAGACGCCATCGGCAACGGCGGACTCGAGGTCGCGGTTGGTGGCGGCGATCACCCGCACGTCCGTCTTCAGGGTCTTCGAGCTGCCGAGCCGCTGGAACTCGCCTTCCTGGAGCACGCGGAGCAGCTTGACCTGGAGGTCGGGGCTGAGCTCGCCGATCTCGTCCAGGAAGAGGGTGCCTCCGTCGGCCATCTCGAAGCGTCCCACGCGGCGCGAGTCGGCGCCGGTGAACGCACCGCGTTCGTGTCCGAACAGCTCGCTCTCGATGAGCGACGGCGGCAGCGCCCCGCAGTTCACCGTGATCAGGGGTTGCCGGCTGCGTCCGCTCGAACGGTGCACGGCACGGGCCACCAGTTCCTTGCCCGTACCGGTCTCGCCCTGCAGCAGGACGGTCACGTCCGTGGGGGCCACCTGCTCCACGCGGAAGAGGCACTGCCGGAGAGCCTCGCTGTCGCCGATGATCTCCTGGTGCTTGCCCTGCAGGCTGACCTCTTCCCGGAGGATCATGCACTCGGCCTCGAGCTGGTCGGTGAGGCTGCGGTTACGGTCCAGCGCCTCGCGCAGTTCCGTCTCGGCGCGGCGGCGTTCCAGGGCCGTGGCGAACACGCCGCCCAGGATGGTGGCGCGCTGCAGGTCCGTGTCGTTCCAGGAACGTCGACGCCTGATGGCAGCCAGGCCGATCATGCTGCTCACCTCGCCGCCGATGGTCAGGGGCACCACCATGCCGGACTGGACTCCCTGCTTCTCCATGTACTCGCGGGTGACGCCGTGTCCGGTCTCGAAGTCGTCGGGGCCGGAGAACACGTAGGGCTCGCCGGACAGGATGAGGTGGGAGGTGTCCGGGTAGTCGTCCGACGACTGATCCATGGGCGGCGGCGGCACGGCGCGATCGTGCCAGAAATGGACGGGCCGCAGCACGCCCGAGTCCTGTTCACGGCGCCAGAGCACGGCGCGGTCGGCACCGAAGAACTCGGCCAGTTCCTGCAGATGGTCGGGGATGGCCCGGTCCACCTCGTCGCCCGACAGGCGAACGAAGGCGCCGGTGAGTTCCGCCAGCAGGATCTCGAAGCCGAGCCGGTCGCGCAGGGCGGTCTCGGCCTCGTTGCGGGCGGTGATGTCCTGCACGATGGAGCAGATGCCGCAGACCTCGCCCTCGTCGTCGCGCACGGGGAAGTAGTTGGACAGCCACCAGCGCTCGCGGTCGGGATCCACGGGGGTGGCGCTGCGGATCTCGCGGTCGAGGACGGGGCGGCCGCTCACCAGCACGCGTCGGTAGGCGTCCAGGATCTGCTCGGAGAGGCCGGGGAGGATCTCGTCCACGCGTCGACCCGGATGGTCCTCGACGGGGTGGCCGTTGTAGCGGGCCAGGGTCTCGTTGA
The DNA here is from genome assembly GCA_964343835.1 of uncultured Fibrobacteraceae bacterium. Classification (GTDB taxonomy): domain Bacteria; phylum Krumholzibacteriota; class Krumholzibacteriia; order LZORAL124-64-63; family LZORAL124-64-63; genus CALEMW01. Next base: position 266,039 of record CAYFKR010000003.1, read on the forward strand.
CGCGGATGTACTTCAGGTCGCGGTCGAGGAAGGCGATGCCCACGGGGGACGACTCGAAGAGCTGCTCGAAGAGGCGATGCTGGGCGAGGCGCGGGTCCTGACTCATGCTCTCCTGCCGTGGTGTCGGGAAGCGTGACGCGTTAGGTTAGCATACCGGGGCCGGGCGGCGCGACATCCGACGCCGACCGTGAGCGCCCACCACGCCCGGCGTCCACCGCGGAGGACGCGGGGGCGAGGGCCGTGCTCACACCGGATCCGTGAAACATGGCCGCCTGAGGCGCGTCATCGTCGATTCCGGCCCGCCGGGCCGATCGGGCACCACCCTTGCCATGGTGTCGACCGGCGGCGGGCCGACCCGGGAGGGACGAGGGCCGACGCGGCCGCGGCGCCGGGATCGTCACCGACGACCGGACGGGACACGGGATCCCCGGGCGCCCCGCGGCACGACGCGGTTCCTGGTTGGATGGGGGTCGGCCGCCGCCGCCCCGACCCCGACACGAGGTGGATCATGACGCACCGGATTCTCATCGTACTGCTGCTCGCTGCGGCCCTGCCCGCGTTCGGCGCCACGGCGCCCGCGGACACCACCCTCGGTTCCGGCACCGAGGACGACCCCTGGCTCATCGACCTGGACGAGCTGCTGGCCGACGGCTACGCCGTGATCGTGTCCCCCATGGACACCGTCGCGGTGGCGGACGCCGCCGTGGACACCATCGCCGTCACGGCCCCGCGCCTCCGGGTCAGTGAAGTGGTGCGGAAGGTGGCCGAGGCCATGGACGCCATCGGCCGCGACGGCAGCATCGCCTTCACCCTGCTGCAGCGCGTGGACCTCTTCGACCGCCGCGGCGCCGACGACGAACGCCGCGAGGAGGTCGTGGAGGCCTGGCGCATCCACGTGGACGCCGAGGGGGAGGAGCGCATGTCGCGCCTCTACCGCGAGACCCGCGAATGGGAGGCCGGCGAACTGGTCGAGACCGAGGTGGATGAGGAGGTCACCCAGGAGTGGCAGGAGGAGGTGGCCCGCGAGGTCATGGCCATGCCGTTCTCCCTGCTGACCGCCAACCGCTATCGCTACGAGATCAAGGAGCGCAACCTGATCGGCGACCACCTGGTCTTCCGCATCGGGTTCACGCCGCGCAGCCGATTCGAGGCCGGCCTCGAGGGCGACGTCTGGCTGGATTACTCCGACTTCGTGATCCGCCGCATGGAGGGCCGCCTCGTCGGGCCCATGCCCGTGCCCCTGGTGATCCGCGAGGTACCCCGCTTCACGTTCACCCTGAGGCAGGTGGGCGACCGCTGGGTGGGCGACGCCTTCCACGGCCGCGTGCTGCTCAACGGCTCCCTGCCGAAGATTCCGGACGAGATGGAATTCCATGTGCGCATGGACGACTACGACTTCACGCCGGAGGCCGCGCGATGACCCGCCTCCTGCTGCTGCTCGCGCTCGTGGTGGCCGTGCCCGCCGTCGCCCAGAACCAGGCCGACGTCGATTCCCTCAACGCCTACTGGCGCAGCCTCCAGGACGACTGGTACACGCCGCTGACCCTCGACGACCTCGGCCTGCAGCTCAACGACGAACGCCTGGACTCCCTGGTGATCGAGGGCGATCTGGTGATAGGGCGCATGCTCGCCGGTCGGCCCGTGCGCTGGCACGTGGAGCCGGTCGACGGCATCCATTTCAACCGCGTGGAAGGATTCACGCCCACGGTGGCCCTGAAGGTGGACCGTCCCGGCCTGCGGCAGCCCGAGTGGACCACCCGGGTGGGCTACGGCTTCGCGTGGAAGCGGGCGACCATCGATTCGCGGTTCGTGCTGCCCCTGGTGACGGCCCGCCCCCGCGATCCCCGCGGCCGCCTGTCCCGCGACCCCTGGACCGCCCTCGCCCTCGAGCTCGACGGCGGCCGCGACGTCCGCTGGTTCGCCGGCGACAAGCGTCCCGAGCGTGACATCGCCGCCCTCTTCTCCGGCGAGGACCCCAACCACTACTACGAACAGCGCTGGTGGCGCGCGGCCCTGCGCTGGCGCCCGCTGCCCAGCCTGACGTTCCGCTTCGGCGCCGGCGGCGCCGACGACCGCCCCCTGGATACCGTCACCCGCTGGAGCCTGTTCGGCGACGAGTCCCAGGTGTGGGACAACCTGCGTGTGCCGACCGTGTCGCGACGCACGGCCGTCGCCTCGGTGTGGTGGCGCGGGGGAGGACTGCTGCTGGGCGCCGTGGGCCGACGCCATTCCGCCCTGGGCGCGGTTCCCGACGCCGACGGACGAACCGTCCACCACGACGTCCGCCTCCACGCCACCGCCAAGCGCCTCGACCCCTGGGCCAACGAGTGGGTCCTGCGCGGCGAGTGGACCGCCGCCGATCGCCGCGCCCCGCTGCAATGGCGCACCTGGCTCGGCGACTGGGGTACCCTGCGCGGGTTCGACGCCGCCGAGCTCGTGGGCGATCGCGGCGGCTGGCTCTCCCTGGACACGCGCTGGAACGTGGACCCGTTCAAGGCGCTCCGCGTGCCGCTGCTCGACAAGCTGGGCCTGCAGCCCGTCACCTTCGTGGAGGCCGGCCGGACCGAAGCGGCCGCAGGTCCCGACGACCCCTGGATCCGCACCGGCTGGCGTGCCGATGCCGGCATCGGCCTGGGCCGCATGATGGGCTGGGGGGAAGACGGCCCCGCCTATCTGCGCTTCTACGCGGCCCGCCCGGTCGGCCAACACATGAGCGACCGGCCCTGGCAGTTCGTGGTGGCGATGGAATGGTGGTAGGCGTGTCCGGGACGACACGGCCGGCGTGTCTCCGATGACACGATACGGGCGGAGCGCGAGGAGACGCACGGGGTGGGCCGACGGCCCACCCCGTTGGCGTTCATGGAGATGCCGGTAACACGGGGCGGGCCCGCCACCGGGCCCGCCCCGTGCACGGCTCATGGTGGAATCGCTCCCCGTTCCCCTGACCGGAGGTCCTCCCATGCCCCGCATCCGACTCGCGCTGCTGATCATCGTGCTGGCCGCCGGCGTCGCCGGCGCCGAACCCCCCTCCAGCCTGGACGCCGTGCTGGACCGCTACGTGGCGGCCCTGGGCGGTCGGCCCGCCATCGAGTCCCTCGGCACCCGTACGTTGCGCGGCCTGGTCGTCCACGACCTGTCGAGCCGCACGCCTCCGGTGTTCACCGTCGATACCCTGACGGTGTGGGTGGAGGCGGGCGGTCGTCATCTTTCGGTGACCGAGAACGGGATGGGCGTCCACCGCGACGGCTGGGACGGCGCCGTGGCCTGGAGCCGTCGGGCGGACGGCGGGGTACGCACCCGTCCGCAGCCGTCCCACATCCGATCCACGTGGTGGCGTGATCCCCGCGGTCCTCTCACCTTGCGCGACGACTTCCCGGGCCTGGAGTACGTGGGCGTCCGTCTCCTGGACGGTCGCGCCCACCATGTGATCCACCTGCCCTCGGAGGATCAGGACCTGTACTTCGATGTGGAGTCGGGGCTGCTCGTCCGCCTCGGTTTCAATCGCGAGCTCCACGACTATCGCGAGGTGGACGGCGTGCTGGTGCCTCACCGCTACTCCGTCAGCCGCAAGGGCGGCACGAGCCATCACGTGTTCGGCAGCGTGGTCCACGGCCGTGACGTTTGCGAGCTGATCGAAGAAGCGGAGCAGGTTCTTTCGGGTCGCGACACAATGAGGGAAGAAAAATAATTTACGTAAAACATAAAATAACTCTTGACCCACCCCCCAGAATGACCGATGATCGGGATATGGCGATCAACGTGACACTCGACGTGATGCTGGCGAAGCGGAAGATGCGGCTCAACGAGCTCTCCGAGCGCGTCGGCATCTCCGTGACCAACCTGTCGCTGCTGAAGACGGGCAAGGTGAAGGGCATGCGCTTCGGCACCCTCGAGGCGATCTGCCGCGAGCTCGACTGCCAGCCCGCCGACATCCTCGAATACGTTCCGGACTACGTGTGACCCAGGGGAGGGGACCGATGGCGACCAACCACTACACCACCGCCGGCTGGCTCTGCTTCGCGGGAGCGGCCCTCACGCTGCCGTCCATGGCCCTGGCCACCCTGAAGGACATCGGCGTGGCGCCGTCCTTCGCCGCGGTGCCCCTGATGATCCTGCTGAACCTCGCGACCCTGGGCATCACCGTCTACACGCTGCTGGTCTTCCTGATGCTCGTCCGCGATCGCTACGGCGAGAACCGCGGCATGGATGTGCCGGTCTATCTCCACCTCGTCCTCTACGCCGCGTTGACCGGCCTGGCCATCCTGGCCCGGGCCGTGGGCGCCCCGACGGGCTGGGCCCTGGTGATCATGATGGCCCTGATGGTGCCCGCCGCCATCTGCGCCATCATCGTGGGCGTGAAGGTGCTGCACCTGCCCGACGACCTGCTCGGCCTGCGCCGACCCCTGGGCGTGCTGATGATCGTGGGCTGGGCCCTGCCCATGACCTGGATCCTGATCCCGGTGGGGATGCTCGTGGGCGCGGCGGCCACGGCGGTGATGGGTGTGGTGTTGCTGAGGGCGGGCCGGGGTGCGGCCCCGGAGTTCGTCTAGCCGGTCACGAGCCGACCGTCTCGGTCTCCCGCTTGCGTTCCGATGCCGGCGCCGGCAGCTCCGGCACCTCTCCCTTGTCGCTGAACTCGATGAGCTGCTCCACCAGGTCGGTCAGCCGTCCCCCCGCCACCTTCACCTTCGCGGCGAGCGCCTTGTCCTGCTCGCCGAGTTCCCCCCGATGCTCCATGAGCTGGGTGAACCCCATGACGGCGTTCAGGGGCGTGCGGAATTCGTGGCTCACCTGGGACATGAAGCGGGCCTTGGCTTCGGCGGCGGCTTCGGCCTCGCGCTTGAGGTGGCGAATGCGGCGGAACTGTCGGGCGCGCAGGATCTCCTGGCGCAGGGACAGCACGCAGCTCACGGCGAAGGCGAGCACGACCGTAAGACGCAGTCCCGGATCGATGATTTCCGGCGCGAGTCCGAGCGCCATCCCCGTACCGAGCATGGCGGTCCAGACCACCGCGAAGACGGACCCCGCCCGCCAGCCCAGGATGCTGAAGACGGGTACGGGAAAAAGCACCAGCCAGAACGCGGCCATCAGCCCGCTCACGTGGAACTCGGTCAACAGTCCGGTGATCAGGAAGGACAGGCCGACCCCGCTGGCCTTGTTGCCCACGTCCCAGCGCCGGTGGATCAGCAGCGTGACGCCGACGCCGGCCATGCAGACCGCCTCGACGACGGCCAGGGTGGTGTGCCCTTGGATCGTGTGACCGATGCTGAAGGACAACAGCAGCAGGATGGCGACGATGGAGAAGATCGGCGCCTTCTGGGTGCGGAGTTCGAGCTTGTCGGATCGGGTCATTCCTGCTCCGCCGGACGTAGGGTGGCGTCCGCCGGGCCCAGGGGCGCGGCGGACGAGACCACCTGTTCATCGGCAGGGGGGAAGGCGGCTGGAGGGATCTCTCGGGCGTGGCGGACCCCGGGGCTCAAGGGGCGCCCGGATCATCCGATATCTTGACAGCAGGGCGGGGTCCGCCTATATTTCCGGCCCTGCAAACCGGCCTTCCCGGGCCGGCGGCAAGACATCTCTAGGTTCCTCGGTAGCTCAATGGTAGAGCATTCGGCTGTTAACCGAAGGGTTGTAGGTTCGAGTCCTACCCGAGGAGCCACTTCTTTTCTGCTCGAACTCCCATAGTAGATCTGGTTAACACGAGGCGGCCCGAAACGGCGCGTTAACGCGTTGTGGTGCCTTCTGTTGTGGAGTGGAGAATGTGGAGCGTTAAACAGAGAATCCCTGTGGGCGCGGTGTTGGCCCCCTGAAGTCTCCGACTCTCGGTTTCTGTACCGGCCTGAGACGACGGTTAACAAATACCGGCGCGGTCCTCTAAGCAGGTTTCATCAGGTCGATGATCATCTCGACCGGCATCCGACAGCCTCTTATCTGAACGCTGCATTTTCCAGAGAAGGCGAGTGAGGATAGCCGCCGGTAACCAAGGTGGCAGTATCACGCGCAGCGGCGGTGGAACGTCGAACCTCGGCTGAGGAACGGGGCCTGAGGCGGAGTTCGTGGACTGGGACGCTAACTGGCTGGCCTGGTACAGCAAGCCGCGTAATTGACCCCTATTTCTAGATCATGATACTGTCATCAGGGTTCACTCAACCAAGTCAACGGATGTGTTTGCTTCGAATATCCAAAGAGCCTTTGATCTATGAGATATTGGTGGGTCAATCAGAACAAGACGTATCGCCAGGAGCGCGCGGGTGGCTACCTGTGGTCTCCCAAGCGAAAGTCGAACGGTGCCCATAACCCGTTCTACGATTTCATGCGTGTCGTCGCACCCGGCGACGTTGTGCTCTCGTTCGCCAAGACCCTGATCCCCTCGTACGGCATCATCACCTCCCACTGTTATGAAGCTCCGAAGCCGCCCGAATTCGGACGGGCGGGTGAGGACTGGAACGCCATCGGATGGCGGGTGGATGTCGCGTACCAGGATTTCTCTGAGCCACTGAAGCCTTCTCAGCACATGGCGCGACTCCGTCCGCTGCTACCTCAGAAGTATGCGCCCCTGCTGGAGGATGGTCGGGGGATCCAGAGCGTTTACCTGACCGAGCTGCCGCAGCGGCTGATGTCCCAGCTGGCGTTGCTGATCGGTGCTCCCTTGCTCGACGTCCTCGAGCGTCCGCCCCTGATCGCCCGCGATCCGGCCCAGGAGGACAACCCCATTCAGGAGCGTTGGGAGCGGCGCATCGTCACGGAGATTCGTCAGCTTGCGGAGATTCCCGAAACCGAGCGGGAGCAGATCATCGATGCTCGGGTTGGACAGGGCCGATTCCGCAGCCTTGTCTACGCCCATGAGAACTGCTGCCGCGTGACGAAGGTCGACCGGGCCGAGCACCTGATCGCCAGTCACATCAGGCCATGGCGTCATAGCTCGAATGCGCAACGTCTCGACCCTGAAAATGGATTGATGCTGACCCCCAACGTGGACCACCTGTTCGACAGGGGGTTCATCACGTTCTCCGGAAACGGCCAGCTCGTCTACTCCCCGGCTGTAGACAGGGAGTCCGTGTTGAGGATGGGGTTCGATCCGGATGTGCAGTTGGATGTCGGTGGGTTCTCTGCGATGCAGAAGCAGCATCTTGAATTTCATCGGGATGAGGTCTTTCTCAGCAATCAGTGATGATGGTGGGTGCCTACAATCGCTAGTTATCTCCAATGGGCTAGAAGACACGGAGCGGTAGTTCATGTCTCGCAAGTCGAGAGAGGGGCGAACTGCCAGTGTGTTTGCGACGAGTGCGGATCCTCTCTGATTGCGAGGAAAGGAAGCCAGAGGGTTCACCACTTCGCCCACCAGAATTCGGAATGCCAAGGGAATCAAGAGACGCTGATGCATTTGATGGCCAAGGAAGTCCTCGCGGAGTCGAAGCGGCTTAGGCTGGAGGGGCACGAGGGGAACACGGATGTCGTTTTTGACAGGGTTGAACTAGAGCAACCGATTGGGCCCTATCGGGCTGATGCCATCGGTATTAAAAACGATAGGCAGTGCATCATTGAGGTTGCTGTAACGCATCGTTGTAGCCAGGACAAAATCCAATACTGCCGCGAAAATGGCCTGTCGGTGGTCGAAGTCCTTCTCGATCCACGACGCGATTTCGAAAGCATGGACGAGTTTTCGGAATACGTCATTGCTGAAGCTTCTCGAAGGTGGTTGTCGAACTCCGTACTCAAGCAGAAAACCCTCCCTGGGGTGGTGCCGATCGACCATGAACGAATCCGAGAACTGGAAGAAAAGAGGGCCCGGCTCGAACCCGTATTCCTCGATCAGCTACTTGCAGCCGCGCGTCATCGTGCCAATAAGCTCCACTACGGGGATCTTGTAGAGGCAGATCTTAGGGGCTTCGGGATCCCTTATCAGCGATTTCTCTGCGTGAAGTCTCAGGACCTACCAGCCGAATACGGGAACCTGGCGATGGTTTTGTGGCACCATAGAGAAGTTAGAAAGTATCTAGGACGCCGTGTCGGATTCGATATCATCTATGACTATGACCAATCGATTTTCAGAAAGACGGACACCCTTTTCCCTCAAGTCGTTATTCGGTGGGTCAAGGATGTGGCCGGAAGTGATCTTTCCGACGAGATCGGAACACGTCGATGGCGTCGAAAGGATTACAGCTACATCTAATCCGATAAAGCTCGGAGGATGGGAATGCTTGATTGGGCAGCATTGGAAGAACGCTTTCGGAAGCTGGTAACGCCTCATCAGTCAATTTGGATTGACCATCAAACAGGGGCTACCGGAAGCATTTGGCATCTCGCGTGTAGCGGAGACATGCAAGCGCGGGCAGAGTTCTGTGAGTTGTCAACAATTGCTGGCCGAAAGCTCGGTGAGCTACCACAAGAGATTCTCCCTGAGGGTGTGCGGTTGGAGCGGGATGCGATGCACCGCTGGTTTGCAATGATCGAAGCTAACACGGCGTCTATGGATCGCGGGATGTACGGAGAACTGACCAACCCTGAAGGTGAGTCGATCGGGTATATTTCGTCACACCGCATCGATAGCCCAGCGCGGGACTCAGCCCGCGTCTGCTTGCGGCTGGCATCGATTCCGAGGCCAGACACTGACGTTTCGGTCATTCGCAAAGTGTGGCGGGTGGTATCAGAGAATCCATTGGTGTCGGGCATCATCGCAGCGATTATCGGAGGTGTTGTGTTGGCAATACTGCTCTGACAGCTAGGTTGCTCTCAGTCTGCTTCTGGCCACCTGATTGCGGCTGAGATGGACCACAACCGAATCGCCGCCTTCGCACCCTGTCGTGCTGACTCGATTTGCCCGTCTAGATCCTCGGTCTTGTCGATCTCAGGAACGGGTATGGATAGGGCGGCTGCCTTCCCCACCTGGATGACCTGAATGTCAGCACCGATCAGAGTCTGGTTGTCGGATGCGATCTTATCGAGAAGCTGTCCGCAGCCTGGCATCTCGAGGTCCACGCGTCCGAACTGGAGCTTGTGCCTCAACGTGAATCGCTTGTCCAGTCCCTGTGGGCGGTAGTGGATCCAGCCGGATTTTGCGGGCACGTCGCCGGGCTTCTTCATCTTCAACTCGGCGAACTCCTCTTCGACGAAGGCATGGAAGGCCCGGTAGAACGCTGTGACGACGGGATCTGCGACTGGCCGATAGCCTCTACGGCTTTGCTCGATGGCAGCGTTGATCATGGCCACCTTGAAGTCGCGCCTCGCGGGATCGAGGTCGGAGGATGCGATCTGGTTTCTGATGTCTTCGTAGCTAATCCTATGCTCGTAATCCTCGGCCCACTCCGATTTTAGATAGTCGTGTGGTGCGATGATCGCTGTCGTGAAGCTGTCCCATCCACCTCTGGAAATGCCGCTATCGCCACGCTCCTGGTAACGGGCTGCCTGGTTCGGCTGTGGAGCTGCGTCGATCTTGTTCTCGATCAGAATGCAGACCTTCTTGCCATCCGGGCCTCCGAGCAGCAGCACCAGGTCGGATTCCCCGAGGTTGCCCTCGGTGATGGAGTGCCATGCCCCTGCGAATCGATGGTTCTCGGCCCAGGCGATCGAGCACTGCCCGGCGACCCATGACCGAAATCCAGCTGACGCATGGATCTCTTCGAGAACCAGCATGTCGATGTCATGCTCGCTGACTGCACGGAATGTGTTGAAGTCGTCATGCTGTGAAAACGTCATGATGCGCCATTACCTTCCAGATCAGTCCAGTGCTCCTGGAAGTGGGTCGTGATGCGGGGGAGGTCCTTGCTCAGTATCTCGTCCAGCCTGGATTCGATCTTCCCGGAGATGTCATCGAATGTCGCGGCGTCCATGTCCTTCTTAGTGAGGATGTTCTTCTGCCACACGGTGTGCCACTTCTTCCCGACTGTACGGTCGGCATGACCGAAGAAGCCCTTGTCCATCATGAACAAGTCGTGGAGTGCCTTGCGATGCGGGGTCTCCCCGGGACCGATGATGAGCCTCAGGACCAACTTGTTGTAGTTCTCGAACTCGAACAGGAGCACCCTCTTGGATTTTGTCCATCCCTCCGCTGACCGCGGAAGGGAATCAAGGTCGCCGAGCGTGAAGCGGATATAGGACTTCGAGTCGGAGTCTAGTACCAGTCCATCAGCTTTATGGCTGCCAACCCAGCCGACGAGCATGTCCCTGACCTCGGACATGAGGTCAGGCTTGTATTCGAAGATCAGGTCCAGTGCACGTGGATGCTGTGCGTAGATCCTGCGGCAGAGTTCCTCGATCCGATCTCCCCCCACGATGTACCTCCTCAGTATCGATTGGTATTGCTGAATGAACCGGCGGGTATCTTCGCCGATGGTCCCTCTGCTGCGTTTCAAGGCAAGGTCGATGCACTCGTCGACGGTTCCATAGTCCACGACAGCCCAGTTGTCATCGTCCTTGGGTGGGCGTCCATCCGGAGTGAGAAACAGCCTGACGTGGGGGAAGTCGGGGAAGGAACGATCCAGGATCTCGCTGTACCGCGCCAGCTGGTTGCTATGTTCGTCCGAGTGGATCTTGTTCTCGATGGCTACCACGAAGGACATCCGCTCGTCGCGGCAGATGATCGTCAGGTCGATCCTGTTCCACTCGCGGCGAACCTCGACGTCACCGAAGTCCAGCAGGTCCAGCTCGATGACGGATATGACTGGACCGAGCAGCTCCCTGTTGTTGGAGACGGCTTGTTGGATGAAACGCTTGAGGAAGAAGCTACCGAGGCCGTGGTTCTCCCGTGGGTCGAGAAGCCAGGCCAGCACGTTCGAGTGCCGGATTTCCACATGGGTGAGACTCAAGGTCTCGAAGGGGTTGAAGACCGACAGTTCTGTTTCGATCTCGTCCAGCTCCGGGTTATCGAGGAGGAACTGTTCGAGGGCGAGGATGTCGGGGTCGACCGGCTGTGCTTGATCTACTTTCTGGCTCATCTGTCTCCTGATGGTGGAATAGGCAGCATCCCGTTGCTCTCGCCCATCGTCGGGATGAACCCCGGCGGCTCATCGTCATAGTCGCCGTAGTCGTCGTAGGCGTACGGCAGCCCGCCCGTCCTGGCGTAGGACAGCATCAGCTCATACCAAGCGATGTACTCGGGGTCTTCACCTCGGCCGAGCTTGCAGATCTCCGGGAATTCAAGAAGGAAGCGGTCGGCCAGCTGCTCCGTGTCCAGGCTGGTAGCGTCGGACCAGTCGAAGATCAGTCCCTCCATGCCGGATGTGTAGAGGGCCATCTCGGGGCCGCCGCTGGTGGTGCACAAGGCCCCGTTCTCAGGGTCCATGTTTCCTGCGTGGGTGATGCCGCACCGCCAGTACATGCCCGAGGGGGCCATCCCCGGCTCGATCCTAAGCCGCTCGTAGCCGCGCCGATGGAGAGTGGCGACCATCTCCAGCACCTTGATGCAGTTGAGGATGGTTTCGGACAAAGGCTCGTCGGCGGTCATCAGATCTCGTTTCTTCGATTCAGTCCCACAGCAAGGGGATTCCGTCTTCCTCCATGGGCGTCTCGCACTTCGGGCAGAGCCACGGGTCCTTCCAGGTCGTGAAGTTGTGCTTCTCGGACTTGGGGCAGCGGATCCCGGTCAGGCCCTCGTAGGTCAGGATGTCGCCGGGGACATCAGGAGCCTCTTCGTTCGCTGTGGCATCGTACAGCTTTTTGCAATCATGGCAGACGATGGTCTCCACGACGGCGAGGAAGCCGAACGTTCGGCCTCCGGCGACCTCGGCTGAATACTCACAGTTGGGGCAGGTAAATCCACGGGTCATTCCCATATCGTTCTCCTAATGGAACGATGTTCTCATGTTCCGGTTCGAAAGTCCTCAACTGAATCATCCTCGGGGTCTTCCCTCGACACGATCCGGCTGACCAAGGTGCTCATCCTGGCGCGTGAAACGCCGCACCGTCGTGAGGCTTCCGCGTAGGAGGGCATCCTGCCCCGGTCGACCTGGTCCTCGATGTGCAGGGCCAGGGCGAGCCAGTAGAGGCGGCTCTCAGGACTGCCACGTGGCGGGCGTCGTGGCACTTCGGCGGTTGACCGCTGCCGCACCGGCGTTTTCCAGTCGACATCGATCTCGATTCTCATAATCCCACCCTCATCCAGTAATCCTGAACTTGTGAAGTGTACAGTCTGTGGATGTGCAGCACTTGACCTCCTTGGAGTTCCATCCGCAGCATTCGAGGCACTGCGCCCGGATTGCTGCTTTCCTGCTCTTACTAGCCATTGCTCTCTCGTAATTGCCACGATACTTCGGGGGGATGTTCTTGCTGGTGGGCGTAGTGGGCGTGGACTCCTGGTCCGGCTCCTGCCGATTATCGGTACTTCCTGAGAAATCTAGCTCCAGTTCCACCTCGGCTTGTTTCTTCATCGCTTCCTCCTTGGTTAGGCCCCATGGGCCAGCTTCAGCTCCTCTGACAGCAACTTGACGCCAGCCGGGCTGAACTCGATGCCCAGGGTCGTGCCGTCGTAGTCGATGGTGTCGATCAGCAGGCTGATAACCCGCTCCTTCTCCGCTGGGAGGAGCACGTCCCAGATCTCGTCGAACACGGTCAGTGATTCGGCGAGGTCGAAAGGGTCGGGGTGCAGCTGGGCGTGGGACTCGATCTGTGCCTGGATGTCGGCGACCTGATGGTCGAGCGTCTCGAGCGCGGTTTCGAGTTCGGCGATCCGGCCGGTGATGGAGGTTCCACTCACGGCCCCGTCGGCCAGGGTCTTCAGCAGTCCCTTGATCTCGTCCTGGGTTGCGGCCCGCTTCTTCGTCGCTCGGGCGAGGTCGGCATCAAGCCGCTCCCGGACCTCTTCGTGGCGAGTGCGGGCGGCCGCGAGGACCTGGTCCTGCAGGTCCTGGTCACGGCCGACCGTCCGGATCTGGTCCAGGATCAGGCCCTCGAGCTTGAAGGCCGGGACGGACGGGCAGGGGCAGGTCTCGTAGCCGTGGCGTTGGGCCGAGCTGCAGACGTAGTACTTGTAGGCCCGGCTGCCCTTGCGCGTCGTGCTGGAGATCCTGGAGGCCCTGCAGGCACTGCAGGTGACCCGACCCCGGAGGAGGAACCCATATATGTTGCGGGTGGCCGAGCCGCGTGTGCGACGGTTCTCGCCGAGCAGGGACTGGACCTCCTCGAACAGGTCGGCGGGCACGATTGCATCATGCTGACCGTCGTGGACCTCGTCCCCGCAGCTGATCATGCCGATGTAGATCGGGCTGGTCAGGAGGCGGCGTAGCGAAGGCTTCGTGAACGCCCCTCCGCCACGCTGGTGACCACCTCGGGTGGTCCAGCACTTCAGGGTCAGGCCGCGCTGTGCGAGAAAGGTGCAGGTCTTCTGGAGGGATTTCAGTCGCAGGTAGTGCCGATAGATCTCCAGGACCTGCTCGGCCTCGGCGACGTTGACGATGAGACTCCCGCCCTGGGGGTGGACGTCGTAGCCGAGCGGAGGAGACCCTCCGGTCCAGTATCCCTTGCGGCGGGCGGCGCGGATCTTGTCACGGGTACGGTCGGCGATGGTCTCGCGCTCGAACTGGGCGAAGCTCAGCAGGATGTTCAGCATCAGACGTCCGGTCGTATCCCCCGTGTTGAACGGCTGGGTGACTGACGCCAGGGTCACATCGTGGGCGTCGAAGATCTCGATCAGCTTTACGAAGTCCGCGAGGGAGCGGGATAAACGGTCCAGCTTGTAGACCACCACACGGTCGACCAGCTCGGCCTCGATGTCGGCGATCAACCTATTGAGGCCGGGGCGATCGAGGGTTGCGCCAGACACGCCGACGTCGCTGTACGGCTCCGGTATGCTGACGCACCCCTCGGTCTTCAGGCTAGTAATGCTGGCCTCGCAGGCCTCGTCCTGGTTCTTGACGGACGTGAATTCACCGTGGTCCTGGCCGACGGTGGACACGCGCAGGTACTTGGCGCAGCGGATGGTGTCAGTGCGACTGGTCATCGATGCTGTCCGTGGACGGCATATCGGAGTGCTGCACGTCGTGGACGCTGGGCGTCCCGATCACCTCGTAGATCCAGTCAACTTTGCGATGCATCAGCATCATCATGCTGTGGATCTCACTCACCTTCTCGAGGGTTTCGTCCAAGATCAGCTCAAGGGGGCGGCGTTTCTGTTCTGTGGCACAGTCGGAAGTCATCGTTCAGCTCCTTGATTCAAGTTGAAGAATGCGAAGCCGTTCCAGTTCATGCCCGCGACCTCGCGGGCTATCGAGGTCAGCGACCGGTAGGGGCGGCCGCCGTACTCGAATCCCTTCTCCAGGACCGTCACGTTGATCGTGTGGCCCTGGAACATCCTGCTGATGGTCGTGCCCGGTGGAGGAAGCCGGGGGTCGCGCTCGGGGCGCGGCCTCGGCGTCGGTTTCCGCTTCGCCCCGGGGAACCACTTCGACGGCGGCCGCTGACCGATCTCTTCTCGGTACTCCTGGACCGCCACCTGCTCCTGCGGTGATAACTGGTCGAGTTGGAGCTGCAGGGCGAGCCGCCGCCAGAGCCGGGTGCGGCTCCGATGGCTCGGCGGCTCTCCGAACACGCGCTCCCATTCGTCCCGCAGGTCGGCCAGCGGCATCGCCTGCAGCCGCTTCACCTGGGCCACGATGGACGGGCCTTCCGTCACGTCGTGGCCTCCTCGGCGTCCGGGCTCGTGGTCAGCTTGAAGAAGACCGGGCCGCTGATCTGGTAGCCGACGATGTGCCGCGCCAGGCCGGACAGGCTGCGGTAGACCTCGCCCTCGTACTCGAAGCCGGTCTCCAGCACCTTCACCTCGATGTCCCGGCCCTTGTACTTGCGCATCAGGATGCTGCCGATCTTCGGCAGGCGCGGGTCGAGCTGCGGCTGGGGGGCCTGCTCAGTCGCACCGACCTTATCCTTGGCGGTCCGCCTCACCTTCGTGGTGACCTTCGACTTCTTGCGGGGCGTCTTCTTGGTGGCCATGATGATCTCCTTCTGTGGCAATGGGTTAGGGTCTGCTGACGCTGTACTCATGGCTCTACATCGCCCTGATAGCAAGGCCCCCGATCCTGTATCTGGCTCACTCCAGTTCGCTGTATCTGCTTATCGTGATGGGTCTTATCGGAACGACGTTTCAGCAGCCGCAGGTAGCCGTCGGCGAGGATCTCCCCGATCTCCCGGATGGCCTCGCTGCTGTCCGTCATCCGCTTCACCGAGGCGCATCTCCTTCGTCCGGGGTCGATGTTGCGGTCCGCGCCAGGGCAGCGAGACGAGCCAGCACGGCGTCCTGAACGGCACGGGCAGCCTCTACGCTGATTGGGTTGTGGTAGTGGTAGCGGTCGCCGTTGGCCGTCCGCTTCGCCGGGTAGGTCAGGAACAGGCTGCCGTCGCGGGAGCGGCGGATGGCGATGTTGTCCAGCTTGACCACACCGGCGATGACACAGGATGCCCAGGCGACGAGACCATCTGTACCGCCCTGAACTATGCGGATACCGATGTTCGAAACGAGGTCTGGCCTGAATCTCCCTCTGTCGTTCATGTTGGCTCCTCATGCAGGTATGTGCTGGTAGCACTACCTCGTTACTCCGATATTAAAAGACTCTTACTCCCCTATAAGCCCTCTTGACGTTGCCGTAGACGTAGTCAGTTTCCGTCTGCAGGTTTGTCGCACCTGCGGCCACGCAAGAGCCTGATGTGCGAACGCGTTACATCGGGATTCGGGTCTACGGGGGGTGCGTCACTGGAGGGACACGGATGCGCCATCGGTACGTCTTCAGGGCGACGCTCAGAGTCGTTGACCGTGATGTCCATCCAAGTGGCCGACGCTGTTTTCCAGACGGAGAGCGCGTCTTCGGGTGTACTGACGACCCACCAAGAAGGGGAGAAGACCCTCAGCTGATCGCTGCCGGTTCCTTGGCACAAGATGAGGCCGGCTTGTTCCAGCCTCCGTATCGCTCTCTGGTAGGTGCGGACGCTCTTCTTTTTCCCCTTCTGGGAGAGCATGCGGGGTATGAGAGGTATCCGGTCCCGGAGGCCGCGCAGCTTATCGTTCTTGTGCCAGCCCTTGCCCCGGATCACGACCCGCTCGAGCATGTCGAGGAGTTCGACTTCAGCTTCTCGCAGCTCTTCGAGTGGGAACTCCGCGACCGTCGCTAACACTCGCCACGGCTCCGTGGTGAAGCTGCGCACGAGCAGATCTTGAGAACGTCGGCTCTCATGAGACTCTGTGGCCGGAAGTTGAGAGGGAAGTCTTGTTCGACAGGGGTCTGGCAACTCATCACTCCACGTAGCGAGACGAGGATCATGCGCGATGAGTCACGGATAAAGTATCTGGGGAAGGGCTACAATCTGGCTAAAGTATGATTCTCGCTTGAGCGGCGATTATCCACCTATTACATCAGCTGAAATCGGCGCGGAAATGTCTGTCTGGAGGGCTCCAACTGTCTGGAGCAGAAGGCTGTACAAAACTCATGGTGCGACGCCGCGGACCAGGGCTGTTTTTTTCGCCATCCCACTTCCAGGCTTCCAAGTAGCCCGTATCTACCTTCCCGACGTGTTGGTTGACGGCGTCGACGGAGGTGAGTTGTCCCCCTTGATAGCAGATGGAGGTGATCGTCCACTTGTTCGGCGGCTCCGATTCCAGCCTCTCCTTTCGATAGCGCGATGATTCCCTGGCCCACTTCATCAGCGTGTTTGGGGTAGGGTCGGCGTACTTGGCTCCCCATGGCTCCGTAGGAGCTGATCGGCGAGAGAATCCACGGTCCAGGTCCTCGATGAGGAGCCACTCCTTCATCGTATTCAGCCAGCTGAACTTCGGGCGGCCAAGCTCGAGGAACTCGGAGGATTCTCGCAGTTGTCGGGCCTTGGTCTGCAGTGCATATGCTATTTCGGCCCTGTAGTGGTATCGGTTGGGAAGGAGGAGCCGACGGATCCAGTGGTCTATGAATTTTGAGGGCTTAATCCGGCCACCTACGAGGTACCAGTGCCAGTAGTTCTCGTGTTTGAAATGCCACGCAAACGTGTGCAGGTCCTTGAATCGGAACCCAGGTAAATAGTCCGTATGGATGTGCCGCTCGACGGACTTCCTGATATGGACCATAAGGTCGCGGTTCCTGACAATCTCGTCGATGTTGACATACTTCTGAGCGTCATCGCCGACAGCTGATCCGAATGCTCGAAAGGCGTTTAGTAAGCGGACGCCGTCATCCATATGGCACCTCGAGGCGGGTCTCTGAAGTCTCGTTGACATTCGGTACTACCAGCGTATGCTAAGCGCATTGCACCCGCCTTTCAATCCTCACGCGATTCCATTTAACCCGACTTCAGGTCTTGGCCACCGGGGACAGCAATATGTCCTGGGCGTGGCGTCACTGTAGCCGGGAGGATGGAATGTCTAACTCGCACTTGGATCTGATGACGATCGCGGTGGCGGATCTCGAACCCGCCCCCTACAACCCCCGCAGCATCTCTCTCGACGCCCTGTCAGGCCTGCGAGCCAGCGTCGAACGGTTCGGTCTGGTCGAACCTATCGTCTGGAACCGCCGCACCGGCAACGTGGTCGGCGGCCACCAGCGGCTGAAGGTGCTGCAGGCCCTCGGCGAGACCGAGACCCAGGTCGTAGTCGTCGACCTGCCCGAGGTCGAGGAGAAAGCTCTCAACGTGGCCCTGAACAGCCCGTCGATCGCGGGCGACTTCACTCCGGAGCTACACACCCTGCTGGCGGAGATCGAGGCGACGATGCCCGATCTGGCCGACCAGCTGCGGTTCGATGACCTCGCCGCCGAGATGAAGCACCTGCTCGCGGACCTCGCTCCCGAGGAGGGACTGACATCGCCGGACGACGTGCCGGAGCCTCCGGTGGATCCCGTCACCCGATCGGGCGACCTGTACGTCCTCGGCGGCCACCGCCTGATCTGCGGCGACAGCATGGATCCCGCGACCCTCACTCGTCTGATGGACGGCCAGCAGGCCGCCCTGTACATGACCGACCCGCCCTACGGCGTCGGCTACGACGGCACGAACCACCCGCAGAACCAGCGGGACAAGGCGCAGGGCCGAACTCCCGGCGACCAGAACCGCGACTGGAGCGACGACTACCAGGACCTCGACGCATGGGATCACTTCGAGGACCAGGGCCAGTTCGAGCAGTTCCTGACCAGCGTGTTCTCGGCCGCTCGGCCCCATGTCGCTCAGGATGCGGCCTGGTACTGCTGGCATGCATCCGCGACCACCGACAGCTTCCGTAAGGCCTGGGTCGAGGCCGGGATCCGCTACCACCAGACGATCACCTGGGTCAAGCCGACCCACGTCCTCGGCTTCGCGATGTGGAACTATCGCAGCGAGCCGTGTCTGATGGGCTGGCAACAGGGCCATAAGCCGCCGGTCTATCAGGTCGCCGACGAGACGTCCAACGTCTGGGAGGTCGACTGGGAGGGGAAGGCCCGCTGCACCGATGGGCTGCACCCCACCCAGAAGCCGACCCGCCTGTTCGAGCTGCCGATGCTGAAGCACACGCGTCCCGGAGCGATCTGCCTGGAGACCTTCGCGGGATCGGGCAGCCAGCTGATCGCCGCCGAGCGGCTCGGTCGCCGGTGCTTCGCCATCGAACTCAACCCTCGGTTCTGCGATGTGATCGTCCAGCGGTGGGAGCTGTTCACCGGCCAGACCGCCGTGCGGATCGAAGCGGAGGCGGACTGATGGGAGCCAAGGGGTATCCGATCGAGACCAAGCTCAAGGCCAAGGCCCTGTGGATCGTCGGCAACCTGACCGACGCGCAGATCGCCGAGCGGCTGGGGATCACGCGACCAGGCACGATCGGGGACTGGCGCAAGGATGAGGGCTGGGAGCGTGAGCGGGAGATCATCCAGAAGGCGACCGAGGAGAAGGTCGCTGCTGCGATCAGCGAGACGATCTCGGAGATGAACGCCCGGCACCTGAAGGAGTACCAGCTGCTGCAGACCAAGGGGGTCGCCGCGCTCAAGCGCATGGACCCTCGGACGGCGGCCGAGGCCCAGGCGATGATCGACACCGGTGTTCGGGGTGAGCGTCTGGTGCGTGGGGAGCCGACCGAGGTCCGCGAAGTCCGTGCCCTGATGCAGGCCAACGTCCAGGTGCTCGAGGTCGTGGTGGCCGACGTGTTGAAGGTGCTGCTGGAGAAGGGTCAGATCGATCCGCGAGGGGCGCGGCGGTTTGCCGAGGTGTTCGCTGCGCGGATCAACGAGGCCCCGTTCCAGTACCAGGTCAGCGGCTCGATGAATCCGTAACGCGATCTACGTCAGGCGGTTGTGACGCTGGAGGCTTTCCGTCAAGCACCTGCAAGGATTTGAAGCTGGTCGCGGTTTTCGGAATCGGCCAGAAACTCACGGGAAAACCACGCTTTGTCACATAGTGAGAGATATATGCCACACAACAGGTTACGCCATTCTGGCGATCGCAGACCGCCATCTCTGCGCTTCGACCTGGGCGTAGACCTCGGTCGTGGTGACGTGGCTATGCCGAAGGGCTCGCTGGACGAGCCGGATGTCACCGGTCTGGTTGTAGAGCCGCGTGGCGAACGAGTGGCGCAGTGTGTGGGCGGTGACGGGCTTGTCGATCCCGGCCTCGTGGACCCGAGCGGTGACGATGCGCTGGATCTGGCGGATCGAGAGTCGTCGCCCTCGAGTGGTGAACAGCGGCGCATCATACTCGGCGTTCTCGCCGATGTGCGAGGCGAGGATCTGCACCAGCTGCGGGCTGAGCATCACGCGGTCGGGGTCGCCGCCCTTGGGACAGCGCAGGATGGCGACGCCAGCGTCGAGGTCGAGGTCGCCGATATCCAGGGCTGCGGTCTCGGCGAGTCGGCACCCGGTCAGCAGCATGAAGCTCACCAGGGCGTGATCGCGTGGACCAGCAGAGCCACCGAACTCGCTGCCGACCAGCCGGGCGATCTCCCCGGCGTCGAGCACCACCGGCGGCAGCCCTCGCGGTCTCTGGCACTTGAGGATGCTCGTCGGGTTGCGGTCCACCAGCCACCGAGCTTCACAGAAGGCGAACAGGGCCTTCAGGGCGACCCGATAGCGGTTGATGGTCGCCTTGGCTCGCCGCATTCCACACGGGCGAAGCTGGACGCCGTCGCTGGTCATGAAACGCTGAAGCAGGGCGGGCGTGACGGCGTTCAGGTCGAGATGACCAGCGTACGCCACGAACGCAGCCAGGTCCCGTCGGTAGGCGTTGATGGTATGGGACGATCGCCTCTCGGCTTCGAGGATTCCCAGGTACTGGGAGACGGCTTCTGGAATGGTCACGATCGGGTCCTCCCTGGGTATGGTGGTGGTTCAGCACAGCTACCATACCTGCTCGCGGGGGACCCGATTGCAAGGGATATCTGACGCAATGACAGGGTGTTAACAGGAGGCGCGGCCGTGGCGAAACTCCCCAAGATGCTGACCCGGACGATCCATGGGGACGAAGGGGATCTCACGGTTCTGACGTCCCCCACGTCCCTGCTGGAGAAGGTGGGACTCGGGGCCGCGCCGTTCGACTTCGGCCTGCCGGACTTGCTGGACGAAGACCTTCTTCCTCCGGAGCAGAACGCCTTGCTCAAGGACCTGGTCGAGACCCATCTGTTCATCTTCAAGGACGGCCGCCGCCAGCCCATCGTGATGATCCCGCCGATGGTGGAGTTCGTCAGCGACCTGTTCTACGAGCGGACCCAACAGGCGATCCTGTGGAAACCCCGAGGGGGCGGGGGATCGCTGGCCGCCGCCATTTTGATCTGGCTGATGATGGTATACCGGGGCAAGAGCTTCCTGGACATGGCTGGGTCCGGGGAACAGGCGAAGCGCGTGTACGAGTACGTTTCGCAGTTCTGGTACTGCGTTCCTGGACTGGCCGAGGCTCTTCTCGATGGTGACCCCCTGCAGTCGGAGACGCGGCTGAAGAACGGGGTCACTCTGTCGTGCGTTCCGGCGTCGGAGAAGGCTGCGCGAGGGAAGCACGTCGCTGGATTCGTCGCCGATGAGTCCTGCCAGGAGGACGTCCGGGTCGGCAAGATCCTCCACGCCGCGGTCCAGGGTGCTCTGTCAGAACCCAACTTCACGATCGTTCTGCTGTCGACCTTCCACGTGCCGTTCGGGTTCTTCCAGGAGAACTGGGACCTCGCGGAGGAGCGAGGGTTCCGGCAGTACCGGTGGGACGTGTACGACTGCATGGCGCGGTGCGAGATGGGCCTCGACCAAGCGACAGACGATGACCCCCTCGCTCTAGCCTACTGCCGAGGCGAATGCCCCCTGACCGAGGCCGTCCAGGATCGAGATGCCGAGGGCCGGATGGTTGGCGAGCACTTCGAGGGCTGCAACGGCCGGGCGCGGTCAGCTGCCGGTCACCTGACCCGCGACAACGTGCTGAAGGCCAAGATGCTCAACCGGGGGACCGACGTCTGGGCTGTCGAGCACGAGTGCAAGCGACCGACCTCGAGCGGCATGATCTACGACGCCGAAATGGTGCAGGCGAGTGTGTCCGCCGTACCTGAAATGGAGAGGATCGAGGGATCGGTCAGACGAGCCGTCGGCATCGACTGGGGGAGGTTCGCCGTGGCCGTTCTGGCCGAGCGGGCCGTCGACCATGTGAGCATCAGTGAGGGGCGGATCTTCGATTCGAAGACCATCGGCGATCTGGTCCAGTACCTCGTCGAGCTGAGGGGCCGCGTGGGGGACTTCGTCGTCTACGCAGATGCCGAGAACGCCTACGGCAACCTGGACTGCCGCAACGCCGGGTTCGAGGTCGTTCCGGTCGCCTTCAACAAGCACAAGGAAGGCGGTATCGAGAACCTGGCCCGCTACTTCAACCACGGGAAGATCCGCATCGCCGACGACGGCCACCTCAAGACGGTCATCCGTCAGCTCCTGCGCTACCGGCGCAACGAGGCGGGCCGGATCGTGAAGGAGGATGACCACGGCCCCGACGCCTTGATGTGCGCCATGCTCCATTTCCCATTCATCGACGAGTTCGACACCGCGCTGGGCCAGATGCTCAGCGGGACGGACCGGGAACGTTTGAAGGTGTCGGGCGCCCTGATGGATGGCTGCATCCATGACTACCCCCTCGAGGTGCCGGAGGGCGGCTACTGCTCGATGGGGGTGTCCGCCGGGTCGAGCGGCTTCTACGTGGTGATCTCCCTAGTGCCGGAGTTCGACGGGGGCAAGAACGAGGAGCCTCGCCGTGCCATGTTCATCGGGAAGGTCCAGGACTGGTCGGATCTCGACGAACTGATCGCCAAGTACAAGGTCCGCAACTGCCTGATCTCCCCGCAGCCCGAGCCGCACCTCGTGCAGAGGTGGGCGGAGTCAGCGGGTTACCGAGTCGTCCAGCTGGTGACGTATCTGAACGATGGGATCTCTGGGCCGAGCTGGGACAAGGAGGCATCGAGGATCACCGTCGACCGCACCTACGCCCTGAACTCGGCTTACGAGGAGATCCGCTCCGGCCTCTGGTGGATTCCGCCCGGCGCACAGGAGATCGGCAACGGCGACTTCTATGCCCAGATGAAGGCTCCGACCCGTATCCGCGACAACGTGGACGGACAGATCCGCTACCGTTGGGTCGAGTCCGGCCCGCTGGAGCACTACCGTCATGCCCATGTGTTCGACCATGTTGGGACCGAGATCGCACGGCGGAATCCGCGCGCCGCATGTGTGGGGACGGAATCAGATCATTGTGACGTCAATCTACTTGGTGACTACGGCTAATAATGCATACAGATTCAAGGTTCCTTGATGTGAGTCTGCCTAAAAGTCACAACGGTTCGTATATCAGTGTCGTCACCTCCGCGCCAATGTTGTAGAGCCCATCTATTCTGTCCCACCTTCTGACGATAAATCATGTGACACGT
>CAYFKR010000004.1:0-659 GCA_964343835.1 uncultured Fibrobacteraceae bacterium
CGTGTGGCCGGCGCTGGACCTGTCGGTGGTCACCGACCACGAGTTCTTCGAGCGGTACCGCCGCCAGGGCCGCGTGCGCCACAAGGGCTCGGGCATCGTCAAGGACCGCGCCAGCCTGAAGGCCGGCGAGTTCGTGGTGCACCTGGAGTACGGCGTGGGGCGCTACCGCGGCCTGACGCGCATCACCGTCGAGGGCACCGAGCGCGAGTGCCTTGAGATCGAGTACGCGGACCAGGGCAAGGTCTACGTGCCGGTGGAGAACATCGACCAGGTGGAGCGCCACACCACCGACACCGACGCCTCGCCGCCGCTGGCCCGCCTGGGCTCGGGCGCGTGGGTGAAGGTCACCAAGAAGGCGCGCAAGGCCATCCGCGCCATGGCCGCCGATCTGCTGGAGCTGTACGCCGCCCGCGAGGCCATCCCCGGCCACGCCCACACCCCGGACGGCGCCATGCAGCGGGCCATGGAGGACAGCTTCCTGCACGAACCCACCGTGGACCAGCTGTCGGCCATCGAGCAGGTGAAGCGGGACATGGAGCGCCGGCGGCCCATGGACCGGCTGGTCTGCGGCGACGTGGGCTTCGGCAAGACCGAGGTGGCCATGCGGGCGGCGTTCAAGGCGGTGATGGGCGGCAAGCAGGTGGCCGTGCTCTGCCCCA
>CAYFKR010000004.1:765-154989 GCA_964343835.1 uncultured Fibrobacteraceae bacterium
CCACACTGCTGGCCGGTCAGCACGGCGAGACCTTCGGCGAGCGCTTCCGCGACTTCCCCGTGTCGGTGGGCGTGCTCAGCCGCTTCCAGTCGCCGGCCGAGTCGCGCGAGATCACCCAGCGGGCGCGCGACGGCAAGCTGGACATCCTCATCGGCACCCACCGGCTGCTGTCCCGGGACGTGCGCTTCGGGCGCCTGGGCCTGCTCATCGTGGACGAGCAGCGCTTCGGCGTGCGCCACAAGGAGCGCCTGAAGGAGCTGAAGAAGACCGTCGACGTCATGACGCTGTCGGCCACGCCCATTCCGCGCACGCTCTACCTGGCGCTCATGGGCGCCCGGGACATGTCGCTGATCAACACGCCGCCGCGGGACCGCCTGCCCATCCACACCGAGCTGTGCACCTTCAGCGACGAGGTGCTCACCGAGGCGGTGCTGCGCGAGCTGCACCGCGGCGGCCAGGTGTTCTTCGTGCACAACCGCGTGCAGACCATCGAGAGCGTCTGCGACCACATCCGGCGGCTGCTGCCCTCGGTGCGCGTGGCCCACGCCCACGGGCAGATGAAGGAGGAGCAGCTCGAGGAGATCATGCGGCGCTTCCTGGCCCACGAGTACGACGTGCTGGTGACCACCACCATCATCGAGTCGGGCCTGGACATGCCGCGGGTCAACACCCTGGTGGTCGACCGCGCCGACCGCTTCGGCCTGGCCCAGCTCTACCAGCTGCGGGGCCGCGTCGGGCGCTCCAACCAGCGCGCCTTCGCCTACCTCATGACGCCGCCGGGGGAGAAGCTGACCGCCGAGGCGCGCCGCCGCCTGGGGGCGCTGGAGGAGTTCCAGGCCCTGGGTTCGGGCTACCACATCGCCATGCGCGACCTGGAGATCCGCGGCGCCGGCAACCTGCTGGGCGAGGAGCAGTCCGGCCACATGGAGGCCATCGGCTTCGACCTCTACTGCCGCCTGCTGGACGAGGCCGTCCGCGACCTCAAGGGCGACGGCGCCAGCGCCCTGCTGGACGTGAAGGTGGACCTGCGTCTGCCCGCCTACCTGCCCGACGACTACGTCAACGACCCCGAGACCAAGATGGAGCTCTACCGGCGCCTGGGCCGGGTCCGGGAGGACCGGGCCATCGGCTGGCTCCGCGAGGAGATCCACGACCGCTTCGGCCCCATGCCCCCGCCGGTGGCCAATCTGCTGGACGTGGCGCGGATCCGACTGCTGGCCGCCCGCAACGGCGTGGAGGAGATCCGTGCGGGTCGTCAGGGACTGAATATCTTTTTCGCTGGCGGCCGCGAGCCTTCCCCGCCTATAATTCGGGGTTTGATGGGAACCGGGCCCAAGGGCCTGCAGTTCAAGGCCGTCGATCAATTCGTCATGAAGGTCCCCGTCCAGAGCGATCAACCCGGCGCGGCCGCCTACGCCGTCCTCGACCTGGTCGATCGCCTCAGAGCCGAAACGACCGGGGAATCATCCCGCAAGGAGTCGTCATGACCGCGTTCCGTTCCACCCGGCCCGGGCTTTCGGGCCGGCTCGTTCCGTCCGTCCTGCTCACCTGCCTGTTCTCCCTCGCCCTGCTGGGCGGCTGCGGAGGCGGCGGCGAGGACGGCGACTCCGTCCTGGCCCTCGTCGGCGACCGCGAGGTCACCCGCGAGTACTACGAGGACCGCCTGTCCAATTTCCGGGCCGAGGACCTGCCCGTGGGCGACGACGGCCTGATCGTCGACACCGCCACCCTGGAGGGCAAGCGCGCCTTCCTGCAGGTCATCATCAACAAGGAGCTCATGGCCCTCAAGGCGGCCGACCTGGGCTTCGACCAGGAGCCCCAGGTCCAGGGCACCATCAACGCCGTCAGCGAGTACAAGGCCGGCGAGCTCATGCACGAGGAGCTGATCAAGGCTCCGGCGGAGAACGTCACCGACGCGCAGATCGACGACTACTACGCCAAGCTGGGCACCGCCCGCGACTTCCACTTCCTGATCTGCAATTTCCGCGACGACGCCGTGGCCGCCCGCGAGAAGCTGCTCCAGGGCGAGCTGTGGGAGGACGTGGCCGAGGAGTTCAACGACGGCTCCCGCGGCCCCAACGACGACTACACCGTGCGCATGAACTTCGGCCGCGTCGAGGACGTGTTCGAGGAAGTCATGTTCGGCCTCGAGATCGGTGAGATCTCCGAGCCCCTGGAGACGGTCTACGGCTACTGGATCCTGCGCCTCGACGCCGTGGTCGACACCAAGCGTCCCGAGATGGACGAGGCCTTCCGCGAGCGGATCCGCCAGTCCCTGACCGCCAAGGCCGTGAACCTGAGCCGCACCGAGTTCATCGCGGCCAGCCGCGAGAAGCACGAGTTCTTCATGGACGAGACCGCCCTGTGGACCGTCTACAACGGCATGCCGGAGAAGGAGGAGATCCTGGATCCGGTGACCCAGAAGCCCGTTCCCCAGAGCGAGCTGCAGCCCCTGGACGTCCCCTCCAGCGAGCTGGACCGCGTGTTCTTCTCCGTGAAGACGGACCTCGACGGCGAGCCCGACGTGTGGACCGTCGGCGACTACAAGGCCGCGTACGACGCCATGAGCGTGTTCGCCCGTCCCAAGCGCGGCGAGCTGCTCGGCGGCGTGCGTCGCAAGATCCTGGCCGACATGGTGGACCGGCGCCTGCTGATCTCCGAGGCCCGCGAGCGCGGCTACTTCGAGCGCCGCGAGGTCGTGGGCGACGCCCGCGAGAAGGCCGAGCAGGGCATGATCACCAAGCTCCACGCCGAGGTCGTGACCTTCAAGGAGACCATCACCCCCGAGGAGATGGACGCCTTCTGGGCCGAGCACCGCCACGAGTACCTGAAGAACGAGGTGCGCAAGGGCCGGGTCGTGTACTGCATCGACCGCGAGACCGCGGACAGGGCCCAGGCCGACGCCGTCGCCGGCCGCGACTGGCCCCTGATCCTCGACGCCCACGGCGCCAACCCCGAGAACAAGCAGGCCGGCGGTGCCATCGAGATCGCCAGCAACGGGACCGGCTCCATGCGCGACGCCTTCTTCTCCATGGCCGCGCCCGGCGTGCTGCCCGAGCCCGTGCCCGTGCAGGGCGGCTGGGGCGTGGCGCGCCTGGACGAGATCGAGCCCAGCCGGAACCTGGAGCTGACCGAGGTCATCGAGCAGGTGGGCGACCGCATCAAGGCCGTCCGCAAGAACGACGCCCTCAACGCCCTGCTCGACGAGTGGACCGAGGAGTACGGGGTGACCGTCCACGACGACGCCCTCGCTGCGACCCGCTCCTGGAACGAGCTGACGGCCGAGAACCAGTAGGACCCCCGAGTCCCGCGGACGCCGGGGGGAGCGATCCCCCCGGCGTTCGTCCGAAAGGACACTGCCCATGCCGACGACCGCCGCTGTCCGGATCCTGGCCGCCTGCCTCGCCCTCGGGGCCCTGGCACCGGCCCTGGCCCAGGACGGTCCCGCCGCCTCCCCGGAGCTGGTGGACCGCATCCTGGTGATCGTGGACGAGGAGGCCATCCTCCTCAGCGAGCTGGAGCGCGAGGTGGCCCTCTACCACCTGGAGGCCCGCAACGCCGGCCGCGAGGTGGAGCTCTCCGACGCCGAGGTGCGCGAGGACGTGCTGAAGCGCCTGGTGGAGAGCAAGCTCATCATCGCCGCGGCACGCCAGGAGGAGATCGAGATCTCCGACGAGTCCATCGCCCGCGAGGTGCAGGGCAACATCGACCAGCTCGTGCGCTATTACGGATCCCGAGCCGCCCTGGAGCGGGCCCTGGACGACGAGGGCATGACCCTTTCCGACTACCGCAAGCGCGCCCGCACCCAGCTGCGCGACCAGCACTACATGCGGGCGGTGATCCACCGCTTCATCCGCCCCCGGGTGGAGGTGCGCGAGGACGAGGTGGACGCCTGGTACGCCGAGCACGAGGCCGAGATCCCGTCGATGCCCGACAGCCTGGCCCTGTCCAACATCCTGGTGCCGGTGGAGCCCGATCCCGCCGCCCAGCAGGAGATCCAGCGCAAGCTGGGCGTGGTGCTGCAGGAGCTGGGCGCCGGCCGCGCCTTCGCCGACGTCGCCCGCGACCACTCCGAGGGCCCCGCCGCCTCCCGCGGCGGCCGCATCGGCCGCGTCAGCCAGGGCACCCTGTTCAGCCAGACCCTCGAGGACGCCGTCTTCTCCATGAACGTGGGCGAGACCAGCCCGCCGGTGGTGAGCGAGCGGGGCGTGCACCTGCTGCGCGTGGACGCCGCCGACGAGGAGGGCCGCACCGTCAGCCAGATCTTCTTCCCCCTCGAGCTCACCGAGGAGGACGTGGAACGCGCCCGCGGCCGCGCCGGCGTCGCCCATGCCCGGGTCGTCGGGGGAGAGGCCTTCGCCCTGGTGGCCAGCGAGACCAGCGCCGACCCCTCGTCGTCCACCCAGGGCGGCCGCCTCGGCACCTTCGCCCTGACCGACCTGTCACCGGCCATCCAGGAGAAGCTGGCCGACGTGCAGGCGGGAGGCATGACCGAGCCGTTCCTGACGCCTGCGGGCTTCTACATCTTCCAGGTGCGCGAGCGCACCGCCGGCCACAAGCTGACCCTGGACGAGGTGCGCGAGAACGTGCGCCAGGCCGTGGAGAGCGAGAAGCTGGAAGCCGAGCTGGGCCGGTACGTGGAGGAGCTG
Source organism: uncultured Fibrobacteraceae bacterium (assembly GCA_964343835.1). Classification (GTDB taxonomy): domain Bacteria; phylum Krumholzibacteriota; class Krumholzibacteriia; order LZORAL124-64-63; family LZORAL124-64-63; genus CALEMW01. Next base: position 5,415 of record CAYFKR010000004.1, read on the forward strand.
CGCGAGCGCTTCGTGGTGGACCACAAGAGCTGACCCGCGTCGCCGGGAGAGGAGGGGCCTTGGCCCGAGGATTCGCAGGACGACGCGACATCGTGGAGCGGCTGCTCCGGCTGGCCCGCGAGGGCCGACTGGGGCAGTCGTATCTCTTTGTCGGCCCCGAGGGCAGCGGCAAGGAGCTCACGGCCCTCGAGCTGGCCCGCCTGATCAATTGCTCCACGCCCGACGTCTGCGCCGACGAACCGGCCTGCGAGAGCTGCCGCAAGGCCGTGACCTTCCAGCATCCCGACATCCGCTGGATCGGACCGGCGCCCGCCAGCTCCGGCGACGCCGACGCCGCCCGCCTGTTCGCGGCCAAGCAGGAGGACCCCTTCCACCAGCCGGCCTGGGCCTCCAGCAGCGAGGTGCTGATCGGCGACCCGGACCACCCCGGTCCCCTGACCGTCCGCTCCATCCTGCAGTTCCTGCGCCTCAAGCCCTTCCAGGGCACCACCAAGGTGGCCGTGGTGGCCGACGCCCACCGCCTGCGCGCCGGCGCGGCCAACGCCTTCCTGAAGGCCCTGGAGGAGCCCCCGGCCGACGCCCTGATCCTGCTGCTGTCGTCGGTGCGGGCCGGCGTGCTGCCCACCATCCAGTCCCGCTGCCAGCGCATCCCGGTACAGCCCTACGGCGCCGACGAGCTGACGGACCTGCTGGCCGGCCTCTACGGCCTGGACCGCGCCCACGCCGAGGGCCTGGCCCGCCTCGGGGGCGGCAACGCCCGCCGCGCGGCGCGCCTGCGCCTGCCCATGCCCCGGGCCGTGGCTGCCTGGGCCCTCGAGATCGCGACCGCGGCTGGCGAGGGCCGCGGCGGCACGGCCATGATGGCCGCCGAACTGCTCCACAAGGGCGTGCTGCCGGACTCCGTGGTCGAGCGCGTGAACGGGGAGGGCGGCGAGGGCACGCCCCTGCGCAATTCCCCCGTCAAGGAGCTGCCGGGGCGCCGCGAGCGGGCGATCCTGCTGGGAGAAATGCTCCATCTGATCTACAGTGACATCCTGGGATTCGCCGTCCGCGGCGACGACTGCGAGCCGACCCTGGCCGCCGCCGCGCAGTGGACGTCGGCCCAGGCCGCGCGGCGCACGCCGCAGTCCCTGCTGGCGGACCTGCGCCGCATCGAGGACGCCCGACGCGACGTGGACCGCAACCTCAACATCGGCCTGGTGATGGCCGTGCTCTTCCGGGAGTTGAGCGACCATGCCCGAGCAGACCGGACCGCCGCGGTCTGACAAGCCCGATCGCAAACGCCCGCCGCGACGGGGACGTCGCGGTCGCGGCGGTGCGCCGGGCGGCGGCCGCAACGGCGACGCTCCGGGGCCGGCCCGCAAACCCGACGGCGGCGTGGTCATCGTGCAGTTCAAGGGACACCGCAAGGCCTGCTACCACAACGACCACGACGTGGAACTGCGCGTGGGCGACTACTGCCTGGTGGAGGCCGACCGCGGGCGCGACCTCGGCCGCGTGTGCTACGTGGGGGAGGGCTCGCCCCAGTGGTGGCGCGAGGCCGGGCGGCAGGGCGTGCTGGCCCGGGCCGACGCCCAGCAGCTCCAGCGCCTCCACGAGAACCGCGCCGACGAGTGGGACGACTACGACATCTGCCTGGAGAAGATCCAGAAGCGGAACCTCAGCATGCAGCTCGTCAGCGTGGAACGGCAGTTCGACCGCAACAAGATCACCTTCTTCTTCACGGCCGAGAAGCGCGTGGACTTCCGCCAGCTCGTGAAGGACCTCGCCGCCATCTTCCGCACCCGCATCGAGCTGCGCCAGATCGGCGTGCGCGACGAGGCCAAGATGAAGGGCGGCCTGGGCGTGTGCGGCCGCGAACTCTGCTGCAGCACGTTCATGCACGGCTTCAACCCCGTGACCCTGAAGATGGCCAAGGCCCAGCAGCTCCCCCTGAGTCCCAACAAGCTGTCCGGCCTGTGCGGCCGGCTGCGCTGCTGCCTGGCCTACGAGCACAAGGGCTACGCCGAGGTGCAGAAACGCATGCCCCGGGTCGGGACGCCCGTGGAGGTGGACGGGAGCAGGGGCCGGGTCCGCAAGATCGATCTTCTGCGCGAGACCGCCACGGTGATGCTGGAGGACTCCGGCGATCACGTCGTCCGCCCCGTGACCGACCTGAGCTGGGACACCGACAGGGATCTCCCGCGGCCCAGGGCCAAGGGCGGATCCAAGGGCTGCTGCAAGGGCAAGCACTGAACGGGGCGGAATCACGTTGCTCACCGACACCCATCTGCACCTGAACCGCGACGAGTTCGACGGCGAGGTCGAAGCCGTTCTCGCGCGCGCCCGCGAGGCCGGCGTGACCCGTTTCCTGAATGTGGGCTACGACCTGGAGAGCAGCGAGGCCTCCCTGGAGCTGGCCCGTCGCCATCCGGGTATCCTGGCGTCGGTGGGCGTGCATCCCCATGACGCCCTGGACCTGGCCGACGCCGACGGCGCGATCACCCCGGCCGGCGAGCGCACCCTCGACCGCCTCGCCGAACTGGCGGCGGAACCCGAGGTGGTGGCCGTGGGGGAGATCGGCCTGGACTACTTCCGCGACCTCTCCCCCCGCCCGGCCCAGCACGCGGCCTTCCGCGCCCAGCTCGCCCTGGCCGACCGACTGGACCTGCCGGTGATCCTCCACATCCGCGACGCCTACGCCGAGGCCCGCACCGAGCTGGACGCCCACCTGCCCGCCCGCCGCGGCATCATGCACTCCTTCGCCGGCGACGCCGACGACGCGGCCTGGGGCACGGCCCGGGGCTTCCTGCTGGGCATCGGCGGCCCGGTCACGTACAAGACCAGCCGCCTGCCGGAGATCCTGACCACGGTCACGCCCCGCGACGTCGTGCTGGAGACCGACGCACCCTGGCTGCCCCCGGTGCCCCACCGCGGCAAGCGCAACGAGCCCTCCTACCTGGCCCTGACGGCGGCGAAGGTGGCCGAGGTCTTCGGCATGGAGGTTCCGGACCTGGCGACCGCCGCCCGCGCCAACCTGGAGCGGCTGCTCGGCCTCGAGGTGGCCCCGTGAGCGCCCCGGACCGCCCGAGCCAGCAGGAGCTGCTGCGCGCCCACGGCGTGAAGCCCACCAAGAAGCGCGGGCAGAACTTCCTGGTGGACGGCAACCTGGCCCGGGCCATCGCCGCCGACGTGCTGGAGCTGGGCACGGACGTGCTGGAACTGGGCTGTGGCGGAGGCGCTCTCACGCGTCCCCTGCTGGATGCCGGGGCCCGCGTGACCGGTGTCGAGGTGGACCGCGGTCTCTGCGCCCTGTTGCGGCAGGAACTGGCGGAGGAGGAGCGCTTCGAGCTCCTGGAAGACGACATCGCGAGGCTGGACTGGGCCGCAGCCCTGGCCCGGGCCGGCGAACGGCCCGTCATGGCCGGCAATCTGCCCTACGTATTGACGAGTGAAGTCCTGTTCGCCCTTGCCGATCACAGGGAGCGGACGGCCGGCGGCGTGTTCATGGTCCAGCGCGAGGTGGCCCAGCGCATCACGGCCGAACCGGGGGGCAAGGAATACGGCGTGCTGTCGGTGGTCCTGGGGTCCCTCTTCGAAACGGAACTGGTGCGGCAGGTGCCCGCCAGCGTATTCTGGCCGCGGCCGGACGTGCAGTCGGCCATCGTGCGGCTGCGCCCGCTGGCGGAAAAGTGGGAACGCGAGGAGTTCCTGGCGTTCAAGGACGTGATCAAGTCCCTGTTCAACCAGCGCCGTAAACAGATCACGAGGAGCCTGCGCGGCCGCCTCGGCGGCGACGCCGAGGCCGCGGCCGACGTGCTCGAGCGGGCCGGCGTGGCCCCGAGCGACCGGCCGGAGCAGGTGGACAGGGAACGGTTGAGGATCGTGGCGAGACTGGTCGCCGAGCTGGAGCGTTCGTGACGAATCGGATCCACACCACCATCGCCCTCCTGCTGCTCGTCGCCGCGACGGTGACGACGGCGCCGGCGCGCGCCGAGGACGCCCCGGCGGACTCCACCGCCACGGCGTACGAGGACTCCATCGCGGCCCTCTTCCAGGCCCAGCAGGCGGAGCCGGCCGTGCCCTTCATCACGAGCTGGGACCGCAAGCCCAGCTTCAAGACCAGGGCCACCATGCGCAGCGTCAACGTCACGGGCGCCTTCGACAACGACCTGCTGCTCCGGGGCGGCCACCGCCTGAGCCAGAAGTTCTCCATGGGCCACGAGGACTACCGCACCCAGGAGAAGTTCGTCGACAAGCGCGACGCCAACGTGACCTACAGCCTGCCCCAGGACGGCTTCGCCGAGGGCACCCTGAACCTCATCCAGAACTGGTCCGAGGACCACATCACCAACTCCTCGGGCTCGACCACCGTCAACAAGCGCGACTATCGCCAGGCCCGGGTCACGGCCAAGAAGGAGGAGTTCGAGCTGGGCGGCCTGCTCCACGACCTCTCCTTCAACGCCTCGGCCACGGACCAGCAGGCCGAGCAGCAGAACCAGCGCAGCGACTTCTCGGAATCGCGCCTGGACGGCCGTCTGGCGTCGCAGTGGACCCCGGCCGACGGCGTGACCTTCCACACCGGCGCCTTCGCCATGACCGAGGCCGGCGAGCGCGCCCTGGGCCTGGAGACCAACCCCTCGTCCGCCGACGGCGACTCGCTCCGCGCGGCGGTGGGGGTGAAGCGGGGCGGCTGGGTGTCCAGCATCTCGTTCGAGAGCTCGTCGTTCCGCAAGCAGTACCTGGACTACCGCCGCAACACCAACGGCGTGGTGGACACCATCGGGGTGGACCAGAAGATCGTGGAGGAGCTGGAGCGCGACGACGCCGTCGTCCTGGCCTGGCGCAACGACCTGGACCTGGGACCCGTCAAGGTGTCCGCCAACGTGATCCGCGACGTGTCGGAGAACAGCTTCCGCATGAGCGGCGTGGGCACCCGTGAAAAGCGCACCGACACCTCCGACCTCACGGTCTCCTGGAATGCCAGCGAGTCGGATTCCCTGAGCGTGTCCTACGCCTACCTGTGGCGCTGGGACGACCAGACCTACCTGGGCGCCGCCGAGTCCCGCGGCCGCCAGAACTACGGTTCGCGGACCGTGAAGCTGGGCTACCTGCGCCATCTGTTCGAGCACACGGACCTGACGGTGAACCTGACCAACGGCATCACCCAGGACATCGCCCAGAACCGCTACAACGAGAACGACCGCGACCGCATCGACATGAGCGCCAACGTTGCCCTGGAGACCCTCTTCGACAACCTGTTCCAGGTGGGCATGGTCTTCGACGCCAAGCAGGTGGAGGACGTATCCATCCGCAGCTCGCGCTCGGCCAACAACAGCATCAAGAACACCTACGAGATCAACCCCAGCTACCTGTGGCCCGTGGCGAGCTGGCTGGACCTGAGCCAGAGCTTCCGCGTGTGGATCCAGTACACGGACTACGTGTTCTCCCACCTGGAGAACGTGAACAAGCAGGACGACTTCAACAAGCGCGGCAACATGGAGACCCGCCTGACCCTGCGCCCCAACAGCAGGTTGACGGTGGTCCTGACCCACAACTACAACATCAAGCTGCTGGGCAAGAAGTCGACCACCGACGTCACCGGCCACAGCACCTACTTCCGGGACTCGGACCAGCGCATCAACAAGATCGACGTCTCGGTGACCTACAAGCCGACCAAGTGGCTGACCCTGGACGGCACCACCTACAAGAGTCGCGACTTCAAGGAGTCGTTCGGCCCCCGTCCGTCGGAGCTGGAGCGCTACAGCGGCGAGGTGGGGGTGGGCGGCACCGTCAGCCACAAGTTCTCCCAGGGCAAGCAGGTCTCGGCGGCCATCCGCAAGTTCTTCGCCCACGGCCCCAGCGTCCAGGAAGCGGGCCGGGACTACTGGGATGCCGACATCCAGTTCAGCTGGAGGTTCTGAGGATGCGCTTTCGGTTCGGCCTGATTGTTGCTATACTGATTTGCGGACTCGTGTGCTCGGGCTGTCTGTTCGAGCCGAGGGACGCTGCGGAACCGGGCGGAGTGGCCATCAACTACCTGCCCGCCGCCGACCCTGAAAAAGTCCTCGTGAACCTCGGGCTGGCCCTCGGCGGAGGCGACCCCTCCGGCTACGAGCGCATGCTGGCCGAGGATTTCATGTACGTTCCGGACGGCTCCGCCGAGGCCAACTATCCCGGCGTCGACTGGGCCGGCTGGGGACTCGAGCAGGAAGTCGCCTTCGTCAACTCGTTTTTGAATAATGTGGACGGGGTGACGGCCGATATGCAGGCGGAGGAGATCTTCGGCTGGGGTGGCTCCGGCAACGAGGCCGAACTGATCTACGTCTACGCCGTGGAAGTCGCCGAGAGCGGCGGCGAGACGCCGTACCGGGCCCGTGCCCGGCTGGAATTCCGGATCGAGGCCACCGAGTGGCGCCTGGTCCGCTGGATCGACGAACAGGGTGAGAACGACCCCGATACCGGAGGGCTCCTGCCTTCCCTGGGACAGCGTCGGGGCGCCTTCGCAGCTTCGGGAGGTCGCTGATCGAACGGTTGATACGCTTCTGAACCCATATTCGAATGCACGACATCGAAGATCCGGGGCCCGGGACGGCCCCCGACACGACCCGACGGAGGCGACCATGAGGACCAACAAGCACCTTCTGCTCACCATGCTGGCGCTCGCGCTCATCGCCCTGAGCGCGCCCGGCTGCATCTTCTCGCCGGACAACGACGACAACGATCCGCCGCCGGTGGACGACGACTACGCCGACGCGACCACGCCCACCATCCTGGTGGACAACTTCAAGATCGCGTACCAGACCATGGACATCGACGGCTACGAGGACATGCTCGACAGCCGCTTCCAGTTCATCTTCATCGAGGGCGAGGGCCCCAGCGCGACGTTCAACAAGCAGGAGGACGTCTCGTCGACCCGGAACATGTTCTCGGGCGAGCCCCACACCAACCCCGACGGCCAATACTCCCGCGGCATCAGCAGCATCACCGTGGAGACCCTCAACATCCTGGAGCAGTGGGACAACGTCTCGGCGGCGCACCCCTACTTCGGCGACATCGAGGGCGCCAAGAAGGCCCTCTACGAGGTGCGTTTCGAGCTGTACCACGACAACGGGACCATCACCGTGGACTCCAACCAGATGTTCTTCGCCGCGCCCGACGGCGACGGGATCTGGTTCATGGTGGGGCAGCAGGATCTGGGCGGCTCCTAGACTGCGCCGCGATACCGACCGGAAAGGGGGAGCCATCGGCTCCCCCTTTTTGTTGGCAACGCCGCGCACCCCGCTTATCGTGACGCCATGCCGACCCGCAAGCGCAACACCTCCCGCCGTACCGAGACCGGCCGCGCCGCCCGCCTGGGCCGTGTGGCGGCCGTGCTGGCCGTCGTCGCCCTGACCGCCCTGGGCGTCCTGAACTGGACCCGCAGCCCCGAGGGACGGGCGGCCCTGCTGCGCTTCGGTGCCGAGGGGGTGCGCGAGGAGGTGGGCGCCGACCTGGACGCCGTGCTCGCCGCCACCCTGCCCGCCTACGCCGCCGCCGTCGCGGACACCGCCGACGGCATGCGACGTGCCGTGGTTGAGGCCCCCGCCGGACGCGACTTCTGGGAGCTGCAGGCCGACCTGGCCGACGCCCTGACCGCCAGCGGCGCCCGCGTGATGTGGGGCGAGCGCCTGGAGCGCCCCCGCCGCCGCGGCGCCGATCCCGACCTGGATCCGTCCCTGCTGCGCCTGGACCTGGGCGTGGCCGACCGTCCCACCCACCTGCTGCTGCTCCATCCCGCGGGCACGCCCGAGCCCGACGTGCGCTGGCGCGCCGACGCCGCCCGTTCCTCGGTGACCGACCTGCTCGGCGAGCTGGACGTGCCCACGGTGGCCATCATCGTGGACGACTGGGGCAACGGCGACACCCCCGAGACCCGCTCCATGCTCAAGCTGAACGTGCCGCTGACCCTGTCGGTGCTGCCGGGCCTGCGCTACTCGCGTCGCTACGCTCTGGCGGCCACGGAGCTGGCCCTGCCCGACGTGTCGTCCGGCGTATCGGGCGGGGACGCCGAAGCCCGCCGCCTGCGCCTCGCCCGCGGCTGCACGGAGGACCTGCAGGTGGGACGCAGTCGACCCCGGTCGGTGCCCCGTCGCCGGCGCGAAGTGATGCTGCACCTGCCCATGGAGCCGGTGAGCTATCCGGAGACCAATCCCGGGCCCGTGTTCGTGCGGGTGGGGATGTCCCGGGACGAGATCGCCTCGCTGGTGGACGGCGCCATGGCCAACCTGCCCGGCGTGACGGGCGTGAACAACCACATGGGCAGCGCCGCCACCGCCGACCGCGCCACCATGGACCGCCTGGCCGACGTGCTGCGGGAGCGCGACCTGCTCTTCGTGGACAGCATGACCACCGCCCGGTCCGTGGCCGCCGCCGCCCATCGCGAGGCGGGGGTGCCCACCCTCGTCAACCGCCTCTTCCTGGACCAGGCGGAGACATCCGAGGAGCAGGTGAGCCGGCTGCTGAAGCGCCTGGTGGACGCCGCCCGGCGCAGTGGCTCGGCCGTGGCGCTCTGCCATCCCTATCCCGAGACGGTGGCCGTGCTGCGGCGGGAGCTGCCCCGCTACGTGAAGGATGGGATCCGGTTCGTGACGGTCTCCGAGATGGTGGCGCTGGAGCGGGCCAAGGACGCCCGCGACGCCGCCCTGACCGCCGCCGCCCCGGCGGAACCCGAGGTCCGGGGGGCGGCGCCGTGAGCACCGTCCACCTGATCCGCTGCACCGCCGCCGACGAGCCCGCCCGGGTGGGCGAGCTGGTCCTGGCCCTCGCCCGCAGGGTGATCCGGGACGAGGGACTGGTCGCGGAGGGGCCCACGGCCCTGGTGGCCGACCATCCCGTCCGCGCCCGGGTGAGGGAGCAATGGGAGGCCTGGACGTCTCCCCTGGCCGATTGGCTCGGGGAGGAAGGGTGGCAGCCGGCCGTCGCGCCGTCGCCCCGCGAACCCGCGCCCACGGCCGCCCGCCTGCCCGTGGAGGGCAAGCGTCTCGACGGGCTGGACGTGGGGGAGGCCGTGGCGGGGGCCCGGAGCCTCGTCTCGTTGCACCGTGTCTCGCTCCACGAACGCTCCGGCATGGAGGGCGTGCTCCACGGCCTGGCGACGGGATGCGCCTCGGCCGACGGCCTGAAGGCATTGCAGACCGATGTGCAGCCCACCGTGGACCGAGACGTCTGCGGCGGCTGCGGCATGTGCGTGACCCTCTGCGGCAACGAGGGGATCCGCCACAACGGCCACGTGGCGGTGGTGAAGCCCGAGACCTGCCTGGGCTGCGGCGACTGCCTGGCCGAGTGCTTCCTGGAGGCCCTGACCTTCCCCGACGGCGCCAGCCGGCGGCTCATGGAGCGCTGCGCCGAGGGCGCGGCGGCGGTGGCGGCTCCCCTGCGGGGGAGGTCCCTCCACGTGGCCCTGGCCCTGCCGGAACCCGTGCGCCGCATCGCCATGCAGGGGCATCACGTGCCCCAGCCTGAGGTGGGCATCCTGGCCGGAACCGACCCCCTGGCGGTGGATCGGGCGGCGGCGGAGCTGATCGCGGCGTCGCTGGGAGCCCCCCTGGCGGAGCTCACCCGGTGCCCCGAGGACCCCCTCCATCTGCTGGCCCACGGGGCCGAATCCGGCCTCGGGGATGGGGCTCACGTGATGGTGGATCACGACCCCGCCGGACTCGCCTGTTGACTCCGAACCCCCCATGTCCTATCATTTTTGCCGGTTTGCGGCGGATTGTACGATCCCGGAATCGTCATTCGCCGCGTTGTTCTGTCCCAGGCGCGGACGGCGTCCGCGCCGTTGTCGTGCCCTTGCTTCCAAAGCCACCGGAGAGGTGACATGAACCGATCCCTGACCACCAGGGCCGTCTTGGTGATCGTCGTGGTTGCCCTGTCGTTGATCGGGCTCTGGCCGACCATCCAGGCCTCCCGCATCACTGACGACATGAGGACCGCCGCCGAGACCGACGCCGCACTCGCCTCCAGGATCGAATCCTGGGAGGACGGTGCCATCCGCAAGGGCCTCGACCTCGAGGGGGGCATGTACATCGTCCTCGAGATCGACGTCGAGGGCCTGACCGACGCCGAGGCCAAGGAGAATCTCCAGCGCGTCACCGAGATCCTCCGCAATCGCGTCGACCAGTTCGGCGTGAGCGAGCCCGACATCAAGACCGTCGGCAACCAGCGGATCGTCGTGCAGCTGCCCGGCCTCCAGGACGTGGAGCGCGCCAAGAACCTGATCGGTTCCACCGCCCGCCTGGAGTTCCGCATGGTGCGCCCGGTGGAGGACGTGGAGACGGCCCTCGGTCGTCTGGACGACGCCTTCAAGACCACCGCCGCGGTGGATGAGGAGCCCGCCGACGCCGAGGCGACGGACGCCGACGCCACCGACGCCACCGACGCCGGGACCGGCGACGAGGTCGCCGCGGCCGACGAGAGCCTGGATCTGGGCGAGCTGCCCGGCCAGCCCTCCGGCGACATGACCCCCGGCGCCGACCTGCTGGACGAGCGCCCCTTCTCCGGCTACGTGTTCGCCAACGGCGACTTCATCCGCATGTGGGGTACGCCCCGGGCGGTGGAGGCCCGCTACGTGGACCGCGTCCGCGACATGCTGGAGAGCCCCGAGGCGCGTGTCCTGCCCCGCCACCTCGAGTTCCAGTTCGACATGGACGAGTTCGACGTGGGCGGCGGCATGGTGCTGCGACCGCTGTACCTGCTGGACTCCCAGGCCAGCCTGACCGGCGACCGCCTGACCAGCGCCCGCAGCGCCCCGGACACCGAGCGGCCCGGCAACTTCGTCGTGAACTTCAGCCTGGACCGTCGCGGCGCCCGCCTGTTCAGCAAGGTGACCGGCGAGAACGTCGGCCGTCAGATGGCCATCACCCTGGACGGCAAGGTGAAGTCGGCTCCCCGCATCGAGGGCAAGATCCCCTCGGGCGACGGCAACATCACCGGCGGCTTCACCAGCGCCGAGGCCAGCGACATGGCCCTGCTGCTGCGCGCCGGCGCCCTGCCCGTGGATGTCCGCATCGAGGAGGAGCGCACCGTCGGTCCGAGCCTCGGCGCCGACTCGGTCCGCCAGGGCCTGGACGCCGCGTGGTACGGCCTGATCATCGTGGTCGTCTTCGTGATCCTGTACTACCGGCTCACGGGCTTCGTGGTGGTGCTGGCCCTGAGCGTCAACATGGTCATCCTGCTGGCGGTGCTGGCCCAGTTCGGCCTGGTGCTGACCCTGCCGGGCATCGCGGGCATCATCCTGACCATCGGCATGGCCGTGGACGCCAACGTGCTGATCAACGAGCGGATCCGCGAGGAGCTGCGCCGGGGCAAGACCGCCCGCGCGGCCGTGGACTCCGGCTACGGCAACGCCACGCGGACCATCGTGGACGCCAACGTGACCACGCTGATCGCGGCCATGATCCTGTGGTGGTTCGGCACCGGCCCGATCCGCGGGTTCGCCGTGACCCTGACCATCGGCATCTTCTCGAGCATGTTCACGGCGCTGGTGCTGACCCGCGTCATCATGGAGGCCGTCACCCGGAACCGGGCTCACGCCAAGCTGAGCATCTGACCCGGTCGAACCGGCCCCTCCGGGGGCCCCGGGGGCAACGGCCCCGAGAGAGGTATGGGAATGGAACTGCTGACCAACACCCGAATCAACTTCGTGGGCGGGTCCCGCGTGGCGGCCGTGATCTCCATCGTGATGATCGTGGCCGGGATCGGTTCCCTGGTGATGCACGGGGGACCGAAGCTGAGCATCGACTTCACCGGCGGCACGATCCTGCAGGTGCGCATCACGCCGGCCCCCGAGATGGCCGACGTGCGCGGCACGCTGGAGAACGCCGGCTTCGCCGACTTCCAGGTGCAGGACTTCGGAGCGGATGACGAATTCCTCGTCACGTTCCGGGGCACCGACATCGAGACCGGCGACCAGGGCATCGACGCCGCCGAGCAGATGAAGCACGCCCTCGAGGTGGGCCTGACCGGTCACGAGGTGGAAATGCGCCGCGAGGAGTCCGTCGGTCCCAAGATCGGCGAGGAGCTCAAGACGGGCGCCGTGAACTCCATCTTCGCGGCCCTGGTGCTCATCGTGCTCTACATCACGGTGCGCTTCGTCTTCCGCTACGGCATCGCGGCCATCGTGGCCCTGGTGCACGACGTGGTGATCACCCTGGGCGTGTTCTCCCTGATGGACAAGGAGATCTCGCTGACGATCATCGCCGCGTTCATGACCATCATCGGTTACTCCCTCAACGACACCATCGTGGTGTTCGACCGCATCCGCGAGAACATGTCGCTGCGGCGCAAGGAGGGCTACGACGAGGTCGTGAACCGCTCCATCAACGAGACCCTGAGCCGCACCGTCGTCACCTCGCTGACGACCCTCTTCGTGGCCGGGACCCTCTTCGTGCTGGGCGGCGCCGTGATCCACGACTTCGCCTTCGCCCTGGTGTTCGGCGTGATCATCGGTACCTACTCGTCCATGTTCGTGGCGAGCCCGGTGCTGGTGTGGTGGTACAAGCGCAACGTGAGCGACGCCAAGCGCAAGCAGCCGGCCATGTAGTTGGACGTCGCGCGAGCGATCAGGGGGCGCCCGGCGGGCGCCCCCTTTTTCGTGCCCCGGGGAACGTCGGCACGTTCCCGGTGTATCCGGAACCCCCCTGATGGGCTAGACTTCCCGGGATGAACGCCATGACCACACGAACCCCCGCTTCCGTCGCCCCGCGATTCCTCGCATCGCTGCTCGCCGTCGTCTGCCTGGCCCTCGCGGCGGGAGCGGAGATCGTGGTGCCGGACGAGGCGGAGGGGGGCGGCCCCGCGGCCGCCATGGCTCTCTTCCGCGACGCGTGGCTGGCCGCCGACGCGGAGGTCCTGGCCGACCTCGTCTCCGGCGACGGGGCCGAGATGTCGGTGGAGGGGCCGGAGGCCCGTGTGGCCACCGTCACGCCGGCCCGGGCCAGGTACCTCTTCCTGTCCCTGTTCCGCGAACGGCGCGATCACGAGCTGGGAGAGGCCGTGGTCGTCTCCGACGATGCTGACGACCAGGTGAGCGCGGTGATGGACTGGACGTTCCGGGAAGGCAGCCGCCGCCGCACCGTGCGGCTCTTCCTGGGCTGGACCCGCACGGAAGACGGCTGGAGGCTGGCCGTCTTCCGTCGCGGTCGCTGAGGCGGGTGCCCTCCATGACCACCCCCCGGATTCCCGGAACCGTCGGCTGGGCCAGCGTGGCCCTGGCGGCCGCCCTGCTGTCGTTGCAGGCGGGCGACGGAGGTGTGCCGGGTTCCGGCGCCGGGACGGCGGGAGCGGCCCTGGCGGGAGCCCTGATCGCCCTGATCGCCTGGCGGCGGGGGCGGTTGCAGCGGCCGGCGTGGTTGCTGTTGGCGGTGCCCTGCCTGCTGGCGGCCGCCTGGTTCGCGGCCCGGCCCGTGGCGTCGCCCGATCCCGAGGCGTGGGAGCAGGACCAGCGCCGGCGGCTGGAACCGGTGCTGGCCGCCGTGGAGACCGACGTCGAGAGCCTGCACCTGGCGGTGGCCGGACTCGCCGAGCGTGCGGCCGCCGACGACGACGCCCTGGACGACGACGCCTGGCTCGCCCGCCTGGCCGAGGGCTGGGACGCGGCCGACGGCGGTCGCTTCCCCCTGTCGCTCTGCCTCTGGCGGGGCGGCGAGCGCGTGGCCTGGACCGCCACCCTGGATCCCTATCCAGCCGCCGACCTGCCCGAACCCGGCGACCCCGCCCAGGTGCGCCGTGGCCGTACCGGGTGGGTCTGGCACGGCGCCCTGCCCGGCGGACGCGGCCGGCTGGAATGGCAGGTGGGCCTGACCTCCCCCGATCGGCCGCGCAGCGACCGGGGAGTGGACATCAGGACCAGCATCGTGTTCACCACCCATCCCGAGCCCACCCGCTGGCGGGGCGACCCCATGCGCGGACTGCGGGCCACGTCCGACGTCGTGCTCGACCCGGTCCCCGGGGACATGGAGCTACCGGTGCTGCGGACCACCGTCTCGGGCCGCCCCCTGGAGGCCCAGCGGGCCGCCGACGCGGCCGAGCGTCTGATCCTCACCGCCCTGCTCCTGGGCGCGGCCCTGCTGGTGTGGACGGCCGCGGCCTGGCGCGGTGGCCGGCTGGTCGTGGCGGCGTGGATCGTCCGGGTCTGCTGGGCTGCGGCGGATCTCTTCCACTGGCTGCCCCTGGCCCTCGACCCGGGCCGGGGAGCCGCCCGCCCCGGCGACCCGGCCAGCCTGATCGACCCCACCTACTTCGCGACCTCGTGGGGGATGGGGCTCTTCGCATCGACCCTCGACGCCCTGCTCACCGGCGTGCTGATCGCCGTGACGGCGGTGGCGTCGGTGCGGTGGCTCCATGCCCGGGACCGCGATCATGTTCCCGGCGGCGCGCAGGGGCTGGTGCACGAGGTGCTCTACGGCGTGGGGGCCGCCCTGGTGCTGGCGCTGCTCTGGGCCCTGGCCGACGAGCTGGCCGTGAACGCCCACCCCCGCCTCATCGGGCCCAAGGTGCCGTTCCGGGCCATGACCTTCTGGGGCCTGCACGTGGTGCTGCTGACGGTGGGAGGCGGCGCCGTGCTCCTGGCCGCCGTGCTGGCGGGACGGCGGCGCGGCGAGCGGTCGGGACTGCGCACGGTGGTGGCGCTGACGGCCGCGGTGGCCGGCGGGTTCGCCCTGGGGCGGGTCGGCCTGGATCTCGGCCCCCTGGGACTGGCGGCCCTGCCCCTGGTGGTGCTGACCGTGAGGGCCACCTCCGGACTGGTGGTGGGAGGCGATCGCGCCCTGCGGCGCCTGGCTTGGCTGCTGCCCCTCTTCGCCGCGGTGACCTGGAACTACATGGGACTGGCCCAGGCCTACCGCGACGTGGAGGATCGCTGGCTGGCCCGGAAGCTGGAGGAGCTGGCGGCGCCCCGCGAGGACTGGATCGAGTTCCTGATGGAGGACCTGCTGTCGGAGATGGCGTCGGACGAGGCGGTCCTGCAGGACGCCCCTGCGGCCCACGCCCCCGAGGCCGACGAGCTCTGGCGCGACTGGCCCGCCTACGCCCTGTGGCGCGGCGCCGGCGTCTCCGAGCTGGGCATGCCCTGCCTGGTGGAAATCCTGGAGCCCGACGGCACCGGCCTGAGCCGCTTCGCCTCGGGCCAGTTCCGCGACTTCGGGTACGAGATCGTGGATCGCTCGGAGTGGCGCAAGGGTCGGCCCGTCTCGCCGCGTCCCGACCTCAAGCTGGACCTCTACCTGCAGACCGAGCAGCGGCGCTACGCCACCGGCGACGAGTGGATCCTGCGCGGCGAGGTGTCGCGGCTGGGCTCCGAGGGCTGGGTGGCCCTGGAACTGCCCGTCCGCTCCGGGCGCGTGAGGACCCTGCGCGAAGCCCTGGCGCCAGGGGCCGTCGGCGGCGATTCCGACGGCTATGTCCCGCGCCAGGACGTGGACCGACCGGTGGTCCTGCTCAGGTCCCGCGACGGGCGCTGGGACGGGGCGGTGGATGGACTCGAACCGGCCCTCGGACCCCGGGCCCTGGCGGCGGAGATGGAACGATCGCCCGGCGATCCGGTGGCGATCTCGGCGGGCGGCCGCCAGTGGAGATCGCTGTGGCGCCCCGACGGCGGCGACACCGCCGGCCCTGCCGACGGCCTCCTGCTGGGCGTGCGCACCCCGGGTGCGGGGGAGCGCCTGCTGGACCTCTCCAGGCTCATCCTGCTGGACCTGCTGCTGGTGGCGGCCGTCGGACTGCTGCCGGTCGTGCTCCGGCTGGCGACCGGGCGCTGGAAGCGGGCCAGCCTCGGCCTCCAGGAACGGTTCCTGGCCATGAGCTTCCTGCTCGGCCTGCTGCCCCTGGTCATGGCCGGCACGTTCATCGACCGCATCAGCCGCGAGTGGCTCACCGACGACGCCCGCCAACAGACCCGCGTCGGCCTGGAAACCGCCCGCGAACAGCTCCAGGGCCTGCTGGCCGAGCAGGCCCGGGCCCTGGCCGGCAGCGACTACATCTCCGACCTGCTGGACAGCCGCCTCGCCGGCCAGCGCCCCCTGGGGCCCTTCGGCGCCCGGCAGGCCATGGTCTTCTCCGCCGACGGCGAACTCCTGCTGGACGAGACCCTCAGCGACCTGGACGACGACGAGGCCGCCCTGCTCCTGGAGCGCGCCCGGGCCGCCTCGCTGGTGGTGATGCGCGACGACCAGTCCACGTACCTGGGCACCGTCATCCCGGTGGCCCTGGAGTCGGTGACCGACGTGGAACAGGTGGAGGGGATGGTCGGCACCCTGCCCGGTCCCGGATTGAGGCAGCGCGAGGGGTTCTTCTTCTACCGCCAGCGCATCGACGCCGACCTGCTGGTGGGCCTGGGCGAGGTGATCCAGGGCGAGGCGACCCTCTACGTGGAGGGCGAGGCCCTCATGGCCAGCCACCCCGAGCACGTGTTCGCCGGCGACACCGACCTGATCCTGCCGCCGGACCGCGCGGCGCGGCTGGACGGTCGCGACGGCCAGCTCCGGCTGGTCTCAGACGGCGGCCGCGACCTCTCCTGGACCGGCCTGCTGGGCCTGCCCGTGCTGCGCAATCTGCAGCCGGACGGGCGCCTGACCCTGGGCGAGTCGCCGGCGGTGCTGGCGGCGTCGTTCCCCGCCCGCGGCCGCGACTACGAGGCCCAGCGCGAGCGCACCGTCCTGTTCCTGGCGGGCCTGGCCACCCTGATCTTCCTGCTGGCCACGGTGCTGGGCATGGTGCTGTCGTGGCGCATCTTCGACCCCGTGCGCGTGCTCGTGACCGCCACGCGCCGCCTCGCCGCCGGCGATCCCACGGCCCCGTTGCCGCCCCCCGCCGCCGACGAGCTGGGCACCCTGAGCGCCGCCTTCGGGGCCATGCGCGACGACCTGAGCACCGCCCGCACGGCCCTGGAGGAGCGCGAGCGCTTCCTGGCGCGCCTGCTGGAACGCGTGCCGGTGGGCGTGGCCGTCTTCGACGGGGACGGCCGCATCGTGACGGTCAACCCGGCGGCCAGGACCATGATCGACGCCTTCTACGCCGACCCGGACTCCGGCGTCGAGGACCGGGCGTCCCGCCTGCTGGCGGCGTTCCGGCAGGCTGTCGGGTCGGACCTCGGCGAGGCCGAACTCGTGGCGCCCGAAGGCGCCCGCACCCTCCGCGGCCGGCTGGCGCCCCTGGAACTGCCCGGCGGGCGCAGCGACCGCATGATCGTGTTCGAGGACGTCACCGAATTCCTGGAGACCAAGCGCCTGGCCATCAACGCCCAGCTCGCGCGGCAGGTGGCCCACGAGGTCAAGAACCCCCTGACGCCCATCCAGCTCTCGGTCCAGTTCCTGGAGCAGGCCTGGCGCGACGGCGCCGACGACATGGACCGCATCGTGTCTTCCACCGTGAACCAGGTCCTCGAGCAGGTGGAGCTGCTGCGGAGCATCGCCACCGAATTCAGCCTGCTGGGCCGGCCCGAGGCCCTGGTGCGCGAGGCCCTGGATCCGGCGGTCCTGGTGGACGAGGTGGTGTCGCGCTACCGCACCCCCGACGACGACGGCGGCTTCGACGTGACCGTCAGCGGCGACGCCCCGCCGCCGGTGCTGGCCCACGGCGAGTCCCTGGCCAAGGTCGTGGCCAACCTCATGGAGAACTCCCTGCAGGCGGTGGGCGACGGCGGTCGGCTGGCCCTGGAGATCGCCTGGTCCGTCGACGAGCGCGAGGTGACCCTCGCCTGGCGCGACAACGGCCCCGGTCTGCCGCCGGACGTGGCCGACCGTCTCTTCGACCTCTATTTTTCCACCAAGAGCCACGGCACCGGCCTGGGGCTGCCCATCTGCCGGAACCTGCTGTCGCGCATGAACGGCCGCATCAATCTGGCCGACCACGCCGACGGCGGTGGGGCCGAGGCCGTGGTGGTGCTCGAGCGCGCCGTCGATTCCCGACCGGAGGATGCATGAACCCCGTCCGATCGTTCCTGCGCTGCCTGCTGCTCGCGGGCGTCGTGTCCATGGCCGCCGCGGCCGCGGCCGAGCCCGTGACCGTGGCGCGCCTGCGGTACGAGGGCGGCGACTGGTACTGCGATCCGGGCTCCCTGTCCAACTGGCTGCGCGAGGTGCGGGAACGGACCGGCGTGCCCACGGCGATCGACCCGGTGGTGGTGGGCATGGACAGCGAGGACCTCTACCGCCATCCGCTGATCTACCTGTCCGGTCACGGGCGCATCGACATGACCGATGCCGAGGTGGCCGAGCTGCGGCGCTGGCTCGACGCCGGAGGCTTCCTCTGGGCCGACGACAACTACGGCCTGGACGCCTCGTTCCGCGCCCTCATGGAGCGGGTGTATCCGGACGAGCCCCTGGTCCGTCTGGGGTCCGAGCATCCGATCTACCATGCGTACTTCGACCTGCCGGGCCTGCCCAAGATCCACGGGCACGACGGCGACCCGGCCCAGGGCTGCGGCATCGTGCGCGACGGCCGCCTGACGGTCTTCTACAGCTGGTCCGCGGACATCGGGGACGGGCTGGAGGATCCGGAGGTGCACGGCGACCCGCCGTCGGTGCGCGAGGCCGCCGCCCGCATGGCCGTGAACGTGATGATGTACGCCCTGACACGACCCTGAGGAATCCATGACCCGCCGATCCCGCACACCCGACCCGGCGACCCGCCTCGAACGCCTCCACCGGCGGACGAGGTGGCGCACGGTGCTGCTCGGTGCGGTGGAGGTCGTCGGCGGCGGGCTGGTGCTGGCGTCGTTCGCGGCCCTGGCCGCGGGGCGGCCCGGCGAGGCTCATCCCCTGTGGCGATCCGCGGTGCTCCTGGCGGCGTCGGTGGGGGGGCTGTGGCTGGTGCTGGACCGGATCGTCGGGGCGCTGGGGGACCTGGGCGGCGTGGAACGGTTCGTGGCCGACCTGGACCGGGCCGGCGGTCATCGGAACCTGCTGACGGCCGCCCGGGAGGCCACCCGCGGCGGGGGCCGATGGCGTGAGGACGGCGTGCCGGACGCCCTGACCGAACGGCTGCTGGCGTCGGTGGAGCCGCGCCTCGGCCGGGTCGACCCCGTCGGCGACCTGGGCCTGGCCCCGGTGCGGCGCGTGTTCGCCGTCGGCGGGTTCCTGGTCGCGCTGGCCCTGCTGCCGGCGCTGCTCACGCCGGCGGTCGTGACCACGGGGATGGAACGACTGGGTCGTCCCCTGGAAGGAGCACCCCGCCCCGCGACCATCGGTCTGTACCTGGAGCCGGCCGCCGGGGAAGTGGTCTCCGGCGAGACCCTGGACGTCACCGCCGTCGACTTCGGCACGCCCCTCGGGGAGACCGTCTGCGAGGTCCGCGGGATCCACGGCGGCTGGCGTTCGCTGCCGGCGGTGCCGGACACCCTGCCGCCCGGTGCGCCCATGATCCGCAACCGGGTCGTGCTGACGGACGTCACCGAGGACCTGGTCTACCGCTTCCGGCGCGACGGCATGGTCACCCACACGGCCCAGATCCGCGTGATCCACCCGCCCCTGCTGGCCTCCCTGGTCCTGGAAGTGCGCCCCCCGGCATACACGGGATTGCCGGTCCGCACCCACGATCCCTGCCCCGCTGTCGTGGAGGCGCCGGTGGGCAGCCGGCTGTCGTGGACGGGCAGGGCCAGCCGACCCGTGGCCGCGGCCGGGTTCGCCGTGGCCGACACCGACACGCTGCCCTGGGAGGTGTCCGGCGCCGACGTGGCCGGCATGCTCGTCCTGGACCGTGACCTGCGCGGCGCGGTGGTGCTTCGCGACGCCCGCGGCCTGGTGGACCCCGGCCCGGTGATGCGGGAGCTGCGCGCCGTTCCCGACGCTCCGCCCACCGCCGATCTCCGCCGTCCGGGCGACGACGGTCGGATGCCCCCGGACGGCCGCATCGTCCTGGACCTCACGGCCGACGACGACTACGGCATAGCGCGCCTGGACCTGCTGCTGCGCCGGGAGTCGCCCGGCGATCCCGACACCACCTGGACCCGCCTCGCCGTGCCGACGGACACGCTGACGACCACCACAACCGACGGGCATGCGGTCCCCTCCCTCCGCGCCTTCGCCGCGACGGGCGCTCCCGGCGACGCCCACCGCGCCGCCCTGCTGGGCCTGGACGCCGCCGCCGTGGACCTGCTGCCCGGCGAGGCCCTGCTGGTGACCGCCGAGGCCGTCGATGGCCGTCGACCCGGCTCTCCCGGCCGTGTGCGGACCCGGACCCTGCGCCTGGTGGTGCCGTCGGCCGCCGAGCTGCTGGCCGAGCAGGTGGAGACCTCCGACGAGCGTCGCGACGACATGGCCGACCTGCAGCGCCGCAACCGGGAGATGGTGGAGGACCTCGAGCGCATCGAGCGCGAGCTGAAGAAGAACGCCGAGCTGGACTTCGCCCGCCGCCAGGAACTGGAGGAGGCCCTCCAGCGCCAGGGCGACCTCCAGTCCGAGCTGTCGGAGGTGGCCGACGACCTGCGCCGCGAGCTCGACGCCATGGCCGAGCACAACCTGGCCGACCCCCAGCTCCTGGAGAAGATGGAGCGCGTGGCCGAGCTGCTGGAGGAGGTGCGCAGCGACGAGCTCGAGCGCCTGCAGCAGGAGCTGCGTGACGCCATGGAGCACCTCTCGGAGCAGGAGGTCCGGGCCGCCATGGAGGAGATCTCCGAGCACCAGCAGGAATACCTGGAACGCCTGGACCGGGCCATCGCCCTGCTCGAGGACATGCGCAAGGAGCAGGAGCTGGCGGGCCTGACCGCGGCGGTGGAGGAGATGATGCGCCGCCAGGAGGATCTGGTCCGGGAGCAGGAGGCCGCCGAGGGGGATGCGCAGGAATCGGCGGGGGAGGACGGCGCCGAAGACGCCGAGGGCGACGCCGATCCGGACGGCGAGTCCGGTGAACCCGGCGACGCCGACGACCGCGCCGAGCGCCAGGAACGCCTGGCCGAGGAGATGGAGGAACTCCGCGAGCGCATCGCCGAGGCCCAGGAACGCCTGGCGGCCGAGGCGGAGGGCGCCGAACCGTCGCCCGCTGCCGAAGCCATGCAGGAGGCCCTGGAAGAGGCCCTCGAGCGGATGGAAGAGGACCAGGCCGAGCAGTCCATGCGCGAGGCCGCCGAGGGCATGTCCGCCGACTCGCCGCCGTCGCCCCCCAGCGATTCGCAGCACGAGGCCATGCGCCGTCTGGCTTCGCTCTACCACGTGCTGCTCCAGGGCCAGCAGAGCATGCAGATGGCCATGGAGGACATGGTGGGCGACGCCCTGCGCCGTCTCGCCTCGGACCTGCTCGACCTCTCGCGCCGGCAGGAGACCCTGGCTGCGACCATCCCCAACGACCTGCGCGACGTGAGGGCTCCCGACCTGGCCCGCGAGCAGATGCGGCTGCTGCGCGCCACGGCGTCGCTGCGCGATCGCCTGGCCGAGACCCTGGCCCGATCCCCCAACCTCAGCTCCGGCCTGCTGCAGGGCCTCGACCGCATCACCGACACCCTGGACGACTCATTCGGCTACCTCCGGGACGGCTGGGGCGGGCCCGCGTCCACGGCTTCGCGCGATGGCCTGGGCGCCATGAACCGCCTGGTCATGAACCTGCTCACGAGCGCCCAGAGCTCGGGCGGCGGCGGTGGCGGCTCGTGCCCCATGCCCTCCCTCGGCGACCAGCTGGAGCAGATGGCCCGGGAACAGGCCGGCCTCAACGGCCTGGCCGACCAGCT
The DNA here is from genome assembly GCA_964343835.1 of uncultured Fibrobacteraceae bacterium. Lineage (GTDB taxonomy): Bacteria > Krumholzibacteriota > Krumholzibacteriia > LZORAL124-64-63 > LZORAL124-64-63 > CALEMW01. The sequence continues at coordinate 27,091 of CAYFKR010000004.1, forward strand.
CAACCGGCAGATGCGGGAGCAGGGGCTCAGCCAGGAGATGCGCTCGCAGATGGACCGCCTCCAGGCAGGACAGCAGGGCATGGCCGGACGCCTCCACGAAGCCGCCGAGGAGGACGGCGACCCCGAGCAGCGCGAACGCCTGCTGGGCGACCTGGACGAGCTGGCCCGCGACATGGAACGCGTGGCCGACTCCCTGGACCGCGGCGAGCTGAACGAGGAGGTCCTGCGCCGCCAGGAGCGGATCCTGGGCCGACTATTGGACGCCCGCAACTCCGTTCGCCGTCGCGACTACGAGCGCCGCCGCGAAGGCCGCACCGCCGACGTCCTGTTCCGCGACCAGGCCGGCGAGCCCGACGACGCCGGAGCCGAGGCGGAGCGCGAACGCCTGCGCCGCCGACGCGAGCAGGTGGAGCACGTGCCGCCCGATTACCGCGACCTGGTCCGGCGCTACTTCCGCGCCCTGGGCGAGCGTACCGCCCCCGACGGGGAGGTGCGGCCGTGATCCGTCTGCTGCTCCCGGTCATCATCATGCTGGGTGCGGCGCCGGCCGTCGGCCGCGACGACCCGCCCCGCATCGTGCCCGAGACCCACGGCGTTCGCCTGCAGCAGGACTGGCGGGCCCGCATGATCGAGGTCGAACGCCTGATCCGGGCGGGCAGCCACGGTCGGGCCACGACCCTGCTCGAGCAGCTGGAGAAGACCGGCGCCCCCCGCACCACCACCCTGCCCTCCTGGGTGGCGCTGGCCCGCGCCATGGGCGACACCGAGCGCGTGGTGGAACTGTGCGAGGAGGGCCTGGCGACCCGCCCCGGCTCCCGACGCCTCCTGACGACCTGGGCCGAGGCCCTGGCCGCCCTGGACCGGCGCGCCGAGGCCCGCGAAGCCGTCCGGCGAAACGTGGAGGCCGCCCCCAACAAGGTGAGCGCCGTGGCCGAGTCCGTGGCCATGTGGCGTCGCAACGATAGGCCGGAGGAGGGGCTGGCCCTCTGCGATTCCCTGCGGGCCGCCCAGGGCGTGGACGACCTGCTCCGCCGCCATCGTGCGGCCTGCCTCCTGGAGCTGGACCGCATCGTCGAGGCCATGGACGAGATCGCCGCCGAGCTCGCCGGCAATCCCCTGAACCTGAGGCTGGTACGCCTGGACATTGCTCCCCTGCTGCCCGACTCCGACGCCCGGACGAGGGCCGCCGGCGCCCTGGCGGACCGACCCGACGCCGCCACGCCCGCCGTCGCCCTGCTGCGCGCCGATCTGCTGCTGCTGGACGGCCGCGCCCGGGACGCCTCGGCAGCCGTCGCCCACCTCAGGACCGACCCTGTCGGTGCCCTGGACCTGTTGCGGACGGCCGCCGTCCTGGCACGGGAAGCGCCCATGATCGACGACCCGGCCGCTCGCCGCGCCACGGTGGCATGGCTCCTGACGGAGCTGGATGCGCTGGCGATGTCACCCGCCGTTGCCGCCGGGCAGCGGGCCCGGGTGCTGGACATGCTCGCCGGCGCCGCCGTGGAGGCCCTGGGATCGGGCCTGGTGGACGACGACCCGGAAGGCTCCGTGGAGCGCCTCGAAGAGGTGCTGGACCGCGTCCGCGCCGGCAGCCCCGGCTCGTCGCGTCTGTACTCGGCCCGGATCCTGCTGGCCCGCCACACCCGCGACGTGCTGGGCGACCCGGGCCGCGCCGCCGACAGCCTGGCCCGCCTGCTCACCGACCTGGACCTGCCCCTGCAGGGGGTGGCCCTGTGCCGTCTGGAACTGGGCGTGTGCCGCTTGGCCGAGAAGGACACCGCCCGGGCCCGCACCGTGCTCACGCGCCTGGGCCGCAGCACGCAGTACCCCGAGGCCGCGGGCCCCGCTCACGCCCTGCTGGCCCGCCTGGACCTGGCCCAGGGGCACTGGGAATCGGCCCGGGACCGCCTGGCCGCCGTGGCCCTGGACGACCCCCGGGCCGACCAGGCCAACGACGCCCTCGACCTGGCCCTGCTGCTGGCCGAGGAGCTGTCGCGGCAGGGGGGAGGGGAGGCGTTGCTCGCCGCCTACGCGCCGAGCGTGCTGGCGGACCTGTGTCGCGACGACGACGCCCGTCGCGACGCGCTGCGCATCTTCCTCGAGACCGCGACGGCCGACCCTGCGGCCCCGCTGGAGTCGGAACTCGTGGCCCGCGCCCGGCTCGAGCTGGGCGAGCTGGAGGCCGCGGCGGGACGCCCGGCCGCAGCGGCGGACCTCGCCTCGGCCGTGGTCCGCGACCGACCGGAAGGAGGCCACGCGGCCGAGGCCCTGCTGGCTCGGGGGCGCTGGCTGTCCGCCGCCGGCGACGCGGCGGGAGCCCGCGACGCCTGGGAACGCCTCGCCATCCAGTATCCGGAGAGCCTGTCCGCCGAGGACGCCCGCAACCTGCTGAGGGAATTGCCGTGACGCGACGCTTCGCCATCATCCTGCTCCTTGCGGCCGTCCTGGCCCTGCCCGGCGCCGCCCGCGCCGAACGCCTGCTCGTGCCCATGGACCTGTCCCAGGCCAACCACCTGAAGGCCTACGGCCTGGCCTTCGACATCCTCACCCGCGGCCGCAATGTGACCTGGCTCCTCAACTACCGGGGCGGCAGCTTCCTGATGGACGCCGTGGGCGAGGTGACCCTGGCCGCGCGGCTGCGCGGCGTGACCTTCCAGGTGATCGGCGACGGCGAGGCGGAGGCGATCCTCGCGGAGGTGGCCACGGGGAACATGGAGGAGGTGCTGCTGGAGAAGCCGCCGCGCATCGCCGTCTACGCGCCCCCCAACTTCCAGCCCTGGGACGACGCGGTGACCCTGGCCCTGAACTACGCAGAGATCCCCTTCGACCGGATCTTCGACAAGGAGGTCCTGGCCGGCGGGCTGAAGGAGTACGACTGGCTCCACCTGCACCATGAGGACTTCACCGGCCAGTTCGGCAAGTTCTTCGCCGCGTTCCGCTCGGCGCCCTGGTACGTGGAGCAGCAGGCCATGATGGAGGAACTGGCCGCCGGGCTGGGGTTCCCGTCGGTGTGGAAGCTGAAGCACGCCGTGGCCCTGGGCATCCGCGACTACGTGGAGGGGGGCGGCTTCCTGTTCGCCATGTGCTCGGCCACCGACACCATCGACCTGGCCCTGGCCTATCTGGGCGTGGACATCGTGCCGCAGGAGATCGACGGCACGCCCCTCGATCCCGCCCGCGAGACGCGCCGCGACGACGGCGGCACCTTCGCCTTCGAGGGCTTCGGGCTCATCACCAACGCCCTGCAGTACGAGTTCTCCAACATCGATACCAGCGACTACGCCCGCCTGCGCGGCCCCGAGGGCGACTACTTCACCCTCTTCGGCTTCTCCGCCAAGCACGACCCGGTGCCGAGCATGCTGACCCAGTGCCACGTGAACGTCGTCAACGGGTTCATGGGGCAGACCACCGGGTTCGACCGGCGCTTCCTGAAGCGGCACGTGGTGATCCTGGCGCAGGTCGAGGGCACCGACGAGGTGCGCTACGTGCACGGCAAGCGGGGGATGGGCACCTTCACGTTCCTCGGCGGCCACGACCCCGAGGACTACCAGCACGCCGTGGGCGACCCGCCCACGGACCTGGACCTCTACCGGACCTCGCCCGGCTACCGGCTGATCCTGAACAACGTGCTGTTCCCGGCGGCGCGGAAGAAGCCCCAGAAGACCTAGTTCCGTCGGGCCACGAGTCGGCGCAGGGAGAGGGCGAGCAGGGCCAGCGAGGCCGCCAGCCAGCCCCAGGGCATGGGGCCGTCGGGGAGTTCCGAGGTGAGGCCGCCGTCGGTGACCATCAGCGTCACGTTCACGGCGTTGTGGGCGGCGTGGACGACGGCCGCCGCGGTGAGCGACCCGGTGGCCTCGTAGACCAGGGCCAGCACGATCCCCAGCCCCACGAGCCCGAACAGGTACCACGGCTCGCCGTGGGCCAGGCCGAAGGCGAGGGCCGACAGCACGGCCGAGGGCATCACGCCCCAGCTGCGGCGGAAGAGGCGGTAGAGGAGGCCGCGGAAGACGATCTCCTCGGCCAGGGGCCCCAGGACCACGGCGCAGGAGAAGGCCAGGCCGGTCTCGAGGGGACCCACCGGGAGGTGGTCGTTGAAGAAGGCGATCCACTCCTCCGTCGGCGGCCGGATGCGGGCCGACCAGGCTGCCAGCAGCCCCACGGGGACCTGGCAGGCCAGGGCAGCGAGGACCGACCAGCCGGCAACGGCCCAGCCCGGACGGTTCAGGTGAAAGACCACCCCGGTGTCCAGGCCCCGGGAAGCGGCCAGCAGCCGCGCCGCCAGGATCACCGCCGTGCCGCCTATGCCCACGGCGAAGAACAGGTTCCCGGTCATGCCGTAGCCCACGCCCTGGGCGCCCACGTTCAGGGCCCCGAGGGCGACGGTCAGCAGCAGGATCCGCGCACCGCCCCAACGCGTCCAGGGGTCGCGGGGGTCGGGAATGTCGGCGGGATCGCGGGGCTGCTCTTCGGGGAACATGCGGCCTCCTGGGCACGGGTCGGGAGCGAATGTGGCAGATCGCCGCGCCGGTGTCCACCGGCGGGCGTTCCGACGGCTCTTGGCAGGAAACGGGCCAGCGATTACCATACGGCGGTCCGGCAGAAGCCGCCGTCATCCCACGGGGAGATTCCATGACCGACCAGCGGACCGACCGACCCATCCAGGCCGTCGTCTTCGACCTCGACAACACCCTCACCGACTTCATGGAAGCCAAGGACCGCGCCGTGCGCGCCGCCGCCGACGCCATGGTGGACGCCGGCCTGCGCATGGATCCGTCCGACGTCTACGACGGCGTCTTCGCCATCTACGACGAGGTGGGCATCGAGCACCAGCGCGTCTTCGACCGCTTCCTGGAGCAGCACGCCGGCGAGGTCGATCCGAGCATCCTGGCCGCAGGCGTGGTGGCCTACCGTCGCGCCCGCGAGGCCCATCTGGTGCCCTATCCCCACGTGCGCGCCGTGCTGCACCGGCTGGTGAAGGAGGGCTACAAGCTGGCCGTCGTCAGCGACGCCCCCCGCTTCGAGGCCTGGCTGCGCCTGACCTACCTGCGCCTGAACCACGTGTTCGACGTGGTGCTGACCCACGACGACACCGGCCACCACAAGCCCAGTCCCGTGCCCTTCCGCATGGCCCTGGAGCAGCTCGGCGTGGAGCCGTCGCGGGCCGTGAACATCGGGGACTGGCCCGAGCGCGATATCGTGGGCGGCGATGCCGCCGGCCTGCACACCGTCTACGCCCGCTACGGCGACACCTACGACTCCGGCGACCGCGAAAAGACGACCCACTCCGGCGCCCACTACGAGATCGACGACTTGTTCCAGCTGCTCGACGTGCTGGATCGGCTCAACGCGGCGGGAGCGGAGTCGTGAGGGTCGCCACCTCCGGTCAGATGGCGGCCATCGACCGCGACACCATCGCCTCCGGCGTGCCCGGCCTGGAGCTCATGGAACGCGCCGGCCGCGAGATGACCTTCGCACTCCTGGATGCCTTCCCGGACCTGGACCCGCCGGCCGGCGTGGCCGTGCTCTGCGGCAAGGGCAACAACGGCGGCGGCGGCCTGGTGGTGGCCCGGCGCCTGGACGAGCTCGGCTTCGAGGTGACGGTGGTCATGCTGGCGGGCCCGGACGACCTCTCGCCCGACGCCCGCGCCAACTTCGACCGCCTGCCCGTCGACGTGGAGATCCGGACGCCGGACCGGAGCGAGTGGGCGGAAGAAGTCGCCCGCCTCTGCGTGGAGAACGACGTGCTGGTGGATGCCGTCTTCGGCACCGGCATCACGCCGCCGCTGCGCCGGGACCATGCGGAGCTCTTCGCGGCCGTGGACCGTCGCGTGATCACTGTGGCCAGCCTGGACATGCCATCGGGCGTATCCGGCGACGACGGCACGGTGGACCCGGTGGCCGTGCGCGCCGACGTGACCCTCACGGTGGGCCTGCCCAAGCTGGGCCTGCTGCTGCCCCCCGGCCGCGACCACGCCGGCACGGTGACGGTGCTGGACATCGGCTTCCCCGACGAGATCTGCGCGGCCCACGCCTCGGACCTCGATTCGCCCACGGCGGACGAGATCGCGGCCCTGCTGCCCCCCAGGCCCGGCGGCCTGCACAAGTACTCCGCCGGCACGGCCCTGGTGACGGCCGGCTCCGACCGCTACGGCGGCGCGGCCCTGCTGGCCGCCCACGGCGCCCTGCGCTCGGGAGCGGGCCTGATCACCCTGGTGCTCCCCGATCGCCATGCCCCGACGGCCCTGGGCTACGCCCCCGAGGCGCTGGTCCGCGGCCTGCCCGAGGGCGACGGCGGCGGGATGGCCGACCCCGGCTCCGCCGGACTCGCCGACCTCCTGGGCCGCCAGGCCGCGTGGGGGATCGGGCCGGGCCTCGGCGACGACCCGGCCACCGCCGCCTGGGTGGTCGCGGCCCTGCAGCGCACCGCCCTCCCGGTGGTGGTGGACGCCGACGCCCTGCGCGCCTTCGGCCGCACGGGCTCGGAGCTCCGTTTCGGGGCCGAACGGGCGATCCTCACGCCTCACGCCGGCGAGCTGGCGGACCTGTGCGGCGTGGGCGTGACCGAGGCCGTGGTCGACCGCTTCGACCTGGCCTCCCAGCTGGCCGGCCGCACCGGCGCCGTGGTGGTGGCCAAGGGCGCCCCGACCCTGGTCGCGGGCCCCGACGGCGAACGTGTCCTCAACCCCACCGGCCACGACGCCCTGGCCCACGGCGGCACCGGCGACGTGCTGACGGGCCTGCTCACCGGCCTGCTGGCCCAGGGCCTCGACGCCCTCGACGCCGCCGTGCTGGGCTGCTGGCTCCACGGCCGCGCCGGCGAGCTCTGCGCCGACGACGGCACCCGCCGCTCTGTCCTGGCCCGCGAGGTCGCCGACCGGCTGCCGGACGCCTTCGCCGAACTGGAATGGCTCAGCGGAGAGGCGGTCCGATGAAGGTCCTCGGCATCGAGACCTCGTGCGACGACACGAGCGTGGCGCTCCTCGACTCGGAGCAGGGCATCCTGGAGAACCTGGTGTCGAGCCAGGTCGACCTCCACGACCACTTCGGCGGCGTGGTGCCGGAGCTGGCGTCGCGGGCCCACCTGACGAACCTGCTGCCCCTGGTGGACGTGCTCCTGTCGCGGCAGGACATGGAGCTGGGCGACCTCGACGGCGTGGCCGTGACCCGCGGCCCCGGTCTGATCGGTGCCCTGCTCGTCGGTCTCTCCACGGCCAAGGCCATCTGCTGGGCCACCGGGAAACCCCTCGCCGCTGTCCACCACATCGAGGGCCACATGCTGGCCAACGAGCTCTGTGCCCCCATGGAGCTGCCCGCCGCGGTGCTGGTGGTCTCGGGCGGCCACACCGAGGTGATCCTGGTCCGCGAGATCGGCCGCTACGAGCGCCTGGGCTGGACCCTCGACGACGCCTCCGGCGAGTGCTTCGACAAGTGCGCCCAGCTCATGGGCCTGCCCTACCCCGGCGGCCCCGCCGTGGACCGCATGGCGGAGAAGGGCACCCCCGGCCGTTTCGACTTCCCCCGCCCCCTGCGCAAGGACCCCCGGGTGATCTTCAGCTTCAGCGGTCTGAAGACCGCCGTGCGCCTGGAAGTGGAGAAGCTCCCGCGGCCCCTGGCCGAGCAGGACGTGGCCGATGTCTGCCACGGTCTGCGCGAGGCGGTGGTCGACATCCTGACCCGCCGGCTCTTCCAGGCAGCCCGCGAGCACGACGTCAAGGCGGTCTACCTGGCCGGCGGCGTGGCGGCCAATTCCCTGCTGCGCGACCGCACCGCCGAGATGGCCGCGAAGCGGGGACTGCATTTCCTCGCCCCTGATCGGTCCTTTTGCACCGACAACGCCGCCATGATCGCCCAGTCCGGCCTCTGCCGCTTCCGCGCCGGCCGCCACGACGATCTCTCGGTGGACAGTTTCGCCCGACTGCCCGTCGAATCCTGGCTCTGATCCCCGTTTTCAGCCGATCCGGGCCGTTCCGCCCGGATCGGTTCCCCATCGTTCCCCCGAATGTCCCGTCGCCCCCCATGTGGCACGGCACTTGCCTGATGTGCCGTCGGCCGGGCGTGTGCCCTGTCATATCGATCATTCTGCATGGTGAGGGACAATGCAGGACGCAGAGACCATCCTCGTCGACGACGACGAAGCCAACATCAGGACGATCCTGACCTATCTGCTGGAGCAGGAAGGTTTTACGGTTCGTCAAGCCGTGGACGGGAACGTGGCCCTCGATCTGATGGCCGAAGAAACTCCCGATCTCGTGATCCTGGACGTGATGATGCCGGAGATGGACGGACTCCAGGTCCTCTCCCATATGCGCAGCCACTTCCAGACCCACAACATTCCGGTGATCCTGCTCACCGCCAAGGGCGATACGCCCCACAAGGTGCAGGGCCTGCGCGAGGGGGCCAACGACTACCTGGTCAAGCCCTTCGTGCCCCAGGAGCTGATCCTGCGCGTGCGCAACATGCTCCAGTTCTCGCGCTCCCAGCGCGACGCCAACCCCCTGACGGGCCTGCCGGGAAACCGCGCCATCTCCCAGGAGATCGAGCGGCGGCTGGACGGGTCGGAGCCCTTCGGGTTCCTTTACGTCGACCTGGACAACTTCAAGGCGTTCAACGACCACTACGGCTACTCGCGGGGCGACAAGGTGCTGTCGATGCTGGCCGAGACGCTCCAGCACGTCACCGGCGAGCGGGATTGCCCGTCGTTCCTGGGCCACGTAGGTGGCGACGACTTCGTGGCCGTGGTGCCCGCCGACGACGCCCTGGTCATCGCCGACCGGCTGGTGGAGGAGTTCGACGACCGCAAGCGGTTCCTCTACGACCCCGAGGACTGGAGCCGCGGCTGGATCGAGATCCAGGACCGCGGCGGGTCCATCCGCCGCATGCCACCGGTGGGCGTGACGGTGGCGGTGGTCATCGACCGCAACGGCGACTACGGCCACATAGGACGCGTGAACGCGGTGGCCGCCGAGCTGAAGAAGTACGGCAAGTCCCTGCCCGGCAGCGTGGTGGTGCGCGAGCGCCGCGACGTGCAGGCGGATGACGAGACGAGCGTGGCGGTGGATACCGACGCGTTGATCGGATAGAGGGGAGGCAAGGGACCATGGGCGGACCACGCGTGCTGATCGTCGAGGACGAGACGCCCCTGGTGAGCCTGCTGTCCCAGGCCTTCCGGCACGAGGGATTCCGGGTGGCGACCGCCGCCAACGGGATCGAGTGCATGAACAAGGTCTCGTCGTTCAAGCCCGACGTCATCGTGATGGACATCATGATGACGCGGCTCGACGGGATCGACGCGACGCGGCTGATCCGCCGCCATCGCGGATTCGAGAAGACCCTCATCGTGGCCCTGTCGGCGCGCACCGACGAGGCGGCGAAGAACGAGATGGAAGCAGCGGGGGCGGATCTCTACGTGGAGAAGCCCTTCGTCGTCGGACGGTTGATCGAACGGGTGCGGGAGCACCTGGCAGCCAGCCGCTGACGGCTTCGCGAGAGGAAGAACCATGATCGCATCGCTGGTCGAAACGCTGTCCTCGGGTCCCGGAGTCCTCGCGACGCCGGGCGGACTGCTGCCCTGGGCGGGGCTCGTGCTCCTGCTCGGCGCGGCGTCCATCTGGCAGCTCAAGCGGCTCAAGGACCGGAACCGGGACCTGGGCGAGCGGCAGGACCGCGTGCAGGGGCTGGAGAGCATCCTGCGCATCTCCGCGCGCATGCACGCCTTCCACGACGTGGATCACCTGCTCAACGAGGTGGCGGACGCCGTACGGCGCTCCCTGGGCTTCCGCATGGTGCTGCTCCGCATCTACGACGCCTCGGAGAAGAGCTTCGAGGCCCGCGCCTTCGCCGGCGTGGACGAGGCCGGCCGCGAGTACCTGCGCAACCTGCCCCTGAGCCTGGCCGAGTTCCGGCAGATGACCCTGCCCCAGTTCCAGATCAGCAACAGCTACTTCATCGCCCACGACATCAAGGGCGCCGAAGAGGCCGCGGCCTCCGGCTACATCGCGGACCTGGGCAGCCGCGAGGAGGGCGAGTGGGACGAGCGCGACATGCTGATCGTGCCCCTGACCTCTCCCGAGGGCGAGATCAACGGTTACCTGTCGGTGGACGACCCGGTGGACCGCAAGCGTCCGGACGAGCGCACCATCGAGCGGCTGGAACTCTTCGCCCAGCAGGCCGCCACGGCCATCTCCTCGGCGGAGCACTACTCGCGCCTGCACAAGCAGAACCAGGACCTGGTCCACGCCGCGGACCGACTGCGCTACCACAACGACCTGAAGAACAACTTCGTGGCCAACGTCAGCCACGAGCTGCGCACGCCCCTGACCTCCATCAAGGCCTACTGCGAGGCCCTGATCCACGGCCGCGAGAAGATGGACGCGCCGGCCCAGGAGGAATTCCTGCGGGTCATCGACCAGGAAGCGGAGAAGCTCACGGGCATCGTGAACAACCTGCTCGACCTGGAACGCATGGAAGGCGCGCAGGTGCGGTTCAACCGCCACCAGACCGACCTCGTGGCCCTGGTCAAGGGCGTCGAGGGCGCGGCCCGGGCCCAGGCCTCGGCCAAGGACATCACCCTCTCGGTGCACTTCGACCACGACGAGATCCTGCTGTGGGTGGACGCCGACCTGGTGCGCCAGCTCGTACGCCACCTGCTCGACAACGCCTTCAAGTTCACGCCGGCGGGCGGCACCGTGCACCTCTCGATCCTCGAGGGCGTGTCGTCGGTGCGCGTGGTGGTGGAGGACAATGGCATCGGGATCCCGGACAACAAGATGTCCTACATCTTCGACCGCTTCTACCAGGTGGACGGCTCGTCCACCCGCGAGCACGGCGGCCAGGGGATCGGCCTGGCCATCTGCCGCGACATCGTCACGCGTCACGGCGGCCGCATCTGGGGCGAGCGCGTGCAGCCCCGCGGCGTGCGCTTCAACGCGCTGCTGCCGCGCAAGGAGGAGATCGTCCAGCGGGCCGGCGGCGGCCAGGGGACCTTCTTCGACGAGTTCAGCGATTTCGCCGAGCGCCTGATCCAGTGGATCGGCGAGCTCATGCGCGTGAAGAACGTGTCGCTGATGATGCCCGACCGCAACGGCGACCACCTGGTGATCGAGGCGGCCATGGGCCTGGACGACCAGGTCGTCCAGAACACGCGCCTGAAGCGGGGCGAGGGCATCGCCGGCCGCGTGTGGCAGACCGGCGAAGCCATCCTCGTGGAGGACGTCGAGGCCCAGGGGGCCCTGCCCTCCATCGGGGCCCAGGGGCGGTACACCACCGGCTCGCTGCTGTCGGCGCCCATCATCCACGACGGCCGGGTCATCGCCGTGACCAACGTGAACAACCGCCTCGACGGCCGACCCTTCTCGGCCCGCGATCAGCTGCTCATCGAGGGCGTGGCCGCCAGGCTGGGGCACGTGCTCGACCGCGTGCGCGCCCACAGCGACAGCACCCGCACCTTCTCCGAGCTGCAGAAGGCCCTGCGCAAGGGCGTGGCCATCCGCCGCGCGCGCCACGACGAGCTGGCCGAGGTCAGCCACGAGATCTGCCTGCGCACGGCCCGCCGCATGCGGGTGGGCGAGGAGGAGCTCAAGCACATCGCCTTCGCCCTCCAGATGTACGACCTGGGCCTCTCGGGCGTGCCCGACGAGGTGCTGTACAAGTCGCCGCCGCTGGAGCCCGAGGAGTGGGAGATCATCCAGCAGCACGTGTACACGGGCCTGGAGCTGGTGGCGCACCTGGATCCGGAGGAGAGCGTCAAGGAGGCCATCCTCCATCACCACGAGCACTACGACGGCACCGGCTACCCGGACGGCCTGCAGGGCGACGGCATCCCTCTGGGCGCCCGACTGCTGGCCCTGGCCGACGCCCTGACCGCCATGCTCCAGGGACGCCCGTACCGGCCGGCCCTGAACCTGGGCGACGCCCTGTCCGAGATGAGCGCCCTGTCCGGCACGCAGTTCTGCCCGCGCTGCCTGGCCTCGTTCATGGAGGAGGCGCGGAGCTTCGAGGACCTGGTGGCCGAGATCCAGAAGAACCGCTCGCTGGCCCTGTCGCCCGTGAGCGAGACCGTCGATTCCCCGTCAAGGACCGCCTGACGGAGCCGATAGGGAACGGGAACGAGAGACACCAACGCATCACCGGAGGACACGACCTTGCGGAAGATCCTGATCGTCGACGACGAGCCCTATATCCTCAACATCCTCGACTTCAGCCTCGACGCCGAGGGCTACCGCGTCCTGCAGGCGTCCGACGGCGAAGAGGCCATGCGCATGGCCCAGGAGCAGACCCCGGACCTGGTGATCATGGACGTCATGATGCCCCGTCAGGACGGGTTCGAGACCTGTCGCCGCCTCAAGGAGGACATGCGCACGTCCGACATCCCGGTGGTGCTGCTCACGGCCCGCAACAGCCGCGAGGACCGCACCCGCGGGGAAGAGGTCCGTGCCGACGGATACATCACCAAGCCTTTCAGTCCGCAGAGGCTTCTGGATACGGTCCAGGAATTCCTGGGCGTGACCAGCGAGTGAGCTGACCGACACATCGTCCGCGGCACGCGAGGTGACGCCGCGACCCCTCCGGGAGTCGCGGCGTCGCACGTTCCGGCAGGGCCCGAACTGGCTCCCCGCGTCGCCGCGTGCTATCCTGCCGGCTCCGATCCACGCGAACCCCGGAGCCGCCCTTGACCCCGTCCCCCGACACGACCGAGACCCTCCTGGCGGAGGTGATCCTGCCCGTCCCCCTCGACGGCGTGTTCACCTACCGGGCCGCACCCGATGCGCCGGTGGCCGTCGGCGATCTGGTGGGCGTGCCCTTCGGCCGGCGCAAGCGCGTCATCGGCCTGGTGACGGGCGTGCGGATCGCGCCCGGCAAGCCGACCGAGGTGGACGGCAACCGCCTGCGCGACGTGGGGACGGTGTTCGACGCCGCCTACCGCATCGACGGCGATCGCCGCGCCCTGCTGGACTGGATGGCCGACTACTACGCTCTGCCCGCCGGCGAGGTGGTGCCCCTGTTCCATCCGCCGTCGCCGGGCACGAAGGCCAGGGCGAAGCGCCACGCCGTCGCCGACTACCCCGCCGAGGCCGCCGAACCCCCGACCCCGACCGCCGACCAGACCCGCGCCCTGTCCGACGTCGCGACGTTGCTGGACGACCGCGCCTACGGCGCCGTGCTGCTCCACGGCGTGACCGGCAGCGGCAAGACCGAGGTCTACCTGCGCGCCATCGCCGACGCCCTCGACCGCGGCCGCTCCGCCCTGGTGCTCCTGCCCGAGATCGCCCTGACCCCCCAGACCGAGGCTCGCTTCCGCAGCCGCCTCGGCGACGCCGTGGCCGTGATCCACAGCGGCCTGTCGGCGGGGGAGCGCTGCCGCGTCCACGAAGCCGCCGCGGCGGGGGAGGTCCGCGTGGTGCTCGGGCCCCGCTCGGCGCTGTTCGCACCGGTGCGCGACCTCGGTGTGGTGGTGGTGGACGAGGAGCACGAGACCTCCTACAAGCAGGACGAGAAGCCCCGCTATCACGCCCGCCACGCCGCCCTGGTGCGGGCCCGCGCCTCGGGCGCCGCCGTGCTGCTGGGCTCGGCCACCCCGGACCTGGAGTCGTGGCGCAACGCCGCCGAGGGCCGCTATGGACTGGTGGAACTGACCGACCGCCCCGTGGGCCGCCTGCCCCTGGTGGAGGTGGTGGACCTGCGCACCGACCCGCCCCGCGACGGCTTCTCGCGCCACCTGCTGGACCGCCTGGACGAGAGCCTGGCCCGCGGCCGGCAGGCCATCGTCTACTACAACCGGCGGGGCTATGCCCGGGCCGTGCAGTGCTCCGGCTGCGGCGAGGCGGTGGACTGTCCCAACTGCGACATCGCCCTCACCCTGCACCTGCGCCCGCGCCGGTTGCTCTGCCACTACTGCGGCTTCTCGCGCCCCCAGCCCGAGACCTGCCCCTCCTGCGGCGAGCCCGAACCCGTGCCCGGCGGCGGCGGCACCGAGAAGGTGGAACTGGCCCTGGCAGCCCATTTCCCCGACGCCCGTCTGCTGCGCCTGGACCACGACACGACACGAACGCGGGGGAGCCACGCCCGCATCCTGACATCGTTCGCGAAGGGGGAGGCGGACATCCTGGTGGGCACCCAGATGGTGGCCAAGGGTCATCACTTCCCCAACGTGGACCTGGTGGGCGTGCTGGCGGCGGACGACGGCCTCCACATGCCCGATTTCCGGGCCCAGGAACGGGCCTTCCAGCTCCTGACCCAGGTGGCGGGGCGCACCGGCCGCGAGGAGTCGGGCACCGTGGTCTTCCAGACCTGGCAGCCGGACCACCCGGTGGTGATCGCCGCCTCGACCCACGACTACCACGCCTTCGCCCAGGACGAACTGTCCCACCGCGAAGCCGTGGACTACCCGCCCTTCACCCGAATGCTCCGGATCGGCGTGTCCGGCCGGGCGGCCGGCAGGGTGGAGGCCGCCGCCGCCGAAGCGGCGGGCCTGGTCCGCAGCGGATGGGATCGCGACGGGATCACGGTCCTGGGACCCGCCCCGGCCGTCTTCGCCCGCCTCCAGGACCGTCATCGCTGGCAGGTATTGGTGAAGGGCACGGTCAACGCCGCCGACAAGGCCTGGCTGGCCGCCTGCGCCCGCACCCTCCGCGAACGCCACAAGGGCGTGGACCTGCTGCTGGATTTCGACCCCGTCGGGCTCTGGTAGGCTCCTTGCTGCACCGCTTCCGAACGGACGTTTTCACCGGGAAACCGTTGCGAAATTGCCTCGGGAGGCCATCTTGAGGTATGATGATGCACGGTGTCCGGCGCTCCCGCTCGCCTGCCGGCCCCCGGAAAACGTCCCCGCCATGCCCCGAACGCCTTCAGGACGGTGACCATGACCGCCTTCGCCCGCTCGCGCGCCCTGTCCGCCCTGCTCTGGACCGTCCTCGCGTCCAGCCTCCTGCTCGTGCTTCCCGCCGCCGCCGTCGAGGAGCACGGCCGCGGTTACGTGGAGCCGCCCGACTACGAGCGCCTGTACCAGGAAAAGATGAAGATCTACCCCGAGAAGCGGGACCTGCCATCCAACTTCAGCTGGGTGGACCTGGACGGCGTGACGCCGGTCAAGAACCAGTCGAGCTGCGGTTCGTGCTGGGCCTTCGCGGCCATCGCGCAGATCGAGTCGCACATCCTGATCGAGTACGGCATCGAGATGGACCTGAGCGAGCAGCAGATGATCGAGTGCAACCCCTACGGCGCCGACTGCGGCGGCGGCTGGGCCTCGGCCGTGTACAACGTGGCCATGACCTACGGCGCCATCCGCAACGCCGCCGAGCCCTACGAGAACTCCAACGGCGGGGCCTGCACCCAGGGCGAGTCGCTGCCCTTCGGGTTCGTGACCGACTGGAACTACGTCTCGGACAACGTGACGCAGATCAAGAACGCCCTGCTCGAGGGCCCGGTCTGCTCGTCCATGGACGCCGAGTACCCCTTCGACGAGTACGCCGCGGGCACCTGCTACGACGATCCCGGCGGAGCCTGGACCAACCACCTGATCCTGATCGTGGGCTGGGACGACCGCGCCTGCAACAACAACGGCGCCTGGATCTGCAAGAACTCCTGGGGCACCGACTTCGGCGACTACGGCTACTTCACCATCCAGTACGACGCCGGCCTGATCGGCACGGGCGTCACCCAGATCAACTACATCCCGCCCCCGACGACCGTGCAGGTGACCGGCCCCCTGGCCGCCGAGACCATGATCGCCGGCGACCCCGTGGACATCACCTGGAACACGTCCGGCGCGGCCTGCTCCACCGTGGACATCTGGATGAACCGCGAGGGCGGCGAGTACGACATCCTGGTGGCCTCCGGCGTGCCCAACACCGGTTCCTACACCTGGACCGTGATCAACGAGAGCACCGCCGGCGCCCGCTTCTGCGTGGTGGCCAACGGCGACACCCGCGACGGCTTCGGCTTCTCGCCCGAGCCCGTCCAGCTGCTGGGCCACCGCACGCGCTACGTGTCGTCGGCCGGCAGCAACACCCCGCCCTACGACCAGCCCTGGCTCGCGGCCCACACCATCATCGACGCGGTGCAGGCCTGCACCGGCATGGACACCGTCATGGTGGCGGCCGGCGACTACCTGGAGACCGTGCTGGTGGAGAGCCCCGTGCGCCTGTACGGCGGCTGGGACGCCACCTTCACCACCCGCGACCCCGCCGGCACGCCCACCCGCCTGCGCGGCCTGAACAGCGCCCTGCGTTTCATGGGCGACGCGGGCGACGCCAGCGGCGTGGACGGCTTCACCTTTTACGATTGCCAGGGCGCCATCTTCGACACGCCCCAGGCCGGACGCCACGGCGGCGCCATCATCACCTCGGGCACGTCGCCGACCATCGCCAACAACGTCTTCGAGAACTGCATGGCCACCCAGGGCGGGAGCTTCGGCACCGGCGGCGCCATCCAGGTGCTCGGCGGCTCGCCGGTGATCTCCGGCAACACCTTCACCGGCGGCCTGTCGGTGTGGGGCGGCGCGGTGGCCCTGTTCGACGCGGTCGATGCCGCATTCGCGGACAACGTCTTCACGTCCAACGCCTGCCTCGACAGCACGGACGGACGCTTCGGCGGCGCGGTGTACGTGAGCGGCGGCAGCGTGTCGTTCGACGGCGACGTCTTCGACTCCAACGGCACCGTGTTCCGCGGCGGCGGCGTGTTCGCCCAGAACGCGTCGGTGACGGTGGACGGCGCAGAGTTCCGCAACAACTCCTGCGAGGAGCGCGGCGCGGGCCTCTCGATCCAGGGGGGCGTGCTGACCGTGCGTTCGAGCACCTTCGAGGACAACGCCTCGCGCATCGGTTTCGGCGGCGGCATCGGCGCCGAGACCAGCGACGTGGACGTGCGCAACACCGGCTTCTCCGCCAACTCGGCCGGCGGCATCGGCGGCGGCCTGACCGCCACCCAGGCCGGCACCGTGACCATGGAGAACAGCGTGCTGTACGGCAACACGGGCGGCTCCAACATGGGCGCCATGTTCGTGATCACCAGCGGTCCGTTCGACTTCCGCAACAACGTGGTGATGGGCAACACGGGCGGCATCGGCGGCAACGTGGCGTCGTCCACCCTGGACTACAACGTGTGGTGGCAGAACGGCGGCACCGACCTGACCGGCCTCGTGTCCGGTCCGGGCGACGTGACCGGCGACCCCATGTTCAGGAACGCTCCCGGCGGCGACTTCGGCCTGACCCTCGACTCGGTCTGCCTGGACGCCGGCGACCCCGACGCCTCCTGCACCGACCCCGACGGCTCGCCCAACGACATCGGTTGCCTGGGAGGTCCGCTGGCCGTGCCGGTGGCCCCGTCACGCGTGCTCAACGCCCGTCTGGAGGACGTGGGTGGCACGGACATGATCGTGTGGGACGCCAACGGCGAGCCCGATGTGCACAAGTACGTGGTGCTGTTCGACGGCGAGGCAGCCCTGCCGTCCGTCGCCTGGAACCACCACGCCGAGGTCCTGCACCCGGCCACCTCCATCCCCGCCGATGCCGGCGCGGGCGTGTACCACGTGGTGGCCGTGGACGCCGACGGCTACGTGGGCGGCTTCTCCGACCCCGTGACCACGACCACCTCCACGGGCATCATCCCCCGTCGCCTGGCCGTGACCTCGGTCTCGCCCAACCCCTTCAACCCCAGCACCGAGATCCGCTTCGAGACCCCGCGGACCGGCCGGGCCACCGTGAAGGTCCACGACCTGCGCGGGCGCACGGTGAGCGTGCTGGTGGATGAGGTGCTCGAGGCCGGCGCTCACACCGTGAGGTGGGATGGGCGTTCGTCCGACGGCGCGACGGCGGCTTCCGGGGTGTACTTCCTGCGATTGGTGCAGGAGGGGGAGAGTCGGACTTCGAAGATGCTTCTCTCCAAGTGACGGAACGGAAGGGGGCCGCGGGAATCGAAACTTCTCCTAATCGATTCCCGCGGCCCCCTTCCATTCCTTGCTCGGTGGTGGATGAACGTTGGCCCCGGACCGTTGGTCCGGGGCCTCGTTCGTTGGTGGGACACGTGGTGTGGGTGCAAATGGCTGATGTTATGGGGGATAGCGTGGTAGGGGGTGCAACAGGGCGGGGCTAACCCGACAGACTCTTCAGCACCTCGTCCAAGGGCAACACCACATCCCGCTCCACTCCGCCGAGCTTCCGCGGCACCACCCAACCCACCTTGCCGCCGGCCTTCTTCTTGTCCCTCTCCACAAACCGCCGCACCGCCGCCAACCGCGGCGCCCGGCACGTCACCGGTAGGCCGCAGGACTGCAGCAGCGCCACCACACGGTCGCGCGTCTGCGGAGTGCAGAGTCCCTGCGCCGCCGCCACCCGACACACCGCCGCCATTCCCAGCGCCACGGCTTCCCCATGAGGGATCTCCATCAGCGGTTCGAGGGCGTGGGCCAGGGTGTGGCCCAGGTTGAGCACGCGGCGGTGGCCGCCTTCGCGGTAGTCGCGGGCCACCACTCTTGCCTTGGCGGCCACGGCGGAATCGAGCCAGTCGGCCCAGGGGAGGTCGGCGGCGTCGGGGACGGGGCGGTCGGCGCGGCCGGCGGCGAAGCGGTCGGCCAGGTCGTCGGCGCGGGATTCGAGGGCGCGGAAGAGGGGGGCGTCGTCGATGACGGCGATCTTGACGACCTCCGCCAGGCCGCAGCGCCACTCGCGGCGGGGGAGGGTGGTCAGGAGGTCCGGGTCCACCAGCACGGTGGTGGCGGCGTGGAAGGCGCCGACGGGATTCTTGAGGCCGTCCAGGTCCACGGCGGTCTTGCCGCCCACCGAGGCGTCGGCGGCGGCCAGCAGGGTGGTCGGCACGCTCGAGAACTCGGTGCCGCGCATCCAGGTGGCGGCGGCGAAGCCGGCCAGGTCCAGGACCGTGCCGCCACCGATGCCCACCACCAGGCCGTCGCGGGGGAGGCCACGGGCGGCGAACCAGCGCCACACGCGTTCGAGGTCGGCGGGGGTCTTGACCTGCTCGCCGCCCTTGAGGCGGAGGCGGGGGACGTCGGGGCCGAGGGCGGTGTCCAGGGCCGCGGCGTGGCGTCGGGCCACGACGGCGTCGATCACCGCCACGGCGGGACGGCCGCTGACGAGCTCCGCGAGCCCTCCCAGCGCGCCGGCGCCGATGCGGACCGTCGAGAATCCATGGTCGACGGGGATCGTCACCCGTCCGGGCGTGCGTCGGATGCGTCCGCCGGCTCGGCTGGCCATCGCTCCATCTCCTTCGACATGAGGGTGTTCACGGGATCGCTTCGACCATCGTAGCAGACCCGTGACCCGTGGCCACCTCCGAAGAACAGGGAAAACCGGATAACCGTAGTGTTGATAGTGCTTTTCAATTGACCAGCATCCCTCGGGTCTTACCTTTGGAGCGGGCCCCGGGACCGGGGCCGGACACCTTCACGCGCCCATGGCGCAAGGAGTTGAACCATGGCCAAGATGACCGAAATCCGCTGGCACGGCCGGGGCGGCCAGGGCGCCAAGACCGCCGCCACGTTCCTGGCCGAGGCCGTCCTCGACCAGGGCATGCACAGCCAGGGCTTCCCGGAGTACGGACCGGAGCGCCGCGGCGCCCCCGTGCGCGGCTACACCCGCATCTCGGAAACGCCGATCCGGCTGCACTGCAGCATCGCCAAGCCCCAGTACGTGATCGTGCTCGACCCGACCCTGCTCGAGTCCGCCGCGGCCGGCGTGACCGACGGCACGGACGGCTCGACCGTCTACCTGATCAACTCGATGGATGCCCCGGCGGTCATCCGCAAGAAGCTGGGCATCAAGGGCGGCACCATCCACACCGTGGACGCCTCGCTCATCGCCCAGGAGAGCTTCGGCCGGGCCATCCCGAACATGCCCATGGTCGGGGCCCTGACCAAGGTGTCCGACGTGATCACCCTGGAGGACGTGACCTCCGCCATGGCGAAGCAGCTGAAGAAGAAGTTCAGCCAGGCCGTCGTCGATGGAAACGTCGCCGCCGTCGAGCGCGCGCACGAGGAGTTGGTGTCCGAATGAGTCTCATCAAGACCAAGGACCTGCTCGAGGGCGGGATCATCCGGGACGCGGGCAACGCCGCGGAATTCAAGACCGGCGACTGGCGCTCCAACGTGCCGCAGTTCGTCGAGGAGAACTGCATCCACTGCATGTTCTGCTGGATCTACTGCCCGGACACGGCGATCGCCATCGACACCAGCGGCGAGAAGACGAAGATGACCGGCTTCATCTTCGACCACTGCAAGGGGTGCGGGATCTGTGCGCAGCACTGCCCGCCCGCAGCCAAGGGCAAGGCGGCCATCGTGATGGTCCGCGAAGAGAAGTAGCCACGGAAAGGAGCGACCCATGAAGCAGCTGTACGTAGGGCTGACGGGGAACGAGGCCGTGGCGACCGCCTTCAGGCAGGCGCGGCCCCACGTGGCCCCGGCGTTTCCCATCACGCCGCAGACCGAGATGATGCACAAGTACGCTGACTTCGTCTCCAACGGCGAGGTCGACACGGAGATGATCCTGGTCGAGAGCGAGCACTCGGCCATGAGCGCCGCCGTCGGCTCCGCCGCCACGGGCGCGCGGACCTTCACGGCCACCAGCTCGGCGGGCTTCGCCCTGATGTGGGAAGTCCTGTACATCGCCGCCTCGTTGCGGCTGCCCATCTGCATGCCGGTCGTGAACCGCGCGCTGTCGGGCAACATCAACATCCACAACGACCACTCCGACGCCATGGGCGGACGCGACGCGGGCTGGATCCAGCTCTACTGCGAGAACGCCCAGGAGGCCTACGACACGGCCCTGATGTGCTGGCGCATCGCCGAGCACGAGGACGTGCGGCTGCCGGTGATGGTCAACTACGACGGATTCATCATCAGCCACACCGCCGAGTCGCTGCACATCCTGCCGGACGAGGACGCCTGGAAGTTCATCGGTCCCAAGGACCTGACCAAGGGCTACTCGCTGCTGGACGTGGAGAACCCCATCACCGTCGGCCCCCTGGACCTGACCGACTACTACTTCGAGCACAAGGTCAGCCAGATGGAGGCTCACGAGAAGGCTCCCGCGGTCATCAAGAAGGTGTTCAAGGAGTACTCGGAGCTCTCGGGCCGCGAGTACGACATCTTCGAGGAGTACCGCACCGAGGACGCCGAGATCATCATCGTGGTGATCGGATCGACCGCCGGTACCGCCAAGGACGTCATCGACGCCCAGCGCGAGAAGGGCGTGAAGATCGGCCTGGTGAAGCCGCGCATGTTCCGTCCGTTCCCCGCCACCGACTACGCCCGCGTGCTGGGCAAGGCCAAGGTCGTGGGCGTCATGGACAAGTGCGCCAGCTTCGGCGGCTTCGGCGGCCCCCTGTTCACCGAGATCCGCTCCGCCCTGTACGGCGTGCCGAACGCTCCCAAGGTCCACAACTGGATCTTCGGGCTCGGCGGCCGCGACACGGACGTGGCGCAGATCGAATCGCTCATCGGCCAGCTCGGCGACATCGCCAAGGGCAAGGACGCCGACACCGTCAACCTGCTGGGCGTCCGGCTCTAGGGAGGAAATCGACATGGCCGTCAATCTGCAGACACTGTCGAAGAACGAGGACCTCCTGAGCGGCGGACACCGCGCCTGCGCGGGCTGCACGGGATCCAACATCCTGCGTCAGATCATGCTGACCGCGGGCCCCGACACCGTCGTCGGCGGCGCCACGGGCTGCATGGAGGTCGTCACGACGATCTTCCCCTACACGGCGTGGAAGACCCCGTTCATCCACACCGCCTTCGAGAACTGCGCCGCCACCATCAGCGGCGTGGAGACCGCCTACAAGGCCCTGCGGGCCAGCGGCGAGCTCCCCGTCCCGCGCGAGAAGATGAACTTCATCGCCTTCGGCGGCGACGGCGGCACCTACGACATCGGCCTCCAGTCGCTGTCGGGCGCCATGGAGCGCGGTCACGACATGCTGTACGTCTGCTACGACAACGAGGCGTACATGAACACGGGGATCCAGCGTTCGGGCGCCACGCCCTTCGGTGCGCACACCAGCACCTCGCCGGCCGGCTCGGTCAAGCAGGGCAAGGAGCAGCACCGCAAGGACCTGACCAAGATCATGGTCGCCCACAACATCCCCTACGTGGCCCAGACCACGCCCTACCACTGGCGTGACCTCCAGACCAAGGTCCAGAAGGCCCTGGAGACCCCGGGACCGGCGTTCCTGAACATCCTCATGCCCTGCACCGTGGGCTGGGGCTTCGATCCCGCCATGGGCATGGAGCTGTGCAAGGAGGCCACCGAGGCCAACTTCTGGCCCCTGTTCGAGGTGGTCGACGGCGAGTACAAGCTGACGTACAAGCCCAAGGAGGACCGCCCGCCCATCGTGGACTGGATGAAGCAGCAGGTGCGCTTCCGCCACCTGTTCAAGCCTGGCAACGAGGGCATGCTCGAGGAGATCCAGCGCAAGGTGGATTCGGAGCACGAGAAGCTCCTGAAGCTCTGCAGTTAGCTGGGCCGGAGATCATGAAAAAGGCCTCCGATGCCCGCATCGGAGGCCTTTTTCTTGCATATGAGACATGGGGCGCATGATGAAAGATCATGCGAATAGCCTGTATAAAATTGCATATTGGAATTATATTTGATGTTGTGCTATACTTCTTCGGGTCAAGGAGACCTCTCACAGGGGAAGCCAAGGAGCCAGAGTATGAACCGAATGATCCCGATCGTCCTCGTCGTGCTGCTCGCGGCCTCGGTCGTCACGGCCGGCACCATCCAGGACATCCGCAGCGGCCTGGTGCCCGAGGGCACCATCGTGGACATCGAGGGAGCCGTCATGACCTCGGTGATGCACAGCAGCTTCACCATCGCCGAGATGCCCGGCGGGCCCGGACTGGCCCTGTGGGTCATCGACAGCGAGGCGCCGACGATCAACGTGGGCGACGTGGTGGACCTGCGCGGCACCTACCTCGAACACCACGAGCGGGCGACCCTCAGCCTGCTCCACCCGGCCGACGCCCACGTCACCGTGACCGGCGCCGTGCCCCCCGTTCCCGTGTACGCCACCGTGGACGAGATCCTGGCCGATCCCGAGGCCTGGGAGAGCGTCGTGGTCATGGTGACCGACGGCCTGATCGTCCAGGAGATCCTCCAGGACGGCAACTGGCTGGTGCACAGCTACGAGACCGGCTCGCCGCTGGTGCTCAACGACTACTTCGGCCTGTTCCCGAGCGTCGCCATCGGCGAGTGCTACAACAACGGGTTCGGGGTGTTCTTCCGCTACGAGGGCCAGCACGTGCTGAAGGCCCTGGAGCTCGACTTCACCGACTGCGCCGTGGGGAACGACACCCTGGGCGTGGGCGAGCTGAAGGCGCTCTACCGCTAACCGACGGGTTGGCAGGTCCGCTGGGCGCGCGCCCGACGCCTGGCGATGATGGGGGGCCGTTCCGACCGGGACGGCCCCCTTTTTCTGTTTCTGGCTATGGGGCATGACCTGATCTGCTGTAGACTGAATGCCATGCGAAAGATATCAGTCATCATCGTTCTCGCCCTGTCGACCGTCGTTCACGCCGCAACCCTCAGGGTGTCGGCGACCGATCCGGCTCCGTATGCCGTGATCCAGGACGCAATCGATGCGGCTGTTACCGGCGATACGATCGTAGTCGAACCGGGGACATACGCTGATGCCAGGCATCACATCCTCCCTCACGGTGTGGGCGCATACAGCTGTGCCTATATCTACGACAAGGAGCTCACACTCTTGTGCAATGCTGGCGATGGTGTGGTGATAGGCGGGTGTGCTGGTGCTTATGGGGATACAGCGACATTAGGCATCGCAGTGGTTGGCACAGGTGCTATCGTAAATGTTGTTGGTGGTACTGTGCGAGGTGTGGACCGTGCATTGTATATCAGGGATGGCAGCGCCTCTGTCGATATGGTGGAGTTGTACGCTGTCCCATCTGGGAGGGCTGTCTCTTCAATAACAGACGGTAGGGTCGAATTGAGTAACGCGGTGGTAGACAGCGCGACAACGGGAGTCGTGCTGTCATACAGTTCGGGTGTGTATGTGCTAGACAATGTTCAGATTGGCCCAAATGTACTGGTTGGTGTCAACTGTACGTCGGTCGATACGTTGCATATTAGTAACTCGAGTATAAGCGGCGCGAGTGGAGGGGTGTCATTAGGGCAGGCTAGCATGTCCATGGAGAGCGTAAGTGTGGAAACTGATGGCGTAGGGCTGTATGTGGTTCTGCAGTCAGAAGCGGTGATCGACAGAGTATCGGTGGAAGCTGCCGGTAAGGCCGTAACGCTGTCGAGTGGTGTGCTTCGTGCGACTGCAAGCAGTTTTAAGGCCCAGGAGGGCCCGGCTTTCTGGCTAGTGGACTCAACCTCAGATGTGAATGGGTCAGATATTTATTCAAGTGAGCAAGGCTATGTACAATGCGCATCCTACGACATTGGCAATGGCCACTACATAGACATGCGCTACAATTGGTGGGGGACTACGGACGCGGACGTGATTGCTGACGGAATTCATGATCAGAACGATGATGCCTCAGAGCACGTCGAGGTGCTGTATCAACCATACTTGGATCACTCGGTTGGCAGTGAAACGATATCGACAGGTGGCCTGAAGAGCAGGTTCCGATAGTGATGCCCCTTTTCCGTATCCATCCTGTCTGGACGGTATCGATCGTGAGCGCGTGATGCTGATACCGAACCCATCAGGAGCATCAATGACACGGGAAAGACACATGGCATTGCGCTTAGCCTGCATGGCCGTCTTGGTCAATCGAGCGATACCCTAGCTTGAAGTCATCGAGCGGATCAACTCCGCCAGGAACGTATTGAACTCCTCCACCCTCTCCACCATCGGAAAGTGCCCGACCCCCTCCATCACCCGCACCTCGAACCCCGGCACCGTCTCGCGGATGCCGTCCACGTTCGTGGGCCACTTGTCCGAATTGATGCACGCCAGCTTCAGGCCCGACGCGGCCAGCGCCGCCTTGGGCGAGAAGGAGAGGTGTCCGCGGATGGTGGGGATGGCCACGTCCTGCGGGGCGCTCGCCATGTCCGACGCCACCTCGGCGACCAGGGCGCTGTCGGCGTCGGCGGCGAACATGCCGCGCACCCAGCCGTCGCAGACGGTGGGGAAGTCGGCGATTATGGGGGCCATGAAGCCGTCGATCTGCTCGTCGGTGTAGTGCTCGTCGATTTCCTGGAGGGTGTCGATGCCGATCAGCCCGACCACGCGTTCAGGGATCGCCGCTCCCGTCACCGCCACGATGGAGCCGGACATGCTGTGGCCGATCAGGACCGCATCGTCGATGTCCAGGGCCTCCACCACGGCCTTCACGTCCTCGGCGAACGACTCGGGGTGCCAGCGCTCGCGGTCGGCGGACGACTCGCCGTGGCCGGCCAGGTCGATCGTCACCACGCGGTGGTCGGCGGCGAACACGTCCGCCTGCTCCCGCCAGTAGGTCCGGTCGCAGCTCCAGCCGTGGACGAAGACCAGGGTGGGGGATCCGGCTCCCCGCACGTCGTAGGCGATGGCGGCGCCGTCGAAGCTCTCCACGGAGCCCGTGACGGGGCCGTCGGAGGCGCAGGCGATCAGAAGCATCGGAAGCAGCAGCGGCAGGGCGGCGGCGAGCAGGCGTCGGGACATCACGGGACCTCCGGATGGGGTGGATCCGGAGCATACGGAACGGTTGGATGCGGGGCAAGGAGCGGTCAGACCGTCGCCACGTCGGGGGAGAGGCCGAGGGACGCCAGCTCGGCGCGGATCTCGGCCTCGTAGCGGGGATTCATCACCAGCACCAGGGAGACGTCGCGCCATTCCTCGGCGCACAGGTCCGCCGGTGCGATCACGGGCCGTGCCGCGCCCGGCACGAACCGGCCGCGCTTCACGGGACTGCGGTCCACCAGGGCCGTCACCGCGCCGTCCGTGTCCACGGCGTTGACGAAGGTCACGCCCTTGGAGCCGGCGCCCCAGACGACGGCCCGACCGTCGCAGACGGACAGGCGTTCGTCCCACTCCGAGACGAGGCGGCGCCAGGTATCGCCCAGGCCGTCGGCCATCGTCGCGAACGTGGCGGCGTCCGGTTCGTCGCAGCACGACGGGCCGGCAACAGGCGCTCCCGCCGTACACCCCAAGAACTGACCTCCGTAATCCTCGATGATGGACTTGTCCATGAACCCCGCTCTCGACACTGCTTCAGCGAGGGATCGCGGCGTGAACACGTGGGGGTGTTCGTAGATCAGGTCCCACACGCCCAGATCCCGCAGCGTCCAGAGGCCGTTGGGGACCTCCAGGTACAGCGGGCTCGAGCCGGCGGCGGCGCGCAGCCCGGCGAGCATGCCCACGGGATCGGCCACGTGCTCCAGGGCGTGGCGGCACACCACCAGCGCGGGAACGACGGCGGCGGCCGCAGCGGCATCGAAGAGCTCGGCACGGATCTCCAGGCCCGTGGGGGCGCCGGCGCGG
The DNA here is from genome assembly GCA_964343835.1 of uncultured Fibrobacteraceae bacterium. GTDB lineage: Bacteria > Krumholzibacteriota > Krumholzibacteriia > LZORAL124-64-63 > LZORAL124-64-63 > CALEMW01. The sequence goes on from CAYFKR010000004.1 coordinate 53,524, forward strand.
TCCGGATCCCAGCTCGGGTCGAACCCCACACACGGCCCGGCGCCCGCGTCGCGGAGCAGGGCCAGGAACTCGCCCTTGCCGCAGGCGATCTCGGCTACTGGTTTTCCGGTCAGATTGTGGCGGGAGACGAGGTCGGTCGCGAGGCCGGTCGCCCACTCGACGAACGTGGGCGAGGCGTGCAGCGAGTTCTCGTAGTCGGGGCCGTAGACGATCCGGTCGTCATCGAAGGCCGCGTTGAACAGGTGGGTGCACGCGGGGCAGCCGTGGAGGTCCATGTCGCCGGTGGCGGCGGAACGTGCGGCGTCGGCATCGTCGTGAAGAACGTTGCACAGCACCGGCAAACCCTCGATCCGCAGGACCGGCCGCGACGCCGCGCCGCAGAGCGGACACGCCGTCACGACACGTCCTCCAGTACCAGGATCTCGGGCGACAGGCCCAGCTCGCGGAGGTCGGCGGCGATTTCGTCTCGGTACACGGAGTTCATCACGATCACGGCGCCGGGCTGCAGCTCGCGTAGATCGGCGGGGGCCAGGATGGGGTGCCCGCTGCCGGCCATGAAGCAGCCCTGGCGGTGGGGGTTGATGTCCACGGCGCCGGCCACCTCGTCGACCACGCCGAGGGTCGACAGGAACGACACGCCCTTGGACCCGCTGCCCCAGATCACCACGGGGGCGCCGCGGCCGGCCAGGTCGTTCAGGCGGGCGCGCCAGGCGGCCACGCGGCGGTCGCAGCGCTCGCGGAAGTCTGCGGCGGCGGCGCGCAGGTCCGGCAGGTCGGCCTCAGCCGCGTGGGCGGGGGCGTCGGCGTTGGTGGCGCCGGCCTCCAGGGTCAGGTACTGGGCGTCGTACTCGGTGGCCACCTCGTCCACGCGGAAGCCCGAGGCGCGGAACAGGCGTGCCAGGGAGCCGGGGGAGAAGTAGGAGCAGTGCTCGTAGTAGACGTCCTCGAAGGCGCAGTCGGTGAGGATGCGGGTCACGTCGGGCACCTGGAAGAAGATCACGGCGTCGGGGGCGTCGCCCACGGCGCGGCGCACGGTGCCCGTGAACTCGGCCACGGGGCCGATGTGTTCCAGGGTCATCTTGCAGCCGTAGAAGTCGGCCTGCTCGTGGGCGTAGGCTTCGCCGTAGAAGTCGCGCACGAAGCGGGCGCGATCGGCGGCGGGGCTCGTGTTGCGCGAGGGGACGTAGGCGGGGTCGAAGCCCACGCCCGAGGCGGCGCCCATCTCGCACAGCAGCATCAGGAACTCGCCCTTGCCGCAGCCGATCTCCAGCACGCGCTTGCCCTCGAGGCCGTGCTTCTCCACCAGACCGCGGGCCAGTTCGCGGTGGAAGCGCGAGAAGGTGGGGGAGTAGCCCTGGGTCTCCTCGTAGCGCTCCGAGTACTCGGTGTGGGCGGGGTCGAAGGCGCGGTTGGCGATGAAGCCGCAGGCGTCGCAGAAGCGCAGGTCGATCTCGCCGCGGGGCCAGGCCCGGGCCGCGTCGGCGGTGGGCAGCAGGATGCAGGAGTTGGTGGGCACGTCGGCGAAGTGGAGGATGGTCGTCATCCCCGCGGATCCGCAGGCCGGGCAGGTCGAACGATCAGCCACGGACGGCCTCCAGGTCGTCGGCGGTCACGAAGCGTGGCGACGGCACCGGCACCAGGAAGCGGCCGCCCCGCTCCAGGTACTCCCGCTGCTGGGCCACGATCTCGTCGGCGAAGTTCCAGGTGAGCAGCAGCACGTCGTCGGGCATCTCGTCGAGCAGTGCCTCGGGAGCGCGGATGGGCTGCCGCGTGCCGGGCATCAGCAGGCCCTGCTTGTGCACGTTGCGGTCCACCACGAACGCCACCAGGTCAGGTCCGATGCCCATGAAGTCCATGAGGGTGGCGCCCTTGGCGGCGGCACCGTAGGCGGCCACGCGGCGGCCCTCGGCGTGCAGGCGACGGAGCTGGGAGGTGAGGTCCTCGCGCAGCTCGTGCACGCGGCGCGAGAAGTCCACGTAGTAGGCCAGCGAGTCCACGCCCATGGCCCGTTCGCGTTGCAGCATCACGGTGACCGACTCGTCCACGTTCTCAATCTTCTCCACGTAGTAGCGCAGGCTGCCGCCGTGGATGTCCAGGGGGCGCACCTCGTTCAGATACAGGCCGTGGCGGCGGAACAGGGCGTCGGCGGAGGTCACGCCCAGGTACAGCAGGTGCTCGTGGTAGATGGTGTCGAAAGCGCGGCGCTCGATGAGCTCCTTCACGTAGGGCGCCTCGATCACCGCCACGCCGCGGTCGTGGAGCAGCTCGGCGATGCCCGCCACGAAACCGTTGGTGTCGGCCACGTGCGCGAGCACGTTGTTGGCGTGGATCACGTCGGCCTCGATGCCGCGCTCGCGGCGCAGCCGGCGGGCCAGTTCGGGCCCGAAGAAGTCCACGACCGTCTCCACGCCCAGCTTCTCCGCCTCGCGGGCCGGGCCCTCGGCCGGGTCGATGCCCAGCACGCCGATCTTCTCCTCCACGTAGTTGCGCAGGAGGTACCCGTCGTTGCTCGCGAGCTCCACGACCATGGAGTTGGGGCAGAGCTTCCGGCGCTCGATGAGCTCCATCACGTTGTCGCGGGAGTGCTCCAGTAGCGCGTCGGAGAACGATGAGTAGTAGGGGTAGTCCTCCTGGAACAGCACCTCCGGGGGTACCGTCTCGAGGATCTGGACCATGGCGCAGCTGCAACAGAAGGCGGCCTGCAGGGGGTGGCGCGGCTCGGGCTCGCCGGCGCGGTCGGGGTGGATCAGGCGATCCGCGAGGGCGGTGGAACCGAGGTCCAGGAAGACCTTCAGGTTCTCCGACCCGCAGCTGCGGCAGACGGCGCCGCTCATGGCGCCTCCACGCCGGCAGGGCGGCGCAGGTCGGGCAGCAGGGTGCCGTCGGCGATCAGGCCCTTCACGTGGTCGATGCGCTTGTAGCGCGGCCCCTCGAAGTCCTGCAGCGAGAGGTCGGCGTCCAGGTAGGCCCCGTAGAGCTCCTCCACGCCGCGGCGCACCGTCCACTGGGGCTTGAAGCCGTGGAGGTCGCGGGCGATCAGGCCGCAGTCCACGCGGTAGTTGCGCTTGTCGGGGCCGGCGTCGGGGGCGAAGGCCACCTCGCAGCCCGGCACCACGTCGGCCACGATCTCCGCCAGGTCGCGGATGCGGTAGTTCTCGGTGGTGGTGCCCACGTTCCAGGCCCTCAGGTGCACGTCCTCGCGGGGGGCCTCCAGGGCCGCGACGTAGGCCCGGGCGATGTCCGACACGTGGACCACCGGGCGCCACGGCGAGCCGTCGCTCTTGAGATAGACCTGACCGGTGGTCACGGCCCAGGCCGTGAGGTTGTTCAGCACCAGGTCGAAGCGGATGCGCGGCGACAGGCCGTAGGCGGTGCTGGCGCGCAGGAAGACGGGGGAGAAGCCGTCGGTGGCGAGCCCGGTGAGGGCCTTCTCCACCGCCACCTTGGATTCGCCGTAGGGGGTGACGGGGTTGAAGTCGGACGTCTCGTCGAGGAAGTCGTTGCCGCCGGCGCCGTAGTTGCTGCACGACGACGCGAACAGGAACCGCTCCACGCCGGCGTTGCGGGCCAGGCCCGCAAGGTGGACCGAGGCGCGGTGGTTGATGGCGTCGGTCAGGGACGGGTCGTAGTCGCCGAGGGGGTCGTTGGACAGGCCGGCGAGGTGGATCACGGCGTCCAGGTCCGCCAGGTCGGCTGGGGCGGCGTCGCGCACGTCCTTCAGCAGGGTCGGCACGTCGGCCGGGGCGCCGCCGAAGGAGCAGGCGGCGAAGAGATCGGAATCGAGGCCGCGGACGTCGTGGCCCCTCTCCAGGAGCATGGGGACGAGGACCGAGCCGATGTAGCCGCGGCTGCCGGTGACCAGAACCTTCATCAGTCCCAAACCTTCCAGGGCGCGTCGCCCGAGTTCCAGAGGGATTCCAGGATGTGCTTCTCGCGCAGCGTGTCCATGCACTGCCAGAACGAGGTGTGGCGGTAGGCCATGAGCTGGCCGTCGGCCGCGAGGTTCGCCAGGGGGGCGTGCTCGAACATCTGGTGGTCGCCTTCGATGTAGTCGAACACGCCGGGCTCGAGCACGAAGAAGGCGCCGTTGATCCAGCCCTCGGCGGCCTGGGGCTTCTCCTCGAAGCTGCTCACGCGATCGCCGTCGAACTCCAGGTGGCCGTAGCGGGCCGGGGGGCGCACGGCGGTCAGAGTGGCGAGCTTGCCGTGGGAGCGGTGGAAGTCCAGCAGGGCGCGGATGTCCACGTCGGCCACGCCGTCGCCCCAGGTGAGCATGAACGTGGCGTCGCCCAGCCAGGGTTCGAGTCGCAGGATGCGCCCGGCGGTCATGGTCTCCTGGCCGGTGTCGACCAGGTCGACGGTCCAGTCGGGATGCTCGGCGTCGTGGCCGGCGACCTCGCCTGTGGCGGTGTGCACCGTGAGGTGGCCCTCCAGGGCGTGGTAGTCACGGAACCAGCGCTTGATGACCTCGCCCTTGTGGCCCAGGGCCACGGCGAAGTCGCGTAGCCCGTGGGCCGCGTAGATCTTCATGATGTGCCACAGCAGGGGGCGTCCGCCCACTTCCACCATGGGTTTGGGGCGTACTTCCGTCTCTTCGGCCAGGCGCGTGCCCTTGCCGCCGGCCAGGATGCCGACCTTGATGCCTTCCATGGGACCTCCCGTCGGGCGCGGACCCCCGTGGTCCCTCCCGACTCCGGTTCAGGATCGGCCGTGAAGGGGCGGACATGAGGGCGGGGTCGCCGATTCCCGCCGGATTCGATCGTGCCGCTCCTGATCGTGGCTGTCCATGATCAAATAATGATTTTATACATCAAAATGCCGCATCGTAACACTTTTGTGATACAATTATCCTATCATTCATAGGTCAATCCTGAGGAGCGTGTTTCCCCCACCGGGAGAGGTGCCATGGTTCGCCGTATCGTCGTGTCGTTGCTGCTCGTTCTGAGCATCGCGAGTCCCCTGATCGCCGCCGAGGCCAGGTCCATCGACCTGGGCGATGCGGACAACGCCCTGTCCCTCGTACGCGCCGACCGCGACGAGCTGCGCTTCCATGCCACCGTCGGCGAACTGCGCGTGCTGGACGTGGCCACCAAAGGCGGCGACTTCGCCCGCCTCTTCCTGCCCGGCTTCCATGCCAGCAAGGAGCCCGGTGCTCCCGAGCTGCCCATGATGAACGACCTGATCGCGGTGCCCTACGGAGCGACGCCGCGGGTCGAGGTGGAGAACGTGCGCACCCGCACGGTGAAGCTGTCCGACTACGGCGTGGACGCCATGGTCATGCCGGCCCAGCCGTCCATGCCCAAGAACGCCACCCCCGAGGACTGGCCCTTCGTGCACCACGCCGAGGCCTATGCGGTGAACAAGGTGGAGAAGCCCGTGGCGACGATCGTGCCCCAGGGCCGCATGCGAGCCGTGGATTTCGCCCGCCTCGAGTACGCGCCCGTGCGCTACCTGCCCGCCAGCGGCGAGCTGGAGATCGTCGAGAGCGCGGACATCCGCGTGGTCTTCGACGGCGCCGACCACGCCGCCGGCGACGACCTCTACGCCCGCACCTGGAGCCCCTTCTACACGCACCTCTACGACCAGCTGACCGGCACGCGGGGCCTTCACGACAGCCATCCCGACCACGTGCAGGACGTGGTGACCATGGTCATCGTCACGCCCCCCGAGTTCCAGTACACCCTCACCGACTTCGTGAACTGGAAGACCCAGCGCGGCTTCCACGTGATCACCGCGGTGACCGGCACGCCCGAGGTGGGGTCGACCACCACGTCGATCCAGACGTACATCCACGACCTGTACAACAACGCCACGCCCTCGCTGCCTGCCCCGAGCTTCGTGCTCTTCGTGGGCGACACCGGCCAGATGCCCACGTTCAGCGTGAGCGGCGACGCCACCGATCGCCCCTACTGCGCGGTGGACGGCGACTACGTGCCCGACATCTACTACGGACGCTTCAGCTGCACCAACGTGAGCCAGCTCCAGGCCATGATCGACAAGTCGCTGATGTACGACCAGTTCACCATGCCCGATCCCAGCTACCTGGGCGAGGTGACCATGGTGGCCGGCGTGGACGCCGGCTACGCCGCGACCCACGGCAACGGCCAGATCAACTACGGCACCAACTACTACTTCAATGCGGCCCACGGCATCACCAGCAACACCTGGCTCTACCCGGCCTCGAGCGGCTCGGTGGACGCGGCCATCGTCCAGACCGTGAGCGACGGCGTGGCCTACATCAACTACACCGCCCACGGCAGCCAGACCAGCTGGGCCGACCCGTCGTTCACCCAGTCGAACATCAACGCCCTGGGCAACAGCGGCAAGTACACCATGGCCGTGGGCAACTGCTGCCTGACCGGCACCTTCGACTATGCCGAGTGCTTCGGCGAGACGTGGCTGCGGGCTCCGGACAAGGGCGCCATCGGCTACATCGGTGCGTCCAACAACACGCTCTGGGACGAGGACTTCTGGTGGGGCGTGGGCTCCTGCGCCTCCGGCTCCATCGGCGCCAATCCGACCTACGAGGGCACCGGCACCGGCGCCTACGACGGCGTCTTCCACGACCACGGCGAGTCCGAGGACCTCTACTACGTGACCAACGACGCCCTGGTCTTCGCGGGCAACCTGGCCGTGCAGGAGGCCGGTTCCGGCAGCACCAGCTACTACTGGAACATCTACAACCTGCTGGGCGACCCCTCGCTGTCCACCTACATGGGCGTGCCCGCCGCCAACACCGTGAGCGTGGACGCCGTGGGCGGCACCTCGGTGACGATCTCGGCGGTGCCCGGCAGCTACGTGGGCCTGAGCCAGGGCACGACCCTGATCGGCGGCGGCACCGTGGGCGCCACCGGCACCGTGGTCGTCGACTTCATCACGAACCCCGACGGCGGCCTGCCCCTGCATCTGGTGGTCACCGCCCAGAACCGCGAGCCCCACATCGAGGACATCGCCCTGGCCTCGCCGATGATCGCCCTGAGCGGCACCAACTACGCGGCCACCCAGGCGACCGATGTGATCACCACCGACGTGCTGACCATCTCCAACACCGGCGAGCCCGACTCCCAGCTCTCGTTCAGCATCGGGATCCAGGCCGAGACGCCTCCCGCCCGCGGCGAGAAGAGCGTGGCCGGCTCCACGGTGACCTGCACCGAGACCGGCTTCCTGGCCGGCGAGACCATGGACCTGCACATCTCCTGCTATAACGCGAGCACCGACGCCGAATGGCTCACCGACATCGAGGTGACCTTCCCGGCCGGCGTGACCGTGAACTCCGCCACCGCCTTCACCGGCGGATCCGCGGACCTGGTCTGGGACTCGACCACCGGCGACGGCGTGACCGTGAACTGGCACGGCAACGACGGCAGCTGGGGCGCCCTCCACGGCGGCGAGACCGCCAACGCCACCGTCAACGTGACCTTCGACGGCTCCCTGTCCGGCGAGCAGGTCTTCGGCTGGTTCATCCAGGGCGACATCTACGGCTCCACGCCCCACGATCTGTCCGGCACCTTCTCCATGACGGCCATGGGTCCCTCGGTCAACGTGACCTTCCCCAACGGCGGCGAGACCCTGCCCTGGGGCGAGGCCCACAGCCTGACCTGGGACCACGCCGGCGACCTGACCGACGTGAAGGTGGAGTTCAGCCGCGACGGCGGAGCCACCTGGTCGACCTTGGCCGCCACCACGCCCAACGACGGCGAGCTCACCGCGACCCTCGACGGCCCGAGCACCACCGCCGCCCGGATCCGCGTCTCCAGCCTGGACGACGCCGTGACGGACATGAGCGACGCCGACTTCACCCTCTTCGAGCCGGTCACCTGGCTGTCCGCGGACGTCCTGTCCGGGACCCTGGGCCAGGGCGCGTCCGCCGACGTGACCCTGACCTGCGACAGCGCCGGGATGGCCGACGGCACCTACACGGCCTACGTGATGGTCCACCACAACGCCGGGGCCGACCCCGAAGTGGTGACCGTGACCATGACCGTGCAGACGTCCACGGGCGTGGGCGACGCACCTCGCGTCGTCACCCTCGCGGGCAACTACCCGAACCCGTTCAACCCGTCCACCAGGGTGCTGTTCGCCCTGCCGACCGCCGGTGTCGCGACCCTCGAGGTCATCGACGTGCGCGGTCACGTGGTGCGGACGCTCCACGACGGCCCCCTGGCCGCCGGGGAGCACCGGTTGACCTGGAACGGACTGGATGATCGCGGCCGTGCGGCCGCCTCGGGCGTGTACTTCGCGCGCCTGCGGCATGCCGACGGCGAACTTTCACACAAGATGACCCTTTCCAAGTAGCCTTCCGCTGACTCGACTTAGCTTGACACGGAGGAGGGGTGCCGCGAGGCGCCCCTCCTTCATTTGCGGCCTATGATCTCCCGCCCGGACAGGTCTCCAGATGGAATCGTCGCCGAGGATGCCGAGGGGGAGAAACAGAGGGCCCCAGGAAACGAAACTTCTCCACATCGTTTCCTGGGGCCCTCTGTTTCTCCCCCTCGGCTCACTGCCGAGATCCCTTCTGGACAGCTGTTCGGGGGGGGGATAATGTGCCGCTCATGAAGATTGCTTTTATCGGCACCCACGGTGTGGGCAAGACGACGCTCTGCTTTGAGCTGGCAGCCTGTTTGAAAAGGCTGGATATCGGTGTGGATGTCGTCAAGGAGGTGGCGCGGGGCTGCCCTCTGCCCATCAACCGCGAGACCACCGATTCGGCGCAGGCGTGGATTCTCCATACCCAGGTGGCGCGGGAGCTGGAGCTGACGCAGGCGTACGAGGCCATCGTGTGCGATCGGTCGGTGCTGGATAATTATGCCTACATGGTGTTTGCGGTGGGGCGGCGGCCGGAGTTGGAGCCGTTCCTGCAGTCGTGGATCGCGACGTATGATCTGCTGGTGAGGGTGCCGGTGGTGGATGCGCCGAGCTTCGACGGGACGCGGGACACGTCGGTGAACTTCCAGATGGGGGTGGACCGGCTCATCGCCGAGCTCCTGGGCGAGTTCTCCATTCCGCATCTGGCCCTGGATCCGGGGGAGCGCGACCAGTGGATCCGACGGGTCCTGGCGGCCCTGGAGCTGCCTACGGCCAGTCCTCAGCTCGACCTGTTCAACGGCCTGTCCCGCGACGCCGGAACCCCCTGATTTTTTCCCCTTTTCCTTCTGATCACCCCTCAAGAAAACCGCCGAGGCGCCGATACCTGCCGGGAGGGAAAGCTGCGTCCGCCGGAACCGTCGGGTTCCAGGCGCGGGCATCCGTTCACCAGGATCGGGGCATGGCCATCGACGGCTTCGGACACACGGATCTGCTGGACAAGCTCGAACAGGAGGCGACGTCCGGGACGGTGGAACACCGCCTCGACGAGACCCTCGAGCGCGAGCTGCGTCTGCGCGTGCACCACCTGGAGCACGAGGTGGCCCGCCTCGAGCGCGAGCGCCTGGAGTACGAGCTCATGGGCCGGCGGCTCGTGGGCGAGCTCGAGCAGGACGTGCGCATCGCCCTGGAGGACCGCCTCCGGTCCCGCCATCCCCTGCCCGAGGCCCTGCGCGACGGCACCATCGTGCCGCCGACCGAGGTGCCGCCCGAGGCCGTCCTGGACATCGCCGAGACCGTCTACTGGCGCCACGCCCTGGCCGAGGGCGCGGGGCTGCAGACCCTGCTCTTCCTGCGCGACGACGACCACATGGTCCCGGCCGCCAACAGCGCCTCCCAGCTCCCGGTCCTGAACGCCTGCCTGCCGTCGTGCCGACGCTCCCTGGAAGACGTCGTCCGCGACCGCGCCGCCGACGGCCACGCCCACCGCATGGCCTGCCCCTCGTGCGGCGGCGAGGTGTGGTTGGCGCCCATGTGCCTGCGCCATGCCGGCACCGAGACGGTGCTGGGCTTCCTGGTGGGGCACGCCCTGGAGGAACCGGCGGAAGCCGGGCGCCGCATGGTGTCCCTGGTGGCCAACCTGGCGGGCCAGCGGGCCAGCGAGACCTACGCCCACCAGGTGGACGCCCTGGTCCAGATGAAGGTCACCTCGCTGGTGCACCGTTACACCGAGGATCAGACGCGCGTCGCCCGCGACGCCCGCATCGTGATGCTGGAGAAGGAACGCACGAGCCAGGATCTGGCCCGCACCCGCGAGGATCTGGAGCGGGCCCTGATGCAGGCCGGCGAAGCGCGCCGCGAGGCCGAGCGGGCCAATCGCGTGAAGAGCCTCTTCCTGGCGGCCATGTCCCACGAGATCCGCACGCCGCTGACCTGCGTCATCGGGTTCGCCGACCTGTTGACCATGCCGACGCTGAAGGAAGAGGAGATCCGCCAGTTCGCCACCTCCATCAAGGAGAGCGGGCAGGTGCTCATGTCCCTCATCAACAACGTGCTGGACCTCTCCAAGATCGAAGCCGGGCGCCTGGAGCTGGAGCACATCCCCTTCGACATGCCGCGCCTGCTCGAGGAGATCGGCACCCTCTTCACCTCGGCCGCCCGCGACAAGGGCATCGAGCTGATCCTGGACATCGACCCCGAGCTGCCCTCGGACCAGGTGGGCGACCCGACCCGCGTCCGCCAGGTCGTGATGAACCTGGTGGGCAACGCCATCAAGTTCACCCAGGATGGCTCGGTGGTGGTGGCCTGCCGTCGCAGCCGCGAGGCCCCGGGCTTCCTGACCCTCACGGTGACCGACACGGGCATGGGCATCCCCGAACACCGCCTGCCCACCATCTTCGACGCCTTCCGCCAGGCGGACAGCGAGACCACCCGTCAGTACGGCGGCACGGGCCTCGGCCTGGCCATCTCGTACCGCATCGTGCAGGAGATGGGCGGTGCCCTCTCGGTGGAAAGCGAGCCCGACCTGGGCTCCACCTTCACCTGCCACCTGCCGCGCCGACTCGGCCACGACGGTTCCTGATCCCGACCTCGACGCCGAACGCTCCGGGCGATACATTCGCCCGATCGCACCCGTCCGTTCCCGACCGGAGGTCTCCCATGTCCGCGAACCACGACCCCGCCCTGCACCTGATCCCCGCTCCCGTGGTCGTGGTGGGCGTCGCCGCCGACGGCACGTCCGGCGGACTGACGGCGGCCTGGGTCACCCGCGTGTCCACCCAGCCGCCCATGGTGGCGGTGGCGGTGGCGCCGGAGCGGTTCACCCACGGCCTGCTGGACGCCGCCGGGTCGTTCACGCTGTCGGTGCTGGGGGAGGACCAGGTGGAGGTGGGCCGGCTGTTCGGCCTGAATTCGCGGCGCGACGTGGACAAGTGGGCTGAGACGGATTCCGTGGAGATGGTCGCCGACGGCGCGGGCCCGGCCCCCGCCCTGGCGCGCTGCGCCGCCCGCCTGCTGTGCCGGACGACGGGGCGGCTCGAGGCCGGCGATCACGAGATCTTCGTGGGGGAAGTGGTGGCGTCGGAAGTCGTTGCGGGAGGGCCGGCGCTTCCCATGCGCGGGCGGGACTGGATTCCCTAGCAGTCCGTGTTGCAATCCCCGGGGGATCGGGTAAGCTGTCCATGAGCACGCCACCCTGGTCCAACCCGGAGGTGTCCATGGAGAAGCTCCAAACCCTGCAGACGATCTGGCCTTCCGAAATCACCGACCTTCCCCAGGTCCCCGTTCCCATCGCCGGAGTCTCCGGCCACACCATCAAGAACCACGAGAAACAGGTCTTCTTCTTCCACTTCGAGGAAGGGACGAACGTACCGGACCACTCCCACGGCGCCCAGTGGGGCTACCTGGTCTCCGGCGAGATGACCCTGGAGATCGACGGCCGCACCGAGCTCTACCAGGCCGGGGACGTGTACTACATCCCCGCAGAGACGCCGCATCGCACCGTGTTCAGCAAGGAGTCGTTCGTCATCGACATGGCGGACGAGCTGGACCGCTACGGGTCCTGACCCACCTTCCGGGGCCCGCTCAGAGGGCGGGCCCCACCACCACCTCGAACCGATCGTCCCGGCCCAGGTACCGGTGCGCGGCCTCGCGCACCGCGGCCGGCGTGAGCTCACGGATCTCCTTCAGGTAGTAGCGCAGGTTGTTGGGGGCGCGCCCGTAGAGGATGTCGGCGCCGCAGCGGCCGACACGGGCGTTGTTGGACTGCAGGGAGATGAGCAGGTTGCCCAGCAGGCGGGCGCGGGCGCGTTCGAACTCCTCGGCGCCGGCGTCGTGGAGGGCGGTGCCGGCCATCTCGGCGGCCAGGGCGTCGGCGGCGTCGCACTCGTGGGCGGGGTCGGTGAGCACGTAGCCCACGATCATGCCCGGGGCGAACCCGCGGGCGGCCTGCACGCCGCTGGCGTAGCACAGGGACCGCTTGTTGCGGAGCTCGTCGAAGAGGCGGCCGCTCTGGCCGTTGAGCAGGGCCTGGAGCATGGCCAGGGCGGCGCGGTCCTCGTCGGGGCCGACGGGGCCGCGCCAGGCCGTCAGGACCACGCTCTGACGGACGTCGCGCTCGATGCGGCGCGCCATCACGCCGTCGGGGGAGGGCACGTCGCCCAGGTCGGGCAGCTTGGGGGCGCGCTCGCGGGGGATGTCGGCGAGGGCGTGGGTCAGACGCTCGGCGAGGTGGTCGCGGTCCACGTCGCCGGAGACGACGAGGTGGAGGTTGCGGCCCACCCAGGTGCGGCGGTGATGGTCCGCCAGATCCTCGCGGGTCATGGCCTCCAGGCTCTCCGGAGTACCGGCCAGGGGCAGGGCGTGGGGGTGGTCGCCGTAGACGTCGGTGCGCAGCTCCATGGCCGCGTGCTGGAAGGGGTCGTCGCGCAGGGCCTGGAGGTCGTCCAGGGCCAGGCGGCGCTCGCGGGCCAGCTCGTCGTCGGGAAAGTCGGGGGCGGCGGCCAGGTCGCCCAGCAGGTCCAGCAGTTCGTCCATGTGGCGGGTCAGGCCGGTCAGGTGGAGGCCGGTCTGGTCGCGGTTGGCGAAGGGCGACAGGGACGCGCCGCGCTCCTCCACGAACCCGAAGAGACCGGCGGCGCTGCGGCCGCGGGCGCCCTTGGCCTGGACCTGCTGGCAGAGGGCGGCGAGCCCGGGCCGGTCCCGGGGCTCCAGGGCCACGCCGCCGGTGGCGTAGAGGCCCAGGGAGAAGGCGGGCAGGGCCGGGTCGCGGCGCACGTAGCAGCGCAGGCCGTCGATGACCAGCTCCTCGAAAGGGAGGTCGCGGCCTTCGGCGGTGGTGGCATCGTCGTCGGCGCCGGTGACCACGGCGGGGGCGCGGGGGCCTTCGGCCGGAGGGGCGTCGTCGTCCCAGACCGGGGCGAGCAGCGCGTCCACGGCGGGGGCGTCGGCGGGGGCGGCGGGATCGGCGCTTTCGGGCTCGTAGACCAGCACGCTGGCCTGGCCGCGGCGGAAGAGGCGGCGGGCGGTGCGCTGCACGTCGTCGGCGGTGACGGCCGCGATGCGGGCGGCGTGGTCGAAGGCGCCGTCCAGGTCGCCCATCAGGTCGTGCCAGCCCAGGCCGGCGGCGCGGCCCTGGACCGTCTCGCGGCCCATCACGTGGGCGCGCTCGGCGCGGATCTTGGCGCGGGCGAGTTCGTGGGGCTCGGGCAGGCCGTCCTTCATGGCCTGCAGCACCTCGCCGACGGCGGTCAGGGCGCCCGTCAATTCGGCAGGACCCGTTTCCAGGTCCACCAGGATCACGCCTTCGCGCGGCCCCGACTCCGTGAGCAGGGCGATGCCGCTGACGAGCTGGCGCTCCTCCTGGACGATGCGGTAGAGACGGCTGCTGCGGCCGTCGCTCATGAGCTGGCGGATCACCGAGAGCACGGCGCGGTCGGGGTCGTCCTCGGCGAGGCCGGGCAGCACGATCTTGGCGTAGACGCGCTGGACGTCGCCGGACTCGCGGCGGTAGCGCAGGCCGTCGTGCTCGGGCTCGGGCTCGGGATCGGGGAGCGGGGGCAGTTCGCAGGCGGGTTCGGCGCCGAAGCGCGAGACCACCGACGCCAGCGCCTCGTCGGCCTTCACGTCGCCCACCACCACCACGGTCATCTGGTCGGGACGGTAGCCGCGCTTCCAGAACTCCACGATGCGGTCGCGGGGCGTGTCGCGGAGCACCTCGTCGCGGCCGCCGATGGGGTGCCGGTAGGGGCTCTCGTCGCAGGCCAGCTCCATGGCCCACTTCCAGGTCACGCCGAAGCCGCCGGGCTGGTCGTCGTACATGTGGTTCTCGTGGACCAGGACCTCGCGTTCCGCATCCAGGGCGGCCTGGTCGAAGGCGGCGTGGCAAAGGGCGTCGTGGAGGATGTCCACGGCCTGGTCCACGTGCTCGGCGGGGCAGGTGATGTGATAGTTGGTGGTCTCGTAGCCCGTGCCCGCGTTGGTGGTGCCGCCCATGTCGGCCACCTCCAGGGCGAAGGCGCCCTCGCCGCGCTTGGCGGTCCCCTTGAACAGCATGTGCTCCACGCCGTGGGCCCAGCCCCGGACGTCGTCGGGCTCGCGGTTGGAGCCCACGCGGACCCACACGTTGCACACGGCCACGGGGGTGCGGTGGTCTTCCTGGACCAGCACGCGCAGGCCGTTGGCGAGGACGGCCACGTGGACGCCGCGGTGGATCTCCTGCTGCACGACGGGATCGGTCGCCATGGGCGCCTCCGATGCGGGGGAGCGGGGTGTCGGGACCGGCTCAGGATAGGGGCGGGGCCCCCGTTGGGCGACCACGAATCGGACCCGCCGGCCGGTTGACCGGACCGGGGGCGCATGCCATCTTCGGCGGGCGGCGGCGCGGCCGTCCGCACCCCTTCCCCCGGGAGATGGACCATGGATCCGAGCAGCGGCGCCCGGCGCCCCAACCCTTTGCGGCGCTTCGTCTACGGCGGCCTCGACCGCTTCCGCCCCGACGAGACCACCACCATGGTGCTGGTGGCCGCCGTGCTGGGTGTGATCGGCGGTTACGGGGCCATCCTCTTCCGCTGGCTCGTGCAGTTCTTCCAGGGGTTCGCCATCGGCCACGGGGAGCACGTGGTGGAGCTGCTGGACGGTCGACCCTGGTGGCAGACCGCCCTGATGCCCGTGATCGGCGCCCTGATCGTGGGTCCGCTGGTCCACTGGGGCGCGCGGGAGGCCAAGGGGCACGGCGTGCCCGAGGTGATCAATGCCGTCGTGTTCCGCAACGGGGTGATCCGGCCGGTGGTCGCCGCGGTGAAGATCGTGGCCAGCGCCGTGAGCATCGCCTTCGGCGGCTCGGTGGGCCGCGAGGGGCCCATCATCCAGATCGGCGCCGCCATGAGCTCGGCCCTGGGCCAGTGGCTGCGTTTCTCGCCCCAGCGGCTGCGCACCATGATCGGCTGCGGGGCGGCGGCGGGCATCGCCGCCACGTTCAACGCGCCCATCGCCGGGGCCATCTTCGCCCTGGAGATCCTGCTGCGCGACTTCGCCATCGTCACGTTCAGCCCCATCATCGTGGCGAGTGTCGTGGCCACGGCCGTCAGTCGCCATTACCTGGGCGACAACCCCGCCTTCCCGGTGCCGCACTTTGCCATCGGCGACTGGATCGAACTGCCCGCCTATGTGGTGCTCGGCGTGCTGGTGGGACTGGTGAGCCTGGTCTACGTGAAGACCCTGTACTGGAGCGAGGACCGGTTCGAGAAGCTGCGCTTCCCCGAGCCCCTCAAACCGCTGCTCGGGGCCGTGCCCCTGGGGTTGCTCGCCGTGTTCTTTCCGCAGGTCTACGGCATCGGCTACGACTCCATGGTGCAGGCCCTCAACGGCGACATGGTGTGGACCCTCATGCTCGCGCTGGTGGTCGTGAAGCTGGTGGCGGTGAACCTGACCCTGGGCAGCGGCTTCAGCGGCGGCATCTTCGCCCCGGCCCTGTTCCTGGGCGGCATGCTGGGCGGCGCGTTCGGCGGCGCGGTGCAGCCGTGGGTGCCGGGCAGCCCGGGGGGCTTCGCCATGGTGGGCATGGCGGCCATGGTGGCGGCCAGCACGCGCGGGCCCATCACGGCCATCCTGATCCTCTTCGAGATGACCGGCGAGTACGCCATCATCCTGCCGTTGATGCTGGCGTGCATCGTGGCCACGCTGGTGTCCCAGTCGTTCATGAAGGACAGCATCTTCACCCTGAAGTTCTCGCTGGAGGGCAAGGACCTCAACTACGGCCGCGAGAGCGCCATCCTCAAGAGCTGGCACGTGCAGGACGTGATGGAGGCCAACCCCGCCACGGTCTCCGAGCGCGACACCCTCGACCGCATCCTGGACCGCTTCCTGGCCAGTCCCGAGAGCCACTTCTACGTGACCGACGACCAGGGCGGCCTGGCGGGCCGCATCTCCATCCACGACATCAAGGACCTGATCGCGGAAGACGGCCTGGGACAGGTGGTGATCGCGGCGGACCTGTGCCATCCGGTGGAGCACCTGTGCTATCGGCAGGACGACCTCGAGGAGGTCCTGACCATGCTGACCCACAGCGACGAGGCCGACCTGCCGGTGCTGCACCGCCCCGGCGATCCGCGCCTGGTGGGCGTGCTGCACCGCAAGGCCCTGTTCGACGTGTACAACCAGGAAGTGCTGCACAAGGACGTGGTGGGCGTGAAGGTGGTCCACACGGATAACGGCATGCACGACTGCGTGGAGCTGCCGGAACTCTATCGTGTGCAGCTCTTCGCTCCTCCGGTATCCTTCGTCGGGAAGACGCTCCGCGACCTCGAGCTGCGCCGCCGCTGGAACATGACCGTGCTGGCGCTGAAGCGGAAGGGCTGGAGCGGCGCCAGCTACAACGAGCTGCCCGACCCGGACCGGCGCATCGAGCCGGTGGACCGCCTGCTGGTGGTGGGTCACGTGGACGACTTCGACCGCATGTTGCGCGAGGCGACGGGGGAGACCGAGGGGGACTGACGTGGTGCAGACGACGGGCACGCCGCCGGACATCCTGACCATCGACGTGGAGGAGTGGTTCCACGGCCACAACTACCTGGAGCACGTGCCGCCGGCGACGTGGGACGACCAGGAACGCCGCGTCGAGGCCAACACCGAGACCTGCCTGGAGCTGCTGGACCGCCACGGCGTCATCGGCACGTTCTTCGTACTGGGCTGGACCGCCGAGCGCCACCCGGACCTGGTGCGCCGCATCGTCGCCGCCGGACACGAGATCGCCTGCCACTCCATGCGCCATCCCATCGTGTTCCGCATGTCCGCCGACGAGTTCCGCGACGACCTGCGCCGCTGGCGCGACGTCATGGCGGCGGCTGGTGTGGAAGACGCCGCGGGCTACCGCGCGCCGAGCTTCACCATCACGCCGCCCGTCCACGACTACCTGCACATCCTGCGCGAAGAGGGATTCAGCTACGACTGCTCCCTCTTTCCCGTCCACCATCCCCGCTACGGCCAGCCCTCGTCGCCGCGCCACCCGTTCCTGCTGGAGCCTCCCGCCGACGACCCCTGCCCGGACCGCGATCCCCTGCTGGTGCTGCCCATGACCACGGCCCGCATCCTGGGCGTGAACGTGCCCTTCGCCGGGGGCGGCTACATGCGGCTGCTGCCGGGGTGGGGGTACCGGATGCTGCGACGGATCGCCAAGAACCAGGGACAGTCGGTGGTGACGTACCTGCACCCGTGGGAGTTCGACTCGCTGAAGCCGCGCACGACCCAGAGCGGGTTCATGCGGTGGCGGAGTCAGAGCGGGCAGGAGACGGTGGCGGCCAAGCTGGAGCGGGTGCTGGCAGACGGGGCGTTCAGGACGATGGGGGAGTGGGCGGCGGAGAACCGCCCTTCCGCGGCAACGTGCTCCCTGCCGCTCGCCTGAGTCCGTCGGCCCCGGCCCGCGACGAGCCGGAGCCGATCGGCCCCTCCCTCCCTACTTGATCGCGATCACCTTCACGGTCCGCTCCACATCCCCGGCCCGCACCCGCACCAGATACGTCCCCGACGCCTCCGCCTCGAACCGGACCCGATGCTCACCGGCACCGTACGGCCGCCCGCGCTCGAGCTCGCGCACCAGCCGGCCGCGCGGATCGTAGACGCCCACCGAGACGTCCGCGGCCCGCTCCAGGGTGAAGGAGACGGTGGTGACGGGGTTGAACGGGTTGGGGAAGCAGCCCACCGACGTCATGAGGGGTGCGGGAGCGTCGATGGCGGTGCCGGATCCGCCGCCGGCCCCCTCGAGACGACCCAGGTACAGGCTCCAGTCCGTCAGGGGACCGGTGCCGAAATCCGCACCGGGACCGCAGTAGCCCCAGGCGGCCAGGTCGCCCGAGGGGCCATGGTCCAGGTTCAGGGACTCGTCGTAGTCGGCGCCGCCGTGGAGGCGGCTGGCGACGTGGGCACCGGAGGCATCGAAGAAGGCGAGGAAGAGGTCGCCCGAGCCGGGGCCGGTCAGCACGCCGCCGCCGCAGTCGATGTCGCCGCCCGCGTAGCCTGAGACGGCTACGCCGCCGTTCGCGTCGATGGAGACGCCCTGGCCGTACGCTCCGTCGGGGCAGCTCAGGCCTTGGCTCCACAGGGCCGTGCCGTTGCCGTCGTGGACCGCGACGAAGGCGTCGCCGGTGCCGCCGGCCAGGGGGCCGCCGCCGAAGTCGACGGTGCCGGAGTAGCGCCCGGTCAGCGCCGCGCGGCCGTCCGCGGCCACGTCGCAGGAGGCCGTGATCCAGCCCCACTCGTCGAACGATCCGGTGAACAGGTCGGCCCAGCGGTAGGCGCCCGCCGCGTCGAAGCTCGCCAGGCCCAGGTCCGTGGAGACGGCGGTCAGCAGCCCGCCGCCGAAATCGACGGAACCGCCCACCGACACCGCCATCGTCAGGTTGCCGGCGGCGTCCAGGCCGCCGCCCACGCAGCGCTGGTCGCCGGATCCCGTCCACAGCGCACTCCACACGTGGGTGCCGTCGAGGGCCAGGACGCCAGCGGCCAGCTCGGCCATGTCGCCGGCCGGGATGGGACCGCCGCCCAGGTTCACCGTGCCCGACGCGTGGCCGAGGACGGCCACCCGACCGCCGACGGCCGAGACCGAGGCGGGCTCGAAGGCGCCGCACAGGCGGCTCCAGGCGTGCGTGCCCGTCGCGTCGAACTTCACCAGGAAGCCCTCGCCGGACCCCGACAGCAGCCCGCCGCCGAAGTCAACGCCCCCGGACCAGAGGTATCCGGCCACGTACACGGCGCCGGTCGAGTCGGTGGTCACGGCGTAGATGGTCATGCCCCCGTCGTTCACCGGCACGATGTGGGTCAGCCAGTCCAGGGCGCCCGTCGCGTCGTAGCGGACGACCGCCATGTCGCTCCAGGTGGTGGGGGTGATGGGGCCGCCGCCGAAATCCACGTCCTCGTAGAAAATCGCCGCGGCCACGGTGCCGCCCAGGTCGTCGGAGGCCGCCTGGACCTCGTTGCCGACGGTGCGGAGCCAGGTGGCGTCGCCGGGGGCGGCGAGGAGCGAACCGGCGGTCAGCAGCATCATCAGGATCGTCGTCGCAACGTTCTTCATCTCGTCCTCCAGCGCCGTCGTTCGACGGCACGTCCGTTCCGTTCGGTGGGGATGTCGCTCGATCCCAATGGCGACACACTGTCCGGGAATCGGACATCATCGATCCGAAATATTAGGAACGGGGAGGTAATCAGAGGCCGACGGCGGCCAGGGCGTCGGAGATCTGGCGGTTCTGGAGGGGGGGCAGGTAGCCGCAGGAGAAGGCGTCCTCGGCGAAGGCGTCGAACAGGGGGCGGGCCTCGTCGGGCCGGCCGTCCGCCACCAGGGCGGCTCCCAGCAGGCATTGGTTCCGGGCCACGAGGCGAGGCAGGTCGGCCTGTTCCTTCAGGCGTTCGTCGAGGGCGCGACGGGCGGCCCGGCGCGCCTCGGCGCCTCGGCCCTCCGCGAGCATCAGGGACGCCTGGACCGTGGCCAGCTCGGCGTGCAGCCAGGCCCGGCCGGGGGGGGCGGGAGCGGCGAGCAAGGGGAGGAGTCCGTCCAGGATGTCGAGGGCCTCGGCCGTCCTGCCCGTCTCGTAGAGGGCCTGGGCCCGGACGGAATGACCGAACGAGGCCATCAGGGTGTCCGGCGCCGTCCCGTCGGCTGCATTCGCCGACTCCATGGCGACCACCCGGTCGAACCGCGCCAGGGCCTCGTCGAACCGGCCCCGGGCCAGCTCGACCACGCCGGCCTTGATCACCGGGGCGGCCGTGGCCGCGGCGTGGGGGCCGCTGGCCAGGGTCTGGACGGAGGCGGCACGGTCGAATGCCTCCAGCGCCTCCCCGGGGCGATCGTCGAGAACGAGGACCACGCCGAGGGCCTCCCAGTGCCGCGCCACGATCCGGGACATGGGGCCGTGGATCCGTTCCAGCAGCTGCCGGTTCCGGTCCAGGAGAGACTCGGCCCGCTCCAGTTCGTCCGGCTGCCGCAGCGTGAGGGCCAGGTTGAAGGTCACGGTCAGGACGTGGGGATGGATCTCTCCGAGCACCGGCCCCAGGAGTCCCAGGGACCGCTCGAAGTGATCCCGTGCCGCGACGCGCTCCCCCCTCGCCAGGGCCACGTTGCCCAGGCCGTTGAAGGCGCGGGCCATGCCCAGGGAGTCGGCCGCGCCCACGGCCTGGGCGATGGCGAAGGCGTGGTCCATGAGCCGGGCGGCCTCGTCGGGATCGCTGGCGAGCAGGACCGAGGCCAGGTCCTGGGATGCGATCCCCACGTCCCGGTGATAGGGCCCGAAGAGGAAGAGGAGCCGGTCCAGGGATTCGCGCAGCAGGGGCTCGGCGACCTCCGGCCCCTGGGCCGCGGCGACGGCCATGGCCAGCCGGTGGCGCAGGGCCGCCATGGTCCGCTCGTCGTCGCCCGCCTGCTCGTGATGGTCCACGACATGTTCCATGGCTTCCAGCCATTCGTCCCTGCGGCCGTGGGCCCGGTACACGCCCGCGAGGAGCTCCCGGAGCCTGGCCTGCACTTCCGGCTGGTCCTCCAGCCCGTCCACGGATTCGCCCAGCATGGTGAAGAAATCGCCCATGGAGAGGGTGGCGTCGCCGGTGGTGCTCCCGGGGTCGGAGCGGGTCAGCACCTCCGCGATCACGTTCACCACGGCATCGGCCCGGGCCTGCTCGGCCACGGCCCGGTCGCGCTCCTCCATCCTGCGCTGCGACTCGGCGGTGACGGCGAAGAGGGCCCAGGCGACGGTGGCCAGCACCGCCAGCGTGGCCGCGGCGGCCCAGCGATGACGGGCGAGGGCCTTGCCCGCCCTGTAGGCCAGGGAGTCGCCGCGGGCGGTGACGGGGCGGCCTTCGAGGTACCGGCCGATGTCGTCGCCCAGCTCGCGGGCCGACTGGTAGCGTCGCTCCGGCTCCTTGCGCAGGGCCATGAGCACGATGGTGTCCAGGTCGCCACGCAGGCGCCGCGCATCCCGGACGGGGAGCCGGCTCGGGGGCTCGGGTCGGGCGTCCAGGATCGACCGTTCGATGGAGGTCGCCGAGCTCCGGTCCACCTCGAAGGGCCGGTCGTCCGTGAGCAGTTCGTAGAGAAGCACGCCCAGGGCGTAGACGTCGGTGGCGGTGGTCACGGTGCCGCCGGTCACCTGCTCGGGGGCCGCGTGGGCGGGGCTCAGGACGCGGTCCATGGAGACGGTCAGGTCGGCGTCGGTCTCGTCCAGGAGCTTGGCGATGCCGAAGTCCAGCAGCCGTACGTGACCGTCGACCGTGACCAGGATGTTGGCGGGCTTCAGGTCGCGGTGGACCACCAGGTTGTTGTGGGCGGCCTGCACCGTGTCGCAGACCGTGCGGAAGAGCTCGAGGCGACGGTGCAGGGGGAGGTCGCGGTTGCGGCACCAGTCGGTGATGGGTTCGCCGTCCACGTACTGCATCACCAGGTACGGCCGGTCGTCGACGGTCACGCCGCCGTCCAGCAGGGCGGCGATGCCGGGGTGCTGGAGCTGGGCCAGGATCTGCCGCTCGCGCAGGAACCGCTCCGTGGCTCCGCGCCCGGCCAGGCCGGGGCGGATCAGCTTGAAGGCCACGCGGTGCTCGTACTGGTCGTCGTCGCGCTCGGCCAGGTAGACGTCGCCCATGCCGCCGCGGCCCAGCAGGTCCACGAGGCGGTAGGAACCGATGCTGGTCCCCAGCAGCGGGTCGGCCGCACCCGCCTCGACGATCAGGCGGTCCTCGAGCCTCATGCGCGTGTCGCCCTCGTGGGCCGCGAGCATGGACACGATCTCGTCGAGCAGCGCCGTGTCCCCGCCGCACTCGCGCGCGAGGTAGCGCCCCCGCTCGTCGGGAGCGAGATCGAGGGCGGCGTGGAAGACGTCGCCGAGCCTGGACCAGGTGGGTTCGTGCACTGCGTTCCGTTCGTGATGGGGGTGCGGCGGATGCCGGGCGTCAGATCCTATGGCGACGTCGGCCGGTCGGACCGGACATGGAAATCAGTCGGGCCCCAGGTCGGGCGCCGCGCCCAGTTCCCGGGCCACCTCCTTGCGCAGCCACGCCCGGGCCATGACCCACTCGCGCTGGACGGTCTTGGTGGACACGCCCAGCAGCTCGGCGGTCTCCTCCACCGACAGCCCGGCATAGAACCGCTGCACGACGACCGTCGCGGCCCGCTCGTCCATCTGCTCGAGGCGTCCGATGGCCGCGTCCAGGGCCAGGATCTCGTCGCTCTCCTCGATGCTCAGGAAAGGCTCCACGTCGTCCAGGGGGACGGGCCGCTCGCCGCCGCCGCGCTTGGCCCGGGTGCGGGTGCGGGCGTAGTCCACCAGCACCCGGCGCATGGTCACGGCGGCCACGCCCATGAACTGGGCGCGATCGGCGGCGTTGATGCGGTGGTGGGCGGAGAGCTTGAGGTACATCTCGTTGACCAGGGCCGTGGGGGCGAGGGTGTGGTCGTCGCGCTCCCCGCGCAGGCGACGGCGGGCCAGGGAGCGCATGTCGTCATAGAGCAGGCGGACCACGTGGTCCAGGGCGCCGGGATCGCCCTCGGACATGCGGCCCAGCCAGACGGTGATGTCCCCGGCGTCGCCCATGGTCAGTCGATCCCCGTCACGCCGTCGTTCCGCAGGAAGAGCACGCCGTCGCTGGCGGGCAGGGTCATCACCAGCTCGCCGCCGGTGACCATCACGTGCTCCCAGGCGCCCTCTTCGGGGTGCATCCGCATCCACAGGCCGTCGGCGGGGAACTGCACGGGCATCGCGTGGTCCTGGTGGTCGAAGTTCAGGGCCACCACGACCTCCGCCACCGCGGCCGTCGAGGTGCTGGCGCGCCAGAAGTTGACGGTGTTCTCGGTGTGGTCCGCACCGTCCCCGCGCCACTGCCAGAAGATGTGCTCGGTCCGCAGGGCGGGAGTGTTCAGCCGCAGGTCGATGAGGTTGCGGTACATGGCGCGCAGGGCCTGGTCGCCGCCGGCGAAGTCGGGCGTGTAGAGGGACGGGCTCTGGGGACGGTACTCGCCCGAGCCCACCTCCTGCCCGGAGAAGATCATGGGGATGCCCACGCTCGTGAACAGGGACAGGGCGCCCACGCGGGCCTTCTGCAGGCCGCCAACGGCCTGGGCCTCGGTCGAGCCCACGTTGTCCACGGCCCACACGATGCGGTTCTCGTCGTGGGACTCCAGGTACTTCACGTCGCTGAAGCCGTCGCCGTTGCTGCCGTTGTACTGGCCGTTGCCGCTCATGACGTTGGCCACGGCCCACATGGGGCGGCAGGCGTAGGAGAAGCAGCCGTAGTCGGGGGTGCTGTTGCCGCGGGTGGCGAAGCCGTTCTGGGTCAGCACCGTGTTCATGACCTGGTTGTAGTTGTTGCCGCCGCCGGCCCAGCCATCGGTGTGGTTGCCGCCCCACTGGGCGTCGTAGCCGTGGGTCACGGAGTTGCCCTCGTTCGGATAGCGGAAGTCCTCGCCGATGAGCAGGATGTCCGGCTTGTGGGCCCGCAGCTCGTCGCGCACGAACTCCCAGGTGGGCCAGCCCTCACCCGACACGTAGTCGAAGCGGAAGCCGTCCACCTTGTAGGTGTCGACCCAGTGGATCAGCGCGTCGCGGATGTGCTCCTTCAGCGCCGGGTCGCTCCAGTTCAGTTCCACCATGCCCCAGGGGTTCGACTCGGTGGTCGTGAAGTCGTAGGAGCCGCTGAAGGTGTCGAGCTGGCGCAGGGTCGAGCCGCCCGAGGCGTGGTTGACGACCATGTCCAGCACCACGGCGATGCCCCGGTCATGGCAGGCGTCCACGAACATGGCGAAGAAGTTGGGCCAGCCGAAGGCGGGGTTCGGGGCGAAGTACAGGGAAGGGTCGTAGCCCCAGCCGTTGTACGACGGCGCGGTGATGGGCATGAGCTCGATGCAGTTGACGCCCAGGTCCTCCAGGTCCGCCCCGGAGGTCAGGGCTCCCACGGCCCCGGCGAAGGTACCGGTGGCCGACAGCTCGTTCACATTGGCCTCGTAGATCACCAGGCGCGTGCGGTCGGGGGGCGACGGCAGGTCGCTGATGTCCGGCAGGGCGCGGCCGCGCACGGCGTTGCCCTGGGCAGGATCGCCGGTGGAGACGATCTCGTGGGCCCGGGGGTCGGTCAGCCAGGTGTCGGTGCCGCCGGCGTGGAGTACGAACTTGTACTGCTGCAGACCGTCGGGGAGGGTGGTGGTCAGCCGCCAGGTGTAGCCGTCGGGGTCCAGGGTGAAGGCGGCCCCCGTGTCGTTCACGTTCCAGCCGTTGAACGAACCCGCCAGGGTCACCGAATCCGCGCCGTAGGCCCGCAGGACGAATGTCTCGTCGGCCTTCTCGGCCGCGTCCGGGGCCGGGCCCGCGGGGGAGGATTCCCCGCCGCATCCGGACATCAGGATCGTCAGGAAAGCGAGGGACAGGAGCAGGGCATACGATAGCGTGCGTCGGGCGGTCATGGGCTTCCGATCGGTTGCGGTCGGGGGGTTCCGATGTTCGCCCCCATGATAACATGACTGCCCCCCTTGACGCCCCCCCGGTCCGTGCTAATCTGGCCGGACGTCCAACGATTCCTCAACCGGGAGCCGTCCCATGAAGCGGACCTTCGTCGCCCTCTGCCTGGCCCTCGCGGCCCTGACCGTCCTTCCCGCCTCCGCCGTGGAGGTCGTGTTCGTTCACGACGCTCCCGGTGCCGGTGAAGTCTATCTTTCGGGTTCCTTCAACGGCTGGAACGCCTGGGACCTCGCCATGCAGAAGCAGGGCGGACGCTGGGTGCTGGCCATGGACCTCGCCCCCGGCACGCACCAGTACAAGTTCGTGGTGGACGGGGCCTGGCGTCAGGACACCCTGAATCCGAACGCGCAGGACGACGGCTACGGCGGCCAGAACTCCGTGGTGACCGTGGCGGCCGACGCCGCCGGTCCGCTGGCGGCCCACGGCGGTGACGTCTCGGACATCGACGCACCGGCCCCCGCCGCCGCCGCCGCCGCTCCCGCGGGCGGAGCCGGCACCACCTTCAGCTGCAGCGCCCCCGGCGCGGGCAGCGTGTTCGTGGCCGGCGAGTTCAACAACTGGAACCCGACCAGCGACCGCATGGCCGACGACGACGGCGACGGCGTGTTCACCTGCACCCTGGCCCTCGCCGCCGGCCGCTACCAGTACAAGTTCGTAGTGGACGGCAACTGGCTGGCCGACGAGAACGCGGCCGAGACGGCCGACGACGGCTTCGGCGGCCAGAACTCCGTGGTCGACGTGGCCGTGGGCGCGGCTCCTGCCGCTCCTGCCGGCGGCGCCGCAACCACCGGCGAAGGCGTGCTCTTCTCCTACGACGCCGGCGGTTCGGTGGGCAGCTGCTACGTGGCCGGCGAGTTCAACGGCTGGAACCCGACCGGCACCCTCATGAGCGACGACGACGGCGACGGCGTCTACACCTGTACCGTGCCCCTGGCGGCCGGCACCTACATGTACAAGTTCGTGGTGGACGGCAATTGGCTGCAGGATCCCGCCAACCCCAACGGCGCCGAGGACGGCTTCGGCGGCCAGAACTCCGTGCTGACGGTGGGCGAGGGCGGCGCCGCGACCGTGGCCGCGACCACCACGACCACCACGACCACCGCCCCGGCCGCCACCGGCGGCGGCGACGTGGCCGTGACCTTCCGCTTCACCCCTGTCATCTCGGGCGTGTCTAGCGTGTCGGTGGCCGGCAGCTTCAACGGCTGGGATCCCGCCGCGAACCCCATGGTCGACGACGACAACGACGGCACCTACGTGGGCGTCGTGAACCTCGCCCGGGGCGAGCACACCTACAAGTTCGTTGTGGACGGGGAGTGGCACACCGACCCCAACAATGAGAACGCCGCGGACGACGGCTTCGGCGGACAGAACTCCGTGATCCACGTGCGCGCCGGCGACACCGCCCTGGACGCCGCCTCCACCACCGCGCCGGGCGCCGGCGCCGTGGGCATGCGCACCGTGCCCTTCTCCTACGCCGCCGGCAAGTCCGCCAACGACGTCTTCCTGGCCGGCACCTTCAACGACTGGAGCGACAGCAAGCAGCGCCTTGGCGACGCCGACGGCGACGGCGTGTGGGAGACCACCCTGCTGCTCCAGCCGGGCTCCTACCAGTACAAGTTCGTGGTGGACGGCAGCTGGCATCACGACCCGAACAATCCCAACGGCACCGACGACGGCTTCGGCGGCCAGAACTCCGTGCTCGAGGTGGACGACAGCTTCGCGGCGGTGGCCATCGAGCGCGGCGACGGCCGCGTGTTCACCGACGACCTGGAGCCGGTCTTCGACTACTCCACCTGCAATCCCCTGACCGCCACCGAGATCCAGCTCGCCACCCGCTGCCACCTGGACGACGTGGAGGGCGTGGAGCTGGCCTACCGGATCGACGGCGGCGACGAGGTCGTGACGCCCATGACGGCCGCCGAGACCGACCCGGCCTACCAGACCTGGCGCGCCACCGTGGAGCTGCCCGGCGCCGACTCGACCCTCGAGTACGTCTACCGCTTCCTCGATGGCGGCGAGACGGTGGTCCTGGGTGCCCGCGGCGTGGGCTCCGACGATCCCTACCGCTACAACCGCGAGCTCCTGCCCCCGTTCACGACCCCCGACTGGGCCAAGGACGGCGTCATCTACCAGATCTTCCCGGAGCGCTTCCGCAACGGCGATCCCTCCAACGACCCCGACTTCAGCGAGTACTGGTACCAGGACGCCAACGAACTGCCCTCGAGCGGCAAGACCAACGGCGAGTACTTCCACCTGGTCGACGACTGGTACGACGTGGCCGGCCTCTCGCGCAGCCCCTACCGCACCGACGGCAAGCCCGACTACTACTCGTTCTACGGCGGCGACATCGCCGGCGTGCGGGAGAAGCTGGACTACCTGAACGACCTGGGCGTGACGGTGATCTACTTCAACCCCCTGAACCAGGGCATGAGCAACCACAAGTACGACCCGGTGGACTACAACAGCGTGGACCCGCACTTCGCCTCGAAGTACGAGTTCAAGGCCTTCGTGCAGGACGCCCACGACCACGGTATCCGCATCGTCGTGGACATGGCCTTCAACCACACCGGCAACTACCACTTCGCCTTCCGCGACGCCTTCGAGAAGGGCCGCGACTCCGAGTACTGGAGCTGGTACGAGTGGAAGCGCTGGCCCATGCCCGAGGGCCGCCACGTGGACGGCGCCGACTACTACGACTGCTGGCGGGGCTTCGGTCTGCACCCCAACCTGAACTGGGACCTGAAGCGCCCCAACAACGCCGAGAACAACATCGCGGACATGGCCGACGCCGACCCCAACATGGACGTCGTGAACCACGTGCTGGGCGTGGCCCGCTACTGGCTCGGCGAGTTGGACATCGACGGCTTCCGCCTGGACGTGCCCAACGAGGTGCCCTTCTGGTTCTGGAAGGAGTTCAACAGGGTCTGCAACGAGGTCAAGCCGGACAGCTGGCTGGTGGGCGAGATCTGGGGCAACGCCGGCAGCTGGATCGGCCCCCACTGCTTCGACTCCACCATGAACTACAAGTACTTCCGCGACCCGGTGATGGAGTTCTTCGGCCAGGGCCGCATCGACGCCGCCACCTTCGACCGGCGCCTGTCGCCGGGCCGCTCGGTGTACCCGCCGCAGTCGGTGCAGACCATGATGAACCTCATCGACAGCCACGACACCATCCGCTACCTCACGTCCACCGGCGACGTGAAGCGCCTGATGCTCGCGGCCCTCTTCCAGATGAGCTACGTGGGCATGCCCCACATCTGGTACGGCAACGAGGTGGGCATGACCGGCGGCAAGGACCCCGACTGCCGCCGCCCCATGGACTGGAACTACACCCACGACCCCAAGAAGGTCGCCCTGCGCGACTACTACGGCGCCATCACCCGCTTCCGCCGCGACAGCAAGGTGCTGAGCCGCGGCGACGTGTCCACCGTCTTCGCCCAGGGCAAGGCCCTGGCCATGGCCCGCCGCCTGGATACCAAGTGCGCCCTGTCGCTCTTCAACGCGGCTCCCCAGCCCGCCACCATCACCCTGACGGCCGACGACATCGCCGCCATGATTCCCGAGGGCGGCAGCACCGTCTTCAAGGTGATCGCCGGCACCGAGTGGTTCCCCAACGCCGACCAGGGCGAGCTGATCTCCGGCTCGACTCTCGAACTCGGCAACGGGGACGTGACGATCACACTGCCGGGCATGAGCGGAGCGATGCTGGCCAACTAGGGCCGCACGGGAGCGGTCGTCTGGAAAGCGGTCGCTCGTGAAGATCCGGACACAAGAAGGCCGACCCTTGGGGGTCGGCCTTCTCGTTCCGGATTTTCACTTGGCTCCAACGCTTTCCAGACGACCGCTCCCGTGCGGCGCGTCAGTCGTGGCAGCCGTGACCGTGGCCTCTGCCACGGCCACGACCGCGTCCGGCCCCGTGGCCGTGCCCATGGGTCGAGCCAACACCATGGGTACGGTTGCCGTGACCGTGTCCGCTGCAAGCGTGGATTTCTTCGAGCTCTTGCATCTCGCCGCCTGCGGCGGCATCGATGACGCCCGACACCAAGGGCGCCGGGGTGCGGTAGACCTTCAGGCCTGCGGCCTTCAGGCTGTCGAGGGCGCGGCGGCCGATACCGCCGACGACCAGGGCGTCGAAGGCGTGTCCCGTGAGCTGGGAGAGGGGGTGGCAGGTACCGTGGGCGTGGTGGGCGTTGGAGTTGGCGATGGTCTCGATCGAGCCGTCGGTGGTGTCCACCAGGGTGAACCAGGGGGCCGAGCCGAAGTGGTCGTGGACGCGGGCGTCGCGGCCCTTGTCGTCCAGGGTGGGGATGCAGAGCTTCATGAATCGCTCCCGTCGGTGAGTCGGATGACGAGGGCCTCGCGGCGCACCAGCGCGCCCACGAGGTCGCGCCTCGCCTGTTTGAGGAGCCGCTGGACCGTTCCCCGTGACACACCCATGCGCTCGCCGGCCGCGGTCTGGTCGAGCCCTTCGAGGTCGCACAGGCGCAGGGCCTCGAAGGCGTCGCGCGCGAGGTGCGTCTCGGCGTGCTCGTTCATGGGCACGCCGCGGAGCTTGTACACGCGGTCGTTGCGGTAGCGGCGGCAGCAGCGGTGTTTGCGGGGACGGGGCATGGTTCCTCCGAAGTGTGTATATGCACATAATATCCCCCGGCAGGGGGCCTGTCAAGGCGGGCCGTCATATGATATTCTCTGTTCAACACCGGCATCGCCCATCGACACGGGAGGCCCACCATGTCCGCACGCCGCGTTCTCATCGCATCGGTCCTGCTGCTCGGCGCCGCCCCCGCCATGGCCCAGGTCGCCGTCCTGGGTTTCGAGCAGTACGTCACCCAGGATGTGTTGACCCTTGAAACCACGGCACCTACGACACTCGGCGGTTGCGTGGTGGAGATCAACGCCCTGCCGTCGCCGGAGTACCTCAACGTGGCCGCCGAGATCCCCGGACTCTCCACCGAGCCCATGTGGATCGTGCGCAACGTCCGGATCCACACGCCGGAGGAGGGGGTGCCCATGGAGGTGCTCACCTGCCGGTTCCCCATGGAGGATCTGGGCGTGGAGCCGGGCATGACGATCGCCGGCGTGGCCTACGGCTGGGAGATCTCGCCCCTGCCCCTGACCGATGCCGACGCCCCGGCCTGGATGGCGACCCTGCCCCTGACCGACGTGGCGCCCATGGACCTCACGACCATCGAGGTGGGGCCGGGGGTGCCGCCGACGGCCATGGAGCTCTCCCTCTCGGCGCCGGACGACTGGTTCGAGGTCTCGGCCGTCCCCCTCAGCGAGTGGGTCTACTGCAACATCGGCTGCAACATGCCCAACATCGACCTGGACGCCGGAGCCGACCCCAACGACAAGGGCGCCTGCATGCCCGCCAGCTGCGCCAACAGCCTGCAGTGGCTCGAGGACAAGCACGACCAGATCAGCATCCCGCACGAGAAGCGCAGCATCATGAAGCAGCTGGGCAAGCTGGCGCGACGCGCGTACCAGCAGGGCGTCGAGCCCAAGGATATCGCCCGGGCCAAGCTGGACTTCATCGAGGCCCACAAGCTGCCCATCCACGTGAAGATCCAGGACCGGTGGTCGGAGGGGAACATCCGCAGCACCAGCGGCAAGACGAAGTGCGAGGACAAGGACGGCGCCGCGACCCAGTGGCCCACCGAGGACTTCATCACCTCGGAGGCGGAGAACGGCGAGGACGTGGAACTGGTGGCGGAGTGGTACTACGAGGATTCGCCGGGGGTCGTCAAGCCGGCCGGCTACGCCCACGCCGTGGTCCTGACGGGAGCGAGGGAGACCGCGGGCGTGACCCGCATCAAGGTCAAGGACGACGGGCTGCAGAGCATCCCGGGCGGGTTGCGGGAACTGCCGTCGGACCTGCTGCCCTGGAACGGGCGGCTCATCGCGTCCGGCTTGAACAGGACCATCAAGGTCAACGGCACCGACCGTCACTGCTTCGCCATCGTCCGCTCGGTGGTCTCGGAAAGCTACGACGCGTCGGTGACCCATCCGCCCGCCACCGAGTCGACCCCGGGCTACTGCGACTACATCAAGCGCACGATCCCGGCCAACGGATCGATCACCTACACCTTCCCGTCGTCGGGCGAGAACATGTGCTACAACGTGACGCTGACGATCGTGGACCGCGGCGACGACCATTGCGTGTCCCTGGGCCAGTGGAACAACAACAAGGGCGGTTCGCGGACCTGGAAGAACAGCAAGAACTACCCGGTGACCGTGATGCTCCACAACGACGACGGCGCCTTCGACCAGCAGCCCTACCCGACGTGGAACGTGGGCATCGCCATCAAGGACTCCACCGGCGCCGCCGTCTCCCGCGACGAGAGCACGCCCTTCAACCCGGAGGAATGGGGCGGTTTCTCCCTGGGCGGCCGCGACACGTCGTCGGCCGAGTTCGGGGACATCGTGGCGGACGTCCTGAGCGTCGGACCCTACGGCCCCGACTTCGACCTCGCCCAGTTCCCGGCCCGCATGTCCGTCTCCGGTTCCGTGCGCGTGGTGGACCTCTTCGCCGACTCAGCGGCCTGGAACCCCTACTGGGAGCACCTGGGCTTCAGCCTCGACGTGGTCTCGGTGGCGTCGCCGGGCACCCTGCAGGTCTTCGCCCCGGGCTCGGGGACCTGGGCGACCCTGCCGATCACCGGCCCCGGCACCTACTTCGCCGACCTCGGCGCCCACGTCCCGGCCCCCGACGTCCACGTGGAGATGACCTGCCTCGCCGGCCTCGACATGGAGATCGACTGCGTCGGCGTCCCATCGCTCGTGCCCTTCGATCCGACCTCCGTCGAGGACGTGACGAAGCCCAGGCTGGGCATCCTGGCGGCGGCCCCCAATCCCTTCAACCCCCGCCTCGAAGTGGCCTACCGCGTGCCGGCCGACGGCCCGACCCGTGTCACGGTGGTGGATGCGAGGGGCCGACTCGTCGCCGTCCTGTTCGAGGGCGACCTCACCGAAGGCCGCCACGATACGACGTGGGAGGGCAGGACCACCACCGGCCGCCCCGCCCCCTCCGGCACCTACCTCGTCCAAGTCGAACAACGCGGAGCTTCGGTGGCCAGGAAAGTCATCCTCGCCCGTTAGCACAAACGGGCGCCCCGCCCCTCCGGACGGCATGCGCCGGAAGGCGTTGGAGCGAAGGTGAGAACAGGAACGAGAAGGCCGACCCTTCCGGGTCGGCCTTCTTGGATCCTGTGCGAACCGAGCGACCGCCTTCCGGCGCATGCCGTCCGGAGGGACCTCCTCAGCGCAGGACGAGGATGGAATTCTGCCCCCCGAACCCATCGTCGTTCCCGACGGGATTGTTGGGATCCTGCTCCCACCTCATCCCCCAGTCCACGGCGAACTTGTACTCGTAGCGGCCGGGGGCGAGTTCGAGCTCGATCTCCCAGATGCCGTCGCCGTCGTCGTCGTGCATGGCGCCGATCTCGTGGTCGAAGCGGCCGGTGCCGCGGGTGCCGCACCAGTCGTTCTCGTCCCAGTTGCCGCAGATGTTCACATGCTTGGCCTGGGGGGCCTCGTACATGAAGCGGACCATGCCGTTGTCCTGGCGGCTCGGGGGCGGCACGCGGGTGCGGATGATGCGCATGTAGCCGCAGCCGCCGAGCAGCATCAGGGCGGCCAGCAGCAGCAGGGAGAAGCGCAGTCGTCGTCGGGCGGTCATCAGGCTCCTCCTAGAAGATGAAGTTGGCGCGCACGCCGATGGCCCGGACGTCTTCCATGGCGCGGTCGGCCTCGTAGACCGTGGCGCCGGGGTTGTCGTCCATGTACTGCTGACGCCACATCCAGCGGCCGATGTGACGGCCGTGGTAGTCGATGCCGAAGCTCAGGGGATCCACGCCCCAGGCCGCCACCACGTCCAGGCGCGGGTGGGGGAGGTAGCGCACGCCGGCGTAGGGGGCCCAGGCGGCGGCGTCCCAGGTCTCGAAGCCCTCGGAGGTCGGCGCCTCGA
Organism: uncultured Fibrobacteraceae bacterium; assembly: GCA_964343835.1. GTDB lineage: Bacteria > Krumholzibacteriota > Krumholzibacteriia > LZORAL124-64-63 > LZORAL124-64-63 > CALEMW01. The sequence continues at coordinate 86,275 of CAYFKR010000004.1, forward strand.
GGTCGTAGGCCATGCGCCGGATGTCGGCGATGGCCTGCACGCGCGGGGCCACGTCGCGGGTCCAGCGCAGAATGGTCTCGGTGGTGCGGCCGTCGGCGCCGGCGATGCCGTCGTCGTAGTCGGTCAGGGCGGCCTCGAGCTCGAACGCGCCGAAGCGGTCGGAGGTGTCGCCGTAGCGGACGCGGCCCGAGATGGTCAGGATCACGGCCTCGGCCGTGGCCTCGCCCGTGAGCGGCGAAACGGCGCCTGCGGCCCCGAAATCGGCCCTCGTCTCGAGGCGCTGGATCCACAGCAGCTCCTCGTGGCCGGTGCCGCCGTTGGTCAGGGTCAGGTCGGTGTAGTGGGTGTCGGTCTCGGGGGCGAGGCCGTGGAAGTTCAGGTAGACGCGCTTCTCGGCCACGTCCTGGGTGCGGAAGGTGACCGTGCCGAGAGCGTGCCCCTCGACGGCGCCCTTCTCCAGGATGGTCGTGTGCTCCAGGTCCATGGTCCGGGCCTTGGCGAACTCCCACTGCAGGCCCACGTGGTAGAGGTCGCGGGAGCGGTCGTAGAGTTCGATGTCCACCGGGCCGTTGGAGTTGTTGAAGCCGGCCTCGTTGCCCGTCACGAATCCCTGGAAGACCGACGAGTGGAGCCACTCGGCGTCCAGCAGGCCGCGGCCGTCGGCCAGGGGGCGCGACACGTCCAGGCCGCCGCTCACGTTCAGGTTGTCCCACTCGAACCAGGTGGAGGAGTCGTCGTGCTCGGCCAGGTGACGGTCCAGGGCGGGCAGGCCGGTGTCCTCGGGGGTCGAGACGCGGTCGCTCATGTCCACCCAGAGCAGCTCGCGCTCCATGTAGAAGGGCAGGCCCACGGTCACGCCGCCGAAGGTGCGGCTGAGGCGGGCGCCCACCACGTCGCGGCCGGTGTTGTCGAAGAGGTCCAGGGAGTTGTACCAGTCGGCGTCGTGGACGTCGGCCACGAAGCCCTGGAAGTGGGCGCCGAAGGGATCGGCCTCCACCAGCACGCCGGCGGTGCCCTTGCCCGCGGGCAGGTGGTCGTCGAGGATGGTGCCGGGCAGGTCGGTATCGCCGCCGGAACCGAAGGGGTCGCCGAGCTGGATCAGCTCCATGTCCCAGAAACCCTTCACGGTGAACGGTCCGGGGTGGATGTCCACGGCGCCCTCGTCCAGGTAGGCCGTGTTGAGGTTCAGGTTGATGTTGCGGGTGTTGTCCAGACGCAGCCGCGTGTAGGCGTCCACCACGTCGCTCACGGCGGTGTGGATGTTCAGGTCGATGAGCTGCTCCGGGCGCGTCAGGCGGAACCGGGGGTCGACGGCGCGGCGTCTGGTGGCCGTGTAGCGGCCCAGGTAGCGGCCGTCCAGGGTGATCTTGGCGTTCAGCCGCGTGTTGGGACCGGCCGTGGTCGACTGCTCCACCGCCACGATGTGGCCCTTGTCGTCCACCTGCACCAGGGAGTTGGTGCCGCCGAACGAGTCGGGGGTGGTGGTGGGGTTGGAGTCGTCGTGGAACCACGAGCCGTCCACCACGAACTTGTATTCGTGCTTGCCCGGCTTGAGGGCCATGACGACGGACCAGGTGCCGTCGTCGCCCTTCGTCATCGGGTTCTTCTCCGCGTTCCAGCCGTTGAACGAGCCGGCCAGGGTCACCTGTCCGGCGCCGGGCGCCTCGTAGGTGAACAGGATGCCCACGGGCACCTCCTTCACGGCCGCGGCGGCCGGCAGGGCCGACAGCAGGAGCAGGAGGGCGGCGATCAGGGCGCGCTTGATGGTCGGGGTCTGCATGGTCGTCCTCGCTTTAGAACCAGGTCTGGAACGACAGGGCCACCCTGTCGCGGAGGTTGTCGTTGTTGCCGTCGTTCACGAACCAGTCGGTGTAGACGATGTTGTCGGACTGGCCGGCGTCGCCGTACTCGAAGAAGAAGTTGGCGCCGAATCCCAGCTCGTACTTGAGCTGGGCGAACATCGTGTGCCGCGCCTCGATCTCCTCGTTCACGTTGAGCATCCTCAGGTAGCCCTTGAGGCGGTCGGTGATGTTCACGTTCATGTCGAAGCCGAAGGCCGTCACCTCGCGGAAGGTGCCCGCGTCGCGGATGCGGCCCTGGAGCCGGATCTTGGCCAGGAAGTTCTCCACCGACACCTCGGCGAACCAGTCGGGGTAGGTGAAGAAGTCGTTGACCTCGCTCGAGGCGTCGAAGCCCCGCCAGCGACGGTGGGCCACCTTGCCCTTGAAGCCGTTGATGAACTCGATGTAGAGCTCGCCGTACCACGAGGTCTGGGGCCTCAGGCCGCCGCCCACCTCGTCCGCCACCTTCTTCTCGATGCCGTCGTAGGCCACCTTGGCGGTGATGGCCTTGCGGGGCACGAACCAGATGCCTTCCACGTGCTTCGTGATGCGGTTGAACTCGCGGCCGTCGTCGAAGCGCGAGCTCAGGTAGTCGCGGAAGTTCTCGCCGGCGTCGAAGTACCAGCCGTGCAGGATCAGGTTGTGGATGTACACGTCGCGGAACTCGGCGCCGAAGATGCGGGCGTCGTCGTTGCGCTCGGGGTGGTCCACCTCGCGGTCGGGGGTGTCGCTCCAGGCGTACTCCATGGTCCAGCGCGACTGCTCCAGGTTCACCGGGCCGAACTGGAGCCCGTTCTCCACCAGGTCGCGGGGGAAGAAGGCGATGTCGGCGCTGAAGACCGTGTTGTGGTTCAGCTTCGCCTGGTCGGGGTCGTCCCAGGCGAAGTTGGACCAGTCCTTCTGCAGGGCCATGAAGCCGCCCACGATGCGGTCGCCGTAGGAGCGGTTGCGCACGCGGGCGATGAGGGCGTCCTCGCCGTCGGCCCGGGTCACGCCGCCGGAGGCGTAGGTGCCGCCGTTGTCGCTGTAGATGAAGGTGCCGCCCCACGTGCCCAGCCAGTCCCACGGCAGGCGGTGGTCCCAGGCCTCGATCCGGACGCCCTGGGACTGGGGGCCCCAGTTGTCGTTCTTGGCCTTCCAGTCGTTGACCAGCCCGAAGAGGGGCTCGTCGTTGATCCAGAAGTGGTTCTGGCGGCTGAACAGGATCAGCTCCCGCTTGGCGCCGCGGATCTTCACATGACCCTCGGCGGCGATCCAGGGCGGGGTGTAGTACTCGGCCTCGAGGGTGCGGTCGTCGTCGCCGTTGGCGTTGGCGCGGAGCTTCAGGTAGCTCTCCAGGCCGTCGCCGTGGGTGCTGATGAACTTCAGCTCCGCGTAGTGCGACGGCATGTGGGACCGCCAGTTGAGGTCGTTCTTCTCCATGTTCATGTAGACGGAGTAGTAGCCCTCCATCCGGGTCGCCGCTCCGGCGACGGCCGCCCACAACCCCAGGGCGAGGGGCGCGAGCCGTCGGAGCGTGCGGATCGTGCGTCGGCGTGGTGTCACGTCAGTTCCTCAGGGTGAAGGACAGGAGGTACACGTCGCCCAGCTCCTTGTGGGTCTCCAGGGCGAGGTCCAGGCGCCAGCGGTCGTCCTGGAGGCCCACGCCCATGGTCACGCGGCTCTCGAAGAGGCCGGAGCGCAGGGCGAGGGCGTCGAAGAACCAGATCTCGGCGCCGCCGTTGATAGTGGTGTCGTCCCAGCCGCCCTCGCGGCTGCGCAGGTCGGCGGTCACCAGCAGGGTGTCGCGGAACAGGTAGCTGCCGCCCACGGCGAAGGCCCGGAACACGGGGTCCGGGTTCTCGGTGGTGGAGAGGAGCTGCAGGTGCGGCTCGTTCAGGTTGTAGAGGGCGGCGCCCAGGGTCCAGGCGCGACCGCTGTCGTAGAGCAGGCCGAGGTCGGCGGCGTAGCCGGTGTCGTCGCCCAGGAAGCTCGGGTCCCCGTAGACCTCGTAGCCGGGGGCGCTGAGGCGGTAGATCTTGCCGGTGGCGCCCACCGACAACCCCTCCAGGAACGGCATGTCCATCCCCAGGGCCAGCACGTAGGTGTCCTCGTAGTAGACGTCGCGGATGCCCAGCCGCACGAACCCCGCGCCGGCGTGCACGCGGCCGATTTTCGGCACGTCGAAGCCAGGCAGGTCCAGGGTCAGCGCGTCGTTCTGGATCTCGTCCGACAGGTCGAACATCCAGTTGCGGGTGACCATGGCCTGGAACCGTTCGTCGCGGGTGAGGCCGGCGGGGTTCCAGTGGGTGGCGCAGGCGTCCTCGGCCAGGGAGACGAAGGCCGAGCCCATGGCCCGCGGACGGGCGCCCATGCGGGTGGCGCGGAAATCGGCCAGCGCCGTGTCGGCGGCCAGGGCCGCCAGCAGGACGAGGCCGAGGGCCGCGCGGGTGGAAACGCTCCCGGGGAGCCGGAGTCGTCGGTTCATCGGATCACCGCCACGGGGTGGTTGCTGCGGATGGTGCGCTGACCGCCCGCCTGGTTGTAGGTCACGATCAGGCGCAGGACGTAGATGCCGTAGGGCACGAACTTGCCGTTCTCGTCGGTGCCGTCCCAGATCAGGCCGCTGCTGCGGTTGGGGGCGGCCCCGCCGGTGGCGTCGCCGCCAAAGGGGAAGGTCTGCATCAGGCGCCGCTTGATGCGGCCGTCGATGTTGTAGACCTCGACGGTCACCGTCGCCTCCTGGGTCAGGAAGAAGCTGATGGTGGTCTGGTCGAAGAGCCCGTCGCCGTTGGGGGAGAAGGGGCTCGGCGAGACGGTGATGCCGGAGATCACCTCGCCCGGGTCGTAGGCCAGCTCGGGGGTCCAGAACAGGCCGTACACGCCCTCGTGGTCCACCGACGCGGTCACCAGGTTGCCGCTGGCGTTCACGTTGCCGCCCACCAGCACCCAGCGGCCGTTGGCGGCGTGGTACTCGTAGAGGCCGATCTTCTGCTCGTCGGCGCCCTCGGGCACCACGTCCTGCAGGTAGTGCAGGGTGAGGTCGAAGGTCCGGGGCAGGCGGCCGTCCAGGACGGTGGACCACTGGTCGTCGCCCATGTCCAGGCTCACTGAGCGGAAGGCGTCCAGGGGCGTGCCGGCGGGCACGGCCGGGGCGTTGCGGATGGACGCCGCGGGCTGGCCGATCTCCCAGCCCAGGCTGGCGACGGTGGCCAGCGAATCGGCGTCGATGCCGCCGGGATGCCGGGCGGCGCCGGCCACCAGCAGCTCCCAGCGCAGTGCGTCGGGCACGCGCAGCACCGAACCGTCCACGTGCCGCAGCACCGTGTCGCCGGCGTCCATGGGCTCCTGGATCCACAGGGTGTCCACGGCGGGGTCGAGCTGGAGGGTCGTCACGGGCGAGACGGCCACCTTGGGCTCGTCCTCGTCGGTGCCGTAGTCCCGGGCCTCGATCTCGAACTCCACGTAGCGGGCGCCGTCGATGGGCGAGGACACCAGCGCGGTGTCCACCCAGGCCTGGGGCAGGTCCACGGTCCACAGGCCGTCGCCCGCGTAGCCCATGGGCACCTCGAAGGTCCAGCCCTCGGCGGCGTCCGAGGCGTCGCGATAGCGGAACACGGCGTCCTGCACGCCGGTGTCGTCCTCGATCTCCACGGAGAAGGCGATGGGGGCGTCGGCCAGGGGCAGGCGCTGCACCACCTCGCCCTTGTTGCGCTCGATGCGGATGACCGGCGGACCGGTGTCCACCTGTTTGGACATCTCCAGGGCGCAGGGCGTCTCGCCCCGCTCCAGACGCGCCACGGCGCGGTCGGTCTCGTAATCCAGGATCTCCTGCTGGGTGCGGCCGGGCTGGCGTCCGGCGCCGGGGATCACGAGCAGGTCGATGATGTTGGGGTCGCGGTCGGTGTAGTGGCCGCCGCCGAAGTTCCACTCGCTCAGCGACTCGTTCACCCAGCGGATGCCGCCGAGCACCTCCTCGCCGCCGAAGTCGTGGCTGGACATGAGCACCGCCATGCCCCAGCCCGCGACGTCCTCCGCCGTGGGGTTGCCCAGGGCCTCCTTGGACACCAGGGCCGTGACCACGTCAGCGTCGAAGTCGCCCAGGATCTGGATGTCGCTGTCGGTCTTCAGGGCGTTCTCGCGCCACGACTCGATGGTGTTCTGGCCGAACGACGGCACCAGGGCCTTGTACCAGCCGTCCATGATCACGGCGTAGTCCCAGGCGTTCCAGGGCTCCACGTCCACGCGACGGTTGGGCAGGCCGCGGGTCGCGCCGCCGGGACCGGTGTCCAGCAGGATGTCGATCTTCTGGATGTTCATGTCGCCGTAGAAGGGGCTCCAGTCCGCGGTGGTCGGGTCGGCGGGGTCGGGGAAGTCCCCGATGCTCACGGCGAAGGCGATCATCTCCACCAGCTGGCCGTTGACCACGGCGGTGGTCTCGTACACGTCCAGGGCCTCGATGTCGAAGGCGCCGGTCACGAAGACGCTGTTGGTGGGGTAGGTGTAGTCCATGCCCTCCACGCCGTCGCGGGCGGGACCGCGGTCGTCGCCCAGCTCGTCGTCCACGTGGACGATGACGTCGATCTCGGCCTCCACCAGCACCACCGCCGAACCGGAGGCGGCGATCACGTTGCCCGCGTCGTAGGCGGAGACCGTGATCTCCTGGTCGCCACCGGGGGCGCCCAGGGGCACCACCGAGCGCACGCTGTACACGCCGTCGCCCGCCTGGGCGTCGCCGTGGGAGGCCAGGCCGTCGTCGTGCATACGGGTCAGGGAGCCGCCGCCCAGGGGCGAGAGGTCGGCGATCACGTCGCCCACGCCGCCGCCGGCGTCGGTGGCCCGGGCGGTCACGGTGAAGGGCGTGCCGGCGGCCAGGGTGTCCGGTTCCACGGTCACGGAGGTGACCGTCGGCGGATCGGGGAACGCGGAACGCACGGGGTACGGGTCGCTCCAGGCGCTCAGGGTCACCGGCAGCTCGGTGGCCTCCCAGTCGCCGGGGCCGGGGTCGGTGTAGTCGAAGTCCAGGTCCAGGGTGGCGTCCTGGGGGGCGGAGTCGAAGGCGGCGCGCTTGGTGCCGTCGCCCAGCTCCTGGCTCACGTAGACCTCCACGCGCACCGAGTCCGGAACGCCGCCGAAGGGCGTCCAGGGCAGGGACAGGGTCACGCCATCGGTGTCCTGGAAGACCCAGCGGTCCTGGAGCTTGATGCCCTCGACCCAGGTGCCGTCGGTGGGGATCCAGGTCTCGCCGTCCGCGTCCCACCACTCGTAGATGCCGCTCTCCGGGCCCCAGCGGCGCAGGTCGGTGTAGTTGCTGTCCCAGCCCAGCTTGGCGGTGATCGCGTAGTCGGGACGCAGGTCGTGGCCGTAGTTCACGGGCTGCTCGAAGGGGTCGCGGGGGGCGCCCGCGGCGTCGGCCTGCGTCTCCAGCAGCACGTGCAGGATCATGTTCTCGAAGGTGGTGCTGAAGGGGATGGTGATGCTCAGGTCGTCGAGGGTGTTCTCGACGATCACCGTCGTCAGGTCCACAGCGTCGAAGCTGGCGTGGCCATCGGGCTCCTGGGACGACGGCGGGTCGCTCACGAGCATCACGTCGCGCACCTGCAGGTCGTGGGCGTCGCCCTCGAGGGAGGCGCCGTCGACGGTCATGGTGGCCAGCCCGGCCAGACCCGACGGGGTGAACACGCCGGTCACGCGGCCGTCGTCGTCGGTGACGGGGGCGGCGTCGGCGAAGGAGCCGAACCCTTCGGGCGCCACGGCCAGTTCGGCCGTCACACCGCTCTCGCCGGTGGGGTTGCCGAAGGCGTCCACCAGGACCGCGGCCACCGACACGGGAGCCGACAGGCTCGTCAGGCGGGGGACCCGGTCGAAGGACCAGGCGGCGGTGGGGCCGGCCAGGGAGCGCACGACCAGGGGGCCGCTCTCGCCGTCCGACGTCTCCAGCCGCACGTCCAGGGCGGCGTTGTCTACGGTGACCGCGGCGGTCACGTGCAGCACGCCGGCACCGGTGGCCGTGAGCACGGCCGTGGCCAGGCCGTCGGCGTTGGTGGTGACGGTGGCCTGCTCGAAGGCGCCCACGCCGGTGGTGGCGTCGGTGAACAGGAACGTCATGGGGTGGTCCGGCAGGGGACTGGTGTTGCCGGCGGAGTCGTAGAGCTGGGCCACGATGACCACCTGGTCCACGTCGTCGGCGGTCAGGCTGTCGCGGGTGGCGGTCAGGACCACGGTCTCGGGCTCGGGCGGCCGGAAGCCGATCATGAAGCGGCCGGTGGGCGGCGTCACGCCGTCGGTCAGCGGGTCGGGGACCTCGGGCCCCACGAACACGCGCAGCACCTCGACGGCATCGTCGGCCATCCACATGTTCGCCGTGCCGTCGGCGAAGTCCAGGGTCGTGATGACGTCCTCCACGTCCTCGCTGGCCAGGAACCGGGCGAAGCCGCTCGGCAGCGCCACGTCGTTCATCTTGCGGGCCGTCAGGGGCAGGCCCGTGAGCTTGCCGTCCAGGTCGAAGAGGTCGCGACGGCCGTCGGGGCCCACGGCCTCCACGTTCATGGGGGCGTAGGAGAAGAAGTTCGAGTCGGGGATGGACACGGTGCCCGACAGGCTCTCCACGGGCAGGCCGGCGGCGTCCAGCAGGCGCAGGCGGTCGGCACGGACGGCGGAGAGGGCGACGGTGCCGATGTCGTAGACGGCGTCGGGGTCGCTGAGGTTCGCCGTCGAGGACCAGAGATCGTAGCCGGGGGCGTCGACGGTCAGATCGTACTCGCCGGGGGGCAGGAACACGGGGCCGACGGCTCCGCCGGCCGCCGTGAACGTGAGGGTGTCGCCGACCGCGCTCCCGGCGGCCGTGAACTCGCCGTCGTTGCCGGGGCCGTCGAGGAAGAGCACCGTCAGCGCGAGCTCGGGCATCCGGGCCAGGGACAGCAGCAGGTCGGTCTGGTCCACACCCGCGGCCACCTCGATGGGCAGGGCGGTCTCGAGGTAGGTGTCGGCCACGGCCCGCAGCTCGAAATCGCCCAGGGCCGGGGCGTAGAAGGAGAAGCCGGGGGCGGAGGGGGAGACGTCCGCCGTCTCCAGCGCCTCGCCGCTGGCGGGATCCACGATGGCCACCGTGCCGTCCGCACCGGGGCCGCTCTGGTAGGCCACCGAGCCGGAGATCAACGGCGCCCGGGGGATCACGAAGGCCAGGCCGGAGACGTCCTCGCCCGCCGTGACCTCGATCTCGAACTCGGTCCGCAGGTGGTAGTCGGCCCAGGCTTCCAGGACGTACGTGCCGCTGTCGCTCACGTAGAAGGTCAAGGGGTAGGTCGGGTCCAGGTTGTTGTCGTGGATGTGGACGCCGCTGTCCAGGAGCGTGCCGTCGGGATGGTAGAAGCGGTAGTCGAACCAGAACGATCCGATCTGGTCGTCGTGGAGCTCGGTGTCCAGGGTGCCGGTGATGGTGGTGGCCTTCTGCAGCAGCACGTCGCGGCCGGTCTGGATCTCGCCGGCGGCGACGGTGGCCGTGAGGGTCTCGGAGAAGTAGCCGGGGGCGGAGAAGGTCAGCTCGTAGGAGCCGGCGGCCAGGCGGCCCTGGGCGTAGTCGCCGTTGGCCACGGGGAAGTCGTGGACGTAGGCGAATCCCGTGGGGGAGCCGCCGGTCCAGTCCTGCATCATCGTGGTCACGGTCACGTCCACGTCGGTCCGGCCGTCGGACAGGGCGAGGGATCCGGACACGGCGGCGTCCAGGGGATCCACGACACCGTCGCCGTCCTGGTCCACGATGGACATGTGGTACGCCTCCACCGCGATGGGCGGTGTCTGGCCCGACGTGCGGCCGTCGCCGGGCAGCACGTCCTCGGCGCCGGCGTGGTCGTCCACCAGGGTCACGGCCGCCACGGCCTTCAGGGTGGCGTTGGCCGGCACGCCGTCCGGCCAGACCTCGGTCCAGGGGATCCGGGTCTCGGCGGCGAACCACAGGCCGAAGCGCTGCTCGCCGAGCAGGGTGGAGTCGCTGTACGTGGCATCCTGGTTGTCCACGCCCGCGATCGGCTCCACGGTCCCCGTGCCGTCGGTCACGCGCCAGACCGTGGCCGAGCCGGTCGTGTCGGAGAAACCGGTGTGGGTGCGGCCGACCATCATGCCGATGCTGAAGTCCTCCGGCATCAGGATCATGCGGGGCATGGCGCCCAGCAGGTCCGCGTCCGACGGCCCCGCGCCCAGCCCGTTGTCCAGGTAGATCAGCACGGACTTGTTGGGGGCCTGGTAGCGGAGGCCCAGGGTGAGATGGGTCTCGTCCCAGGTCATCCACAGGTCGCGGACGTTGGCATTGAACAGGCTCGACTCGTAGTCGCCGAAATCGTCGTGGACGAGGTCGTCCGCGAACCAGTCCGTCCCGTCGGCCGTGATGAAACCGTCGACCGCGGGGGAGTGGTACGGGGCGGCCTGGACGGCCGACGCGGCGAGCCAGGCGAACGTGAGGATCAGCAGGGCGCGGAGCGGAAAGACCCGTCGCGGCTCGGACTGCGGAGATCGGCGCATGGTGGAACCTCGGTTGGCTCTCGTGTCTGATCGGACCATGGGCCGCGCATGATAACATCGGATCCCCTCGATTCCTAGGGGGCGAATCACCGTTGCCCGCCGTGCCCGGACCCGCTACTCTCCCCGGACCATGAACCATCCGAAGCGACACGTCCGGATCCTCCTCGCGACCCTCGCCGTCCTGCTCCTGGCAGGCGGCTGCGGCCGCGTGGACCGCTCCGATCAGGTGGTCATCTGGGAGCAGATGGACCCCCGCGAGCGGGATCTGCTGGAGCGCCATATCGCCGGATTCCGCGAGGCCCACCCCGAATTCGACCACATCCGCATCTCCCGGGCCAACTACAACACCGAGGACCTGCGCACCCAGTTCCAGACCGCCGCCATGGCCATGGGCGGCCCCAATCTGGTGTACGGCCCCTCGGACCAGGTGGGGCCTTTCGTGATCATGGACCTGATCCTGCCGGTGGACGAGCTGCTGACGGCCGAGGAGCTGGCGCGGTTCGACCCCTCGGGCCTCCCCACCCTCGAGGGCCATGTGTGGGGCCTGCCCGACCAGGTGGGCAACCACCTCACCCTCGTGGCCAACAGGGCCCACGTCGACGCGATTCCGGAAGACGCCGAGGCCTGGATCGAGCAGCTCCGCACCCTCACCCGGGACACCGACGGCGACGGCAAGACGGACGTCTACGGCGTGGTCTTCGACCGCGTCGAACCCTTTTTCCTGATCCCCTGGGTCGGCGGCTTCGGCGGCTGGGTCATGGACGAGGACGCGAACCCCACCCTGGACACCCCCGGCGTGGCCGGCGCCCTGGCCTTCCTCAAACGGCTCAAGGACGAGGGCCTGATGCCCCGGGAGTGCGACTACCAGCTGGCCGACACCCTCTTCAAGGAGGGCCGCGCCGCCTACATCGTGAACGGCCCCTGGTCCTGGGACGGCTACCGATCCGCCGGCGTGGAGATCGAACTGGCGCCCCTGCCCATGATCCCGTCCACCGGCCTCTGGCCGTCGCCCATGACCGCGGCCAAGTGCTACTCGGTGAACCGCTACACCCACCCCGAGGCCATGGACGCCACCCTGGCGCTGCTGCGCTGGCTGGTGTCGCCGGCGGTGCAGGCCGACCTGGCCCGCGAGCTGGCGGTGCTGCCGGGCGACCTGGAGGTCCGCGCGGACCCGGCCCTGGTGGCGGACCCGCTGCTGGCGGCGTCGCGGCGACAGATCGACAAGGGCCGGCTCATGCCCATCGTGGCGGAGATGCGGGCCATCTGGGACGCCATGCGTCCCGCCTACCAGAGCTGCCTGGCCGGGGACCTGACCCCTGAAGAGGCGGCCCGCTCCATGCAGGAACGGGCCGAGAGGCTCATCGAGGACATGAGGGAGTAGGGGATGTCGGTCTCTCGCGGCAACAGGATGGCCCTCTGGTTCCTGGCCCCCTCGGCGCTGGTGCTGCTGCTGGTGGTGGCCTACCCGTTCATCTACAACGTGGGCATGTCCTTCACCAACTGGAACATGTACCACTTCCGCGACCCGTCGTTCAACGGGGTCGCCAACTACGTGAAGCTCTTCCGGGAGTCGGAGTTCGGCAGCGTCTTCGGGCGCACGTTCCTGTGGACCGGCGTCAATCTCGTCTTCCACGTGACCCTGGGCGTGGGCGCGGCCCTGCTGCTGAACCGCCGCCTGCCCGGTCGCCCCCTGTACCGGGCCCTGTTGATCCTGCCCTGGGCCATGCCCCAGTACATCAGCGCGCTCACGTGGCGCGGCATGTTCAACCTGGAATACGGCGCGGTGAACCTGCTGCTGGGCAAGCTGGGCATCGCGGCGGTGCCGTGGCTGGGCGGGGAGTGGACGGCCTTCGCGGCGGCGACCATCACCAACATCTGGCTCGGCTTCCCGTTCATCATGGTGGTGACCCTGGGCGGTCTGCAGAGCATCCCCGAGGAGCTCTACGAGGCGGCCCGCATCGACGGCGCGGGGGCCGTGCGGCGCTTCTTCAACATCACCCTGCCCATGCTCAAACCGGTGCTGACGCCGGCCATCGTGCTCGGGACCATCTGGACGTTCAACAACCTGAACGTGATCTGGCTGGTGACCCGCCAGGGCGAACCCGCGGACAAGAGCCACATCCTGGTGACCTTCGTCTACAAGGCCGCCTTCACGTACTACCGCTACGGCTACGCGGCGGCGTTCTCGGTCTTCATCTTCCTGACGCTGTTCGGGATCGTGAAGATCTACCAGCGGTCCCAGGCCGAGGAGGCGTTCTGATGCGCAACCGCTGGCTCGCGAAGGCCTGGAACCACGTGTGGGTGCACCTGCTAGTGTGGGGCTTCGTGCTCTTCTCCGTCTATCCGATCCTGCAGATCGTGAACATCTCCCTGCGGCCGGGGGACCAGCTCTACACGACCGATCTCTCGCTGATCCCCGACGGTGCCACGTTCGACGCCTACCGGGCCATCCTCTTCGACAAGCCGTTCCCCACGTGGATCCGCAACAGCCTGCTCGTCTCGCTGAGCACGGCCCTGATCGGCGTGTCCCTGGCGAGCCTGGCGGGGTACGCCTTCTCGCGGTTCCGGTTCAAGGCCCGGGGCATCGCCCTGCAGGGCATCCTGGTGACCCAGATGTTCCCGGCCACCATGCTGCTGCTGCCCCTGTACATGATCATGAGGAAGGTGGGACTGGTGGACACCCTGCTGGGCGTGGTGATCGCCTATGCCGCCACGGCCCTGCCCTTCTGCGTGTGGACCATGAAGGGGTACTACGACACCATCCCGGTGGACCTGGAGGAAGCGGCGCTCATCGACGGCGCCTCGCCCCTGGGCGCCTTCGCCCGGGTCACGCTGCCCCTGAGCGCTCCGGCCCTGGTGATCACCGGCCTCTTCTCCTTCATGACGGGCTGGAGCGAGTTCATCGTGGCGCGGGTCATGCTGCCCAGCTCGGAACTGCACACGCTGCCGCTGGGGCTCGAATCCCTGGCCAGTACTTACCAGACCGAGTGGGCCAACTATGCGGCGGGGTCGGTGCTGGTGTGCATTCCGGTGGTGGTGCTGTTCCTGGTGCTGAGTCGGTACCTCGTCTCGGGCCTGACCCTGGGCGGTGTGAAGGGCTGATCCGGGAACGGGGAGCCGCCCCTTGTCGTTTCCCGTGGGACCGGATATCCTCCGGCCATCCCGACTCCGGCTCGGCAGCTCCCGCCCGCCGCAGCCGTCACCCCGTTCCCGATGGGAGACCGCCATGTCCCTGATCATCCGGATCGCCCTGCTGACCACCCTGGTCGCCCTGCTCCTACCGGCGGCCGCCGGCGCCGTCACCGAGCCCAAGACCGGCGCCGAGTATCCCGACGCCGCGGTCATGGACCTGCCGGACGGGACCGTGTCCATGTCCGTCACGGGCGTGGGGCTGCGCGAGAAGACCTTCCTGAAGGTCGACGTCTACACCATCGTCTCGTACGTGGGGGAGGGCTTCGCGGGCTCCGCCGCCGAGGACGTGCTGGCCTTCGATGGCCCCAAGCGCCTGCGCATGGACCTGCGCCGGGGGTTCAGCCGCGAGAAGCTGGTGAACTCCTTCTCCGACACCATCGAGAAGAACTACGACGACATGAGCGCCTTCGCCGCGGACATGGAGGCCTTCCTGGCCTACTTCGACCGCGACGCCCAGGAGGACGACGTCCTGGTCTTCGACTGGAAGCCCGGCAAGGGCCTGGTGACCACCCTCAACGGCGAGGTCAAGGGCGTGCTGGAGAACCCGGCCTTCGCCGAGGCTCTCTGGACCATCTGGTTCGGGAAGAAGCCCGCCAGCGGGGACCTGAAGAAGGCCCTCGTCTCCGCCCTCTAGCCGATGACGTCAGGGGCCGGCGGTGCGCGCGCCGCCGGCTCCGGTCGGCGTCAGCCCGTCGAGCAGGGCCCGCACCACCTTCTCCGCATCCCTCTGGCGCAGCGGCTCGTAGCGGATCGCCCACACGTGCTCCTCGTACGCCAGGTTCCTCATCTCCACCAGCAGCTTGTGCCGCGCGGGGTTGTTGCGCAGCACGTGGAGGTTGCGCCCCTTCATGCGGGCGCCGGCACCCATGGCGTCCAGGAGCTTGCGGGCGAACGAGCGCGAGACGGTGTCGGTGCTGCGGCTGGTCTGCTGGTAGAAGAGCGTGACGGCGTCGCCGGCGGTGGGGTCGTTGTCGGCGTGGAAGCTCAGGAAGATCTGGCGGGATGCCGGCACGCCCTTGAAGGCCCTCCGGCTGATGGCCACCCGCTCGTCCAGGTGGCTCGCATTGCCCCGGGGCCAGGTGCGGGCCTTGTTGCTGCTGTGCCAGGACGCGCTGTTGAAGACCTCGGTGCGGTCGTGGACGAAGGTGTTGATGGCCGGGGAGTTGGAGCGGATCAGGTGGTTGGGGCTGAGCACGGTCATGGTGACGTCGGCGCCGTGCATCCGCAGCAGGGCGGCCACGCGCAGCGACAGATCGTAGCAGTACTCGTCCTCCACCACGTAGAAGTCCTGACCGTCCTGGTCGCGCCCCTTCATGATGCAGCCCGGATCCACGCCGCCGTGGCCGGGGTCCAGCACCACGTGCCAGCCGGCTAGGCGGTCGCTGCGGCGTCCCAGGCGGTCTACGTCCTGCAGGAAATGCTCCCAGAGGGCGCGGGCCCTGGCATAGGCCGTCTTCGGCTTGAGCCGGGCATCCTCGGCGTACGTCGCGCTGCGTTGCCGCTCGGCCCGGGGGGCGAAGTGATGGTAGGGGCCGTTGTCGGCGTCCACGAACGTCACGCCGGGCACCGCTTCCATGAGCGACGCCCAGCTCGCGGTGGCGCCGGTGGGCGCGGCGGCGGGAGCGCCCAGCATGGGGCGGACCTTCAGCTCCTGGCCCGGGTGGATGAGGGAGCCGCGGATCCCGTTCAGGTCGCGCAGCTCGCGCAGGGTCATCTGATGCAGGTCGGCGATCTCGGTCAGGTTGTCGCCGCGGCGGACGGTGTAGGAGGCCAGCACCGGGGCGGCGTCCTCGCCGGCCGTGACCGTGAGCTCCTGGCCGGGGTGGATGCGGTCGGAGGTCAGGCCGTTGATGCGCTTCAGCTCGGCCACGGTGGTGCCGTAGGCCCGGGCGATCTCCCAGAGGGCGTCGCCGCGGCGCACCAGGTGGACCGAGGTGCCGGCCTCGCGCAGGTGGAGGGTCTGGCCCGGGTAGATGCGGTCGCTCTCGAGGCCGTTGATGCGTTTCAGGCGCTGGAGGGTCATGCCGTGGCGCTGGGCGATGGTCGAGAGGTTGTCGCCGCGGCGCACCACGTGGACCGCCTCGTCCATGGGCGAGGGGCGCAGGCGCAGGCGCTGGCCGGGATGGATGCGGCTCCCGTTCAGGTCGTTGAGGCGGCGCAGCAGGGCCACCGTGATGTCGTGGCGCTGGGCGATGGTCGAGAGGTTGTCGCCGCGGCGCACCACGTACCACTCCTGGTCCGCCGACGGGATGCGCAGGCGCTGGCCCACCAGGATGCGGTCGCCGCGCAGGTCGTTCCACTCGCGCAGCTCGTTCACGGTGATGTCGTAGCGGCGGGCGATGGTCGTGAGGTTCTCGCCCCGCGACACGGTATGGATGCGCCACTCCTGGGCCCACGCGGGGGCCAGGCAGAGGGCGGTCAGCAGCATTCCGAGCAGGAGGATCAGTCGGCGCATGGTCCCATCCGTGGTCGGGGAGGCGCCGTCCGTGGCGCCGGGTTTCCAGGGTATGCTACACCCTCCGGATGCGGATCGCCAAGCCCGGTCTTCATTGTCGGACCATCGGGGTCTCTAATTCCTTGAAATCGCATGATAATTGGTGGTATCCTTTGAAATTGTGAAGATTGATGAGCCCGACGGTGCCGGCCCCGGCCGGTCGCCGTGTTGTGTCCGTGCAACCGAGGATCGACAGCATGACATCCGCCCTCTTCCGTCGCAGCGCCCTGACCGCCGTTCTCTGCATCCTGAGCCTCTCCTCCCTGGCCGCCGCGGCGGATCCCGCGGTGCTGGCCGTGGACCGGGTCGGGGTGAAGGCGGGGGTGCCCCATCCGGCGGACATCCTGTCCGTGACCCTGCACCCGGACCCCTCCAACCCCTCGCTGCGCATCTCGTTCCTGAGTCTGGACCGGAATCCCAAGGGGCTCTTCCCCGGTTCGGTCGCCGCCGACCTGCCGACGACCCTGCCCCTGAAGGTGGTCGCGCGGTCCGGAGACGAGGAGCGCGTGCTCACCGACGCTCCCCTGGAGCTCCGTGACGGACGTTTCGCCGCCGCCGCCGCCCGCGCCGGCGACCCCGACGCCGTGTGGATCGATCTCGACCCGGACCTGCTCGCCCGGGGCCCGGTCGTCTTCGAGATCTCCACCGTCGACGGCGAGACCGTGACGGCGTCGTACCCCGCCGCCAAGGCCTACGCCGCCAACTGCGCCCTGGTCCTGCACGGCAACCAGGGCCTGGGCTACAGCGACGTCTTCCACGGCCGCTGGGACGACGAGCCCGGCAGCGGTTTCGACGAGGCCATGGAGGTGCACCAGGCCACTGGTGTCCCCGGCAATTTCCATCTGTCCGGGACGCTTCAGACTTCGGCCGAATGGGCCGCCCGAGCCGGCGATCCCCTGGACTTCAACGCCTGGCTGGCCAGCGGCGTGACCGCCGGCTGGGCCGGCATGATCACCTCGGCCTACGCCCAGCACATCATGCCCTTCGTGACCAACGAGATGAACGACTGGGCCGTGAGCATCGAGACGGCCATGATCGACCTCCGCTACGGCTACACGCCGCGGGTGGCGTGGGTGCCCGAGCGCGTGTGGCTGGACCCGTCGAGCTACCCGAACCAGGGCGTCATCGACTGGATCGGCGACAACTTCCAGGGCCACGGCGTGTGGGGCGTGATCCTGGACGACGATGTCCACCTCACCGGACACGACAACCACCAGATCCACACCGCCACCAACGGTCTGCGCCTGGTGCCCCGCGACCGCACGTTCACGGGCAACATCATCGGCGGCAACGGCCAGGGCTCCCTGGACATCCTCACGGGTCTCGCCGGTTCGGGCGTGGGCGAGTTCCGCATCGCCGTGTTCGCCGAGGACTGGGAGGCGGCGTCGGAGATGGGCGGCTGGGCCACCATCGTGCCCAACGCCGTGGAGACCTACGAGTGGTTCATCAACAAGTGCTCCACCGAGAGCGCCTGGCTGAGCACCTGGAAGCTGGCCGACGCCCTGACCAACCCGAACTTCAACGGCGACACCTTCGATCCCACCCCTACTGGGAGATCGGCGGCACCGACGGCTACGGCGGCGGCGACAACGGCTGGTATCCCCACTGGGCAGGCTGGGTACCGTCGGTCTCCGGCGGCGACGGCAGCGGCAACTGCGGCGGCTGGGGCGGCAGCTGCAAGGACTACGGCACCCTGTGGAGCGACGCCTTCAACGCCCTGATGACCGCCCCGGACAACGACATCAGCCAGGCCGGCTGGTACGTGCTGATGACCAACCTCTACGAGACGGCGTGGCACGACGGCATGGGCGGCCCCATCAGCGGCTGGGAGCACAACTACTCCAGCCACATCAAGAACGCCCTGATCTACGCCGAGGCCGCCCACTGGGCCAACGGCGACTACGCCACCACCACCGCCTGCTTCTTCAGCGACATCGACAACGACGGTTTCGACGAGGTCGTCATGCACTCGGACAAGCTGTTCGCCGTGTTCGAGGGCGTGGGTGGCCGTTGCACCAACCTCTTCGTCAAGGACGGCGGCGGCGCCGACTCGGCCGTGGGCTCCGACAACGCCTACTGGAGCGGCACCGCCGGCGACTACAACGACGACAACCACGTGGGCGCCTTCAGCGACGTGGGCCCCAACTACCAGCACGACCACTACGACCTGAGCATCGCTTCCGGCTCCGGCACCACCGTGACCCTGCTCGCCACGCACAACGAGGTCACCAAGGAGATCTCCCTGACCGAGGGCGACTCCTTCCTGGAGGCCGTCTACCGCGTGGGCGCCTCGGACCACTGGATCAAGTCGGGCATGTCGCCGGGCCTGGTGGACCTGGTGTGGAACGCGCAGATGGACCGCGTGTGGCCCGTCGACGCCTCCTACATGGGCCGCCGCAACCCCAACACGGGCCTCACGACGGCCTGGATCCTGGGTTCCGCCGGCGCTGTCCACCAGGGCGACTTCTCGGGCACCATCATGCGCGGCGACGAGGTCCGGGCCTCCGGCACCTTCGCCCTGCGCCTGTTCGCGGGCCACACCTCGGCGCCGGACGGCACCGGCGACATCGCCGAGCTGCGCGTGCTGGCCGACGCCTTCGTGGACGATCTCGGGCCCCTGGCCTACACCGCCGACTACTTCCCGACCAACCAGCGCCTCGTGCTGAGCTTCGACCATGCCGCCGACCCCGCTTCGCTGGTGCCCGGCCTCGTGGGCCTGGACGAGAACGCGGACGGTACCCCCGAGATGGTCCTGGGTGCCGGCACGACGGTCCTGGAATCGTCGCCCGCCACGGTGCTCACCCTCCAGCTCGACGTGACCGACGCCGCGGCCCTGGAGGCCCTGGACCCGGCCTCGCTGGTGATCAACCTGTCGCTGGGCGCCGTGGCCGACGCCGGCGGCGTGCCCAACGCGGCCCTGGCGGCCCCGGACGCTCCCGCGGTCACGGTCCACGGCCTGACCCTGGTGACCATCGACGGCCGCTTCGACGCGGGGGAGTGGGAGTCCTACGAGGTGCTGGCCGACTCCACCGACTCGGCCTGGACCGCCTCCAACGAGATCGACCGCCTGACCATGAGCTGGGACCAGGACAATCTGTACCTGGGCATCGACGGCATCGTCACGGGCAACTCGTGGCTGCTGTACATCGACGTGAACCCCGGCAGCGGCATCGGCCAGACCGACATCACCAACATCGACGCCTGGGAGCGCGGCGCCTCGTTTACCGCCGTCGGCTTCGAGGCCGACTTCCAGTACGGCTGCTACCAGCACCAGTCCGCCTACGACGGCGGCAGCTTCTGGAGCCTCGACTCCCCGACCACGACCACGGACCTGTCCGCCCAGATCGTCCACGCCCACGACGCCGCCCACGCCTTCGGCGACGCCGGCGGCAGCGAGCTGGCCATCCCCTGGTCGGTGCTCTATCCGTCGGCCGCGGCCTCGGTCCCCGTGGGGGCCTCGGTCTCGGTCGTGGCGTCGGTGTGCTGGGACCCCGAGCCCGACGGCGTGCTCGGCGGCGATTCCGTGCCGAACAACACGGCGGCCGCGCTGCCGACCGTGGACGCCGTGTGGACCGTGACCGTCGACGGCGACGGCGACGGCCTGCCCGATCCCTGGGGGCCGACCCCCGTGGAGGACCTGCCCCGGGGCCTGGCCGTCAGTGCCTGGCCCAACCCGTTCAACCCCGCCACGACCATCCGCTTCGAGCTGCCTGCCGGGTCGGAGGAGCGGACCGTGGTTTCGATCGTGAACCTCCGCGGCGAGCGCGTCGCGGAACTCTTGGACCGGGTGCTGCCCGCCGGCCGTCACGAGACGGTCTGGCGCGGCGTGGACCGGCGCGGGCGTCCCGTGTCGGCCGGCACCTACTATTGTGTCGTTCGCAGCGGCGATCACCGCGTGGTGCGACCGCTGACTCTCGTCAAGTAAGGAGGACCCCATGTTCGCTCGCGCAACGCGACGGGCCCTGATCCTGGTCGGAATGCTGGCACTGATGCTGCCCGCGGCCGTCCTGGCCCAGACGCCCCAGACCATCACCATCGACGGAGTCAACGACTTCGACGCGGCCAACCTGCTGGACGCCGACGGTGCGGACACCCAGTTCCCGAACATCGACCTGACGGATGTGTACGTGACCAACGACGCCGTCAGCCTCTACGTCGGCATGGGCCACGACCAGGCCGGCTGGGGCTCCGTCCAGCTGGGCATCGCCATCGACGTGAACACCGCCGCCGGCGGCAGCACCGATCCCTGGGGTCGTCAGCTGGAGTGGAGCCTGGCCGCCAACAAGCCGGACTTCATGTTCTACGTGAACCTGGACAACAACTGGCAGGCCGGCTACAGCTGGGACGGCGCCGCGTGGGTGGACATGGGCTCCGGCCCCGGCGCCCTGGGCATGGCCACCGGCACGGGCTTCAAGGAGCTCGCGGTGCTGCTGGGCACCCTCGGCGTGACCGCCGGCGACCCGATCAACGTCGAGGCCTGGGTCACCCAGGACGGCGGCACCAAGGGTCCGCTGGACGCCGCGGCCAACGACGCCAGCCAGCTCTCGACCCCGACCGACACGGTCTGGGACACCCCGTCGCCCATCCCCATGTTCGACTACCTCGCCTACACGGTGCAGAGCGCCGCGGACAACGATCCGCCCCAGGTCACCGGTGCGCTCCACCTGACGGACTCCGAGATCGACGTCACGTTCAACGAGCCCGTGGATCCGACCACCGGCGGCACGGCCGGCAACTACGCCGTGAGCGGCGCCTCCGTCGTGTCGGCCGCCGTGGCCGGCAACGTGGTCACCCTGACCCTGGCCGCCGACATCGGCGCCAGCGCCAGCCTCTACACCGTGACGGTGACCGGCGTGGAAGACCCCGCCGGCAACGTCATCGCCGGCAACAACACGGCCTGCTTCATGGTCAAGAACGTGCTGTTCCGCGGCCGCATGAGCGCCTTCCTGAACTCCCAGACCATGCCCTACGGCGGCTTCACGGTCGAAGGCAGCCCGCTGCCCCTGACCTGGGGCCTGTGCGACGGCATGGACGGCGTGGACGTGGGCGGCGAGGTCTACGAGGTGTCGGCCGACTTCTGCGTGGCCGGCGACTGCGGCGCGGGCACGGCCGAGGCCTCCATGGAGTACAAGTGGGTCTACGACTGCGCCACCTACGAGCCCCTGGGTTCGAACCGCACCCACACCATGAGCCTGGCCACCGGCGCCAACGACACCCTCGACGTGTGGTGGAACGACCAGGACCCGAGCCAGTTCACCCTCCACGACATCGACGTGGAGTTCTTCGTGGACATGGCCGGCACCGCCTACGTGCCCGGCGACACCGTGTCGATCAACGGCACCATGCCGCCCCTGAACTGGAACGTCCCTTCGGTCAACCAGCTCGTGGACGACGGTACCGGCAACGACGCCCTGGCCGGTGACGGCATCTTCTCCACCGTGCTCACGTTCCCCGCGGGCACCGAGATCAACGTGGACTACAAGTTCCTGCTCAACAGCACCTACGAGTGCTCGACCCAGGGCAACCGTCACATCTTCCTCAACGGCGAACTGTACGACACGGTGGGCGGCGCCCTCGGGCCCCTGACCCTGCCCGTGGTGCACTTCGACGCCTGCGACGTGAGCTGGCGCGCCGTGGAGGTCGTGTTCAGCGTGGATACCAACAACACCTCGCACGGCCCCCTGGGCGCCGGCGACGTGGTGGCCGTCAACGGCACGCCCCACAACGTGGAGACCCCGACCTTCGACTGGACGGTGCCCTCGCTGACCGCCATGGCCGACGACGGCGTCGCACCCGACGCGGCCGCCGGCGACGGCGTGTACACCGTCAGCGTGGTCTTCCCGGACTCCAGCCAGATCTGGACCGAGTACAAGTACCTGCTCAATGACGTCTACGAGTGCGCCGACCAGGGGAACCGCGGATTCAACCTGGACGCCGACAACTACGACGACGCGGGCAACCCCCAGATCCTGGCCACCGACCTGCTGCACCAGTGCCAGACCACCGGCGTGGGCGACGCCCCGGCGGCGTTCTTCGCCCTGGGCGCCAACCGGCCCAACCCGTTCAACCCCAGCACCGAGATCCGCTTCACGGTCCACCGCTCCGGCGAGGGCTCCCTGCGGATCTACGATGTGAAGGGTTCGCTGGTGCGGACCCTCGTCGAGGGCCACTTGGCCGCCGGCGAGCACGTCCGTGTCTGGGACGGCAGCGATGCCGAGGGCGGCCGCGCCGCCAGCGGCGTGTACTTCTACCGCCTCGAGCTGGCCGGCTCGGGGGAGACGAAGAAGATGGTCCTCATCAAGTAGGATCGCCTGCCGAAAACCTGCGAGGCCCCGGGCCGATGCCCGGGGCCTCGTTCCTTGTCCGGGACGAATCGTTGACAAGCGGCCCGAAACCCCCAGATTGTGGGGCGAACGTCCGCAACAGGGGAGACCGCGTTGACCTCGTACTCGATGACCCACCTCAAGCAGCTCGAGCAGGAGTCCATCCACGTCATGCGGGAGGTGGTGGCGGAGTTCCAGAACCCCGTCATGCTCTATTCCGTGGGCAAGGACTCCGCCGTGATGCTGCGCCTGGCCCAGAAGGCCTTCCATCCCGGGCGCTTTCCGTTTCCGCTGATGCACGTGGACACGGGCTACAAATTCCCCGAGATGTACGAATTCCGCGATCGGATGGCCGAGTCCCTGGGCGCGCGCCTGATCGTCGAGAGCAACCAGGAGTGGATCGCCAAGGGCACCCATCCCTCGGTCATCGGCAACGACAAGTGCTGCCAGCAGCTTAAGACCCGGGCCCTGCTCGACGCCCTGGCGAAGCACGGCTTCGACGCGGCCTTCGGCGGCGCCCGCCGCGACGAGGAGAAGTCGCGGGCCAAGGAGCGCTTCTTCTCCGTGCGCGACGAGTTCGGCCAGTGGGACCCCAAGAACCAGCGCCCCGAACTGTGGACCCTGTACAACGCCGAGATCGGCGAGGGCGAGAGCGTGCGCGTGTTCCCCCTGAGCAACTGGACCGAACTGGACGTGTGGCAGTACATCAAGCTCGAGGAGATCCCCCTGGTGCCGCTGTATTTCTCGCAGCCGCGGCGGACCGTCGAGATGGGCGGGATCATCGTGCCGGCGGACCACCTCGAGACGGTGGACCCCACCGGCAAGCTGGGCATCACCGAGGACGACGTCGTGGAGCGGTCCTGCCGCTTCCGCAGCCTCGGCTGCATCCCCTGCACCGGAGCGGTGGAGTCCGACGCCACCGACATCGACGGCATCATCCGCGAGGTCGTCGACGCCCGCCGTTCCGAGCGGGAAAACCGGATCATCGACCTGACGAGCGACTCGTCCATGGAGCAGAAGAAGCGCGAGGGGTACTTCTAGTGGATATGACCGACTACGAGAAGAAGAGCCTGCTGCGCTTCACCACCAGCGGCAGCGTGGACGACGGCAAGTCGACCCTCATCGGGCGCCTGCTGTACGAGACCAACTGCATCTTCGAGGACCAGTACGCCGCGGTGGAGAAGACCTCCCAGAAGCGTGGCGACGAGCGCGTTGACCTGGCGCTGCTGCTCGACGGCCTGGCGGCCGAGCGCGAGCAGGGCATCACCATCGACGTGGCCTACCGCTACTTCACCACCGACAAGCGCAAGTTCATCATCGCCGACACGCCCGGCCACGAGCAGTACACGCGCAACATGGTCACCGGCGCGTCGACCAGCGACCTGGCCATCATCCTGATCGACGCCCGCCACGGCGTGCTCACCCAGTCGAAGCGGCACGGCTTCCTGATCTCGCTCCTGCAGATCCCGCACCTCGTGGTCGCGGTGAACAAGATGGACCTGGTGGACTACGACCAGGGCGTGTACGACGCCATCGTCCGGGAGTACAAGGAGTTCTCCCAGAAGCTGGACATCCACGACATCACGTTCATCCCCATCTCCGCCCTCGACGGCGACAACGTCACCACCCGCAGCGCCAACACGCCGTGGTACGACGGCCACACCCTGCTCCACATCCTGGAGAACGTGCACGTGTCGGCGGACCGCAACTACGTGGACTTCCGCCTGCCGGTGCAGCACGTGTCGCGCCCGGACCTGGACTTCCGCGGCTTCGCGGGGACCATCGCCTCGGGCACCGTGAAGGTGGGGGAGGAGATGGCGGCGCTGCCCTCGGGCAAGACCTCGAAGGTGGAGCGCATCGTGACCTTCGACGGCGACCTGGAATCGGCCCACGCCGGCCAGGCCGTCACCCTCTGCCTGGAAGACGAGATCGACGTCAGCCGCGGCGACATGCTGGTGCGGACCAACAACCTGCCCCAGGTCGCCAGCGAGTTCGACGCCATGCTCTGCTGGATGGACGAGGAGCGCATGGACCCGCGCACCCCGTACGTGCTGAAGCACACCACCCAGAAGGTGAAGGCGTACGTGCGCGACATCCACTACCGCATCGACGTGAACACCCTGCACCGCGAGGACAGCGACGGGTTCGCCCTGAACGAGATCGGCCGCGTGAGCCTGAAGACGGCCCGGCCCATCTTCTTCGACCCCTACCAGCGCAACCGCGGCACCGGCAGCTTCATCCTCATCGACCCGGTGACCAACCGCACCGTGGCCGCCGGCATGATCCGCGGCCGCACCCGCAGCGTGGCCGACGTGACCCGCACCAAGCACGCCGAGTCCCGCGTGTCCACCAACGTGCGCTGGGAGGACGGCGCCATCACGGCCGCCGACTGGGAGGCCCGCAACGGCCACAAGGGCGCGGTGGTGTGGTGCACCGGCTACTCCGGCGCGGGCAAGACCACCGTGGCCAACGGCCTGGTCAAGACGCTGTTCGAGGAGGGCCGCCAGGTCATGATGCTCGACGGCGACAACGTGCGCCACGGCCTCTGTGGCGACCTGGGCTTCAGCGACCAGGACCGCAGCGAAAACATCCGTCGCGTGGGCGAGGCCGCCAAGCTCTTCTACGAGCAGGGCAACATCGTGGTCTGCACCTTCATCTCGCCGTTCCGGGCCGACCGGGATTTCGTGCGCTCCATCCTGCCCGACGACGCCTTCCACGAGGTCTACGTGAAGTGCGACCTGGGCGTGTGCAAGCGCCGCGACCCGAAGGGGCTGTACAAGAAGGCCGAGGCCGGGGAGATCAAGGACTTCACGGGCATCGACTCGCCCTACGAGGAGCCGGAGACCCCGGAGGTCACCGTGGAGACCGACCTGCAGAGCGTGGAGGATGCGGTGGCGCGGATCCACGACCACCTGGGCGAGAGCGGCATCATCTGATCCGTCACGAGTCCAGGACGAGACCGGCGAGGCGGGGGAGGATCTCCCCCGCCTTTCCTTTCAGGAAGCATGTCGTGATCACCGACGTGTAGCGGGTCGGCTCCACGTTCACCTCGATGATCCCCGCCCCCCGCCGCGCCGCGATCTCCGGCACCGACGCCGCCGGGTAGACCTCGCCCGTGCTCCCCACCACCAGCACCGCGTCGGCCGCCTCGGCCGCCGCCTGGGCGCCCATGGCCGCGGCGGGCGGGATCCCCTCGCCGAAGAACACGAAGTCGGGCTTGAGCAGGCCGCCGCAGTCGGGGCACGTGGCCGGCAGGACCTCCAGCAGCTCCGGCGCCGCAACGCGCCGCACGCCGCACCCCAGGCACAGCAGCTCCTGGGACGCTCCGTGGAACTCCCACACGCGGCGGCTGCCCGCCGCCTGGTGGAGCCCGTCGATGTTCTGGGTCACGACCTCGCGCAGCGGCCCGTCCGTCTCCAGCCGCGCCAGGGCCCGATGGCCGGGGTTGGGCTCCGCCACGCCCCAGTGTTCGTAGAAGATCTCCCGGATCACCGGCCAGGATTCGCCGGGGCGGGCCAGGAAGAAGCCGATCTCCAGGGTGCGCGGGTCGTAGCGGTGCCACAGACCGCCCTCACCCCGGAAACTGGGGATGCCGCTCTCCACGCTGACGCCCGCGCCGGTGAAGGCGATGGCGTGGTCGGCCCCGCGCAGGATCCGCGCGGCACGGGCGAGGTCGTGATCCGTGGTCGTCATGCGTCCTCCGATTGTCCGGGAAGCCCGTCCATCGTACACTGCCCGGACCCGACACCCAACAAGGAGAGCGCCATGCGCCGATTCGCCGTCGTCCTGATGCTGGTTCCCGTGCTGTCCGTCGTGTTCGCCATCGCCGGCGAGCCGACCGACCCCGACGCCCTGATGGAGGATCTGGTCCTGACCGTGACGCCGGACCACCCCCGCGAGTTCATCCTCACGGACAAGGGCGCCGCCCACCTCAGCGGCGAGGCCGTGGGCGACAACACGCGCAGCTACCACGGCTTCTTCGTGGCCATGCACGAGCTCCTGGACGGCTGGTCCCTGGAGCTGGAGGACGGGTCGCTCCTGAACGAGACCACCGTGGCGTCCACCGACGTGCGCCCCGACCGCATCGAACGCGTCTACGACGGCGGCGTGCGCGAGACCGTCACCCTGCTGGACCGCGCCGACGCCTTCCACCTGCGCTACCAGGGCCTGCCCGGCGGCACCCTGGCCTTCACGCCGCGGGTCGACATGCGATTCCTGTGGAAGGTCGTGCGCCCCGAATACGACGTGCGCTGGCTCGACGGCGTGCTCTGCGTGGCCCGACGCGACCGCCTGGACCGCTCCGACGGCGAGCGCCACCCGCCCTGGCTCGCGGTGCTGGTCCCCGGCGCCGACGACTTCCGCCGCACCGACCGCTACTCCCAGCGCGTCTACCCCAAAGGTATGGCCCGCATCGCCATGGAGCGCGCCACCCCCTACGAGCCCGGCGCCGTGTCCGTGCGCATCCCGCCCCGCGCCACCGACGCCTCCCTCGACGTGCTGATCTGCGGCGGCGACTCCGCCGCCCACGCCGCCGCCCGCGCCCGCGAGCTCCTGGCCTCCGTGGACGACCTGGCCGCCGCCCGCCGCGCCCGCCTGGCGACCGTGGGCGACCCGGCCTGGGCCAACACCGGTTTCCGCGACCACGACGCCGCCCTGGCCTGGGCCCGCATCTCCCTGGACAACCTGGTGATGGAGCAGCGCGGCCTGGGCATCTACGCCGGCTTCTACTGGTTCACCACCTACTGGGGCCGCGACGCCTTCATCGTGCTGCCCGGCGCCCTGGCCGGCGGCATGGAGTTCGCCACCGCCAGGGAGATCCTCCGCTCGTTCGCCTCCTACCAGGACCGCAACCCGCACAGCGAGCGCTTCGGCCGCGTGCCCAACTTCGTGACGGTGGAGCAGGTGCAGTACGCCAGCATCGACGGCACCTGGTGGTGGGTTCGCGCCCTCGACGAGTACTGGAAGCGCTCCGGCGACCACGACTTCGCCCGCGAGATGATGCCCGTGGTCTTCCGCGCCTGCGAGGGCGCCCTGGACCACGCCGTGGACGACGAGGGCTTCCTGACCCACGGCGACGGCGAGACCTGGATGGACGGCGGCGGCGAGGCCAACCCCTTCTCGCCCCGCGGCGACCGCTCGGTGGAGGCCCAGGCCCTGTTCCATCGCGGCCTGGGCGTGGCGGCGAAGCTGGCGTCGCGCTTCGGCGGCGAGGCCCGCGGCCTGAAGGGAGACGAGCTGGTCCAGCGCTACGATCTGGCTCGCCGCAAGCTCTGGAACGCTTTCCAGCTCCGCTTCACCGGCGACGGCCGCATCGCCGACCACCTCGACCGCGACGGCTCCCGCGACCTCCAGCACCGTCCCAACGGCCTGCTGGCCCTGATGGTCTCGCCCGACCTGTTCAACGACGACCAGCGGGCCATGATCGTGGCCGAGAACCGCGAGCACACCGTCCGTCCCTGGGGCATCCGCTCCCTGGACGACGCCGACCCCCACTACCACCCCCGCCACCTGTGGCTCGACCGCTACTACTACGACGAGGCCTACCACAACGGCGACATCTGGCTGTGGCTCTCCGGTTCGTGGATCTCCGCCCTGCCCGACCCCCGCGACGGCTGGGACCAGACCGACATGCTGCTGACCGAGGTGCTGGCCGAAGGCGCCGTGGGCACCATCCAGGAGATCCGCGACGGCGACCCCGCCGAGTCCAACGACGAGTTCGGCGGCGCTACGAGCCAGGCCTGGAGCCTGAGCGAGCTGCTGCGGACGGTGGCGGAGGACTACGCGGGCGTGTCGGTGGACCTGAGCGTCGACCCGCCGAGGATCACGGTGGATCCGGCGGTGCCGGTGCCGTGGCCGGCCCTGGACGTGAGCCAGAGGGTGGGGGAGCACATGCTGCGCGTGCGGGCCTGGCCCGACGGTCGTCGGACCATCATCGAGGGGTTGCCCCGGGGCTGGGACGTGATCGTGGACGGGGAGCGCTGGGCGGGATCTACGAAGTGATCGCAGCCCCGGACGCCGGATCGAACACGTGCAGCCGGTCCGCCCGCGGCGCCAGGTGCACGGTTTCGTCCACGGCGGCCTCCACGGCCCCCGGCACGCGCACCGTCACCGGAGCGCCGCCGATCGAGGTGTAGAGCAGCGTCTCGTTGCCCAGCGGTTCGAGGACCTGCACCGTGGCGGCGAAACCGGACTCCGCCAGATCGACGTGCTCGGGCCGCACGCCCAGGGCCACCTCGCGATCCATGGCCTCGGCGGGGGGCTCCCAGCCCTCCGGCAGGGGCAGCACGTCGCCGCCGGTGGCGAAGCCGAGCCCGTCCTGCCGCACGAACCGCCCCTCCAGCACGTTCATGGCCGGCGAACCGATGAACCCCGCCACGAAGCGGTTGGCGGGACGGTCGTAGAGGTTCATGGGCGTGTCCACCTGCTGCACCACGCCGCCCTCCATCACCACGATGCGCTGGCCCATGGTCATGGCCTCGGTCTGGTCGTGGGTCACGTAGATCATGGTGGCGCCGAGCTTGTGGTGCAGGCGCGAGATCTCGGTGCGCATCTGCACGCGCATCTTGGCGTCGAGGTTGGACAGGGGTTCGTCGAAGAGGAAGACCGCCGGGTCGCGCACGATGGCGCGGCCCAGGGCCACGCGCTGGCGCTGCCCGCCGGACAGGGCCCGGGGCTTGCGGTCCAGCAGTTCGCCGATGCCCAGCACGGCCGCGGCCTCGCCCACGCGGCGCTCGATCTCGTCGCCGGGGGTGCCGCGCAGCTTCAGGCCGAAGGCCATGTTCTCGCGCACGCTCATGTGGGGGTAGAGGGCGTAGCTCTGGAAGACCATGGCGATGTCGCGGTCCTTGGGCTCCACGTCGTTGACCACGCGGTCGCCGATGCTCACCGAACCGGAGGTGATGGACTCCAGCCCGGCCACCATGCGCAGGGTGGTGGACTTGCCGCAGCCGGAGGGGCCCACCAGTACCGTGAATTCGCCGTCGGCGATGTCCAGGTTCACGTCCGCGGCGGCCACGACGCCACCGGGGTATTCCTTGGTCACGTTTTCGAGCAGGACCCTGGCCATGGTTCCTCCGGGGATCGGGTGGAGTCGGGGAGCCATGGTAGACCATGTCCGGCAGGGGTGTCATCCCCCCATATCGGCCCCGTAGAGGCTTTTTCATGGAATCCACACGAAAAGAGCGGGAGCGGCCTCGGCCGCTCCCGCTCCCTGCACCCATCTTGTCTCGCCAGCTCAGGAATCTCTCGTTCGCTCTGTCCCTGTTGATTGCTTGACTCGATGTCTTATAGTACGCGTGAGCCGGGAGGGAAGTTCCCGGCGATTCCGGAAAAAAAGGAAGGGAATCCATGTCCGGCTCCAGACTCTCGGTGGCCGTCCTCTGGCACATGCACCAGCCCGACTACGTGGACGGCGAGACGGGCCGCCCACGCATGCCCTGGACCCGCCTCCACGCCCTGCACAGCTATGGCGACGTGGCCCGCATCACCCGCGAGATCCCGGGCGCCCGGGCCGTGCTGAACGTGGTGCCGTCGCTGCTGCGGCAGCTCGAGCAGGCGGCCGCCGGGCTCGAGGATCCGTTCCTGGCCCTGGCCCGGCGAGATCCCGCCGATCTGACACCGGAGGAGCGGTTCGCCCTGGTGCGCGACTTCTTCTCCTTCCATCACGGCCGCGTCTTCCCGGACCTGCCCCGACTGGCCGAGCTCTGGGCCCTTCGCGACGCCGAGGCCCGCGAGGTGCCCGCCGACCGGGCCGAGCGCTTCTCCGACGCCGATCTCCAGGATCTCCAGGTGGGCTTCCACCTGGCCTGGTGCGGTCCCGAGCTGCGCCGCCGCGACATCGTGAAGCGTCTGGTGGCCAAGGGCGGCGGCTGGACGGCCGAGGAGAAGGCCGCCCTGCTCGCGGTGCAGCACGACTACCTGCAGGAGGTGCTGGACGAGTGGCGCGCCGCCGCAGGCGGGGGAGCCCTGGAGATCTCCTGCACGCCCCTGAACCACCCCATCCTGCCCCTGCTCTGCGACACGGACGCGTTCCTGGAGGCGGTGCCCGGCGGCAACATCCCGGCCACGCCCTTCCGCTGGCCCGGCGACGCCTGGTTCCATGTCCGCACGGCCCTGGACGAGACCGTACGGGTGCTGGGCGTCCGGCCCCGGGGCATGTGGCCCGCGGAGGGCTCGGTGAGCGAGACGGCCCTGCGCATCTTCGAGGCCGAGGGCCTGGACTGGGTGGCCACCGACCAGCACGTCCTGGAGGCGTCCCTGGCCCTGTCCGGCCAGGATCACGACGACGTGCGCCACTTCCGGCCCTGGCGCTGGGGCGGTACCGCACCCGCCGTCTATTTCCGCGATACGGGCCTGAGCGACGCCATCGGCTTCCGCTACCAGACCTGGAATGCCGCCGATGCCGTGTCGGATCTGGTGGGCCACCTGGAGACCATCGCGGACGCCCTGCCCGCCGACGGCGACTACCTGGTTCCCCTGATCCTTGACGGCGAGAACCCCTGGGAGGGCTATCCCAACAGCGGCGAGGACTTCATGCGCGAGATGTACGCCCGCATCGCCGACCACCCGCGGCTGCGCTGGCGCACCTTCGCCGAGCACCTGGACGCCGGCGGCGACGTGGGGGCCCTGCAGGCCGTCCGCGCCGGCTCCTGGATCCGGGCCGACTTCACCACCTGGATGGGCCACCCCCAGAAGACCCGCGGCTGGGACGTGCTGGCCTCGGTCCGGGAACGCTTCCAGCCTCACCTGGAGGCCGGGGACGCCCTGACCACCGTGACCCTGTCCGACGGTCGCGAGCTGTCGGCCCCGGACCCCGCCAAGGTGGGCCCCGGCTGCGAGGGCGACCTGGCCCGGGCCATGGCCGCCATGGCCGACGCCGAGAGCAGCGACTGGTTCTGGTGGTACGGCGACGACAACCCCACCGACTACGCCCGGGAGTTCGACGAGCTCTTCCGGGGCCACATGCGCAATACCGCCCGCCTGCTGGGCGACGATCCGCATCCCGACACCGCGCGCCCCGTCGAGGGCGGAGGAGGACACCGATGAAGCTGGTCCTGGGCATCCATGACCACCAGCCCGTGGGCAACTTCGGCTGGGTGATCGAGGAGATCTACGACAAGAGCTACGCGCCCTTCCTGGACGTGGTGGAGCGGCACCCGACGTTCCGGTTCAGCCTGCACGTGACCGGCCCCCTGTTCGAGTGGATCGAGCAGAACCGCCCGGAATGGCTGGACCGCGTGGCCGCCCTGGTGGCCGAGGGTCGCGTGGAGGTGCTGGGCGGCGGCTGGTACGAGCCCATCCTGGCGTCGATCCCCGAGGCCGACCGCATCGGCCAGATCGCCCTGACCCGCGAGCGGGTGAAGGAGCGCCTGGGCACCGAGCCGCGTGGCGTGTGGATGGCGGAGCGCGTGTGGGAGCCCCATATCGCCGGGTCCCTGAACAGGGCGGGCGTGGAGTTCGCCCTGCTCGACGACTTCCACTTCGTGCAGGCGGGCATCCCCGCCGAGCGTCTGGAGTCGGGCCCCCTGCTCACCGACGACCTCGGGGCCGAGGTGGCCCTGATGCCCATCGACGAGAAGCTGCGCTACCTGATCCCCTTCCAGGATCCGGCCCAGACGGTCGCCCGCTGCCGCGAGGTCCACGAGCGCGACCCCGACGGCGTGCTGGTCATGGTGGACGACGGCGAGAAGTTCGGCGCCTGGCCCGGCACCGCCGAGCTGGTGTACGGCAAGGGCTGGCTGGAGCGGTTCATCGAGGCCCTCGCCGCCGAATCCGACTGGCTGGAACTGGCCCACCCCTCCGAGGTGCTGGACGCCCGGCCGCCCCGCGAGCGGGCCTACCTGCCGCCCAACTCGTATTTCGAGATGAGCGAGTGGTCGCTGCCCATGCCCGCCGCCGCGGAGTACGAGGCCATGGTGGAGTCGTATCGCAAGGAGGGGCGCTGGGAGACCATGCGGCCCTTCGTGCGCGGCGGCTTCTGGCGCCAGTTCTTCCAGAAGTACGAGGAGAGCCTGCTGATGCAGCGACGGGCGCTCCACCTGCACGAGGAGATCGCCGCGGCGGAGCGCGAGGGCGCCGACGAGACCCGCATCGCCGAGGCCCGCGACCACCTCTGGCGGGCCCAGTGCAACTGCGCCTACTGGCACGGCGTGTTCGGCGGCCTCACCCTGCCGCATCTGCGCCATGCCGTGTGGCGGCACATCATCCTGGGCACCGAGATCATCCGCACCACCCGGCCCGTCGCGCCGGTGGGGGCGGCGACCATCGTGGGGCGCGAGGGGCGCGACGTGCGCCTGTCATCCGACTCCTGGGATCTCTTCCTCAGCCCGGACCGGGGCGGGGCCCTGGTGTCCTGGGAGGACCGGGCCGAGGAGTGGAACCTCCAGAACACCCTGCGCCGCCGCCGCGAGGCCTACCATGCCCGCATCGAGGCGGCCCCGGCCCCCGGCGAGGCGGAGGCGGCCGACGACGGGGCCTCCATCCACGACATCCAGTGGGAGGTCACGCCCGAGGTGCGGGCGGCCCTGGGCGTGGATCCGCAGCCGCGCTACAGCCTGCTGGACCGCCTGCTGCACGCCGACGCCACCGCCGACGAGGCCCGGGCCGACATGGCCGCCGCCGACGGCGGGGATCTGGCCGCCTCATTCGCAGGCTGCCAGGCCGGCGAGGGCGCGTCCGCCGCATTCGGCATGGAGGGACGCTACCGCGACCGGGACGGCACCGAGCGGCCGGTCCGGATCGTCAAGACCGTGAGCCTGGACGGGCCCGACGCCATGCAGGTGACCTGGGCCGTCGCCAATACCGGTGACGCGCCGCTGGACTGCCGCTTCGCCAGCGAGTGGAACCTGGCCTTCTACGACGGCGGCGTGTTCCTGGACGGCGTCGACGAGGCGTTGGGAGAGGCCGAGCTCGACGCCCGGGACACCGTGGCCGTGCGCGTCCCCCTGCACCGTGCCCGCCTGACCTGGGGCACCGGCGGGGAGTGGAGCGCCTGGTCCGCCCCGGTCCGCACCGCCACCCAGGGCGAGGACGGCTACCACCTGACCTACCAGGGGCACATGCTGCTCTTCCACCGGCCGCTGACGCTGGCGCCGGGGGAGACGGCGACCTTCACCCTGGGCGTGACCATGGACCACGGCGTCGCCGACGACGCCTGAGCGGAGGAACCGTGAAGATCCTCATGACCACCGCCGAATACGCCCCCCTGGCCAAGGTGGGCGGGCTCGGCGACGCGGTGGCGTCCATGTCCGGGGCCCTGGCGACCCGCGGCCACGACGTGAAGGTGGTGATGCCCCTCTACGGCGACATGGACCGCACGGCCCTGGGCATCGTCCCCGACCCGGACGCCGGCGCCCTGCCCCTGCGGCAGGGGGGACGGTCGCGCGTCGTGCGCTGGCATCGCTGGGACGACCCAGCGGGCCCCACGGTGCACCTCGTCGAGCAGGAGGAGCTCTTCGGCCGGGCCGGCGTGTACGGCTACGGCAACGTCTCCGAGTTCTCCGACACGCCCCGGCGCCTGGCCCTGCACGCCGACGCCGCCCTGGCCCTGCCCGTGGTCCTGGACTGGGCGCCGGACGTGGTCCACGCCCACGACGCCGCGTCGGCCCTGGCCCTCATCGGCCAGGTCCACTGGTACGGTGGCGTGCCCGGTGTGGGGCAGGCGGGCACCGTGCTGACGATCCACAATCTGGCCCACCAGTCCATCCACCCGCGCGAGGCCCTCGGCCCCCTCGGCCTGCCCGAGGAACTGGGCTGGCACCCGGGGCTGATGGAGTTCCACGACAGCATCAACATCCTCAAGGGCGGGATCATGCACGCGGACCGCGTGAACACCGTGAGCCCCACCTACGCCCGCGAGGTGGTGGAGGAACCCGAGTACGGCTGCGGCCTGGACGAGATCCTGGCGTCCCGCGGCGACGCCTTCTCGGGGATCCTCAACGGCATCGACACCGTGGCCTGGGACCCGGCCACCGACCGCCACCTGCCGCGGACCTTCTCGGCCGCCGACCCGTCGGGCAAGGCCGCCTGCCGGGCGGCGCTGTGCGAGGAGGTCGGTCTGCTGCCCGGTCGCCCCTGGTTCGGCGACCCGGACCGGGACGGCCCCATCCTCGGCGTCGTGGGCCGGCTGGTGGAGCAGAAGGGCTACGACCTGATGCTGCCGGAGCTGGACGCCGCCGTGGAGGCGGGCTGGCGCGTGGCGGTGCTGGGCACCGGCGAGGCCGCCATCGCCGAGGGCCTGCGCGAAGCGGCGGAGAAGCATCCGGGGCTGGTGGCCTTCGTCGAGCGCTTCGACGAGGGGCTGGCCCATCGCATCATCGCGGGCAGCGACCTGTTCCTGATGCCGTCGCGATTCGAGCCCTGCGGCCTGACCCAGATGTACGCCCTGAACTATGGATCGGTACCCATCGTGCGGTTCACCGGCGGGCTGGCCGACACGGTGCCCGACGTGAGCCGTCCCGACGGCGTGGGCTTCGTGTTCGGACCGGCCGAACCCGGCGGCGTGGGCCACGCGCTGGAACGGGCAGGAGACCTCTGGCGCGACGCGGACGCCTGGGATACTCTCATGCGCAGGGGGATGGCCCTGGACTTCTCCTGGGACGGCCCCGCGCAGCAGTACGAGGACCTGTATGCCGACCTGGCGCGGGAGCGCCGAACGGAGAGGACGTCATGAAGATCCTGGATATGCCCCGCAACACCTTGACGATGATCATGGCCGGGGGCAAGGGCGAGCGGCTGCGGCCGCTGACGGATGACCGGAGCAAGCCCGGCGTGCCGTTCGGCGCCAACTACCGGATCATCGACTTCACCCTGAGCAACGTGTGGAACAGCGGGCTGCGTCACATCTACATCCTGACGCAGTACAAGTCCTACTCCCTGGACAAGCACCTGCTGAAGGGCTGGCAGATCTTCAATCACGAGATGGGGGAGTACCTCTACGGCATCCCGCCCCAGCTGCGCGTGGGCGACTCGTGGTACCAGGGCACCGCCGACGCCATCTACCAGAACATCTACCTCATCGAGCGGGAGCAGCCCGAGTTCGTGCTGATCCTCTCGGGCGACCACATCTACCGCATGGACTACTCCACCCTGCTGGTGCTGCACTCCAACCACCGGGCGCGGCTGACCCTCGGTGCCGTGGTGGTGCCCCGCTCCGAGGCCTCCGAGTTCGGCATCCTCGAGGTGGACGAGAACGGCTGGGTGATCGGGTTCGAGGAGAAGCCCGCCGACCCCAAGCCCATTCCCGGCATGCCGGATCGCTGCCTGGTGAACATGGGCGTGTACGTGTTCGGCCGCGAGGCCCTGCTGGAGCACCTGAGGCTCGACGCCGCCGATCCCGACTCCGCCCGCGATTTCGGCAAGAACGTGATCCCGCGCATGGTGGCCGAGGGCGGCGTGCTGGCCTACCCGTTCCTGGACCGCGAGAGCGGCGAGCCCCGCTACTGGAAGGACATCGGGACGCTGGACAGCTACTACCAGACCTCCATGGACATGGTGAAGCCCATCCCGCCGTTCAGCCTCTACGACCGCGACTGGCCCGTCCGCACCTGGATGGCACCGACGCCGCCCGCCAAGACGGTCCACAACCATCAGGATGGGTCACGGCCCCTGGGTCAGCTCATCGGTTCGATCGTGGGTGGCGGCACCATCATCTCCGGCGGCACCGCCGAGCGTTCCATCCTCGGAAGGAACGTGTATCTGGATGCGGGCAGTCACGTCGTGGACTCGGTGATCATGGACAACACGCGCGTGGGTGCGAAGGCGGGCGTGCAGCGGGCCATCGTGGACAAGGGCGCGCAGATCCCCGACGGCATGCGCATCGGCTACGACCACGACGAGGACCGCCGCTTCTTCAAGGTGACCGACGAGGGCGTGGTGGTGGTGCCGAAGGGCTGGGAGCATCCCGAGTCGGCAGCGTCCTCGGAAGCCTGATCCGATCCCGGTCGGTCCGGGATGACCCGGACCGGCCACTCTTCTCGATCGATCCCCTCAGATCCCGTAGAACTCCGGCCGCCTGTCGTCGAACAGGTGGTTTCGCGGCGTGAGCTGCAGGTCCGCGTCGGCCAACTCGATGTCCGACGACACCACGCCCGTTTCCGTCGCCCCCATCCGCACCATGGCTGCCCCGAGGGGGCCGCAGACCTGGGACAGGCCGCTGAAGGTCAGGGACTGGCCCTCCTTGCGGGCCTCGGTGCCCACGCGGTTGGCCGTGACGGCGAACACGCGGTTCTCCACGCAGCGGGTGACCATGGCGTCGGGGCAGAGGGCCAGCACCAGGTTGCTGGGGTGGAGCAGGATGCGGGCGCCGGCGAGGGCCAGGGTGCGGGCGGCCTCCGGGAAGACCCAGTCGAAGCAGATCATCATGCCCACGGTGGTGCCGCAGGCCTCGAACACGGGAAACCCCGTGTCGCCGGGTTCGAAGATCAGCTTCTCGTCCCAGAACAGGTGGGTCTTGCGGTAGACGTCGCGGCTGCCGTCGGGGCGGACCAGGACGGCGCTGTTGAAGGCGCGGTCGCCGTCGCGCTCGGGCCAGCCGGCGCAGAGGGTGGTGCCGGTGGCGGCGGCGTGGTCGGCCAGACGCGAGACGGTGCGGCCGTCCACGGGCTCGGCCAGGTCCATCAGCTCGTCGCGGTCGCGGAACTGGTAGCCGCTGGCGAAGAGTTCGGGGATGACGCAGAGGTCGGCGTCGGCGGGAACGAGGGACAGGGCGTCGTCGATGTTGCGGTCGACCTCGCCGAACACGGGGGAGGTCTGCACGGCGGCCAGACGGAGGCGGTTCATGGGCGTCCTTTCGGGGTGGTCAGGGCGTCGAGGAGGTCCAGGCAGCGTTCGCGGTCGTGGCCGCGGGTCATGAGGTCGCGCCCGGCGGCACCGCGGGCGTCGGCGAGGGCCGGGTCCGCCGCGTGCTCGTGGAGGGCGCGGGCCAGGGCGTCGGGATCGTCGGGGGGGACCAGTCGGCCGCAGACGCCGTCGCTCACGATCTCCGGCAGCGAGCTGACATCGGTCGCCACGACCGGCCGGCCGCAGGCGAGGGCTTCCGCCGCCGCCAGGCCGTAGCCCTCGTAACGCGATGGAACGGCCAGGACGGTGCAGGAGGCGTGGAAGCGGGCCATGTCCTCCACACGGCCGAGGATCTCGACCTCGTCGGGGCGGGCCAGCCCGTCACGCCACCGGGCCAGGGCCGGTGCGAGCGGCCCCTCGCCGGCCACGCGCAGGCGCAGCTCCGGCAGGGGGTCGGAGCCGCCGCGCAGCCGTTCCCAGGCCTTCATGAGCAGGGGCAGCCCCTTGCGGTCGTCGAGGGTGCCGGCGAAGCCGACGGCCGGAGGCCCGGACGGGAGCGGGGACGGGGCGAACCGCTGGAGGTCCACGCCCTTGAGCAGGGTGTGGACGCGGGTCGGATCCAGCCAGGGGGCGCTGGCCAGGGTGGTGCGGCGCGTGGCGTCGGAGTTGACCAGCAGGCCCGTCGCCGCCCGGTTCAGGTACCAGCGGTAGTAGGGGCGGCCGCGCCTCAGGGGGAAGTCGCTCTCGCGGCTGTAGAGGCGGATCGGGACCCCGGCCAGGGCGCCGGCCACGCCCGCGGCCTTGAGGTCCTTCAGGCGGTTGCAGACCACGGCGGCCGGGCGCTCCCGGCGGAACAGGCGCCACAGGCGCAGGAGGGTCCAGGGCGCGGCGTCGAACCGGATGGGGACGGCGGCGGTCGGCAAACCCTCCGCGCGGGCGCGGGAGAGGAGCGGCGAGCCCGGGGGGGCGGCGACGCCGACCCGGCGCCCACGGTCGCGAAGCCCGACGGCGGCGTCCAGCATCCAGGACTCGGCGCCTGCAAACATGCGCATCCCGTTGACGAACCAGAGGGTTGTGCGAACGTCCAGCGTCACTCTGGGAACTCCATGTCCGACCGGGCGTTGGCCCGGCCCCGGTCATCGCTCCGGAAACTCCGGAGCCGTCGTGATTTTCCGTTGAACCGCTCGAGTGGAGGTCTCACATTCCCCTTCAATGTCCTGCGCGGAGAGGGGTATTCGGACGCTCCGTCTCCTGTATCCGCGCTCACGGCCCACCACGCACGGAGGTGCCCGGTGCCTGCCAACGATCTGGTCGTCCGCATCGGCGGCGAGGGCGGCGAGGGAGTTCTCTCCCTCGGCGAGATCCTGACCAAGGCCGTCGCCCGCGGCGGACTCAACATCCACTCCTTCCGGACCTTCCCGGCCGAGATCCGCGGCGGACTCTGCATGTTCCAGCTGCGCGGCGCCAGCGGTCCGGCCCGCTCCCTGAAGCAGCAGGTGGACGTGCTGCTGGCCTTCAATCAGGAAGCGTACGACGCCTACGCCGCCAACATCAAGGAGGACGGGCTGCTGCTCTACGATCCCGCCCTCTGCACCCCCGGCGACGACCTGGGCGACCGCCAGCGCGCCGAGCTTCCCCTGGAGGCCATCTCCCTGGCCGAGACGGAGAACAAGCGCGGCAAGAACATGGTCGGCCTGGGCGCCCTGCTCACCTTCTTCGACGTGCCGGTGGAGTACGGGGAGAAGCTGTGCCAGGAGACCTTCGGGAGCAAGGGCGCCGACGTGGTCGGGGCCAACGTGAAGTGCGTGCGCGCAGGCTACCGCCATGCGCAGGAGCACTTCAGGGCCCACCGGCGGGAGTTCGACCGCCACCCCGACCGCAACCAGATCATCCTGACCGGCAACGAGGCCGTGGCCCTGGGCGCCCTGGCGGCGAAGATCGATTACATCGGCGGCTACCCCATCACGCCGGCCACGCCCATCTTCGAGTACCTGTGCAAGGAGCTGCCCCGATTCGGCGGCACGGCCATCCAGCTGGAGGACGAGATCGCGTCGCTGGCCAGCTGCATCGGCGCTTCGTACGCGGGCAAGCGCGTGATGACCGCCACCAGCGGCCCCGGCCTGGCCCTCATGAGCGAGACCCTCAACCTCGCGGCCATGACCGAGCTGCCCCTGGTGATCTGCAACGTCATGCGCGGCGGTCCAAGCACGGGCCTGCCCACCAAGACCGAGCAGTCGGACCTGAAGTTCGCCATCTACGGCACCCACGGCGAGTCGCCGCGGTGCATCATGGCGCCGGTGAACATCGAGGACGCCTTCTACCAGACGGTGCGCGCATTCAAGATCGCCGAGCGCTACCAGATGCCGGTGATCATCCTGACGGACCAGGCCATGGCCTACTCCAGCATGAACATCGACATGCCGGATCTCTCGGTCCTTGAGCAGGGGTACCGCG
This sequence comes from uncultured Fibrobacteraceae bacterium, assembly GCA_964343835.1. Taxonomy (GTDB): domain Bacteria; phylum Krumholzibacteriota; class Krumholzibacteriia; order LZORAL124-64-63; family LZORAL124-64-63; genus CALEMW01. The sequence goes on from CAYFKR010000004.1 coordinate 125,853, forward strand.
AGGAACCGGCGGCCGATGCGGTGAAGGAGACCTTCGACCGCTTCGCCGTGACGGAGAACGGCGTGTCGCCCATCCCCACGCCCGGTGTGCACGACCTGCCCTACATGGGCACGGGCCTGGAGCACAACCCGCACGGCGATCCGAACTACACGCCCGAGAACCACCTGCTGATGACCGAGAAGCGCATGCGCAAGCTGCAGGTGCTCGGCAGCAAGATCACCCCCGAGGCCGCGGAGGAGATCCCGGTGGAGGGGGCCGAGATCGGCGTGATCGGCTGGGGCAGCACCCACGGCGCCATCACCGAGGCCATCGAGCAGGTGTACGAGGAGACGGGCGTGCGGATCTCCCAGTTCCACCCCCGCATCCTGTCGCCCCTGCGCGAGTGGAAGGTGCGGCAGTACCTGGGTCCGCTGCGCAAGGTGATCATCCCGGAGGAGAACTACACGGGCCAGTTCGCCCACTTCCTCAAGGCCAAGTTCAACATCCGTCCGGTCGAGGTGCACAAGTGCTCGGGCATCCCGTTCACGAGCGAGGAACTGGTGGCCGCGTTCAAGGAGGCGCTGTGATGGAACGGACCGTCAAGGACTTCAAGTCGGACCTGCGTCCCGTGTGGTGCCCCGGCTGCGGCGACTACGGCGTGCTCAACCCGTTCCTGCAGGCGCTGGTGGTCACGGGGAAGGACCCCAAGAACACGGTGATCGTCTCGGGCATCGGTTGCTCGGGCCGCTTTCCGTACTTCTGCAGCACGTACGGCTTCCACGGCGTGCACGGCCGCTCGGTGCCCACGGCCCTGGGCATGAAGGCCGCGGCGCCGGAGCTGGACGTGTTCTGCGTGGGCGGCGACGGCGACGGCCTGGGCATCGGTGGCGGCCATCTGCCCCACGCGGCCCGCAAGAACCCGGACATGACCTACATCCTGATCAACAACAACATCTACGGCCTGACCAAGGGGCAGTCGTCGCCCACGTCGCCCATCGCCATGACGAGCAAGACGGCGCCCTTCGGCAACGTGGAGGACCCCCTGAACCCGGTGGAGATGCTGCTGGCGTACGACACCTCGTTCATCGGCGTGGGGTACTCGGGAAAGCCGAAGATGCTGAAGGAGATCTTCGTGCAGGCCATCGAACACCGCGGCTTCAGCGTGGTCCTGGTCCACTCGCCCTGCGTGAGCTTCAACAAGGAGATCACCGGCGACGTGATGAGCTCCATGTTCGCGGAGCTCCCGGAGGACCACGACGCGGCCGACAAGCGCCAGGCGTACGACTACGCCATGGACGCCGCCCGCATGTGGACGGGGGTGCTGTACCGGCAGGAACGGCCGGCCCTCCAGGACCGCGTGGAGGACCAGAGGGAACGGGCAGGAAGCTACGGGAGCCTCGAGGAACTGCTCGAGCAGTACACGTAGGCGGCCCGGTCGCAACGACGCCCGGCCCCCTCGGGAGCCGGGCGTCGTCGCGTCTTGTGGAACTCGTGCGGGGCGCATAGACTTGGATCCCTGACCCGAAACCCCGGAGGCCCCATGCTGGAGCGCAAGCCCGTCCGCATCGATCCCCGCGTCGCCTGGTTCGCCGACGTGCGTGCCGTGCTGTCGCCCATGGCGGGGGTCACCGACCGGGCCTTCCGGGACGTGTGCCGGCCCTTCGGGGCCGACCTGGCCTTCTGCGAGTTCACCGCGGCCAAGGGCCTGACCTACGAGAACGAGCAGACCTGGAAGCTCATCGACACCGCCGGCGAGGCGGATCGGGTGGGCGTGCAGATCTTCGGCAGCGACCCCGACTCCATGGCCGGCGCCGCCAGGATGATGGCCGAGGTGCGGGCCGACGTGCTGGACATCAACTTCGGCTGTCCCGCCAAGAAGGTGGTCAAGAAGTGCGGCGGCAGCGCCCTGCTTGCCGACGTGCCCCTGCTCGAGGAGATCACGCGGGCCGTGGTCGCCGACAGCCCCCTGCCCGTCACCGCCAAGATCCGCACGGGCTGGGACCTCGAGTCGGTCAACTACCGCGAGGTGGGCGCCGTGCTCCAGGAGGCCGGCTGTTGCTGGGTGACCCTCCACGGCCGCACGCGCTCCCAGAAGTTCACCGGCCACGCGGACTGGGACACCATCGCCGACCTGGTCGACGTCATGGACATCCCGGTGATCGGCAACGGCGACGTGGTCGACGGCGCCTCCTGCGCCGAGATCGTCGGCCGCACCCGCTGCCACGCCGTGATGGTGGGGCGCGGAGCCATCGGCAACCCGTGGCTCTTCCGCGAGATGGCCGCCGTCGACGGCGGGGCCCCGTTCGTCCCGCCCACCCTGGGCGAGGTCTTCGACGTGGTGGCGGAGCACATCGCCGCCGCGGGCCGGGTGCGGGGCGACCGCCACGGGTCGCATCTGGTCCGCAAGCACGTGGTGCGCTACTTCCGGGCGTTCCCCGGCGCGGCAGTCATGCGTCGGCGCCTCTTCGCCGTGGAGACGAGCGGAGAGATGCTGCAGGTGCTGGCGGAGCTGCGCGACGAGGCGGACCTGGAACAGGTCGTGGGGGCCGAGGCCGAAGTCCGGCCGGACGAGCACGTCCAGGACGCCGAGCCGGGCCTGGCCTGCGGCCTGGAGACGGAGGAGGGATCGTGATGCGCCGGATCGCCGTGACCATGCTGTTGCTCGTCGCGGTGACGGGCTGCTCCCGCCACCAGTGGAACCGCAGCGAGCGCCTGGATGCGATGCGTGAACTGGAGTCGTACACCCTGGTCCACGCCGTGAGCGAGGGGGAGACCCTGCGCACCATCGCCGACCGCTACTACGGGGATCCGGAACGGGCCGGCGCCATCGCCCGGGACAACGGTCTGGCGGACCCGGACCGCATCGCGCCGGGGCTGGAGCTGACCCTCCTGTTCACCGAGGAGGAATGGCTGGAGGCGGAGGACCGCCGCAGCGCCCTGCTGCTGTACAACGACGGCGTGGCCGCCATGCGCGCCGGCCGGATGCCGGCGGCCGAGGAGGCCTTCCACCAGGCCCTGGCCATGGATCCGGGCCTGACCGACGCCCAGTACAACCTGGCCATCGTGTGGATGCGGCGCGGCCGCAACGAGGACGCCGAGGCCATGCTGCGCCCCCTGGCCGACCGCTCCGACGCCGACGTCGACGTGCTGCTGGCGTGGGGACAGTCGCTCTTCTACCAGGCCCGCTTCGTCGAGGCGGTGACGGCCTTCGACAGGGTCCTGGCGGCGGCCCCCGATCACGCCGAAGCCGCCTTCTCCCGGGCCAGCGCCCTGGGGGAGGACGGCCGGACGGCCGAGGCCGAGCGGGCCTGGGAGGCGTTCCTCGCCCGTCACCCCTCGGGAAGGCTGGCGGATCGGGCCCGCGACGCCCTCCATCGGCTCAGGAACCCCGACGGGCCTTGATCCCGGCCCTCCGTCCTGCTACATTTCCCCGTGGCATCACACCCCTGTCCTTTTAATGCGGCCCCGAGAGGCCCAAAAGGAGGCGGTCACGGAAGAACCCAGGCATGAGCGCGTACCGCGCCGTGCCTTTTTTCGTGCCCGGCCTCCGCGCAAGGAGCTCCAGCATGACCTTCCTCGAGAAGACCGTCATCATGGACGGCAGCGAGATGCGCCGCGCCCTGCGGCGCGTGGCCCACGAGATCGTGGAGGCCAACAAGGGCACCGACGACCTGGTGCTGCTCGGCGTGCAGCGTCGCGGCGTGCCCCTGGCCCGGATGATCGCCGAGTCCATCCAGCGCTTCGAGGAGGTCGAGGTGCCCATGGGCGCCATCGACATCACCTTCTACCGCGACGACCTCTCGACCATCGGGCCGGCCCCGCGGGTCTCCAGCACGGAGATGCCCATGGACGTGACCGGCAAGGAGGTCATCCTGGTGGACGACGTGCTCTACACCGGCCGCACCGTGCGCGCCGCCCTGGACGCCATCATGGAGTGGGGGCGTCCCAAGGCCATCCGCCTGGCGGTACTGGTGGATCGCGGGCACCGCGAACTGCCCATCCGGCCGGACTTCGTGGGCAAGAACGTGCCCACGTCCCACCGCGAGATCATCAAGGTGAAGGTGCAGGACTTCGACGACACCGAGGAAGTGGTGGTCGGGGAGGTGCAGGACGCATGAGCCTGGATCGCAAGGACCTGATCGGACTGGAGGACCTGTCGCGCGAGGAGATCCTGGAGATCCTCGACACGGCCGAGGCCTTCCGTTCGGTCTTCGACCGGCCGGTGCGCAACGTGCCCATCATGCGCGGCAAGACGGTCGTGAACCTGTTCTTCGAGCCGAGCACGCGCACCCGCATCAGCTTCGAGCTGGCGGAGAAGCGCCTGTCGGCGGACATCGTGAACTTCTCGGCCTCGAGCAGCAGCCTGAAGAAGGGCGAGACGCTGCGCGACACCGCCGAGAACATCGAGGCCATGAAGGTCGACATGATCGTCATGCGCCATTCGTCGCCCGGTGCCGCGGCCTACCTGAGCCGGGTGCTGAAGGCCTCGGTCATCAACGCCGGCGACGGTCCCCACGAGCATCCCACCCAGGGCCTGCTGGACATCATGACCATGCGGCAGCGGCTGGGGAACCTGGAGGGCAAGAAGGTCACCATCATCGGCGACATCAGCCACTCGCGGGTGGCCCGCTCCAACATCTACGGCCTGACCAAGCTGGGGGCGGAGGTCACCGTGACCGGGCCGCCCACCATGGTGCCCGGCGCCATGGAGAAGCTCGGCGCCAAGGTGGAGCTGGACCTGAACAGGGCCGTGGCCGAGGCCGACTGCCTGAACATCCTGCGCATCCAGCTCGAGCGGCAGAGCCAGATGGTCTTCCCGAGCAACCGCGAGTACGCCCTGATGTACGGCATCAACGAGGACGTGCTGCGCCGCACCAAGCCCGAGTGCTTCGTCATGCACCCCGGCCCCATGAACCGCGACGTGGAGATCAGCTCCGACGTGGCCGACGGCCCGCGCCAGGTCATCCTGGAACAGGTGACCAACGGCGTGGCGGCGCGGATGGCCGTGATCTACCTCCTCTCGGGCGGCGACCCGGGCAACCTGGGCGCCGGCGAATAGCGGCGGGAAGGACGACGACGATGGACTGGAACTGGAACAGGATCCCCGCCGAGTACCTGGTGACCAACGTCAAGCTGGCCCGGGACGGCAAGCTGTCCAAGCGCAAGGGCTTCATCCACGTGATGAAGGGCCGCGTGGAGGCCGTCGGCGTGGGCGAACCCAACCGCGAGGGCGTGCCCGTGCTGGACGGCGAGGGGCTGGTGTGCGCCCCCGGACTGGTGGACGTGCACGTGCACTTCCGCGAGCCGGGCCAGGAGGAGAAGGAGACCGTCGCCACCGGCGTGCGGGCCGCGGCCGCGGGCGGGTTCACCTCGGTGGTGACCATGCCCAACACGGTGCCGCCCATCGACTCCGCGCCCATGGTGCGCTACCTGCTGGACCGCGCCGACGAGGCCGCCCTCTGCCGCGTGTTCCCCACCGCCGCCATCTCCAAGGGCCTGGGCGGCGAGACCCTCACCGAGTTCGGCGATCTGGTGCGCGCCGGCGCCGTGGGCTTCACCGACGACGGCAAGCCCGTGATGCACGGCAAGCTCATGCAGTTCGCCCTGCAGTACGCCAAGCAGCTGAACGTGCCGGTGACCTGCCACGCCGAGGACTGCACCCTCTCCGGCAAGGGCGTGATGCACGCCGGCTATTGGTCCACCAAGCTGGGCCTGTCGGGCATCCCGCGCCTGGCCGAGGACAGCATGATCTTCCGCGACGTGGAACTGGCCAAGGCCACCGGCGGCCACCTGCACGTGGCCCACGTGTCCACCGCCGGCGCCGTGGACATCATCCGCAGGGGCAAGGAGGAGGGCGTGAACGTGACCGCCGAGGTCACCCCGCACCACCTGTCGCTCGACCACTCCAACTGCGGCGAGTTCTCGCCCCACTTCAAGATGAACCCGCCCCTGCGCGAGGAGCGGGACATCGAGGCCGTGACCCAGGGCCTGGTGGACGGCGTGCTGGACTGCGTGGCCACCGACCACGCGCCCCACACCGGCATGGAGAAGGAACTGATGTTCGACCAGGCGCCCTTCGGCGTCGTGGGACTGGAGACGGCCCTCGCGGTCTGTCATACTTACCTGGTCCGCGAGGGAAAGATGGATCTCGGGACCCTGATCGGGCGTATGACCCGCTCGGCCGCCGAGTGCTACGGCCTGCCGTTCGGTCGGCTCGAGGAGGGCGTGGAGGCCGACTTCCTGCTCTTCGACCCCGAGGAGACCTGGACCGTGGACGCCTCGAAGCTCTCCGGCAGGAGCCGCAACACCCCGTACGCGGGCGTGGAACTCTCGGGACGGGTGAAGGCCACCTTCCTGAAGGGCCGGCTCACGTACCACGACAAGGCTGGATCCTGACGCAGGATCCCGATACGGCCGGGGACGCCCGCGAGGGGCGGGCGTCCCGGCTCCGACGCAATCCCGCCCCTGGGATCGGAACGACGACCATGACGCACGCCAGACGGCTCCGCCTGCTGCTTGCGGCCCTCGTGCCGCTGCTCCTGCTGCTCGGCTGCGCCAAGTACAACACCTACTACAACGCCAAGCGGTCCTTCGACAAGGCCGAGCAGGTCCGCGAGGACCGCATCGAGGCCGGGGAGGACCCCACCCAGCCCACCGGACCCCAGGTCCAGGACTACCAGAAGACCATCCGCAAGTGCCAGAAGCTGCTGGACGAGTACCCGGGCCACGGGCTGACGGACGATTCCCTCTTCCTGATGGGCAAGTCGTACCACCGGTTGCAGTCGTACCGCATGTCCATCACCCAGCTCAACCTGCTCTTCCAGAACTTCCCGGCCAACCCGTTCACCGAGGAAGCCGTCTTCACCCAGGCCCTGAACTACATGTTCATCGGCGACGTGGGCCGGTCCAACGACTACCTGGAGCAGCTGGCCGACCGCTATCCCGACAGCCGCTACCAGGCGGAGGCCGTCCGCGTGAGCGGCGAGAACGCCTACTCCCTGGAACGCTGGGACGATGCGGCGGCCGCGTTCAACGACTTCCTGACCCTTCACGCCGACGACGAGCACGCCCCCCGCGTAGGCCTGCTGCTGGCCCGCACCCTCTGGGAGCTGCGCGACTTCGCCGGCGCCGCGGACCGGCTGGAGGCCGTGCTGATGGGCGAGGTGGTGGAGAAGGAGGAGCTCTTCGACGTGAAGGTGCTGCTGGGGCGCTGCCTGGTCCGTCTGGACCGGCGCGACGAGGCCGCCGAGCTCTTCGACGAGGTGGAGCCCGAGGCCGAGCTCTACGGCAAGGAGGGACTGGTCGCCCTCGGTCGCGGCGAGAGCGCCTACAGGGCCGGCGACATGGACGAGGCGAAGGACGTCCTGTCGGCCATGCCCGACACCTGGCGCACGCGCCACGACGTGGGGGCCCTGGCCGGCGAGATCCTCGGCGAGCTCTACCTGGCCGAAGGCGACCTGGAGCAGGCCGTCACCGAGTTCCGCATCGCCTCCCGCGGCGCCGACGTGTGCCGCGACGAGCAGCGCGTGCGCCTGCTGAACCGCGAACTCCAGCGCTACCTGGAAATGGAGAACCGCCTCGACGGCGCCCGCGAGGAGGACCGTCCGTCCTACCGCCTGACCCAGGCCAACGTCCTGTTCCAGGCCCTGGACCGGCCGCGCGAGGCCCTCGACGTCTACCTGGAGGTGGCTGCCGCCGCCGAGCACGACAGCACCGCCGCCGTGCGCGGCCTCTTCGGCGCGGCCATGGTCTATCGCGAGGCCCTGGCCATGCCCGATTCCGCCGACGCCCTGCTGGCGCGCCTCGTGGATGACTTTCCCGACTCGCCCCAGGCCCATGTGGTGCGCGAGGGCGACCGCGCCGACCTCTACGCCTACCTGAAGCAGCGCGAGCGCGTGGTGGCCGTGGCCCAGGCCGCGGCCGGCCCGACGGAGGAGGAGGAAGGCCTGGAGGCTCCCGTGGAGCGGCCCGACCGTCCCGTCGCGACCCGTCCCGCCGGTCGCTATTCCGGCTGGCGCCAGCGCAAGATCGACCGCAACCGAGGCCTTGGGCGCGGCTGACGCCCGGAAGGAACACGATGACCCCCACCCCGGCTCCCCGGCGCCTGACCGGCCGCGTCTGCGGCCGGTCCCGCGTGTCGGGCTCCATGCTGCGCCTCGACGTGCGCCTGGACGGCCCCGCTGACTTCGCGCCGGGCCAGTTCTGCATGATCAACCTGGAGGGCGGTGCACGGATGCCGCTGTCGCGCCCCCTGTCGATCCTGGAGTCCGACGGCGAGCGCCTGTCGTTGCTCTACAAGGTGGTGGGGCGCGGGACCGCCCTGCTGGCCGACGCCCCCGAGGGCGCCCCCGTCCGCCTCCTCACGCCCCTTGGCCGCCCCTTCCCGGCCCGCGACGACGACCGCCCCCGCCTGCTCCTGGCCGGCGGCGTGGGCCTGCCCCCGATGTGGTCCTGGCTCCGGGCCCACGGCCGCGACGACGACCTGGCCTGCTTCGGCGGCCGCGACGCCGACGACGTCCCCTGGGATCTCCTGGCGGCCCCCTGGCGCGCCTCCGTGGACCGCGCCGACGCCGCCTCGGAAACCCGCGGCGCCTTCGCCGGCAACGTGGTGGAGCTGGCCCGCTCGCTCCTGCCGGCCGACGCCCCGGCGCACCACGTGATCGCCTGCGGCCCGATCCCCCTGCTGCGGGCCGCCGCGGCCCTGGCCCGCGAGCGCGGCTGGACCTGCGACGTGTCGGTGGAGGAGCGCATGGGCTGCGGCTACGGCGTGTGCCGCGGCTGCGTGGTGCCCCGCGCCGACGGCGGCTGGTGGACCGCCTGCCAGGACGGCCCCGTGCTGCCGGCCGACGCCGTGGACTGGGACCGCTTCGGCCTGGCCCCGGCCGACGCCCTGGCCGCCCACGAAGGTTCATCCTGCGCCTGCCCCGCCCCGGAGGACGACTCATGAGCGCCCGCTATCCCTGGCTCGCCATCGATCCCTCCGGCCCCGTGACCATCGGCCCGCGCACCCTGCCCGGCCGCGTGTGGACCGCGTCGGGGTGCTTCGGCTACGGGCTGCTGGGCGACGACATCGTCGGCCCCGACAGCGCGAACCCCTTCGACGGCCTCGGCGCCGTGGTCACCAAGACCGTCACCGCCGCTCCGCGCCAGGGGAACCCGCCGCCCCGGGTCTGGGCCACCGCCTGCGGCGCCCTCAACTCCATCGGCCTGGAGAACCTGGGTGTCGACGGCTTCTGCGAGCGCATCGTGCCGGAGCTGGGGGAGCGGGGCGTGCCGTTCGTGGCCAGCATCGCGGGCACCAGCCCCGGGGACTTCGGGGACCTGACGCGGAAGCTGCACGAGGCCGCCCGGGCCATCGACGGCTGGCACGGCGTGGAGTTGAACCTGAGCTGCCCCAATGTGGCCAAGGGCGGCGTGGACTTCGGCCGCGACCCCGACACCGTCCGGGCCTGCACCGAAGCCGCGGCCGCCGAGGCGGGCGACCGCATGGTCCTGGCCAAGCTCACGCCCAACTCCGCCGACATCGCCGTCCTGGCACGGGCCGCGGGCGACGGCGGCGCCCATGGCGTCACGGCCGTCAACACCCTGGTGGGCATGGACATCGACCTGCGCACCGGCAAGCCCGTGCTGCCCCGGCGCAAGGGGGGCTACAGCGGGCCGGCCATCCTGCCGGTGGCCCTGGCCAAGGTGGACGAGATCGTCCAGGAGACCGGGCTGACGGTGGTGGGGGTCGGGGGCGTGGGGTCGGCCGACGACGCGGCGAGGTTCTTCGCCGTGGGCGCGACGGCGGTGCAGATCGGGACCGCCCAGATGGACGATCCCTTCGCGGCGGCGGCGGTGGTGCGGGAGCTGGCGGGTCAGTAGTCCGTCGGTTCGGCGAAATCGTCCAGCGGGTCGTCCTCCGGAACCTCGACGTCGGGTTCGCGGCGCGTCTCGCCCATGTTCTCCAGATCGTCGTCCTCGAGACCCACGAAGGTGGGGCCCTCCTCCTCGACGTCGTCGTCGGACTCGGGCAGGTCCGGCAGCCCCTCCGGGAAGTCCGCCTCCAGCAGATCCACCAGGCTCGTGCGGCTCACCAGCAGGCGCTCCGCCAGGGAGTGTCCCAGCTCGGCGGCGCCGTCGGCCTCGCCGCGCACCACGGCCTGGTCCTGGGAGCTGCCCGACGGCGACCCGATGGCGCCGGTGATGATCATCTCCCCGTCCACGCACTGGGCCAGCACGCCCACCGGGCTGTCCTGGTCCACGGTGAAGCGCTCACGGAAGGCCAGCTCACCCATGAGTTCCTGGTGGGAGGCCTCGTCGTGGAGGGCGGATGCCATCTCGATGGTGGCGGTGTCGTCGGCGCGGGCCAGCAGGGCCATGGTGCCCTGGCCGGCGCCCGGCAGCATCATCTCCGGGAAGAAGATCTCCGACACCAGATCCTGCACGCCCAGGAGCTCGGCGAGGGTTGCCGGCAATACCAGGGCGTCCACCTCGTCGTTCTGCAGGTAGGCGTCCAGGGCCGCCACCGCGCCGCCGTAGACCAGCTTGGGCTTCAGGTCGGGCCAGAGGGCCGCGATCTGGGCCTGGGAGCGGAGGCTGAGCACGCCCACCCGGGTGCCGGGAGGCAGGTCGTCGGCGATCATGCCGCCGGTGTGCAGCAGGGCGTCGTACGGAGTGCCGCGGGGAGGGACGGCCGCGATCACCACGCCGTCGGGAACGGGGCGGAGCATGTCCTCGCCGGCCACGTCCAGCAGCTGGTAGTCGCCGGCGGCCAGGCGGTCCATGAGCACGGCCATCTCCGAGGGGGAGTGGGCGCCGTAGAGCTCGCTGGCGCTCTTGCGGTTGGACACCGGGTCGGCGACGGTGGCCATGTCGAAGATGGCCTTGGGGTGGGCGGCCTTCAGCAGCCCGATGACGTGCTGGGTATGAGCCCGGTTCAGGCGTCCGTCCAGGGTTCCGATGGCGAAGGTGGCTTCGCTGTTCAACGTGCGGCCTCCGGAATGATCGTCGTCGGCGTCAAGCGCCTAGGTGGTCCCGCACCAGGATGCCGATGCGGCGGGCGTCCTCGTCGGGCAGGGCCTGGTGGATGGGCAGAGCCAGGACTTCGCGGCCGGCCCGCTCGGCCTCGGGACAGTCGTCGCCCCGGCACAGCTCGGCGAGCTCGTGACGGTGGATGGGCGGGTCGTAGTAGACGCCGAAGTCCACGTCGTGGTCGCGCAGCGTGTCTTCCAGTCTGCCACGGTCGGGCACACGGATCCAGTACTGATGGTGGGTCACGCGGATGCCCGTGCCCGGGGAGGGACGGGGGAGGCGGTGGGCCTCGGGGATCAGGTCGTCGTAGATGGCGGCGGCCCGGTCGCGGTCGGCCTGCTCGTCGGCGAAACGGGACAGGCGCACGCGGATCGCGAGGGCCTGGATCTCGTCCAGGCGGCTGTTCCACCCGGCGTGGAGGCGGCCGTCGATGCGCACGGCCTCGTGGCCGCGGAGCTTCCTGACCAGGGCGGCGTCGGCGGCGTCGCGGCACAGCACCATGCCGCCGTCGCCGATGCCCGGCAGGTTCTTGGTGGGATAGAAGCTCAGGCAGCTCATGCGCCCGAACGATCCGCAGGGCCGGCCGCGGTAGAGGGAGCCGAAGGCCTGGCACATGTCCTCGATCACGTCGATGCCGTGGGCGTCGGCGATCCGGTCGAGTTCGTCCATGCGGCAGGGCATGCCGAAGATGTGCACCGGCAGCACGGCGCGGGTGCGGTCGGTGACGGCCTCGGCGACGCGGTCGGGATCGATGTTCAGGTCGACGGGGTCGATGTCGACGAACACGGGCGTGGCGCCCAGCCGCACGATGGCCTCGACGGTGGCCAGGAAGGTGTACGGGGTGGTGACGACCTCGGTGCCGGGACCCACGCCGGCCACCTGGAGGGCCAGGTAGAGGGCCGAAGACCCCGACGACACGCCCACCGCGTCGGCACAGCCGCAGGCCTCGGCCATCTCCCGCTCGAGGGCGGCGCCTTCCTCGCCGAGGATGTAGGCCCCGGTGTCCAGGATCCGCCCGATCCCCTCGAGGATCTCCTCTCGGCAGGGGATCATGGGCGTGACCAGGTCGTAGCGCGGAACCCTGGATCCGGTGCGACGGGACATGGACGCTCCTCGCGGTCAGCCCCGGGGGCGCCCGAAGCTCTCGTACCGGAAGCCGTGACGGCCGAGGATGTCGGCGTCGTAGACGTTGCGGCAATCCAGGAAGGCCTTGTCGGCCACCAGGCCGGCCACGCGCTCCAGGTCCAGCTGGCGATACTCGTTCCACTCGGTCACCAGGCACACCAGGTCCGCGCCCTCGACGGCGTGGAAGGGGCCGTCGCAGTAGAGCAGGTCCGGCTCGATCTCCCGGAAGTTGTCCATGGCCACGGGGTCGTGCACACGCAGCGTGGCGCCGGCTTCGCGGAAGAGCTTGACCAGGGTGCGGCTCGGGGCGTCGCGGATGTCGTCGGTGTTGGGCTTGAAGCTCAGGCCGAGCAGGGCGACGGTCTTGCCCTTCAGGTCGGGGACCATCTCCGCGGCCTTGGCCATGGCGGTGCCGGGCAGGTCCGCGTTCACGCCGATGGCCGCCCGCACGATGCTCATGTCCGTGCCCGCCTCGCCGGCGATGTGGACGATGGCGTTGGTGTCCTTGGGCAGGCAGGAACCGCCGTACCCGAGACCCGCGTGCAGGAACTTGGGCCCGATGCGCTTGTCCAGGCCCATGGCCTTGGCCACCATGGAGATGTTGGCACCCACGCGGTCGGCCAGGCCGGCCAATTCGTTGATGTAGGAGATCTTCACGGCCAGGAAGGCGTTGCTGGCGTACTTGATCAGCTCGGAGGTCTCGATGTCGGCGTGCACGATGGGCGTCTCGAGCAGGTAGAGCGGGCGGTAGATCTCGCTCATGATCTCCTTCGCCTTCTCGCTCTCGGTACCGATGACCACGCGGTCGGGCCGCATGAAGTCCTCGATGCTCGAGCCCTCCCGCAGGAACTCGGGGTTGCTGGCCATGTCGAAGGGGATCGGCTCGGACTGGGCGGCGAGGATGGTCTCCTTCACCATGCGCGACGTGCCCACCGGCACGGTGCTCTTGGTCACCACCACGGTGTAGCGGTCCATGAGCCCGCCGATCTCCTTGGCCACGTTCTTCACGTACGTCAGGTCCGCTTCGCCCGTGTCGCTCATGGGCGTCTGCACGGCGATGAACACCACGTCCGTCTTCTGCATGGCCTCGGCCAGCGAGGTGGTGAAGAACAGGCGCCCGCCCTCGACGTTCTTGGCCACGAGCCTGTCCAGCCCGGGCTCGTAGATGGGCATGATGTTGTCGTGGAGTTCGGCGATGCGCTTCTCGTTGATGTCCACGCACCAGACCTCGTGGCCGAAGTCGGCCAGGCAGGCCCCGGACACCAGCCCCACGTATCCCGTTCCGATCATGCAGATGCGGCTCATCGATCCTTCTCCCTGTGCCAGGCGAGCAGTTCCTTCAAAGCGCCCGCGATGTCGTGTTGCGGCCGCCAGCCCGTACGGCTGCGCAGCCTCGTGGAGTCGCCGACCAGCCAGGGCACGTCCGCCGGACGCATCCGCTCGGGGTCGGTCTCCACGGCGATGTCAGAATCCGTCGCGTCCAGCAGGATGTCCAGCCCCGTTTGCACGGAGAAGGGACGGCCGGAGCAGATGTTGTAGACGCGCCCCGTCTCGCCCCGATCGGCGAGCAGGCGATAGGCGTCCACCACGTCGGCGACGTGCAGGTAGTCCCGCAGGGGGGACAGGTTCCCGACCTTCAGGACGGGAGGTGCCTCGCCCCTTTCGACGGCCGCGATGCGGGCCGCGAACGAGGGGAAGACGAAGTCGGTGGAATGGCCCGGGCCGGTGTGGCTGAACGGACGGGTCAGCACCACGTCCAGGCCCCAGGCGCGGCAGGCCTGCCGGCCCAGCATGGTCACGGCGACCTTGCTCACGCCGTAGGGCGAGACGGGTCGCAGGGGCGAGCCCTCGTGGAGGGGCGTCCGCTCGGCGGGGGGGCCGTACTCCTCGGCCGAGCCCGCGATCACCACACGCGGACGCGCATCCTCAGGCAGCGACCGCACGGCCTCGAGCAGGTTCAGGGTGCCGCCCACGTTGGCGTCGAAGGTGCCGGCGGCGTCGTCGAAGGAGCGGCCGGCGGAACTCTGGGCCGCCAGGTGATAGACCACCGTCGGCCGGACGTCCGCCAGCACGGCCGCCAGGCCGTCGCGGTCGGCCAGGTCCAGGGTGTGGACGGGGCAGGGGAGGTCGCGGTCGCCGGGACTGCGGTCCAGACCCGCGACCTCGGCGCCGTCGGCAGCCAGGGCCCGGACGAGCCACGTCCCCACGAATCCGCCCGCGCCGGTCACCAGCGCCGTTGTGGCCGGCGTGGTCACCGGGTCGCCGTCCGCTCGCGCCAGTAGGTGAGCAGGTCCGCCAGGGTGGTGTCGAAGGGAGTCTCGGGCTCCCAGCCGGTGGCGGCCCGGAAGCGGGCGGCCGAGCCCAGCAGGATGGGCACGTCCGACGGGCGCATGCGCGCCGGATCCGTCTCCACGGTGATGTCGGCGCTCGACTGGGCCAGCAATCTGTCCAGCATGGCCCCGATGGCGATGTCCGATCCCGAGCAGATGTTGTAGACCTCGCCGGGCTCGCCCTGCTCGGCGGCCAGGCGGTAGGCGCGGACCATGTCGCGCACGTCGGTGAAGTCGCGGGTGGCGTCCAGGTTGCCCACGCGCATCACGGGCTCGCGGGCGCCGGCCTCGATCAGGGCGATCTGGCGGGCGAAGTCGCTGACCACGAACACCTCGCCGCGGCGCGGGCCGGTGTGGTTGAAGCCGCGGGTTCGGACCGTTTTCATGCCGTGGCTGCGGAAGTACTGCCAGGCCATCATGTCCTGGGCCACCTTGCTCACGGCGTAGGGGCTCAGGGGGCGCAGGGGCTGGTCCTCGGTGATGGGCACCTCGTCCGGATGCACCAGACCGTATTCCTCGCTGCTGCCGGCGATCTGCACGCGGCAGTCGTCCAGTCCGGCGTCGATGATCGCCTCGAAGAGATTGGTCTGGCCCCGGACGTTGTTGGTCAGGGTGGCGTCGGGCTCGCGCCAGCTCGTGGGCACGAACGACTGGGCGGCCAGGTGGAACACCAGATCCGGCTGCACCTCGCCCACGACCTCGCGCATGCGGCGGGCGTCGAGGATGTCGCCCTCCACCTCGGTCACGCGGCCGTGGAGGTGCTCCACGTTTTCGGTGCGGCTGCGCCAGCGGCGCAGGCCGAAGACCTCGTAGCCGCCCAGGTCCAGCAGGTGGTCCGCCAGGTGCGATCCCACGAAACCCGTGTAGCCGGTGATCAGGACCTTCGTCATGGTCGTCCTCCTCAGGCGTTCATCAGCCTGAGCCAGTCCTTGTAGATGCAGCGGTCGGACACCACGTCCAGGCCGGCGGCGCGGGCCGCGGCTTCCGCTTCGGGATGGGAAACGCCTTCCTGGAGCCAGACGGCCTTGTCGCCCCGCTCCACGGCCTTCTCCACGATGGCCGGCACGGCGTCGCTGCGCCGGAACACGTCCACCACGTCCACCGGTCCGGGGACATCGGCCAGCGAGGGGTACACCTTGACCCCCAGGACCTCATCGAGGGTCGGATTCACGCCGACCACCTCGAAGCCCTTTCCGATCAGGAAGCGGGCGATGCCGTGGCTGGCCCGCTCGGGCTTGTCGGAAATGCCCACCACGGCCACGCGGCGCATGGAGCCCAGCATGGAGCGCATGAGTTCGTCCAGCTCGGGGCCGGGGGAGTCGGGGCCGATGTCCATGGGTTCCTCCGCGGATCGGGATCGTCGGGCGGCCGGCGTCGGAAGCGTCGGCCGGATCTCCTTGCAGGGTGACAGTCTATCCCCCGTCGACCCCCTTGTCCAGCGGGCCAGTTTTCGTTTCCCCTGCCGCGACGGCATTGCTACCTTCGGGTGAACACGTGGTTTCCGCTCACGGAGGTCCCTGATGAACCCGGCGCTGATGACGGTGGTCCTGTTCGCGGCCCTGTGCCTCTTCCTCGACACCATGGCGGGCCGCTGGTGGCTGCTCGCCGCCGCGGAGCCCGAGGGGCGCGCGGATCGGGTGGGGGAGCGCCTCAAGCGTCTGTTCTCCATCGGCCTCGGCCAGCAACGCCTGCTCTTCGAGCCCGGCGCCGGCTGGATGCACGTGGGCATCTTCTTCGGCTTCCTGGCCGTCTCCCTGCGCACCGTCACCCTGATCGGCCGCGGCTTCGACGAGCACTTCCACCTGCCCGGTTTCGGCGGCGCCGTCGGCGACGTCTACGCCCTGCTCAAGGACCTCTTCGCCGTGATCGTGGTGCTGGCGGTGGCCGTGGGGCTCTGGCGGCGCCTCGTCACCCGACCGTCCCGGCTGCACCTGAACCTCGAGGGCGTGCTGATCCTGCTGTGGATCGCCTCGCTCATGCTCACCGACCTGTTCGGCGACGCGGCGCTCTTCGCCCTGGAGCCCGCCCACCGCGAGGCGGGCTGGGCCTTCGCGTCGGCGGCCCTGGCCGGGGTGTTCTCGGGCATGGATCCCGCCGTCGTCGCTTCGTGGCACCAGGCCATGTTCTGGTCCCACGTGGTGCTGGTGCTGGCCTTCCTGAACTTCCTGCCCTTCGGCAAGCACTTCCACGTGATCACGGCCCTGCCGTCGGTCTACACCATGAAGCTCAACGCGCCCGCCGCCGTGGAGCGCATGGAATTCGAGGGCCGCGAGACCTTCGGCGTGGGCAAGGTGGAGGACTTCAGCTGGCGCCGCCTGCTGGACATGTACAGCTGCACCGAGTGCGGCCGCTGTACCGTGCACTGCCCCACCACCGTCACCGGCAAGCCCCTGCAGCCCCGCGACCTCATCGTGGACGAGCGCGACCACCTCTACGCCATCGCCGACGAGCTCCAGAACGTGGGCAAGCTCAAGGCCGCGGGTCGAACGGAGGACGCGGCGAAGGCCGCCGCCGCCATCGAGCGCCCGGCCCTGTCCGGCGGCGTGATCGACGACGACGCCGTCTGGGCCTGCACCACCTGCGGCTACTGCCAGACCGTGTGCCCGGTGGCCATCGAGCACATCGACCACGTGGTGGACCAGCGCCGCTACCTGATGATGACCGAGGCCCGCATGGAGCCCGCCCTGACCAACGCCGTGCGCGGTCTGGAGACCAACTCCAACCCGTGGAACGCCGCGTCGGCCGCCCGCGAGGACTGGATCGGCGACCTGGAGGTGCCCCGCCTGCGCGACAAGGGCTCGGTGGAGGTGCTGCTCTTCGTGGGCTGCGCCGGCGCCTACGACGAGCGCAACAAAGACGTGCTGCGCAGCTTCTGCCGCCTGCTCAACAAGGCCGGCGTGGACTACGCCGTGCTGGGCACCGAGGAGGGCTGCTGCGGCGACCCCGCCCGCCGCATGGGCCACGAGTACCTCTTCGAGATGCAGGCCCAGCAGAACGTCCAGACCTTCATGAAGTACGACGTGAAGACCGTGGTGACGGCCTGCCCCCACTGCTTCTCCATGATCGCCAACGAGTACCCCCAGTACGACCTGCAGGACGTGGAGGTGGTCCACCACACCGAGCTGCTGGCGGCCCTGATCCGCGAGGGGCGGCTGAAGGTGCGCAAGGACGCCGTTGCGAAGACGACGTACCACGACTCCTGTTACCTCGGTCGTCACAACGGCGTGTACGACGCCCCGCGGGAGATCGTCGACGCCCTGGGTCTGGAGCGCGTGGAGATGCCCCGCCACGGCCGCGAGGGCTTCTGCTGCGGCGCCGGCGGTGCCCGCATGTTCATGGAGGAGACCCTGGGCGACCGCATCAACCAGGTGCGGGTGGAGGAGGCCGCCGGGACCGGCGCCGCGGAGGTGGGCACGGCCTGCCCGTTCTGCCTGACCATGATCGGCGACGGCATCAAGGAGACCGACCGCCAGGACTCCATGAAGGCCCTGGACCTGGCCGAACTGGTGGAGCGTCACCTGGTGGATTGAGCCCCGCCACTCCGATCTTGCGAATCAGGATCGATCGAGTATGATGGACCCGCCCCGGCCCGACGCCGGGGCGGTTTCGTCCCTGGAGGAGTGATCATGGCGACCTACGATCCCGTTCCGTCGACCCCCCGTCTCGACGCCCTGTGGGCCCGCGGCCAGGAATTCCTGGGCTGCCCCCTGCCCATCATGTGCGGCGCCATGACCTGGATCTCCGACCCCCAGCTCGTGTCCACCTTGAGCAACATGGGCGGCTTCGCGTCGCTGGCCGGCGGCAACATGCCCCCGGAGATGTTCGCGGACACCATCGACGAGACCCGCAGGCTCACGGACCGGCCCTTCGCGGCGAACATCATCGTGATCGCACCCAACTACAAGGCGCACCTGGACATCTGCTGCGAGAAGAAGATGAGTCACATCGTCTTCGCCGGCTCCATTCCGCGCCAGAGCGACGTGGAACAGGCCAAGGCCAGCGGCGCCAAGGTGGTGTGCTTCGCCTCGACGGCGTCCATCGCCGAGCGCATGATCGGCTACGGGGCCGACGCCCTGGTCCTGGAAGGCAGCGAGGCCGGCGGCCACATCGGCCACGTGTCCACCACGGTGCTGCTGCAGGACATCCTGTTCCAGTACGGGGACCAGCTGCCCATCTTCGTGGCGGGCGGCATCGCCCACGGCGGCATGATCGGCCACCTGCTGCTGATGGGGGCGGCCGGGGCCCAGCTCGGCACGCGCTTCGTGGTGGCCGACGAGTGCCAGGCCCACGACGCCTTCAAGCAGGCCTTCATCCGGGCCCGGGCCCGCGAGGCCATCTCCACGCCCCAGTACAGCTCCAAGCTGCCGGTGGTGGCGGTGCGCGCCCTGAGGAACAAGGCCATGGACAGGTTCGGGGAGCTCCAGCTGGACCTGCTCGAGAAGCTGGCCAGCGGCGAGATGAACCGCCAGGACGCCCAGTACCGGGTCGAGGAGTACTGGGTGGGGTCGCTGCGCGACGGCGCCGTGGACGGTGACGTGGACAAGGGCTCGCTGATGGCGGGCCAGTCGGTGGGCCTGATCCGCGAGACCCAGCCCCTGAGGGACATCATGGGCCAGCTCGTGGCGGAGGCCGATGCGGCGGTGGCCGGCGCCGTCGGCAGGCTCGGCGGCTGATCCGGACACCCCTCTGCTTGACGCCGCCGCAGCGCGGTTCCTATTATACAGTACTGACGGTGCCCGGCCCACGGGCACCGATTGCGGTGATCCCCACTCCACCCGACAGAGGTCGAACATGTCTGGTAAGCGAGTCTGCGCTCTCATCTGCCTGGTCGGCGTCACGGCCCTGGCCGCCTTCACCGGCTGCGGCCGCGATTCCGATCCTTCCGGTCCCGAGGCCACCGGCAGCCTGTCCGTCGTGCCCGGCCCCGGGGATGTGAGCGCATCCTGGACCCTGACCGGCCCCGACGGCTTCAGCGCCGAAGGCACCGACCTCCGGGAGTTCACCCGCATGCCCGTCGGCAGCTACACCCTGACCTGGCACGGTGCCGAGGGCTGGGTGCGGCCGTGGCCCGACGTGGTGACCCGCGACCTCGAGAGCGGCGGCGTGGTCGTCTACCAGGGCGACTACCGCGAGAACGTGCCGAGCACCGTGAGCATCGACGCCGGCCCGGCCGCCGTGGGTGCGACCTGGACCCTGCGGGGCCAGGAGGGCCTGACGGCCAGCGGGTCCGGCGACCGCGTCTTCGAGAACGTCGACGCCGGCCACTACGAGCTGCTCTGGGACGTCCCCGCCGGCTGGCTCAACGCCGGTCCCGTGGTGGACGAGGGCGAGGTCTTCGGCCAGGAGCTGGCCTTCAGCGGCGAGTTCGTCACCGACGTGGACACGCCCGCGGGCTGGGAGTACGTCCCCGCCGGCACCTTCACCATGGGCAGCCCGATCTCCGAGTGGGGCCGCCAGGCCGACGAGCTCGCCCACGAGGTCACCCTGAGCCGCGGCTTCATGGCCGCCGTGCGCGAGGTCACCCTCAAGCAGTACCGCGACGCCGCCCAGTGGGCCTACGAGAACGGCTACGTCGCCATCGACACCTCGATCAACGTCACCGCCACCGGCGAGTGGGACACCACCCACACCGTGTCGGACCTGGCCTCCGGCGTGATGATCATCCAGATGCCCGTGACCAACCTCTACGTGGGCGTGGCGTCTCCGGCCCCCGGCGATCCCGCCGAGCTGCGTTTCCTGGATCCGTCGATCCACGACACGGACAACGCCCAGCTCCCGGTCAAGGGCATCAACTGGTACGGCGCCGCCGCCTACTGCAACTGGCTGAGCCTGCAGGAGGGCCTGACGCCCGCCTACGACGCCGCCTGGGCCTGCAACGACGGCGACCCCTACGGCGCTGACGGCTACCGCCTGCCCACCGAGGCGGAGTGGGAGCGCGCCTGCCGCGCCGGTGCCGCCACGGCCTTCGCCAGCGGCCCCGTGGTGAACCCCATTTGCAACGATCCGAACCTGAACGTGCTGGGTTGGCACTGCCAGCAGGGCCTGATGCGCACCATGGCCCTCGCGGCCAACGCCTGGGGCCTGTTCGACCTGCACGGCAACGTGTGGGAGTGGACCCAGGACTGGTACGAGGCCTACCCCGAGGGCCCGGTGACCGACCCCGGCACCGAGTCCGCCGGCCTGACCGCCGCCGCCCTGGCCGACCGCTCCGCCTGGATCGTGGCGGACGCCCCGGTGGGCGACGGCGCCGAGAAGGTGGATGAACCGGTCAAGAGCGTCCGCGGCGGCGCCTTCAGCAGCTTCGCGGTCCAGTGCCGCAGCGCCAACCGCTCGTTCTACGACCCCTACTGGGTCAGCGGCCAACTCGGCTTCCGCCCGGTGCGGACCCTGGTCGACGAGGAGTAGGTCGCACCGTTCCGCGATACGAAACGAGAAGGGGCTCCCCGGCGGGGAGCCCCTTCTTCCTTTCCGGCGATGGCCGGCCGGGTCAGTCCAGCGCCGCCACGGCGTCCTTGAACGCCGGGACCACGTCGAACAGGTCGGCCACGATCCCGTAGTCCGCCGCCTTGAAGATGGGCGCGTTGGCGTCCTTGTTCACGGCCACGATGCACTTGGACGAGCTCATGCCCGCCAGGTGCTGGATGGCGCCGCTGATGCCCACCGCCACGTACAGGTTCGGGCTGACGGTCTTGCCCGTCTGGCCCACCTGGTTGGCGTGGGGGACCCAGCCCGCATCCACGATGGCGCGGCTGGCGCCCGCGGCGGCGCCCATGGTCTCGGCCAGCTCCTCGATGAGCTTGTAGTTCTCGGCCTCCTTCAGCCCGCGGCCGCCGGAGACGATCACCTCGGCCTCGGTCAGCTCCACCTTCTTGCCGCCGCTCAGGGCGGTGTCGGTGACGCGTCCCTTGGGCTCGAAGCCGTCCAGGCCGGCGTCGAAGGCCTCGGCCGCGGCCGCGCCGCCGCCGCCCTCGCCCAGGGGGAAGGCGTTGGGACGGATGCCCACCACGGCGGTGGCGGTGTTCACCTTCACGTCGGCGAAGCACTTGCCGGCGAAGATCGGCCGACGGATGGTGAAGCCGTCGCTCCACTCCAGGCCCACGGCGTCGCTGACGCAGGCAGCGTCCAGGCGGGCGGCCAGGCGCGGTCCGAGCTCCTTGCCCATGGCGGTGGCGCCCACCAGCAGGAGGTCGGGGGAGTGGGCGCCGCAGAAGGCGGCCAGGGCACGGGTCCAGGCCTCGCAGTTGTAGGCGGCCAGGGCGTCGCCGCCGGCGGTGAAGAGCTTGTGGGCGCCGTGGGCGCCCGCCTCGGACGCATCGAAGTCTCCGAGGGCCACGCCCCAGACCTCTCCGCCCGCGGCGTCGACGATGCGGCGCGCCTCGGCGATCATCTGCCAGGCCACCTTCTTGACGGCCCCGTCGCGCTGCTCGATGAATACGGCGATGTTCGGCATGTCGGGTCCTCCTAGATGACCTTGGCCTCGTCCCGCAGCAGGCGGGCCAGTTCCTTGGCGGCGGCGGCGGGGTCGTCGTTCTCGACGATCCGGCACTCGGCGCGCGGGGCGGGCGGCGTGTAGGTGGTCACGGTGGTGTGGGCCGCGGGCGCGTCGATGCCCAGGTCCGCGCAGGTGACCGTCTCCTGCGGCTTCATGCCGGCCTTCATGATGTTGGGCAGGCTCGGCAGGCGGGGCTCGTTCAGGCCCTTCTGGCAGGTGATCACCGCGGGCAGGGCGCCCTGCACCGTCTCGGTGCCGCCCTCGATCTCGCGGGTGGCGGTGAAGTCGGCGTCGCCGAGCTCCAGCTTCGTGACCACGGCCGCATGGGCGCAGTCCAGCAGTTCGGCGATCATCACGCCCACCTGGCCGCTGTCGTCGTCGATGGCCTGCTTGCCTGTCAGGATCAGGTCGTAGCCGTCGCGCTTCAGGACGGCGGCCAGCACCTTGGCGATCTGCAGGGAGTCGGCGCCTTCGAGGGCCGGATCGTTCACGCGGACGGCCTTGTCGCAGCCCACGGCCAGGCAGTCCTTCTTGAGGGTCTCGAGGACCTGGTCGCCGCCGATGGTCACGGCGGTCACCTCGCAGCCGTCGCCCAGCCGCTCCTTGATCTGGACGGCCTCCTCCACGGCGAAGGCGTCGTAGGGGTTCAGCACCCGGGTGAACCCGGACTGGTCGAGCTCGGCCGCGGGACCGGAGAGGTTGATCCTCGTCTCCGAATCCGGCACCTGCTTCACGCAGACGGCAATCTTCATGGTCCTCCTGCCTCTCGGTTGCGCGCCTCCGGGGCGCGAGAACGCGGACTCGGATGGTCCGCGATCGATGTGCGCAGTTGCGCGAAACATAGTCAACGGCCCGCCCGGGCGTCAACGATGAGCCGTTCCCGCTGGCGTCGTTCCCGGCAGCGGCCTATGATTCGCCGGAGCCGCCGCCGTGGCGGCTGCCCCCTACCTGCGCCCGGAGGACGTGTTGAGCAACCCGACCCATGACCTCGTCGTGATCGGCGCCGGACCCGGCGGCTACGTGGCCGCCGCCCGCGCCGCCGCCCTGGGCCTGCGCACCGCCGTCGTGGAGGCGGACGACCGCCTCGGCGGCACCTGCCTGCTGCGCGGCTGCATCCCCACCAAGGCCCTGCTCCAGTCCGCCCGCACGTACGAGCTGTGCCGCAAGGGCGCCCGGACGTTCGGCGTGGAGGTGGGCGACGTCGGATTCGACTGGGCGAAGGTCCGCAAACGCCAGGAGATGGTGGTGCGCAAGGGCGCCCTGGGCGTGGCGGCGCTGCAGGAGAAGCGCGGCGTGGAGGTCGTGCGCGGTCGGGGATGCCTCGACGGCCCGGGGCGGGTGGTCGTCGACGGCGGACAGGTGCTCGAGGCGCCGAAGGTGATCGTGGCCACGGGTAGCCGCCCCGCGTCGCTGCCGGGCGTGACGGTCGACGGCGAGCGTGTACTCACCAGCGACCACCTCCTGAACCTGGACCGCGTGCCCGAGTCGCTGGTGGTGCTCGGGGCCGGGGCCGTGGGCGTGGAGTTCGCCGACGTGATGAACGCCTTCGGCTGCAGGGTGACCCTGGTGGAGCTGCTGCCGCGGATCCTGCCTTTGGAGGATCCGGAATGTTCTGAGGTCGTGGCGAAGGCGCTGGGAAGACGGGGGGTGAAGATCCACGCCGGGCACCGGGCGTCGGACGTGGCGGTCACCGACGAAGGAGTGACCCTCCAGCTGAGCCCCGAGGCCGGCGGCGACCCCGTCCCCGTGGAGGCCGCCAGCCTTCTGGTGGCCGCGGGCCGCAGTCCGAACACCTCCGACCTGGGCCTGGAGACCACGGCCGCGGTGGTGGACCGTCGCGGCTTCATCCAGACCGATCCCCTCATGGAGACGGCCGAGGCCGGACTCTTCGCCATCGGCGACGTGGTGGCCACGCCCCAGCTGGCCCATGCCGCGAGTGCCGAGGCCCTGGTGGCCGCCGCCCGGGCCGCCGGCGGGGAGCCGCGACCCGTGAACCCGGACCACATCCCCGGCTGCACCTACTGCTCGCCCGAGGTGGCGAGCGTGGGGCTGACCGAAGCCGAGGCCCGGGCCCGAGGTTACGAGGTGACCGTCGGCCGTCACGACCTGGCGGCCGTGGGCAAGGCCTCCATCCTGAACGAGCCCCACGGTTTCGTGAAGATCGTCGCCGACGCCGAGACGGGCCGCCCCCTGGGGGTGCACATGGTCGGGGCCCACGCCACCGACCTGATCGGCGAGGCCTGCGCCGTGCTGGGCGCGGAGATCGACCTGCCGGCCTGGTCGCGGGCCGTCCATCCCCATCCCACCCTCTGCGAGGCCGTGGGCGAGGCCGTCCTCGACGCCCTGGGCGAGGCCGTGCATGGCTGACGGGCGGACGGCCGCGGCGCTCCGGGACCTGCTGGGTCCCGAAGGCTGCCTGGACCATGCGGCCGCCCTGCGGGTCTACGCCCGCGACGCCTCCCACCTGGAACTGGGACGCCCCGCCGCGGTGGCCCTGCCCCGGACGCCCGCCGAGGCGGCCGCCGTCGTGGGGCGCTGCGCGGAGATGGGCGTGCCCTGGACCGCCCGCGGCGCCGGCACCGGCCTGTCCGGCGGCGCCCTGCCTGCCGACGGCTGGGTGGTGGTCTCCACGGCCCGCATGACCGATGTCCGCATCCTGGGCGACCACGCCGTCCGCGCCGGCCCCGGCGTGACGAACGCCGCTCTCGACCGCCTGCTCGCTCCCCGCGGCGGCGTCTTCGCCCCGGACCCCAGTAGCCAGGAAGCCGCCACCGTGGGCGGCAACGTGGCCGAGAACGCCGGCGGTCCCCACTGCCTCAAGGTCGGCAACACGGTCCAGCACGTCCGGGGCCTGACCTGGGTCGACGCCGATGGCACGCTGCGCGCCACCGGCGCCGGCGTGCCCGGCTGGGACCTGACGCCCCTGTTCACGGGCAGCGAAGGGACCCTGGGGCTGGTGGTCGAGGCCGAACTGGTCGTCTCGCCCCTCGAACCCGCCGCCGCCACCCTGCTGGCCTACGTGGACGACCTGGAGCTCTCGGCCCGCGCCGTGGTGGAGCTCCTGGCGTCGGGACTGCTGCCGGCGGCCCTGGAGGTGGTCGACGGCGTGATGCTCGGCGTGGTGGAGGAGGCCTTCGCCTTCGGCTTCCGCACCGACGCCGCCGCGGCCATGATCGTTGAGTTCACCGGCACCGAGGACGAGGTCCGCCACGACGCGGCCCGCGCCGCCGACCTGCTGCGCAGCCTGGGCGCCGAGGTCCACGAGGCCGCCGACGAGGCCCGTCGCCTCGACCTCTGGCGCTGCCGCAAGCGGGCCTTCGGGGCCGTGGGCCGGCTGAGCCCCAACTACGTGACCATGGACGTGGCCGTCCCCGTCGGCCGGCTGCCCTGCATGGTGGCCGCCGTCCGCGAGGCCGCCGACCGTCACGGCGTACGCGTGGCCACGGCCCTCCACGCCGGCGACGGCAACCTCCACCCCGGCGTGATGTACGACGCCGCCGACCCCGACTCCTCCCGCCGCGCCCACGCCGCCGCCGAGGCCATCATCGATGCCGCCCTCGGCCTGGGCGGAACCATCACCGGCGAGCACGGCGTGGGGGTCGAGAAGCTCCATGCCCTGCCCCGCCAGCTCCACCCCGTGGCCCTGGACCTGATGCGCGGCGTCCGCGGCGTCTTCGATCCCCGCGGCCTCTGCAATCCCGGCAAGCTGCTGCCGGAGGAGACGGGGACCGCTCCGCTGCCGCCGGCTCCTGCAGTCGCCGCCTTCGACGCCGACGCCCTGGCCGTGCGCACGCCCGCCTCGGCGACCGTGGCCGAGGTCCGCCGCGTGGCCGGGGAACGGGGCCTGACGGTCCCGGGCGCTGATGGCCCGGGCGACCTACCCATCGGCCACGTCTTCGACGCCCAGCACCGTGACGCCGGTGACCCCCGCGGCCGCCTCCGCGACGCCGTCCTGGAGGTCTGGGCCCGCACCGGTGACGGTCGCTCCTTCCATGCGGGACTGCCGGTGGTCAAGAACGTCGCGGGCTACGACCTGCCCCGGTTGCTGGCGGGAACCGGGGGCGCCCTGGCCGACGCGGAGGCGCTCACCCTGGCCGCGAGGCCGGCCCGGGGGGAGGGCGCGACGCCAGTTCCGCCGGACGCTGAGCCATCCGCCATCGCTCCGGACCACGACCGCCTCGCCGGCCTCAAGGCCCTGTTCGATCCTCATGGCGTCCTGCCGGCCCCGGAGGCCCTGCCGTGACGGCCCCGGACCTGCGCACCCGCCTCGACGACCTCCTCCGCCGCTGCGTCCAGTGCGGCCTGTGCCTGCCCCACTGCGCCACCTACACCGCCACCGGCGACGAGACCCGCTCGCCGCGAGGACGGCTGCTGCTGCTGCCCGACGCCCTGGACGGCGACGACGCCGACGGCACCGTGACCGACACTTTCGACACCTGCCTGGGGTGCCGCGCCTGCGTGACGGCCTGCCCGAGCGGCGTGGCGCCGGACCTGCTCGAGGCCGGGCGCGCCGTCGCCCGCGACGGCCGCGATCTGCCCCGCGTCCTCGGCCTGTCCGTGGGGCCGGAGCGGCTGCCGCTGCTGGCGTCCCTGGGACACGTGGCCGAGCGGGCCATGGCGGTGCTGGGTGGTTCGTCGTGGCGCGGCCGGTCGGAGGGGTCGCCCCTGGCGGGGGTGGCCCGCCTGCTCGGCAGTCGCCCCGTCGCCCTGCGTGCCGACCTCGACCTCGTGAAACTGCTGGACGGCCTGACCGGCGTCCGCACCCGTCCCGGAGCGGCGCACCCCGCCCGAGCGGCGGAGCGCACCGTCGCCCTCTTCGCCGGCTGCGCCAACCGCGGCATGCTGTCCGACACCCAGCGTCGTCTGGTCGGCCTGCTCGCGGCCTGCGGCGTTGCGGTGGAGACGCCCCCGGACCAGACCTGCTGCGGCGCCCTGGAGGAGCACGCGGGCCGCACGGCCGCCGCCGCGGGCCGCCGTCGACGCAACACCGCCGCGCTGGGCGACGCCGTGACCACCCATGACTCCCTGTTGGTGGAGGCGGCCGGCTGCGGCCTCGCTCTGGAGGAGCAGGGCGGGTTCCCTGACGGGGCGGTCGTCGATGCCGCGGTCCTGCTGGACGGGCTGGCGTTGCCGCCACGGCGATCCGTGCCCCTGACCGTCGCCTACCACGACCCCTGCCACGCCCTCCACGGCCGGGGCATCCATGCCGAACCTCGCCGGTTGCTGCAAGGGATCCCGGACCTGCGGCTCGTGGAGCCGGAGGGCGCCGACCTCTGCTGCGGCGGCGCCGGCGGCTACGCCCTGGACCACCCGGACCTGTCCCGGGAGATGGGGCGCCGCAAGGCCCGCGCCCTCCTGGAAGCGGGGGCCGACCTGGTCGTGACCTCCAATCCTGGCTGCCTGGGTCAGATCCGCGACGGTCTGCTGCTGGAGGACCCGTCGGTGCCCATCCTGCCCCTGACCGACCTGCTCTGGTACGCATCGCTTTCCTGATCGACGTTTTCCGTTGCGGAACCCCTGATTCTCTTATAAATTCCTTTATCGCGATCAAGGAATAACAGGAGGCCGCCGTGTCCGTCGCCGTGGAGCACCCCGTCCAGTACCTGCAGGCCGTCAGCGACCCGCGTCGCCTGCGGCTGCTCAGGCTGCTCGGTCGGGGGGAGCTCAACGTGCGCGAGGCCGTGGCGGTGCTCGGGGCCGGCCAGTCCACCGTGTCCAAGCACCTGGCGGTGCTGCGCGACGCCGGCTGGATCCGCCACCGCAAGGAAGGTACCTGGAGCTGGTACGCCCTGCGCGAGGCGGGGGAGTTCCCAGGGGGACGGGCCCTGCACGGGGCCGTCCTGGCCCAGGCCGACGCCGTGCCCGAGGCCGCCCGCGACGACGCCGCCCTGCGCTCCGTGCTGCTGGACCGCGACCGCGCCACAGGCGAATTCTTCGACGACGTGGCGGCGGTCTGGGACCGCATCCGCCCCGCATTCGAGCATCCCGACGTTCAGGCCGGCGCCCTGGGCGCCCTGGCCCCCGAGGGGCTCGACGTGGTGGACATCGGCACCGGCACCGGCGCCCTGCTGCCCCTGCTGGCGGCCACCGGCGCCCGCGTCACCGCCGTGGACAACTCCGAGTCCATGCTCGCCGAGGCCCGTGAGCTGTGCCGTCGCGAGGGTATCCGGGTGGCGGAGTTCATGAATGCGGATATTCAAGACCTGCCGCTGCCGGCCGATCGTTACGATGCGGCCTACAGCTCCATGGTCCTGCACCACGTGGCCCGGCCGGCCGACGCCCTGCGCGAGATGGCGCGCATCGTCCGGCCCGGCGGCAAGGTGGTCGTGATCTCGTTCACCCGGCATGACCAGGCCTGGATGCGCGAGAAGCTGGCCCATCGGCGCCTGGGCTTCTCCCGGGACGAGATCGACACCCTTTTCCGACGCTCCGGTCTGGAGCCGCGCCACTGGCTGGTGCGGCCCGCGGCAGGAGGCGTCGAAACCCGTGCGGCCCTGCCGGACGGATCGGAGGGCCGGGACGTCGCCTGGCCCGACGTGTTCCTGGCCGTCGGCGCCAAGGCCGACGGCGCGACGATGTCCACCACCGGGGACCCCGAGGGTCCCGTTCACCCCCCAGAGGGAGAGGACCGATGACGAAGCTGGCCGAAGGGACCAACTACAAGGTCGCCGACATGGCGCTCGCCGAGCAGGGGCGCATGAAGATCGACTGGGCCGAGAGCCGCATGCCCGTGATGATGGCGCTGCGCAAGGAGCACGCCGCGGCCCAGAGCCTCAAGGGCACGCGCATCACCGGCTGCCTGCACGTGACCAAGGAGACGGCCGTGCTCATCGAGACCCTCATCGCCGCCGGCGCCGAGATCTCGTGGAGCGGCTGCAACCCCCTGTCCACCCAGGACGACGTGGCCGCGGCCCTGGCCGCAGCCGACGTTTCCATGTACGCCTGGCACGGCCAGTCGGTGGAGGACTTCTACTGGTGCATCGACCGCACCCTCGACTTCAAGCCGACCATGACCCTGGACGACGGCGCCGACCTGATCTTCACGGTGCACAACAAGCACCCCGAGCTCATCGAGGGCATCTACGGCGGCACCGAGGAGACCACCACCGGCATCCACCGCCTTCGCGCCATGTCCAAGGACGGCGCCCTCAAGTACCCCGTCATCGCCGTCAACGACGCCGAGACCAAGTGGGACTTC
>CAYFKR010000004.1:154999-208763 GCA_964343835.1 uncultured Fibrobacteraceae bacterium
TACGGCACCGGCCAGTCCAGCCTCGACGGCATCATCCGCGCCACCAGCGTGCTGCTGGCCGGCAAGAACTTCGTGACCGCCGGCTACGGCCACTGCGGCAAGGGTTGCGCCATGCGCGCCGCCGGCCTGGGCGCCAACGTGATCGCCACCGAGGTCAAGGCCACCGCCGCCCTGAAGGCCACCCTCGACGGACACGAGGTCATGAAGATGGACGAGGCCGCCAGGGTGGGCGACGTGTTCATCACCGCCACGGGCATGAAGGACGTCATCGTGGGCCGCCACTTCGAGGTCATGCGCGACGGCGCCATCGTGTGCAACACCGGTCACTACGACTGCGAGATCAACATCGGCGACCTCGAGGCCATGGCCGCCTCCAAGCGCGAGATCCGCCCCAACTGCGACGAGTACACCATGCCCGACGGCCGCCGGATCTACCTGCTGGCCCAGGGCCGCCTGGTGAACCTGGCCGCCGCCGAGGGACACCCGAGCGAGGTCATGGACATGAGCTTCGCCAACCAGTTCCTCAGCATGGTGCGCCTGGCCAGGGAGGGTCGCGACCTGGAGATCGAGGTCCACGACATCCCCGAGGAGCAGGACCAGTACATCGCCGGCATCAAGCTGTCGACCATGGGCATGGAGATGGACGAGCTGACCGAGGAGCAGATCCGCTACAACGAGGACTACTCCGCGGGCACGTAGGATCCGAAGGATCCGCCGCAGGGTGAAACGCGAGAGGGGCGGCCCATGGGGCCGCCCCTCTTCGTATCCGTCGCGAATCGTCCGCGCTCTAGAAGCCGAACACCAGGTTGGCCGACAGGCCCCACCAGTGGGTGTTGGTCCAGTAGAAGCTTTCGTTGGGAGCCTGGAAGCCGTCGAAGACGATCTCGTCGCCGGTCAGCAGGTAGTTCCACACCAGGCCCAGTTCCAGCAGCATGGAATCGTTCAGGCCGTACTCGGTCCCGAAGCCGATGCCCACGCCGAAGTCCGCGCCCTCGATGGGCTCGTCCTGGTAGGTGAGCACGGCGCTGTCGCGCCCGTTGGTGGTGACGGCCCAGTCGTAGTACAGCACGTTGGCGCTGACGAAGGGGTTGAACCTGGACTCGGGCATCATGGCGTCGCCCAGGTAGGTCACCACGCCCACGCTGCCGCCGTCCAGCTTCAGGTAGGAGTCGGGAGTGAACAGGCCCACGCCGTCCAGTTCCTCGTCGATCAGGGCCATCTCCTCGGGCTTGTCGTCCACGAAGCTGGTGCCTCCGCGGCGGACGTTCAGGTGCACCGCGAGCATGTCCAGGACGTAGATCCGCAGACCGCCTCCGAAGGCCATGCTGGCCCCCGTGAGGTCGTTCATGTCGAAGATCTCTTCCTTGAGGATGTTGATGGGGATCATGTGCTCGGCGCCCAGGGCGACGGCCAGGAATCCCGGATGGCGGCGTTCCTTCTCTTCCACCTCGACCGGGGCCTCGGCATCGGCCTCGTCGGCGGCGGCCGCGAGGGCCTCCTCGGTGGCGGGAGGTGCCTCGTCCTGGGCCATGGCCAGGGAGGCGCCGCAGACGATGATCAGGCCCAGCAGGGCGGTCGGGACGATGCGAAGCAGCACGGGACGCATAAACTGCGCTCCTTTCGCGAGGATAGGGACGGAACGTGCGCATGGAATATACTGCTCCCACGGATCCTTGTCCAATGCTCCGGAGTCAGTTGGGGGGTTGTGCTTCCGGCCGGGATCACGTATCATCATGAGCCTCAGGCGTAAGCTTGATGCTAGCGTCGATGCGGTCCCATGCAGATCCCTGACTCGCATCTGCGGAGCGCCGTGACGTCGTCGGGACCGAGTCGCCCTTAGCTCGACGACCGATCTTCGCCCGTATCGACAGGAGTATCCTGAGCCGGCCTTCGGGCCCGGCTCAGGATTCTTTCTATCAGGAGGTCCCGGTCATGGAACAGACCACTTCGGCCACGATCCCCGATTCCGCCCTGCTGCGCGACCTGCCCAAGACCGACCTCCACGTGCACCTCGACGGCTCGCTGCGCCCGGCGACCGTCCGCGAGCTCGCCGCGCTCCACGACCTGCCCTTCGGCTTCGCCACCGACGACGACGTGAAGGCCGTCTGCCAGGTCAGCGAGCAGTGCGAGAGCCTCGAGGACTACCTCAAGGTCTTCGACATCACCCTCCAGCTCATGCAGCGCACCGACGAGATCACCCGCATTGCCTTCGAGCTGGCCGAGGACGCCCACCGCGAGAACGTGCGCTACATGGAGGTGCGGTACTCGCCCATGCTCCACACCGTGGGCGGGCTGTCCCTGGACGAGATCGTCGCGGCGGTGCAGGAGGGCCTGGACAGGGCCCGGCGCCGCTACGGCATCATCACCGGCCAGATCATCTGCGGCATCCGCCACATCTCGCCGGAGTCGTCCCTGGAGCTGGCTGAGCTGGCCGTGCGCTGGAAGGGGCGGGGCGTGGTGGCCTTCGACCTGGCCGGCGCCGAGCGCGACTTCCCGGCCAAGGACCACATCCAGGCCTTCTACCACGTGCTGAACCACAACCTGCCGGTCACGATCCACGCCGGTGAGGCCTTCGGCCCGGAGTCCATCCACCAGGCCATCCACTACTGCGGCGCCAACCGCATCGGCCACGGCACCCACCTGGCCGAGGACCCGGCCCTGATGCAGTGGGTCAACGACCGCCGCATCCCGGTGGAGATGTGCCTGGCCAGCAACATGCAGACCCGCGCCATCACCGACTGGCAGGACCATCCCATCCGACGCTTCATGGAGGAGGGCCTGCGGGTGACCCTGAACACGGACAACCGGCTGGTCTCCGGCACCACCGTCACCCGCGAGTACGAGCTGGCGGTGGAGCACTACCAGCTCACCACAGCCCAACTCTGCAAGGTGATCCTGGACGGGTTCAAGAGCGCGTTCCTGCCCCAGTCGGAGAAGGTGCGGCTGGTCAACCGGGTGCTGGACGAGTTCGAGGCTCTCGGGGTGGCGCCGGCCGGGCTGGTCTCGCGCCGCTGGCGGGCTGCCTGACCTCAGAACCAGCCGAGGGGTCCGGCCAGGGCTGCCGCCACCACCGCGGCGTCCACCAGGGCCCACACGGCCAATCCCAGATACATCCACGCCTCGTGACCCGCGGACGTCATCCGCGGGCCTCTCCACATCCAGACCGCGCAGAGCAGCACCCATGCGCCGCCGGCGATGGCCACCGGCAGGGCGGGCAGCTCCCACGCCCCGCAGGCGCGCAGCAGCGCCTTCACGGCGAGGGCGCCTAGCACCAGGGCCAGTGCCAGGGAGCCCCGGACGCCCAGGGCCGAGGCCAGGGTGCGGTCGCCGCGGTCCAGGTCGGCCCGGAGCTGGTAGAGCTGGGTCATGGGATAGAAGGAGCCGAAGAGCAGGGCGAAACCCGCGATCAGCCAGAGGCCTCCGGCGTCGGGAGTCCGGGCTGCGCCGGTGGCGGCGGCGCCGGCCGCCAGCCCCGCCACGGTTGTGCCGGCTCCGTAGCCGACCATGTTCACCAGCAGGTCGGCGCCCGGGATGCCCTTCAGGCGGGTCCTCGGATGGGAGTAGAGGATCGACAGCACCACGCAGGCGGCCACCACGGCGGCGAACAGCGACCCGGCCAGCAGCCCGACGGCGACGCCGGCGACCATCAACGCCAGCGAGGCGGCCGCGGTCCCCGCTGGAGGCTGGGGAGGATCGTCCAGGTAGGCCACGCCGTCGATGTCGCGGTCGTAGGCGCTGTTGAAGGCCAGGGTGCCGCCGTTGAGTCCCACGACCCAGGCGAACCAGGCAGCGACCAGGACGGACCAGGAGACCTCGGAGCCGGCTCCGGCGGCCGCCGCTCGGATGCCGGGGGCGCAGACCACGCCCACGGCGAGCTGGGCGCTGAGGATGGGCCACTGGCGGGGGCGCAGCAGGAGCAGGCCGTCGGTCAGGGGTCGGCCCAGGAGCCTACGGGCCAGCGTGCGAGCGCGCATGGAGGCCATCGTCGGACACCTCCCCGGCGGCCCGCTCCAGCATGCGGGCGATCCAGTCCCGGTCGAACTCGGCGTCCACGCACATCCGGTCCATGGGGCGCAGGGGAGACAGCAGCGCCGGAATCTCCGGCACGCTGGCCATGGCCTTCACCAGCCGGTCCTCGCAGGCGGCGGCGATGATCAGTTCGGGCTTGTCTCGTCGCGCTGCGGCATAGGCCAGATGGCTGCGGAAGGCCACGATGGCCCGCACGCCCAGCCGCTCGGCCGTGCGGGCGGCGTCGCCCAGGGAGCACTCGCGGCAGTCGCGGCAGGCGGCCAGGTCGCCGTCGCGGCCCACCGAGCAGCAGGTCCGCTTCACGCAGCGGGGGAGGATCAGCAGGATGTCGGTGCAGGGGGTGCCGCGGGAGTCCAGCCAGGCCAGGACGCGGTCGTTCTGGTCCCGGACCAGGTGGTGCACCAGGGCATGGTCGGAGCCCTGTCCGCTCCTCAGGCCCCCGCGCGCGGCGGCCACGCCCCGCACCCAGCAGGGGTGGCGCCAGGGGGAGTCCCAGCGGCTGCGCACCGGGGCGCTCACGGCTCCGCCCGCCCGCCGTGCAGCTCCCAGAGCCTGCGCAGCCCGAAGGCCGCCACCCCGAAGCTCACCGCCACGTTGAGGGAGCGCTTGGCGCCGGCCATGGGGATTTCCAGGCGCTGGTCGATCCGCTCCAGCACCGACGGTTTCACGCCGTCCACCTCGTGCCCCACCACGAAGCAGCAGGGGAAACGGGGCTGCCAGTCGTCCAGGGGGACCGCGTCGGGGGTCTGCTCCAGGGCGACCACCGTCACGCCGCGCTCGCGGACGGCATCCACCGCCGCCGCCGGATCCTTCCAGTAGTCCCAGGGCACGGTCTCGGTGGCGCCCAGGGCCGTCTTCTCCATGTCCGGCCGCGGGGGCGTGGCGGTCATGCCGGTCAGCACGAGCCCGGACATGCCCGCCGCGTCGGCCGTGCGGAAGATAGAGCCCACGTTGCCCACGCTACGCACGTTGTCCAGCAGCCCGGACACGGGGATGCGCTCGATCCCCCCGACCCGGTGCAGGGGGACGCGGTTGCTGGGTCTGAGGAAGGTGTCGAGGCCGTGTTCCATGTCTCGTTTGATGGATCGTGAGTCGGGCGCGGCGTGCCGGAAGGCCCCATCATGGAGAAGCGCGCCGGTTTTGGCAAGGGGCGGTTCCCGTCCGCAAAAAGTGGGCAATCGACACTCAACTCCGGCCTTTCGCGGTCGATGGAGTGTCGGGGAGTGCATAGGGGACGAAACGACGCAGCCAACGACGCACGGCAGGTGCTTTGACCTCATGAAACGCAAAACTGTCAGTCTCTGCATGATCGCCCGCAACGAGGAAGCCACGATCGGGCAGACCATCAAGTCGGCCCTGGCGGTGGTGGACGAGATCGTGGTGGGCGACACCGGATCCGAAGACAACACCCGGCTCATCGCCGAGGGCTATGGCGCCCGCGTGGTGGACGTCCCCTGGGAGGACGACTTCGCCGCGGCCCGCAACGCCGTCCTCGACGAGGCCGGCTGCGACTGGATCCTGGTCCTGGACGCCGACGAGCGCATGCAGCCCATCCGTCCGGTGGAGTTCCAGCGCCTGCTGGTGGAGGACACCGTCTCCGGCTACCGCGTGGACATCGTGGAGCACGACGTGAACGGGCAGGGCAAGGGCGACCCCCAGGTGCGCCTGTTCCGCAACCATCCCTACGTGCGGTACTGCTACCCGGTCCACGAGACCATCGAGGTGGCCCTGGAGAACTGGTCCACCGCCCGGGAGCTCTACATCCGCCAGAGCCCCCTGACGGTGCACCACGAACTGGGCGACGCCACCCGCATGGCCGGCCGCGTGGAGCGCAACCGCCGCCTGCTGCGCGACGCCTGCCGCGAGTACCCGTACGAACCCTACTTCGCCTACCGCCTCGCCTCCGAGTCGCTGGCCATGCTGGAGGAGGAGGTGCTGCCCGCCCCGGGGCTGGCCCGCACCGCCGGCCAGCTGGCCAAGGCCTGGAGCATCGTGGAGGGCATGACCGCCAACGCCGTGACCGACCTGGCCTACGGCCCGGACCTGGCCGGCCTGCTCAGCGCCTGCCACATCGCCATGGGGCGGACCCAGGAGGCCCTGGACGTGGTCTGGAGCGGGCTGGAGATCTTTCCCGACAGCAAGATGCTGCTGTTCCGCCGCGCCGTGGCGGTGGCGCGCCACCTGGAGCGCGGCGAGGACCACGGCCTGACCGGAGCCACCGCCTCGAGCCTGCGCAAGCTGGCCGAGACCGACCTCCACGACTGCCTGGAAAGCGCCGGGCCGACCCGCGCCGCCGACGAGCGCTGGCGCTGGCTGCTGCCCCATCGTCATCTGGGCCTGCTGGACATGGCCGACGGCGACGTCGCTGCGGCCGCCGTCCACTTCCAGGCGGCCCTCGACATGGATCCCACCTACTCCCAGGGCTGGTCCGGCCGCGCCGACTGCGCCCGCCGCAGCGGCGAGGAGCGCAGGGCCCTGGGCTACTACCTCCACGCCGTGACCCTGGACGAGCAGAACCTCGATGCGTGGTTGCGGGGCGGCGAGATCCTTGAGATCCTCGGCTTCACCGACAACGCCCGCAGCTGGCGCCGGAGGGCCAGGGAGCTCTTCCCCGAGCATCCCGCCTTCCACGGCGACCGGCCGTGGCTCGAGGAACTCGTCCAGTCGGTGATGGAACCGTCACCCTGACCGGAGGAACCATGGAATCCGTTCCCCAGCGCGGCGCCGGCGAGACCGGGGCCTGGGGGGACCCCCTGCCGTCCCACCACCGCGTGTTCGCCAACCGCAACCTGCGCATGGAGTCCATCGGGGCCATCGGCTTCGACATGGACTACACCCTCGCGCTGTACGACCCGGTGGAGTTCGAGCACCTGTGCTTCGACATGGCCGTGGAACTCCTGCTGGCCAACGGCTACCCCGCCGAGATCGGGGCCGTCGAGTACGACCGGTCGGCCGTGGTGCGCGGGCTGGTCATCGACAAGCGCCTGGGCAACATGATCAAGATCGACGCCTACGGCTACGTGGCCCGGGTACGTCACGGAGGCCGCCTGCTGAGCCGCGAGGAGCGCCGCACGGCGTACAAGCGAGGCCGCATCCGTCTCGGCGCCTCCCGCTACCGCGTGGTGGACACGCTGTTCGACCTGCCCGAAGGCTCCCTCTATGCCGCCCTGGTGGCCCTGAAGGACGAGCGGCCGGACCTGATCACCGCCAGCTACCGCCAGCTCTTCGACGACATCCGCGAGGCCATCGACACCATCCACCGCGACGGCTCCCTCAAGCAGCGCCTCGTGGCCGACCTCGACCGCTTCTTCGAGCGCGACCCCGGCCTGGAGGAGACCCTCCGCCGCTTTCGCGAGACGGGCAAGAAGCTCTTCCTGCTCACCAACTCGGAGCCGGAGTACACCGCCGCGGTCATGAGCCACATCCTGGACAGCCCCGACGGGGGGTGGACCGAGCTCTTCGACCTGATCATCTGTTCCGCCCGTAAACCCGGGTTCTTCCTGGCCAAGGGGAAGGGCAAACCCCTGCCGAGGAAGGGGCTGCCCGGCATGCCCAACGCCGACGGCCGCTGCTTCACCGGCGGCGACGCCTTTTTCCTGGAGTCCAAGCTGGACGCCATCGGCGACTCCATCCTGTACTTCGGCGACCACACCTACGGCGACATCCTGCGCAGCAAGAAGAGCGTGGGCTGGCGCACGGCCATGATCGTGCCCGAGCTGGAGCGCGAGGTCATCGGGACGGAGCGGGTGCGGGACGCCATCCGCGAGCTCCGGGAGATCGAGGACACCCTCGAGGACCTGGGACGGGAGCGGGAGCTGCTGGCGGACGCGGGGGCGAGCGACGCCTCGGTGGAGACCCTCGAGCAGTACTACCAGGCCAGCCTGGGACGCCGTTCGGTGCTGCAGCGCCGGGTGGCGTCGGTGTTCAGCCCCGTGTGGGGCTCCCTGTTCCGGGAGGGGAGGGCGGCAAGCCGGTTCGGCGCCCAGATCCGCGACGTGGCCTGCGTCTACACCAGCCGCGTCAGCAACTTCGCCCACTATCCGGCCCAGAAGTTCTTCGTGAGCGCGAGGGAACGCCTGCCTCACGAGTGACCGCAGCGGTGATTGGGTCTGGCGGGTGCCGATCCCTGGTGCTAGTGTTGAGCCGCCCGCGGCGGCGACGTCGGCCCGCCGCGTTCCACTGTCCACTCCACGGGAGGCCCCATGCACGGCACGAAGAACGTCCTGGTGCTCGGTACCGGCACCATCGGCGAGCCCCTGATCGGTCTGCTCTGCCACTTCAAGGACCAGCTCGGCATCGACGACGTCCTGTTCCACAAGAACACCCCCCTGCTGACCGACCGCAGCAAGGTCCAGGACCTGATCCGCCGCGGCGCCAAGATGGTGTCCGACGGCGACCGCGTCGACGGTTTCCGCGAGCTCGGCATCGACGTGGACATGGAGACCGAGGCGGCCATGGAGTCCGCCCGCGTCGTGATCGACTGCACGCCCATGGGCAACGAGATGAAGGAGAAGTGGTACTCCAAGTACGAGGACTCCACCGACGTCTTCATCGCACAGGGCAGCGAGTTCGGCTTCGGCAAGCAGTACGCCCGCGGCATCAACGACGAGATCCTCGACCGCGAGACCGACAAGTACCTGCAGGTCGTGAGCTGCAACACCCACAACCTCTCGGTCATCATCAAGACCCTGGGCTTCGGCGACATCGGCGCGGAGAACGTGAAGGAGGGGCGCTTCGTCTGCATCCGCCGCTCCAACGACATCAGCCAGAACTCCAGCTTCCTCCCCAGCCCCGAGGTGGGCTCCCACGGCGACGAGAAGTTCGGCACCCACCACGCCCGCGACGCCTGGCACCTGTTCAACACCATGGGCCACGACCTGAAGCTCTTCTCGTCGGCCATCAAGCTGAACACCAACCTGATGCACACCCTGCAGTTCCACCTGAAGGTGGAAAAGCCCGTGACCCACGCCGAGCTCATGGAGCGCTGCGAGACCAACGACCGCATCGCCATGAGCCACAAGAAGACGGCCAACTCCATCTTCTCGTTCGGTCGCGATCACGGCTTCTACGGCCGCATCCTCAACCAGACCGTGATCCCGTACAACGGCATCCACGTGTCGGAGGACGGCACGGAGATCACCGGCTTCTGCTTCACGCCCCAGGACGGCAACAGCCTCCTGAGCTCGGTGGCGGCCGGCGTCTGGGCCCTGTACCCGGACACGTACGACAAGATCATCCAGTGCCTGCGTCCGTACTTCTTCAACGAGGTGTAGACGCCGCGGACGACGGAATGACGGAGGCCCGGTTCCCTGGGGGACCGGGCCTCTTCGCGTCGGTACGTGATCGATCAGAGGGTGCCGGGGTCGTCCAGCCGGTCGACGAGGGCCTGGTAGCGGGTCTGGACGGCGAGGTTGGCGTCGGCACGGCCCAGCATGGGCGCCAGGCGATCCGCGAGCTCGCGGGCTGGTCCGCGCTGGCCCAGTTCCAGGGCCGACTCCGCCATCAGCAGCAGCGGCAGGATCCGATTGGGGTTGGGGTCCAGGGCCTTGCGGGCCCGGTCGGCGGCGGCCGAGGCGTCGCCCGAGGCGAGGAGGGCCTCGCCGAGCCGCCAGTTCACCCACCAGCGGGCCACCTGGGGCGTGTCCTCCTCGGTGAGCTCGTTGAACTCCGTCCAGTGGCGGGCCGCGGCGGCATGGTCGCCGGCCAGGCTCGCGACCATGGCGTCGTACTGGGGAACGAAGGCGCGGGTGCGCTTGTGGATGCGCTCGTCGTCGTAGTGGCCCAGGTCCTTTTCCGTCCAGACCAGGAACGAGTCGAGGACCGCGCGGCCCCGGGGGACGTCGCCGTCGATGGCCGCCAGCACGGCGCGGTAGTACTCCGTGAGCCGCTCGCCGTCGTAGTGCTCGACGTAGCGGGCGATGGCGTCCCGCGAGCGCTGGTGGAAGTCCCAGGTGTAGTAGGTCCGGATCAGGATCTGGTCGATCTCGCGCTCGCGAGGGGTGTCGGCCAGGTAGGGGCGCACGTCCTCCAGGATCCGCTCGCCCTTGTCCACCATGCCCTGCTCGAGGTAGACGTTGCCGAGGTTCACCAGGGAGTAGTGGAACGTGGCGTCGATCTCCAGGGCGGTCAGCAGTTCCTTCTCGGCCTCGTCGTACTTGCCGAGCCAGGACAGCACCTCGCCCAGGGAGTCGTGGGGGTTGGCCAGGCCGGGGGCCAGGAACGCGTACTTGCGCAGGTGGGTCTCGGCCTCCTCGTAGCGGCCGTCGCGGGCCGCCAGGTAGCCCAGGTAGTTGTAGGCGTGGGCGTAGTTGGGCTCGATCTCCAGGATGCGCCGGAACGAGGCCTCGGACTCCTCGGGGGCCCGGCCGAAGTCGGACAGGGCTTTCTGGCTCAGCACGATCAGGTTGTCCGGCTCCTCGGCCTCGAGGAAGGCCAGCAGGGAGTCGCGGCGGGCCTGGTCGCCGTCGCGGAGGGAGCAGAGGGTGAGCTGCACCTTGGCCCGTTCCAGGTCGTTGCCGAGGGTGCGCACCAGGCTGTCGGCGATCTCCATGTGGAACTTCGCCTCGTCCGGCCGCTGGTCGATGGTGTAGGCCGACGCCAGGGTGGCCCGCGCCATCACGAACTCCGGATCCAGCTCCACCGCCCGCAGCAGCGACGATTCGGCCGCGGCGAAGCGGTAGGCGTTGACCTGGTAGTAGCCCTGCCGGAAGAGCTCGTAGGCCTCGTTGGAGTCCGTCGTGAACTCGCGCCCGGGGCCGCCCAGCATGATCAGGGCGGCGGCCAGGGCGATCACCAGCAGCGGCAATGCGATGAGGGACATCCTCATGGTGCGTTCTCCCGTTCCGACCCCGCCGAGGGGGTCTGGAATTCGTACGTGGATCGGGTGTCCTTGTTGCCCAGGTGGGCGGCTTCGGAGCGGCCGGCCTCGTCGGCCTGGAGGATCTTCAGGGCTACCAGGGTGACGTCGTCGTCGGCCTGGTCGCTGCCGCAGAAGGTGCGCAGCTCGGAGTGCATGGTCGTGAGCAGGTCGGGAGCGGCGAGCTGCCAGCGGTCGCCCAGCAGCTGTTCGACGCGGTCGGTGCCGAACTCCTCGCCGTCGGGGCTGAGGGATTCGGTCAGGCCGTCGGTGTACATGAACAGCACGTCGCCGTCCTCGCAGAGGATCTCTTCCTCCTCGTACGTCCCGAAGTCGAAGGCGCCGATGGGCAGGCCGCCGACCTCCAGCAGGCGCAGCGATCCGTCGCCGCGACGGAGGATCGGGGCGTTGTGGCCGCCGGAGCTGTAGCGCAGCGAGCGCGAGGCCGGGTCGTAGATGGCCAGGAAGAGGGTCGCAAAGTGCGACGGGTCGGTGCTCTCGTGGAGGTAGGCGTTGACCCGGCCCAGGATCTGGGCGGGGGAGTCGGATCCGACGCAGTGGGCGCGCAGCGACGCCTGGAGGCTCGAGGCCAGCAGGCTGGCGGGCACGCCCTTGCCGCTCACGTCGCTGATGATCACGGCCAGGCGGCCGTCGTCCAGCAGGATGGTGTCGTAGTAGTCGCCGCTGACCTCGGCGCTGGTGATGTTGGTGGCGGCCAGGTCCACGCCCGGTACGTCGGGCAGCTGCCCGGGGAGCAGGCGGCTCTGGATGGAGCGGGCCAGGGTCAGCTGCTCCTCCAGCTTCTGCTTCTTGAGCTCCTCCTCGTACAGGCGGCTGTTCTCCATCTGCAGGGCCATCTGGCCCGCGACCATGGTGAGCAGCTCCAGGTCCTGGATCTGGTAGCCGTCGCCGCCGCGCTTGGCCGGCAGGGCGAACACCCCCACCAGGTGGTCCTGGGCCAGCATGGGCACCAGCAGGGCCATGCCGTGGTCGGCCAGCCGGTCGCGCTCGTCCAGGCGCTGCAGGAGCTCGGCCTGCTCGCGGGTGGCGGCGGACTTCATGCTCAGGCGGCTGCCGGAGTGCTCCACCCAGTACGGCTCGTTGAACTGGGCCAGCCTGCGGGCGGTGGCCTCCAGATCGAGGGTCTCGGGGCAGAGGTCGCCGGCGTCCACGTCGCCGCCGGAGCGGGCGGCGCCGGCCAGGGACCAGCGCGTGGAGCCTTCGGACTCCAGGGGTCGGTACACGGCGATCTTGGGCACGTCCAGCAGTTCGCAGAGGCGCGTGCCGATGCGGCCCACCAGGGTCTCGAACTGGATGAGGCGGGGGATCTCCTGGCCGAATTCCTGGAGGGCGGCCGCCAGGTTGCCCCGGGTCCGGAAGAAGCGCCGGTCCAGCTGGCCCTGGAACGATCCGCGCAGGGGCCACAGCACCGCCGCGGCCAGCAGGGTGGCGATGATGGTGGCCACCTGGCTCGTCTGACCGGTGAGGCGCAGCAGCACGGCCCCCAGGGCCAGCACCGCGGCCAGGTAGAGCACCAGCAGGCCCACCGTCAGCGACGAGTACATCAGGCTGCGCCGCAGCAGCACCTCGATCTGCATCACCCGGTAGCGGGCGATGCCGTAGGCGAAGGCGCCGGGCACCAGGATCATGGGCGCGATGCCCAGGAAGGCCACGTCGGACCCGGCCCGCTCCCCGAGCAGCACCGTGAACACCAGGAAGGGGAGGATGCCGGCCAGGGTCCCCAGGGTCAGGATCCTCAGGCGCTGCTTCTGGATGGGGTCGCGCAGCCGGACGTACGTGTGCACCAGGGCCAGCACGCCGGCGGAGAAGTACGAGCCCAGGATCAGCCAGCGCATGCCGTAGATGCGCGGGGCGTGGGCGCCGAAGAACTGGTCCATGGTGAACTGCACGTAGAACACGGCGGGCAGCACGTACAGCAGGGGCTCGATCACCGGGAAGCGCGTGACCGTCAGCTTCTTCTCCGGGAAGACCAGGAAGAAGTGCAAGAAGATGGCCGGTACCAGGAAACGGGCCAGGGCGCCGGCGTTCTGGGTGATGATGTCTCCCCAGAAGTAGCTCGACCGACTCAGGTTGGTCACGAAGAACACCGCGAAGACCATGCAGAGCCGGAAGAACAGCCGGGCCGCCAGGTGCTCGCTGCCCCGCAGGTAGATCATCAGGCCGACGATCCAGTAGATGGCCGACAGCGCGGCGTAGTAGAGGAAGAAGCGGTCGGCGGTGCGGAACGACGTCAGGTCCACCGGCACGCGCAGCAGCCGGCCGTCACGCTCGATGAGGTAGGGGACGCGGTCGCCGATCTCCTGTTCGCCCAGGGCCTTCGCCGCGGCCTGGGGCGAGTTGACGAGGGTCTGGCCGATACCGCGGATGACATCGCCCGGCTCCAGGTACGAGTCGGCGCCGGTGCGGGGTGTGACCTCCACCACCGTCACGTC
Organism: uncultured Fibrobacteraceae bacterium; assembly: GCA_964343835.1. GTDB lineage: Bacteria > Krumholzibacteriota > Krumholzibacteriia > LZORAL124-64-63 > LZORAL124-64-63 > CALEMW01. Next base: position 168,338 of record CAYFKR010000004.1, read on the forward strand.
CTGGCGGCCGAGCAGCCACACGGTGCCGTCGTTGGGCCGCACCTTCCCGGCGTCCACCCCCGCGAAGATGCACAGGGCCAGGGTGCCGAGCGCAACGACGACGTGGAACCAGTACGCACGGGTTCCACGGGGCGTCGTCATGGTCGGTGCCGTGCGCGGGGCGTCGGCGGCCATGATGCTCCCTGGCGTTGAAGTCCCGGAAAAGCGACGGCGGCGTGGCGGGGCCGCCAATGCTAGACTGTGCCTCAAGGGACGGGTGAACTCAAGAGAAACGCAGGAAACCGCAGGAGGTTGCATGGCGACGACGGAGGTGACGATCGGCACGGGACGCCTCGAGGTGACCCTCCGCGTGGAATCCCTCGGCCGGGACCTCCTGGCCGTCCTCGGCGGCGGCGACGTCCACGTGGGCGCCGTGGCCGTGGCGGGCCCCCGGGCGGGCACCGCCGGCGAGCACATCGAGGCCCTGGTCGTCTCGCCCGGGCACAAGGAGGGGCCGCTGGCGACCCGCGTGGCCCGCGACCTGGCCGAAGCCACCGGGCGCACCTGCACCGCCGTGGCCGGCATCCACATCGACCACGCCACTCCCGACGAGATCGCCGCCCTGGTGGCCAACGCCCACGAGGCCCTCCGCCTCGCGGCGAAGGGCCTCGTCGATGCCGAATCCGATACCTAGAGGTACTGCAGGGCCAGAGAGCCCGATCCCGTCACACCGTAGCTGAGCCACAGCGGATGGTCGTCGCCCAGGCGGTCCCGGGCGGCGAGTGCCGCCTCGCGCACGGCGGCCGCGGTCTCGTGGCCGGCGGCCAGGGCGCGATAGACATCCGCGGCGAAGTCCCGGGCATCCTCGGATCCGACCAGGGCCTGGGTGCCGACGAAGGTGCTGACGCCGGCCTTGAGGAAGCGCGGTCCCAGCTCGGCCAGGCTCAGGTAGCTGTTGGAGAAGACCAGGGGCGGTGCCGCGTCGTGGGCCGCCAGGTCCTCGGGGCGCAAGGGGCCGTCCTCGGTGCGCCAGGCGGGAGCGGTGGCCACGGCCGAGGCCTGGGGGACCCAGGCTGGGGCCAGGTCGCGCTCGGCCCGGGCGCTCACCTCGTCCAGGATGCTCTCCACGGGATCCACGCCCACGATCTCCAGGTCGGCGCCGGGCTGGTCGCCGTCCCAGGCGCCCAGGTCCGACGGCGTGACCGTCCGGGTCTCGGGGCCGCGGTGGGTGACGTCGGCGTAGTGGAAGGCCTGGTAGCGGTCGCCCCGACGCACGATGGCCGCCGGCGACGGCGCCTCGGTCGGCACGTCGAGCCGGGCCAGGCGCGTGCCCTCGCAGGCCTGCTCCAGGGCCGACTCCACCCTCAGGCTCTCCTCGGCGGAGCGGGCCCGGCCGCTGCCGGACAGCCGACCGTCCACGAAGAGCACCTCGGGCTCGGCGCTGTGCTCGGGGCGGAACCGGCCGGCCACGTCGGCGGCGGTGGACGACCCCAGCACCTCGTCCGTGAACAGGGTCTCGTGGCGTCGGCGCATCCACTGCCGGTCACGTTCTCCGGTGGCGTCGACGCCCCAGGGCGACGCCGTCAGGGGCGCCTGCTCCAGCAGGGGACGCAGGCCGTTGTGGAGGCAGCTCCAGGGCAGGTCCAGGTCGGCGGCGTCCACCACCAGATGGCGTCCCCATTCCACGCCTCCCGCCTCTGCGGCGAAGGCGTCGGGCCGATGGGCCTGCACGGCCCGGAATAGCAGCTGGCCCTGCTCCTGCAGGAATCGGGCGACGGCCGGGCTGTCCAGGCCGACGTCCTGCTGGAGGCGGGGCAGCTCCCGCTGACGCTCCCGGACCATGTCCAGGAGTTCACGGCAGGCCGCCGAAGGGGAAGTGAGATCGATCTCGATCCAGCGCATGGGGGCTCCGTCCGATGCCGGGGTCCGATGCGGCGCGTGCCGCGTGACCGGATCCGTATCGGCCGGAATCGCCGGAACTGTAGGAATTCGAGGGGGTATGGGGGGCGGGCCAGGATTCGACACCCAAAGAAAAAAGGCACCTGACGGTGCCTCGTTCCTCGATGGTGCCCGGGGGGAGACTCGAACTCCCACGAGGATAAACCTCACTACGACCTGAACGTAGCGCGTCTACCAATTCCGCCACCCGGGCTCCACGATGTCCGCAGAGCGTTGGACCATGGCCCGGTGCTCCGCGGCGACCAAAACTATTCGCTCGCGGGCGGGCTGTCAACCGCCGCGACGGCTTTTTTTCTTCGCCTCGTGGGGGTCGGATGCTAGTTTCGCATCTCCTGCGACCGGCAGGGAGGAGCGTGATGGCGGCCAAGAAGAAGAAGGACCCGGAAAGCGGTCTGAAGATCATCGCGAAGAACAAGAAGGCCTTCCACGAGTTCGAGATCCTCGACCGTTGGGAGGCCGGTTTGGTCCTGCAGGGCACCGAGGTCAAAGCCCTGCGCGAGGGCCGTTGCAACCTGGGCGACTCCTACGGCGAGATCCGGTCCGGGGAAGCCTGGCTGGTGAAGGCCCACATCGGTCCCTACGAGATGGGCAACCGCGAGAACCACGAGCCCTTCCGCCGTCGCAAGCTGCTGCTCAACCGCCGCGAGATCCGCAAGATCCGCCCTCGTCTCGATGAGAAGGGGCTCACGCTGGTCCCCCTGAAGCTGTATTTCAAGAAGGGGCTGGTGAAGGTGGAGATGGGGCTCGGCAAGGGCAAGAAAGTCCACGACAAGCGTCAGGCCAAGGCCAAGAAAGACGTCGAGATGCGGATCCGGCGCGAGATGGGACGTCACTGATCATGCGTACCGCCGTCGTCATCGCCGTGTTGCTGGGAGCGGTCGCCGCCGTCGCCCAGATGCCGCCGGAACCCGTGCTCGTATCCGACGCCCCTGACCTCTCGGTGCGCGTGGAGTTCCCCGGCCAGGACCGCGAATCCCTGGCGGTGTCGGGCCGCAGTCTGGCCGCCGGCACGCGCCTGGTGCACCTTCCCGCCGCCGCCCTGGAGCGCGTGTTCCGCGCCGGTCGCCTGTGGGATGCCGGGGAGCGTCGGCTGCGGCTGCGCATCGGCGGCCATCGGTGCACCCTGACCGCCGACAGTCGCCTGGCCCTGGTGGACGGCCGCGAGGTGCTGCTGCCGGTGGCGCCCCGGGCCCTGGACGGCGACCTGTGGATCCCCGTCACCTTCGTGACCGACGAGCTGGCGGCCCTGACCACCGAACGGATCTCCTGGCACGCCGACGACCTGCTGCTGACCGTGGGCGGAGTGCGGCCCAACGTGGAATCGGTGACCGTGCGTACCTCCGCCCGGGCCACCCGGGTGCTGCTGCGCTGTTCCGAACCCCTGGGCTGGCGCCTGGAGCACGGACCCGGCGACCGGATCCGGCTGAAGATCTACGACGGTGTGCTGGATCCCGCCGCCGTGCGCTTCGACGGCACCCGCGGCCTGGTCCGCGGCGTCTCGTCCCGGCCCGACGGCGACGACGCGGTGGTGGAGATCGCGCTGCGCCCCCTGGTGTCGCGCACCCGCTCCCACGCCGAGGACGACGGCCGGACCATCGTGGTGGTGCTGGAGGAGGAGGCGACCCTGCTGCCGGACCTCCAGGCCCGCGGCGAGGCGTCCATGGGCGACCCCGACCAGCTGGGCCCCTCCGCGGCGGTGGATGAGGTGGTGATCGACCCCGGCCACGGCGGCGAGGACCGCGGCGTGACCGGCATCGACGGCCTCCGCGAATCCGAGACCGTCCTGGCCCTCGCCAGGGACCTGCGTGACGCCCTGTCCGATGCCGGTTTCACGGTGCTTCTGACCCGCGACGACGACCGCTTCCTCGAGCCCGCCGAACGGGCCGAACGGGCCAACCTCGCCGGCGGCGACGTCTTCATCTCCCTCCACGCCGACGGCTGGTTCGACGACGGGGCCCGCGGCGCCGCCGCCTGGTTCCTGGCCGCCGCCGCCGCCGACGTGGACGACGACCCCCTGGCCTTCGTGCCCTGGGACCGCGTCCAGCGCCGCCATCTGGCCCGCAGCGCCGACCTGGCCGAGCGTCTGGCGGCCCGTCTCGCCTCCGACGCCGACCTGCCGGTGCGCGGCGTGGGCCAGGCCGACCTGGCGTGGCTCGAGGGCGTGGACATGCCCGCCGCCGTGGTGGAAGTCGGCCTGCTGACCAGCCCGGAAGACGCCGCCCTGCTGGACGGCCGGGACGGTCGCCGCCGCCTGGCCGCCGCCCTGACCGCCGCCGTCATCGATTTCGCCGCGACCGCTTCCATGGAGGTGGCGCCATGAGCGCCCGACAGACGGGACGGTCCCGCGCCGGCCGCGGCTTCTGGTGGACCCTGGCCGCCCTGGTGGCGGCTCTCGGCGCCGTCGCCGCCTTCATGGGCTGGTACCTGAGCCGCGGATCGGTGGAGAGCCTGCCCGCCCTGCCCGGCGGCGCCGCCGCCGATCCCGCCGAGTGGACCGGCAGCCGCGGCGTCGTGATCTACCATGCGGCGGCCGACGGGCGCGGCGTGGTGGCCGAGGAACTGGTGCTGCCCGTGCGCGACCGCGTGGAGCAGGAGGTGGCCGACGTGCTGACCGCCCTCTGCGCCGCCGTACCTCCCGAGGGAGCCGTGCAGGCGATCCCCGTCGGGGTCGAGGTGCGGTCGGTCTTCCTGGACCGCGATTCGGGCCATGCGGTGGTGGACGTGTCCGCCGCCCTGGTCACCGGCCACCCCGGCGGCGTGGCCGCCGAGCAGGCCACCCTGCGGTCGGTGCTGCGCACCCTCGCGGTGAACTTCCCCGAATTGCGCACCTGCTCCCTGCTGGTGGACGGCGCCCAGGTCGCGACCCTGGCGGGCCACGTGCGCGCCGACGATCCCTTCGTGCTCGGGAGGTGGCGCTGATGGGCCCCATCGGCGTCTTCGATTCGGGCATGGGCGGGCTGACGGTGCTCCGGGCGCTGCACGAGCGCCTGCCCGCCGAGGACCTGCTCTACTTCGGCGACACGGCCCGGGTGCCCTACGGCACCAAGGGCGAGCGCACCGTCCGCGCCTTCGCGGAGCAGGACGCCCTGTTCCTGGTGGAGCGCGGCGTGAAGATGGTGGTGGTGGCGTGCAACACGGCGTCGGCCTTCGCCATCGACCACCTACGCGAGGTGCTGCCTGTGCCCGTGCTGGGCGTGATCGAGCCCGGCGTGGAGACGGCCCTGGCCCGCACCCGCGGCGGCCGGGTGGGCGTGATTGCCACCCTGGGAACCGTCAACAGCAACCGCTACCAGGAACTGCTGACGGAAGGCGTGGGGGAGGCCCGCGTGGCGGCCCTGCCGTGTCCGCTCTTCGTGCCCCTGGTCGAGGAAGGCATGATCGACCATCCCATCACCCGCAGCGTGGTGGAGGAGTATCTCGCGCCGTTGCGGGGCGAGGTGGACACCCTGATCCTGGGCTGCACCCACTACCCCCTGCTCAAGGGAGTGGTGGGGGAGTTCATGGGGCCCGACGTGGCCCTGGTGGATTCGGCGGAGGCCCTGGCGGATTCGGCCGCCGACCTGCTGCGCGAGGCCGGCCTGGCCCGTCCCGACGGTGCCGACGGCGGCGCCATGGAATTCTGGCTCAGCGACATCCCCTGGAAGTTCCGGGAGGTCGGGGAACGGTTCCTCGGCCGCCCCATCGACGAAGTGCATACGGTGAACATGAACGAGGCCCACTGGGAAGGCGGCCTCGCCCGAAAGGACGAATCGTGACCAAGCGCGCCAACGACCGCATGCCGAGCCACCTCCGGCCGGTCCGCATGACCCGCGACTACCTGCCCCACGCCGAGGGCTCGGTGCTGATCGAGATGGGCAACACCAAGGTCATCTGCACCTGCTCCCTGAGCCACGGCGTGCCCGGCTGGCTGCGCGGCAGCGGCCAGGGCTGGGTCACCGCCGAGTACGGCATGCTGCCCCGGGCCACCGGCGAGCGCACCCGCCGCGAGGCCACCAACGCCAACGGCCAGGGCGGCCGCACCATGGAGATCCAGCGGCTGATCGGCCGCAGCCTCCGCGCGGTCACGGACCTGACGGTGATGGGGGAGGTCACCGCCACCATCGACTGCGACGTGATCCAGGCCGACGGCGGCACCCGCTGCGCCTCCATCAACGGCGCTTCGGTGGCCCTGTACGACGCCCTGTCGCGCCTGAACCTCAAGCGCCACCCCATGAGCGGGCTGGTGGGCGCGGTGAGCCTGGGCGTGGTGGACGGTGCCGTGGTCATCGACCTGGACTACGCCGAGGACTCCCGCGCCGGCACCGACATGAACATCGTGATGGCCGAGGGCGGCGGGCTCATCGAGGTGCAGGGCACCGCCGAGCACACCCCGTTCACCCGCGAGCAGCTCGACGCCATGGTGGACCTGGCGGGCGAGGGCATTGAGAAGCTGGTGGAACTGCAGCACCAGGTCCTGGAGACGAAGTGATGGGCGAGCGCCGCATCGTCGTGCTGGCCAGCCGCAACGCCCACAAGGTGGAGGAGCTGCGGCAGCTCTGTGCGGAATTGCCCTTCGACGTGCGCCCTGCCTCGGACTGGCCCGGCCTGCCCGACGTGATCGAGGACGGCACCACCATCCTGGGCAACGCCACCCGCAAGGCCGTGGCCACCGCCGCCTACACCGGCGAGATCGCCGTGGCCGACGACACCTCGCTGTGCGTCCAGGCCCTCAACGGCCTGCCCGACGTGTTCGCGGCTCGCTTCGCCGGCCCCGGCTGCAGCTACCAGGACAACTGCGACCTGATGTCGGACATGATGGCCGACGTGCCCGACGGTCAGCGCCAGGCGTGGTTCTCCACGGCGGCGGTGTGGGTGGATCCGCGGCCCGATTCGACGACGTCCGATACAGGGCCCGAGGTCGCGGTGCGCTGGATGCACGATCCCTACCGCCGGTCCATCCACGTGGCCGACATCGAGGACGAGGACGCCTACTGGAACGAGCTGTCGGACCGCCGCGCCGCCTGGGACGCCTACGTGGCCCCGAGGCTCGAGCCGTCGGCAGCGGTGGGCGTGGACAACGATCGTCTGCGGGAGATCCTGACGGGCCTGACGGGCCCTTCGCGCCACGGCGGCCGTCCGCTGGACTCGGACCCGGAGCACCTGCGTCTGCCCGACACGCGCCTGTGGACCGCCGCCGGTCCCGACGAGGAGAACGCCCTGACCCGCATCGCCCCGACCGGCCTGCCCGCCGACGCTCCCGGCCGGGCCGTGAACGCCCCGGTGTGGCGCGAGCTGTCGTGCACGGGCCGCGTGATCGGCGAGATCGTCCGGTCGCCTCGCGGCACTCGCGGCTTCGGCTACGACCCGGTCTTCCGCCCCTTGGACAGCGACCGCACCCTGGCCGAGATGGGGTCGGACGAGAAGAACGCCCTGAGCCACCGCGGCCGCGCCATGCGCCGCCTGCTGGCGGGCGTGGCCGCCGTGTACGGGCGACCAGATTGACACCGACGCCGGGCCTCACGATGATGGGGCCCGCCATGAGCCTCCGGTCGGGGCGTGGCGCAGCCCGGTAGCGCATCTGCTTTGGGAGCAGAGGGTCGCTGGTTCGAATCCAGTCGCCCCGACCACCTCACCTCGTTTGACGAATGATGCCGCCTGCAGCCGGACGCCCGGCTGTGGGCGACATCATTCGTGAAATCTGTACCGTCTCCCGCCGGCGACCCGGCTCTCCGCATCGTCAACCTCGATCAACCAGCCCAGACAGAATCGACCACCAACCTGTTATTCCCCCCGGCCCCCCCCTTGCCACCCCACCCCCGACCGGCCGGCACGAGCCCCGGCCGCCGCGGGAGGTCCGAGACCCCCTCCGACACGGCTTGACACGATGGGGCCCAACCCCCATTATTCCCTCTCCGCGCCCCGGCGCGGGCGCCTGGGAAGTCGCGCCTGTAGCTCAGTTGGAGAGAGCATCGGACTTCTAATCCGGCGGTCGCAGGTTCGAATCCTGCCAGGCGCGCCAACGAATCAGTGGTGGTGGATGTAGCTCAGTCGGCAGAGCCCCTGGTTGTGGTCCAGGTGGTCGGGGGTTCGAATCCCCTCATCCACCCCACCTCTTCTCCCTCCCTCGCGGAGGGGCGCGCGCGGTCCCGCAGTCGGGGCCGTTTTTCGCGCCGGGGGGTGGTGTCGGCGTCGCCGATGTCCTAGAATGCCCCCGACGAGGCGGGCCGTACGACCGGTCGGAAGCCCTCCCGCCACAGAGCGGCACCGCCGCGAACAATTCCAGGAGGAACGGACACATGGCCAGCGTGAACAAGGCGATCATCGTGGGCAACCTCGGGCGCGATCCCGAGATGCGGTACACCCAGAGCAACACCGCCGTGACGAACTTCACCGTGGCGACCACCGACCAGTGGACCGACCGCGACGGCAACCGCCAGGAGCGCACCGAGTGGCATCGCGTGGTGGCGTGGGCCCGCCTCGGGGAGATCTGCGGCCAGTACCTGCAGAAGGGCAAGCAGGTCTACATCGAGGGCCGCCTGCAGACCCGCGAGTGGGAGGACCAGCAGGGCCAGAAGCGCTACACCACCGAGATCGTGGCCCAGACCATGCAGATGCTCGGCCGCGCCGGTGATGGCGGTGGGCAGGGCGGCGGCGGCAACTACGGCGGAGGGCACGACAACGCCCAGCCCGCGCGCCAGGCCCAGCAGGGCGGCCCCGCGGACGATCCGTTCCCCGCGGCTCCCATGCCGGGCGAGGACGACGACCTGCCGTTCTAGCGCACCGCGCGACGACACGACCGGAGGGGCGCCCCCAGGGGCGCCCCTCTTCGTGTGTTAGAATGGTGCCCCCGGAGCGTTGATGTCGTATCCTGTCGTCATCGCAACCGATCCCGATCCGTGGAGCCGCCATGACCACCGCCCGTGTCCTGATGATCCGCCTCCTGATCTGCCTGCTCCTGCCGGCCCTCTCCGCCGCCGTCGACCCCTGCGTGGATCACTCGCGTTCGCTCAAGCTCGAGGCCATCCGCACCACGCCCGGCCCCGCCGGCGACCTGGATCTCGTGGACGGAATGCTCTACGTGGCCTGCGACGACTATGGCCTGCGGATCTACGACCTGGCCCAGCCCACGGTGCCGTGGTTCGAGGGGGCATTGGATCTGGGCGCGGGGGAGTGGGACGTGGCTGTCGGCACCTCCGTCGCCGCCATGGGTCGCCGCGACATCCCGCTGCTGCAGGTCGTGGACCTGACCGATACCGCGGCCCCCCGCACCGCCGGTTCCCTGCCCCTGCCGGGCCGCGTGATCGATGCCGACGCCCAGGGCGCCTACGCCTGGCTGATCTGCGATCCCGAGGCGGCGGAGGAATCTACCGTGCTGGTGACCGTCGACCTCTCGGACCCCGACCTGCCGGTGATCACCGACACCGACGACATCCCCGACCAGAGCGCGTCGGTCGTGGCCGGCGACATGCGCGTGTGCGTGGCGGGGCCTCTGATGCCCAACCTCACCGTGTTCGACGCGTTCGATGCCTCCGCTCCGACACCCCTCGGCACCTGGCACGGCGGCGGCCTGGTGCGTGACGTGGCCCTGGAAGCCGGGCAGGCCGTATTGACCGGCCTCGATGTGCTGGCGGGCCTGGACGTGAGCGGTGCCGGCGACCCTGCCCACGTGTGGTCGTGGGATCCGGACGGCCTGTCCCTGGACGGCGTGGCCCTGTTCGGCGGCCGGTTCGTGCTGACGGGCGACGGCGTGGACGACGGCATCGGCCTGCGTGTGCTGGACCTGCTCTCGCCGGTGGACGAGCCCGTGCGAGCCTCCAGCGCCATGACCGCCCGCGACGTGGCGACCCTCGGCAACACCATCTACCTGGCCCGCGGCGACGACGGCGTGGCCGTGGTCTCCGCCAACGACCTGCGGCCGGCCCGCCCAGCCCACGTGCACGGTCCCGAATCGGCGTGGGACGTGGTGATCGACGCCGCGGCCTCGGGCCAGCGCGCCGTCGCCCTGGTGGAGACCCGCAACGCCCAGGGCTCGGACGTGGGGCGCCTGTGGACCTTCGACGCCGCCGACCCCGATGCTCCGGTTCGCTGCGGCTTCGTGGACGTGCCCACCGAGCCTCGGGTGGTCGCCCTGGCCGACAACATCGCTGCCGTGGCCAATTACCGACCGACCCTCGGCTACGGCGAACTGCAGCTGGTGCGCGTCGCCGATCCCTGCAACCCGGCCTTCGCCGGACAGATCTTCCTGGACGGCGACCCGTCGGCGATCCTGATGCGCGGCCGCACCGTCGACATCTTCGTGCGCAGCACCGATGTGGGCACCTCGTCGCAGTGGGTCACCATCGACGTCTCGGATCCGGACCTGCCGGTGATTACCCGCCTGTGGCCCCTGATCGCGGAGCCCGTGGCGGCGGCCGCCAGCGACGGCCTGATGGTGGTGTCGTACGTGGAAGCCCTCGACGTCTACGACATCTCCGGCGCCGACCCGGTCCTGGTGGGTGACTGGTTCACGAGCTTCACCTACACGTCGGTGGCCGTCAGCGGCACCGACCTGCTGCTGGGCGCCCACGGCTTCCTGATCGGCGCCGACCTGGACGATCCGGGCGTGCTGGATCTGCACGGCTCCATGTGGCTGCCGGGCGCATGCGGCGACATCGTGCTGGACGGCGCCACCGCCTACGTCGCCTCGACCGACCTGCTGGCCGTGGACGTGGGTGCGTTCGAGGCCCCGTCGCTCATCGGGACCGTCGGCCCCGGCGCTGGTCGTGGCGCGGCCATGGGCAACGGCGTGCTGTATGCCGCCGCCGGACCGGCCGGACTGCACACCCTGCGGCCCCACTGCTTCGACGGGGTGCCCCTGGAGGTCTCCGGTCTTGCGGGTCACGCCGAGCCCCACATGGCGGTGCTGGAGTGGACCGTCCACGGTGACCTGGAACCGGAGCGGATGCGCCTGATGGCGGGCCGCGCCCCCCGCATCCGGGAAGTCCCGTTCGAGGCTGACGGCTCGGCGTACACGGCCAGCGACTGGCGCGCCCGCGGCACCGTGACCTACGCCCTGCAGCTCCTGGACGCCCGCGGCGAGTGGATCACCCTCGACGAGATCCGCCTGCGCATTCCCGACGCCGACGTGCCCTCGGCCAGCGCCCTGGGCGACCCCTTTCCGAACCCCTTCAACCCCAGCGTGACGGTGCCCTTCGCCCTGGCGCGCACCGGCCCGGTGACGGTGTCGGTCCACGACGCCGCTGGCCGCCGCCTGACGACCCTCGCCGACGGCTCCTGGCCCTACGGCCGCCACGAGCTGGTGTGGGACGGACGCGACGACGCCGGCCGTGCGATGCCGGCCGGCGTGTACATGGTCCACCTGAGGTCGGAGGCGGGGGAGGACTCGAGCAAGGTGATGCTCGTCCGCTAGGTCATCCGGAAGTGTTCCGGAAGTGTTCAGGAAGTCTAGGCACGCACCTCGCAGTGCCTGTACAGATCGCACCCGTCGCAGTCAGGCTTGCGCGCCTTGCAGACGGCGCGGCCGTGCTCGATCATCAGGTGTCCGATCTCCACCCAGTTCTTCCTCGGCACGCACTCGTTCAGGTCGCGCTCGATCTTCACGGCCTCCTTGGGCCCGTGTCCGGTGAGCCCCAGCTTCACGGAGATGCGCCCCACGTGGGTGTCCACCACCACGCCGTCGGGTTTGCCCATGGCCACGCCCAGCACCACGTTGGCCGTCTTGCGCCCCACGCCCGCCAGCTTCACCAGGTCGGTCATGGAATCGGGCAGCTCGCCCCCGTGCTTCTCCACGATGTCCCGGCAGCAGCTCTGGATCGACTTGGCCTTCTGCCGGAAGAACCCGGTGGACCGGATAGCCTCCTCGATCTCCCCGATGGGTGCGTCGGCGAAGGCCTGCGCGTCGGGGAAGGCGCGGAAGAGATCCGGGGTGACCATGTTGACCCGCGCGTCGGTGCACTGGGCGCTCAGGATGGTGGCGATGAGCAGCTCGAAGGGGGTGCGGTGCAGCAGGCTGCACTCGGCGTCGGGGAAGTTCTTCTTCAGGATCCGCACCACGTTGCGGACGCGCTTCTTGCGGGCTTCCAGATCGAGCATCGGGGGGCCTTTCCGGGGGCAGGGAAACAGGGGGCCGTTTTCTTGACACGGGGGGGATCCGGTGCTAGTTTGCGGATCCCGGCGGGGGAGGATATCACTCCTTCCCGTGCCGCACCACATTATGAATACGGTGCGCCACTAGCTCAACTGGCAGAGCAGCTGACTCTTAATCAGCCGGTTCGGGGTTCAAGTCCCTGGTGGCGTACCAACGATGACGGGACCCTGATCCATCGGGGTCCCGTTTCTTATTCCCCATGAATAGCCTCGGCATAACCTCCCTCCTTATTGACACTTCCGCTATAGTGAACGACTATGTTCAAATATCCCTCACTCCACCGAGGAGGTCCCCATGGGCATCATCAAACACACCCCCATGCCGCGGTCCAAGAAGGACAAGACCATCCCCTACACCTACGAGGCCCAGGTCGACCTGCTGCGCGGGCAGGGCGATCGCCCCATGCCCGAATCTTACTTCGCCGACACCATCTGCGGGCTCGTCGAGACGTTGGTGGAGGAGGGCATCGCACCCCACGAGGTGTGTCTCTTCGGCGTCTACCAGGGGAAGCAGATCGAGCTGGAGACCGACCGCTGCGTCGGCGACGACGGCGACTGGATGGTCCCGCCCCAGCTCTGCCACGAGCTCGAGGCCTACTACCGCGAGACCATGGACGACCGTTACCGCGGGCACGTGGAACACGGCTCCTGCCGGTACGAGGACCGCGACACCACCGGACACGGACCCTACTGAACGCGAAAAGGGGGACGCCCCAGCGTCCCCCTCTTCCTCGTGACCGCGTTCTCCCCTCAGAACCCCGCCACGATCTGCATCAGCACCTCGTCGGGCACGCCGTTCAGGCCGAACGACCGCTCCAGCCGGACCTGGCTGCCCTCGGTCAGCGCACGACCCCAGCAGGCACTCACGCGTTCGGCGCACGCCTCTTCGCAGTATTCGTGCTGGAACGTGTCGTAGCGGACGGCGAGGTACTGGGTTGAGAAGTCCCATCCGGCCTGGGCGTACCAGCCGGCGTTGGCGATGCGCGAGCCGTCGATCTCGCGGATGCCGTGGCCCACGTACTCGCCCTTCATCGACAGGGGGCCGCCGTTCCACTGGGCGTCGACGCCCCAGAGGGTCATGGCTTCGTTGCCGGTGGCGTCGGAAAGGGACGCCGCCGAGCCGCCGAGCTCGAGGGTGGTTGCTGGAGTCCAGCCGAGCCGGCCGCCGGCGGCGCCCCCCGCCGTGTATTCGGGGATCTTCGTGTCCGCGGTCAGGTGGTCGCGGGGCATATCGTTGACGGCGAAGAACGTCGCGGTCCAGGCACCGCGCGAGGCGTTCACCTGGGCGCCCATCTCGTTCCAGCCGGCATGGGTCATGTCGGTGGCGAAGGGGGCGGTGACCATCTTGCGGTCGGGGGAGGGATACACCCTCCAGTCGATGCCGAAGGGCACGTCGAACAGACCCACCGAGAGGTCCGCGCTCCAGGCGTCGGAGTCGGCGAGGGGGAATCCCACGGTCAGGGCGCCCAGGCCGAAGGCCTCGGCGTCGGGGTCGTAGGCCACGGCCACCTCGACGGCCACGCCGCCGTCGATCTCGGCCGCGAGGTCGATCTCGGCCTGGCCCACCGACACCCGGCCGTCGCCGCCGTCGCGGTCGGGGACCACGAGGTAGTCGGTGAAGCCGCTGATCTCCACGCCGTCGGTCTGGGCCATGACCGGGATCGCCAGGGCCGCAGTCGTCATGATGATCGTCGTGATACGGAACATGATCGTCTCCTATCGATCGGCCCGGTCCGAGATGAGCTCCACGAGCTCCCGGACGGACTCCTTCATGTCGTCGGCCCGGTCGGCCAGCCCCTGGCTGGACGACGCGGACTGCTGGGACGTGGCCGCGAACTGCTGCGTGACCAGGTCGATCTCCTGCACGCCGCGGGAGATCAGGGTGATGCCGTCGGCCTGCTCCCTGGAGGCGCGGGCGATGGCCTGGACGTCGCTGGCGACGGCGTCGGACTTCAGGACGATGGCCTCGATGCTCTCATGGGCGCGCTTCACGTAATCCTCGCCCCGGTCGGCCAGCTCCACGCTGCCTGCGATGAGGTCGGCCGTGTCCTTGGCGGCCACGGCGGACCGACCGGCCAGACTGCGGACCTCCTCGGCCACCACGGCGAAGCCCTTGCCGTGCTCGCCGGCGCGGGCGGCTTCGACCGCCGCGTTCAGGGCCAGCAGGTTGGTCTGGAAGGCGATCTCCTCGATGGTGTTGATGATGGCCGTCACCTGTTGGGAGGAGTCGCGGATCTCGCCCATGCTGCGCACCACGTCGTCCATGGAGGAGCGGGCGGCGTCCACGGCGCCGCGGACCTCGCCCATCATGCCTTCGGCGTTGCCGGCGCGTTGGGAGTTGTCGCCGGACTGGGCGGCCATCTCCTCGAGGGTGGCCGACGTCTGCTCGAGGCTGGCGGCTTGCTGCGACGCACCCGCGGCCAGCTTGTGGCTGCTGTCGGCGATGAAGCCTGAAGCCTGGGACACGTGGCCCGAGTGGTCGCCCAGGGCGCCGGTCAGACGGTTGAGGACACCCATGACCTTCCTGGTGGTGAGGAGCCCGAGCCCGACGGCCGCCAGCATGCCGAGCACGATGGAGACGACGGTGGACGAGACGGCGGCGCCGAGGTTCGCATTGAGGCGCTCCTCCACGGGACGGACACGGTCGCTCGCGAATCGGTGGGTCAGCTCCTTGAGCTCCCCGGACAGGGCCGCGGCGCTGACGTCGAACTCGGCGCGGGCGGCCAGCAGGTCGTCCATGGCCAGGAAGACCGACAGGCCGTCCTGATGGAAAGCGGGGAACAGGTCGGCGATCTCGGGGAAGCTGGGATGGGCCCGGATTTCCTCGACGCCCTCGTCGAAGGCCTCGCGCTCGACGGGGTCGAGGGTGATCAGGATGTCGTTGAAGGCCATCACGCAGCCCCAGACCGTGTTGGTCAGGGCCACGTCGCCCAGCGCGTCGATCCGCTCGAGCAGGGGCTCCACGGCGGCGTCGGCCACTTCCATCCGGTCGCCGGGAACCGTATGCAGGCGGATCGGGTCGACCATGGCCGTCTCGAATCCGTCCAGCAGCGCAGCGACATGGGCCGCGTCCTCGGGATCGGCGACGGCGGCGGGGATCTCCCTGCGGAGTTCACCGGCCCGGCTCTTCAGTTCAGCGATGCGGGCTTCGGGGTCCTCATCCTGGGACGGGTGGAGGACGGTCGTGGTCATCTCCAGGACAGAGAGCTCCATCTCGTACAGGCGCTCCTCGGAGGGCAGGAGCTCGGCTGTGAACTCCCGACCGGCGCTCCGGGCCGAGTACGTCTGCCGGATGGACACCCCGCCCAGGACGGTGAACAGTGCCGCCACCGTCAGGAAGGAGAAAAGGATTCGCTTGCTGATGCCCATGATTTCCTCGCATTGTTCGGTCGTTTCGATTGAACCCATCCCTCATCGGGGCGGCGCATCGATGCCTTGATGAAAAAAGACAAGAACACTCCTAATATTTAACCTGCAATCAATCAGTCGGTTACGACTGCTGTGGGCATGTTCGGCCGTGATTTGTGAGGGGTTGAGCGGTAATGCCTATGGAAATCGTGTGAATTGATCGGTGATAAAAGGGGCTGGCCCGAGCGTCCTGTGGAACGGGGCCCGAGCGCATGCTAGGTTGGGATGGGGCAAGGACGCCCTGTGAGATCACACGGAGAGGAGCCGGGAACCATGATCCGAGCGGCCATCGTCATTCCGATCCTTCTTGCCGCCGTGATCGCCTCCGGCCAGACGGCAAGCGACGTCTCCCTCCTCGGCCGCTGGTCCAACGGCCCCTGCCGCGCCGTGGACGCCCGCGACGGCCTGGCCGCCGTGGCCAATGGCCGCGTGCTGGACCTGCTTTCCGTTTCCCCCGACGGCGCCGTCGCGCCCCTGGGCCGGGCGGCCCTGGACGCCGACGTGGAAGGCGTGTCCCTGGACGATACCCTGGTGGCCGCGGCCTGCGGGACCGCCGGCGTCCGGTTGATCTCCGTGTCCGACCCCTCCGCACCCCGCCTGCTGGGTTCCTGGTCCGGCGGCCATGCCGTCCATGATCTGGTGCTGGACGGCCGCTGGCTCTACGTGGCGGAAGACAGCACGGCCCTGCGGGTGCTGGACGTGATCGACGCGACGGCGCCGACGAGCGTGCACGGCCCGGCGTCCCTGGCGCGCAGGACGGCCATCGCCAAGGCCGGCGACGTGGTCTACGTGGGGGACACCGGCGGCGACCTCTTCGTCTACGACGTCTCCGATCCCCGGCATCCCGCCTTCACCGACTGGTACGGCGACTCCGGCGACGTCTTCGACATCGCCGTGGCCGGCGGCACCGCCTACCTCGCCCAGGGAGCGGTGGGCCTGGTGGCGGTGGATGTGAACGATCCCTGGAACATCTTCGACGTGGGCACGCTGTCCATCCCCGCCGGCTGGGCCCGTGGCGTGACGATCGTCGACGGTCATGCCTGGGTGGCGGCGGCCGGGGGAGGGCTGCGGGTGGTGGACCTTGCCGACCCGACGGCCATGATCGAGGTCGGATCCCTGGCGACCGGCGGCTACGCCGGGGCGACCGCCTTCGCCGGCGGTGCGCTGCTGATGGCCGACTCCTGGCCCGGCGTCCGCGTGATCGACCCGGCCGATCCGGCGGCCCCGCTCCTGACGGCCACGGCCCTGACCCGGGCCGAGGCCTGCCGCACCGCTTCGCTGGACCCGTACGTGGCGGTGGTGGACCGGAGCGTCGGCCTGCGCATGCTGACCCTGGCCCATTCCAACGTGCCCCGCGAGGTGGGCCGCCTGGACCTGGCCCGCGCCCGCGACGTGGCCCTGATCGACGGCCTCGCCGCCGTGGCCCGCGATCAGGACGGCGTGACCCTCGTGGGCCTCGACGACCCCGCCTCACCCGTGGAACTGGCCACCATCGACACCGACGGTCTGGCCCGCGCCGCCGCCCTCGGTCGTGACCGCCTCTGGCTCGCCGACGGCGACGGCGGCCTCCGCATCTACGACCTGACCGACCCGGGCGCCCCCGTGCAGGAGGCCCACCTGGCCGTGGGCTCGGACCTGCTGGACGTGGCGCTGGCCGGGGACCTGGTGGTGCTGCTGGATGCCAGCGACGGGCTGGTGGTGGTGGACGCCGCCGACCCCGCCCTGCCCCAGCCCGTGGGGCTGCTGGACCTGGACGGGGAGATGCACGCCGTGGCGGTGGACGACACCGTCGTGTGCGTGGCGGCAGGCAGCGGCGGACTGCGCGTGGTGTCCCTGGCCGAGCCCGGCGATCCCGTGGAGCTGACGTCGGTGCCCACCGGCCAGCCCGCCGTGGACGTGGCCCTGGCCTCCGGATTCGCAGCAGTGGCGGCGGGAGCGCGCGGTGTGCGCATGGTCGATATCACCGACCCGGGCGGCGCCCATGAGACGGGCTGGTACGAGACCCAGGGAGCCGCCGGCGTGTCGTGCTACTGGCGCCGTATCGTGCTCGCCGACGGCTTCGACGGCGTGGCCGTGCTGCACAACGACCTCATCGTTCCCCTCGAGCCGCGGCCCGACGACCCGGCTCCGACCCCGATCCGGCTCCTCGCAGCCCCGGTCCCGAACCCCGCCAACCCCGGCACGACCCTCCGCTTCTCCCTGGAGCGCGGCGGCCCGGCGACCCTCGCCGTCCACGACCTTCGCGGCCGCCTCGTACGCACCCTCCACCACGGTCCGTTGCCGGCCGGCGACCACGTCCGTACGTGGAACGGCCGCGACGCCGCCGGCCGCGACGCCGCCTCGGGCGTCTACCTGGTGCGCCTGACGACGGACGGCGCCGTGGAGCGGCGCCGTCTCGTGCTCGTCCGGTGATGGCGGCGACGGGCTAGCTCTCCCGCCAGTCCTTCTCGCCTTCGGGCCGGTTGTCCAGGATCTCCTCGATGCGTTCCAGCACGTCCGGCGTGAGTCGCTCGGCCACGTCCAGGGCCTTCATGTTCTCGTGCACCTGCTCCACGCGCGAGGCGCCGGTGATCACGGTGCTCACGTCGTCGTTGGCCAGGCACCAGGCGATGGCGAGCTGGGCCAGGGTGCAGTCGAGGTCCGCGGCCACGGGCTCGAGGCGGCGGGCGACGTCGATCTTCCGCTGCCCCTCGTCGCCCTCGATGATGGGCCGCAGCCACTGGTAGTTGGGCAGCGACAGGCGTGATCCCTCGGGCACGCCGTCGTTGTACTTGCCCGTGAGGATGCCGCTGGCCAGGGGCGACCAGATGGTGGTGCCCAGGCCGATCTCGTCGTAGAGGGGGGCGTACTCCGACTCCACGCGGTCGCGGCAGAGCATGTTGTACTGAGGCTGCTCCATGGTGGGCGGCGTGAGGTGCTCGCGGCGTGCGATGTCGTAGGCGCGGCGGATCTGGGCGGCGCTCCACTCGCTCGTGCCCCAGTACAGGGCCTTGCCCTGACGGATCACGTGATCCATGGCCCGCACCGTCTCCTCGATGGGAGTGTGGACGTCGGGACGGTGACAGAAGACCAGGTCCACGTAGTCGGTCTGCAGGCGCTGCAAGGCCTTGTTCGTGCCCTCGACGATGTGCTTGCGCGAGAGGCCGCGGTCGTTGGGCCCCTTGCCGCCCCAGAAGATCTTGGTGGAGATCACCAGGTCGGAACGGGACCAGCCGGCCTTGCGGAAGGCCTCGCCCATGATGACCTCGGCCTGGCCCTGGGCGTAGGCTTCGGCGTTGTCGAAGAAGTTGCAGCCGGCGTCGTAGGCGGCGGTCATGGTCTCGAGGGCGGCATCGACGTCCATCTGGTCGCCGAACGTCACCCACGCCCCGAACGAAAGGGACGAGACCTTCAGGCCGGACTTGCCGAGAAACCGATACTCCATGGGAAGCCTCCGGGGGCGGGGGTCAGGCGCGGCGGATCTTGGTTCTCCACAGCGCGGACAGCAACAGGAACGAGAACAGGACGGCGGCCGCCACGGCGAACGATCCGTGGCCGCCGTGGTCATGACCGGTGACGGCGTCGGACAGCGCGAGGGGCCGCCCGCCCAGCCAGGCGTCCAGCAGCAGGCCCATGACCAGGCTCACCACCACCAGACCGCCCAGGTACACGCCGAAGGCCCGCCCGCCCAGCTCCTTGCGGAGCAGCAGCAGCGAGGCCGAGTTGGTGGCCGGGCCGGCCAGCAGGAACACCAGGGCCGCGCCGGGACTCACCCCGGCCGCGATCAGTCCCGCCGCCACCGGCGTGCTGCTGGTGGCGCACACGTACATGGGCACGCCCAGGCCGAGCATCACGGCGTAGGTGATCAGCCGCGAGCCGGTGACCGAGGCGATGTCGAGCTGGGGCAGCCAGGCCGTCAGGGCGGCGCCGGCCAGCAGGCCGAGGGCCAGGGTCGGCGCGATGTCGTCGAAGAACTTCACGAAGCCGTAGCGCAGGGCACGACGCCAGAAGGGGGCGTCGTCGTTCGGCTCATCGCAACCGCACTCGGGCTCGGCGGGCTCGGACGCGTAGCAGGTGGGTGCGGCCATCTCCAGGGGAGCCGGAGCGGGGGAACAGCATCCGCCGCCGGGGGCGGCCATGGGCAGGGGTGCAGGCTTCGGCTCGGGCTTCTCGGCACGGTCCACGGCATCCACTGCCAGTCCCGTCGCCAGTCCCGTGACCAGCGACGCCACCGGTCGCGTGACCGCCATCACCGGGCCGAGCAGGGCGTAGGTCAGGCCCATGGAGACCACGTCGGTCTCCGGCACCGTGATCAGGAACGACGACGTGGCGCCCCGGCTCGCACCGCCCCGCCGCAGCGTGAGGGCGGTGGGCAGCACGCTGCACGAGCACAGCGGCAGGGGCAGGCCGATGAGGGTGGCCAGCACCACGGACCGCGGGCCGGGTCTCTTCAACGGGTCCATCAGGCCCGGCTTCAGTTCCAGGGCCTCATGGAGCACGCCG
Organism: uncultured Fibrobacteraceae bacterium; assembly: GCA_964343835.1. Taxonomy (GTDB): domain Bacteria; phylum Krumholzibacteriota; class Krumholzibacteriia; order LZORAL124-64-63; family LZORAL124-64-63; genus CALEMW01. Next base: position 188,291 of record CAYFKR010000004.1, read on the forward strand.
CTCAGGGCGAACCCGCCCAGCAGCCAGGGGGCGGCTTCCACGAGGGTGCCGGTCAGGGCGGTGAGGAAGGCGGTCACGGGTGGGTCCTGTCGTTGCGGTGCCGACGACGTCCGCGGGTGGCCGACACGAGGTGGGCCAGGGCGTACAGCGCGGCCGTGATCATGATGGTCGTGGCACCGGTGGGCAGGTCCGCCTCGAAGCTCACGGCCAGGCCGGCGGTGGTGCACAGGGCGGTCAGCACCACGGCGGCGATCATGGTGTGGGAGAGCCGCCGCGTGAAGCGCCCGGCCGTGGCCGCGGGCAGGGTGACCAGCGCGATCACCATCACCACGCCCACGACCGCCACCAGGGTGACGATGGCCAGTCCGGTCAGCGCCAGCAGCAGGGTCGTGGTCAACGGCACGTTCACGCCCCGCAGGCGGGCGAACTCCTCGTCGTAGCTCACGGCCACCAGGGGATTCCAGAGGGCGACCACCGCGGCCAGCACCACCAGGTCCACCCCGACGAGCAGGCGCAGGTCCGACGGGTCCACCACCACGATGTTGCCGAACAGCCAGGTCATGAGGTCCGCCTGGTAGCCCGGCGTCTTGAACAGGAACAGCACGCCGGCGGCCATGCCCACGGCCCAGAGGGCCGAGATCACCGTGTCCTCGCGCTCGCGGCCCCGGTCGCGCACCCAGCCCACGATCATCGCCGACAGCAGCGCAGCGAAGAGGGCCCCGTGCAGGGGCGAGAGCCAGGTCCAGCCGTGCACCACGCGGAGCCAGTGGGCGGCGCCGATGCCGCCGAGGACGGCGTGGGCCAGGCTGCCGGCGGCCACCGTCATGCGCCGCGTGACCACGAAGGTGCCCACCACGCCGCAGGAGACGCTGGCCAGGAGGCCGGCGGCCACCGAAAGGCGCAGGAAGGGGACCTCGGCGAGGGCGCGCATGAACTCAGTCATGGTGCGGTTCCCCGTGGTCGTGGGCACAGCCCTGGTCGTGGGTGTGGTCGTGGTCGTGGCGCACCAGGCGCACGTCGGCGGGGCCGTAGAAGAGCTCGCGCCAGTCGTCGGGTACGTCGGTCAGGCAGTGCTCGGCCAGGGTGCCGTTCACGCAGAACACGCGGTTCACGGTGCGCGACACCAGGCTCGTGTCGTGGCTCACCATCAGGATGGTGCGTTCGGCGTTGAGGTCGGCGAGCAGGGCGTAGAACTCGTCCTGGACCGAGGGGTCGAGGCCGGCGGTGGGCTCGTCCAGCACCAGCAGGTCGGGCTCGGTGGCCAGGGCGCGGGCCAGCAGCACGCGCTGGCGCTGGCCGCCGGAGAGCTCGTCGAGGCGTCGGCCGGCGACGTCGGGCAGGCCCACGGACTCGAGGCAGGCGTCGGCCACGCGACGGTCGGCGGCGCGCCAAGGACCGAACGACGGGCCACGTCCGAGGCGGCCCATGAGCACGATCTCGCGGGCGGTCACCGGAAACAGCGGGTCGAGGCGGGTGTGCTGGGGCATGTAGCCCAGGGCGCGACGGTTGCGGGCGGGCGGACCGCCCAGCACTTCGACGGTACCGCGGGTCGGGGAAACCAGGCCCACGATGGCCTTGGCCAGGGTGCTCTTGCCGCCGCCGTTGGGGCCGACCACGGCGGCGAAGTCGCCGCGGTGCAGCTCGAACGACACGGCTTCCAGGACGGGGGCGCCGTCGTAGGCGTGGTGCAGGTCGCGGACGCTGACGACGGTGCTCACGGGGACGCCTCCCCGCAACCGCAGAGGGGCGCGATCCTGGTCACCAGTGCGGTGAAGCCCGCGGGGTAGTCGGCGAACAGCGGATCCAGCTCCACCACCTCCAGATCCATGGCCCGGGCCGCCTTGCGGACCTGGCCGTCGGCGAAGGCCGGCTGCACGGCCAGGGCGGCGGCGCCCCGGTCACGGGCCTCGCCGAAGACCCGCAACAGGTGGGCCGGCGACGGAGCCTGCCCGGCCCGCTCCACCGGGAGCATGGTCAGGCCGTGGTCGGCCACCAGGTACCCGTAGGCGGGGTGCTGGACCAGCAGGGGGCGGGACGGCGAGGCCAGACGGTCGGTAGCCATGGCGTCCAGGCGGTCCAGCTCGGCTTGCACTTCGGCAAGGCGCTCACCGATCACCGCGGCATCGGCAGGCCGCGCGGCCGCGAGGGCCCCCGCGATCCGCTCGGCGATGACGCGGCACCGGCGAGGGCTGAGCCATACGTGGGGATCCAGCTCGCCGTGGTCGTGATCGTGATGGTGGTGATGGTCCGGCGAGGCGATCAGGTCGGCGCCCTCGGCGGCGTCCACGATCCGCGGTCCGCCGTCCCGGCGCAGGGAGGGCAGCAGGGCCCGCTCCATGGGCACGCCCACGGCCACGAAGAGGTCCACCGAGGAGAGTGCGATGACCTGACGGGGCGTCGGGTCCCAGGAGGCGGGGGAGGCGCCGGGGGGCAGGGCGGTGACGACCTCGGCGTCGGGGCCGGCGAGCTCCTGCGCGAACCACGCCAGGGGCGGCACGCTCACGCCCACGCGCAGGGGCGCCTCGGCGGCGCGGACGGCGCAGGCGAGCAGGAGCATGGCGATGGCGCCGGCGATCCGGTTCATGGGGCCTCCCTCGGGTCGCACGCATGATAAGCGGCCCCGTCGGCCCCTGCAACCACCGCTGCCGGTGCCCGTAGAGCTTGCTGGCCGGATCTGCTACATTCCCGTCTTCCCCCATACCCATCCACGCGGAAAGCGAGGCCGAACGTGAAACGCATGCTGCTGCTCGGGCTGTGCGCCCTGACGGCCGCCGCCGTCGCCGGCGCCGGCGAGATCACCCATCTCATGAGGTTCGCCGACCTGCACGGCGATCAGGTGGTCTTCACCTACGAGAACGACCTCTGGATCGCCGACGCGAACGGCGGCGACGCCCGTCGCCTCACCAGCCACCCCGGCAACGAGGTCAACGCCAAGTTCAGCCCGGACGGCACGATGCTGGCCTTCACCGCCTCCTACGACGGCGGCAACGACGTCTACGTCATGGACGCCCGCGGCGGCGAGCCCAGGCGCCTCACCTGGCATCCCGCCGGCGACCAGGTCCTGGACTGGCACCCGGACGGCGAGCGCGTGCTCTTCCGCTCCAACCGCGCCTGGCCCAATCGCGAGTTCGAGACCTACCTGGTGTCCGTCCACGGCGGCCTGCCCGAGCGCCTGCCCCTGGATCGCGGCGGCCTGGCCGCCGTCTCGCCCGATGGTTCGATGGTGGCGTACAACCGCATCAGCCGCGAGTCGCGCACCTGGAAGCGCTACCAGGGCGGCATGGCCCAGGACGTGTGGCTGGCCGATCTGGACAGCGGCTCCATCACGCAGCTCACCGACTGGCCCGGCTCCGACAACTTCCCCATGTGGCACGGCGGGACGATCGTGTTCAACAGCGACCGCGAGGATGGTCGCCTGAACCTCTACGCCATGGCCGCCGACGGCTCCGGCGTGCGCCGCCTCACCACCCACACCGACTACGACGTGAAGCACCCGTCCATGGGCGACGCCGGCCGCGTGATCTACCAGCAGGCCGGACGCCTCCACGTCCTCGACATCGCGTCGGGATCGAGCGCCCTCCTGGACATCACCGTCCGCTCGGACCGCCCCCGCTTCCGCGACGACCTGGTCTCCGAGGCTCCCCGCACCGGCTCCTTCCGAACCTCGCCCTCGGGCGAACGCGTGCTGCTGGAGGCCCGCGGCGAGATCCTGAACCTGCCGGTGGACGAGGGCGACTCCTTCGACCTGACCCGCACTTCCGCCTCCCGCGAGAAGGACGCCGTGTGGTCCCCCGACGGCGAGACCATCGCCTTCATCAGCGACCGCACCGGCGAAGAGGAGATCTGGCTCTGCGACCAGACCGGCGGCGACGTGCGGAAGCTCACGGACATGGGAGGCGGCTTCCTGATGCCCCCGGCGTGGTCCCCCGATTCGGAGTCGATCGTCTTCTCTGACAAGTTCATGCGCCTGAACCTCGTGGACGTCGCGAGCGGCAAGGCTCGCGTGATCGCCCGCTGCGACTACGACGACGCCTGGGAACGCTGGGGCATCCAGGACTACGCGTGGTCCCCCGACTCGCGCTGGATCGCCTACACCAGCCAGGGCCACAACATGAACGAGTCCATCTTCCTGTACGACACGGAGAAGGACCGCACCGTCCGCGTGACCGACGAGTGGCACACCGACTGGAGCCCGTCGTTCTCCGACGACGGCTCCTACCTCTACTTCCTGTCCAATCGGACCTTCGAGCCCATCATGGGCTGGCAGGACCAGAACCACGTGTTCCTGGACATGGCCCGCCCGTACATGGTGCTGCTGAGTAACGACGCCCCGTCGCCTTTCGCCGACGACGCCGGCCTGCTCGGCGACGACGACGCAGCGGAGGAGGACGAGGACGACGCCGTCCGCATCGACCTGGACGGACTGCAGGACCGCGTGCTCGCCTGCGAAGGCGTCTCGCCCGGCACCTACTTCCGCCTCGAGGCCGTCGACGGCGGCTTCGTGTTCCTGAGCAAGGACGGCCACGAGTTCCTCAAGTACGAGAACGTGAACGACCGCACGGCCTCGAGCTACGAGCTGGTGAAGTACGACCTGGCCGACGCCTCCACCTCGTCCCTGATGGACGGCCTGTCCAACTACCACCTCTCGCCCGACGGCACCAAGCTGGCCTACCGCTGCGGCTCGACGGTGGGCGTGGTGGACGCCGGCTCGCCCGCCTCGGTGGGCGACGGCACCGTGGATCCCTCGGCGGTGAACCTCCGTGTGGACCGCGAGGCCGAGTACCTGCAGATCTACGACGAAGCCTGGCGCATCCAGCGCGACTGGTTCTACGACCCGGGCATGCACGGCGTGGACTGGAACGCCGTCCGCGACCAGTACCGCCGCTTCGTGCCCGAGTGCGGCACCCGCGGCGACCTCAACTACCTGATCGGGGAGATGATCTCCGAGCTCAACATCGGCCACACCTACATCTTCGGCGGCGACCACGAACCCGGCGGCGACCGCGTCCGCACCGGCCTGTTGGGCTGCGGCTTCGAGGCGGGCGGCAAGGCCAAGTACTACCGCATCGCTGATATCGTGCCCGGCGTGAGCTGGGATCCGGCCCAGCGTTCGCCCCTGCGCGAGCCCGGCTGCGACGTCGAGGAGGGCGACCTGCTGGTGGCCATCGACGGCGAGGAGATCACCACCGCCGACAACCCCTACCGCCTGCTTGAGGACAAGTCGGGCCGCTGGGTCACTCTCTCCCTGAACGCCATGCCGGGGGAGAAGGGTGCCAAGACCTGCCGCGTGCGTACCCTCGGCTGGGAGGGCGCGATCCGATACCGCGAGTGGGTCGAGGGCAACCGCGCGAGCGTGGAGGAGATGGGCGACGGCCGCATCGGCTACCTGCACGTGCCCAACATGATGGAGGCCGGCCTCATCGAGTTCGGCAAGGCCTTCTACCCGCAGTTCGCCAAGGAGGCCCTGATCGTCGACGAGCGCTACAACGGCGGCGGCTTCGTGGGCGACCAGATCATCGACCGGCTGGAGCGCGAGCTGTGGTCCCTCAACAAGCCCCGCGAGGGGAAGATGGGCCGCAACCCCGAGCGCTGCTTCCACGGCCCCATCGTGGTGCTCATCAACGAGGACACCGGCTCCAACGGCGAGTACTTCGCCTACGCCATCAAGGCCAAGAAGATCGCGACCCTGATCGGCATGCGCACCTGGGGCGGCGCCGTGGGCATCGAGCCCCACCAGGACATGGTCGACGGCGGCGGCACCACGCCGCCCCAGTTCGGGCCCCTGGGGCTGGACGGGACCTGGATCATCGAGGGGCACGGCGTGGAGCCGGACATCGTGATCCAGAACATGCCCGCGGACGTGGTGGCGGGACTTGACGCGCAGCTCGAGAAGGCTGTCAGTGTTCTGTTGGAACAGCTTGAGAACAATGGTGATAAGTGGGGGCTGCCGGAGTTGCCGGCGTTCCCGGACAAGAGCAACTGACCGAACGAATAGACGGTTCATGATCCGGGTGGAGGCGGCTCACCGAAGCCCACACCCCCCGTTCATGAGGACGCGCGCCGGACACATCCTGTGTCCGGCGCGCTCGGCTTTCGGGGGGCTCCGACCTCCCTGTCTCCGCTCCCCCTGCAGACGCCTCCTGAACGGGGGGTGTGGGCTTCGGTGAGCCATCACCGCGGAGCATGAACGGTCTGTTCCCTCAGTCAGTCGTTCTGTGTCGGGATCGTCGGCATCTTCCGGCCCACCGCTTCCGCAATCGGTCTCAGGCTGTTCATCAGGTCCTCGAACAGTGGTGGGGTGAGTGCCTGCGGGCCGTCCGACAGCGCCTCTGCCGGGTTGCAGTGGACTTCCACGATGATGCCGTCCGCGCCGGCGGCCAACGCTGCCCGGGCCACCGCGGGGATGTACTCGCGCACCCCGACCGCATGGCTTGGATCGACCACCACGGGGAGGTGGGTCTTGTCTTTGAGGACCGGGACCGCGGAGATGTCGCAGGTGTTGCGGGTGGCCTTCTCGAAGGTGCGGATGCCGCGTTCGCAGAGGATGACCTGGCGGTTGCCGTTGCTCAGGATGTACTCGGCGGCCAGCAGCAGTTCCTCGACCGTGGACATCATGCCGCGCTTCAGCATGACCGGCTTGCGGATCTTGCCGACGGCTTCGAGCAGGGAGTAGTTCTGCATGTTGCGGGCGCCGATCTGGACGATGTCGGCGTACTTGGCCACCAGCTCCACCTGGTCGGAGCTCATGGCCTCGGTCACGATGTCCAGGCCCAGTTCGCGCTTGGCGGCCAGCATGAGCTTCAGGCCCTCCTCGCCCAGTCCCATGAAGCTGTAGGGGGAGGTGCGGGGCTTGAAGGCGCCGCCGCGCAGCACGGTGCCGCCGTGGTCGCGGACGGCGCGGGCGGCGTCGAAGAGCTGGTCGTGGGACTCCACGGAGCAGGGGCCGCCCATGACGATGAAGTCGTCGCCGCCGAGACGGCCGTGGGCGAGCTCGATGACCGTGGGCTGGGGCTGGTAGGCCCGGGCGGTGAGCTTGAACGGGGTCTTCACGTCCGTGACCTCGGCCACGCCCGGCATGCCCTCGAGCTCCTGGAGCTGGGCGTTGCTGCCGGCGCCCATCACCCCGATGACGGTGCCGTCGGCACCCTGGGTGGGGCGGGGCTGGAAGCCGCGTTCCTCCACGGCGCGGATGACCTGGCTGATCTGGACCACGCTGGCCTTGGGTTCCATCACGATGATCATCGGTCACGCTCCTCGGGGGTCGTTCAGGGCCTCGTTCATGTCGGTCAGGAAACGGCGGGCGGCGTCGACGGCGGCGTCGGCGTTCCCGGCGTCCTTGATGCGTCTGAGCAGGGCGCTGCCCACCACCACGCCGTCGCAGACGGGGGACAGGGCCCGGGCGTGCTCCGGCGCGCCCACGCCGAAGCCCACATAGCAGGGGGTGGTGGTGCGGCCGCGTACGCCGGATACGAAGTCCAGCAGGCCGCCGCCGGTGTCCAGGGCGCTGCCGGTCACGCCGGTCAACGACACCAGGTACAGGAAACCGTCGCTGCCGTCGGCGATGGCGGCCACGCGGTCGTCGCCACTGGTGGGAGCCACCAGGTCCACCAGGGTCAGGCCCCGGCAGCCGAAGGCGGCGCGGATGGGCGCCGATTCCTCGAAGGGCACGTCGGGCAGGATCACGCCCGACACGCCCGCCTCCGCCGCGGCGTCGGCGAAGGCCTCCTCGCCCATGGTCAGCAGCGGGTTCAGGTAGCTCATGAGCACGATGGTCGTGTCGCGGCGGGCGCGGTGCTCCGCCGCCAGCTCCAGGGTGCGCCGCAGGGTCATGCCCGCGGCCAGGGCGGCGTGGCCCGTCTCCTGGATCACGGGGCCGTCGGCCACGGGGTCGGAGAAGGGGACGCCGATCTCCACCACGTCGCAGCCCGCCTCGGCCGCCGCGTCGAGCAGTCGCAGGAACGTGGCGTCGTCCGGATAGCCGGCCGTGAAGTAGGGCACCAGGGCCTTGCGGCCGGTGGCGCGGATGGCGTCGGTGCGCTGGATCAGGCTCATGACGACGCCTCCATGACGGTGTGCATGTCCTTGTCGCCGCGGCCGGAGAGGTTGACCAGCACCAGGTCGCCGCCGTCTCCGTCGGGGCCGAGCAGCTGATGCAGGTACGCCAGGGCGTGGCTCGATTCCAGGGCGGGGATGATGCCTTCGAGTCGGCACAGGTCACGGAAGGCGCGCAGGGCCTCGCCGTCGCCCACGCGGCCGTAGCGCACGCGGCCGGTGTCCTTGAGGTGGCTGTGCTCGGGGCCCACGCCGGGGTAGTCCAGGCCGGCGGCGATGGAGTGGGCTTCCAGCACCTGGCCGTCGTCGTCCTGCACCAGGTAGCTGTAGGAGCCGTGGAGCACGCCGGGGCGGCCCTCGCACAGGGCGAGGGAATGGCCGGCGTCACTGCCGGCGGCCTCCACGCCGTGCAGGCGCACGTCTGCGTCGTCCACGAAGCCGGCGAACATGCCCATGGCGTTGGAGCCGCCGCCCACGCAGGCGATCACGTCGTCGGGCAGCCGTCCCTCGCGCTCCAGGATCTGGGCGCGGGCCTCGCGTCCGATCACCGACTGGAAGTCGCGGACGATCAGGGGGTAGGGGTGGGGTCCCACCGTGGAGCCGATGATGTAGTGGGTGTCGTCCACGTGGGCGACCCAGTCGCGGATGGCCTCGCTGGTGGCGTCCTTCAGGGTGCGCGAGCCGGCAGTCACCTCCCGGACCTCGGCTCCGAGCAGCTCCATGCGCTCCACGTTGGGGGCCTGGCGGCGCATGTCCTCGCTGCCCATGTAGACGGTGCAGCCGATCCCGAAGCGGGCGCAGACCGTGGCCGTCGCCACGCCGTGCTGGCCGGCTCCTGTCTCGGCCACGATGCGGGTCTTGCCCATGCGCACCGCCAGCAGCACCTGGCCCAGGCAGTTGTTGATCTTGTGGGCTCCGGTGTGGTTCAAGTCCTCCCGTTTCAGGTAGATGCGGCGATCTCCTCCGAACTCTCGCGAGAGGTTGGCGGCCAGGTCCAGAGGGGTGGGACGGCCGCTGTAGTTCTGAAGCAGGTCCAGCAGCTCGGCCTGGAACGCGGCGTCGCGGCGGGCCTCCTCGTAGGCCGCCTCGAGCTGGCGCAGGCAGGGCATGACCGTTTCGGGGACGTACTGTCCGCCGTAGGGGCCGAACCGTCCGGGACGGGGATCAGGCACCGCGCACCTCCGCGATGAACCGGTGCACCAGGTCAATGTCCTTGATGCCCGGCGCGCTCTCCACGCCGCGGCTCACGTCCACGGCCCAGGGCCGCACGGCGCGCACGGCCTCGGCCACGTTGTCGGGGTTCAGGCCGCCTGCCAGGAAGACCCGCTGGTGGGCCTCGGCGCCGACGCGGGCGGCGTCCCACAGCACCTGCAGGTCCTCGTCGGTGTGGGGCTGGCCCTTGGGCAGGTCGTACAGCAGGCTGTCCTCGGCGAACGGAGACCCGGGCTCCACGATGGTCTCGGCGTGGACCACCCGCGCCACCGGCAGGCCCGTGCGGTCCCGCACCGTGAGGCGCAGGGGCAGGGGCTCGCCGCCGTGGAGCTGCAGCAGGTCCAGGCGGGCCAGGCGGGCCGTCTCGGAGATGGCCACGGCGTCGTGGCCGGCGAACACGCCCACGAGCATGACGTCGGGCACGGCCTCGCGGATGGCCACCGCCTGTCCCATGGACACGCGCCGCTCGCTCTCCGCGAAGATCAAACCGATGTGGGTGGCGCCGGCCTCCACGCAGGCCACGGCGTCGGCCTCCCGGGTCAGTCCGCAGATCTTCACCTTCACGTCGTTCATCGCTCGGCTCCCCTCAGTTCGTCCAGCAACCGGCCCGGGTCGTCCGACTTCAGCAGCGAACTGCCGATCAGGAACGCGTCGGCGCCCAGGGCCGTGAGATCCTCGATATCAGCGCGGCCGGTGAGGCCGCTCTCGGCCACCATCAGGCAGCCCTCCGGTTTGCGCGCGACCAGGTCGCGCAGTCCTGCCCGCGACATCTCGAGGGTGTCGAGGTCGCGGCTGTTCACGCCCACCAGCGGTGCGCCCACGTCCCGGGCGGCCTCGAGGTCGCGCAGGTCGTGGCACTCCACCAGGGCGTCCATGCCGAGGTCGTGGACCAGGGCGAGCAGTTCGGCCAGCAGGCCGTCGTCCACGATCCGCGCGATCAGCAGCACGCAGTCGGCGCCCGCGGCCCAGGCCGCCCGCACCTGCAGCGGGTCCACCACGAAATCCTTCACGATGACCGGCAGTCCCACCGCGGCGCGCACGTCGGCCACGTCGGCAAGGGTCATGCCGAAGCGCGGCGTGTCGGTGACGATGGAGATGGCCGCCGCCCCGTGGGCCTCGTAGATGCGAGCCTGCCCCAGCGGGTCGTCCCCGCGGGGGAACGACGGCACGCTCGGCGACTTGCGTTTCAGCTCGGCGATGATGCCGCCGCCCGGCAGCGCCGCGGCGAAACCGCGGGGGGCATCCCCGGCCCGCTCGGTGAGAGCCGCCGCATCCAGGGCCGTGATCTCGCGGAGCTTGTCCGCCACCACGCTCGTCAGGAACCCGGTCATGACGTGGCCTCCCGGTTCGTGGCGTCGACAAGGCGGTCCAGCACGCCGAGGGCGGCGCCGGAAGCCACGGCGTCGCGAGCCATGACGAGCCCGTCGGCCGGCGTATCGGCGCGGCCTGCGGCGGCCAGGGCGAAGGCGGCGTTCAGGAGCACCGCGTCGGCGCGGGGGCCGGCGTCGCCGCTCAGCACGCCTTTCAGGATGACCGCATTCTCTTCCGGGGTGCCGCCGTCCAGGGCCTCGGGTGCGCAGGGCTCCAGCCCGAAGTCGACCGGGGCGACGTCGTAGACGCGCACCTCGCCGCCGGCGAGCTCGGCCACCTGCGTCGGACTGGTCAGCGACACCTCGTCCAGCCCGTCGGCGCCGTGGACCACGAAGGCCCGCTCCGCGCCCAGCTCGCCCAGCACCTTGGCCAGGGGCTCGCACAGGTCGGTGGCGAACACGCCGATGACCTGGCGCTTCACGCCGGCGGGGTTGGTCAGGGGGCCGAGCACGTTGAACACGGTGCGCAGGCCCAGCTCGCGACGCACCGGCGCCACGTGCTTCATGGCCGGATGGTGCGCCGGGGCGAAGAGGAAGCCCAGGCCCACCTCGTCGATCACGGCGCCCACGCGAGTCGGAGGCAGGTCCAGGCGCACGCCCAGGGCCTCGAGCACGTCCGCGCTGCCGCTGCGGCTCGACACGGCGCGGTTGCCGTGCTTGGCCACCACGGCTCCGGCCCCGGCGGTCACGAAGGCCGCCGCGGTGGAGATGTTGAACGTGCCGCCGCCGTCGCCGCCGGTGCCGCAGGTGTCGACGGCGTCGGTCGTCGCCAGCTCCACCTGTTCGGCACGGCGGCGCATGGCCTCGGCGAAGCCCGCGATCTCGTCCACCGTCTCGCCCTTGGCCCGCAGCGCCGTCAGCAGCGCGGCGATGCGCACCGGCGCCACCTCGCCCGACATCAGTCGGTCCATCACGGACCGCGCCCCGTCGCGGTCCAGGTGCTCCCCGGAGAGCACGCGTTCGATGGCCTCGCGGATCATCGGGCGGCCCCGTTCGTCGAGGTGACCCGCCGCAGGAAGTTGGCCAGCAGGTCCGGCCCCTCCCGGGTGAGGATCGACTCGGGATGGAACTGCACGCCCTCGATGAAGTGCTCCTTGTGCCGCACGCCCATGATCTCGCCGTCGGAGGTGTAGGACGAGATCTCCAGGCAGTCGGGGAGGTCGTCCTCGGTCACCAGCAGCGAGTGGTAGCGGGTGGCCTCGAAGGGGTTGGACAGGCCGTCGTACAGGGTGCGTCCGTCGTGGTACACGCCCGAGGTCTTGCCGTGCATCACGGTCTCGGCCCGGGTGATGCGGCCGCCGAAGGCCTGCACGATGGACTGGTGGCCCAGGCAGATGCCGAGGATCGGCACCCGACCCGCCAGCCTCTCGATGAGCTCCACGGAGATCCCCGCGTCGTCGGGTGTGCCGGGGCCGGGGGAGACGATCAGGCTCTCGGGAGCCAGGGCGACGGCCTCGTCCACCGTCAGGGCGTCGTTGCGTTCGACCCGCACGTCGGCGCCGAGCTGCCCGAGGGCCTGCACCACGTTGAACGTGAACGAGTCGTAGTTGTCGATGAGCAGATGCATCCTACAGCCCCTCCTCGGCGATGGCGACGGCCCGTGCCAGGGCGCCGATCTTGTTCAGGGTCTCCTCGTACTCCATGGCGGGGTCGGAGTCCATCACGATTCCGGCCCCGGCCTGCAGATGGTAGCGGCCGTCTCGCATGAACAGCGTCCGGATGCCGATGCACAGATCCATGTCGCCGTGGGCGCCGAAGTAGCCCACCGCGCCGGCGTACGGCCCGCGCCGCTCGCCCTCGATCTCGCTGATGAGCTGCATGGCGCGGATCTTCGGCGCGCCGCTCACGGTGCCGGCGGGGAAGGCGGCCCGCAGCAGGTCGTAGGCGTCCAGGCCTTCGCGCAACCGGCCCTCGACCCGCGACACGATGTGCATCACGTGGGAGTACTTCTCCACGTTCATGAACGACGTCGTGCGCACGGTGCCGGTCTCGCACACGCGGCCCAGGTCGTTGCGCCCCAGGTCCACGAGCATGACGTGTTCGGCGCGCTCCTTGACGTCGGCGAGCAGCTCTTCCTCGAGGGCGTGGTCCACGGCCGGGTCCTCGTGGCGCGGCCGCGTGCCGGCGATGGGGTTCACCGCCACCGTGTCGCCCTCGCGGCTCACGAGCAGTTCGGGGGAGGAGCCGATGACCTGGTCGTCGCCGTAGTCCAGGAAGTAGAGGTAGGGCGACGGGTTGAGGATGCGCAGGGCGCGGTAGATCTGGAACGGCGCCACGTCGGTCTCGCCGGTCAGCCTCTGGGAGAGCACGATCTGGAACGCGTCGCCGGCGGCGATGTGTTCCTGGGCGCGCCTGACCATGGCCTCGTACGCCTCCTTGGTCACGTTGCCCTCGGCAGGGGCCGGCACCACCGGATCGCTCGTGCGCTCGGGGTGGGCCAGGGGAGCGTCCAGGGCCTTCAGCAGGCCGTGGAGGCGGTCGTCGGCGGCGGCGTAGGCCGCGTCCGAACCGTCGTCGGGCAGCACCAGCAGCTCGATCTCCGACTTCACGTGGTCGAAGACCGCGAGGGTGGTGGGGACCATGAAGCGGTAGTCGTCGCCGTCCTCGCCCGGCGGCAGGGGGACGGGCTCGAAGCGGGGGATGATGTCGTAGGCGATGTGGCCCACGGCGCCGCCGAAGGGACCGGGCACGTCGGCGGGCAGGCCTGCGGCGGTGGCGGCCAGGGCGGCGCGGACCGGGGCGAAGAGGTCGTCGCCCACGGGGGATTCCTCCACGGAGCCGTCGGGGGCCGTGACCGTCACCGTGTCGCCGCGCAGGCGGATCTCGGTGCACGGACCGAGGCCGATGAACGACCATCGTCCCCGCTGCAGGCCCTGCTCCACGCTTTCCAGCAGGAAGCGGGCGCCGTGGTCCTTCAGCTTGAGGTAGGCCGAGACCGGGGTCTCCAGGTCGGCCGGGATCCGGGAGCGCAGCGGTGGGCGTCGCCCTTCGGCGGCTGCGGCCAGGTAGTCGTCCAGCGTGGGTTGCGTCATGTCGTCCTCGTTCGTCGGTTCACATCCATAAAGCGGCGACCCTCCATCCTGGGATGGAGGGTCGCCGGGTCTCGCTTCTGATCTGACTAGATCGCGATTCGAGTGGCGGACACGTCCATCCCGCGGTGGTCCTTCGACCATCGCCAGCACCACTGCCAGCTGGTGCGGAACGTGTCCTGCATCGATTGCCTCGTTCTGCTCGAGTCGCCGCCGCCGCCGCGACTCGCGGGGCGGGGATCCGATCGATCACGCCCATGAGTGTAGACGAGATCCCCCCATCCGTCAAGATGCCCGCCGCAACGATTCCTGTTATGGTGCGTAGGCACGGCATTCCTCCGACGCCGACCGCACCCGAGATGGAGACCGTCATGATCCACCGCCTGATGCTGCTCGCCCTGTTCGCCACCGTCGCCCATGCCGGTGAGATCCGCCTGGCGGGAGTGGAGCCCGGGCGCCTGGAGTCCGCGTCCTTCGTCGTGGAGGGCGGGGGAGGCGTCGCCGTCTCCGCCGTGGGGGTTCGCCAGCGGTTCAGCGACGACATGCACGCCGACGCCTGGATCGTCGACGATGCCGGACGCCTGGTCTGGTCCCTCGGCACGACCACCTGGACCATGGGCGGGGAGCACCGCTTCCTCGCCGAGGCCGACGAGCGCATCCACCTGCCCGCCGGCTCCTACACCGCCTACCTCTTCCCGGGCGGATACCGCTGGACGTCCGACCGCCCTTTCCGCGAACTCGGCCGGGTCTTCAACGACGTGGCGGACATGCTGCGCAGCAACGATCGCGACCGCGGCCCGCAGTGGTTCGCCGAGCGCTGCCGGTTCCACCTGGCCGGCGGGCTGCGCGTCGTGGACGCCTCCGCCGATCCTGACGGCGCCCTGGTGTCGTTGAGGCCCGTCCCCGACGCGTCGGTGCGCGAACGGTTGATCCGGGTGACGCGCGCCACCGGCCTGGAGATCACGGTGGTCGGCGAGGCGGATCGCGAGGCGGAGCGTCTGTGGGATCTGGGCTGGATCGAGCATGCCGCCACCGGGGAACCGGCGTGGATGATGCAGGTGGAGCGCTGCACCCATGCCGGCGGCTCTGAGCGCAACGTCCACTGGAGCGGAAGGGTGGACCTGCAGCCGGGACTCTACCGCCTGGTCTACGCCACCGACGCGACCCACTCCTGGAGCGGCTGGAACGAGGCGCCGCCCATCGAGCCCCGGCACTGGGGGCTGCAGGCGACGGCCGTCGACCCCAACGCCGTGGAGCCCCCCGGCGACGACTGCGACGTGCTGGCCGGCACCGATGTGCTGGCGAGCTGGCTTCGGGTCGGCGACGATGCTGATCTGGGGGCGGACCTCGACCTGGACGCCCCGGCCACCCTCCACGTCCATGCCCTGGGCGAGATGAGCCGGGAATCGGTGTGGGACGGCGGCCGCATCCTGGACCGCGACGACGGGAGCACGGTCTGGGCCATGGACTGGTCCAACACGTCCCATGGGGGAGGCGTGACCAAGAACCGCGTCTTCGACGGCGAAGTGTCGCTGCCCGCCGGCCGGTACCGCATCGTCTACGCCACCGACGACAGCCACTCGTTCTCGGGCTGGAACGGCCCGCGTCCCGATGAGGCGTTCCGCTACGGCATGGTCGTGAGGCGCGGATCTCCGTGACATAATGATGACAATTTCAGCCCTGGTCGCGCTTCCACATCGTCCTGCGGTTTGGTATGATTAGCGGGCGCCCCCCGCCTGCCACCAAATCCCCGGAGGACCGTTCCATGCCGAAGTCGCTCCTGTCCGTCTGCCTGATCCTCGTGGGTCTGGCCATGGTCGCTTTGCCGGCCCAGGCCTCCCAGCGCATCGTGCTCGGTGAACTCTTCACGTCGGACGGCTGACCCTACTGCCCGTCCGCGGTTCGCGGATTCAACGACATCGAGACCAACTACACGGACGACGAGATCGTCAACATCACCTGGTACCTCACCTCGCCCTGGACCACGTCCTACGGCTCCAGCCGCTACAGCTCGCTGCCCGACGGCGGTACGCCCAACGCCCACTTCGACTACGCGGACGACGTGGTCGGCGGCTACCCGAGCGGAACCATGTACCCGGCCTACGAGCCCATCATCAACGCCAACCTGACCGAGGCGTCGCCCATCTCGATGCTGTCGTCGTACGCCGTCAGCGGTTCCGACCTCTCGGTGAGCGTCCAGATCACGGTGGACCAGCCGGTGACCACGGCCAACAACCGCGTGGTGATCGTGGTGATCGAGGACGACGTCCACAACCACGAGAACATCGCCCGCTACGTCTTCCCCGAGGTGAGCTTCGACCTGACGACGCCCGGCGAGTCGGTCACCGTGGGCAACTCCGTGCCCCTGGACCCCTCCTGGAAGACCGACGACCTCGAGGTCGTCGCCTTCGTGCAGAGCTTCAACGGCTCCAAGCCCGTGCTCCAGGCTTCCAAGGCCGTGGCGGCCTATGTGGGCACCATCACCGTGAACGTGCAGCCCCTGGGCCTGGGCGCCGGCTGGACCATCACCGGTCCCAACGGCTTCAACCTGGTGGGCGTGGACGGCCGCATCCTGGCCGTCTTCGACGAGGGCGACTACACCATCACCTTCGACGACGTGTACGGCTGGTCGACCCCCGATCCGTACAGCTTCACCGACACGATCATCCAGGACGGAGAGGTGACCTTCACCGGCACGTACGCCGGCGGTCCCTTCGTGGCCATGACCGGCGGCGTGCTCGGCGACGTCGGACCCGGCAGCGGCGCCGCCCTGATCGACGTGGACGGCGACAAGGACCTGGACATCCACGTGGTGAACCAGGGCGCCCAGGACCTGCTGCTGCGCAACGACGGCGGCCTGGTCTTCACCGACATCGCCTCGGGTTCGGTGGCCGACGCCGGCGCCGGCCGCGCCGCCGCCTGGGCCGACATCGACAACGACGGCGACCTGGACGCCTACCTGTCCAAGTACAACGAACCCAACGTGCTCATCCTGAACAACGCCGGCGTGTTCACCGCGGGCGCCATGGGCACCATCGCCAACGCGGGTCCCGGTGCCGGCGTGGCGTGGGCCGACTACGACCTGAACGGCATGGTGGACGTCTACCTCTGCAACGAGGGCGCCGCCAACGTGCTGTACAAGGCCTACGGTCCGGTGGGCGCCGACTGGCTGTTCCTGGAGAACAGCACCGCCGTGGACGACGTCGCGGCCAGCATGTGCCCGCAGTGGGTCGACTTCGACAACGACGGCGACGCCGACCTCTTCTTCACGACCAACGGCGGCAACGACCGGCTGTTCACCAACGGCGGCACGTTCGGCTTCTACGAGTACAGCAACAGCAACATCAACAACCCGGGCCTCGGCTCCGGCTGCGCCTGGACCGACTACGACGACGACGGCGACTTCGATCTCTACGGCGCCACCAACGGCGGCTCCGACCGGATCATCATCAACAACACCGCCGGCACGTCGTTCTACCCGGCCCTCGGCACTCCCGCCGCCAACGTGGCCAACACCACCGGCGTGGCCTGGGGCGACTACGACAACGACGGCGACCTGGACCTGTACCAGGCCAAGGACCAGCAGTTCGACCGCCTGATCCTGAACGAGGGCGGCACGTTCGTGGAGGTGCCCCTGGGCATCGCCGAGCTGGGCGGCGCCGGCCGCGCCGCCGTCTGGGGCGACCTCGACGGCGACGGCGACCTGGACGTGTACACCGTCAACGCCGACGGCCCCAACGTCCTGCTGCGCAACGACACCGACAACTCCAACCACTGGTTCCACGTGCGCCTGCAGGGCGTCACGTCGAACGCCTCGGGCGTCGGCGCCCGGGTGGAGGTCACCGCGGGCGGCGTCACGCAGACCCGCGAGGTCACCGCCGGATCGGGCTACTTCTCCCAGAACTCCCCGGACGTCGAGTTCGGCCTGGGCATGAACCCGACGGTGGAGTCGCTGGTGGTCACCTGGCCCTCCGGCACGGTGCAGAACTTCTCGAACATCCCGGGCGACCAGGTCCTGGACCTGGCCGAGAACGCCACCACCGGCGTCGAGGACGACGAGGGCGCCGTGCCCGCGAGCTTCGCGCTCCACGGCAACGTGCCCAACCCGTTCAACCCGCTGACGACGTTCACCTACGAGCTGCCCCGGCCCGCCCGCGCCAGCGCCCGCGTCTATGACGTGGCCGGCCGGCTGGTCAAGACGCTGCTCGACCAGGACATGCCCGCGGGCGTCCACTCGGTGGTCTGGAACGGCACCGACGACGCCGGCATGCGCGCGTCCAGCGGCACCTACTACCTGAGGCTCGAGGCCGGCGCCGACCGCGCCGTCCACAAGATGACCCTCCTGAAGTAGACGCCGAAGCATGCGGAGACGCAGCGAGGCCCCGGGGCGACCCGGGGCCTCGTCGTGTCCGGAGGGGCGGCATAACCAATGTAAACGCTGTGATTTGCGACGTTTCGTCGATTCGTGTAGGCTGACCCCGAGGTGGTATCAACCAGGAGGTATCCATGAGCAAACCGAAGGATGGGTGCGTGAAACCGGTGGCGGGTCCCATCGCCGCCGGTGCCGACCCCAGGTCGGACGCCACGGAACAACCGATCCGGAAGGAGACTGCCATGCTCGCACGTGTGGGCCAGCCGGCCCCCGATTTCGAGGCCACGGCCTTCATACCTGCCACCGGCGACTTCGAGCCGGTCAAGCTGTCCGACCACAAGGGGAAGTGGATCACGCTCTGCTTCTATCCCGGCGACTTCACGTTCGTGTGACCCACGGAACTGGCGGCGGTCGCCGCTCTCTATGATGAACTGAAGGCGCTGGACGTGGTCGTGCTCGCCATGAGCACGGACAGTCGATTCACCCACAAGATCTGGCAGGAAGAGGAACTGTCGAAGATGGTCGACGGCGGCGTGCCGTTCCCCATGCTCTCCGACGCCGGCGGCCGCATCGGCAGCGTGTACGGCGTCTACGACGAGGCGGCGGGAGTGGATATCCGCGGTCGGTTCATCATCGATCCCGACTTCGTGATCCGGGCCATGGAGGTCCTCACCCCCGAGGTGGGGCGCAACCCGCACGAGCTGACCCGTCAGATCAAGGCCTTCCAGCACGTGGTCGCGACCGGGGAGGTGACGCCTTCCGGCTGGGAGCCGGGCGGCACGACGCTTGTCCCGGGACCTGATCTCGTGGGCAAGGTATGGGAGAAGTGGAAGCCCTGATCCGTCATCCCGAGGATCGTCAGGCCCCGGAGCACTTCGTGTTCCGGGGCTTCTTCTACCCTAGCGGACCAGCGTCACCCGCTTCGACATGCGGTTGCGCCCGTCCCCCGCGGTGAAGAGGTAGATCCCGGCCGGTGCCTCGGTGCCGGCGTCGTCGCGCCCGTCCCAGCGGAGCTCGGCGCGGCCGTCGGGGAGGGCTCCATTCCACAGCCGGGCGATGCGGGCGCCCCGCAGGTCCACGACGTCCACCGTCACCGGCCGCCCGGCATCCCACTCCAGCGTCAACGCGACGCCGGGGTTGAAGGGGTTGGGCCAGGCCTCGACGATCCGCCCCGGCGGCGGCGCCTCCACGGGGACCGCCCGTGCCGTGCGCAGCGTGTCCACGTGCCACACCGCATAGGGTTGCTCGTTGCCGGCACCCGTGCTGAAGGGCTGGCGCCAGGTTTCCAGCACCACCGACTCGTCGTCGCCCACCAGGAAGCGCAGGAAGGTGCTCGGTCCGTGCCAGTTCGGGTCGCGGGGGCCGCGGGCGTGGGCCACGTCCAGCTGCCAGACGCCGTCGATCTCCACCGCACTGTTCACGTGGGAGTGGCCGCAGATGTAGGCGGTCACGCCGTGGCGTACGAGCACGTCCCAGAAGGCGTCGCGCCGGGCGCCGCCGTCGACGGTGTTGAAGTCCGTGTCGTCGGCGTGGAGGGAGAGTCCCGTGTCGCGGTCCGGCTGGGGGAAGGCGGGGAAGTGGCCCGACACGAAGATCAGGGGCTTGTCCGTGGCGGCCAGGTCGGCTTCCAGCCAGTCCTCCAGACCGGCGTGCCAGTCGCCCTCCACGGCGCCCAGGTCGTCCGTGCCGTCCCAGCACAGGTTGAGCATCACGAAGTGGGCGTTGGCGTGGTCCCAGGAGTAGGTGGTGTTGGCGCAGCCGGGCGGGCCGGGATTCACGTCGTAGGCGGGGCCGCCGTTGTCGAAGGTCCGGAGCCAGGCCATGGTGTCGGCGTCGTCGGCCTCGTGGTTGCCCACGCCGGGGAAGAAGGGGTAGTCGGGACCGATCTCGGCCACCAGTACCTGGTGGACCCAGTCGCCCGGATTGGACGTGTACTGCTGGTCGAGGTCGCCGGGGGAGACGAGGAACGCCCCGCGGCCGGCGGCGTCGATGGCCTGGCAGGCCTGGTCCCAGCCGTGGATGCCGTCCCACACCACGTAGCGACGCATGTCGGCGGCGGCGGTGAAGGACCAGTCCGCCGCCGGGGCCGGCAGGGTAGCGGCCAGGGCCAGCAGGATCATGAAGGAGAAGGAGCGCGCCACCGGGGACCTCCAAGAAAGTGAATGAACACGCTCCGGAATATAGCACGGAGATCGTCCGCCGCCCAATCCGCCGGATCCGGGACTGGACGGCGCCCCGCTTTGGTGTAGGTTATGCCCCGGCGCACGAGGCGCCCCGCACCGAGACCGAAAGGACGACCATGGCCCCCCAGTTCGTGTTCACCATGAAGGACCTGCGCAAGGTCGTGCCCCCCGGACGCGAGATCCTCAGCGGCATCTGGCTGTCGTTCCTGCCCGGCGCCAAGATCGGCGTCATCGGCCTCAACGGCGCGGGCAAGA
>CAYFKR010000004.1:208773-222666 GCA_964343835.1 uncultured Fibrobacteraceae bacterium
ATCGGGCTGTTCACCGTGGTCACGGGCGTGAGCGGCGCGGGCAAGAGCTCCCTGCTGCGCATCATGGCCGGCGTGGACCAGGACTTCCGCGGCGAGGCCTTCCCGGGCGACGGCGTGAGCGTGGGTTTCCTGCCCCAGGAGCCGGAGCTGGACCCGGCCATGGACGTGCGCGGCAACGTCGAGGCCGCCGTGGCCGACGTGAAGGGCATGGTCGAGCGTTTCAACGAGATCTCCATGCTGATGTGCGAGCCCATGGACGACGACGCCATGACCAAGCTCATGGCCGAGATGGGCGAGCTCCAGGACCGCATCGACGCCGTCGAGGGCTGGGAGCTGGACCGCAAGCTGGAGATCGCCATGGACGCCCTGCGCTGCCCCCCCGGCGACCAGGACGTGACCACCCTCTCCGGCGGCGAGAAGCGCCGCGTCGCCCTGTGCCGCCTGCTGCTGGAGAAGCCCGACCTGCTGCTCCTCGACGAGCCCACCAACCACCTGGACGCGGAGACCGTGGCCTGGCTCGAGCGGCACCTGCGCGAGTACGAGGGCACCGTCGTGATCGTGACCCACGACCGCTACTTCCTGGACAACGTCACCGGCTGGATCCTGGAGCTGGACGGCGGCAAGGGCATTCCCTGGGAGGGCAACTACTCGGGCTGGCTGGAGCAGAAGCGCGAGGCCCTGGCCCAGCGCGAGAAGCAGGACCAGCGCCGCCTCAAGACCCTCGAGCGCGAGCTGGAATGGGTCAGCGCCTCCCAGAAGGCGCGCCAGAAGAAGTCCAAGGCCCGCCTGTCCCGCTACGAGGAACTGGTGCAGGAAGACCGGGAGATGCAGAAGAAGGCGGCCCAGATCCGCATCCCGCCCGGACCGCGCCTGGGCGAGGTTGTGGTGCGCGCCGAGGGCCTGACCAAGGCCTACGGCGACAAGGTGCTGCTGGACGGCCTCGACTTCGACCTGCCCAAGGGCGGCATCGTGGGCGTCATCGGACCCAACGGAGCCGGCAAGACCACCCTGATGCGCATGATCACCGGCGAGGAGCAGCCCGACGGCGGATCGCTCCGCGTGGGCGAGACGGTGAACCTGGCCTACGTGGACCAGACCCGCGACGAGCTCGACGACAAGCGCACCGTCTGGGAGAACATCTCCGGCGGCGCCGAGGAGCTGGACCTGGGCGGCGTGCTGGTCAACAGCCGCGCCTACTGCTCGGGCTTCAACTTCAAGGGCGGCGACCAGCAGAAGAAGGTGGGCACCCTGTCGGGCGGCGAGCGCAACCGCGTGCACCTGGCCAACCTGCTCAAGAGCGGCGCCAACGTGATCCTGCTGGACGAGCCCACCAACGACCTGGACGTGGACACCCTCCGCGCCCTGGAGGACGCCCTGCTGGACTTCGGCGGCTGCCTGGTGGTGGTCACCCACGACCGCTGGTTCCTGGACCGCATCGCCACCCACATCCTCGCCTTCGAGGGCGATTCCGAGGTGCGCTGGTACGAGGGGAACTACACGGATTACGAGGAGGACCGGCGGGCCCGCCTCGGCGTCGACGCCGACCAGCCTCACCGCATCCGCTACAAGAAGCTCACCCGCGACTGACCGCAGAGCCACGTCATGCGTGACGAGGCTCCGTGATGACGGGAGAGGCCGCCATCACGGAGCCTCGACACGCAAAGGCCCTTGGACGTCTCGCCTCGTCCAAGGGCCCTTCAGGTTCCGCCACTGCTCTGTCCGACGTAAGGAGAGCCCGTACGGGCCCCCCTTGCGCCGTCGCGGTCGGGAGGAATGCGCCTCACTCTTGCCTCGATGCTCGCGCATCTCCGCTGCGATCAATGACGCACATGAACGTACGGAGACGTCCGGCCGCGGGCAAGAGGCCCGCCCTAGAAATGCGCGTTGATGAGCGGGAGCAGCCGTGCACCCGTCGGGTTGTTGCCCGCCCAGTTGAGCAACCCGATCTGCACGCCGTGCAGCACGTCGGCCCGATTGAAGATGCCGACCTGCAGGCCGTGGACCTCGCGCACCCTGTTGTAGGCCGCCACGCCCACGCCGTTCATGAAGTCGGCCTTGAGGTGGGCGCCCGCCAGGAACACGCCTTCGAGATGATCGCCGCCCATGCCGAGTCCGGAGACGAAGAGGCCGCGCAGGGTGCTGCCGCCCACGCCGAGGCCGGCCGCGAAGATCCCGGTCAGCTCGTCGCCACCCATGCCGAGACCCGCGGCGTAGATGCCGGTCAGGCGGTCGCCGCCGAAGCCGAGGCCGGCCACGCCGATGCCGGTCATGTCGTCGGTGCCGGCGCCGAGGCCGGCCACCACGATGCCCGTCACGTCGTCGGCGCCGAAGCCGAGCAGGGCCGCGGCCACGCCGTTGATGTCGTCGGCTCCCGCGCCGAGGCCGGCGAGGAGGATGCCGTCCACGTCGTCGGCGCCCGCACCGAGCCCGGCGACCAGGATGCCCTCGACGTCGCCGCAGCCGGCGCCCAGTCCGGCCACGCCGATGCCCCGGAACTCGTCGCACGACATCGCCAGCAGGTTGAGGCTCAGGCCGCTGATGTTGCGGGCCCCCGTGCCACCCACGCCCAGGGAGATCCCCTCGATCAGGCCGGTGGGGTGTTCCTCGGGAGCCCAGAGCGAGACGGTCACGCCCCGGATCCGCTCGAGCCCCCGGTCTTGCACGTTGAAGCGCAGGCCCGTGAAGGTGGTGGAGTTGCCGAAGCTCAGGCCGTGGCCGCGGACGGGGATGTCCAGGGAGCCGGCGACGGCGGGCAGGGCGGTCACGAGCAGGGCGAGCAGGACGAGGATCGGTCGGCGCAGGTGCATGGGGTCTCCTCCGTGGGTTCGGTGAAGTGCTCGTTACGTGCCCGGCTGCGGGAGGTTGCGGACCGGTGGGGATTCGGGGGATGACGGGGGAGCGGCGCCGGGATATCCTGTAGCGATCCCGTCCCGACCGCGACCCAGCCAGGAGAGATGCCATGTCCGACGCCGTCATCGCCCCCCAGGACCGAATCGTCGAGCGCGCCCACGTCTCGGGCATAGAGGCATATGAGCGCCTCTACCGGTTGTCGCTGGACGATCCCGAGGCCTTCTGGGCGAAGCAGGCCGAGCGCATCACCTGGTTCCACCCCTTCCGCACCGTCTTCGATCACGACTACGAGAACGTGGACTTCGGCTGGTACCTGGGCGGCCGCCTGAACGCCTGTTACAACTGCGTGGACAGGCACCTGGAGGAGCGGGGCGACAAGGCCGCCATCATCTGGGCCAAGGACGAACCGGGCGAGTACGAGACCATCACCTACCGCGACCTCAAGCACAACGTGGCCCGCGTCGCCAACGTGCTGCGCTACCACGGCGTCCGCAAGGGCGACCGCGTCTGCCTCTACATGCCCATGATCCCGGAGCTGGCCTACACCATGCTGGCCTGCGCGCGCATCGGGGCTGTGCACTCCATCGTGTTCGGCGGCTTCAGCAGCGAGGCCATCCGCGACCGCATCCTGGACGCCGGGGCGAAGATCGTGGTGACGGCCAACGAGGGGCTGCGCGGCTCCAAGCGCCTGCGCCTGAAGGACACCGTGGACCGCGCCGTGGACGGGCTGGACCTGGTCAAGACGGTGCTGGTGGCCCGCCGCACCGACGGCGAGGTGGCCATGAAGGCCGGCCGCGACTTCTGGCTGGACGAGGAATGCCGCCGCCAGCGCTCCACCAGCACCGTGGAGTGGATGGGCGCCGAGGACCCGCTGTTCATCCTCTATACCAGCGGCTCGACGGGCAAGCCCAAGGGCGTCATGCACACCACCGGCGGCTACATGGTCTACGCGTCGCTGACCCACGAGACGGTCTTCGACCACCACGATGACGACGTCTACTTCTGCGCCGCCGACATCGGCTGGATCACCGGCCACTCGTACATCATCTACGGCCCCCTGGCCAACGGTGCGACCACCGTGATGTTCGAGTCCATCCCCACCTATCCCGACGCCGGCCGCTACTGGCAGCTGGTGGAGGACCTGAAGGTGTCGATCTTCTACACGGCGCCCACCGCCATCCGCGCGGTCCACCGCGAAGGCGACGAGCCGGTGCTGCGTCATGACCGTTCCAGCCTGCGCGTTCTGGGGACCGTGGGCGAGCCCATCAACCCCGAGACCTGGAAGTGGTACAACGAGGTGGTGGGCGAGGGGCGCTGCGCGGTGGTCGATACGTGGTGGCAGACCGAGACGGGCGGCATCATGATCACGCCGCTGCCCGGAGTGACGCCCCTGAAACCCGGCTCGGCGACACTGCCCTTCTTCGGCGTGAAGCCCGTGTTGATGGACGACGACGGCAAGCCCATCGACGGGAACGGCGTGAGCGGCAACCTGTGCATCGAGCGCACCTGGCCCGGCCAGGCCCGCACCGTGTACGGCGATCACCAGCGCTTCCACGAGACCTACTTCACCCAGTACCCGGGCTACTACTTCACCGGCGACGGCTGCCGCCGCGACGACGACGGCTACTACTGGATCACCGGCCGCGTTGACGACGTGATCAACGTCAGCGGCCACCGCCTGGGCACCGCCGAGATCGAGAGCGCCCTGGTGTCCCACGAGGCCGTGGCCGAGGCCGCGGTGGTGGGTTACCCGCACGAGATCAAGGGGCAGGGCATCTTCGCCTACGTGCTGCTCAACGCCGAACACGCCGACGCCCCCGCCGTCGAGCTGGTGGGCGCACTGAAGGAACAGGTGCGCCACGTGATCGGGCCGGTGGCGTCGCCGGACCTGATCATGATCGTGCCCGGCCTGCCCAAGACGCGCAGCGGCAAGATCATGCGCCGCATCCTGCGGAAGATCGCGGCGTCGGAGTACGAGGGGATGGGCGACGTGACGACCCTCGCCGATCCGACGGTGGTCGATCAACTCGTGGAGGCCCACAAGGGGCTGTAGGACGTCGGAGGGATCAGAGGACGCCGGACGGCGTGCGTCCGGCCTGCCCGTCGGGGGCCTGGCTCAGGCTGGGCCCGCCGAGCAGACCCATGAGGTAGCCGAGTCCGCCGCCCAGGTGGACGGCCGCCAGGGCCGACGCCACGGAGAACCACAGCCCCGGCGCATTGCGCGCTCCCCACAGGGCGGACAGGCCCACCGCGGAACCGTAGGCCAGGATCAGGCTCGCCCAGAGCACTGCGAAGGCCGGGTGGAAGCTCGCCGCCACGGTCAGCACCGCCATCACCACGATCATCAGCGACAGCATCCCCACCAGCGGCGAGAACGTGCCCGGGTGCTTCCGGGCCGTGCGCGCCCGGCCGTAGCCGTAGCGGTAGATCTGGCGGAACAGCGCGCGCCAGCTGCTCCGGGGAACGTAGCCCACGGCGAAGGCCTCGCTGTGCCGGGCCTTCACGCCCGCCCGCTCCACGCGCAGGTTGAACTCCAGGTCCTCGGCCGCGTCGAAGGACTCGTCCACCCCGCCCAGCTCCTCGTACAGCTTCCGCTCGTAGCCGCAGCCGGCGCTCAGGGGGGAGCAGAGGCCGTCCTCGTCGCTGTAGATCCGCGAGCCGGCGTAGTGGCCCAGGGGCGTGGAACGCGCCAGGGAGACGGCCTGCTGGAAGGGCTGGTCGTGTCCGGGCATCAGGGGCTGGGGGCGCGACACGCAGCGGGCCCCGGACTCGAAGGCGGCCAGCACGTCGGCGAGCATGGTGTCCGACAGGATGCGGCAGTGGCCGTCCACGAACAGCACGAAGGGCGCCGCGGCCGCCGCGGCGCCGACGTTGCGGGCGCGGCCGGACAGCCTGCCGGGGTTGTCAAGGAGACGGATGTTGCCGTGGGTCGCCGCGTAGCGTTCCACGAGGTCGCGGGTGCCGTCGTCGCTCATGCCGTCCACCACCAGCAGCTCGTACGCCGACGTCTCCAGGGACTGGCCCAGGAGGTCGTCGAGCACACGGGCGAGGTGGGCCTCCTCGTTGCGTACGGGGAGGACCACGCTCAGACGGGGGTGAGGTCCGTTGCGGGTCATGTCGCCTTCCGGGTGTCCGGTCGTCCGGATCGGGAGGATCCGGGCCCATGGAGGCTGATTCGGCCGGCTCACTCGAGACTGAAATCCTTTTGTCCGAGGCGTTTCCGGATGAGCTGCAGCAGGGGCGGCCGCCGCGAATCCATCTCCAGGATCGCACGGAGGGTCGCCGGTCGCCACGGCCGACGTTCGCGCAGCAGCTCGGGGGCCCGCTCCAGGCCGTCGCGGATCGCGCGGAGCCACGTGAGCAGGAAGCCGTCGCGCAGGCTGTAGACGGCCATGGCGGCCAGGCCGAGGGCCAGGTACGGCGCGGCATAGCGCGCCGGATGGTGCAGCAGGCTGATCCAGATGAGGTTGCGCGTGTCGTAGTAGTAGCGCCGCCAGCTCTTGCGGCCGCCGTCGGCGTGGGCGTGACCCACCGTCACGGCGCCGTCGTACTCGATGCGCCAGCCCGCGTCCCACAGCCGGTAGGAGAGGTCCAGCCCCTCGTGGCTGATGAAGAAGTCCTCGCGGTAGGGCCCCACATGGCGCAGGGCCTCGGCGCGCCAGGCCACGGCGCCCTCGGTGATCTCGTAGGTGTCGAAACGGGCGTCGGCCTCGCTCGGTGGCGGGCGGTGGACCCAGTCGCGCACGCGGTCGGTGCCCGGCCACACGACCTTGAAGCACACGGCGGCCAGGTCGGGAGTCTCGGCGAAGCGGCGGCGCAGGTGGTCGAGGTCGGGGGTGTCCAGCTCGAGCATGTCGTCGTCGAGGGTCACGATGATGGAGCCGCGAGCCACCTCGATCCCCCGGTTGCGGGCGCCCACGCCCGTGTTCTCCGGCTGGGGGATCAGCACCACGTCGGGATGGGCGGCTGCCACGGCGTCGGCGGTGCCGTCGGTGCTGCCGTTGTCCACAACGATGGTCTCGAAGCCGGGATCGTCGACCTGGGCCAGGCCGGCGAGCAGGGTCATCACCGCATCCTTCCGCTGGTACGTCAGCACCACGATGGACACGTCGGGCGTCATGCCGCGGCACCTCCGGGCAGATGGGCCGCGCCGCCCGCCAGGTCCAGGCCGGCGTTGGCGAGGCGGGGCAGGAGCTCGTCCAGCAGGGCCGGGGCCGAGGAGTGGAAGTCGTGGCACAGGATGATGTCGCCCGCCGTGGCGGCCGCGGCGGTGCGGCGGCCGCGTTCGGCGGCTTCGCGTTCGTCGCGGACCGACCAGTCGTCGCTGTCCAGGGACCACTGCACGTGGTGCAGGCCGCCGGTGCCGAAAACCGTCAGCGGTGTGAGCTTGCCCTCGGGCGGGCGGTAGAGGCGGCACGGGCCGCCGTCGTTGTCCTGGATGAGCGCGGTGCAGCGGTCCAGGTCGCGGCGCCAGGCCGTGGGGGACTGCCAGCGGGAGGCGTCGTGGGCGAAGGAGTGGTTGCCCAGCAGGTGACCGCGGTTGCGGATCTCGGCCACGAGGGCGGGGCCGTCGGGGATCTTTCGCCCCACCAGGAAGAAGACGGCGCGGGCGCCGAAGGCGTCCAGCCGGTCCAGCACGTGCTCGGTGACGCCGGGGGCGGGACCGTCGTCGAAGGTCAGCAGCACCGAGGAGCCGGCGGCCGCGGGCAGACGGCGGCGCACCAGCGATTCGGGGATGCAGCGCTTGACGAGGGACGTGATCACCATGACCTCCGGGCCGGGACATCGGGCATCCGGCCCGGAACCTTAGCACGGAGGGGTCGCAGGGCCCACTCTAACGTCCGCACCCGACGGGGAAGGCCCCGACGGGTCCGCAGTCCACGCTGGCGCACGACGAGGCGGCGTCGAGCATCAGGCCGTGGGGACCGTCGCCGGGCTCCCAGCCGCAGAACAGGGGGTCGACCCGCAGCACGCCGCCCTCGATGTCGGCGCCCCCGGGGGGCAGGTTGCTCACCGGGTAGCCCCAGAGGTCGCAGCAGGCCAGGGTCAGGTTGCCCACGGTGTTCCAGCTCACGGCCCGTCCCTGGTCGGCGAAGGCCACGATGGTGCGTTCGAGGCGCATGGCGTGGACCGAGTCCACGTGGATGCCGCCTGTGGGGGATCCGTTGCCGGCCAGGGTGCATTCGACGAACTCGACCGTGTCGTCGGTCTCCTCGCCGCCGCCGTAGACGTAGACGGCCCCACCGGTGACCTCCGCATCGTTGTCGGTCATCACGCAGCGCCGCACCGTGACGTTGGCGTTGGCGATGTGCAGGGCCCCGGCATGGCTGCGGGAATGGTTGGCGTCGAAGACGCAGTCGGTCACGACGCTGGTCTCGTAGCTGTTGACCAGCAGCACGGCCCCGCCGAGCTCCGCCTCGTTCCCGGTGAACACGCAGCCCTCGAGGGTCAGCGAGCTGACGCCGCCCCACCACAGGGCCCCGCCCTGGCCGAGGGTGTCGCCGTGGCCGATGGCCATGTTCCCCGTGAAGACGCAGTTGCGGATGGTGGGCGAGGACAGGTGGCCCACGATGCCGCCGCCGGCGTAGCCGTCGAAGGCGTTGGCCCGGCCGTCGACGATGCTGAAGCCGTCGATCACGCAGCCGTTGTTGTAGCCCTGCACGAAGAACAGCCGGCCCTGCCCCTCGCCGTCGAGGATGGTGGCGGCGGGGCCGGCCTCGCTGCGGATCACCACGTCCTGGTAGTCGCGGCCGAGGTAGACCATGCCGTGGTCCACGGCGTACTGGTCGCCGGGGTCCACCTGCTCCGTCCAGAGGTAGCGGCCGGGGGCGACCAGGACGGTGTCGCCGGCCCGGGCGGAGTCCACGGCGGCCTGGATCGTCGGTGCGTCGCCGGTGCCGTCCACCTTCACGTACCATACGCGACCGGAAGCTCCCGGCCGGCCGTAGACGGGGCGGGAGAGGTCGGACCAGAGGCCCTCGTCCGATCCGGTGCGCATGCGGACCACCACGTCCGCGCCTTCGGCCAGCCCCGTCAGGCGCACGCTGTCGCGGGCGCCGGGAGCCGCGGGGGCGGCGGCGACGACGGCGGTCCAGTCCGGCCAGGGATAGGTCGTGTCGAGGGAGTAGCGGATGTCGTAGGCCGTCACGTCCCCTTGGCCCACGTCCGCCTCCGGGACGGTCCACGAGACGGTCAGGCCGTCGGCGTGGACGCCGGTCACGGCCAGATCGTCCACCGGCGGGGGAGGGCCCGGCACCGCGGGGCGGGGCGTGTCGGACACGGTCCCGGAGAGTTCCGACCAGAGCCCGTCGTCCGATCCCGTCCGGACGCGTACGCTGTGCTCGACACCGGTGGCCAGCCCGTCGATGCGCACCTCGACGCCGGTTCCCGGCGCCGGCGCCGGCCCGGTGGCAACGATGGTCCACTGGTCCCAGGGCAGGTCCGGATCGGCGCTGTGGCGGAGGTCGTGGACCGCGGGCGTCGCCTGGGCCCCCGTCGGGGCCGGAACGGTCCAGGCCGCCGTCAACGCGTCCTCTTCCACCAGGGAGATGCGCAGGTCGCCCACCGGCGGCGGGGGCGTGGTCTCGGGGCCGGACGGGTCGTCGGAACAGGCCACGGCGAGGAGGCAGGCGATGGGCGCGGCGAGGCGGGCGAGTCGGCGCATGAGGACCTCCGGAAAGGGGACGACCCTCAGCGTACGGAGACGGGCGGCAGCGGGTCAAGTCCCTGCCGATCCGGTCTTTCCCCCGGGCGGGGCGCAGGGTATCATGCCGCACCTGAAGGGAGGACGACCATGTCCGGAACACCCAGGGTCCTGCACGTGCTGTCCCAGCGACCCGGCCTCACAGGCAGCGGAACCACCCTCGATGCCCTCTGCCGCGGCGCCGCCCGCACGGGGTGGGACCAGTGGGCCGTGGTGGGCGTGCCCGCCGCCGAGCCCGAGACGTTCGTCGGCGGCCTCCACTCGGACCGGATCCGCCCCCTGCGCTTCGGCGATGGCGCCCTGCCGTTCGACGTGCCCGGCATGAGCGACGTCATGCCCTACAACAGCACGCGCTTCTCCGACCTGGACGAGGCCGGCCTCGAGGCCTACCGGGGCGCCTGGCGGGCGCACCTGGAGTCGGTGATCGCGGACGTGCGTCCCGACGTGATCCACGCCCACCACGTGTGGCTGGTCGGCGCGATGCTGAAGGACGTGGCCCCGGACGTCCCGGTGGTGACCCATTGCCACGCCACCGGCTTCCGCCAGATGAACCTCTGTCCCCACCTGGCCGCCGAGGTCCGCGACGGCTGCCGTCGCAACGACGCCTTCTGCGCCCTCCACGCCGGCCATGCCTCGGAGCTGAAGCGCATCCTCGGCGTGTCCGACGACCGCATCCACGTGGTAGGCGCCGGCTATCGCGAGGACGTGTTCCACGCCCGCGGCGCCGAGGCGGAGCGGGGAGAGCGCGTGGCCTACGTGGGGAAGCTAAGCTCCGCCAAGGGGCTGCCCTGGCTGCTCGACGCCGTGGAGATCCTCCGGCGTCGCCGACCCGGCCTGGAGCTCCACGTGGCGGGATCGGGTGCGGGAGACGAGGCCGAGTCCCTGAAACGACGCATGGAGGCCATGGACGGCGGGATCGTGCTCCACGGCCAGCTCAGCCAGCTCGAACTGGCCGAAGTGCTGCGCGGCAGCGCTGTCTGCGTCCTGCCGTCGTTCTACGAGGGCGTTCCCCTGGTCCTGGTGGAAGCCCTGGCCTGCGGTTGCCGCCTGGTCTCGACGCGGCTGCCCGGCGTGGTGGACCGCCTGGCGCCGTCCCTGGGCGAGATGCTCTCGATGATCCCGCTGCCGCGGATGGAGACGGTGGACGTGCCCCACGAGCCCGACCTGCCCGCATTCACGGCCGCACTGGCCGAAGCCCTCGATGCCTCCCTGGCCGAGCCCCCGGTGGACACCGCCGGCGCGACGTTCACCACGGCCGTGGGCCGGTTCGCCTGGGCCAGCGTCTTCGACCGCGTGCAGCGCGTCTGGCACGACCTGCTCTGATTCAGTCGATGCAGGCGAGGGCCCGGGCGCGCATCAGCACGCCGTCGAGCATGTCCGCCGTGAGCTTCCCCGAGTTGGTGTTGCGGAGGCTCACGTGGTAGGTGTCGAGCAGGATGGTGCCGTCGGGCATCTCCGACTCGTTAGCGTGGCCGAAGGGATGGCGGTTCTTCACGACCATGTGGCCGCGGGCCCGGAGCATGTCGAGGTAGGCGTCGTGGCCCACCTTGCCCATGCCGATGACCACGCGCAGGTTACGCAGGCCGTCCACCTCCCGCTCCAGCCACGGTCGGCAGGCGACGGTCTCCTCGCGGGTGGGGATGTTCTGGGGAGGGACGCAGCGCAGCGCCGAGGTCACGAAGATGTCCTTCACCACCAGTCCGTCGTCGCGGCGCTCGGTGGTCTCGCGATCCGTGAAGCCGCAGCGGAAGAGGGCGGGGAAGAGGAAGGCGCCGCTGGCGTCGCCCGTGAACATGCGCCCGGTGCGGTTGGCGCCGTGGGCGCCGGGAGCCAGGCCCAGGATGAGGATCCGGGCTTCCGGGTCGCCGAATCCCGGGACGGGCTTGCCCCAGTAGTCCCAGTCGAGATAGGCGCGCCGCTTCTCGCGGGCCACCGTCTCGCGCCAGTGCACGAGGCGTCGGCAGCGCCGGCATTCCAGGAGCTCCGGGGGAGCGGGATCGTAGACGTTCTCGCGGCTCATGGGGCCACGATACACGAACGGTGACGACGATGGAAGTGCGTCTGGAGGCTCCGCCCGGGGCCGTGAGCCTGCTGAGCGACCTGCACGACTGGAAGCGGAATCCGCTGCCCGTCGCCGAGGTGGCGCCGTTCGACCTGCCAGACGACGCCCGCCTCGAGTACGCCTGGCTCGACGCCGACGGCGAGATGCTGGAGGTCGCCACCGACGAGCCCGCCGACAACCCCTGGTGGCCGCGAGCCCGCGCCGTCGCGGGTCCGCGCTTCCGCATCCACGCCGACGTTCCGCCCGCCGCGGCTCGGGCCGCGCAGCGCCTCACGGTCCTGCGCCTGGCGTCGCGGTTCCTGGACGACCCGTCCGGCAGCCGCCGTCTCTTCCTGTACACGCCGGCGCCGGACGTCGTCGGCGCCCGCCCCGTGGTCTACTTCCAGGACGGCAAGGCGTTCTGGCACTGGGGGAGGGTCGGACCCCTGGTCGACGACCTCACCGACCGCGGCGAGCTGCCGCCCGCCCACTACGTCTTCGTCCAGCCCTCCGAGCGTACCCGCGAGTACGTGTTCCGCGACGACTTTCGCCGGTTCATGACGCAGGAGGTCCTGCCGGCCGTGGAGGAGCGCCTGCCCTGCGACGGGCGCCGCGTGCTCTGGGGCGCCAGCCTCGGCGCCCTGGCCTGCGCGGACCTGGCGCTGGCCGAGCCCGGCGTCTTCGACACGGTGATCGCCCAGTCCGGGGCCTTCCTCATCGCCCCGCAGGACGATCCGCCGGACCCCTTCGCCGGCTCCGAGTGGCTGCTCTCCAGATTCCGCGCAGGAGCCGGTGCGGACGTGCGTTGGATGCTGGAGTGCGGCACGCTGGAGTGGCTCATCGGGGCCCACCGGCGCCTGGAGGGGGCCCTCGCTGCCCTCGGCACGGAGCACCGCACCCTCGACCGCAACATGGGGCACAACTGGGCGAACTGGCGGCAGGGCCTGCCCGACGGTCTGCGCTTCGCCCTGGCCTGACCCGAATCCCACGTCTTGCGTGGGCCTTTCCGGGGTGCCATCTTTGCGGATCATCGCAACAACGGACCGAGATCCCGGAGGGAACACGACATGCGCAAGATCACCATCGCCGTTCTGGCCCTGACCCTGCTCCTGGCCGGCGCCGCCGTCGCCATGGACAAGACCTACGGCAAGGGCGTGAGCGAGGGCGACGTCACCAAGGTCAGCGCCATCATGGCCGATCCCGACGCCTTCGTCGGCAAGACCGTCCGCGTGGAGGGCACCGCCGTCAGCGTCTGTGCGCACCGCGGCTGCTGGCTCGAGCTGGCCTCCGACACCGAGGGCGAGACGATCCGCATCAAGGTGGAGGACGGCGTGATCGTCTTCCCCAAGGAGATCATGGGCGAGACCGTGCGCGCCGAGGGCGTGTTCACCGCGAACCGGCCGAGCGCCCTGGAGAAGATGTGCGACCGCACCAAGGACGGCGAGGAGCCCGTGGCCTGCCTGACGACCTACCAGGTGAGCGGCGTCGGCGCCGTCGTGGTGGAGAAGTAGGGAGTGGGAACGTTCCGCAAAGTCTGCCGATGGCTCCATCGTGAGCTCGGCTTCTTCGCCGTGGGCCTGACGCTCGTCTATGCGATCAGCGGCATCGCGGTGAACCACGTGCACCACTGGGATCCGAACCACAGCACGGACGTCGAGTCCTGGAGCATCGAGGCTCCGGGGCTCGGCCCCACCACCGAGATCGCGCCGGTGGTGCTGGAGCGGCTCGCCCTGACCGAACCGGTGAAGAACACCTGGCGCGACTCGGAAGAGGTGCTGCAGGTCTTCACCGACGACGGCGTCGTGGACGTGCACCTCCCCACCGGCCAGGTCACGCGCGTGCGGCACGAGAGGCGTCCCCTGCTGTGGGAGATGAACTTCATGCACCTGAACACGGGCAAGGCCCCGTGGACCGGCATCGCCGACGCGTTCGCCGGCGTGCTGATCGTTCTCGCGCTCACGGGCATCTTCCTGGTGAAGGGGCGCAAGGGCCTCGCCGGACGTGGCGGCGTGCTCATGGCGCTGGGCATCCTGCTGCCCGTGGTCTACGCGGTGATGACCCGCGGCTGATCGCCGGCGGCCGATCCGGACGGGCCCCGCGGGGAGCGGTTCTTGACTCCCCCGCGGGGCCCGTCTAGCTTAGGCGTCTGTCGCGCGGGACGTGTCCGGCGCACCCTCCTTTACACGCTCAAGGGGAGGCGATCTTGGCCACCATCGGCATCCGTCTCGAGGACAAGAACAGGTGGGAACGCCGCGTTCCCCTGACGCCCGACCACGCCGCAGCCGTCCAGGCCGCCGGT
>CAYFKR010000004.1:222676-230393 GCA_964343835.1 uncultured Fibrobacteraceae bacterium
GGCCACCGCATCCTCGTCCAGCCCTCGCCGACGCGCGTGTTCACCGACGACGAGTACCGCGCCGCGGGCCTCGAGGTGAGCGACGCCGCCCTCGACGCGGACGTGCTGATCGCGGTCAAGGAGATCCCCTCGGAGCTGTTCCGCCCCGGGGGCGCCTACCTCTTCTTCAGCCACACCATCAAGGGTCAGCCCTACAACATGCCCATGCTGCGCCGGCTGCTGGACCTGGGCTGCACCCTGCTGGACTACGAGCGCATCGTGGACGCCGACGGTCGCCGCCTCATCTTCTTCAGCATCCACGCCGGCTACGCGGGCATGATCGAGTCGCTGCGGGCCCTGGGCCTGCGCCTGCGGTCGCGCGGCAGGGAGACGGCCCTCGCCGACGTGAAGCCCGCCTACGAGTACGGCGACCTCGACGCCGCCCGCGTTCACCTCACCGACATCGGCGAACGCCTGAAGGCGGAGCACGCCGGCGAGCCGCTGGTGATCGGCGTCTCGGGCTACGGCAACGTGAGCCGCGGCGCCCAGGAGGTGCTGGACTGGCTCCCCGTCACGGAGGTGTCGGTGGACGACCTGCCCCGCGCCGCGGAGGTCGCCGGCGAGGCGCCCCTGGCCAAGGTCGTGTTCGGCGAAGTGGACATGGTCCGCCCCGCCGGCGACCACGCCTTCGAGCTCCAGGACTACTTTGCGAACCCGGGCCGCTACGAGGGCCGCTTCGCCGACCACCTGCCCCACCTGGACATGCTGGTCAACACCATCTTCTGGACCGAGGACTACCCGCGTCTGGTGACCCGCGCGTGGGCGGAGGCCGCCTTCGCCGACGGCTCGTCGAGCAGGGGCTCGAGCCGGGCCAGCACCTCCCGCGCGTGGGCTGAGGCCGCCTTCGCCGACGGCGCCGAGCCGAGGCTGCAGGTGGTCGGGGACATCAGCATCGACATCGAGGGCAGCATCGAACTGAGCGTGAAGGCCACCTACCCGGACGCCCCCTGCTTCACGGTGGACCCCGTGGACGGCACGGTCCGCGACGGGGTGGAGGGACGCGGCATCACGATCATGGCCGTGGACAACCTGCCCTGCGAACTGCCGCGGGAGTCGTCGGAGCATTTCAGTGAGGTGCTCAAGGACATGGTCGCGCCCCTGGGCGACTGCGACTGGACCGCCCCGTTCGCGGACCTGGATCTGCCGCCCCACCTGAAGACGGCGGTCATCGCCCACGCGGGCGAACTGGCGCCGGACTACGCCTACCTGTCTGCGGCCCTGGCGGCCGCCGAGGAGGCCTGAGATGAAGCGCGTGCTCGTGCTGGGCGCCGGCATGGTGGCCCGCCCCCTCGTGCGCTACCTCCTGGACAGCGGCTGCGCCGTGACCCAGGCGGATCTCGACGTGCAGCGCGCCGCGGAGATGATCGCCGATCATCCCAACGGCAGCGCCGTGGCCATGGACCTGTCCGACGCGGCCGGCCTCGGCGAGGTCGTCGCCGCCCACGACCTGACCGTCAGCCTCGTGCCGCCGCCGTTCCATCCGGTGGTGGCGCGGGCGTGCCTGGACGCCGGGCGCCCCATGACCACCGCCTCGTACGTTTCGCCCGAGATGGAGGCCCTCGACGCCGAGGCCCGCGACAAGGGGCTGTGCCTGCTCAACGAGATCGGCGTGGATCCCGGCATCGACATCATGAGCTCCATGCGGGTGATCGACGGCGTCAAGGATCGGGGCGGCTCGATCCTCTCGTACCGCTCCTACTGCGGCGGCCTGCCCGCCCCCGAGTGCAACGACAACCCCTTCGGCTACAAGTTCTCCTGGGCCCCCCGCGGCGTCCTGATGGCCAGCCGCAACGACGCCGAGTACCTGCAGCACGGCATGCACGTGTGCACGCCCGGCGCGCGCCTGTTCCGCGACATGCACATGCTCGCGGTGGAGGGGGCCGGCGATTTCGAGGCCTACCCGAACCGCGACTCGCTGTCGTACATCCCGACCTACGGCCTCGAGGGCGTGCGCACCATGTTCCGCGGCACCCTGCGCAACGTGGGCTGGTGCGACAGCCTCCACCAGTACGGCCTGCTCGGCCTGCTGTCGCTGGACCCGGTGGACGTGGGCGGCATGACCCGCGCCGATCTGGTGCGCTCCCTGTGCGGCGCCGCCGACGGCACGGACCCCGCCGAGGCCGCGGCCGGCCATCTGGGCCTCTGCTCCGACAGTCTGCCCGTGGCCAACCTGGGCTGGCTGGGCATGTTCGACGAGGCGCCTGCGGGGGAGGGCCCAATGGCGCCCCTGGACGTGCTCGGCGGGCGCATGCTGGAGAAGCTCGCGTTCCGGCCCGGCGAGCGCGACATGCTGGTGATGAAGCACGAATTCGTCGCGGCGTACCCGGACGGGCACCGCGAACAGCTCACCTCCCGTCTCGTGGACTTCGGGATCCCGGACGGGGATTCGGCCATGGCGCGCACCGTGTCGCTGCCCCTGGCCATCGCCTCCCGCATGATCCTGGAGGGGGCCGTCGACCGCGTCGGCGTCGTGCGCCCCGTCACCCGGGACATCTACGAACCCGTGCTCCGGGAGCTCGAGTCCCTGGGCATCGTCTGTGAGGAAGAGACCGAGTCGATCGAACCCGCGTAACCGGAGGGACTGGACCGATGACCAAGCAGGAGATGAACAGGCTGTTCCGCTCGCTGGGACTCAGCAAGACCATGAAGGGCGCCAGCACCGGAGGCGAGTGGTTCGCGAACAGCGGCGACTACCTCGAGTCGCGCAACCCCACCACCGGCGAGGTCCTCGCCCGCGTGGAGCAGGCCTCGGCCAAGGACTACGCCGAGCTCATGAAGTCCACCACCAAGGCCTTCGCCGAGTGGCGGACCATGCCCGCGCCCAAGCGCGGCGAGATCGTGCGCCAGATCGGCGAGGCCCTGCGCGCCAAGAAGGACGACCTGGGCGCCCTGGTCAGCCTGGAGATGGGCAAGATCCTCACCGAGGGCCTGGGCGAGGTCCAGGAGATGATCGACATCTGCGACTTCGCCGTGGGCCAGAGCCGCAACCTGAGCGGCCCGACCCTGCAGAGCGAGCGCCCCATGCACCGCATGATGGAGCAGTGGCATCCCCTGGGGCCCGTCGGCGTGATCACCGCCTTCAACTTCCCCGTGGCCGTGTGGGCCTGGAACATGGCCCTGGCCTGGGTCTGCGGCGACACCGGCGTGTGGAAGCCCTCGTCCAAGACGCCCCTGACGGCCATCGCCTGCCAGAACATCGCCAACGAGGTGTTCGCCCGGAACGGCGTGCAGCACGGCGTGAGCTGCGTGATCATCGGCCGCGGTTCGGTGATCGGCGAGAAGATGATCAACGACCACCGCCTGCCCCTGATCTCGGCCACCGGCTCGACCCGCATGGGCATCCGGATCGGCGCCGTCGTGGGCGGCCGCCTGGGCAAGACGATCCTCGAGCTGGGTGGCAACAACGCCCTGGTCATCTCGGACAAGTGCGACATGACCGGCGCCCTCGCCAGCGCCTTCTTCGGCGCCGTGGGCACCGCCGGCCAGCGCTGCACGTCGACCCGCCGCCTGATCATCCACAAGAGCATCTTCGACACGTTCGTGAAGAAGCTCGTGGCCAACTACGAGAAGGTGAAGATCGGCGATCCCCTGAACCCGAAGACCCTCATGGGCCCCCTGATCGACGAGGGTGCCGTGAAGGACTACGAGGACGCCGTCAAGGCGGCCGTGGAGCAGGGCGGCAAGGTGATCTACGGCGGCAAGGTGCTGCGCAAGAAGGGCTGTGCCCGGACGTTCGTGCAGCCCACGATCATCGAGAT
Source organism: uncultured Fibrobacteraceae bacterium (assembly GCA_964343835.1). Classification (GTDB taxonomy): domain Bacteria; phylum Krumholzibacteriota; class Krumholzibacteriia; order LZORAL124-64-63; family LZORAL124-64-63; genus CALEMW01. The sequence goes on from CAYFKR010000004.1 coordinate 226,474, forward strand.
CGCCAACAAGTCGAAGATCGTCCAGACCGAGACGTTCGCCCCGATCCTGTACGTGATGAAGTACTCGACCATCGACCAGGCCATCAGGATGCACAACGACGTGCCCCAGGGCCTGTCGTCGGCCATCTACACCGACAGCGTGGCCGAGGCCGAGAAGTTCTACTCGTACGCGGGTTCGGACTGCGGCATCGCCAACGTGAACATCGGCACCTCGGGCGCCGAGATCGGCGGTGCCTTCGGCGGCGAGAAGGAGACCGGCGGCGGCCGCGAGTCCGGTTCCGACTGCTGGAAGGCGTACATGCGTCGGCAGACCAACACCATCAACTGGGGTGGCGAGGTCCACCTGGCCCAGGGCGTCGAGTTCAAGCCCTAGCGCCTGCGGTAAGGAAGACAGGGGTCGGTTCCTCGTGGAGCCGGCCCCTTTCCGTTGGCCCCCGCCGGGTTCCCGTGCGACACTCCCGCCGAGGAGGAGACCATGGACGGCACCGACACGCGCACCCTCGACGACATCTGGCACCAGCTCCACGACATGGAGCGCGAGCAGTACTCGGGCTTCGAGCAGCTCATCAAGTACCGCGTGCGCACCGTGCTGCTGGTGGCCAGCCTCTACGACGCCTTCACCCTGGAGGAGGGCGGCCGCCTCACCGAGATCATGCTCTCGGAGTTCCGCGAGCTGAACCTGAGCGCCGCGCCTCGCATCGTCCGCGCCACCACCGGCGGCGAGGCCCTCGACCTCCTCGGCAGCGACCAGTTCGACCTGGTCATCACCATGACCCGCATCGGCGACATGACCGCCGACGAGTTCGCCCGCCGGGCCAAGGAGGTCAACGGGTTGCTGCCCGTCGTCGTGCTGGGCTACAACGTGCGGGAGCTGGAGGCCATCGCCCACGCGGCGGATCGCGTCGTGGACCAGGTCTTCATCTGGACCGGCGACGTGAAGCTGCTGCTGGCCATCGTCAAGATCGTCGAGGACCGCTGGAACGTGGACGACGACACCCGCCACGGCGACGTCCGGGTGATCCTGCTGGTGGAGGACTCGGTCCGCTTCTATTCGGCGTACCTGCCGCTGATCTACCTGGAGGTCATGCGCCAGACCCACGACCTCATGGCCGACAGCGTGAACCTGGCCCAGAAGCTCCTGCGCATGCGCGCGCGCCCCAAGATCCTCTTCGCCACCGACTACGAGTCCGCCATGGAGGACTACGAGCTCTACCGGCCCTACGTGATCGGCGCCGTGAGCGACGCCCGTTTCCCCATGGGCGGCCGCATCGGGCCGGACGCGGGCATCCGCTTCATCGAGCGTCTCCGCGCCGACGACTCCACCATGCCGGCGGCCCTCCAGTCGTCCGAGCAGGTGAACAGGGGGGAGGCGGAGCGCATCGGCGCCACCTTCCTGGACAAGAACTCGCCCGACCTGCTGAAGAAGCTGGGCCGTTTCATGCGCGACCACTTCGGGTTCGGCGACTTCGTGTTCCGCCTGCCCGACGGCACCGAGGTGGGGCGCGCCCACAACACCCGCTCGCTGATCCGCGAGATCTCCCGGGTGCCGGCCTCGTCGATCCTCTTCCATGCCGACCACGACCACTTCTCCAACTGGCTCCGCGCCCGGACCCGGTTCGCCCTGGCCAACACGCTGAAGCCCATGAAGACCTCGCAGTTCGTGGACATCGAGGACCTGCGCACCTACCTCGTGGACACGCTCACGCGTTCCCGCGCCGACTCCCAGAAGGGCATCGTGGCCGACTTCTCCCGCCACACCTGGGACGACCACGCCAACTACACGCGCATCGGCACCGGCTCCATGGGCGGCAAGGCCCGCGGACTGGCGTTCATGAACCACGTGATCAACCGCTACGACCTGCGTTCCCGCTTTCCCGGCGTGAACCTGGCGGTGCCGCCCACCGCGGTGGTCGCCACCGACGTCTTCGACGAGTTCCTGGACTCGAACGGCCTGCGCGAATTCGCCCTGGAGTGCGAATCGGACGACGAGATCGCCCGCGCCTTCCTGGACGCCAAGCTGCCGCCGTCCATCTACGATGCCCTGCGCATCTTCCTGTCCTCGGTGAACTACCCCCTGGCCGTCCGCTCGTCGAGCCTCCTGGAGGACGCCCAGCACCAGCCCTTCGCCGGCGTCTACCGCACGTACATGATCGCCAACAACCACGACGACCTGGCCATGCGCCTGGACCAGCTCTGCGACGCCGTCAAGCTGGTCTACGCCTCCACCTACTACGAGGGGGCCAAGGCCTACCTCGCCGCCACGGACAACCGGGTGGAGGAGGAGAAGATGGGCGTGATCATCCAGCAGGTCGTGGGCCGCCGGCACGACCACTACGTCTACTCCGACTTCGCGGGCGTGGCCCACTCCACCAACCACTACCCGTCGGAGCAGCTCCAGCCCGAGGACGGCGTGGCGCTGGTGGCCCTCGGCCTCGGCCGCGTGGTGGTGGGCGGCGGACAGAGCCTGCGCTTCTCGCCGCGCAAGCCCCGGCACATCATGCAGTTCGGCACGGTGGAAGATACGCTCCGCAACTCCCAGCGCCGCTTCCAGGCCATCGACACCGGCGACCCCGACCGCTACCCGGTGGCGGACGAGGAAGGCAACTTCGTGTGGCTGGACCTCGAGGACGCCGAGCGCCACGGCACGCTCGACGCCGTGGGCTCCACCTACTCCCCGGAGAACGACACCGTCTACGACGGCATCGGCCGGCCCGGTGCCCGCCTCGTCACCTTCGCCCACGTCCTCAAGTCGGGCCTCTTCCCCCTTGCGGAGATGCTGGACTTCCTGCTGGACCTGGGCAGCCGCTGCCTGAGCTGCGCCGTGGAGATGGAGTTCGCCGTGACCCTCAACGAGGGCGACCAGCCCCACGAGTTCGGCCTGCTCCAGATCCGCCCCCTGCTCGCGGAGCTCACGTCGCCCGATGTCGGGCCCGAGCTGCTGGCCGACGAGCGCGCCGTCGTGGCCACCGAGGTGGCCCTGGGCAACGGGCACTACGACGGGATCCGCGATGTGGTCTTCGTGCCCCGCGACACCTGGGACCGGGGCGACACCCCGGCCATCGCCGCCGAGGTGGGGGAGTTCAATCTCCGCATGCGCCAGGCGGAGGTGCCCTACGTGCTGATGGGGCCGGGACGCTGGGGATCGTCGGACCGCTGGCTCGGCATTCCGGTGACGTGGGCCGACATCAGCGGCGCCCGTGTGATCGTCGAATCGGACCTGGACGACTTCAAGGTGACGCCGAGCCAGGGCTCCCACTTCTTCCAGAACCTGACGTCGTTCCAGGTGGGCTACCTCACCGTCAATTCGTCCAGCGGCGGCGGGCGTCTGGACTGGGACTGGCTGGAGGCGCAACCCGTCGTGGAACAGGGTCGATACCTCCGGCGCGTGACCCTGGACGAGCCCCTGGACATCCTCATCGACGGCCGCAGCAGCCGCGGAGTCGTCCTGCGGGGAGCAGGGAATTCGTGACTCCGCGGGAGTGGGGTGACAACGAAATAACACCATGGAAGTCTTGTATCTTCGTAACTGACGTATCCATAGTGAATTAGAGGTTGTTAACGAGGCGGCGATTTTCCTTGCGCCGCCCCCTTCGTTTCCTAGATTTGAACGCAGAATGACAATACGGCCCGATCCGGGCCGTTTGGACCTGGACCCTAGACGGGAGAATGGACATGTCGGAGATCAAGGCCTTCATGGATCAGGTCGTCGCGAAGAACCCGGAGCAGGCCGAGTTCCACCAGGCCGTGGACGAGGTCGTCACCTCGTTGTGGCCGGTGCTGGACAAGCGCCCCGAGTACCGCAAGGGCAAGATCCTCGAGCGGATCGTGGAGCCCGAGCGCGTGATCATGTTCCGTGTGCCCTGGCTCGACGACAACGGCGACGTCCAGGTCAACCGCGGCTTCCGCATCGAGATGAACAG
>CAYFKR010000005.1:0-3000 GCA_964343835.1 uncultured Fibrobacteraceae bacterium
CCCCCAAACGCTCCGATGCCCGCTGGCGCCGCTTTGGCCAAGCCAATGTCTCCCGAACATGGCCGGCCTGGCTGTGCCTGATCATCCGATCCAGCCGGTTGATCTCCCACAGCAGGTTGTTTCGATCGCGATGGTTCTTGGATGAGACGGTCCGATGCTTGACCCGACAGACCATGCGTTTCAATACCCGGGGATACGTTTGGTGCTGATCACTTAGAACTGTGATCCGATCTGCCTGCCCGATGACTGTCTGCATCAGCTCCCCGACATCCTTCTCGACAGCCTTCGGGTCCGGTCTTCCGAACTTCCGCTCGAGCTTGGCTCGCTGCTGCTTCTGGACATCTGTCATCCGCCCCTTGCGCCTCAACTCGCTGTCTGTGAAGTGGTTGAAGAAGCTGGTGTCAGGCTCGACGGCCAGATGGAAGTGAAACGGGTGGTACTGGCTGAGCTCGAAAGACTCAAACCCGTCGATGGCGATGGTCTTGGGCGGACCCACTCCTTCCATCATCGACCGATGGAACAGGAGGCAATGCCTTCCCAGCCTGGAGATCTGACGATCGACGGTCGTGGGGCTCACGCCCAGGTCACGTGCCGCCTGCCGATTACACATGCCGCCGACGACCTTCAGGAGCAAGGCCTTGAGCACGTCGGGGCGCTTGAGCCAGTAGGTGGTCGAGAATGTCTGGGTGCTGAAGGAGCGGCCGCAATGACGGCATGTGAACCGCTGGACTCGCTTCGGGTGAAGGCGTCGCCTATAGAAACCGTGGCGGCGCCAAGGCCAGGAATCATGGATTCCATTGTGGTACTTGCAGTTGGGATTGGGGCAGAAGGGGGGATGCCAGCCCTTGTCATAGTAGTGCATGTGGCCCACCTCGCAGGCGGCAGGCCACACACATTTTCAGGGGCACAACCTACTTGGTGAGCACCATCTTCCCTGACACCGCCCCCTCGGCGTGGCGCAGCCTGTACAGGTACGCCCCCGAGGCCACGGACCGTCCTGTCCCGTCGCGGCCGTCCCATACCACGTGGTGGGTGCCGGCCTCCTGCACGCCCGCCAGCAGCGTCCGCACCAGCCGTCCCCGCGACGAGTACACGGCCAGCTCCACGTCCTGCCGTGAGTCCAGGGCGAAGGAGATCACCGTGGACGGGTTGAACGGGTTGGGGTGGTTGCCCAGCAGGGCGGTGGCCCGCGGGGCATCGCCCACACCGGTGGCGTCGGTCACGGTGAGGGCCACGGGGATCGACACCGGGGCGCCGCCGTTGGTGGCCACCACGATCAGGGCGTCGTGCACGCCCTCGGCCAGGGTGGTCGCGTCCAGGGTCACGTCCACGTCGACGGTCTGGCCGGCGGTCACGCCGCCGCTCGAGGTCGACAGGGCGACCCAGTCCATCGGGCGGCCCACGGCGAACACGCCGCTGGTGTCGGAGGTGCCGGGGTCGGCCGCGTCGGTCACGCGGATGCGGGCGTAGGGGCCGGGCTCGCCGGCCACGGTCCACATCCACGAGCCGCCGGCGACGGGCACGTTCGTGGCCAGGGAGGTCCACGGTCCGCCGTCGGCGCGCTGCACGTCGATGTCCACGTCCGTGGGGCCGTTGAGGGCCTGGAAGGCCACCTCCACGTCGGTGCCGATCACGGCGACGTCGCCTGTGGCCGGGGCGTGGACGGCGATGGACGGGCCCTGCATGGCCAGGGTGATGTCGCCGCTGACCTGGTGGGGCTGGCCGCCGTAGTTGTCGCCGTCGAGGACCCAGTGGAAGGTGATGTCGCCGAAGAGCTCGGGGGCGAAGGTCACGTTCAGGGTGGCGTCGCCCTTCTGGCCGTCGTCGATGTGGCCGCCGTTCCAGGTGGTGGTGGCGGAGTCGCCGGTCTCGCCGTTCCAGCCCAGGGGCTGTGAACCGCCCACCAGGGAGGTGGCGCTGTTGATGGTCACGCCGGCGGGCGCGGTCAGGGCCACGTCCACGACCCATTCCCAGTCGGGGCTGGTGCAGGACACCGACACGCTCAGGTCGACGGTGCTGCCGGGCAGGTAGTCGGCCTCGGCGATGGTCAGCTCCGAGCCGGCGATGTCGCGCTTGGCCGCGGGGATCGTGGCGGGGTCCACCACGTCGATCACGTACTGCATGTTGGAGCCGTCGTCTCCGGTGTTGGCGATGTGCAGGTGCTCCACCGTCGAGCCGCCCACCGCCACGCTCGCGGCCACCGACGCAGGCGTCACGTCGGCCACCGGCAGCAGGGGCTGGCCCAGGGGCACGAACCGGATGGCCCGGCCCGAGGCCAGGGGCGCGGCGCCGGCGGCGTACTGGTTCCAGTAGGTCCACAGCACGCCGTCGGTTCGCTCGGCGTTCTGCAGGCCCACGGTGCCGTAGCCGTCGCGGGTGTCGGTGTTGTTCACGGTCTGGTACTGGAAGACGATCATGCCGTCGCCGGTGGCGGTGCCGTGCCACGCCGGGTCCAGCAGGATCATCTCGAAGTCCTGCTCCAGGCCCGAGAAGTGGTTGGGCATGCGGTACCACTGCACCACGAAGCGGTGGTTGTCGGCGTCGTACCACGTGTACACGCGGTGGGTGCCCGTCTGGTTCAGGTTGTCCCAGTAGGGGGCGATCATGGCCGGCGGACTGCCCTTGGACGGGATCGAGAAGTTGCGGTAGTTCACCATGGAGCAGTCGCCCATGGCGGCCCAGCCGTTGGAGCAGATGGAGATGCGGTCGTAGTCCACGCCGTAGTAGCGGAACGTGAAGGGCAGGTCGATGGTCGCGGTGTCGTCCTGCTCCCAGCCGCCGTCGGTCAGGCCCAGGTCGGTGCCGGGGCCGTCGTGGTCGGGGTCCAGGGCGATCCAGTCGAAGACAGGGGCCTGGCCGCTGGCGATGTCGCTGTCGTCGTAGGCGAAGTAGCCGTAGGTGTCGGGGCCGGTCGGGTCGTCGGTGGCGGCGGTGCCGATGGCCAGGGCGAGCTGGGTCTCGGCGATCCAGGCCCCGTCGCCGCGGCCGAAGGCCACGTAC